>CAVRBZ010000006.1:0-110336 GCA_963719355.1 uncultured Solirubrobacterales bacterium | reverse complement strand
AGCGGCGATGGGCGGTTTAAGCGCCTCCACCCCGGGAGGGGGGGGTCAGCTTCGGTCGGCGTATCGGCCGGCACCACAAGTCGTCCTGGCCAGACGGCGCGGGCGACCGACCCAGACGGTGCGGGTGCGAGCGCCGCGACGGGAGATCCCGCCGATCTTCACGCCGGGGCAGATGACGCTGATCAAGGACGCGTGCGCGCATGTGGACGCGTCGACCGGCGAGTACGTGGGGTCGGTTCGCGATCGGCTGCTGTTCGAGCTGCTCGAGTGCAGCGGCATGCGTCTTGGCGAGGCGCTCGGGCTGCTGCATGGCGATTGGGTCACGGGCCGCGGCGACACGCCATACGTCAACGTCATCCCCCGTGAGCATCCTCATGGCCAGCGGGTCAAGAGCGGTCTGCCGCGGCGGATCTACGTGACCGACCGTGTGGATCGGCTCTACGGCGAGTACCTGTGGCTGCTCTGCGATGCGGGCGCCGACGTGGTTTTGGATGATATGGACCGAGCGCTGGTGTTCGTCAACGTGGCCGGCGGCGAGCTGTTCGCTCCGTGGAGGCCAGGCAGCGTCTACTCATTGGTGGCGCGACTGAGGCGGACCCTGAAGCACAAGGTGCCGGCCGGCTGGACGCCGCACTGGTTTCGACATACGCACGCGACGGCGCTGCTTTTGGCTGGCGTCCCGCTGCACGTCGTCTCGCGGCGCCTGGGCCACGCCGACGTGCAGACCACGATGAACCTTTATGGGTGGGTGAGCGACGACGCCGAGCTGCGCGCCCTCGCCGATTGGCAGCGTCTGACGGCAAGCTGGGAGCGCCGTATTGCTGCGTAGCGACACCGTCCCGGCCGACTTCATCGACGGGACGCAGGGCCACATCCGCCAGGACAGCGAGCGCCTCTGGCTGTCCGTCCCAGTGAAGCTTCGGCGGCTGCACCTCGTGGTCGGCGACGCGCCCGAGTGGGAGGGCCGGTTTTCTCGGGGCGAGAAGGTCCGCACGCTGCTTGACCTTCGCGACCTTCCCGAGGTGATCGCCTGCGAGATGCTGTACGCCGCCCGGCGGCTGCTCGATTTGGGCGCTGCCGTCCATGTCGGCGACACGAGCACCTTCCTTCGCGACCTGCGCCGAGCGCTGAATGCCTGCGCGCCGCCGCGAGCGTCGCTGATGGACGCGCCCGTGGAACGGTGGGAGCAGGATCTCCTGCGCGCCTGCGCCGCGCGCCGCGGCAAGGTCCCCGACCGCTGGGATCGGCAGCGCATCCGCAGCCAGCTGCACCGCATCTACTTCGCCGTGTACTCCGCCTACGACACCCGGCCGTGGTGGCGACGCGAGATCTGGGACGCCGAGAACGACCCCCGCATCCCGCTGCGCGAGCACGAACCGCGCACGCACGCCCTCCACTTCACCGACGTCCACCCGCTGTGGCTCCGCGACGGGCTGCGGTACTTCCTCGGGATGCAGATGCAGACCGGCGCGCTGTCGATGGCCAGCGCCCGCTCCTACCTGATCTCTATCCGCAAGTTCGGCCGCTACCTGCAAGACCGCGGCGTCCAGCACCCGCGCCTGGCCGAGGATCGCGAGGGCCTACGCGATCTGGTCCTCGGTTGGCGCGGCGAGGTCGCTTCGATGCGATCCGAGCGCACGGGAGGCTCACTATCGAAGTCGACTGCCTACCAGTACCTCAACCAGCCCGAGAATGTCTACGGGTGGCTGCTCGACCACCGTGTCGATTTGTCGCGCGCGGTCGGGGACGACCGTTGGCTGGCGCTCGGTATCGAGCACAGCCGGTTCTATCAACCCGGCGAGCGGCCGCGGACGAGCGCCAGAGCTCCCGATGAGGAAGAGGTCATCGAGGACGCGGTGATGACGCGCGTCCTGTCGGTCGCCGGCGAACTGGGCCGCGACGTCAGCGACGGCGGAGCGGGAGACCAACAGGCCGAGCGGATGCTGCTATTGCTCGCCAAGACCGGCCGCCGCGTGATGGAGATCCTGCAGCTCGACTTCGACCCACTGCTTCCCCTGGCTGGCGGCGTCAGCCCCAGCGGTCCGACGTACATTTCCGCCCTGGGATGGGAGGGGCTCCTCGGGTTCAACAAGTGCGGCTGCCGAGCGGCGCGGCGACCTGGACGGTCCTTGGTCGCGACGGCCTTTCGATCGACGCTGCCGAGGAGTACCTCGAGTACCTGCGGGTCTCGAGTTCGCCGAACACGGTGAAGTCGTACGCTCGGGCGCTTGCGCTGTGGTGGCGGTGGTTGCAGACGAGCCAGGTCGGCTGGCGCGATGTCGGGCTGAGCGAGTTCACCGGCTTTGTGCACTGGCTTCGCACGGGCGAGGACGGGACGCTCGTCGCATTTGCGCCGAGCGCACCGAAGCTGTCTGAGAGCACGGTCGCTGTTCGCTTGCAGGCGGTGCTTTCGTTCTACCGCTACCAGGCGCTCAACGGCGTGCCGGCGGCGGTCGCGCTGACGCAGCGCATTCATCGCTCCTCGCCTCAGTTCCGGCCGCTGCTCGAGCACGTGCGCGTGCCTGACTTGCGACAAGTTCGCCACCGACGGCACCCACCTCGACGAGCACCAGCGCCAGCTTGCCGGGTTGCTTCAGATCGTCGACGCACGTCGCGAGCAGTTCCAGCGCAAGACCGGGCGCGAGATGCCAGAAGACAACGTCTGGCTGCGCGAGCGCCGCAAAGAGCGACGCGCCCTGGAAAGCATCATCGCCGCGCTCGACGCCGCCGAACAGACCGATCAAGCCGTGCGAGGAGCCGGCGTCCAAGCGCGCCTCGAAGAAGGCCTCGCATGAGCGAGGCCAGAAATGACCGCTCACAGGTCCTCCGCGCAGCCGCGGCACGCAAGCACCACGACGCCGTCCAACGCGCCGAGCGGGCCATCCGCCAGCTGGTCAAAGAAGGTCGTCCGGTCACCTTCAAAGCCGTCGCCCAGCACGCCCCATGCTCGACGGCCTTCCTCTACGGCCACACCGAGCTCAAGCGACGGATCACGCACCTCCGCGAGCAGCACCGCAAGCGCGACGCTCCCCGTCCCGCCAGCAGACCCCGACGCCCCGAGCTCGGTCGTGCGCACGCTCACCCTGCAGATCGGCGCGCTGAAGCGCCGCCACCACGACGAAGTCGGGCAACTGCGACAGGACCTCGCGGCCGCACACGGCGAGATCCTCGCGCTCCGTCGCAAGCTCGGCGAGCAACGCGAGCCCCCCACCCGGGCTTCGGCTTCTCGGGCCAAGCTAGAGTTCTGAGAAGGACAGCTTGAATAGGCTCCCGACCAATGAGCTACGACCTCGCTGTCTGGGTCGGCGACCCGCCCGAATCCGACCAAGCTGCTGCCGAGAGATACGCCGCGCTCGTGCCACTTCTCGAGCAGCCGGCACCTGAGCCGCCGCATCCGGCTCTCCTCGCCTTCGCCGATGAGCTGCTCGCTCGGTACCCCGACATCGACGAGGAGGCCGGCGAGGATTCCCCGTGGTCGGAGGGCCCTCTCAAGAACGACATCGTCGGATCGTTCTTCTACTTCCCGATGCGCTACGGCTCGGTCCAGGAGGCGGTCCCGCTCATCGTCGAGCACGCCGCCGCACACCACCTCGTGTGTTTCGACCCACAGACCGAGCGCCTTCTCACGCCGGCAGCCAAGCGCCACCGGAATCCCTTCAAACGGCGGTCTGACTTCGGCAACGAGCGACCGCACCGAGAGGAGTGACTCGCGTGGACGAGGAAGCGTTCTGGGCCATCATCAGACGAGCGGACAGCCCGAGCGGGCTTCATGCCGAGCTCGCGAAGCTTCCGGACGACGAGCTCCTGTCGTTCGAGCGGCTGCACGCGCGCTGCATCCATCGTGCCTACACCTGGGAACTCTGGGGCGCCGCCTATGTCATCAACGGCGGATGCAGCGACGACACCTTCGAGTACTTCCGAGCAGCCCTCATCTCTCTCGGACGGGACGTCTACGAGCGCGCACTCGGGGATCCAGATTCGCTTGCCGACGTCGATCTTCAGGATGAAGAGGAGTGGGAGGACTGGATGTCGCCGACCATGCACGTGGTGCACTCGCGGACTGGGAAGTATGGGTTCGTCGGGCCGCCCGAGACGCCCGCACCACGCGAGCCGAGTGGCGAGGAGTGGACCGACGAGGACTTGCCGGAGCGATTCCCGAGGCTGAGCGCCAAATACGGGATATGACGGCAGCTACCGCGTCCGCCTGGCTGACGATCCGCGGTCTCTGAGGTCGCGATGAAGTACGTCCTGCAGCGCTACCTCGACGGCAACTGCGAGCAGGTGTGGACGGACCTCCTCGTGGCGGGAGCGGCCCTGCGCGACTTTCCGGGTGCGTGGGACGAGGCCCAGGAGATCGTCACGGAGATGATGAATCGAGTTCGGCAGAACGTTGAAGTCCTGCACGACCGGCTGCCCTCACTCGGCTACCGATTCACGCCAATGGAAGAGGTCTACGTCCCACCAGGACCGGACACATCCAACGACCTCGACGAGCTGGAAGCGTCGATCGGCCGCCTGCCACTAGCCCTCCGAGCCTTCTTCGAAATCGTCGGCGCCGTCGATCTGAGCGGCGAACCCTCCGGCTGGCAGCACCCTTACCCAGATCCGCTGGTCGTTTACGCCCCTACGGACTACCTACTCAGCGAACACGCCGATCGGATGGAGCAGGGTCAGATCACGGCGGAAACTCCGTTCCGGGTCGAGTTCGCCCCGGACTATCTCCACAAGGCAAACATCAGCGGCGGCGCTCCATACAGCATTGAGGTCCCGAACGCCGCCGTCGATGGGCTCGTTCTCGGTGAGATTCACCAGACGACGTTCGTCAACTACCTTCGGACCGCGTTCCGCTGGGCAGGATTCCCGGGCTGGGATCGCCGGCATCCCCACCGCGACGCACCAGCTCCCGCTTTCCCCGAGGAGCTCGTCTGCCTCGCTCGAGTGCTCCAACCGATCTGAGGCGATGAGCTACGACATCTTCCTCCAGGGCTTCGTGAACGGCGGTGCCTCCGAAAACGACTGCGGACCATCCGCCCGGGCCCTCATCAGCAGCGCCACCGATCGCGCGGATCCTCAACATCGGTTCGTCCACATCACCGTTGGAGAGAGTGCGGCGGACGTCTACGGGGTCACCGCCGAAGGCGAGCCCATGACCGGCCTGATGTTCAACCGCATCAAAGAGCCGGCCGAAGGCGTTCTCGACTTGATCGTCGCCCTCGCCCAAGCGGCCGACTGGGCCATCCTGCCCACCGGCGCTGCAACCTGTCCGGTGTCCGAATCCCAGCGCGACCATCTCCCACCAGAGCTGGCGCACGGTGAGAGCACCGTCGTGTCCAGCGGCCGCGACCTCCTTTGCGTCATTCGCGGGGCGTGATCGCGATAGCTTCGCGCCATGGCCGCACCGATCTGGTCGCTCGCAGACGCCGAGAACAAGCATGCTGTCGCGCCGCGCAGCTTCTTCATCCCGCCGCGCGAACATCGCGAACGTCTCACCGTCGGAAGCACGGTGAAGCTGCTCTTCGAATTCCCGGCGCGACTGGTTGACGGACTCCTGCGCGACGGGGAGCGCATGTGGGTCGAGGTTCGAGCAAGTGCAATGCGACGGAAGCTATGGCGGTCGCTTGGTCAATCAGCCGCACGTTCTCACAGAGCTCAACTACGGAGACCCGATTCGGTTCTCGGCATCTCACGTGATCGCGATCGAGTACTCGGTCGAGGAGCTTGGCTACGACCCGAATGCGCCCGCCGCGATCGACGCAAGGATCGTCGCCGACGATAAGCCGCCGACCTACGTCGTGCGCGCGCAGCCGCCGGGTGCGAACCAGGAACTGTGGTTCGCGGGCATCGACCACGCGCCTCCAACAGAGCAGCGGATGATCACGCTCGGTGCGCTGACCGACCGCTGGCCGGAACTCGCCGTCGCATTCTCGTCCGCAGGCGGCTACTGGGAACGGGCCCAGGGACAGGCGTCTTACCAGCTGGCGACTCCGCCCGCCGCAAGCTGATCAGCGAGTTCGCGCCGCTCGCAGAGGTATTCGTCCAACCTGAGCTGGTGACGTCATGAACATGCTCGTGACGCGGGATTCCCCGCGTTCAAACCCCTTCACTGGCCGCCCGACGTGGTCGACTGGGGATAGCACCTCACGATCGCAGCACGTGCTCGAACAAGTTGCGTGTCAACGCGTCGACCGCGTGGACTGGTGCGCGGCGAGGCATCTGGGACGCGCTTGGGACCGGTTCGAGGCCCAGCTCGCACTCAAGCGTGCCGATGCGAACACCGATAGCCCCCAACCTGGCGCCATACAGCTACCACGGCGCCCGCCCAGCTGCCGTGTCTATTTGCCATCCAGCTGAGCGGTACGCGGGAGCGGCGCACGGCGCAGGACGCGGCAAACGTGCGACCACTGTCCCGAAGAAGTGGGCGCGTCGCGGTCGCTGACCGCTCCGAGCCCTGCGCACGGCCAGACCCCGGACGTTTAGGCCCGAGGCGAAGCGCCTCGGCCGCGGATCAGCACTCCAGACGGATGCTGCTTGGTGAGCACATAGGCCGCGCGGAGGCCCGAGCACTGACCACGCTGCTGCGGGCGGGCGTGCCACGGCCGCACTGACCAGCCCCCCGGCGAGACGGGCAGCATCAGCACGATCGGGTACTTCTTGCGCATCTCGATGCCCGGCAGATAGCCGACCGAGCCAACATCGAGGCGCGTGTTCCAAGCCAGGACGCTGGCGAAGCCGACCTCGGTCACCGGCTCGCCGCACACCCGGACGGCGTGGTAGCCGCCGAGCATGTCGATCGTGGTCTGCAGCAGCCCGATCTCGTTCGTCCGGTCACGCTGCAGCCTCAGGTCGCTCCGCTCGGCTCGCAACCGCCCGACCGCGCCAGGCACGAGCGCCGCGATGAGCGCCGCAACCGCCACGATCGCCCCCCACCCGGATAAGCCTCGTCGCCGCGTGCCCACGCTGGACAGCGCCCAGCCCACTCCAATTCCGGCTAGCACCGTGGCCACCGCGGCCGGCTCGAACATGTAGCGCGATAGCGCCGGGAACCCGTGGAACGCGAACGCGATCTCGATCAGCACCCACACCACCACGGCCACGGCCAGCGCCAAGACGAACCGGTGGCGGCGAATGACCGCAATCGCGAGGGTGCCGAGCGCCGCGATCCAGAGCGGCAGGTACTGCAACTCGGTGAAGCGGCCAATCGTGCCGAACACCTTGTTCTGGTGCAGCTCGCGCGGCGAGCGCAGCGCGAGTTCGCCGGCGATGTTGGGCCTGCCGTTCGTGATCCAGGGAATCCCGAACCACATGAACGCGATCACCCCGATCGCGCCAACCACCATCCATCGCATCGAGCGGACCCTGAACCAAGCCCACAGCAGGTAGGCCCCCAGAAACGGCCACACCTCGGGGCGGCCCAGCGACCCGAGCACGCCGAACAGGAGCGCCCACCGGTAGTGCCCGGACAGATACATGTCGATGCCCGCGAGGCAGAAGGTGACGATCATCGGATCGGACTGGACGCTCAGGATGTAGTGCATGTAGTCCTCGAGGCCCAACAGCGCAACGCCGGCAAAGATCGCTGCGGCGGCCGGCACATACCGGCGAATCTCTTCGGCGGCCTCGACCGGCGGCAGAGCATCCCGCGTGACTCGATAGGCGATCCGCCCGGCGAAGATGCACCCGGACAAAGACACCGCCACCGAGGTGACCATCCACAGTCGCAATTCGTAGCGGTGACCGGCCAGCGCGTAGGGCACGGTGAACAGGTACGGCAGTGGCTTCCACGACGGCGCGCCGCCGAGATCGAGACTCAGATGAACGGTTTGATAGCCCCAGACGAGCCAGCCATACGGGTCATATCCCGGCCGCGTCCTCGCCCACAGCAACAGGACCGTCGATCCCACCACGACGCCGACAACCGTCCACCACCACACGTAACGGCGCAGCCACGGCCACGGCACGACCCTCCTCGGCTCGTGTGTGGCCGCCTCGCCCGCGGGCGGTGCTTCGAGCCTGTTCTCGACCACGACCGCGTGCACCGTAGCAGCAGCAGCCGTCGTCGTGGGGACCCCAGTGCTCGCTGATCCGCACGCTGCTCTCCAACCCTCGTCGAGGCGCCGTGGATCGCCGACCCGAACCAGGCAACGGCGCGAGCACCTCCGATCGACGCGGCGCCGTAGAGGTCGAGCGGCAGAAGGACGCACCGCGCGCTCGCAGCCTTCTGCCACGGCGAGCAATACACGTGGCGCGGCGTTGGGCGGGCTCCCCCTCCGCCGGTTACGCACCGCACAGGTGAACGGCGGTGCGTTCGTGTAACGCGGTGGTGCTGGCACAGCGGTCAGTCTGGGACGCGCGCCTGTAAGTTTCGGCCAATGCCGGAAAGACGCAGCAGCGCCGGGCGCCTCACCAATCCGCGGCCTCTGCCCACCTAAGTCAGCGCGAGCTACCGCCAGCGCGGTGTCGGGGCGGCTTCCCGATCCACAAAGGCCGAGCCAACTGGTCAGGGCGGATCGGCCGGGGCAGATGCTCGCCGCCGCCCGAGAGCGTGACTTTGAGAGCACTGGATCCGGTCCGAACCGGCGCGTTCGAGTGGGCAGAGATTGAGCGCCGAGACTGCCCGTGGCCCATGCGCGGTTTGAGTTCGCGAGTGGGCCCGTGCGCGCTACGGTGTCGTGACGTGGAGCTCGCGTTCGACGACGCTGGCACTGGCCCTTGCGTGCTGCTTATCCACGGCCACCCGTTCGACCGCTCGCTCTGGCGATCCCAGGGAGAGGCCCTGGCGAGTGAGTTCCGGGTGGTGGCGCCTGACCTTCGGGGATTCGGCGCAAGCCCGGTCACTCCGAATCTCGTCACGCTGCGCGAGTACGCCGAGGACGTCGAGGAACTGCTCGCCCGGCTCGGCATCGAGCAAGCCGCAGCTGTCGGGCCGAGCATGGGCGGCCTGGTGGCGATGGACTTGGTCACAACGCACCCGGAGCGTTGGTGAGCGCTCGGGCTGGTAACGACCACCGCGGAGCCGGTGACACCACAGGAGCGGGCGGTGCGCCGCGAGCGGGCCGACCTGGTTGAGCGCGATGGAATGCAGGTCCTGGTCGACTACATGCACACCGGCGTCTACGGGGCACGGGCCGCGCCGGAGATCCGGCATCGGGTCGACGCGATGATGGCTCGCGCGCCAGTAGCGGGAGCCGCGGCGGCACTTCGTGGCCGCGCCGAGCGCCCCGACTACCGACCCCGCCTGCGCGAGCTCCACATCCCCACATTCGTCTGTACGGGTTCGGAGGATCCCTGGTCGAACGAGACTGTAACTGCCGAGATCCTCGAGCACCTACGCCAGCCCGAGCTCCTGGTCGTGGAGGGTGCAGGTCATCTGCCCAACCTCGAAGCCGAAGACGTCTTCACCCCCGCAAAGACGTCTTTACCCCCGCACTGATGGAGTTCCTCGCCCGGCACGCGCCACGCTGAGCTGCTGCGTGTGAGCTGCGCATCATACGCCGGCCGCCCCTGACCATTCTCCCGATACGCCCCATAGAACGCCACCAGATTCATGCCCGCGACCGCATCGACCACAAACCACGCTAGATGATCCGACGGAAGCCAATCCCGCATGTCCGGCGGCAACAAAAACCCCTGCTCACCACGACTTTCATTGAAATTCTGCGGCATCCAGGAATGGTCCTGAACGCTGCGGACGGAACCCCTTTACACGACAACCTCCGTCCTGTCCAGCAGTGAGATATCGATCGTCCCGCGCTCCCGCACTGCTTGGCGGAGCGGCGGTTAGGCGCGTCATTGTGGTGCCCGAACCGACTCGACCATGTCGCCCGTTGACGCGTAGGCTTGCGCCGGTGGTTTCTCGTCTGGTGTATCTGTACGACGCCAGTCCGATCAACGTGCGCGACCGTCGGGTTCTGCTCAAGGATCAGCTGCGTCGAGTCGGGGTGCTGGACGAGTGGGAGGTGGGAGCGACACCTAGCCGGAACGCGCTGCTGGTATCGCTCTACGCCGACGCGGCGCGACGACCCGCGTGCACGTCGGTCACGCTGATCGACCTGCGGGCCGAGACGGGCGATCTCGACCAAATCGGGTTCAAGGTGTGCGACAGGATCACGCGTCATCCGAGCCTGCGGCGAGCGACCCGGCCCGTGATCTGGAGCGATGTTCACACCGCCGCGAACCTGCAGTACGCGCGGGGCGTCGGGGCGGTGGCGCTCGTCGACGACGAGTGGGTTCGATAGCGGAGACGACGCTCCCGACGCTCCGCTGGTGGACGTGCTGCGGTGGGCTTGGGCACAGCCGACGGAACGTCACGCGCATGCTCGCGTGCCGCGCGTGTTCCCGAAGGACAGCAGCTCGGTTGAGGCGGAGGAACGGGAACGGCGGGAGCGGTTCGAGCGGTGGTTCGGCTACCCGCCCAGCGATCTCGACCTCGAGTTCGCGCTGCTCTGGGGTATGGCTGAGGCGGTGGAGCTCAAGCTGCTTGTGGCCTCGGTGACCGAGGGGTTCACAACCCGCTGGGCGGTGATCGACGCCCCGAAGCTGGCCAACAACCCGCTCGCCGCCCGCACGCTGATCGACAAGCAACGTAATCATGGTCCTCGCCAACATCTTCCAGCCGCTGATCGACATCTTCGGTCCGGTCCTGGTCTTCTTCCACAGCATCATCGGCGGCTCATGGGGGTGGTCGATCATCGCGCTGACGGTCGTCGTCCGCGCTCTGCTGCTGCCACTCGCCTTCAAGCAGATGCACTCGAAGCAGAAGCTCCAACAGGTGGCGCCACAGATGAAAGCGATCCAGGCGAAGTACAAGGACGACAAGCAGCGCCAGCAGCAAAAGATCATGAACTTCTACAGGGAGAACGACATCAACCCGTTCGCCTCGTTTCTCCCGCTCGTCGCCCAGCTACCGGTCTTCATCGGCCTCTTCTACACGCTGCGGACGAGGCTGCGCGAGGACATCTGTCCGGGCCTCCAGGCGGCGTTTCGGCACGCCTACGCCGCGCATCACAACATCCCGCTCCACGAAGCTGCGGGACAGACGGTTGCCTGCCATGGGCTAAATGGATCGAGCTGGCTGTTCATCCACGACCTGACGAACACCGCCACCGGCCTCACCCTGGTCGTGCTGATCGTGCTGTACGTCGGCACGCAGCTCGCGTCGAGCCTGATGATGCAGGCACCGACGTTGGACCAGACACAGCGGCGGGTGATGCTGCTGCTCCCGCTGTTCTTCGTGGTCTTCATCATCAAGTTCCCGGCCGGGTTGATCCTCTACTGGATCACCACGAACACTTGGACGATCGGGCAGCAGTGGGTGATCCGGAGAAGGATCGGGCCGGTCGTGCCCGTCGCGCCGGCCGCTCCCGCCCCCTCGCCTGGCCGCCATGACGGCCGGCGCGCCGCCGCCAGTGCGGACGCTTCCAGTGGGGGCGGCGGACGTTCCGGGTTACTACGTGGAAAGCCCAAGCCCGAGGAGAAGCAGGCCGCCGCGGTCGGGTCGAGCACGCGCGCGGGACGTGGGGCGCCGCCGCCGCCTCCACCTGGCAAGAAGAAGAAGCGCTCAGGACGCCGGCGCTAGCAACGGGGCCGGCATCGTGAGCGCGTCCGAGTGCGTGCGAGAGTCGGTCGCGCAGCCGACGGGTGATCCTTCCCGATGCCAAGGCCGGTCGGCACGTCGTCTGAGAGTCCCCCTTTTGTGAACGCGGAAGCCTTGCTCGGCGCGAAGGGAGCGGCAGATCGCTGAGGTTCGCCAGCGTGGTCAAGATTGCTGGACATCATGCGAGCCCGGGGCCGACAGCGGATACCTCGTCCGGGCCGGAATCCCGCTGGAGCCGGGCGGCCCGTGAGCCGGCGCGTGCTGATCGCCGACGACGACGCGCTCGCGCGCACCGCCCTGCGAACGATCTTCGACGCGCACGATGATCTCGAGCTCGTCGCCGAAGCCAGCGACGGTGCGCAGGCGATCGAGCAAGCCGGCCGCCTGCATCCCGACGTCGTGCTGTTGGACATCCGGATGCCGAACCTGGACGGGCTCGAGGCCGCTCGTCAGATCCTCGCCTCGAGCTCCAACCGCGCTGTGGTGATCATGCTCACCACGTTCGACCTCGACGAGTATGTGTATGACGCGCTGAGAGCGGGCGCGAGCGGGTTCCTGCGCAAGGACGCGCCACCTGAGCGCCTGCTCACGTTCGTCCGCGCGGCTGGCGACGGAGACGCGCTGCTCGATCCGAACATCACCCGCCGGCTGATCGAGCGCTACGCAGCCACGGCCACCCAGCGCCCGTGCGAGCGTCAAGTTCTCCGAACTCACTCCGCGCGAACTGGAGGTGCTCATCCAGGTGGCACGCGGTCACAGCAACGCCGAGATCGCCTCCGAGATGTATCTCAGCGAAGCCACCGTCAAGACCCATGTCAGCCGGATACTCGCAAAGCTCGACTTGCGCGACCGCGTCCAGGCCGTGGTGCTCGCGTACGAACACGGTCTCGTGGAACCCGGCGCGATCGATGAATGAGCACACGCCGCCCCTGCCGGTGTCTAGGTTGCGCCTCACCCGCGCAGTTTGGGCACGGTGCGGGGGAGCCCGAAGTGGGGGAATACGCCGCTGTCGGCGAAGAAGGTGATCTCGGCGATGTTGCTGCCCGCGAGTGTGAGCACGATCAGCCCATAAGCGCGCGCGATGCCTGTTCGCGGGCACGGGAAGTAGCAGCCGAAAGCGGGTTGACCGTTGGCTCGGGTCGGCACGAGCCGTAGCGGCGTCTCGTGGCGGGCGCCGCGGACGCGCAGGAAGTTTCCGATCGCTGTGCCGCCTTGGTACTGGTAGGGGTATGGCGGCATCGTCAGCCAGGCGTCGTCGGTGAGCAGCGCGACGACAGTGTCCACGTCCCCGTCCTCGATTGCGTTCGCGAATTGCCCCACCAAGTCGCGTTCGCGCCGGGAGTTTGGCAGCGGCGCTCGTTCGCGCCTGGCGCCGGGCAGGCGGCTCTCAAGCGCGGCACGGGCGCGTCGCAGCAGGCTGTTCACTGCGGCTTCGCTGGTGTCGAGGATCTCGGCTACCTCTGCGGCCCGAAAGCCGAGCACGTCGCGTAGGACTAGAACCGCGCGCTGCTGCGGTGGCAGGTGTTGGAGGCCGGTCACGAACGCGAGGGCGATCGCTTCCTGGTGCTCGTAGCGGGCCTCGGGACCGAGGGCTTCGTCCGCGACTCCCTCGATAAGCGCGTCTGGGTAGGGTTCAACCCAGGTCGGTTCGGTCATGCGGCTGGGTGTGGGCGGGTCGTTCAACGGTTCGAGGCGCCGCGGCCGGCGCGCGTTCGCTCGCAGGGCGTCAAGCGATCGGTTGGTGGCAATTCTGTAGAGCCAGGTCCGGATCGACGCATGCTCGGCGAACTGGTCGAGGCCCCGCCAAGCAGCCAACAGGGTCTCCTGGACCAGATCCTCGGCGTCCTGGGTCGAGCCGACGATTCGGTAGCAGTGCAGTTGCAGCTCATGCCGGTAGGGCTCGGTTAGTTCGCGAAATGCGTTTTCGTCCCCGCCGAGAGCCAGCGTAAGCGCGCGTTCGGTCACGTCCGCATCCTGGCATTGAAGCCTCCGAGACAGGTCATCACTTCTATAGACGTCGCGGGCCGCGCAAATTCGTCGCTCAGTTTCGCGGCGTCCCGACGCCTACAGGGGTGATGAGCACAAAGGAGGCCGTGATGACAATCGCAGACAAACCCGTTCTGCTGACCGCAAACATCAAGCGCTGGCGCGCGTTCGCGCTGCTGGCGATCTCGTACTTCATGACGATCGTCGATCTGACGATCGTCAACGTTTCCCTCCCGACGATCGGCCGCGATCTGCACTTCAGCCAGACCAGCCTGCAATGGGTGGCAACCGCGTATGCGCTCACCTTCGGCGGCTTTCTGCTGCTGGGCGGGCGTGCCGCCGATCTTCTCGGTCGTAGGCGGATCTTGATGCTCGGTCTCGCCGTGTTCACGGGCGCCTCTCTGGCCTGCGCGCTGGCCACCGGCGAGGCATTCCTGATCGGCAGCCGCGCGGTCCAGGGAGTGGGCGCGGCGATCATGCTGCCGGCTGCGCTGTCGATCGTGATGAATATGTTCGACGAGGGCGCCGAGCGCAACAAGGCGCTCGGGATCTGGGGCGGCCTGGGTGCCGCCGGCGCGACCGTCGGGCTGATCGCGGGCGGGCTTCTCACACGGTATGCCGGGTGGCAGTACATCTTCTATCTGAACGTTCCGATCGGCGTCGCTGCGCTGGCACTTGCGCCGCGGGTAGTTCCGGAGAGCCGGCTCACCAGCGAGCGCCGACGGTTTGATGCGCTCGGGGCGATCGCGGGGACCGGTGGCCTGGTGCTGCTCGTGGACGCGATCTCCCAAGCACCACAGTACGGCTGGGGTGCCACGAGAACGCTCGCCGTGCTTGCGGCATCCGCCGGTCTGCTCGCCGCGTTCCTGGTGATGGAGAACCGGGTCGAGTCGCCGATCCTGCCGCTATCGATCTTCCGGCTGAGCACGCTTGCCGGCGCGAACGCGGCCGGGCTGCTGTTGGGCGGCAGCTTCTACGCGTTCATCTTCGTCGGCACGCTGTACATGCAGCAGGTGCTGCACTACAACGCGCTCCAGACCGGGGTCGCGTGGCTGGCCGCATCGCTGACCTCGATCGCGCTTGCCGCCGTCTCGCAATGGCTGGTCACCCGCGGCGGCGCCAAGCCAGTGATGGCGATCGGGATGACGCTGATTGGAGCGGGCGTGATCTGGGCGGCCCAGGTCCCCGTCCACGGTCACTTCGTCGAGAACCTGGCAGGTCCGTTCGTCATCGCGGGCGCTGGGACCGCGTTCGCGTTCATCCCGATCTCGATCGCTGCGCTCGCCGGGGTGAAAGAGCATCAAGCCGGGCTCGCCTCCGGGCTGCTCAACACCTCCCAGCAGCTCGGCGGAGCGATCGGGATCGCGATCGCCTCGAGCGTCGCCGCCGGTCACACGCAGGCGCTGCTGCACACCGGCAGCAGCGAGCCGACGGCGCTCACGGGCGGCTTCACACACGCGTTCTGGGTGCTCGGCGCGATCGCGCTGCTCGCCATCCCGGCGATCTTCGCGCTCGTTCGCCGAAACGAGCTCTCAGACGCCGTGACGAAGACCGTGCTGCGCGAGCCGCTGCCGGCCGCCGCCACCCTCAGCTGACCCGTCAACACCAGCCAAATCCCAAGAGCAAAGGAGACGCAACCATGTCCACCTCAACGGCAAACCCCACGGATGCCCGGCACAGAGGACGTGCGGCCATGGCGGACAAGACAGTGCTTATCACCGGCGCCAACCGCGGCCTCGGGCGAGCACTGGTCGAGGAGGCTTTGCGGAGAGGTGCGAAGCGGGTCTATGCCGCATCGCGCCAGCCGTTCACCCACCCGGATGAGCGCGTTACACCCGTGGTCTTGGACGTGACGAACCCGGCGCAGATACAGGCAGCCGCCGAGCGAGTCCAGTCGCTCGACATCCTGATCAACAACGCCGGCGTGTCGGTTCCCGACGACCTGAGTGATCGGGCCGCGTTCGAGCAGCACTTCGCCGTCAACCTGTTCGGCACATGGGGCGTCACTGAGGCGTTCGTGCCGTCGCTGAGCAGGAGCAGCGGAGCGGTCGTGAACGTGCTGTCGGTTGGCGCGCTCGCCGCCGTGCCGGTCCTTCCGGCCTATTCGGCCTCGAAGGCGGCGGCGTTCTCGCTCACGCAGTCGCTGCGCGCGCTCCTGGCCGGGCGAGGCGTGGAGGTTCATGCGATCCTGCCCGGCCCGATCGACACAGACATGGTCCGGGATCTCCCGATCCCGAAGACCGCGCCAAGGTTGGTCGCGCAAGGCATCCTCGACGGACTGGAGAACGGACTCGAGGACATCTTCCCCGACCCCATGTCAGCAACGATGGCGGAGAGCTGGCGGACAGGGGCTGTCAAGGAGCTCGAGCGCCAAAACGCGGCGCTCGTTGCGGCGGAGCCGATTGCGGCGTAAGGAGTGAACAGAACGATGCAGACGACAATGACAGCCCACAAGATCGCCACGCGAGAAGAGTGGCAAGCGGCACGCGCCGTGCTGCTGGAGCGCGAGAAGGAACACATCCGGATCGGCGACGAGCTCGCCCGCCAGCGCAGGTCGCTTCCCTGGGTGCGGGTCAAGAAGGAGTACACGCTCCAGACGGCGGACAGCCCGAAGAGGCTGGCGGAGCTGTTCGACGGCCGCTCCCAGCTCCTGATCTACCACTTCATGTTCGGGCCGAGCTACGAGGCCGGGTGCCCCGTTAACTCGTCGATCGCCGACACGTTCGACAGCATCATCCCGCACCTGAAGGCGCGGGACGTGACGCTGATCGCGGTGTCCGGGGCGCCGATCGAGAAGCTCCGGGCCTACCGCGAGCGGATGGGGTGGAACTTCAACTGGGCGTCGAGCTACGAGAGCGATTTCAACACGGACATCGGCTACTCGAGCAGCCCCGAGCAGACGCGCCAGGCGATTGCGCCAATTCTCGACCAGCTGCCGCCTGTCGCCTTCCGCAACGCCAAGGACGCCGGAACGGACATCTACGGCTACCTGACCGAGCTGTTCGGCTTCACCGCCTTCAGCCTCGAGGACGGGGTCGTCTACCAGACGTACTCGACAACGGGTCGCGGAGTCGAGTTCCTGATGCCGTACTACGGGTTCCTCGACCGCGCGCCGAAGGGCCGGGACGAGGACGAGGGATGGCAGCTCTGGATCCGTCGGCACGACGAGTACGACAGCGAGTGAGCACCCGACACCACCGGCCACGAGCGTCGTCGCCGCCGACAAGACACCGCTGCCGCTGCTCAGCTGGCGCCGCGGTAAAGAGTCGACCGAACGTGGCTGGAGCCGTTCCACCTGGTCGCGCCGGCCCTGACGATGACATTCACGCTCGCCCCCGGGTCGCTGACAGATCGCTCGGGTCAACCGAAATCGCGCTCGATGATGAGCTCCGCGACCTCGGCAAGGTCGGCGCCGACGATGTCAGGTGCGGCACCCACAGGAGAGAGAACCATCCCGGGCCGCGCGACGAACGCGGCCCGGGCGCCAGCGGCAAGCGCGCCCGACACGTCCCATGCGTGGGCGGCGACGAGCCGCACCTCGGTAAGCGCCACGCCGCACTCCTCGGCGACGTGCCGGTAGGCCGCCGGCGCCGGCTTGAGCGCCCGCACGGTGTCCGCTGACAGCGCGGCCTCGAAGATATCGTCCAGACCGGCCTGGGTGAGCTGGGCCCGGGCGACCTCCGCAGTCGAATTCGTGAGCGCGACAAGCCGCAGCGAGGTACCGGCGAGCATACGCAACGCCTCGGCGACCTCCGGATGAGGAGGCAGCGTGCGCATCCGGTCAACCATCTCGGCGACGGTCGCGTCGTCGAGCGCGACCCGCTGGCGCTCGCCCAGCATCCGCAGCGCCGCCCCCTGGGCCGTGGTGAAGTCGAGGTACTGGCCGGTGAGCCCACCAACGAACGACAGCTGCAGCATCTGCGCGAACCACTGCGCGCGCAGCGCGGACGAGCCGAACAGCGCCTCGAAGTGAGGGTCGAGGGCGCGCAAATCGAGCAGCGTCTCGTTGACATCGAAGGCGATCACGGTCGTCATGGGCGGCACCTCGGATCTGGTCGATGAGGGCAAGCGGGTCCTCGGGCGCAGCGTCGCCCGTACCAGTTGACCTGCCGCGCGGAAAGCCAGAGCTAACGCTCGGCGGCGTCGGCACCCGCATTGTCGCGCAGGCGGGCCGATCTCCGGTAGGCTGGTCCTCTTCCTGCGATGCCTAGTCTCGAAGGCAAGGTCGCGATCGTCACCGGCGGCCGCCGCGGCATCGGCCGCGCGATCGCCGACGGACTCGCCGCCGAGGGTGCAAGGATCGCGATCCTCGACGTGGTCGGGGCCGAGGAGGCGGGCGCCGCGTACGACGGCGGCCTCGGCCTCGCCGGGGACGTCTCCTCGGAGACGGACACCGCCCGGATGGTCGAAACGGTCGCGTCGCACTTCGGCCGCATCGACATCCTGGTCAACAACGCGGCGATCTTCGCGACGCTGAAGATGGGGCCGTTCACCGAGATCGGGCTGGATGACTGGAGGCGAGTCCTCGAAGTCAACGTCGGCGGCGTATTCCTCATGTGCCGCGCCGTCGTGCCGCACCTGCGCCAGCAGGGCGCGGGAAAGATCGTGAACATCTCGTCGGGCACGTTCTTCAGGGGCGTCCCGTTCATGCTCCACTACGTCACGAGCAAGGCCGCGGTTATCGGTCTGACCCGAGCGCTGGCGCGCGAGCTCGGCCCCGACCATATCTGCGTGAACGCGATCGCGCCGGGCTACACGCTCACTGAGGCGACACTTGAGCAGGACGAGGCACACCTGCGTGTCGGGGCGGTTTCGGTCGATGCGCGGGCATTCCGGCGCGAGCAGCGACCGGAGGACCTTGTCGGCTCCGCTCTCTTCCTGTGCGGCTCAGGATCTGACTTCGTCACCGGACAGACGTTCGCGGTCGACGGCGGCGCCCACTTTCAGTAGGGCGTGCTGAGCTGGTCATTAGAGGCGCTGATGCGGACCGCGTCGACGTGCTCGTGATCAGGTCGGCCAGGCTCGGCGAAGTGCTGCACAGGCCGTCTGCTGAGTCTGTTGAGCTGCTTGAGCTGCGCCGGTACCCGCTCGGCCGACGCCTTGACCGTCATGTGACAGATCACGTAGGCTCGTCGCGCGTTCGTATGGCGTCGTTGGGCGACGGGAGTCGACGAGGAGTCACGAAAGATGGCGGATGGATTGGCGTGGGACGACCTCATGCCGGAACTGGAGGGACCCGGCGTCGGTATCCGGCGCATGGACGCCGGCGGGCTGGCCATATGCCTCATCCGTCTGGATGCGGGCCTCAGGACCGATCCGCTATTTGCCGGGCTTCCTGACGATCGTTGTCAGTGCGCACACTGGGGCTACATCATCAGCGGGACGATGCGGGTGCACAGCGCGGACGGCGCGCGCGACTTCGAGGCGGGCGAGACGTACTACTGGGAGTCGGGCCACAACCTAGAGGCAGTCACCGACGCCGAGTATGTCGAGATCACACGCTCGGAGGACTACGACGCGCTGATGGCGCACTGCAAACGCATCATGTCGGGCTGACCGGGCGCCGCTGCGACCGGCTCCGCCATGCCTGCCTGCGGAGCCATTCGGGCCGGATACCTTCGTCATGGCGGTTCCTCCTGTCTTCTCGAACTTGGTTGACGCCCCGAACCGCTCCCAAGCTGAGCGGACGGGACGGGAGGACCCGCCACTCAAATTTCTACGAGATCTCGGACAACCTCGGGCAGTCGTGTTGCTGGGGTCAGTCGGCGTCGGCGATGACCGAGCCGACCCGCTCGCCGAGTGTTCGGTCGCGTCCGAAGGCGATCGCCCCCCAGATCAGCCCGACCGCGACCACGCCTGCGGCGATCAGCGGGTAGCGGTCAAATGGCGCGGGCTGTCCTGGTTTGACGAGCTGATAGAGCGGATAGCCGATCGCGGCGGCGCCTAGCAGCGGCAGCAGTAAGTGCTTGAGGTTGGAGAAGTGCTCCGGCTCGTGGCGGTGGTAGTAGACCGGCAGCGCGAGGTTGGCCACTAGGTAGGTGAGCGCGATCAGGATCGTGCCCATGGTGGCAATCTCGCCGAAGAACGTGACCGGATCGGTGTTCCAGCCAAACGCGTATGAGAGGCCCAAGGCGAGCGCAAGATACACCGAGAAGGCCACCCACGGCGTCTTGCCGCGCTCGGTTAGCCGGGCGGTGATCGACGGCAGCAGCCCCTCGCGCCCGGAGTTGAAGATGATTCTCGCCTGAGAGTTGGTGGCCGAGATCAGGCACGAGCAGATCGAGGTGAAACCCGCGATGTAGGCGACGAATACCAGTCCGCTCCCGATCGTGCCCGCCGCTGTAATGAACGGGATCTGAGCGTTGGTCAACGCTGTCGCGTTGTTATTGAAGCCGACCACGGTGGCGTAGGACAAAAACACGTACAACACCCCCACGACCAGGATGCTGGAGAACACCGCCCGCGCGACACCCGCCCGCGGGTCGTGGTGCTCCTCGGCCAGCGCGGCCGAGTTCTCCCACCCCACGAACAGGTACACCGCCAGCGGAAAGCCCAACGACAGGCCAGAGAAGCCGTGGTGCAGGTTTGAAGGATCAAACGGCTTCGCGTTGATGTAAGCAGAGTGCTCGATGAGCAGTGCGATCGCGACCACGAGCAGCAACAGGACCTGGAACACGAACAGGACCGCCGCGACCTTGGTCGACGGCTTGGCGCCGGTCACGATCAGCGCCAGCGCCCCCAGCGAGAGAACCGCGCTGATCGCCTGCCACGGGATCGTGATCGACAGGTACTGCTTGAGGATTATCTCCGCCAGGCCACCAGAGATCGTCACCACCGAGGCCACCGCGATGATGTACCCCGTGCACAGCACAATCGCCGTCACCACCGCGCTGTAGCCGCCGAACGCGCTCCCGATGAAGGTCACGAACGAGCCCGTCGACGGTCGCGAGCGCGAGAACTGACTCAGGGTGTTGCCCAGCAACCCGATCGCGATCGCGGCCGCGATCACCGTCAGCGGCGCAGCGATCCCGGCGGCGGTCACGATCGTCGCGAACCCGAAGAAAAAGCTCATCGCCGGCGCCATGTCAGCCAGCGTCGCCGCCGCGATATCGACATCACTCAGAACCCCGCGCGCTAAGCGCCCCTCGCCCCCCGCGCGAGATCCGCGCTGCTGCAACAAGGTATCGGCGCTCGCCATCTAACGCTCCCTACCCGTTAGGCGGCCCGACCAACAGGATAACCCTCCTCCCGCCGCTTGCTGCTCCTTTAGGCACCCGCCGCGCCCGCCATCACCCTCACGCCTCTACCCGCCCAGCATTCACACACCACAACAAGATATTTAGCCTCGCCCCGAACGCCGCCGCAGCGCACCATCCGCCCAAAAGACCGGATGGCTCCCCCAGCCCACGCCGTTGATCGAACGCTCGCCTGGGCCGAACCCGCCGGCTCCAGCAAGCGGCCGCGGCTCAGAGCACAAGCCGCCCGCGAAACCGATCCTGGCCTAGAACAGCGGCACGCTCGCCGCCCTAGCCCGATGAAACACTCCGAACCGCTCTTCGATCAGAGCAAACCCATCCACCGCTGTGCGCCTCGTGGGTTTTCCGCGGGAAGTAGCCTACACGCGGCGCACCGGACGGCCATGGGACAACCTGCCGGCCGGCCGGCTGGAGTTCCCGCGGTGAGCATCACGGAGGCACAGGCATGATCGACGAAGTCGTCAGCAAGAGTGAGATGCAGCGCTACGTGACAGCGATGCGCGAGCACCTCGCGGCCGGCAACCTGGACGGCCCGGCGGCCGCCGCGGCGCGAGCGATCGGCGCGGGCGACGCGGACCCGCGAACGGCGATGCTGTCGCGGATGCCCGACCCAGCGAACCTCAAGCAATCCTCCGGAGGGGACGCGCCGGGCATGCCGTTCATCGCGCGCGACCCGATCACGAGCCTCCTGCAGTCCACACTCGACAAGAAGTTCCGTGCGGCCGGGATGGTACGGGAGCGCCATAGGCCCCCGGGGAAGGTCATCCACGTCCACGAGCAGGTGGTGCGCGAGCAGCCGGAGAAAATGGTGCCGGACGATAAGCAGTTCGTTGCCGACGTCAGCGCGTCGGTGCTCGACCAGATCGCCCAGGGCAGCCACCCGTTCAACCCGAATCCGGCGCTGCACGAGATCAAGAGCGACAGGCCGCTGGTGATCGTCGTCGGCGACTGGGGTTCCGGGACGCCCCAGGCCAAGCAGGTCGCGGCGCTGATGCGCAAGCACGTCGGGCAGGCGGGCCAGCGCCCCGTGGCCGTGATCCACCTCGGCGACGTCTACCTGTCGGGCCTGCGCGAGGAGTACGACAGGCACGTCCTCGCCCCCGACTGCTGGCCCGTCAGCGCGCCGCAGGCGGGGGTGACGTCATGGTCGCTGGACGGCAACCACGACTTGTACTCCGGCGCCTGGTGCTACTTCGATTACCTCCTCGCCGGCGACCCGCGCTTCGCCAACCAGCGCTCCGCGGACGGCAGACCGACGAGCTTCTTCCGCCTGCGGACGCCCACCTGGGACCTCGTCGGACTCGACACCGCGTGGCACCCGGACGTGGTCCGGCACGGGGAGGCGCAGGGCGGCCTCGGCGCGCTGGAGGACCCGCAGGCGAGGTACGTCGCCACCTGGGCGCAGGACGCCGAGCAGACCGGCCGTGCGCTGATGCTGCTCTCCCATCACCAGTTCCTATCCGCGTTCGACCCCCCTATCGGCGAGAGCATCGGCGGGCCCTTAACCCTTGCATCTGCGCTCAAGGACAAGCTCGGGCCGGTGCTCGACTCGGGTCGCGTGCGTGCCTGGCTGTGGGGCCACGAGCATCGATGCGTGGGCTTCAACGCGCAGAGCCGGATCGGGATCGCCTACCCGCGCTGCATCGGCCACGGCGGCTGGCCACAGGCCCCGCCCCCCGGGGATGAACTCCCGAAGGGGGTCAGTTTCATCGAGCGCGGGACCGACACCGACGGCAATCTCCGCCTCGGCTTCGCCGTTCTGGACTTCGCCGCCGACGGCTCGATCATGGTCAGCTACTACAACGACCACGACGAAGCGAGCCCGCCCGCGGAGATGTTCACGCGCGCATAGTCGGTCCAGCGCATCGCGTAGCGAGACCTGCGCCGGTAACGCGTGAGCTCGCCCGTCACCTCATCTGGGGGATGTGGTCTCGCGGCCGTGACCAGATGCTGCATCGGTGTGAAATGGGAACTCGCGCTCATCGCCGCAGCCCTGCTCCTGGTGGCTGGAGTCTCGCGCCGGCTAACAGGCACGTCGTTCACGCCCGCGATGGCGTTCGTGCTGATTGGGCTACTGGTCGGGCCGCTGATCATCGACGAGGTGACGCTCGCGCCGACGAGTGCGACCGTGCGCACACTGGCCGAGGCGACGCTCGCCGTGGTGCTGTTCGCGGACGCCTCGCGGATCAAGATGCACGTGCTCAGACACGAGTATGCAGTGCCGCTGCGCCTGCTCGCGATCGGACTGCCGCTGACGATCGCCGTTGGTGCGGTGCTGGCGGCCGCGATCTTCGTGCATCTGAACGCCGCCGAGGCCGTCGTCTTGGCCGTGCTGCTCGCGCCCACCGATGCCGCCCTCGGGCAGGCGGTCGTGACCGAACCGCTATTGCCGTCGCGCATTCGACAGGGACTCAACGTCGAGAGCGGCCTGAACGACGGAATCTGCGTGCCGCTTCTGCTGATCGCGCTCGCAGCGGCAGACGTCGAGGACAAGACCGCTACAAGCCAACACGCGATCAGCATCGTGGCGGAGGAAATCGGATACGGGATCCTCGGCGGTGTAGCGGCGGGCCTGGTCGCTGCCGCGGTCGTCGCGATCGGCTATCGCCGGAACCTCATCAGCGGATCGTGGCTGCAGGTCATCCCGGTCGCCGGCGCCGGCCTCGCCTATGGCCTCGCGGTCGCGCTTGGCGGCTCGGGGTTCATCGCGGCCTTTCTCGCTGGAGCCATCTTCGGAGCGGTTGCCCCGCGGCCGTCCGAGGAGGCCTCGCGCCTGAACGAGGAAGTCGGGGGGCTGCTCGGCGGAGTCACGTTCCTGATTTTCGGCGCGGTGCTCCTGGGTCCGGCGCTCGAGCGCGTGAGCTGGCAGATCGCGCTCTATGCCGTGCTCAGCCTGACGCTGATTCGCATGCTTCCGGTAGCGATCTCCATGCTCGGAAGCGGTGCCAAGCGGGAGACCGTCGGGTTCCTCGGCTGGTTCGGGCCGCGGGGTCTGGCATCGATCGTGTTTGCGGTTATCTCGGTCCAGGAGGCGCAACTGAGGGGTGCTCAAACGATCCTCCTCGCCGCGTACCTGACCATCGGCATGTCGGTGGTCGCCCACGGAATCACCGCAGCACCGCTGGCGCGGCGCTACGCCCGGTGGTACGCGACCCATCCCCCCAACCGACGGCCGACGATGGAGAGCGTCCCTGCACCGCACCATCGTTCCCGCGGGAGGCACGAACCCGGCACGGGGGCCGCGCGCTCATCGGCTTCGGCATGAGCCCCGGTGGCACCCCGGTTCACTCCCTGGAAGACGTCCTCGGCCGGCTCGAGACGCACTTTCAGAAGCTACGCGAACCTCAGTCCGGAGCTCGGTCGCCGCAGCCTCGTCGCCACCGCTGGTCAGCGGCGACGCAGCCACTCACCGAGCAGCGGATCGACGAGTTGCGTCCTCCGGGCAACGCGCGTCAGGTGACCCTGGTGGACCAGCCGAGCAGTCGCCGCCTGAAGTGTGTTGCGGGCAATCCGATGCTCGGAGGCAACAGCGCGGCTGGTCGGTGTGCCGCCGTCGGCGATCGCGCTGAGCACGATTCGTTCGGGGCGCGTGAGCTGCTCCCAGAGCGCCTGACAGGCTGGCTGCACCCTCTCGAGTCCGGCGTCGATGACGCGAGCTGCGAGCGCAGCGTCGGGACTGCCGCCGTGCATCAGGCGTTCGGCTAGCAGGTAGGCGAGCAGCATGGTGCGCTGCGGGTGGCCGCCGGCAAACGTGACGATCTCCACCAGCGCTTCGCCCGGATCGAGCGCCTCGGCTTCGTAGCGCCGCGAGAGCTCGGAGAGCATGTCCTCGAGCGGAAGCGGGTCGAGTGTCATTGCATCGGCGTGCGCGAAGAACGGGCGCTCGCGCGACTCGAAGAGCGCGCGCATCATCGATGGCTCCGAACCCGCGTAGACGTAGGCCGCGGCGTCGCCGTGATACTGGATCCGCGAGCGCAGCAAACCATCGAGATCTTGCCGCGCGACGAGAAGGTCTTGGAACTCGTCGAAGACGACCAGTGTCGGGGTCTGGTCGCGGCGCCACAGCTCGAGCGGTAGGTCGAGCAGTCGATACAGGACCGTCTCAGCGGCGGTGGCGTCGGCGACCGCGGGGCGGAGTGCGATGCTCACTGTCGGCCCCGTCGCTGATAGCGTGATTCCGAGCTTGGCGAGCAGGCCCGCGAGATGCGAGCGAAGCCACCGGGCATCCAGCTGCCCATATCCGGCGGCGAGCCGGCGAGCGGCGTCGGTCAAATCCGTCACACGCGAGAAATCCACGTGAGCGGTTCGCCATCCGCTGTCCTGCAGCTGCCGTGCGTGCGCGAGTAGCACGCTGGTCTTGCCGTATCGACGCGGCGCCACCATCCTGACGTTGACCCGGTCACCGGCGCGTCTACCGAGTACCGCCAGCTCCTCTTCGCGGTCGATTAGCAATTCCACAGGCACGGGGCCCTCGAACGGGAACGGCGTCCCCTGTCGAATGTATGGCTCCATAGATTAGTACCAAACGGTACTATATAACCGTACCAGCTCGCGGCGTTGTACATCGACGCCGACGCGCACGCTTCTACGAGGGATCTCGCGAGCCATGCTGCGCCGGCGCGAGCGCAGCGGCCCGAGCGGCACAATCCTGATGTGGCGAGCTCGCGACTGGCGATGGACGCTATCCCACTGATCAGGGCCCGGCTGGCGGAGCTTGACGAGCGAGGCGGGCAGGAACCTCTGATCAGCGGGCGTCTGGCGGCGCTGTGGCGGGCGCAGGCGCGGGCAGCTCGGATCGGGCTCACGATCGACGACCTTCGCCGTTACTGCCTCGACATGCTGCGGTCACGTCGTGCATTGGACGAGGACACGCCGGCCTACCTGCGCGGCTACCGTGAGGGTTTCCAGCTCGTCCTGCGCGATCTGCGCAAGCTCGAGCAGCGAGGATGATCCATGCTCACGAAAAGCTTCAAGGACCTCCCAGCGTGGGAAGGTATGGAGGTCGACGTCGGTGAGTTCGAGCTGCTCGCGCTTCCAACGTTTCGGATTCCGGCGGCCGCGATCCTCATCGAAGAACTCGGGACGATGGAGCCCGCGTCGATCGCGTTCTGGGACGCCGTGGCCGATCTCCTCGAGCGGGACACACTCGTCGTCGCCACCGTGCACGTTTTTCGCTACCCGTTCACCGACGCCCTCAAGGCACAGGCGGACGCTGAGGTCGTACACCTCGCCCGTGGAAACCGTGACGAGCTACCTCGCCTGCTGGCCGAGAAGCTCGTGCCGCCGGAAAGGATCAACGACCGACGTAGGGCTTCAACTCTTGTTCCCGCGGTCAAATAGGCGGCGCACCCTCAATCTAAAACTTGTCCGGCGTGTGCAGTTCGCGCCAGAACGCGGGCGTCGGCTGCTCCGTGACACCGGCCTCGCCCATCATCTCGCCGATGTCGGGGCTGCTCTCAAAGAAGCGATACAGGGTCGATCTCGAGGGTCGCCTCCGGCGCGCTCGCGAAGGCTTGACGGGGCGCGGCTTGACGGTCGCGAAGGGTCGACCGCACGCCTCCGATCGGTGAGATGTCGATCGGCATCGCCATGGCCGGGGGCGGTCAGTGGCGGGCGCGCATCTCGGCGAGCCGATCGGGATCGAAGTCCTCCGAGCGCACCCAGCGCAGCAAAGCCTGCTCAGACTCGATCACTTGATCGGCCGCCGCCGGCAGTTCCGCTGCGATCTCGGGGGGAATCTTCAGCACGCCGTGCTGGTCGGCATGCAAGAGGTCACCGGGCGCGACGGGCAGGCCACCAATGTCGACCGGGTCGCCAACGGTCTCGACTCGCACGTACGCGTGCGAGACCGACGGCCCCGCGGCGAAGAAATGAAATTTCATCGCCCGCGCCTCATCTAGGTCTCGAACGGCACCGTCGGTCACGCAGCCGACGCAGCCGAGCGCGGCGAAGATCGTCGCATGCACCTCGCCCCACAGCGAGCCGTGTGCGGGCGGGTCATCGAGGTCCTTGACGATCACCACGCGCGGCGCGCGGATCGTGCGCACGTGCGCGTAGAGGGCTTCGTTGCCGGCGCCCCGCCAATCGGGTCCCGGCGCGCCGCGGGCGACGATCGTCGCGGTGGCGGCAAATCCGACCATCCGGCCGAGCTCGGGGAACATGCACCGGATCCGGCTGTCGGCAAAGCCGACGTCGCGCGGCTGCAGGTCGAACGTCTCGATCGCGTTGGCGAGCGTGGGCGCGTCATAGCGCGCAAGTGCCTCGAGCAGGTCCTCCATCCCGCCAGCCTACGCGATCCGCGCGAGCTCACCGTTTGTCATGTGCCGTTCCGATTCCGATCCATCTTGCAAGCGCGGCATGCCAGCCGTAGCGTGCCGCCGATGGACCACCTGGCCATCCCCGTAAGTGATCAAGCACGCTCGCGTCGCTTCTACGAGACCTACTTTGGATTCGGCGCACGACCGGCCAAGTCCTATGACGATGGCGTCCTGATGCTCTACAACGCCGCGGGCTTCGCTCTTGCTCTGGGTGCCAGCTCAGAGCCGGTGGCTCGGCCGCCTTGGATGCATTTCGGTGTTGGGCTCCCGAGTCGGGAGGCCGTTCTTGCACTTCGCGATCGGTTTGTTGACAACGGCGTCGAACTGGTCGAGGAGTGGGATGAGCCGACTTATGTGAGCGTCAAATGCCGGGATCCTGACGGCTATATCGTGGAGGCTTCCTGGGAACCGGAGGGGTGACCGACCTCGCCCTCGCGAATCAGCGGAGGCAGGACATCCGTCGCCGGGGCACCGATGCTGTCCTCCGTCACGCCGTGAGCTGCGGGGCTCGGGAGGAGCTGACGGCGGTGATGGCTGGGGCCCTCTGGTTCGAGCGTGGACCCGGTGACGTCCGCGCGCATACGTACCCGTCCGTACCTCATTTCGGTCGGCGCGACGAGGATTCGGATACATACGTCGCAGAAATCGTCAACCTCGCGTGAGCGAGAGACTGGAAGGAGAGGGGACCCCATGACGTGGGTGCTTGTGGGTGTGGTCGTCGTGCTGCTTGTGATCATCGGGCTGTTGCTGGCCCGCCAGCAGCGATCGCGACAACTAAAGCAGGACTTCGGACCCGAATACCAGCGGGCGGTGGCCCAGCACGGCGATCACCGTTCGGCCGAGAAGGAGCTCGCGGATCGTCGCCGGCGGCTGGAGAAGTTCGAGATCCGGCCGCTCGTTCCAGCCTCGCGCGAGCGCTACACCCAGCGCTGGGGTGCAACCCAGCGGCACTTCGTCGACGAGCCGGTAGCGGCCGTGGGCGAGGCGCACGCGCTGGTTCAGGAGGTTATGCACGAGCGCGGATATCCGGTAGCGGACGACTTCGAGCAGCGGACGGCCGACATCTCGGTCGAACACCCCGGCGTGGTCGAGAACTACAGGGTGGCACACCAGATCTCGTTAGAGGCGAGCAACGGACGGGCCGGCACCGAACAGCTGCGTCAATCGATGGTCCACTTCCGGGCGCTGTTCGAAGACCTGTTGACGCCCGGTGAGGACGAGCGGACGGACGAGCCGCGAAGCGCGGGCGAACGCGAGCGGCCCAGCCAACGGGCCGAGCAGAGCACTGTTCCGGACGAGACGATTCGGAGGGGATGAACAATGGAGCGCAGCGAAGAGACCCTGAGCACGCGGGACCTGGCCCAACCGAACGAGCCGGCAGAAGAGCGTAGTGCCGCCGACGACTCGGCACGCGGCGGCCCTACGAGACGGTCCGTCTACGACCAGGACCGAGGGAGCCAGAACGAGCCCGCTGGCAGCACTCAGTCCGGGGAACAGGCCGTGATCGAGACCCGCGGCGACGAGGGGGAGACTCTCGGCGCGGTAGCGCCGCCGAACGTCGACGCGGCGACGGCCGCGCGGGAGGACGAGAGTGCCGTCGGCGCGACGGCCCATCCGGATCGGGCCGGCACCCCGACACCATCCGCCGTCGAGCCGGAGCATGGGGCGACCGCGGTCCAGGACAACGCGGTCTCGCCGAAACAGGCCATTGCGCCGGCCGGCAGCGCGGGGGCGGGCACGGCCGGCGCGGGGGCGGCGGGGGCGGGCTCGGCCGGCGCGGGGGCGGCGGGGGCGGGCTCGGCCGGCGCGGGGGCGGCGGGGGCGGGCACGGCCGGCGCGGGGGCGGCGGGGGCGGGCACGGCCGGCACGGGGGCGGCGGGGGCGGGCACGGCCGGCGCGGGGGCGGCGGAGGGGACCACCACGGTCTCCGCCGGCGACTCCGCGCCGCTCCTGTCGGCCGAAGCCAGCTCCAGCTTCCAGCGGCGCTGGGAGGAGGTGCAGACCCGCTTTGTCGACGAGCCGCGGGGGGCGGTTGAGGAGGCCGACGGGCTGGTGGCGAACCTCATGCAGCAGCTCGCCGAGGGCTTTGCCCAAGAGCGCGAGCGGCTCGAGGCGCAGTGGGACCGCGGAGAGGACATCTCCACCGAGGACCTGCGGGTAGCGTTGCAGCGCTACCGGTCGTTCTTCCAGCGCCTGCTTTCGGCGTAGCCATGGCCGAGGGTTGCCGCACCAGCGGCAACCCTCGCCAGGCGCTTGTCCCGCGTACCGAAAACCGCGAGGCGCGATCAGCCGGCGAGCCCGTGCGTGTAGGCGTAATGCACGGCTTGAGCGCGGTCGCGGGCACCGATCTTGGCGAACACGTGGTTGATGTGCGTTTTGACGGTCGCTTCGCTGACCACCATGGCGGCTGCGATTTCCGCGTTTGACAGGCCGTGAGCGATCAGCGAGAGGACCTCGGCCTCGCGCGGGGTGAGTTGGTCGGGCAGGCTCGGGGGCGGCGGGGCGGGCCGCGGTCCGACGCTTACCGCGGCGAGGAGGCGGCTCGGGACAACCGGGTCCAGCAGGGCCTGGTGATCGGCGGCCGCGTGGACGGCACGCGCTATCTCCGCAATCCCGGCGTCCTTGGTCAAATAGCCCCGGGCTCCTGCCTGCAGCGCGTCGAGGATCGACGCTTCGTCGGCGTGCGTCGTCAGGACGACCACCTCGGTGTCCGGTTGCGCCGACCGGATCCGACGCGTTGCCTCGACACCATCGAGCCTCGGCATGCGCAGGTCCATCAATACGACGTCGGGGCGGTGGCGGGCGCAGAGTGCCACCGCCTCCTCACCGTCGGCCGCCGCGGCCACCGGCTTGATGTCAGGCGCCGCATCGAGCAAGGTCATGAGGCCTTCTCGCACCAGCGCCTGGTCGTCGACGACGATCACCCGGACCGGTTCGTTCACCGGCTGTCCCCTCGATCAGCCGCTTACGGCGCCTCGGGGGCGCCGGCAGTCGCAGCTCGACCCGCCATCCTCGATCGACCCGGCCGGCGCGCAGTGTGCCGCCGAGCAACTCCGCGCGCTCGCGCATCCCCTTCAGGCCGTAGCCGCCGCCGCTGGTGGCCAGCCCCTTCGCCCAGGCGACGCCGGCAGAGGCCGCCTCGGCGGCGGCTGGCCGATCGTCAACGACCAGCACCACCTCATCATGCGGGGTGCCGCCAGCATGAACCACCACCGACACCTCGGCGCCGGGAGCGTGCTTGCGCACGTTGGTCAGCGCCTCCTGAGCCACGCGCAGAACCGCTTCGCCCGTCCGGCCGGACAGGCGCGCCTGATCGCCATCGATCGTCGGCGCAGCGCCGGCACCGGCACCGGCGCGGTAGTCCGTCGACGCGAACGCTCCTGATTACACGCCGCTGACGCTGGCGCGGGGGCAATCGGGGCGGATCACGGTCACGTTCACGCCGCAGGGCAGGCGCGGGTCAAACGTCAGGGGCACGGTGTACGTCGACGACTTCGGCCTGCGGCTGCTGACCGGCGACGAGCAGATCGCGTTCACGCCGGCGAAGCCGACGTCGCGACTGCACGCGGAACCCGGCCACGAGGCGGGCCATCCCGGAGGGCGACCATCCTTGACAATGGGGCGAACGCTCACTGCCCTCGGGCGGCATTTCCGGGCTCTTGCCCGTCACCGTCATCCTGAACGTCACCCGAGACGATTCTGATGAGCTCGGGCACGACAAAGGTCATGATCGCAATGGGCCCTAGCAGTAATTTCACCCAATCCCATAGGGTGTTGTTGGGATAGCCGGTCCACGTCCAGTCGCCCGCGTATCCGCCGATCACGGTCACGATCCACATGACGAACAGGACCGCCGCGGTCACCGCATAGAAGGGGCGGAAAGTCCGGCCTGTCTTTGGCCACACGGTTGCGGTGGTGATCGTGACCGGCAGAACGATCAGGGTGAGCCAGTCCCAGAGCGTGCGACCCCGAAAGCCTGTCCAGATAAGCGGAATGAGGTATCCGGCGAGCACGAAGCCGACAAAGGCAAGTACGGCACCCCCGAGAGCCTTGCGGCGCGCTGAACTCATCTCCCCTGCGAAGCGCAGCCACAGCGGAAAGGTCCCCAAGGCGACCGGAAGGAGGAGCAGCTCCATCCAATCCCAAACTTGCCCGTTTTGCCTCAATCCTGTCCAAGACCAACCGCCCGCGTAGCTGCCGACGATCACGACAGTCGTCGCCACCGCGGCAGCGCCGAGCGCGACGCGGACCCGAGTCGGCGCGCCCAGCGTACGAGGAGGGGCCTCGGCGGCGCGGACCTCGGCGCGAGCAGCGACGCCTTCCCCGGCCTGGGAGGCGGCCTGATTGGGAGGCCACGGCAACCCGGCGCTCTTATAGCTTTCGATGAGCCCGCGGTGCAACGTGGACGTCAATAGCTCGGCGAAGCTTCGAGTGCCTTCACCGATGCCAGCGGCGGCGGCTAGCCCCTGCAGACCGAGAAGATCATCTTGATCTACCGTGACGGACACGGCCGTGTGGCTCTGCCCCGAGCCTGGTGCGATCAGTTCGTCAACGCGATCGGATGACACGATGGTTGCGCCTCCAGTTAGGATCCGGCCGAGCGGGGTCATCGCCGCACAAGCGCGATCCCGAACGCCATCGATGCACCCTCGGACACGGTGGGTCGCGCAGAATTCTACATTGGCACCGGGGACCTGAAACGAACGCCCACGCCCGTTGTCTGGACCAGAACCGGCCAGGTCCGCGAGCTGCCGTGCGGAAGATGCTCCCGGCCGCACACTCTGAGGAGAGAACATGCACAGTCACCTGAAGGCCGGTGACGTGCATCGCGGACGCGCGACACTCGACGGTAACGGGATATATCGGTCGCTGCTGGGGTTGACTGCCGTGGCGGATGGGCTTTGAAACGACGGAAGACGGACCGGGACGTGGCTCGCGGAACAGCACGAACCGGAGCCCGCGTGGGTCACGCAAAAGGCACGGGCTGCCGTACGTTGATCTTGCGGGCGCTGTGAGGCGATGGGCGCCACAACTCGGAGATGGACGGGGGGTGACACTTTGGGGAGCCTCGCAGCGCCATCCGTGTGCCGGGTCGCCGCCGGGCCGGCGCGTGGTGGCTGAAAGCCGGGCTGCTCACCAGGACAACATTGGGGATGATGTTCGCGCTGCCGTCGAGCGTCCGGAGCGTCTATGGCGCGACGTCCGCCACGCCACCGCTTGCGCTAGGTCCTTTGGCCCTCGGGGATGGCCCCTCCCGACCCGAGTTGAGCTCCGCGGCTCTTGACGATTCGGGCGCGAACCGGTCGAATACTGCTGCGAAGGGCTCGGGAACTACGACCCCGGCAGCCACATCGACCTGAGCCGGTGCCGTGCGTCGATCGCGAGCAAATCACCTGTGCCTGTCGCCGGGCGACCAGCGCTTCCTCAACGACGAGGCGGCCAAGCTCGATACGGCGGTCGGCTCGGCGGTGCAGTCGGCGGACGTCGGCGCCGAATGCGTCAACGCCTACAACACGTTCGCCCAATGCGGGATGGGCGACGCCCACTCGTGCCTGCAGGCACCCACCGCCCACGTCAGCGGCAGCACGGTGATCGGCATCAGGTGTCTAAGCGGCGGAGATGAGCCGGTAACCGCGCTCCGCCTTCTCCACTGTGCCGCTCTTGGTCAGCTTGGACAGTGTGGTCGAGACGGTCGGACGGGCCAGTCGCGCCTTGGTGGCGACCTGGCCGGCGGTCATCGCTTCGCCGCCCGCGAGAGCTGCGAGAACGGATGCCGTGGTCGCTCCGCGAGCCGTGCGGCCGTTGCTCACCGATGTCGATTCGGACTTGGCGGCTCGCGTCTGCCTGCGTGCGGTCATGCTGCGGGGCGTGTTCGCACGCGGCGACGTCGACGGTGATGCGGGATGCCAACCTTGGCCGTCCCGCTTTACCTGACCGTCTGACGCCAGTCGCGGCAGGACTCGGTAGAGGTAGTTGGCTTGGATGTTCATCGCGTTGGCGATTTCGGAGATCGTGATTCCGGGCTTCCCGCGAACCAGCTCGAGCGCTTGGTTGGCTCGTGTGTTACCGCCACGGCGAGACTGCGCGGCGGCCGCACGGCCGTTCCTGCGCGAACCGCGGCGCACTGTTGTCGGGCCATTTGCATTGGCCGAGGGTCGTCCGGGGCGGCGCGTGCCACCGGTTAGGGCGGCGCGCGCTGCCTCAAGGCGCGCAACCTCGTCCTTCAAGGCGCGAAGCTGGTCGTCGATCTCTTTTACGGCAGTCTGGACAAAGTCAGGCAAGGTCTAGCCTCTCGTGTAAAGCTTGATAAGGACGCGACTCAGATCGGCTGTCATCCGGTCCCGCCGAGCGTCGTCTTCGGGCTTCGTCTGATGATGGCCCGAAAGCGGCTACCAACGTCGCGTTTCACCAGCGATATTACTTCGAGCCCGATGCGAGAGGCTGGCGTCGACTACGCGAACCGCGGTGCCGCCTTTAGGATTGCTCGTCCGATTCTCGCCGGCCACACGCACGGTGGCGTCTGATGGTCGGCGTGCTGCGCACGGAGGAGCGAGCGCAGCGATGTCGAAGTTCGGGATCACCGAGGTCCGGGACTGTTCCGCGATGGCGCGCAACTTTCCGCCGCCCCGATCGTTATCCTGCACGAGATTTTTCAGACGCCGAATCCTCGTCCAGCGGTGGGCGAGGACCGGGGGACCCGTTGCGGCCTAGGCCGCTGGGGCGAATCGCCGCCGGAGCGCGGCGTAGCGTGAGTCGGTCACGCGAGCCCGTCAGCTAACCCCGGAGGCGAAGACCGAAAGGAGCACCACTTGTCTACCGCGCGGTTTGAGGCGACCTTGGACGGCGCTACGCCTTCTCGAGACCTGGCGTCCGTCGAGCTTTGGCAACGCTCGCTTGCCCGCTCGCGTCAACGCCGCCGGCTGAGCGAGCTCGGCCGCAAGGCGCGTCGCCGCCGCAAGAGGCTCTCACTCGCCCTCAGCGCCGCGCTGGCCGCCGGACCGGTGCTGCCGCAGGGTGTTGCCAGCGCTGATTCGAGCTCCGGATCGGGCGCGGCCACCACCACGGATGGTGGCGACGGCCTGTCGGCGACGACCAGCTCGCGCGTGGTGCTCGAGCTGGGTAGCCGCGGCCCCCTCGTCGCGGCGGCGCAGCGGCGGCTGAACGATGTCCTGCCGTTCACACACCTGGCAGTCGACGGCATCTATGGTCCGCTGACCCGCGGCGCGGTGGCGAACTTCCAGCGTCAGCACGCTTTGGCAGCAACCGGCGCGCTCGACGTCCGCACTTGGGCGACCATGTTCAACGCGCCGGTTCTGATCCTGGGCGGAGGCAGCGGCTCGACGTCGAGCGATGCCCATCCCGCGCCCCGCGAGGCAGGCGCCTCGAGCGGGCAGTCGAGCCGGCGCTACTTCATCGCCGAGAACGAAACCGCACGCGCATCGGCCGCCACACCGAGATTCGTCGCCCGCTCTGGCGATGTCGGCGCGTCGACGTCACTGAGCGCCCCGGCAAGCGGCCGCGCCGCGTCGAGCGAAGCCGCAGCGCGTCCGGTCACGACCTCGCCCGGTGACAACTCTCGCGACCGCGGCGCCTCGCAGGCGACGGCGACGGGCGGCGAGAGCGGCTCCACGAGCAGTAACGCGCCGTCAGGCGCCGGTGGCGCTCCCGCGACTGCCGGCGGCGCTCCCGGGGACGCCGGCGGCGCTCCCGCGACTGTCGGCGGCGCGCCCGCGACTGTCGGCGGCGCTCCCGCGGACGCCGGCGGCGCTCCCCCGAGTGCCGGCGGCGCTCCCGCCGGCGCCGGCGTCTCTGGCACCGGCTCGCAGCAGTCGAGCGGTGCGCCGAGTGTCACCGTTGTCGCGCCCACGAACGCCATCCCGCAGACGTCCACGTATGTGCTCACCGATGGCGTGGCGCTGCCACTGCCACGCGAGTACATCACCAACCCCTACGTCGACCAGGGGGTCGACTACGGAGCGCCCGGGGGGACCCCGCTCTACGCGATGGGCGACGGCGTGATCGTTGGCTCGGGGATCTCCGGGTTCGGGCCGAACGCCCCGGTTCTCAAGATCACCTCTGGCCCCCTCAACGGACTCGAGATCTACTACGGACACAGCGGACCTAACCTCGTTCACGTCGGTCAGCAGGTCAAAGCCGGCCAGCAAATCAGCGAGGTCGGCTACGGCATCGTCGGGATCTCGACCGGCCCGCACCTCGAGATCGGCTTCTATCCACCGGGGCCGATGGGCTCGGGTTCACGCATGCTGTCGGTGATCAACGGTCTGCTGCACCAGCATTCCAGCGGCCGCGTCTGGGGCACGAGCGTGGCTACCGCGCACGCTGCTGTCGACGTGGTCCACACAACGCGGGCGGTGTCGAGCGCGAAAACGTCGAGCGTGAAGAGGTCGACTCAGATCTCGGCCGCGCGCCGGACGGCGCAGCCTCACCGCTCGAGGGTTAGGTCGAGCGGTTCCGCGTCGGGGATCGCGACCGGTGGCGTGGCGGTCGCGCGCGGCGGCCCCGCGCCGGCTGCCGGCTCTGCGCCGGCTGCGAGCTCTGCGTCGGCGATCAGCTCCGTCCCGCCCGCGAACTCCGCGCCGGCGACGAGCTCCGCGTCGGCGGTCAGCTCCGCCCCGCCCACGAGCTCCGCATCGGCGATCAGCTCCGCCCGACCGGCGAGCTCCGCGTCGGCGGTCAGCTCCGCCCCGCCCGCGAGCTCCCTCCCAGCCGCCAGCTCCGCGCCGGCGACCGGCTCTCGGTCGATCGCCAGCCCTGCGGCGCCCGGTTCGGGCGGCACGTCGCAATCACCTCAGGCGGCCATGAGCGACGGCGGTCAGAGCGCCGCGGCGGCCCCGAACTCCGGCACGACAGCGCCAGTCGGTGCGTCGCATAGCGCCCCGACAGGGACGACCAGCACGCCCGCATCGCCCGCGACCACGGCCGGCGCCATTGGCGCCCCGGCGTCTACGAGCACCACCGCGGCTCCGGCTTCGGCGGCCGCCAGCACCACGAGCGCCGGGTCGCCGAGCGCGACCGCGACGACTCCGGCGGCCGGCAGCGCCTCGGCCGCGACGACCGCGACGTCTGACGCCTCCGCGACGCCCTCCGGAAGCTCCGCGCCAGCCGCGAGCGTCACGCCCCCCGGAAGCTCCGCGCCAGCCGCGAGCGCCACGCCGGCGCCGGCGGCTCAAACAGGCGCCAGCACGTCGGCCACCGAGTCGGCCCACGGCGGGGCCACGCCCGAAGGCGTCTCGGCAGACACGGCTGCCGGCGAGCAGGCGAGCTCTCAGTCGTCGGCCGGAGCGGCGCCGTCGTCAAGCGCGGGCGGGGCCTCAGCCTCAGCTGGGTAAGCTGGGCGACCCCCTACTGATCGCCCGGCCACATCCGGCGATCAGCACCCAGGCTCGGCGCCCAGCGGGCCGGTTCGGTGCGCTTCTCCAACTGGTTCTGGCTAACCCGGCCTCTGCCGGCTACGCGGTTCGCCGTTCCCAAACGGGGTAACGTTGCGGCATGACCTGTCGGCGTACGAGGCATTTGTGAGGCTGGCATGAAGAAGGTTCTGGAGCTCCTGCTGTGCATCCTGCATCCCGTTGCCATGGTGTTGATTTGGATTAACCTTGCGATGCGCACCGATCTCGGCTTGATCGCGAAACTCACGTGGGCGATCGCGGTCCTGGTTCCGTTCGTTCCGTTCGTATACGTGCTGACCGGGAACGACTTCATCTAAATCACACCGGGTCGAGGTCCACAAAATCGTTGCGCAGCGGCCAGCAGGCCGCAGCCGACGTGGCATCGGACGTTCTTCGGCCCCGAGCATCCGCCCGCGGGTAGCGGTGAACGCCGAGGCGGGCCGTCAGCTCCCGCGCAGGGACGGCCGTGACGGTCTCGGCGTCCTTCCGTGGCTGACAGTCGGTCAGCTTCGCCTTCGACCCCCGCACCGGCATCTGGCCTCTGCCGCCACGCACCTCCGACGCCGGGAGTTATATGCTCTTGCCGCAGCCGGGAGGCGCCGTTACCCGCACCGAGGAGAGGGGTCCGATGATCGCGAGGCATCGTTTCGCATTTGGTCTGGCGTTGCCCCTGGGAGCAGCCGTGCTGCTCGCGGCTCTGTGGCTTGCCGCGCCCGGCTGGTCGGCGCCGCGGGATCGCTTTGACCGTGGCGGCCTTTCGATTGTCTCGGTGTCGAACCCGCATCCGGATCTCGTGAGCGGTGGTCAGGTGCTCCTGCGCGTATCCACTGACTCCAGAGTGGCGGCGAGCCGGGTACGGATCACGCTCAACGGCGTCGGCGTAACGTCTGACTTCGCCACCCAGCCCGACGGGACGCTGCTCGGCCTCGTCTCCGGTCTCAGGGAGGGGCGCAACGTGGTCCGCGCCGAGCTGGGCCGTCGATTCGACCAGCGAGCCGGGGCACGCCTGGTCGTGGTGAACCATCCGATCACTGGTCCAGTCTTCTCGGGCCCGCAGCAGAAGCCGTTCTACTGCGAGACCACGGCCTTCGGCCTGGCGCCGGCCAAGCAACCGGAATGCTCGGCGCCGACCCAGGTGTCATATCGGTACATGTCGACGACGGGCGCGTACAAGCCATGGCCCTCGGCCGGACCGCCGTCGCCGCCGTATCCGTCGGATCTCGCCACGACGACCGTCGACGGCCGATCGGTGCCGTATATCGTGCGCCTGGAGCAGGGGACGATCGACCGCGGCGTCTACCAGATCGCCGCGCTCTACGACGGCCGCAACCCGAGCCCGTACACGCCCGAGGGAAGCTGGAACGGGCGCCTGGTGTACACCTTCGGCGGCGGCTGCAACTCCGGCTACCACCAGGGGACGAGTACGGGCGGGGTCCTCGGTGCGGCGTCGGGACCCGGGGGTGAAGACCTGTTCCTCAGCCAGGGCTACGCCGTGGCGTCGAACACGCTGAACGTCCTGGACAACAACTGCAGCATCCCGATCTCCGCCGAGGCGGCGATGATGACCAAGGAGCACTTCATCGACGAGTACGGGCCGGTGGCGCACACGATCGGCTGGGGCGGCTCGGGCGGCGCGATCCAGCAGTACGGCATCGCCGACGCCTATCCCGGGATCCTGAACGGGATCATCCCGTCCATATCGTTCCCGGACCCGGTCGGGGCCACGCTCAACGTGGTTACCGACTGCCGCCTGCTGGACAACTACTTCGCCGTCCACACGGGATACACGTTGACGCAGGAGACCGCGATCTCCGGGTTCGGGTTCTACTCGACCTGCCCGTCCTGGGATAGCTCGTTCGCCAACCGCATCCAGGCCACGGCCAGCTGCAACCCCGCCATTCCGGCCACCGTTCCCGGCGACCCGAACACGATCTGGAACGCGACCACCAATCCGAACGGAGTGAAGTGCGACGCGCGCCAGCAGCTCGTCAACCAGCTCGGCGTAGACCCGAGCACCGGGTTCGCGCCCAGTCCCCTGGACAGCGTGGGGGTTCAGTACGGGCTCGCGGCGCTCGACTCGGGCGCGATCACACCCGCCCAGTTCGCCGATCTGAATGCCAGCATAGGCGGGTTCGACTACCTGGGCAACCCGTCTGCGCAGCGCACTCTGGCTAGTCCGGTCGCGCTGCACGCGGTGTACGCCGACGATCTGGACAACAGCGGTTCGCAGGGGCTCCAGACCACGCCCGTCATCGACCAGCGCGATGATCTCGACGCGATCCCGGGCGCGAACATTCACACATCGGAGTGGTCGTTCGTGATGCGCGCGCGCATGCAGAAGGCCGGCGACGCCGCCAACCAGGTGATCATCGAGAACGCGTTCGTGACGGCCGAGGTCGACAACGTGAATGCGTACGAGCTATCGGCAATGAACCGGTGGCTGGACAACATCCAGGCCGACCGGTCGTGGCGAGCGCTGAAGGCTAAGATCGCCGGCGACAAGCCCGGCGGGCTGACCGACGGTTGCTTCCTCAACACCAGCCAGACCTCGCCGACGCTCCAGCCCGGCGGACTGACGGCGACCGGAACCAGCGGCCCGTGCGAGACCGTGTATCCGATCTACGCCAACACCCGGATTGTCGCCGGTCAGCCGGAAGACCTGTACGTGCTCAAGTGCGCGCTCCGGCCGATCGACTGGAGCCAGTACCCGGTCACGTTCACGCCAGCCGAGAAGGACGAGCTCGAGTCCGCTTTCCCCCACGGCGTATGCGACTACGGCCGCGCCGGGCCCGAGGAGCAGCCGCCGATCGGCAGCTGGCTTAATTACAGCCTCGGGACGATCCCTTTCCGGGACGGCTGGTGGTGACGGTTAGGCGCTAAGCGGAGGCGACGCCACGTTCTCACCCGCGAGGGCATCTCGGGTCGTGATCGTGCGCGCCGCGCACAAGGCGTCCGGTCCGGCCGAACGCGCGCGGTGTGGTCGTCGTCTAGATTGGCCAAGATGGGTCACGCGGTCGCAGCGGTTCTGACGGCGGTCTCCGGTGCCGCCCTCTTAGTGGGTGCGGTGCCCGGCTTTTTCGGCGCCCGGGTGACGGCCGAGCGGCACGGCTATCCCACGGTCATGACGGCACGTGTGGCCTACCCACGGGGTCCCGTCAGCCGTGGGGCGACCGGCCACGCGTCGCGCTGCCGCGTTGGCCCGCCGTCCGTCCCCGAGCGTCCGATCCGCCATCGCCAATGGTTGACCGGGGTTGTCATCACCGAGTACTACCCGGCTCCGGAGCGCTGGTTCGCCGGGCGGCGCGTGTCGGCTCCCGGGCTGGGCGGCACACACGCGGTGGATTGGCTGTACTCGGCGCGAGGCCTCGCGATGGAGGGCGATGGCGTTGACCGCCGGGGCCGTCCCGCCCACATCGCGCAGCTCGGCACGACCGGCTGGGTCGACGCGGCCGGCCGTCCCACCGTTCCGGTGTGCCTCGGCAAGTGGACCGCCGGTCCGCCGGCGTGGCTGCGCGGCGGGTGGCGCAACACGAGTGGCGCCGTAACGTTCCCACTCGCGTCCGGCGGCTGGTCCAACGGACGCGGCGTGCGCATGCTTCCGTACCCCGGTGTCAGCTTCGCCGCCGGTCCGTCGCTGCCGCTTCACTACTACCGCAGCCTCGCGGTCGACCCGAGGCTGATCCCGCTCGGCAGTCGGGTGTACATTTCGGCCTACCGTCATCTCGGTGGCGGGTGGTTCGTGGCGCAGGATACCGGCGGGGCGATCAATGGCCGCCACGTCGACGTGTACCGCGCCCCGCCCGCGACCCCTGCCGATGAGGGCCGCTACCTCACCGGCGAGCGGATCTTGGTCATTCCGCCGAGCTGATGTCCTGGGTCAATGGATGCTTGGGGCGGGCGCGGCTGATCGTCGCGATCTTGGCGATCGTCGGGAGCACCGCGGCGCTCGCGCCGGCGTGGGCGGGCGGAAGCAGCGAGGGAGGGAAACCGCTGCCGGTGTATGCGGCGTCGCTGACGCAGCAGGGCCAGCAGCTCGTGTGGCAGGTGGAGCTCGCCACGCCGTTCTCCCCGGGAGCGCTCGCCAAGGAGGGCCGGACGTTGTGCCTGCTGACCCAACCAACGACGAATGAGAGCGTCGCCGGTCGGATCTGCATCAGTGGCCCGAACCGTCGCTCGCGCACGCCGCGGCTCTTGTATGCCCCGCTGAGCGGTGGGTCTGACGCGGCGCGGGTCGTCGCTGCGACCGTGACCCGTTCGAGTGACCGGGAGCTGACCGCCAGCTTCATGCCCGCGGCCGTGGGACTGTCCTACGCGCCTCTGCGCTGGCAGGTGATCAGCGCCTTGCAGGCCCGCGCGTGTCTTCCGCCGGCGCCGTCACCGACCGGGTGCTTCGTGATGTTCCCGGCAAAGCCCGCCCTCATCCGGTTACACGCGCCACAACTGGTCGGGTGCGTTGCCAGCGGGCCGACGTGGGTATTCCACGGCCCGAAGCGCGCGCGCGAAATAGCGCTCACGTTCGATGACGGTCCCTGGTACGACACCGCTCGGTTCGTGGACGTCCTCGCGCGCGAGCATGTGGTCGCGACGTTCTTTCAGATCGGCGACCAGATCAACCAATACGCGCAGCACGGCCTGGACCGACGGATGCTGAGAGACGGCGACATGATCGGCGATCACACGTGGAACCACGCCGATGTGGCCGCGGGGGGCGCGGCTGCCGTCATCGAGATCGCAAGGGCGGCCGCCGCGATCCGCGGCGCCACTGACGGGTTCAAACCGTGCCTGTTCCGCGCGCCGGGCGGCAATGTCACGCCCCGGCTGCTCAGGACCGCGCGCGCCCTTGGGTTCACGACTATCCAATGGGACGTCGATCCGCGCGATTGGGCCACCCCCGGGACCACCGAAATCTACGACAACGTGGTGAGCAACGCCCACGACGGCGCCATCGTGATCCAACACGACGGTGGCGGCGACCGCTCCGAGACCCTCGCCGCGCTGCCACTCGAGATCCACGCGCTGCGCCGCGAGGGATACCGGTTCGTGACGGTAACGGGGTTGCTCGGCTACCGACTGGTTTACCGCTGACGCCTCCGGCGACCGATGCGCCGGCGTCGCAGGGTTGCAGAAGGAGCGTTCCTACCGGACGGCTCCGCCGGACGCCGTCGAGAGGCGTGAGGTCACTCGAGGTTGCCGGCGTGAGGTCGCTTGAGGTTTGCCGGTCTGAGGTCACTCGAGGTTGCCGGCCTGAGGTCACTCTAGGTGGCCGGTCGCCGGCTCGAGCGTCCAGAAGACAACATCCTGGCGGGCGGCGTAGTGCAGCAGCGGCGTTCGGCTTAAGTCGATGCCGACCTCGTGACCCATCGTGTTGAGCGCAATGTCAGCCTCGGCTGACTGGAGCGGCCATGGTGGATGGTGGATCTCCCCCCTCAGAACCCGTCGCTTATCGTCGAACGTGTACAGGCAGTAGCGCTCGGTCAGCCAGTGCTCGAGCGTGCCCGCCGCCGGCGGGGACACGGTGCCGCGCGGACGGTACTCGCCACGGAAGGCGGCCGAGGGCGCGCTCTCGCCCGCCTTACGCTCACTGCGATAGCGCAGTTCGTCCGCCTCGCGCTCGATCGTCATGCGCGCGTGGAAGTAGGGCAGGCGGTAGAACGCCCGGGCGGCCGCGACGGCCAGGGCGCTGCCCGCATCCAGGCTGAGGAAGTAGATGCCCGGCTTTCCGCCAAAGCTGACGTAGGTGCGGACGTTGATCTCGGGGAAGCTTGACAGGAACGGAATCGGAAGCATCGCTCGCAGTCGCAGGTTGCGAACCTCGAACGGCGTCACGCCGATCCACGCCTGCCCCTCGTACGTCTGCAGCTCAAGCGGGGGCGGAACGGCTCGTTGCAGTGCCTCCGGTGAGACCGTCCAGTGCGCGAACAGGAGGTCCATCCACGACTGGGCCATCACCCATGTCCGAGCTGGCGCCGGCCACGGCCGATGATCTCTGACACGGGCGGCGCGCTCGTGCGTCAGCGGCGAGACGAGCAGATCGACTGCAGTTTCCAAAACATGCGTGTGGCGATCGCGCTCCGGCCACGGGTGGTCGCGGCGACCGGGTGGCCGACTGAAAGCTATGCGTCCGCTGAGGGTTCGTCGTGCTGTTGTTCCTCGACGTCCTGCCCGCCCTGCGACCACTCCTCTTCGAGCTCCCGCTCATCCTCGCTCTTGGAGTGAGCCTGCTCTTCGGCCTCACCCTCGAGCTGCTCACGCTCTTCGATCATGCTGTCTGTCCTCTCATCTCGATCGCCTCACGAGCCAGTACCCACGTTCGGCGAGCGGAACCTCGAGGACAAGGTCGTGCGCCTATGGGAAGAAGCCGAGCAGGGAACGATCGCCGGGGGTCACTGCGTGGGTGGCGCGGCTGACGTAACGTGGCCGCCATGGTGAGGATCGACTGGTTCGACGGGCCGCGCGCGTCACTGGCCGGGCTCTTCGCGCTGGCCGACGACTCGCCTCTTCAGGTGCGGCGCTACCGGCAGCTTGGGCGCGTGCTGGTGGCTCGGGAGGGACCAAATGTCGTCGGTCATCTGCAACTCATTACCGCAGAGCGGAGGGACGAGGTCGAAGTGAAGAGCCTCGCGGTGCGCGAGGATCGCCAGGGCACGGGCATTGGCCGGATGCTCATGGAGCGGGCCATCCTCGTCTGCCGCGAAGAGAACCGCTCGATGCTTGTCGTGGCCACCGCGGCGGCGGACGCGCGCGTCCTGCGCTTCTACCAGCGGCTGGGGTTTCGGTTCCTACGTGTCGAGCGGGATGTCTTCACGCCGCAGGCGGGCTATCCGCGGGTCGATATCGATGGCGTTCCGCTGCGCGATGGGGTGTGGCTCTCGCTGGGCCTCCAGACGCCGGAGCGTTCGCCTGCGCACGCTCGAGCGATGCAACTGCGCGTCGCCCGGCATACCGACCGGCTGGACGAGCTCATACTGTTCTACCGGGACGGGCTGGGCCTGCGGGAGATAGGCGGCTTCCGAAATCACAACGGCTACGACGGCGTGTTCCTCGAGGTTCCCGGCACCCTCGCTCACCTCGAGCTCACCACCGGCGGCGGCCATCGCGCTCCGGTGCCGCATCCGGAGTCCCTGCTCGTCCTGTATCTTGGCGACGCGGACGCGGTGCGCGATGTGGCGGCTCGCCTCGGGGCCGCTCCGGTCATCCCCGCCAATCCCTACTGGCGCGAGCGTGCGATCACGTTCGCGGACCCTGACGGGTTCCAAGTCGTGCTCGTTGGAGAGCCCTGGCGCACCTAGGAGGCGAGATTAGCCGCAGCCGGCAGGGCGTAGTAGTCCTCGGTGGAGACGGGAACGAAGCCGATCGAGGTGTAGAGGCGTAGCGCGGTCATTCTCGACCGCCACCTCTAAGCGGATCTGGGCGGCGCCGTCGTCCAGTAACTGTTCACACAGGCGCCTCAGCGCCTCGCGCCCGATGCCGCGGCCCTGCCAGGACGGATCGATGACGAACGCGTAGATCCCGGCGTCGTTGCCATCGCGGGTCACGCGCAGGGTTCCGACCGGCGAGCCGCTCAGCTCGATGACCAGCGTCCGGTCCCGCGGCGACGCCAGACGGTCAGCCACATCAAGGGCAGGTTCGCCGAAGCCCAGTTCGAGCAGCCGCACGAGGAGCGGAACGTCCGCGGTGCCTGCCTGGCGCAGGCTGAGCGTGTCGTGCCCGGCCCCGGCCGCGGGCAGGTGCACCTCAAGGGGAAATCAGCCGAGCGTCGCGTCGAGCGTGATCTCGCTGACGCCGGCCAGCGCGCGAGACACCGGGCATCCCGCCTTGGCCTGTTCGGCGTAATCCGAGAACTGCTCCTGGTCGATCCCGGGGACGCGGCCTTCGGCGATGAGGTCGATCTGGGCAATCGTCGGGTCTCCGTCGACATTGCGCAGATGGACCTTGGCGGTTGTCTTAACCGATTCCGGTGTGTGACCGTCGCCGGCGAGGATGTTGCTGAGGGCCATCGAGAAGCACCCGGCGTGAGCGGCGGCGATCAGCTCCTCGGGGTTGGTGCCGGGGCCCTCCTCGAACCGGCTCGAGAACGAATAGTTGCCCTCCGTGAAGAGGCCGCTCGCGACCGACGCGGTGCCAGAACCGCTTTTCAGATCGCCGCGCCACTCGGCGCTGCCGTCTCGTGTTGCCATCGACGTGCTCCTTTTGTGTGTTGAGTGAGCGTCGCATCCTATTCCGGTCATGACAGGGACTCGACCGCGATCGGTGAGGTGGTCACGTCGGATCAGGAGCTCGACGTCCCCATGCGCCGATGAAGGCAAGCCGCAGCCAAGGAAGTCTGACTCGCTGAGTCGCGTGACGAGCTTCGAGGCTTCCTCTGCCTTCAGCAGGCTGACCAGCGCGGGAGCGCCAGGCCGTACGCGCCGACGGCTACGAACAACCCGACCGGACGCCGGATGGCAATCCTGATCTCACCGGCCACGAGCAGGCCGAACGCCCGTCGCTGCCCGGGCTCAGGCTGAGGGCTGAGGTACGTCCTCGGCGTGCATCCCGGCCCGGTGCAGGGCCAGCACGACCGCGGTCACTACGTCTCGGAGCCGGCGACCACAACCTCCGGACCGTGGTGCTCGACGGCGCTCACCTCCGGCAGGCAGACCGCAGCTCGTCGGGGAACGGCTGCGTGGGTGTGGGGTATATCCGTTTGCTCGCGGTCGCGGCGAGCGCCAGCGCGCCCGGGCGATCGAGGGCGACCGCCCGGCAACGGTGCGTGCGGCCTCGAGGATGCGTTCGTCTTTGCGCGCCGCCTCGGCTTGTCGCCCGCGCGGTGGGGGGACGTGCCACGTAACCCGGATTATTTCCAGGTTACGTGACAAGGCCGGCGGATCGTGGGGCGGGGTTAGCTCGTCGAGCACCGCAATCTCTGGGCTGACCGATCATGCGAGGACGATTCGCCAGGCGCTGCTTTTGCTCTCCATCACTGGTGGCGCGGAGCCATCGCTCGGCACCGATGCAGACGCCGCGGCCTCTGCCTGATCAACTGTCGGGTGCTCATGGGCGCTATCGAGCCTTTTCGAGCCTGACTCCGATAGCGGAATGATATCATGCATTTGATGGTAGTACAATATGGATGTGATATCAGATCAAGGTGTGGACAGCGAGGCGCTGGAGCCCGGCCTGGCGGTCTCGGACCAAGCGCACGAGCAACGACCCGCGTGGGTCCTACCCGGTTGCCGACGATGGTCTGGGCGCTCGCGGCAATGGGGCTGGGTATCGCGCTGACGGCGACCGCGGGCAGCAACGGGCGGCCGATCGTGCTGAGATCCTCGTGACCGTGACCGTGACCGCGGGCTTCTCGTTGGTCGGCCTCCCGCAGATGGCTGTCGCGCAGCTCGCCGACTCAGCGCTCATCGAGCTGGACCCCGAGTGCAAAGCGGCGATGGTCTCAAACCTGATGGTTGTGCTCTCCGGCGATCACTCAGGTGATCAACACGGGCAGTCTCTACGCGTGAGGGCAAGCTGAGGATGCCCGAGAGCAAGAAGTTCCTGCTCCGACTGGACCCCCGCCTCTTCGACGCGCTGCGACGCTGGGCCGGCGACGACCTGCGCAGCATCAACGCCCAGATCGAATACCTGCTTGCCGACCAGGCTCGTCGCGCGGGACGCCTCCCGAAGCAGAGCGCCGGACGGATCCCGCGCGACGAGTCCCTCGCCGAGTTACCCGACGCCGAAACGACCGGGGTTTCGAGCCGCGCAAGAGCGTCTAGCTGATCGCTCCGCCATGTGCGCCGCACGAGAGTTGCTCGGGCCGTTCGGCCGCGTCGCGCACGTGCCATCATGTGCCTATGTTCGGAAACGATGCCGGAGACGAAAGGTTCGAGGAGACGCTGCGTTCGCTCGCCGCGGCGCTCAGCGGGTACATCGAGCGCTCGATCGAGAACGTCGATCCCGACGACGTCGCTGACGCCATCGGCGTGGACGGCGCCATGGCAAGAGAATGGGTCGAGAGCGCCGGCGGCTGGCTCAGCGCCTTCACGGAGAGTTTTGGCGGCCAGTTGGCGCGCCGCGTGGCAGGACCGGAGCAAACCAACGTCCGTGTCGATCCCCTGGGTGGCGCTGCACCGCATCCGCTCGATCTAGCGAGCGATGAGCAGGGCCTCGCGCTGGCGGCGCTTGAGTCGGGCCGCTGGATCGTGGAGCCTGGAGCCGATGTGCTGGCCGCCAGAGGCGAGGGCCCAGGTCCCACGGACGCGCTCGGAATGGTCCGGGAGCTCCGCGTCCGCGACTGGATCTCCGCCGACGGAAAGCTGACCCAGGCAGGTCGTCACGCCCTCAACCGTTGGCTCGACGCCGCCGCGTCCAGCTGACTCAAGGCGCGCGTCGGCCGTCGTAGTTGCGGCGGTGATCCGGCGCGGGGCCTATACGGTTTCGTGACGTGGCCCATGGCACGCACGACTTCGAGGACGATGCGCGCAACGAGCGCATCCTCGTCTGGGTCAACGGCGAGCTGGTACCGCGTGAGAGGGCCGTCGTGTCGGTGTTCGACGCGGGCTTCGTTCTCGGGGATGGCGTATGGGAAGGGCTGCGGGTACGGGCGGGACATCCAGCTTTCCTCGAGCGCCACCTCGACCGTCTGTACGCCGGCGCCAAGGCCATCATGCTCGACGTCGGCCGCAATCGCCGCGAGCTGACCGAGGCGATCTACGCGACGCTGCGTGCCAACGACATGACCGACGGCGTGCACGTGAGGCTGATGGTCACCCGCGGGGTCAAGCGCACGCCCTACCAGGATCCGCGCCTGACGATCGGACCCGCCACCATCGTGATCATCGCCGAGCACAAGGAGCCGTTGCCGGCGACGCTGACCGACGGCATCACCCTGTTCACGACGCACGTCCGGCGCGCCCCGCCGGACACGCTCGACCCCAAGCTCAACGCTCACTCCAAGCTGAATGACATCATCTCCTGCATCCAGGCCTACTCCGCCGGCGCCGACGAGGCGCTGATGCTCGATCCGCATGGTTTCGTGGCGACGTGTAACTCAACGCACTTCTTCATCGTGGCCGGCCCCGGCGAGGCGCCCGAGGTGCTGACGTCGGACGGCCGCTACTGCCTGACCGGGATCACGCGCGCCAACGTGCTCGAGATCTGCGCGGCCGACCGCATTCCGGCGCGCGAGACAGCGTTCAGTCTCATCGACGTCTATGCCGCGCACGAGGCGTTCGTCACCGGCACCTTCGCCGGCGTGGTGCCCGTACGGTCCGTGGACGGTCGCACGATCGGCGACGGTCGCCGTGGGCCGATGGTGGAGCGCCTTCAGGCGCTGTATCGCGAACTGGTGGATGCCGACGTGGCGGGCCGCGTCGCGCCATGAACGATGCCGTCCGCGTGGCGATGTGGTCCGGCCCGCGGAACATCTCCACGGCGATGATGCGCGCGTTCGAGAACCGGCCCGACAGCGTCGTGGTGGATGAGCCGCTGTACGGCGCCTACCTCGTGCGCACCGGAATCGACCACCCAGCCCGCGAGGCGGTCATCGCCTCCCAGCCCACGGACCTCGCCACGGCGGTGGCCGGCCTGTTCGGGCCCCTGCCGCCCGGCTGCCGCGTCCACTACGTCAAGCACATGGCGCACCACGTCTCCCGCGACATGGACCTGAGCTGGACGCTGCGCTGCCGCAACGTGTTGCTCATCCGCGACCCTGTGGAAGTGGTCGCCTCCTACGTACGCGCCCGGGAGAGCTGCGAGCCGGACGACATCGGACTGCCCCAGCAGAAGTGGCTGCTGGAGCTGTGGAACGAGCGCGACGTCGAGGTGCCGGTCCTGGACGCGCGCGACTTCCTGCGTACCCCCGAGGCGCACCTGCGCTGGCTGTGTGACTGGCTCGGCATCCCGTTCACCAAACGGATGCTGTCCTGGCCGCCCGGCCCGCGCGCGTCCGACGGCGTCTGGGCGCCGCATTGGTACGCCGCGGTCTGGTCCTCCACCGGCTTTAGGCCGCGGCGTCCGCGGGAGACGACCCTCCCCGACCGCTACGCCGCGGTCGCCGAGGCGTGCCGGCCGATCTATGCCGCGCTGCACGCGCGACGTGCGCGCGTGTGAGGGGCGGCTTCAGCCCGCTCTGCGGGGCAACTAGTAGCCCGCGGCAGGTTGAGCGCGCTCGGACCGAGCTTGCCAGGCGGACCACGAGCGTGCGATCTCGGCCCCGAGGCGGCAGTTGCTGCGGACGATCTCGAGATTGACCGTCACGCTTGTCCGGCCCGTGTGTTCGTGGATGTAGTCGAGCAGGAACGGCGTGATCTCCTTGCCCCGGACCGACGCGGCCCTGGCTGCCTCGAGGCCCGCGGCGAGCACACGGTCGTGCACGGCGGGGTCGAGCTGCGCGGCCTCGGGCAACGGGTTGGCGACCAGAATGCCCCCGGGAAGGCCGAGCGCGTCGGCCGCGGCCATCGCCCGGGCGATCTCGTCGGTCGTGGTGACGGGGAAGTCGACCGAGTAGCCACTGTCGGTCAGCCAGAAGGCGGGGAAGCGGTCGGTGCCGAAGACCAGCACGGTGACGCTCAGGCTCTCGAGCCGCTCGAGAGTGGCGCCGATGTCGAGGATGGACTTGACGCCGCCAGAGATGACGGTGATCCGGCAGCTCCCGAGGATGCCCAGGTCGGCCGATTCGTCGAAGGTGCTGCCAGCATCGCGATGCACACCGCCGATCCCGCCCGTGGCGAACACGCGGATGCCGGCGCGCGAGGCAAGCAGCGCCGTAGCCGCCACCGTGGTGCCGCCGCTCGAGCCCTGCGCCACGGCCACGGGCAGATCTCTCGCGCTCAGCTTCAGCGCATCCTCGGTGCCGGCGAGGCGCTCGAGCGCGTCGGGCTCGAGGCCGACGTGAGCGACTCCGTCCAGCACCGCGATGGTGGCGGGCACCGCGCCGCCGTCCGCGACCGCCCGCTCGAACTCGAGCGCGGCCTGCAGGTTCTCCGGGCGCGGGAGGCCGTGCGTGATGATCGTCGATTCGAGCGCGACGACCGGAGCCCCGTCACTGAGCGCGCCGGCGACTGTCTCGGAGAGAACGAATCCTCGCTGTGGCGAACTCACCGACGCACCCTACCGAACGGCCCCCCGCGCGAGCCTGGGTCGCGCTGACCGTGATGATGTCGGAATGCAGAACGGACCGCTCTCGCTGTGCACGATCGGCGATCTGATCCTCGACGTGATCGTGCTCCCCGACGGGTCACTCGCGCCCCGACGCCGATACGCCCGCGACGATCCGCTTCTCCACCGGCGGACAGGCCGCCAACGTGGCAGCGTGGGCTGGCGCCCTCGGCGCCAGGAGCCGGCTGATCTGCAAGCGCGGAACCGACGTCTCGAGCGAGTTGGCTGCCGCCGGGCTCAGGCGCTACGGCGTGGAGATCTGCGGGCCGGTGGCGGAGGGCCGGGGCGGGGTGGTCGTGTCGATCGGCGATCCGTCAGGCCGGCGGACAATGGCCTCGGATCGCGGGGTGGCCGCGCTGCTCCACAGCGTCGAGCTCGATCCGGCGTGGGTCCGCTCGTGCGACGTCCTGCACGTTTCGGGCTACTGCCTGCTCCGCGAGCCGATGGCCGAGGCGGCCATCGAGGCGGCACGGGTGGCTCGCCGCGTAGCCGTGGACTTGGCCTCGGCGCGTGATATCGAGACCGTCGGCGCCCGGCTGTTCTCCGCGCGCCTCGAGGCCCTGGGTGCCGATCTCGTGTTTGCCACCGAGGCCGAACGAGCCGCGGTGCCCGACTTCGAGGCGACCTGGGTGATCAAGCTCGGTGCCCGCGGGGCCAGGTTCCCCGAGGGTCTCTATCCGGCCCCGGCGACCGCCGTCGTCGACAGTACCGGCGCCGGCGATGCCCTGGCGGCCGGGTACCTCGTCCGAGGCCCCGAGGGCGCGATGCAGGCGGCCGCGCGGAGCGTCGGCCTGATCGGGGCGATGCCGCCCGAGGTGTGACGGCTTCACCCCAGGCGGAGTTCTCGCACGGCCGTCATCCCGAAAGCATCGCCTCGAGGACAACGACGAGGGGCTGCATGAGGACGTACACGGCGTCCTCGGCTGACGGCGGCTGCCGAATCTACGAGCGACCGCTGACGCCGCCAACTCGGTAACCGGGCTGATCGTTTCCCATCCCGCGAAGGTCCGGATGCCACAACCCGCGGTTGGTCGGTAGTGCCCCGGGTACGACGCGATCCGATGGATCGCGTGGCACCACAGGTTTTCCTTCGTCCGATCGGCAGCCCCTTGACGATCGGCATGTCGGGTCTGGCCGTCGCGTCGCTCGTGCAGAGCGGGTTTGACCTGCGCTGTGGAAGTCGGTGCCGTGGGATGCACGGAGCTGGTGTGACTGCGCGACGCAGACATGGCACCTTGACGCGCGAGTCGTGTCGTTGCTCTGACGTCTTCAGCCGACGTCGTCCGGCCCCTGACCGATGTCTCTGCCGCGCCTCACCGGAGGGGTAGATATTCACCGTAACGTGATTCAAGCTGGAGGTGTAACCATGGGCAAAACCCTGGGTGTCACAGGTGTCTTCACGAGCATTCTGATCGGCGCGATCATCTGGTTCGTACTCTGGGTGATCATCGGCGTCGTTTGGTGGGTGTCGGTCATCGCCGGCGGCGTGGTTGCGCTGATTGGTGTGCTCATGGCTCTGGGCGCGTTGGGCACGCGCGCGGCGCGCAAGCACGATCGGAGTCACGACTCGATGCTGGGCGCGCACTGACGCCCGTCAGTTACCTCCGCGCTGGCCCCCGGCGGTCGCCCGTCGGGGGCCGCTGCCATCACGACCTGATGGTGGCGCAGTCGATCGCCGGCGGGATGTTCCGATATCGGAGCGTGCCCTGATAACGCGACCAGCCGGGGGCCGATTCGTTCCGGCCGGGCATAACGCGGACAGGTTACGGGCGGCCGGCGTGCGGCGCGGGCTGCGCGGGCGCCGCGAGCAGCCGGCCCGTCGCGCCTGGGCCCTCGCTCGTCGCCGCCTCCATCCCGCGCCACTGCGCGGCGGCGATGAACAGCGTCCGGCCGTCCTCGCCGCCAAGCATGCAGGCAAAACAACCTCGATCGACGGCGACCGTGTCCAGCACTTCGCCGCCTTCCCGCACGCGCACGCAATGTTGCCCGGGGACACTGGCGACCCATACGGCACCGTCCGCGTCGGCGCAGATGCCGTCGGGCGCGTGCTCGAGGTTCGCCCAGACGCGACGGTCTGACAGCGCTCCATCACCGACGACGTCGAACGCGACGAGCTGCTGGGCGTGCGAGTCCGCCACAACCAGGGTACGCCCATCGTCGAGGAGGGCCATGCCGTTCGGCCACTGCAGCCCGTCCGCGAGGAGGCGCACCTGCCCGTCCGCTGCCACGCGCACAACGCAGCCGGTTCCTCCGTCCACGTACGCGTTGCCCGCGGCGTCGACGACCAGCTCGTTGAACGGTCCGGCGCCGAACCCGGTGAGGTCAGCAAATTCCTGGAGCGTCCCGTCCGGCTCCTGGCGCAGCAGCCGGCGTTGCGGGCCGTCGACGATGAGCAGCCTGCCGTCGGGAAGCCAATCGATACTGAACGGGAGCGTTCGCGGCGCGAGACGAGCCATCACGTCGCGTTCGCCGGCGGTGCTCACCGCCAGCACCTCGCCCGCGCCCCAATTGCACAGCCAGACGTGCCCATCGCGCCACCGCGTGGACTCGGGAAAGCCGAGGCCTTCGAGCAGCAAACGTGGCTCACCCATCGTGCCAGCTCCTGTGCTCAGTCATCTCCCGGGGCAGACTCGGTCGTGGCCGGATCCTCATCGGTGTCAGGCCCGCGCGGCGCTACGGCGCTTCGCTCCACAGCTCGAGCAGCGCCCCCTTCGCGCCGAGCACCGGGTCCTGGCCGGGGAGCGGAACGCGAGCGATGTTGGCCAGCACCTCGTCGTGCTCCACGGGGTCCCCGCGCCGTAGGTCCCACTTCATCCCGTTCGGGTAGGCGCCCACCACCAGGAGGTCGGCGCTCGACCCCAAATTGCAGTGGCCGGTTCCGGCCGGCAGCACGACGACGTCGCCGCGGCGCAGCCGAAATCGGCGGCCCTGGGGACCGCCGAGCATCACCTGGGCCTCTCCGGCTGCGATCCCCAGCCCCTCGTGGGCGGTCGAATGGAAGTGGTGAAACGGGAAGATCCCGTCGCGCCACGCGCCGAGCCACCCATGGCCGGCGAACAGCTCCTCGTAGGCGGTGGCGCCGGCGCCGTCAGCGAGCGCGCCGTAGTAGAGCACCACCGGGAGGCCCGAATTCGGGATGCTTCCGTCGTCGCCGAAGGTGCAGGTCTCGAGGTCGGCCCTCACGCGCTGATCGAGCCTGGATCGGCGGGGACGTCGACCGCGTATTCCTTGAGCAGGTCCAGCGGCGCGACCTCGAGCGCGCGCTCGTGCGTGGCGGAAAGCACGACGAAAGCGGCGACGCCCTCCGCGTGTGCGCGCAGCCACGCATGGGTCGTGACGCACCAGCGGTCGCCGGGCTGGAGCCCTGGGAACTGGTATTCGGGGACGGGCGTGCTGAGGTCGTTGCCGACGCTCTGCTGGTACTCGAGGAAGTCCGCGGTGACGACCGCGCAGATGGTGTGGCTGCCGAAGTCGCCAGGGCCGGTCCGGCAACAGCCATCGCGATAAAAGCCGGTCAGCGGGTTCGTCCCGCACACGTCCAGGGGGCCACCGAGCACGTTACGCTCCATGGAAGCAACCGTACTCCACGCCAGCCTGTTGACCACGTCCTCGTCTCGCGCGGTCGGACCGGGTGAGCGCGAGCGCCATGATTCGCCGCTCGGCGGCGGCCCACTCACCCCTGATGAGGTGACCGCGCCGCGACTACTAGTCTAGGTGACGCTTTTCGCACCCGAGACCAGGGAGAGCCACCGTTGACCGAGCCGCCGCGCCGGCGCCCCGCCGTCCTCGTCGTCGACGACGAGCCGGTCGTGCTGGCCGCGGTGGCGCGGGACTTGCGCCGCGGATTCGGCGAGCACTACCGGATCGTGCGGGCGGGATCGGGCGAGGAGGCGCTCGAGGTGCTGGGTGAGCTGGTCCGGCGCGGCGAGCAGGTGGCCCTGCTCCTGGCTGACCAGCGGATGCCCGGGCTGTCGGGCACCGAGTACCTTGTGCGCGCGCGGGAGATTGTCCCCACCGCAAAGCGGGTGCTGCTGACCGCCTACGCCGACACCGAGGCCGCCATCCAGGCGATCAACGAGGTCTCGCTCGACTACTACCTGCTGAAGCCTTGGGATCCTCCTGAGGAGGAGCTGTTTCCCGTCGTGGACGACCTGCTGACCTCGTGGCAGGCCGGCGCCGCGCTCGAGTCAGGCGGCGTGCGGCTGATCGGGCATCGCTTCTCCCGCGCGTCTCATGATCTCCGGGACTTCCTGGCCCGCAACCGGGTGCCGGCTCGGTGGCTCGACGTCGAGCGCGATGCCGAGGCGCGAACCCTGCTGAAGGTGGCCGGCGTCGAGGACGACCGGCTGCCGGTGGCGCTGCTCGAGGACGGAACCGTGCTCGAGCGCCCCACCGTGCTCGAGCTGGCCGAGCGGCTCGGCATCACCGGTCAGCCCGCCGCCGAGCACTACGACCTGGTGATCGTGGGCGGCGGCCCGGCGGGCCTGGCCGCGGCCGTGTACGGCGCCTCGGAGGGGCTGAAGACAATCATGGTCGAGCGGGAGGCGCCGGGCGGGCAGGCCGGGCAGTCGAGCAGGATCGAAAACTACCTCGGGTTCCCGACCGGCCTGAGCGGCTCGGACCTGACGCGCCGGGCCACCGATCAGGCACGCCGACTGGGCGCCGAGCTTTTGACCCTCCAGGACGCCAGCAGACTTCGCGTGGAGGGCGCCGGCCGGATCGTCGAGCTATCCGGCGGCGGCAGCCTCAGCGCGTCAAGCGTGCTGGTGGCGTCGGGTGTCGCCTATCGCCAGCTGGAGTATCCGGGCTTCCCCGAGCTGACCAGCCAGGGCATCTACTACGGCGCAGCGCTGACCGAGGCGAGGTCATGCGAGGACCAGCACGTAGTCGTGATCGGCGGGGCGAACTCTGCGGGCCAGGCGGCGGTGTATTTCTCCAAGTATGCGAGTCGGGTGACGATGCTCGTGCGCGGCGATTCGCTGGCTAAGTCCATGTCGCAATACCTGATTGAGCAGGTCGAGGCGCTGGGTAGGGTCGACGTCCGCACGGGCACCGAGGCCGTGGGGGCGGTGGGCGACGGCCGGCTGCACGCGCTGCGCATCCGTGGCAGCGACGGCGCCGAGACCGTCGAGGACGTCGATGCCTGCTTCGTGTTCATCGGGGCCGTCCCCCGAACCGAGTGGCTGGCCGGCGTCGTGGCGCGCGACGCGCGCGGCTTCATCCTGGCCGGGCTGGACGCCAAGCACGACGGCTGGCCCTTGCAGCGGGACCCCTTCCCGCTCGAGACGAGCGTGCCCGGTGTGCTGGTCGCCGGCGACGTCCGCGCCCGTTCGATCAAGCGAGTGGCCAGCGCGGTCGGTGAAGGATCGATGGCGGTGTCGTTGATCCACCAATACCTCGCGGAAGCATGAGCGCCGAGCGCGTCACGCCCGCGGTGAGTGTGGCCGACCTGCGCCCGGTCGACCTGTTCGACGACCTGGACGATGGGGCGCTCGCCGAATGGACGGCGGTGGCGCAGCCTCGCAGCGCCGCGGCCGGGGAGGTGGTGATCCCGGGCGACCGTCCGCCCGCGGGGCTGTGGTGCCTGCTCGAGGGTACGCTGCAGACGTTTCTGCGTGAGGGCGATCGGCTCGAGCCGGTGGGTCATCAGGCTGCGCCGACGTGGATCGGCGCCGTCCCCACGCTGATTGAAACACCGATAACGGCCCGCATGGTCGCTGTGTCCCCGGCGCGTCTGGCGCTGATCCCGGCGGCTGAGTTCCGCCGCCTGGCGCTGGCCCACCCGGCCGTGCACGGCCGGATCATGCGCCAGGTCAGGCCGGTGGTCGCCCGCGCGACCGCGCTCCAGCAGAGCCGAGACCGGCTCGCCGCGCTGGGGACGATGGCCGCGGGCCTGGCTCATGAGCTGAACAATCCCGCGGCAGCGGCCCGTCGCTCGGCCGCCGAGCTGGCCGAGGCGCTGGAGGTGATCGGCGCGACGATCAGGGAGTTCGTCGACGCCGGGATCGAGCGCGAGGACGCCGCCCGGATCGCCGATCTACGCGACCAGGCCCTACGCCAGTGCGCCGAGCGCAGCGCGCTATCCGCGCTGGACGCCGCCGACGCCGAGGACGAAATGCGCGACCGGTTGGAGGAGCTGGGCGTGCCGGATGCCTGGCGCCTGGCTGAGCCGCTAGCCGCCGCCGGGGTCGATGCGCAGTGGCTGGATCAGATGCACGCACTCGCGGGCCCGGGGACGCCGGCGGCTTTGCGCTCCGTCGCCGCCTCGCTGGGAGCGCAGCGCCTGGTAAACGAGCTGCGCGAGTCCACCGAACGCATGAGCTCGCTGATCGGCGCGGTCAAGGCGTACGCGTATTTGGACCGCGGCGGCGTGGTCCAGGCCGACATCCACGAAGGTCTCGAGACGACGCTCAAGGTCCTCTCGCACAAGCTCAAGCACACCCAGATCGAAATCCAGCGCGAATATGACCGTACGCTGCCGCCGCTCACCATCTACGGCTCGGAGCTCAACCAGGTCTGGACCAACCTGCTCGACAATGCGATCGGCGCGCTCGGCCAGAGCGGCACGATCACCGTGCGCACCCGGCGCGATGGCGAGTGCATCATCGTCGATGTCGCCGACACCGGCCCCGGGATCGCATCCGCGGTCCGCGGCCGGGTGTTCGAGCCCTTCTTCACGACCAAGGACGTCGGCCAGGGCACTGGGCTGGGCCTCGACACTGCCCGACGGATCGTCGTCGAGCGCCACGGCGGCTCGCTGACGTTCGACACCTCCGAGCACGGCACCACGTTCCACGTCTGGCTGCCGCTCAGGCCATCCGCCCCCGAACCAAGGGAGACCCAACCATGACGAGCTGTACCCACCTCGACACCATCACGGTGCTCGAGCTTCCTGAAAGCGTCCCGGGCTGCGAGGACTGCCTGCGCGAAGGCGGCGTCTGGCTGCATCTGCGCATATGCCTGGAATGCGGCCACGTCGGCTGCTGCGACGATTCGCCGGGTCGCCACGCGACCGCCCACTTCCACGCCGCCGGCCACCCGCTGATCCGCTCGCTGGAGCCGGGCGAGGACTGGGTCTGGTGCTACGTCGACGAGGTGGGGATGGTTATCCCGCAGATCCGCGGCACCACGCGGATTCCATCGTCGCCCATGCTCACCGGCTGACGCGCGTTCGTCACATCACTGGGACCTCGTGGGTCTGCTGCTATGACCCGACGCGGCGGAGGAACCGACGATGGACGAACAGGAATGGCTGGCCGAGCGTTTCGAGGAGCATCGACCGCGGCTCCGTGCGGTCGCCTATCGGATGCTCGGCTCGCTGGCGGAGGCGGACGACGCGGTGCAGGACGCCTGGTTGCGGCTCAGCCGCACTGACGTCAGTGACGTGGAGAACCTCGGCAGCTGGCTCACGACCGTGGTGGCGCGCGTGGCCTTGAACATGCTGCGCTCCCGGCGGGTTCGCCGCGAGGAACCGTGGAGCCCGTACGTGCCCGAGCCGGTCGTGGACCGCGCCGACGGAACCGACCCCGAGCACGAGGCGCTGCTGGCGGACTCGGTCGGTCTCGCGCTGCTCGTGGTGCTCCAGATGCTGACTCCGGCGGAGCGGCTCGCCTTCGTGCTGCACGACATGTTCGCCGTGCCGTTCGAGGAGATCGCGCCGATCGTGGACCGCTCGCCGCAGGCGGCCCGTCAGCTCGCCAGTCGGGCCCGGCGCCGGGTCCGGGCCAGCGCTCCGGTGCCCGACGCCGATGTGGCCGCCCAGCGCCGGGTGATCGACGCCTTCATCGCCGCCGCCCGCGAGGGTGACTTCGACCGGCTGGTTGCGGTGCTCGACCCGGACGTGGTGCTCCGTGCCGACCGCGGTGCGGTACCGGCGGGGGCGGCGACGGAGATCCGCGGCGCGCAGGCGGTGGCCAGCCAGGCGCAGAGCTACTCGCGGCTCGACCTCGTCCATCGGCCGGCGCTCATCAACGGTGCGGCGGGCGTCGTCGCAATGAGGCACGGCCGGCCATTCTCCGTCATGGGCGTCACCGTGCGCGGCGGGAAGATCGTCGAGATCGACATCCTGGCCGACCCAGAACGGCTCGCCCAGCTCGACCTGACGATGCTCGATCGCTGAGGCTCGGCCAGTCGACATCCGGCCGTGATTGGGCGGCGCCCGCGCCAGACCGTTTTCGTGAACGCGACGCCGAAGATCGCCAGACGCTCGACGCGGGCTCCCGTGACCGCGGAATAGAGCGGCAGGTCGGGCGTCGTTGACACCGCAACGAACGTCACAGGCGATGCGGGGGTTGCGGCGCTTGTGCGCGCAGCGACCGTCGTGCCGGCGGCGAGCAGGCAGGCGGCGATCGCAAGCGCGGGGAAGTAGCCGCCGGCTGGCGCGGCTACGGGGCGACGGCGGCCCCGTCACCATCCCCGACGCGGCCGCGGTATTCCCACAGGGCACGGGCCTCCTCGAGCGAGAGCATCCGCCAGCGCTCGCCCTCCGGCTCCCAGACCCAGATCGTCACGTCCACGACGCTCCGGACGCGTTCCAGCACGTTGATCGTGGCCCGGGCGTCGGCGCCCTCCGCCAGCACCTCTCGCGTGAGTACATCGATCACCTTGAACTGCCGGGGCGCCCGCGGCTGGGGTGGCTTCGGCGCGGCCGGCTTGAGCTCGGGCAGCACGAATCCAGGCACCGCGCTCGATCCTTTCTGCAGGACCCGGTCGAGCGGAATCATGTTCGCGCCCGTGCCCTTGGTTTCCGTGTCGAGTATCCAGACCTTTCCCACGCTTGCTCCAGCGAATATCTGCTTTGAGATTAGCTGCCGGATCGGCGCCCCGCGGGCCGCTCGGCGACCGTGAGCAGCCGGTTGAAGCCGGCGTGAGCAGCGCCCGCTCGCGTCAGGTTTTCGCCGGCAACTCGACCACGTCGAGCGCGAGCGGCTGACACACCAGCGCCGGCCGGTCCGCGCGCATCAGCTTCCGGCGGAGCATCACCAACGCCGGGGCCCCGAGCAGGGCCGGGATCGTCAGCTGGAACAGCCGGTAAAGGAGGACGGCCGCGGCGGCGTCGCTGACGCTCACGTGGTAGAGCGCGAACACCCCGACCAGAGCTCCCTCGGTGCCCCCGATTCCGCCGGGCGACGGAATGAGGTTGCCCAGCTGTCCGATCAGGTAGCCGAGCACGAGGATCCCCAGCGCCGGCGCGTGGCCCACGGCGGCGAAGCCGAACCCGAGCGCCGCGATGTCGAACGCCATATAGGCGAAGGAACCGACGATCACGCCGAAGCTGCGCGAGCGCAGCAGCGCGATGGCCTGATCGACGCCGTCCGCGGTCGCCTTGAGCCAGGCGCGCAGGATCCGCCGCAGACGCGCGATCAAGCTGTCGCCTTCGGCGTCGGCTCCGCGCTCGCCCAGGGCACGGAAGAGCTTCGGGCTCAGGCCGACCAGCAGGGCGCCGAACGCCGTGATCAGCGCCGGCACCAGCGTGAGCAGAGCCGAGCCTCGGCCAGACAGAATCCCGAGGAACACGGCAAGCCCGACCACGATGAGAACAAAGAAATTGGCGGCGCTCGTGACGACAAAGAACGCGACGGTGCGGCGCGCGATATGAGCCGTCGGCATCCCCGCCTGCCGAAGCGCCCAGACGCCGAGGGCGAGGCCACCGGCGCCGCCGGTCGGCAACAGGGAATTGGCGGCCAGTTCTGACATGGCAATGTCGTAGCTCAGACCCCACGACATCTGCTGGCAGAAAGTCGAGCGGAACACGAGCAGGTAGCCGCCGCACGAGCCTAGCTCCGCCAACGCCAGGGTCACGATCCAGACGGGATCGGCATCAGCGAGCCGGGCGCGCACCTCGCCGAGCCCGGGCAGCGCGCTAATCGCGATCGCGACCACGGCGATGACCGCCGCGACCTCGAGCACGCGCACGGCCAAGTGCCGGGGATGGAACTCGTCCGGCATGTCGCGCTCGGGTCGATCGGGCTGCCGAGCGCCGTCCACTGTCGTCGGCACAGCCACCGCCGTTCAGGTTACGCGGCGCGCGGAGAGCCCCTACCTGTCGAGTAATCGACACACCCGCTTAACCGTCACGGGCCAGCAATGCCCGCGAGCAGATGCGAGGCGGTGGCCGCGTTGGCCGGATAGAACGCCTCGATCATCAGCTCGTCGAGGGTGATGTCAACCGCGGTGCCGAACGTCGAGATCGTGCTGAAGAAGGCGAGCTCGCGTTCGGCAGCGCGCAGCCGGAGGGGCAGGACGATGTGGTTGGCCAATCCATCCTCCTGCGGTGCCTCGAGCGATACTCCCGGGTACGCGGCGAGCTCGTCGTGCAGCCGTTCGAGCTCAGGATCGGCCATGAGCGCGGCTTGCCGGCGCAGACGGTGCATGAGGTGGGCGCTCCACTGCTTCAGATTGAGGATCCGGGGAGCCATCCCCTCGGGATGCAGGGTTACCCGCAGGGCGCTGGCCGGCGGGGCGAGCAGCTCGGGCGCGACGCCGTCGAGCAGCGCCCCGAGTGCGTCGTTGGCCGAGACGAGGTTGTAGCGCCGATCGAGCACGATCGCCGGATAGGGCTCGTGCGCGCGCAGGAACCGGTCGAGTGCCTGGTGCACGGGAGCCATCTCGGGCTCCTCGAGTGAGCGCTCGGCGTACAGCGGCGCATAGCCTGCGGCCAGCAGCAGACCGTTGCGCTCCCTCAGTGGAATCTCGAGGTGCTCGGCCAGCCGCAGCACCATCTCGCGGCTCGGCCGCGCCCGCCCGGTTTCCAGGAAGCTCACGTGGCGCGAGGACACATCCGCCTCCAGCGCGAGCTCGAGTTGGCTCAGGCTCCGCCGGCGGCGCCAGGCGCGCAGCAGTTCGCCGATCGACGCGCGCTCGGGTCCCGCGCCTACCGCTGCTACTTGTACCGCCACGGCGCCGAACGTAGCGCGTGGACTGCTCGCTCGCAATTACCTCCCAGGTAGCCGCTAGCCCGCAAGCGCGGCGATCAGTGCCTGCAGGGCCGAGGTGTGGCTGCCCAGGCTGACGGGCACCGGTGCCGAGGCCGGGGCGACGAGCCGCGACCAGTAGAGGCCGAATTGACAGCCGTGGGGGGTGGCGCAGTGCGTTCGGCGCTTGCCGTCGGACACTGCGTTAGCGAGGATTGCGCCGGCCTGGGCCCGAAGCCATGGACGGTAGAGGTGGGTGCCGGTGGCGAGGTCGTAGTCGGCCGTGGCCTGGGCGAAGATGCCCTTGAACGAGGACACATCGAACTGGCGCTTGCTGTGGCACATGCTCCGCCGCGACTCGCAGTACTCCTGCAGGACAAGATCGCGCGACATGCCGCTGCTCGGGCGAATCGTGTAGTCGAGGAACGTCCGTGCCTGGGCGAAGTACCACTTGTTGTGGAGCGCTGCGCCCATCTGGATGAACGCATCGGCGACCTCGCCTTCGGTGTAGGTGAGCGGTCCTGAGTCAGGACGGCAGCGGCGGGTCATCCCGTTGCGCACGCTTCCGGCGCGCAGGTTCACCAGGCGGTGTGACCGGAGGTAGGAGAGGGCCCAGCGGGCTCGGCGCAGCCAGCCGGCCGCCTTGCCGGCGTCGTGGAACGGGCCGCGGGCGTGGCGGATGGCGTACAGCTCGGCGGTCAGGGCGCCGAACTCGGCGTTGGAGATCGTGTCGGAGGGGTAGCCGAGCTGCCAGACGATGCCCCCGCAGATGCGGGGGGCACGGGCGATGTAGTTCGCGTCCCACTCGGCCACGGCCAGGTAGCGGGCGGCGAGTCTGCCGTCGCCGCGCACGTCCAGTTCGTAGCGCGCGGCCTCCGTCCACGCCAACCCCCACCAGCCGGTGTCATCCATGTACTCATTGGCGAAGTTGGGCCGCCCACGCGGCCCCCGCGGTCTTGCCACGTTGAGCTCGAAGGTGCGGTCGAGCACGTCCTGGTAGGCCGGGTCGGTGGAACCGGTCGCCTCCAGGTAGCGCACGAGCGCCCAGGTGGCCAGGGCCGACTGCCACCAGTCCGGATTTGCATCGGAGGTGTGATACGACGTGTAACCGCCCCACAGCCCGCTGTTCGGATCAAAGCGCAGCGGATTGTGGGGGTCGCCGAAGCCGAGCAGCTCACGTGTCCCCTGGCGGGCGGCGTGCAGAACCGCCCCGGCGGGGAGCTTGGCGCGCGCGGCGGCGCGATTGAACGTTGCGCGCAGCTGCACCGACCCACACAGGACGGTCCGGCTGTGGCAGCTCGCCACCGGCGGGGGCGGGGGGACGTAGGTGCGGCCGGAGTCGGCGGCCTCAGCGAGCGCGAGGCTGGCCTGGCAGCAGATGATCAGGCTGATCGCGAGCAGCGAGAACCTTCTTCTCAGCGGCCTGGCCATCGCCTGACGGACAGACGCGAACATGCGTTCGCGCTCGAGGACCTCGGCGGCCAGCGGCGGGTCCACGCGGCCGAGATGTTCCAGGAATCCCTGAAGGCCTTGATCTGTTCGCCGTCGATGCATCGTGTCCGGTAATCCTGCCAACTACCCCGATGAGGCGCTGACCTGGCGTGATCCTGCAACGCCGCTGCCCGACGATAACGGCTCGTCGCGCCGGCCAGCCGCCGCGAACGTCGCCACGTTCAGTCCTCGGTCTGCTGCAGGTAGGCCAAAACGGCCAGCACGCGCCGGTGGTCGGTGGCCGACTGGGGGAGGTCGAGCTTGGAGAGGATGTTCTGCACGTGCTTCTCGACTGCCCCGACCGTGAGCACCAGCGACCCGGCGATGCCGGCGTTCGACCGGCCCTCGGCCATCAGCGCCAGCACCTCGCGCTCGCGCGGGGTGAGCCGCTCGATCGGTCCGTCCTGGCGACGCCGGGAAAACAGCTGGGCCACCACCTCGGGATCCAGCGCCGTGCCCCCCGCGGCGACGCGCCGTACCGCCTCCAGGAAATCGGCCACGTGCATCACCCGGTCCTTGAGCAGGTAGCCGATGCCGCCGCCGCGATCGGCCAGTAGCTCCTCGGCGTAGGTCGGCTCGACGTACTGCGAGACGACAAGTACCGCGGTCCCGGGGACACGGTGGCGCACCTCGAGCGCGGCGCGTAGCCCCTCGTCATGGAAGGTGGGGGGGAGGCGGATGTCGACCACCGCGAGGTCGGGCCGCCGCGCTACCACCTCGCGCACCAGGCCCTCGCCGTCGCCTGCCGCTGCGACGACATCGATGTCGTTGTCGCGCAGCAGCCGGGTCATGCCGTCCCGGAGCAGAACGTGGTCCTCGGCGATCACTACCCGCACGGCAGCTCCGCGCGAATCGTGGTCGGGCCGCCCTGGGGGCTCGCCACGGTCAGGCTTCCGTCGAGCGCCTCGACTCGCCGCTGGAGCCCGCGCAGGCCGGTGCCCGCGGGGTCAGCGCCGCCCTCGCCGTCGTCACGCACCTCGAGCTCGAGTGCGCCGCCGTCGCGGACGACCGTGATGTCGACTCGCTGGGCGCGGGCGTGCTTGGCGGCGTTGGCGAGTGCCTCGGCGGCGACGAAGTAGGCGGCGCTCTCGACGGCCGGAGCGGGACGCGGCGCCACGTCGACCGACAGTCCGACTCGCAGCGGGGTGGAGCTGGCCAGCGAGGCGAGCGCCGCCTCGAGGCCACGGTCGGCCAGCACCGGTGGATGGATGCCGCGCGCCAGGTCGCGCAGCTCGCGCAGCGCATGCTCGGCGCCCAGGCGGGCATCGGCCAACAGCTCGCCTGCGCGGTGCGGGTCCTCGGTGAGCTTCTGCTCGGCCATGCCCAGGCTCATCCCGAGCGCGACCAGCCGCGCCTGCGCGCCGTCGTGCAGATCGCGCTCTATCCGGCGAAGCTCGGTCTCCTGGGCGTCGACCGCCCCCGCCCGACTGGTTTCGAGCGTCTCGATCCGCTCCGCCATCTCGGCACGGCGCGGGGACGTGAGCAGCGCCGCCGCGAGCTCGACGGCCAGCACGATGGCAATGGCGAGGGTCGGCCACACCGGCCAGAAGTAGCCGTGGCCAGTGATCGCCCAGATCGCGGTGAAGTATGCCGCGATGACGGCGCCGACGCCGGCGCTGGCGGCCAAGGTGCGGCTGCCGCGGAATTGCCGGACGATCGCGGGTTCCCCGGCGAGCAGCACCAGCCAGGCGTGGATCGCAAGCGCGGCGGCCAGGGGCAGCGCCACCCAGACCGGCCAAAAGTAGCCGCGCGAGGTGATCGCCCAGATGAGGACCAGTACGAACACAACGATCGCGTCGACTGCGGCGTGAGTCTCGAGCGCATGCCGAGACTGGTGTGCTTGGGAAGGGCGACGCCGACCGCCGGACGCTGGGAGTGGCGCCGGCACGGGCGTCGGCTCGCCGCTCAGCAAGCCCGCGGCGACTGCTCTGAACGGGATCGCCAGCGGCTTGGCCATCAGCAGCCCGAGGGGTAGCAGGACGAGTCCGGCGGGCACGAGCGCGAGCGACTGCAAAAACGTATGTGGTCGCCAGAAGCCGAGATGCGCGCCGCCGTCGACGAACGGCACCCAGGCTGGCGCGAAGAGCAGGCCGAGACCGGTGGCCAGCACCGTGACCACGATCAAGGCAACTGGGAACCCGGCGAACCACCTGAGCATCAGGTAGGCCTGGGCCCGCCAGAACCCAACCCCGAACAGGCCGCGCAGCCACGCCCAGAACCCCGGCTCGGACCGGCCGCCGACCGGCGCCCGAGCTTCGACGTCGAGGAGGGAACGAGCGAGTTCGGCCTCCACGGCGGCAAAGCCCCGCGTCATGTAGGCCAGCGCGATAACCACCGGGATCACGAACGGCGTGATCGCCAGCCCGAGGCACAGGCTCCACACGGTCACAAGGGCGATGAACCAGACCGGGCCGAGAACGAGTGGGGAAACCAGGTACACCAGCCGGCGGTACGTCACGGGGTCCGCCAGCGTCCGCATGATCAGTTCCATCTCACACCGCTCCGTCGCATATTGTCCACCGGGCCATTCCTGTTGCCTGCGTCCAGCACCCGGAAAGCGTGCCTGGTTCGTGCCGGAGCGCCAATGTGGGCCACCGGCGTCGCTCGTTCCAGCTAGCTGGTGGGTCCTTAGGAGGGTCCGGGTTGTGAGGTGCTCCGGGCATACTGAAAAGCCATGGTCGAGCACTCGAGCCCGCAGACGATTCGCCAGGTCCTGACTGAGACGCAGACCTGGTCCGTGGTCGGCTGTTCACCCGACCCGCGCCGTGATTCGCATCGGATCGCGCGCCTGCTCCAGGCGCGCGGGTTCCGGGTCATTCCGGTCAACCCGCGCGTCGAGAACCTCCCGGGGGAGCGCTGCTACCCGAGTCTTCGGGACATTCCGGCCACGGAGCGGATAGACGTGGTCGACATCTTCCGCGCGGACAGGGCGGGCGCGCACGTCGACGAGGCGATCGCCATCGGCGCACGGGCGGTCTGGATGCAGCTCGGAGTGATCGACGAGGCCGCCGCCCAGCGAGCCCTCGACGCCGGCCTGGTCGTCGTCATGAACCGCTGCCCGGCGATCGAGCTGCCGCGGCTCGCGGCATGACCGACTACAAGCGGGACACGCGGCTGGCCCGGGGGCAGGTGCCTCCAGTCGACCGGGCCACCATCCACCCGTACGAGGACGCGACGCCGGGTCCGTTCTTCTACCAGCGCGACGCTCATCCCGTCGGCTTCGAGGCCGAGCGGCTCCTGGGCGACCTCGACGGCGGGGCCGCGCTGCTGTTTGCCTCGGGCGCCGGCGCCACCACCGCGCTGGTCCTGGCCCTGCTGGAGCCCGGGGCGACGATGGCAGTCGCGGAGGGCGGGTACTTCGGCACGTTCGCGCTGATGGAGACCGAGCTGGCCCGCTGGGGTCTGAACGTCGTCGCCTTCGACCAGACGGGCGAGCCGCCCAACGCCGACCTCGTGTGGCTGGAGCCGTGCGCCAACCCGATGCTCACGTTTCCCGACCTCGACGCCGCGATCGCGGGGGCTCACGCGGCGGGGGCGGTCGTCGTCGTCGACAACACTGTGCTGAGCCCGGTCCTGCTCCGCCCGCTCGAGCACGGCGCGGACTTCGTCCTGCACAGCGCGACCAAGATCCTCGCCGGTCACCACGACGCGCTGCTCGGCGCCGTCATCTGCGCTCGCCCGGAGGATCACGAGCGCCTGGCCGAGTTTCGCACGCTGTCGGGCATCGTGGCCGCGCCGGACCCGGCCTGGCTGCTCCTCCGCGGGATCAAGACGCTCGCGCTGCGGGTCGAGCGCCAATCCTCCACGGCGCTGGAGCTGGCCGGCCGGCTCACGGAGCACCCAGCGGTCCACCACGTTCGCTATCCGGGCCTGGGTGACCCGGTCGCCGCCCGCTACGTATCCGCCTTCGGGGCGCTGCTGTCGTTCGACGTGGCCGATGGCGACGAGGCCTCCCGCGTGGAGAGAGCCCTCCAGCTCATCGAGAACGCGACCAGCCTGGGCGGCGTCGGCTCCACGCTCGAGGCGCGGGCGCGCTGGGAGCCGAATCGGGTGCCGCCCGGACTGCTCCGCCTCAGCGTAGGCCTCGAGGACGTCGAGGATCTCTGGGCGGATCTGGCCCAGGCCCTCGGCGGGTAGGGTGCCGGAGCGATGAAGATCGTCTACACCCTGACCGACGAGGCGCCCGCACTGGCGACGGCTTCGCTGCTGCCGATACTCCGCGGGTTCATGGCGGCGGCCGACATCGAGATCGAGGTCCGCGACATCTCGCTGGCCGGGCGGATCCTGGCCCAGTTCCCCGATCGCCTCGACGCCGAGCAGCGCGTCGCCGACGCCCTCGCCGAGCTCGGCGAGCTCGCGCAGCAGCCCGAGGGGAACATCATCAAGCTCCCCAATATCAGCGCCTCGGTGCCCCAGCTCAAGGCGGCGATCGAAGAACTCCAGGACAAGGGATACGCGATCCCCGACTACCCCGAGGAGCCCAAGGACGACGAGCAGCGGGACATCCGCGCCCGCTACGACAAGGTCAAGGGCAGCGCGGTCAACCCCGTGCTGCGCCAGGGAAACTCGGATCGGCGCGCGCCGGCCCCGGTCAAGGCGTACGCCCGTCAGCACCCGCACTCGATGGGCGAGTGGTCATCGGACTCGAAGTCGCACGTCTCGAGCATGAGCGAGGATGACTTCCGCGCCACCGAACGCTCGCACACCGTCCAGCGCAGCGGGAGCGTGAAGATCGAGCACGTCGACGCCGCCGGCAACGTGACCGTGCTCAACGAGGCCATCGAGGTGCAAGACGGCGAGATCATCGACGCCGCACTCATGCGCCGGGGCGCGCTGGAGGCGTTCCTGGCCGAGCAGATCGCCGACGCCAAGGAACGAGGGGTTCTGTTCTCGGTCCACCTGAAAACGACGATGATGCGTGTGTCTGACCCGATCATCTTCGGCCACGTCGTCCGCGCCTACTTCGGGGACCTCTTCGAGCAGCACGGTGACGCGCTGAAGTCCGCTGGGGTCAACGCCAACGATGGCCTGAAAGCCCTGCTCAGAGCGATCGAGGCCCTGCCCGATGATCAGCGCGATGCCGTCGAACGGGCAATCGAGTCCGCCTACGAGGATGGGCCGCCCCTGGCCATGGTCGACTCCGACCGCGGGATCACCAACCTCCACGTCCCCAGCGACGTGATCATCGACGCGTCGATGCCGGCCGCGATCCGCTCCTCGGGCCAGATGTGGAACGCGCAGGGCGAGCAGCAGGATGCCAAGTTCGTGATCCCCGACCACTCCTACGCCGCCCTGTACGCCGAGGCCGTCGAGCACTGCCGCCAGCACGGCGCGTTCGATCCGGCCAGGATGGGCTCGACGCCGAATATCGGGCTGATGGCCCAGGCGGCCGAGGAGTACGGCTCGCACGACAAGACGTTCGAAATCGAAGCTCCGGGAAGGGTCCGCGTGGTGGACGACCAAGACGCGTCGGTGCTCGAGCACGAGGTCGACACCGGCGACATCTGGCGCATGTGCCAGACCAAGGACGCCCCGATCCAGGACTGGATCCGGCTCGCCGTCACCCGCGCGCGCGAAAGCGACACGCCGGCGATCTTCTGGTTGGACGAAACGCGCGCCCACGACCGGGAGGTCCTGCGCAAGGTGAAGAGCGCGTTCGAGGAGCTTGACGCCGAGGGGCTGGACATCGCGATCCTCGATGTGACCGAGGCGGCGCGCCGGACCCTCGAGCGCGCCCGGGCCGACCAGGACACGATCTCGGTGACCGGCAATGTGCTGCGCGACTACCTGACCGACCTGTTCCCGATCCTCGAGCTCGGGACCAGCGCCAAGATGCTCTCGATCGTCCCGCTCATGAAGGGCGGCGGCCTGTTCGAGACCGGCGCGGGCGGCTCCGCCCCGCGGCACGTGCAGCAGTTCGTCAAGGAGAACCATCTGCGCTGGGATTCGCTCGGGGAGTTCCTCGCGCTCGGGCCGTCGCTCGAGCTGCTCGCCGACAAGGACGACAAGCCGCGAGCCAAGCTCCTGGCGCAGACGCTCGACCGCGCCATCGGCCGGCACCTCGAGGACGACCGGGCGCCCAAGCGGAACGCGGGCGAGCTGGACAACCGCGGCAGCCACTTCTATCTCGCGCTCTATTGGGCGAGCGAACTGGCCGAACAGGAGGAAGACGCCGAGCTGGCCGAACGGTTCGCGCCCCTCGCCCAGAAACTGGCCGAGCACGAGGAGAAGATCATCGAGGAGCTCGGCTCGGTCCAGGGTTCAGCCGTCGACCTCGACGGCTACTACCGCCCCGACATCGACACGGTCGCGGCTGCGATGCGCCCGAGCAAGACGTTCAACGACTCCCTCGACGCGCTGTGAGGCGGCCCAGCTAATGACTTTCGGGGACTGGCGAGCCGGCTACCAGGCCTGGGTACGCGCGCAGTGCGGGCAACCCACCGACGTGGTGACCAGCGCCTCGAACGCGTAGCCGCATTCGCACGTGTACAGCGCACGGTCCTGGGACCGCCCGCCATGGCGCGCCTCGCGCGCCACGGGAGCGCTCGGGGAAGCCGCGCTCAGGCGCTCGGCGCTGCGCTCGCCGCGCACCTGCCGGCGGCGGGCGCCTCGCTCGCGCTGTTTGGATCTGACCAGCATCTCTACCTATAACGCCTCTTGCCGCAATTCGTTTCACTAATCAGAGCGGACTCGCACCCTGCTAATACGACGTTAATCGGCAGGACTCCTAAACCAATGAGCCTCGGGGGGCCGCTCCGGCGGCGTGTGGGAAAATCAGCTCCAGACATGGATCCCAGCCGCAAGCGCGCCATCCGGCTCACGCTCGCCTTGACCGCCGCCCTGCTGCTGGCGGCGGCGCTCGTCTACGTGAGCTTCAGCGCCGGCAACAAGGAACTCACCGCCTCGCAGCTGCTCACCCAGGGCAGGCCGGGGCAGACCTACGAGCTCGCCGGCACGGTCGTGGACGGCTCGGTCGCGCATCAGGGGACGACGCTCTTGTTCCGGATCCGCGATCCTAAGCTCCACGTGTCGGTCCCGGTCCGCTACACCGGCGTCGTCCCCGATCCCTTTGCCGCCGGGCGAGCGGTGATGGTGGCGGTGCGGGAGCACGGCTCCGCATACATCGGCCAGCAGGATTCACTCACGACCAAGTGCCCGTCCAAGTATCAAGCGGCCGCCGCATCCGAGTAGGCGGGTTCTGAGATGGCGACAGTCGGACGCGCGCTGCTGATCATGGCCCTGGGGGTCGCCGTCTACGGCATCGGCGCCTCGCTCTACGGGGCACGCCGCGACCGGCGCGAATGGATCGATTCTGGCCGACGCGCCGTCTACGCGCTGGCGGGTCTGGCCACGCTCGCCTTCGCGATCCTCGAGGCGGCCTTCCTACGCTCCGATTTCTCGTTCAACGTCGTGGCGCAGCATTCCTCGACAACCACGCCGACCTTCTACAAACTGGCCGCGGCATGGTCCTCGCAGGAGGGCTCGCTGCTCTTGTGGGTGTTCCTGCTGTCGGCGTGGTCGAGCCTGATCCTGTCTTTGACCCGGCGTCGGGTCCGCGAGATAGCCCCCTACGCGACCGCCGTGCTGCTCGGCTTCGGGGCATTCTTCACCTCGCTGGCCGTGTTCTTCGCCAACCCGTTCGCGACGAGCGCCCGGCCCCCCAGCGAGGGCGCGGGCCTCGATCCGCTCCTCCTTCACCCGAGCATGATGATCCACCCACCGATGCTCTACTCGGGGTACACGCTGCTGACGATCCCGTTCGCCTTCGCCGTGGGCGCCCTGGTGACGGGCCGGCTCGGGGCGGAGTGGATCTCCGTGACCAGGCGCTTCGCCCTGGCCGCGTGGCTGTTCCTCGGCATCGGGATCCTGCTCGGCGCGCGCTGGTCCTACACCGAGCTCGGGTGGGGTGGCTACTGGGCCTGGGATCCGGTCGAGAACGCGGCGCTGATGCCGTGGCTGTGCATCACGGCGTTCATCCACTCGATGATGATCCAGGAGAAGCGGGGGATGCTGAAGGTGTGGAACGCGTCGCTGGTCCTGGCCGCCGGCACGCTGTCCATCCTGGGAACGTTCCTGGTGCGCTCGGGAATCCTCGACTCGATCCACGCGTTCGGTGCCTCCACGCTCGGGGTTCCGTTCGTGTTGTTGATCGCCACCATGGTCATGGGCTCGATCGGGCTGATCCTCTGGCGACGCGAGCAGCTGCGATCCGACGCCCGGCTGGAGTCGCTCCTGTCCCGGGAGGCAGTGTTCCTGTTCCAGAACCTGGTGTTGGTGGCGATGGTGACCGTGGTCTTCTGGATCACCTTCTTTCCGCTGATCTCCCAGGCGCTGACCGGGACCAAGGTGTCGGTCGGGCCGCCGGCGTTCCGTCCGTTCATCGTGCCACTGGCGCTCATCCTGGTTCTGCTCTCCGGCGTGGGCCCGATCATCGCCTGGCGCCGGGTCACGGCGGCCAACCTGCGGCGCAGCTTCGCGATCCCGGTCCTCGTCGGCGCCGTCACGTTCGTCGTGCTGCTCGTCTGGCCGGGCGGTCCGGCGTCGCGGCCATTCGCGCTGATCATGTTCGCGCTCGCCGGCTTCGTGCTGGCCAGCGTCGTGCAGGAACTGTGGCGCGGGACGGCGGCGCGGCGCGCGCTGACCCACGATCCGCTGCCCCTCGCCCTCGTCGGGCTGGTCCGCCGCAACCGCCGGCGCTACGGCGGTTACATCGTCCACGCCGGCCTGGCCGTGCTGCTCGTCGGCGTGGCGGCATCGTCCTCTTTCCAGCACTCGCAGGACGTGCTGCTCTCGCCGGGGCAGAAGGCAAGCGTGGACGGCTACACGATCCGCTACGTGCGCCCGACCGAGGCAGTGTCGAGCCAGAAGATCTCGTTCGGGGCGGTGCTGGACGTAAGCAAGGCAGGCAAGCACGTCACCACCGTCAACACCATCCGCAACTTCTATCCCTCGCAAGACCCCGGCGACGGCCTGATCGGAAAGTTCTTCGACAGCGCCACCTCGGACAGCCAGGTAGGACTCGATGCGGGGCTGCGGCGCGACATCTGGACCGTGATCAACGTCGATCCGTCGCATCTCGCACCGCTGATCAACCAGGGCGACAATCTGTTCGCCAAGTACGCCCCGTCGGTGATGACCCAGGCGGTCAAGCTGCCGCCGGCGCGGGCGCAGCAGGCGATGAACGCGCTGTGGGCCGAGCGGGATCTCGCCGTGGCCGAGATCGCGCGGCGCTTCGTCAGCCATCCGTGGCCCACCGAGTTCCTGCTGATCGTCGATCCGCTGGTCACCTGGATCTGGCTCGGCGCGCTGATCATCGGTGGCGGCGGACTGATCGCGCTGTGGCCGGTGCCGTCGCTGGCCCGCCGGCGGGCCGCGGTTCGCAAGCGCGCGCGTCCCTCCGCCTCGCCCCGGCTGCCCGTCCGCGAGCCGGCCTGAGATGAGCGGCCCCTTGGAGTTCCTGATTGTCCTCGCGGTCCTCGGCGGCCTGGTGGTGTTCGTGACCGCGCCACTGCGCCGGGTCAGACCCCCGTCCGAGGATTCCGCGGCACCTGGCGTGGCCGAGCTCGAAGCCGCCCGCGAGGCCAAGTACCGCGAGCTGCGCGACGCCGAGCTCGACCACAGCACGGGCAAGCTGTCCGACGCCGACTACGAGGAGCTCGACGGCAACCTCAGGGCCGAGGCGATCGAGATACTGCGCACGCTCGACCGCGAGCGGGCGCTACCATCGCACGGGCAATGACCACGATTCTCGGCGTCATTCAGGTCTGCATCTGCGTCGTCCTGGTGTTCCTGATCCTGATGCACTCGGGTAAGGACGCGGGCCTGTCCGGTGCCTTCGGCGTGGGCACCGGCGCCGGTCCGTTAGGTGGCGGCTCGCTCGTCGAGCGCAACCTGAACCGCTGGACGATCGGCTTTGCGCTGGCCTTCGTGGTCAACACGATCCTCCTGATCAAGATCTCGTAAGAACGCCCGGCCGGATGCCGGGCTGTGGACGCCGCCGAGCGCGAAGCGGTCTCCGTGGACTCTCAGGAGCGGAGCGTGCGAGGCCCTCCGGACGACCTCGCGCGCCGCACAAGGCGAGGCCGGATGCCGAGCGCGCGGCAGGCGCGAGCGGATGCGGGTTTTGGGCCGCGCTGCGCCCAGCCACCTCTGGCGTGGCCAACTGCGCTTTCGACCCGTGGTCGTTGGCGAGTGCGCGACCCGCCACGTGGGCGCGGCGCGCGGGACATGAGGCTCGCCAGGCCGGGTGGCAGGCGACCGTCGGTGGCGAGCCAGCCGCCGGCCAGGATCAGCAGCAGGCCGGCGATCGCGCCGGCGCCGGGCTGCTCGCCGAGCAGCAGCACGCCGAGGGTGACGGCGACGACCGGGTTGACGTAGGTGATCACGGTGGCACGGCTGGTGCCGGCCTCGGAGATCAGGATCGCGTAGACCACGAACCCCACGGCGGTGCACAGCAGCCCCAGCACGGCCACGGCTCCGATCGCGCCGGCCGAGGGGGCGCGGGCCGGCAGGTCGAGCGCCGCCCACGGGGTCAGGAGCAGCGCCGCGAGCGCGAGGCTGGCGCCCATTGTGGCGCGGGGGTCGAGGCCGCCCAGACGGTGCTTGATGAGCATTGGTCCGATCGCGTAGCCGGTCGCGGTCACCATGATCGCCCCGATCCCCAGCAGTTCGCCGTGGTGGCCGGCGACGTCGAGACCGACCAGCGCGATCACGCCGCCGAAGCCGATCAGGAGCCCTGCGGCGCGGATCGGCGTCGGGCGCTCGGACTGGTCGAAGCGAATGGCCAGCACGGCCCCGATCAGCGGCACGGCCGCGACCATGATCGCCGCCAGCGACGATGGGACGCGCTCTTCGCCGACGGCCAGCATCGGGAACGGAATGGCGATCTCGACGACCGCGAAGGCGAGTAGCCAGCGCCACCGGCTGAGCACGGTCCTGAGCGTGCCGGCGCGCCAGGACAACGTGAGGAGGACGAGCGCGCCCAGCATGACCCGGCCCCAGGCGAGCGCCGGCGCCGTCACGCCGTGCTCCACCGCGATCTTGATGAACAGGTAGGGCACGCCCCAGATGAGCGAGGCGGCCGCGAAGGCCAGCCATGCGCGGCGAGTCATGGCTCTGGAGTCTATGGTCCTGGGACGGCTCAGCTCGTGTGGCGCTCACCGAGTCGATCGACGAGCCGCAGCAGATCCAGCGGGCTGAAGGGCTTGGTCAGGAACAGATCAGCGCCGGCCTGCTCGGCATCGGACTCGACGCGGTCGTCGTGCGCCGCGGTCAGCATCACGATGGTGGTGTTGCTGGTCGCTTCGTCCTCCCGCAGCCGGCGGCAGGTGTCGATCCCGTTCAGGCGCGGCATGTCGACGTCGAGGAAGACCAGCGAGGGGCGCTCCCGGCGCGCCACGTCGATCGCCTCGACGCCGTCGGCCGCTTCGTGAAGCTCGAACTCCGAGACGTCCTCGAGCGTGGTCGCGATCAGCTTGCGGATGAACTGGTCGTCGTCGACGATCAGCACGCCGCGCGTCATCGAATCTCGGCCGCGATCCGTTCGAAGATCTGATCCTCGATCGTGTTGAACGCTTCGACTACGCGCGGGTCGAAATGCTGTCCGCTCTCCGCAGTGATCATCCCGCGCGCATAGCGAAGCGATGTGGCCGGCCGGTAGGGGCGATCCGTGGTGAGCGCATCGAGCACGTCGGCGACCGCGAACACCCGAGCGGCGACCGGGATCTCCTCGCCGGCCAGGCCGTCGGGGTAGCCGGCACCGTCCCAGCGCTCGTGGTGGAAGCGAACCACGTCGGCCGCCTCGGCCAGGAACTCGATGCCGTGGACGATCTCCGACCCGACCACCGGATGGCGCGACATCAGGGCGCGTTCGGCGGGGTCGAGCGGACCGGGCTTGTAGAGGATGGCGTCCGGGATCGCCACCTTGCCGACGTCGTGCAGCAGGAACCCGAACTCGAGCTCGGGCGTCAGGACCAGCTCGGACGGGAACTTGCGCGCGATCTCCAGGCCGTAGGCGGCGACGCGCTCAGCGTGCTTGCCGGTGTAGGCGTCGCGGGCTTCGACCGCGTTGGACAGCGCGCGCACCGTCGCCATGTAGGAGCGCTTCAGCTCCTGGGCGCGAGCCCGCTCCTGCTTGAAGACCTCGCGCAGGTCGGCGGCGTAGCGCTGGAGCTGCAGCTCTTTCTCGGCGGCCTCGCGCTCGCGGCGCCGCAACTCGCCGCGCAGCCGCACCACTTCGTCGATCAAGCCGATCTCGCTCTGGACCGTCATCGGAGAATCAGAGTAGCTGCATGTACTAGCCCTTCCCGCGCAGAGCGGCGAGCACGGCCGAGGCGGCGTATTCGGTCGGTACGACCGCCATTCCCAGCTGGCTGACGCCCGCCGGCGGGGCGGTGTCGCCATCGGAGACCAGGATCACCTCGCTCCGCACCCGGCGGCCGCGCAGGTCGAGCGCCTGGATAGCCATCTGTGGGTTGCGGATGCCCACGTCGACCAGCGCGACCTCGAACCGCCGCTCCCGGCACACACGCGCGGCAGCGGCGGCGCTGAGCACCCAATGGAACTCGATGCCGAGGTCGTCGAGGGCGGGCTCGAGCACGGCCTGAAGCTGCTCGCGTCCCACCACCAGCACGCGCACGCGGTCGGCGTTCACCGCGGCGCCCAATACATCGCGCAGCTGCGCGGCATCGATCGGCTTGGGCACCACCCACTCGCCGGCGAGCTCCTGGCCTCCCGAGAGCACCGACACGAACACGATCGGCGTGCTCGCCAGGGCCCGATCCGAGCGGATCTGCCTGAGCACGTCGAAGCCGTCCATCCCGGGCATCAGGATGTCGAGCGTGACCGCGTCGTACCGCTCTGAGCGCAGCCTCTCGAGTGCCGCCTCGCCGCCCAGGGCGACCGTACTACGCACGTCGAGCGCCGCGAGTTGGCTGGCGATCAGATCGGCGATCTCGGGCTCGTCGTCCACGACGAGCACGCTGCGCCCGCGGATCGACTCGCGCGCCGCCGCCGAGTCAAGTCCCGCCACGGCCGCGGGCAGGCGTACGCGGAAGGTCGTTCCCCGGCCGGGCTCCGACTCGACGCTGATCTGGCCGAAATGCAGATCCACCAGCGACCTGACGATTGACAGGCCCAAGCCAGTTCCCGGATTCGACCCGGTGCGGTTTCCAGCCCGATAGAAGCGGTCGAAGATCCGCTCGGTCTCCTCGTTGGTCATGCCCACGCCTGAGTCCTCGACGACGATCTGCACCCAGGCGCGGTCGGGCTCCACGCCAACGTGAATGGTGCCTCCGTCGGGCGTGTACAGGTGGGCGTTGGTCAGCAGGTTGGCCACGATCTGACGCACGCGGCCGGGATCGGCCAGGGCCGGGGTGAGAATCGGCGCTGTGTAGGCGGTGAGGTTCTGGTGCTTGGACTCGACGCGCCCGGCGAGCAGCTCCACGACCTCGCTCACGATCTCGCCCACGTCGACCGGCCGCCGGTTGATCTCGACGCGGTCGGCCTCGATCCGGGCCACGTCGAGCAGGTCGTTGACCAGCTCGACCAGCCGGTCGGTCGATTTGAGGATGATCTCGATGAACTCCCGCTGGCGATTGGTCATGCCCTCCGAGGAGCGCCCGAGCAGCTCGACGAAGCCCTTGATCGAGGTCAGCGGGCTGCGCAGCTCATGCGATGCGGTGGCCACGAACTCGCTCTTGGCATGCTCCAGCCGGGCGCGCTGGCTCATGTCCCGCACCGTCCACACCACGCCGTCGCCGTCGCTGCCAAGTCGCGCCGCGGTAACCGCGAGGGTTCTTCCGCCGTGCTCGATCAGCGTCTCTTGCGCGAGCGCCGCCTCGAGGTCCGGCAGCGGGCTGTCCTCGGCGTCGACTCGGCCGCCTGTTTTCAGCTCCGGGACCAGCTCTGCGGCGCGCGGGTTGACCGTGGCGATCGTGGGCACGCCGGGCTCGGTGACGATCAGGGCGTCGCCCAGGCTCGCGATCGTGACGGCCAGCCGACGGCGCTCCTCCTCGATCCGGCGCTGGGCGGTGGCCAGGTCCTCGCCCATCGCGTTGAAGGCGCCGGCCAGGTCCTGGAGCTCCCGCGGGCCGGACGGCTCCACCCGCTGCTCGAGCTTGCCCTCGGCCAGGCTGTGGGTGGCCCGCACGAGTTCGTCGAGCGGGCGACGCATCGCCCCGAGGACGATCGTGATCAGCGCCAGCGCGCCGGTCAGGGCCAGCACAGCGGCGATCACGATGATCAGGATGGCTTTGCGCGAGTCGGCTCGGGCCTGGCGGCGCGCCTCGGCCTGCCGGGCGGACTGCCGGGCCTGCAACTGGGCGCTGAGGGCCGAGGCCTCCGCAAGCGGTCCGTTGACGGCGGTGGCGAGTGGCCCTGCGCGGGCAAGGTCGCGCGCGCGGTTCTCGGCCGCGAACTGCGTCCGGACGAGGCGTTCGCTCTGCGGGTCGCTCCGCGCCAGCGAGAGGGCGCGGGCGGCGGCCGCGTCGTAGGCGGCGGCCTGCCGGCGCGCCGCGGGCGCGGTCGCCCCGCGCGGCTCCCGGAGCACGGCCTCCTCGGCGTTGCCGGCGCTGGCCAGGTTGGCGCCGGCGATGGCAAGCGAGGAGGTCTGGATCAGCCGGTCCTCGTAGCGTTGACGTGCGTTGTACAGGCCGGCGATCCCCAGCGCGGCCACTACCGCGAGCGCCAGCGTCATGGCAACGAGCGCCAAGCGCAGCGAGCGGGCGATGGAAAGACGCTGCATACGGGCGGGAGTTCGGGTTGCCGGACCCGGCGCTGATCGTACCCCCGCTCCCGGGTTGGCGGCGGGATTTGGATCGGCGTGGCGCGGCCAAACGGTAGCTACCATCGGCGCATGGGCCTGGCCCGGCAATGCAGGCGGCAGCTCTAACGATCCCGCGCGCCCTCGCGCTCGCCGCGCTCGCGGCATCCGTGTTCGCCGTCGCCGGGTGTGGGCGCAGCGCGCAGGTCGATCCCAGCTCGGTCCCGAGCGCCGCGGCGCTCGCGCGTGTGCGCATACCCTCCGGCGACTGGACTCGCTTCGACTACGACGCCCAGCGCAGCGGCGTCGGGCCGGCCGCCACTGGGCTCGGGCCGCACAGCGCGGGCGCGCTCCGTCTGCGCACGGTGAAGCTGCCCGGCACCGTCGATTCCTCGCCCATCGAGTTGCACGGCGCCGTGGTCCGCGGTCATCGGCACGACGTCGCGATCATGACCACGACGTACGGCCGGACGCTGGCGATCGACCCGGCCACCGGCCGGATCCTCTGGGAGTTCACGCCGGCGGACATTGGGTCATACGAGGGCAGCGCCCAGATCACCACGGCCACGCCGATTGCCGACCCCGACCGCCGGTTCGTCTACGCGGCCTCGCCCGACGGGCGGATCCACAAGCTGGCGGTGGCCAGCGGCCGCGAAGTCCGCGCCGGGGGCTGGCCGGCGAGCGTGACCGTGGATGCGACGCACGAGAAGATCGCCTCAGCTCTGAACATCAGCGGCGGCTCGGTCGTGGTCACGACCGGCGGCTATATTGGCGACGCCCCGCCCTACCAGGGGCATGTGGTGATGATCGACCGCGTGTCTGGGCGGATCAGCGCGGTGTGGAATTCGCTGTGTTCCGATCGGCATGCGCTGATCGTGCCGCGGACGTGTCCAGCCAGCGACTCGGCCATCTGGGCGCGCGCCGGAGCCGTGATCGAGCCCGGCAGCGGGCGGATCTTGGTCGCCACCGGCAACGCGCCATTCAACGGCTCGACCGACTGGGGGGACAGCGTGCTCGAGCTCAGCGCGGACGGCCGCCGCCTGCTGCACAACTGGACGCCTGCCAATCAAGCCCAACTGAACTCGAGCGACAGCGATCTCGGCAGCACGGCGCCGGCGCTCCTGCCCACGTACCACGGCCGCCACCTGGCCGTGCAGGGTGGGAAGGCGGGGGTGCTGGACCTGCTCGATCTCGACCGTCTGAACGGCACGAACGGCGGTCCGAGTGCTCGTCCGGGTGGGCAGATCCAGGAGCTCCAGGCCCCGGGTGGCGACCAGGTGTTCACCGCGCCGGCCGTCTGGACCCATGCCGGACGCTTCTGGGTGTTCGTCGGCGACGGCGCCGGCACCTGGGCCTACGTGCTCGGCGGGGGCGGCGCCCATCCGCACCTGTCGGTGGCGTGGCGCTCAGGCAGTGGCGGCACCAGCCCCGTTATCGCCGGCGGGCTGCTCTACGTGTACGACCCGGGCGGCGCGCTCGACGTCTACCTCCCCGCCGCCGGACGACGCCTGGTGTCGGTGCCCGCGGGCAGCGGGCATTGGAACAGCCCGATCGTGATCGGCGGCCGGGTCATCCTGCCGGTCGGCAACGCCAACGACCACGCCACGAGCGGGACGCTCGACATCTTCCACCTGCCGCATCACTAGCTCGCGCTCGCGCACAGCCTCGGGACGCGACGTTCATCCCGTCCGTGGGGCCAGCACGTGCGCGATGAGGTTGCGCGTGATTGCGACCAGATGCGGGTTCGGCCGGGCCGGTGCCTCGGGCGAGGCGCTCGGCACCGGCTCGAGTCCTAGCTCCCACCCCAGCGTGCCCGCGTTGAACACCAGCGCTCCCGAGCGTCCCGTGTACATCGTGGTCTGCGCGACTTGCTCGCCGGGGGCCGCGATCGGTTCTCCTCGCTCGGGCGTCATGCACACTGCTGAGCCGCCGCCGATTACCTCGGCGGCGCGCGGGCTGAGCGCGGTGCGCGCGTCGAGCTCGTAGCCGACGATGCCGCGGATCGCCGTGCCGGGAGACACGCCGGCGTGGGCGAACAGCCACGCCGGGCGCAGCGGGCGCTGCGGGATCCAGGCGTAGTAACGGTAGGTGGGGGGACCGCGCCGCGGGAGGCGGGGCGTGATGCAGCCCAGGTAGGCCGAGCCGGTGAGGCCGGCGCCGCGGCCCGGGAAAAGGCCGCTCGGCTGGGCGCGATCCGGGTCGCGCTTGGCGAACTGCTTGTAGGCGATGATCGTCTGATCCGGCGCGCCCGGATCGCTCGCCGCCCGCGTCGCGCGGGCGAAGCGGATCCGCCAGGCCAGGGTGTCCGACCCGAAGAAGAGCAGGCTGGTCCCCGAGTCGCGCGCCTGCTCGAAGCCGGCCGCCTGTCGCTCGGACCAGTACTCGGAATGGCCGAAGTCGATCAGCGCTCGGTGGCCGGCTAGCTGACCCGGATCCTCGTCGACCGATTCGCTCGTGGTGTAGGCGACGGGGTAGTGGTAGCGCTCGAGGAACTGGACCATCGCGACGTCGCGGGCAAAGAACTGGCCGGCGCCGGTGACGCTGTCGTAAGGGCGCTGATAGGAGACCTCGACGCCCTGCGTCGTGCTGGTGGCGGCCACCCGGTCGGCACCGCCCGGATAAAGGCTGTCGCCGCCCCACGCGTTGTAGGCCTCGTAGGTGGCCGTGGGGAGTTGGGCGAGGAGGGGCTGCGGGCGCGCCGCGAGCACGACGAACAGGCAGTCGCGCTGCCCGACGCGCGCCGAAAGCTTGGCGATGTACACGCCGGAGGGGACCGCGGAGGGGATCACGAAGCTGAGCGTGGGATGCCAGGCGCACTCGGTCAGCCCGGTGGCGAAACGATGCGTGCAGGGAGGTTGCGCGACGACGCGCAACCGGTGCGAGACCAGCACCTCCCGGGCGCCCCGGCCGCCGTACCAGCCGATACGGAAGATCTGGATCCGAACTGTCCGGGCCCCGGGCGCGCTCACATAGATCCGCTCGGTCTGCCCGACGCGTACCGCCTGCCGGGATACGTATCCGGTCACGCTGCCGTGGGCGAGGCCGCCGACGTCGGCCGCGGGCCCGGGCAGCCGCCACGCCGTCGTGCCCCGGTTGCGGCTCTCGGCGGGCACCCCCGGCTGGGCGCCGTCAGTTCGGATCAGCCAGCGGTACGGGCCCGCGATCGATACCAGCGTGCCGGCCGCCGCGGGCTGAATCGGCCGCCGGGCCAGGCGGCGCTCGCGGTGAGCGGCGCCGCCACAGCCCCCGACCACGCCGCATCCAACCGCCGCGCACACGACCAGTGCCGCGGTCTTCAGCTTCCGGGTCACGGCCGTCAGGGTATAGGGCCGGGCGGTCTCGAAACTGGTTCAGGCGGCCCCGAGGAGGGCCGGGCCAGCGGGGTGGCGTGGGCGATGCTCCGGCACCCATCCGGCAGCGCCCTACGAGCCGCCGAGACCGCGCTCTTCCGCCGCCTTGTAGGCGATCTGGAGGAAGTCCGACAAGGTGAGCGCGGTAAGCGTGGAGACGGCCACGCGGGTGGCGCGCGGCGCGAACAGCAGGCCGGCGTGGAAGGCACCGGAGGCCCACAGGCCCAGGCAGTAGGGGCAGATGAGCAGCTCGCCCAAGGCGCGGCGGACGCCCTCACCGCGAGCTCGCTCCTCGACTTCGGCCGGTCCGCCGCGACCCTCGTACTCGGTGAACGGTGCTCGCATGAACGCGGTGACCTTGTCCTTGGCCAGTAAGCGCGAGAGCTTATGGCTGGCCGTGCCGATCAGGATGACGTCCTGGATGGACACGCGCTCGGGTAGCCGGTCGCTGCGTTTGGCCGCCACTAGCGCCCCGCCGAAGCCCGCGTTGAAGACGGCCGCCAGCGTGGCATAGGTGCGAAACGGCGGGCGGTCCTGGGGCTCGGCGTAGCTCTGGAAGGCGTCTCTGGCTTCCCGGGTCAGGTTGTCCACACTCATCGAGTCCAGGCCATACCCGGGGCCGCGAGTGGGAAACCCGCGAATATCCGATGAGACGGGAGTCGGCGCCGAGCGGATCGGGTAAGCCAATCCCGAGAGCCGAGGCGATTACGGGTGACTTGCGGGGCAAGGCCACCCGTGCGCTCGTGGTGGCGAATGGTGCGGGCGCATGGCCGGCCCGGTCGCGTCCCCGGCCGAAGGTAAGGAAACCAGAAGAACAACCCCCGGAGGGGTAACAAATGGTGCCCGCCGGCGTCTAGATCTATGCGAGCCCTTCGCAGATATGGGCGCCGGGCAGCATCCGGCAAAGGTTCGACAAACGTCGAACTAATGCTATAATTCGATCGGTATCGAACTATGGACGACAAGAGGATGGAATTGGAAAACTTTGAAGTAGAGCGTCGGACCGCATCCGCGCGGCCCGATACGCATGAGACTGTCCGGCGCGTCCGCTCCGGCGGTGCCAAGCGCGCCGCCGCGACGGCCAACCGACGCCAGGTCCAGCGCGGGCGCAGGCACGCCGGTGCTGCGGTCCAGGACGGGACGGAGCCGCGTGCGCTGGGAACCGACGAAGAGCGTGCCGGCGTCGCCGAGTCGCTGGAGCTGTTCCTGCGGCGGGCCCGGCTGCATCCGCTGCTGACGGCGGCGGAGGAGATCGAGCTGGCCAAGCGGATCGAGCGTGGCGACCTTGAGGCCAAGGAAAGGATGATCAACGCCAACCTGCGGCTGGTCGTTGCGCAGGCGCGGCGCTACCAGGGTCACGGGCTGCCCATGGAAGACCTGGTGCAGGAGGGCATGCTCGGACTGATCCGTGCCGTCGAGAAGTTCGACTGGCGGCGTGGGTTCAAGTTCTCGACCTACGGCACGTTGTGGATCCGGCAGGCGATTCAGCGCGGCCTGCAGAACTTCGGACGAACGATCCGGGTCCCGGTGCACGTCTCCCAGCGGCAGGTCAAGGTCCGCAAGATCGAGAGCGAGCTCAGCACCAAGCTGGGCCGTGAACCGACCGATGAGGAGATCGCCGCGGTGGCCGAGTTGCCGCTGGAGGAGATCTCCGAGCTGCGCGAGCTGAGCCGGGCGATGACGAGCCTCGACCAGCCGGTCAGCGAGGACGGCGAGACCGCCCTGGGCGACCTGCTGGCCTCAGAGCGGCCGGAGCCGCTGGAGGAAGTGGCCGAGAACGAGCGCGATCAGCGTGTCAACGAGGCCGTCCGCCGGCTTCCGGCGGCCGAACAGAGCGTGATCCGGCTGCGCTTTGGGCTCTCCGGCGAGGAGCCGAAGACCCTTCGCCAGGCCGGCACGGAGCTTGGCATCACGGCTGAGCGCGCGCGCCAGCTCGAGGAGCAGGGACTCCGCCGGCTGGCCAAGGCCGGCGAGCTCGAGGGCCTGAGCGAAGCGGCGTAGTCATCGCGCGATCAGTACGTCACACGGCGCGCGTGCGCACATCCGAGCCGGAAGTGAGTACGCGCGCCACGGCGTGACCGCGCTGGCCGCTCGTGGGTCGACCACGATCAGGGCGGCGTCAGTCTGCTCGGCGACGTCGATCACCGCGTCGACCGTGTCGCCGCCGATGAGGTGGGCGGTGACGCCCACGCCGCGTCGGCGGAGATCGTCGGCCGCTGCCGAGAGCCGGTGGTCGATCGCCTCACGGTCCGACAGCAGCGGCCAGTAGCTCTCGACCAGGTGGACGTGGGCCTGCCGCGCTGCCGCCAACCCAGCCGCCGCTTCGAGCGCCGGGGCGTCGCCCTCGGCGTCGTAGGCGTGCGCGACAATCACGTTGGCTGACTCGGTCACGCCGGCCGCCCGCCGGTGGTAGGCGAAGTCGGCGACCTGGCGCCACATGCTGATCGCCGGGGTCAGGACGCCGCGCGCGACGCCGGCGAGCACCATACGGAGCGGAACGTTCCGCTCCGCCGGGGGCAGCAGCGCGATGTCGAGCTCGACCTGCGAGCCGAAGGACCGCTGGACAGTGTCCCCCAGGCGCTCGAGCAGGCGCCTCGCCTCCGCATTCTCGGCCAGGACGAGCGCGGTGAACCGATCGACGTTCTCCTCGTGGGCGCGCTTGACGAGCCGGTCCAGGAGCTCCGTGGCGACACCGCGCCCCTGCCAGTCGTCAGCAACGACCACGGCACACTCGGCCACGCCGCCGTTCACGCGGATGAAGCGGGCTACGCCCACCGCGCGGTCTGTGGTGGGGTCGAGGGCCAGGAGGGCCTCGTGGTCGTGGTGGTCGACGTCGGTCAGGTAGGCGAGCTGCTGATCGGTCAGCTTCGTCATGGGCGCCTGGAAGCGCATGTACCGGCTTCGCTCCGACAGTTGCTCGAAGCCCGAGCGCAGCAGGCCGCGGTCCTCGGGCGCGATCGGGCGGATGAGCAGCGCGGCGCCGTCGCGCAGCCGCGCACGCTCGGCGTCGGCGGGCGTCAAGACGCGCTCAGCGGCGCGCCCGAAGCCGCGCGGTCGGCGGCATGGGCGTGGCCGGCGATTGCTTCCACCAGCTGCGGCCAGGCCGCCTCGGGAAGGTCGTGTCCCATGCCCTCGACGAACATCAGCCGCGCGCCGGGAATAGCTCGCGCGGTCGCCTTGCCGCCCGACCTCGCGACCAGCGGGTCCTTGGATCCGTGGATTACGAGCGTCGGCGCCCGGATCGTCCGCAGCTGTGCGGTGCGGTCGCCCGAGGCGATGATCGCTCCGAGCTGACGCCCAGGCGCGGCAGGGTCGCGGCCGCGGTCGTAGCTGCGCGCCACCATGTCGCGTACTCGGTCGCGATCAAACGGCAGCCCCCGCGAGCCGATCGCCTCGAACAGCTGCGTGTTGTACTCGATGAACGCACCGCGCTCCTCGGGGGCCCGGCGCAGGAGGTAGCGGGACATGGCGAACTTCGGCTGCCCCTTCCAGCGGTTGCCGGTGCTCGACATGATCGAGACCAGGGAACGGACCGCCTCCGGGCGCTCGGCGGCCAGGGTCTGGGCGATCATCCCGCCCATCGACGCGCCCACGACATGGGCGGGGGCGATGCCGAGCTCGCGCAGCAGTCCGGCGGCGTCGGCCGCCATGTCGCTGAGCGTGTAGAGCACGGGCTCGATCTTGCGCGTGATGAGCTGCCGAGGCGTGGGCGGGCGCCCCTTGATCCGGGTCGAGCGGCCGATGTCGCGGTTGTCGAAGCGCACGACGTGAAAGCCGCGGCCCGCGAGCTCGGCGCAGAAGTCGTCGGGCCAGCCGATCATCTGCGTGGCGAGGCCCATGATCAGCAGCATGGGCGGAGCGGACTCGCTGCCGAAGCGCTCAAAGCAGAGCGTGATCCCGCCCCCGACGTCGCAGAGCTGCTCAGCCATCGGCAGGGATCTTCGCGGTGTTGCGTTCGGGCTGCGGCGCCGATGGTGGTCGAAGCTCCTCGAGCGCCTCGCCCAGCCAGCCGATCAGCGACCACACGTCCGGCATCTGCTCGCGGTCGGCGATGATCCCGAAGTCAAGGCGGCCGCAGTAGCTCATCACCGTGATGTTGAGGCCCATCCCGTCGGTGATGACCGAGATCGGATAGTGGGCCTCCATGCGCGCCCCCGCCATGTACAGCGGGAACTGCGGGCCTGGCACGTTCGAGATCACCAGGTTCCAGGCCGGCCGCCCCGCCCGGCTGGCGCTCAGCGAGAAGGTCAATCTGGCCGCGCGCGAGAACACGGCCGGCGGGATGAACTGGTTGGCATCCTGGAGCAGCTCGGCCGGCAGTGCGCGGTGGCGCTCCTTCATCTCGACGAGCGCCTCGTGGGTCTTCACCAACCGGTCCACCGGATCCTCGATGTCCGTGTGCAGCGGCGCGGTCATGAGCAGGATCCGGTTGCCGTAGGTGCCCTGCTCCTCCTTGCGCCGCACCGAGACGGGGATCTGGGCGACCAGCGGCCCGTCGGGCAGTTCGTCGTGCGCGATCAGCCACCGTCTGGCCGCGCCGGCGCAGATCGCGACCACCACGTCGTTGACCGTGCACCCGTAATGGTGCTTGAGCTCCTTAACATCGTTCAGGGGGAGCTGGCCGAAGGCATATCGGCGGTGCGGGGATACGCGGCCGTTGAACGAGGTCCGGGGCGGCGTGAGGTCCACCTGCCCGACAACGCGCCCACGGCCCAGGGTTCGCTGGGCGGTGGACGCGACCCGACCTGCGGCCTTCAGGCCGGGAATCCCCGACAGCGTCGGTACCTCGTCGATGTTGGGAAGCGCCCGCGGGACCGAGCCGATGAGCCGGAGCGGGTAGCGGGGCAGACCCAGCATCCCGCGCGCGAGCATCCCGAGGTCGCTCGGGCGGGCGTCGCCGGACGCCGGCAGCGGTGGCGGCGGATCCCGTCCCTCCGAGGTCATGTCGAACAGCGCCCCCATGATCTCGGCACCGGACATGCCGTCGATCACGGCGTGGTGGATCTTGCTCATGACCGCGATCCGATGGTCGGGGAGCCCGTGGATCAGGTAGAGCTCCCACAGCGGGCGCGAACGGTCGAGCGGCCGGGCGTAGATCCGCGCCACCTGCTCGGCCAGCTGGGCGTCGGTGCCCGGCGGGGCCAGCGCGATCTCGCGAACGTGGAACTCCAGGTCGAAGTCCGAGTCGTCGAGCCAATAGCCGTAGTCGAGGTTGAAGGGCACCTCGGCCAGCCGCCACCGAAACGGCGGGACGAGCGGCAGGCGCTGGGCGATCAGGTTCTGGAGGCGGGGAAGCGTCAGCCCGCCGTTCGGCCCAGTGGAGGGGTCATAGATCGACAGGGCTCCGACGTGGCCGTAGTTGCGCGAGTCCTCGAGGGCCAGGAACTGCTGGTCGAGCGCGGTCAGCTGGCGCATGTCAGTTGTTGTAGAGCGCCTCGAACACGTCCTCGTAGCGCTCGTTGACCACGCGCCGCTTGAGCTTCAGCGTCGGCGTCAGCTCGCCCGACTCCTGGCTGAGATCCTGCTCGAGCAGCGCGAACTTCTTGATCTGCTCGACCTGGGCGTATTTGGCGTTGGCCCGGTCGAGCACGGCCTGGACCAGACCGCGCACTTCGTCGTGCCGGACCAGCTCGGACATGTCCTCGGGTAGGCCCTTCTCCTTCGCCCAGGGCAGGATCTCCTCGGCGTCGAGCGTGATCAGCGCCACCGCGTAGGGCCGCCGGTCGCCGTACATGACCGCCTGCGAGATCCAGCGCGACTGCTTGAGGTCGTTCTCGAGGTTCGACGGGGCCAGGTTCTTCCCGCCCGCCGTGATGATTATGTCCTTCTTGCGGCCGGTGATCGACAGGTAGCCGTCCTCGTCGAGCGCGCCGAGATCACCGGTCATCAGCCAGCCGTCGTCGGTGAAGCTCTCCTTGGTCGCCTGCGGGTTTCGCCAGTACTCGCGGAACACGTTCGGACCCTTGATCAGGATCTCGCCATCATCGGCGATCTTCAGCTCGACGCCCGGCATGGCCCGGCCGACGGTTCCGAAACGCAGATGGTCGGGCAGGTTGACGGCGCCCACGGCGGTCGTCTCGCTCATGCCCCAGCCCTCCAGCACGGTCACGCCGCAGGCATAGAAGAACTCGAGGATCTCGGCCGAGATTGGTGCCGCGCCGGAGACCGCCTTGTCGATCCGGCCGCCGAACAGGTCGCGGACCTTTTTGTACAGCGCCTCGTCCGCACGGTCGAAGGCGGCGAGCATCTCCTGGGGGACTTCCTCGCCGCGGCGCCGCCGGCGGCGGACCTCCACCCCGAGCTTGACCGCCTCCCACAGCTGCTGCTCGTCCGGCGCCATGGCCAGCGCCAGGGCATAGATCTTCTCGAAGATGCGCGGCACCGACGGGAGGTAGGTCGGCCGGGTCTGCATGAGCTCGGGGATGATCTGCTTGGGGTCGCCGCCGAAGTAGACGATCCCAGTGCCCACATCGAACGAGGCGAGCTGGACGGTGAGGGCGAAGGCGTGGGCGAGCGGCAGGTACAGGTAGCTCAGCTCGTCGTCGTTGATGAACCCGATCTCCTCGACCATCACCCCCACCGAGGCGCAGTTGCCGTGGCTGAGCACGACGCCTTTTGGCGGCCCGGTCGTGCCCGACGTGTAGATGATCGTGTACGGGTCCTCGGGCGAGACCCCCTCGCAGCGGCGCTCGAGCTCGGCGCGATCGCCGCCCCGAGCGCGCTCGCGGAGCTGCTCGATCGAGATCTCGTTGTTCGACGCCTCGCCCTCGATCGTGATGACCTGCTCGAGGCGCCCGAGCCGGTCGCGAAGGCGCTCGATCTTGGCGGCCTGTCCAGCGTCCTCGCAGATCACGATCCGGGAGTCGCTGTTGCCGGCGACCCATGCGCACTCCTCGGGGGAACTGGTCGGGTAGATCGGCACGACAACCGCGCCGGTGCGCGAAATGGCCAGGCTCGAGTACGTCCATTCGGGGCGGGTGTTCGACAGCAGTGCCACCCGGTCGCCCGGCTCGAGGCCGAGCTCCACCAGCCCTAGGGCGATCTCGTCGACGATCTCGCTGACCTCGGCGAACGTGCGCTCACGCCACTCCTCGCCTTCGCGCCAGCGCACCGCCATGTGCTCGCCGAAGCGGTCCGCCGCGGTGGCTCCGGCTCGCGCAATCGTCCGGTTGGTTGCTTGCAGCGCCTGTGTCGCCATCACTTCACCTCCTGGGGTGCTCATCCCCCCTCGTCCTTGCCATTCTCGCCCATTCGCGGCCGGGCGTGTGTCAGTGGCGGGCGCTCCAGCGAGCCATCTTCACGAACAGTTCGGGTGGCGACAGTGGGGTCAGCGACGGATCGAACTCGCGGTACAGGTTGGCGACATTCGCCGCGAGCCGCTCAGGGTCGCCCCAGTCGCGGAAGTCCGATATGTCGATGTCGTCGGCCGCCGCTTCGTCGTTCATGCCGGCGTCGAAGCGCTGCCTGGACTGATCGCGGACGTACGTCAGGTAGCGCTGCACGTCGCGCACGCCGGTTTCGTCGGTGACGGGGCCGTGCCCCGGGACGATCGTCTCCGCGCTCAACTCGATGATCCGGTCGCACGCAGTGAGCCAGTTCTGCACGGGTCCGGCCCACATCATCGGCGTTCCCTCGACGAACAGGATATCGCCGGTGAACACCGTGCCCGCGTCCGGCAGGTAGGCGATCGCGTCGCCCGAGGTGTGGGCCGGTCCGAGCTCGATCAGGTGAATCTCGCGGTCTCCGACGGCGAGATCGTGTTCTTTTTCGAATGACTCGGTGGGCAACCGCTCGGTGACCGACGCGAAATCGAACTTGCGCATACTCTGTTGGGCGAACGTCTCGAACTCCGGTCCGAGGTCCAGTTGGTTGAACAGCATGTGGACGGTGTTCGGAGGCGCCGCGCGCATGTCTTCGACCGCGCGCATGCTGGCCACGATCGGGATTCCGTCCGGAAGCAGCTCATTGCCGAACCAGTGGTCGCCGTTGCCGTGCGTATTGAAGGCCTGGCTGATCGGGTTGCGCGCGGTGATCGGGGCCATCGCGCTCAGCATGTCGCGCGTGAGGCTGAGGTCGAACAGCGTGTCGACCAACAGCGAGGTGCCGTCGGCGGTGATCAGGCCCGCGTTGCTCCAGCCCCACCCGCCGTCGGGCTGGAGGTAGGCATAGAGCCCGTCGCCCAGCTCGTGCAGTCCGCGCTCGTAGGCGATCTTCATGCGCCAAGCCTCATCAGAAGTCCGGCTGGGCCGGGAGGCCGACGTAGTTTTCCGCCAGGCTGCGCGCCGCGGCTTCCGAGCGCGCGATGTACTCGAGGCGCGCCAGCTGGAGCTGTCCCTGAAACGGACCGCCCCCGAGGTCGTGCAGCATCTGGGTCATGTAGTTGGAGAAGTCCTGCGCACGCCACACCCGGCGCAGGGCGGCGGTCGTGTAGCCCTCGGCGCGCTCCCCCGACTTGTTCTTGATCAGGTCGGTGAGGGCGGGCGCCAGCAGCCGCACGTCGTTGACGGCGAGGTTGAGGCCTTTGGCGCCGGTGGGGGGGACGATATGAGCCGCGTCGCCGGCCAGGAACACGCGGCCATGCTGCATCGGCTCGGCCACGAATGAGCGCATCGGCGTGATGCCCTTCTCGAACACGTTGCCCTGGTTAACGTCGCCCAGGCGCGTGCCGAGCTCCTCCCAGATGCGCTCGTCGGGCCATTTCTCGATGTCCTCGTCGGCGGGGACCTGGAGGTACAGGCGGCTGACCGTCGGGGATCGCATCGAGTGCAAGGCGAACCCGTTGGGGTGCCAGGCGTAGATGAGCTCTTCGGTGGCGGGCGGCGCCTCGGCGAGGATGCCGAGCCAGCCGAACGGGTAGACGTACTCGTACTCGGTGATGTGCTCGGCGAGCGCCTCGCGGCTCACCCCGTGAAAGCCGTCGCAGCCGGCGATGGCTTCGCAGGTCAGCTCGTGCTTTTCGCCTCGGTGTTCGAAGGTGATCCGAGGATTGTCTGAATCGAGGTCGTGCAGCGAGACGTTCGCCACTTCGAAGTGGACCGGCACGTCGCGTTCGAGCAGCGCGTTCGTCAGGTCCTTTACCACCTCCTGCTGGCCGTAGATCGTGATGTGCCGACCAGTGAGAGCGGCCATATCGATGTAGTGGTTGGTTCCGTGGTGGCGCAGGTAGACGCCGTTGTGCTCGAGTCCCTCGCGGTCGACGCGCGCGCCGACGCCGAGCTCGCGCATGAGGTCCACCGTGTTCTGCTCGAGCAGGCCGGCCCGGACGCGCTTCTCGACGTAGGCGCGGTCCCGTGACTCGAGGACCACGCAGTCGATGTTGTCGCGGTGGAGCAACGTCGCGAGCGTCAGACCTGCGGGCCCGGCGCCGACGATGGCTACTTGCGTGCGCACGGCGCGAGTCTATGTCGCCCGGTCGTTTGGTGGCGCCGCGACGAAGATCACCTCGAGCCGGCGGGGGCCGTGAACGCCGCGCACCCTGGTCATCTCGATGTCGACTGTGGCCGACGGGCCCGAGATGAAGGTGAGCGGGCGGGTCGGGTCGCTGAGCTTGTTTATGGCCTCGGGCACGGAGGGGACGAGCTGGTCGCTGCGGACTACGCACAGGTGGTAGTCGGGCAGAAGCGTCAGGGCCCGGCGCCCCATGCCCGGGCCGCCGTCCAGCATGATCGTCCCGGTCTGGGCGATGGCCAGCGCGCAGGTCGTGAGGACGCCGTCGACCGCGTCGAGGGCGTCGTGGTCGAGCGGTGGGTCGTCGCGGAGGGTGCCTGTAGTTTGGGTCCACCCATCCGGGATGCCCGCGGGAGCGACGATCTTGCGGTCACCGAGGATGTCACCGACGGTCTGCTCGAGTTCGCTTGTCTGCACTACATGCGTCGTGGCGTCGTAGTGGGCGAGGCGGTCGAGGAAGGTCTCGAGGCTGTCGTCGGTGGCCGTGCGGTACTCGCGCGGTATGGCCCGAGGCTGAACCGTGGCGATCGCTGCCCTGATCAGACCGAGCATCTCCTCCCGGGCGTTCATCGTTGCTCGCGGGCGTTCATCGCTTGCGCGCGGGCGTTCATCGCTTGCGCGCGGGCGTTCATCGCTTGCGCGCGGGCGCTCATCGCTTGCGCGCGGGCGTTCATCGCTTGCGCGCGGGCGTTCATCGCTTGCTCCACCAGTCGCGGAACGGCTCGGCGGGAGGATCGGGGAGGTCTCGGGTGCGAGTCCAACGTTTGAGGGGCGCAGGCGCGCCGTGCCGGACGAACCGCATCAGCCTCGCCGCCTTGAGCGCGGCGCTCCAGCGGCGGCGACCGCTCATCGCGCCGGCCGCCGCGGCGAACGCCGCGTCCTCGGCGCGGTGGCGCCGTGCTTTCACCGCGTCGTGGCGGAGCTTTACGAGCACGGTCGGGATGTCGATCTCCACCGGGCACACCTCGTAGCACGCGCCGCACAGCGAGGAGGCGAAGGGAAGCTGCGGGGCGTGCTCGACGCCGACCAGGAGCGGGGTGAGGATCGCTCCGATCGGCCCCGGATAGGTGGCGCCGTAGGCGTGGCCGCCGGTGCGCTCGTAGACCGGGCACACGTTGAGGCAGGCCGCGCACCGGATGCAGCGGAGCGCCTGGCGCCCAGTGGCGTCCGCGAGTGCTTTGGTCCGGCCGTTGTCGAGCAGGACGATGTGAACGGCTTGAGGTCCGTCCCCCGGGGTGACGCCGGTCCAGACCGAGTTGTAGGGGTTCATGCGCTCGCCGGTGGCGGAGCGGGGCAGAAGCTGGAGGAAGACCTCGAGGTCGCTGAACGTGGGGATCAGCTTCTCGATCCCGACCACGCTGATGAGCGTCTCGGGCAGCGTCAGGCACATGCGACCGTTGCCCTCGGACTCGGCGACGAGCAGGCCGCCTGTCTCGGCGATCGCGAAGTTGGCGCCACTGATCGCGACCTTGCTTCTCAAGAAGAGCCTGCGCAGGTGCAGCCGGGCGGCTTCGGCCAGCGCATGGGGGTCATCAGTGAGGTCCCTCGGCGCGTCCGGCATGTGGTCGAGGAAGATACGGCGGATCTCGGCGCGGTTGCGGTGCAGCGCCGGCACCACGATGTGGCTCGGCCGGTCGTGTGCGAGCTGAACGATCAGCTCGGCCAGGTCGGTCTCGTGGGCGGTGATGCCGGCGCCTTGGAGCGCCTCGACGAGGCCGATCTCCTGGGTGGCCATCGACTTGACCTTGATCACCTCGGTCTCGCCGGTTTTCTCGATCAGGTCCGCGATGAGCTTTGTTGCTTCTGCGGCGTCCCGGACCCAGTGGACGGTCGCGCCTCGGCTCGTGGCGTTGCGCTCGAATTCCTCGAGATAGGCGTCGAGGTGGTGCAGGACGTCGTCCTTGATCGCCGCGCCCGCCGCGCGCAGCTCTTGCCAGTCGGGAGTCTCGGCGACGAGCCCGGCGCGGCGCTGCCGGATCGTCGCCGTGGCGTTGCGAACGTTGCGGCGCAGCTGGGAGTTCTCAACCGCCCGCTTGGCGTTCTCGGGGAACGGCGGGTCCTCGGTCCAGATCAGTTCGCCCGTGTTCAATTTGCTCTCTCCCCGTCCGTGCTGGCTAGGATCTCGGCCAGGTGGAGGGTCTTCACCCCGGCGCGGATCCGCTCGAGCCCGCCACCGATGTGCATCAGGCACGAGCGATCGCCGGCGCACAGGACCTCGGCGCCGGTCTGGATCACCGACTCCATCTTGTCGGCCAACATCGCCGCCGACACGTCGGGGTTCTTGATCGAGAAGGTGCCGCCGAACCCGCAGCATTCCTCGTCGTTCGGGAGGTCGACCAGATCGATCCCGCGGACCTTCCTGAGGAGTCTCAGGGGGCGGTCGCCCACCTTCAGCATGCGGAGGGAGTGGCACGTCGGGTGGTAGGTGACGCGATGGGGGAAGTAGGCGCCGACGTCGTCGGTGTGCAGCACGTCGATCAGGAACTGAGACAGTTCGTGGGTCTTCTCCGCTGTCTGTTGAGCGGCGGCTGCGAGTGCGTCGTCGTTCGCGGCGCGGGCGATCATGGCGTGCTGGTGGCGGATCGCGCCGGCGCACGATGCGGATGGAGTGACGATCGCGTCGTAGTCGTTGAAGGTGTGGACGTAGCGGCGCACGAGGTTCGCTTCGAAGTAGCCGCTGTTGGCGTGCATCTGCCCGCAGCAGGTCTGCTCGAGGGGAAACTCGATTCTCTGTCCGAGCCGCTCGAGGATGTTCACGGTGGCCTTGCCGGCGTCGGGGAAGAGCGCGTCGATGAGGCAGGTGGCGAACAGCGCTACGCGCATTCCGTGCATCATGCCCGCTCCCCGCCCCGGACGGCGCCTCGTCACGCCGCGGCGTCGTTTCAGCAACAAATTGCCTGAATTCGGGCCCGTCGGCGCATCCCGGAGGGAGACTCCCGCCGTGCCCTCCGATCCCATCCCGAGTTTCGCCGCACTCGCTGCGCCGCCGGCGGCGGCTTCGGATTTACTCGGCTCTGGACCGAGTTTTGCCGCAGTGGTGCCAGCGAGGTGATCGAGTGCGGAGAAACTCGCGATCGAGAGATGATCGAGTGCGGAGAAACTCGCGATCGAGAGATGCGGCGATGGCGTCAATCGCCGCGACCCAGCGCACGCTCGTGACGACCAAGCAGCTGGCCAGCTGTGGTCTCGGGAAGGATGCGATCGCACACCGGGTGGACGCCGCGCGCTTGCATCCGGTGTTCCACGCGGTCTATTCGGTCGGATGCGGCGAGCTCCCGCCCCTGGCCCTCGAACTCGCGGCGCTGCTGGCCTGCGGCGAGAAGAGCTTCCTGAGCCACCGTTCAGCCGCCTACGTGTGGGGCCTGCGCAAGGACCCGCCGGCGCTGGTCGAGGTCTCCGTGGTCGCCCGCTGCTGCGAATCGCGCAAGGGGATCCGGGTGCACCAGATCCGGACGATCGACCGGCGCGAGATCGTGCGCCACGAGGGCCTCTGGATCAGCACGCCGGCGCGGGCGCTGTTCGAGATGGCGCAAACGCTCGGTCGCTCCGAGCTCGCCGACGCGGTGGGCGACGGGATCGCGGCGCGGGTGGTGAAGCCGGCCGAGGTCGAGGCCGTGCTCGCCCGCAACCGTGGCCGGCGGGGCGCGGCCCGCCTGGCGGCGGTGATCGGCGACGAGGACGCCCTGGCGATCACCCGGTCGCGTGCGGAGAGGGCGTTCCTGAAGCTGATCCGCGATTCGGGCCTGCCGCGGCCCGAGACCAACGTCAAGCTTGGCCGCTACGAGCCCGATTTCGTATGGCGCCAACAGCGCCTGATCGTCGAGCTGGACAGCTACGGGTTCCACGGTGGCCCCGCCGGCTTCCAGCACGACCACGAAAAGGATCTCGCTTACCGGACGGCCGGGTTCGACGTCCTGCGCCCCACGCGCCAGCACGTGGTGTACGAGTCGGCCAGGGTGCTCGTACTGGTTGCTCAGGCGCTGGCGCGGCGGCACGCTTTGTAGCTCAGGCGACGCGGCGGCACGCTTTGTAGCTCAGGCGACGCGGCGGCACGCTTTGTAGCTCAGGCGACGCGGCGGCACGCTTTGTAGCTCAGGCGGCCCGGCGCGCGGACTCGCGGCGGGCGACCTCGGCCCGCACGGCCGGCGCCACCACGGTGCCGAACAGCTCGATCGAGTGCATCACGTCCCGGTGAGCGACGGCGCCCACGCTCATCTGGCCGACGTAGCGCTCCATACCGAACAGCTCGTGCTCGAACAGGATCTTCTCCGCCACCTCCTCCGGCGCGCCGACGGCCAGGGCGCCACGGGGCGAGCGCAGCGCGTCGTACTGCGGCCGGCCCGAAGGCGGCCAGCCGCGCTCGCGGCCGATGCGGTTCATCATCGCTAGATAGGAAGCGGCGAAGGCGGAGTCCGCCTGCTGCGAGGTCGCGCCGACGAAGGCATGGGTGTTGATCGCGATCCGGGCGCCGACGGGGTCGTGCCCGGCGGCGCTGAAAGCCTGTCGGTAGAGGTCGACCAGCGGCACGAAGCGCTCAGGCTGGCCACCGATGATGGCGAGCGTCAGCGGAAGGCCGAGCGCGCCGGCGCGAATCACCGATTGCGGCGTCCCGCCCACCGCCACCCATACCGGCAGCGGATCCTGCACCGCGCGCGGCCAGACGATCGCGTCGTTCAAGGCGGCGCGGTGCTTGCCGGACCACGTCACCCGCGGAGACTCTCGGATCTGGAGCAGCAGCTCGAGCTTTTCGGCGAACAGCTCGTCGTAGTCGTCGAGGTCGTAGCCAAACAGCGGGAACGACTCGATGAACGATCCCCGGCCGGCCATGATTTCGACTCGCCCGCCGGAGATCAGATCCACGTGGGCGAAGTCCTGGAACACCCGAACCGGATCGTCGGAGCTCAGCACGGTGACCGCGCTGGAGAGCCGAATCCGCTTCGTCCGCGCCGCGATGGCCGCCAGCACGACCGCCGGCGAGGAGACCAGGAAGTCCGGACGGTGGTGCTCACCCACGGCGAACACGTCCAACCCCAGCTGGTCGGCCAGTTCGGCTTCCTCGAGCAGCTCGCGCATCCGCTGCTCCGGCGAGACGCCCGAGGCCAGATCGGCGAAGGTGGCGAGTCCGAGCTCCATGCCTGGAACTATAGCAGATAGTTGTTCGCACAACTATCCGGGTTCACCGGGAATGTGGATTGGGCTCATTGGGCTCACGCTGGGGAGACTGCGCTCACGCGTGATGGAGACCGCCCTCACGCGGGGCGGCGGTCCGACCTAATGCGCCGTCTCCCGGTCCGACCTAATGCGCCGTCTCCCGGTCCGACCTAATGCGCCGTCTCCCGGTCCGACCTAATGCGCCGTCTCCCGGTCCGACCTAATGCGCCGTCTCCCGGTCCGACCTAATGCGCCGTCTCCTCGAGCGCCGCCGTGGCGGCGAGCTGCCGCGCTCTGCGCTTCGCCGTGCCCACCGCCTCGGTCAGCGTGTCGATGTCGTACACGCCGTAGTGGCGGCGGCCGTTGATGAAAAAGGTCGGTGTCCCGGACACGCCGCTCTCGTCGGCGCTGGCCACGTCCTCGCTGACCCGGGCGGCGTATTCGCGCCGGCGCAGCGCGTCGCGGAAGCGGTCGGCGTCGAGTCCGAGCTCCTCGGCGTAGCGGGCCAGGTCGCGGGGCCCAAGCGCTTCCTGGTGCGCGAGCAGCGTGTCGTACATGTCCCAGAACCTGCCCTGGGCCGCGGCGGCCTCCGAGGCCTCGGAGGCGAGCTGAGCGGTGGGATGAACGTCGTTGAGGGGCAGGTGGCGCCACACGTAGCGGATGTCGTCGCCGTGGGAGGCAAGCAGCTCGCGGATTACGTTCTCGGCCTGGCCGCAGTAGGGGCACTCAAAGTCGCCGTACTCAACCAGCGTCACCGGGGCGTCGTCCGGTCCGCGGATGTGGTCGTACTCGGGATCGACGTCGACCGCGAGGTCGAGAATGTCCTCGGAGGTCCGGCCGATCTGGCGTGCCCGCACCGCGTCGGGTAGGCGCCTGATCAGCCGCGTGAGGATCCAGGCCACGGCCGGCGCGACCACCACGGAAGCCAGCGTGCCGAGCCGGGCTTCGTCCAGCCGGATCCCGGTGAAGGCCAGGCTCGAGACGAGCAGCGAGACGGTGAAGCCGATGCCGGCGCAGGCGCCGGCGGCCAGGAGCACCGGCTCGGTGATCGATGAGCGCGGCCCGTGCAGAGCAGGTCGTGAGGCGATCCAGGAGCCGGTGAACACCCCGATCGGCTTGCCCAGCACATACCCGAGCAGGATCCCCCACGTGATCGGCGAGGACACGGCACCGCTCAGCACCTGCGAGGTCAGGTGGATGCCGGCGTTGGCCAGCGCGAACAGCGGCACGATCACGTAGCTCGTCCACGGGTGCAGCTCGTACTGCAGGCGCTCGTTGGGCGAGATGGCCGACTGCAGGCTCTGCTGGGCCGAGCGCGCGAGCTCCGGCGTCGGCTGCTCACGGAACGAACGAGTCAGCGCCGTGGCCCGCTCGAGGTCCTCGCGCGAGGGTGGATAGGCGCTGATGCCCAGTCCGATGGCCAGCCCGGAGATCACAGGGTCGATGCCCGACTTGAACATCGCGATCCAGATCGCGACGGCAATGCCGATCGAGACCGGCGAGCGGGCGAACGGGATGTAGCGCAGCGCCACCAGCACGCCGAACAGCGCGACCGCCACAGCCAGCGCCATCAGGGATACGTGCGTCGTGTACACGGTGGCGATCACCACCAGAGCAGCGAGGTCGTCGACCACCGCCAGCGTGAGCAGGAACACTCGGATCCGGGTCGCGGTGCGCGGGGTGATCAGGGCCACGGCGGCGAGCGCGAACGCGGTATCGGTCGACATCGCCGCGCCCCAGCCGTGCGCGCCGGCGCGGCCGGCGTTGAAGGCCAGGTAGATCACGACCGGTACGGCGATGCCGCCGATCGCGGCGAACACCGGGATGGCCAGCCGGCGCCGCTCGCGCAGCTCGCCGAGGTCGAGTTGGCGCTTTGCCTCGAGGCCGACGACCAGGAAGAACAAGGTCATCAACCCCTCGTTCACCCAGGACCGCAGATCGGCTCCGATGCCGGCGCTCCCGAGTCGGATCGACAGCGAAGTCGTCCATACCGACTCGTACGAGTGCCACCAGGGGGAGTTCGCCCACAACAGAGCGGCGATCGCCGCGCCCAGCATCGCGAACGCGCCGCCCTCCTCGGTGCTGAGGAAGCTTCGGACCGGCGCCGCCAGGTTCCGCGCCCACGCCGTCCGACCGCCGAACGGGATCGCCTCTGTGCCGACGCTCATCGCGGCGTCTACTCGATCAGCGGCGGTTCGCGCAGGTTCGAGTTGATCTGCCCCGAGAGGGCCTCTGAGGCTGCCCGGCGGGCCAGCCGGCGCTGCTCCTCGTCGGCCCGTCCCATCAGCGCAGACTCGTAGGCCTGGGCGGCGATCTCGTAGCGCTCGCGCTGGCGTTCGGTGGCCAGGGCGGCCTCGCGCCGCAGCTGCTCGGCGCGCTCGGCAACCGCTGCCGCGGGCTCGTCGGCGGGGTGCATCTCGCGGTGCTCGACCTCGCGTGCGAACGTGAACCTGCGCTCGCCGGTGGGGACCGGCCGGTGGCGGATCGAGTAGATGCTGATCGAGCCGTCATCCTCGACTGTGGTCGAGACCTCGGTGCGCGTGTACGGCTCGATCGTGGCCAGCCACTGCCGCCGCCGAGCCAGGACGTCGGCGTTGGCCCGTCCCTCGATTGAGTTGGCGGTGATCTCCGCGACGTGGACCCATCCCCAGTGGGTGCCGATCAGCAGCAGGCCCACGACGAACGCGAGTACGCCGGCGACGTCGAGGCCGCTCGCGAGCCCATCGATCACCCCCAGCAGCACGAGCGCCACGCCTACGACCAAGGACACCCCGGTGAGCGTTGCGCCGGCCCCGACGATACGTTGCCGCGACCGGCGGATCGGCGCAGTTTGGGGCCGACCCACCGCGGTTGGCAGCTTGTCCAGATCCTCGGTCAGGAGCCGCTCATCGGGCTCGCGACCGACTAGCTCTGCGGGATCGGACAGCTCGGTCATCTCGCGCTCACGGTACTCCTCGATCACCGGGGGTTGGCAGTGCTTAACTAGTAGATCGCGAGCGCCTCGAGTTTCGACCCTGGAAAGGGGCACAGATGCCGTTGTTTTTCTTCACCGTGGAGCAGCAGGAGCGGGCGATCGTCGAGCGCTTCGGGAAGTTTGTCCGGGTCGGCGGTCCCGGGCTGCAGACCAAGACGCCATTCGTCGAGCGGGTGGCCGGGCGGATGAGCCTTCAGGTCGAGCAGCTGAACGCCGAGATCGAGACCAAGACCAAGGACAACGTGTTCGTCCGGGTCAAGCTCGCCGTCCAGTACAAGGTCGGCCCCTCCGAACAGCAGGTGCAGGACGCCTACTACAAGCTCGACAGCCCGGAGGTGCAGATCCAGTCCTACGCGTTCGACGTGGTCCGCTCGCACATCCCGAGCATGGATCTCGACGAGGCCTACGCCGACGCGGACACGATCGCGATGCACATCCAGGACACCCTGCACCGGCAGATGGCGGACTACGGCTACGAGATCGTCAAGGCGCTCATCACGAACATCGAGCCCGACCAGCGGGTCAAGGACGCGATGAACAACATCAACGCGTCGCAGCGCAACCAGATCGCGGCGGCGGCGCAGGGCGACGCGCAGAAGACGCTGGCGGTCAAGAAGGCCGAAGGCGAGCGGGAGACCATGCGCCTGCAGGGCGAGGGCGTGGCGGCCGAGCGCAAGGCCATCGCCGAGGGGCTCCACGAGTCGCTCGAGATCATTGCCCAGCACGGCCTCGATCCGCGGGAAGCGATGGCGCTCGTCGCCCTCACCCAGTACACGGACATGATCCGCGCGCTGGGCGAGGGCGCCAAGACCAACACGATCCTGCTGCCTCATTCCCCGAGCGCAGTGGGTGACTTGATGGCGCAGATCCGCGACGGCATCCTCGTCGGCGACCTGGCCAGCGGTCCCTCGAGCAACGCCGATCGCAGCCCCGCGCTCCCGCCAGGGCGCCGTGCGGAGCCGCCAAGCCGCTGATCGCAGAGCATCGGGGCTTGATCCCGACCGCCCTCGGCGCTAGGTTCCCGCTCGCATTAGCCGCAAAAGCCCCGGGAGCGGCCGCGGCCAGAGCCAAGGGAAGGAGCAGGCATGGCGGATGTCGCCGAACACGTAGTAGTTGCCCCACCGGACATCTTTCACGGCGAGCTGAAGCGGTGTGTCGGGCTGCGCGGCCTGACGCTGATCTCGCTCGGGTCGATCATCGGCTCGGGATGGCTGCTCGGGGCGCTCGGTGCCGCGACGGCGGCCGGTCCCGCGTCGCTGCTGTCCTGGATCCTCGCGGGAATGATCCTCGGCGTGCTGGCCCTCGTGCATGCTGAGCTCGGGGCGACGTATCCGCTGTCCGGTGGCACGGCGCGCTTCCCGTTCCTGGGCTTCGGCGCGCTCGGGGGGTTCACCGGTGGATGGATGGCGTGGATCCAGGCGGTCACGATCGCTCCGATCGAGGTCGAGGCGGCGCTCACGTACTTGGAGTCGACTTCGCTGCACCCGGGTTGGGTGCACGCCAACGGCACGCTGACCGGATGGGGGATCGTTGTCGCCGGGATCGCCATGGCGGTGTTCGTGTTCATCAACGTGATGGGCGTCCGCTGGCTGGCCGAGTCCAACAGCATCACGATGATCTGGAAGCTGGCCGTGCCGACGCTCACGATCATCGTGCTGCTGATCGTGAGCTTCACCGGGAGCAACTTCAGCGCCGGCGGGGGCTTCGCGCCGTTCGGGGCGAAGGGCATCTTCGCCGCGCTCCCCTTGGGGGTGGTGTTCGCCCTGCAGGGGTTCGAGCAAGCCATTCAGGTTGCCGGTGAGTCGAGAGACCCCCAACACGACATCCACCGCGCGGTGATCATCTCGATGATCGTCGGCGTGGTCATCTACCTCCTGCTCGAAGTGGCGTTCATCGGCGCGATCAATCCGAAGGACGTTCTCCACAACTGGAACAACCCCATCCCGGGTCAGGGCGCGTTCGGACCGTACGCCTCGCTCGCCACGGCCGCGGGCGTCGGGTGGCTGGCCACGATCCTCTACATCGACGCGGTGATCTCCCCGGCCGGCACGGGCCTGGTGTACTCCGGCACGTCGGCGCGAACGACCTACGCTCTTTCCCGCGTCGGCTACGTCCCGCCCGCGCTCGGGCAGGTCGACAAGCGCGGGGTCCCGTTCGTCTCGCTGATCTTCTGCTGGGTGATCGGGATGCTGGTGTTCCTGCCCTTCCCGAGCTGGGCAGGAATGGTGGGGCTGGTCACAACGGCCACCGTCTTGATGTACGCGATGGCGCCGGCGTCGCTCGCCGCGCTGCGGCGCGCCGATCCGGACCGGCCACGTCCATACCGATTGCCGGCGGCGCACATCCTGGCCCCGGTGTCGTTCGTGTGCGCCAACTTCATCGTCTACTGGGCGGGCTGGAACGTGATCTTCTGGCTGTACATCTTCATCATCGCCGGCTTCGTCGTGTTCTTCGTCTACCAGGCGGTCGCGCCCCCCGGGCGCAAGCTCGCGATCCACTGGCGGAACGCGGCGTGGATCCCGCCGTGGCTGATCGGGATCGGGATCATCTCGTATCTCGGCCAGTTCCCCAACACCGCGCCGAAATCCGGGTGGCCGTTCGGGATTTCCCTCTTGGCTAAGCAAACGATCCCGTTCTGGGTCGATCTAGGGGTGGTCGCAGTGTTCAGCCTCGCGATCTACTACTTCGCGGTCAGGTGCGCCATGCCAACCGAGTTCGTCCGCCAGGCGGAAGCAGCCGCTGACGCGGAGTCCCGCGGCGGGGCCACCGAGCCCACGCTCGCGGTCTGAGGCGATCCGGCAGGAGCTCGAGTTAGCGGTCCCGGCCGGTCAAGCCGGCCAGGGCCGCAGCTCCCGCAAAGCCTGCGCCGCGCCGGCGCGCAGCGTGATCCGGCTCGCGGGGTTGTAGAGCGGCCCGGTCCCGTCGGTGATCAGGATCCACGCCTGAGCGGCTCCGCCGGCCGCCACGGGACCGGGATCCTCGAGTGTGTCCGCGAGCCGGGTGAGTTCCGCGCGAGCCGACTTGACCAGCGCGCGGCTGGGCACGATGCGGCCGATCGTCGGCCGCTGCCCCTCCTGGGTCTCACGGATGATCCGGCGTAGCGCGCCCGCCATCGAGGAGCGCTGATCCGGCTCGGTCAGGCGCTGCGCGCGCAGCGCAAGCGCCGCGCTGGCCTCCGGAGGCGTGCCGTTCGCCAAGGCCCGATCGAGCCGCCGACGGCGCAGGCGGGAGACCAGCCAATCTCGCAGCCGGGGCCGGCGGGCCTCCACCAAGCCATCCAATCCGCCGGCCAGCAGCACGGTTGATTGTTGTGGGAGCAGTTGGACTCTCATGACCATCAAGAATTCTACGCTGGTCACGCTGACCTGTCAAGTGATTTTGCTGGTCACGAAGGCTACAATCTGTTCGGTGAGCGAACTGCCTTCTTGGTATCCCGGGACGGAAACCAAGCCTGCTCCGATGCCGCTCCTGCGGGTGCAGGGATTCGTCAACACGCGCGACGTTGAGGATGGGACCGACCTGCTCAGCGATCCCGTCAGCGCTCGGAGATGGCTGAACGACGCCGGGCTTCTGAACGACACGGCCGAACTCACCGACTCGGACGCCGAGCGCGCGCGTGACGTGCGGGAGGCGATCCGAGCCCTGATCGAGGATGACCCCCGCCACCGGGTCGGGCCGCTACGGGAGCTCGCCGCTGCCCATCGGGCCCGGCTGAGCGTGGCCGATGACGGCACGGTCGAGCTCGAGAATGCCCGGCAGGACGGGCTGGGAGACGGGCTATTCGAGCTGCTGCTGATCATCCACCGTGCTCAACAGGACGGCAGCTGGTCGCGCCTGAAAGTGTGCGGAAACCCGGACTGCCAGTGGGCTTTCTTCGACCGCTCGCGCAACCAGCAGGGCAGCTGGTGCAACATGGCCATGTGCGGCAATCGGTTGAAGAACCGGGAGTTCCGGGCACGGCGCCGCTGAAGCGGCGGTTTACGCGCAACCTACATTCGGCGGCTACGCTCGGGGCATCAGGATTCGCCACGTCACACTCGCGCTCGGCGGCCTCATCGCGCTGTTCGCATACGTGGCGACGGCGCACGCAGGGCAGCCGGCTCACACAGCCAGGCGCCGGCCAGCCGGCGGGCCGCTGTCGCGCGCCAACGTCACGCCGCTGCCGAGCAGCCGCTCGATCACCGGCGCGCGGTGGCTGACCGGCCGCTACGACCCGCCGGGCAACCAGTGGGGCGACATCCTCCCCACGGTGTGGAGCGACGACGGCTCCACCTACGTGCTCATGGACGACGGCGGCGTGGATGTGCCAAAGCCAGGCGGGTTCTGGCGCCAGTCGCTAGCCAAACTCACGGGCGCGCCGCCGCACCTGCGTTTTCGGCGTGTAGGCGCGGCGTTCCCGCCGCCACACACCTGGGGCGAGATCGGCGGAAACCCCGACAACGACGACGGCCCGCTTGGGCCCTACTACAGCATCGGCTTCGCCGAAGCGGGCGGGGTGTTCTACGCCACCCAGCAGCGCAACTGGAACTGGGGGGCCAACGGCCCGTTCACTGGCCTGGTAGGGATCGCGTACTCCACGGATCACGGCAACACCTGGAGCTTCCCGGCCAAGCCGTTCTCCGCGCCGCTCGGGAACCTGAATTTCGTAGACGGCGGCGGGCCCGGCGGCGCCTACCCGGACGGCTACATGTACGCGATCGGCACCGAGCGCGAGTTCAACGCCTCGCGCATGGTCCTGGGCCGCGTCCAGACCGGCGTGGCGAACGTCACCGACCCGACCCACTGGCAGTGGTATGCCGGGTCGACGACCGGGCCCAGCGGCGCGTCGGTGCCGCAATGGACCACCTCGCTGAGCGCCGCGGTCCCTGTGCTGAACTGGGCCTCGCACATCACCTACCCGCAGATGGCCTACGACCCGGGCCTGCACCGCTATCTGCTGACCTTCACCTACTCCTACCGCTCGAACCCGCCGGCGGTCTGGAAGGGCGGCGCCCAGCTGGTGATCGCGGAGTCGCCCAACCAATGGGGCCCGTTCTCGTTTGTGGCCACTTCGCGCGACTTTGGTCCGTCCAACGGCTACGGGGCCGGCTTCCCGTCACAGTGGATGAGCCGCGATGGCGGCACGCTGTGGCTGAAGTGGGCGGCCAACTTCGCCGGGTGCGCCAAGGGCCTTGACTGCTCGGGCGCCTACGGGTTCAACGTCGCCCAGGTTCGCCTGACCGTCGCGCAGCCGCTCGGCCCCGGGCGGAAGGCGTCGGCCGCGAAGCCGGCCAGCGCCACCGCCGCGCAGCCACGCCGGCCGCACAAGCTGCTGTACGTGCTCTCGGGGATGTCGCTGCCCCTGTTGGCGCTGTTCGCCGCCCGGCGCCGACTCCGTTAGCCCGCGGGATCCAGGCCGCCGGGGTTGAAGCCCCGTCCCGGACGCGCGGGGCGCGCCGGCAGTGAGTGGGCCGGCGCGGCAGTGGGGCGCGCCGGCCGTAGGGCCGCGCCGGCCACCGGAGTGGGGCGCGCCGGCAGTGAGTGGGCCGGCGCGCCTGCTTCGTCAGCGTTCCTGGATCAGTGCCACACCCACCGCGCCAGGTGGATCACCCACGAAGCGGTCGGGCCGCCCGATTGCGCAGCGGTGACGGTCACCGGGAGGAGGTGGAACACGCCGTTGGACCCGAGAGCCTTCTGGCCAATCGCATTCAGCTCCATGTTCTGGAAGCCGCCACTGTCGGGCGCGATCGAATAATCGCGCTGCGCGATCACGGTCCCGTTGGTCGACATCGTGAGGTGCCCGTTGCATGGGTTCATGCCGTGGAAGCAGCCGACCTCGGCACCGACGATCCAGCCGGGGGAGACGAATCCCTCGTGGCCGAGCACGACCGTCTGGCTGGTCGTGGTCGACGACGTGGTCAGGGTTTGATCCGCTCCAGTCGTCGTGCCGGCGGAACTCTGGGCCACCAACTGATAGTGGTAGGTGGTGTTTGCGTTCAACCCGAAGAGCGTCGCGTGCACGCCGACCGGGGTGGTCCCGGAACCTGCGTTCGCCGAGGCAGTCTGCGTGCCGTACGAGCTGCTGGTGCCGTAGCGGAAGTAGTAATGGGTGCTCTGCCCGTTCGGGTTCACCGTGCCGCTGACCGTGGCGCTCGACTGTCCGATGTCCGAAGGCGATCCGGTCGTCGCGGAGGGTGGGGCGGGTGCGGCCGCAGCCGGCGCCGGCCGGCCGGTGGACATGATCGCGAGCGCGAGCAGGCCACAGCCAACCAACACGATCGCCGCGGCGCTGCGCATTCTGCGCATGCTGCCTCCCTTCGTGTGTGTTGTGTACGACCTCCAACAGGAGGCATGCGCAAGAGTTGCGACTGCCGGCGCCGGCAGTTCGTCCGCTGACACTCAGGCGCGAGCCGGCGCTCCGATGGCCAGCCGCGGAATCGACACGTGCGCGATCGGGCCGATCCCCAGCGCGTACACCACGGTGCCAAGCCCTACTGTGCCGCCGAGAAGCCAGCCGGCGAGCAGCACGATCAGCTCGATGCCGGTCCGCACAACCTGGATCGAGTGACCGCGCGCGGCCAGGCCGGTCATCAGGCCGTCGCGGGGACCGGGACCAAGCCCGGCGCCGATGTAGGCGCCGGTGGCGATCCCGTTGAGCACGACGGCCGAGCTCATGACCGCCACACGCGCGGCGAGGCCGTGCACGGGCGGCACCGTGCCCAGCACCAGGTTGACCACCAGGCCGATCGCCAGGGCGTTGTTCAAGGTTCCGAAGCCGGGCCGCTGGCGCAGCGGGATCCACAGGAGCAGGACGAGCGCCCCAACGATGATCACCCAGGTGCCGACGCCGAGACCGAAGCGGCGCGACAACCCCTGGTGCAGCACGTCCCACGGGTCGACCCCGAGTCCCGCAAGCAGCATCATGGCGGCGCTGGCGCCGTACAGGACCAGCCCGACGTAGAGCTGGATCAGCCGGCGCAGACGGGGTGGTTCGACCATGCTCATGGGGCGAGTGTCGCAGATATTGGCCTGTACGACCACAGGCCAATCTGCTAGAAGTGGTCGGGTGGTCACGCCGGCCCCCCGGATCTCAGAGCTCCTCGGGCCATGGCGCCGGAACGGGACCAGCCACGAGCGCCTGGCCGTGGCGCTGCGCTCGCTGATCCTGGACGGCCGCGTGGCAGTCGACAGCCGCCTGCCCGCCGAACGAACGCTCGCCGCGACCCTCGGCGTGAGCCGCGCGACCGTCACCGCGGCGTATAACCAGCTGCGGGCCGAGGGATACGTCGCGAGCCGCCAGGGCTCGGGTAGCCGCGTGACCCTGCCCGGCGGGCATCGTTCGGCCCCGTCGGACGCGATCGTGGGCGGCCCGGGTCTCGACATGAAGATCGCCGCCCTGCCAGCGCCGCCGGCCCTCGAGGAGGTATTCGCCGACGCAACGTGCGAGCTTCCGCGCTGGCTCGATCACCACGGCTACGATCCGCTCGGCCTGCCGCCGTTACGCCGGGCGATCGCCGCGCGGTTCGAGCAGCGAGGCCTTCCCACGCGCCCCGAGCAGATCCTGGTCACCAACGGCGCTCTCCAGGCCCTCGACTTGGCGATCAGGGCGCTGCTCCCGCGCGGGCGGCGCGCGCTGGTTGAGCTGCCGAGCTATCCGGCGGCGCTCGACGCGCTGCGCAGCGCCGGTGCCCGGCTGACGCCGGTGCCGCTGCTCGCGGACGGATGGGACGCCGCCGCGATCGAGGCCGCGGCTCGTGAGCATCGTCCGGCCGTCGCCTACCTGATGCCCGACTTCCACAACCCGACCGGGTTGGTGATGGACACAGCCGGGCGCCGGCTCGCGATGCGGGCACTCGAGGATGCCGGTGCGTACGTGCTGATCGACGAGACCTTCGCCGAGCTGAACCTGGACCGCGTCGCGATGCCGGCGCCCGCGGCGAGCTTCGGCGCAGAGGGCACGGTGACGATCGGGTCGCTGAGCAAGGCGGTGTGGGGCGGGCTGCGGATCGGGTGGGCTCGGGCAGCACCGGCCGTGATCCACCGCCTGCTCACCGAGCGAGCCCGGATCGACCTGGCCAGCCCGTTGTTCGAGCAACTGGTCGCGACGCATATTTTCGAGCGTCTGGACGCGATCCTGGCCGAGCGGCGGGAGGTGGTCAGGGTGCGCCGCGCCGCGCTGACTGGTGCGCTGGACGCGCGCCTGCCCGGCTGGCGCTACACCGCGCCGGCGGGCGGCCTGTTTGTGTGGGTGCAACTCCCGGCGCCGATCAGCACCGCGCTGGCGCTGGCGGCGGACCGGCGGGGTCTGCAGGTCGTCCCGGGCCCCCGGTTCGCGGCCGCCCGCCTGCTCGAGCGGCACCTGCGGCTCCCGTTCACGCTGGCGCCCGAACAACTCGAGCGCGCCGTCGAGATCCTGGCCGAGCTCACCCCCGGTGAGGTCGGCGACCGGGTGGGCGAGAGGCTCGAATACGTGGCGTGAAATTCGTGGGGGCGCCGGTCGTCGAGCTCAAACGGGCGGCCGCGGTCGGCGAGGCGGAGAGTCCGGAGGCCGGCCTGGCGATTATCGATCGCCTGACCGGCCTCGAAGACTATCCGTACCTGTATTCCGTGCGAGCCGAGCTGCTGCGACGCCTCGGCAGGACGGCCGACGCTCGTGACGCCTACGCCAGCGCGAACGCGCTGGCCGACGACGAGGCCGAGCGCCGCCTGTTCGAACGTCGGCGGGCCGAACTTGCCTAGCGCCCGGCCGTGGTCCTCCAGCCCTCGGCGTAGGAAAGTCGCGCCGGCTCGGAATACGGGACCGGGCTGACCAGCGCGCGCACCGTGATCTGCTCGTGCCCCGAGTCGACTGTTGCCTTGCGCGTGCCGCCGTTCGGCTCGCCCCACACCACGCGGGCCTCGGCGCCGATCTCGACCGCTGGGTCGACCGTGGCCAGCGACAGCGCGCGCCGCTCGTTGGCGCTGTAGCCGGTGAACATCGAGTAGCCCACGACGTTGCCATCGGGGTCGAGCACCGAGTCGAAGTTCGACGAGGCGTAGTTGGCGATTGGCAGATCGAAGAACTGATATGGCCCCTCATCGGTCTCGAACAGGGAGGCGAAGATCTTGGAGACGTCCTCGCCCTCCCAGGCCAGCGTCACCTTCTTGCGCTGGGTCTCGGGTTCGATCTGCTCGAGCGCGTCCCGGCCAATGAAATCGTGGTCGAACTTCACGAAGGGGCCGTAGCCGAGCTCCCACGGGTTGAGGTAGTAGTCCTCGATGTTGTCCGACACGAAGCTGCCGGCCAGAGCATTGTTCGCCTCATAGCTGTCTGCGGGCAGCCACTCGCGGTACGCCCGGAGCTCCTCGCCGGTATAGATCGCAGGCAGCGGTGAGGGGATCCATCCCGATTCCAGGGTGTTGGAGGCATAGGCGCGCGCGCCGCACGGCTCGAGGCCGAACTCTTCGCCCGCCTCGAGAATCGCGCCGCGCACTTCGTCGTAGGTCTCGTACGGCCCCCACAGCTCGAGCCCCGGCGCGCCCGCCATGCCGTGACGCAGCGTGCGCACCGTCTGGCCGCCCACGTTCATCTCGTCCATGCGGAAGAACTTGAGCTGTTCAACCGGTCCGCGATTGACCTTCTCGATGACCTGCCAGGCGTTCGGGCCCTGGATCTGGAGCCGCCAGTACTTGCGGCTTACCGCCTTACCGTAGGGACGGGACGGTGAGCGGTTGTCGTACTCGAAGTCCAGCTTGTAGCCACCGGTCTCGGCCTGGTAGCGAAGCCAGTTCGCGGCCGGATTGCGCCCGACCCACACGAACTCGTCCTCGTCGAGGTGGAACAGGATGCCGTCGCCGATCACGTGTCCGGCCGGGGTGCAGGGAACGAACTGCTTGGCCATGTTGACCGGGAAGTTCGCCACGCTGTTGATCCCAGTGTCGGAGACCAGCTTGAGGGCATCCGGGCCCTTGAACCAGAAGTTCACCATGTGGTGTGACTGGTCGAACAGAACCGCGGTCTCGCGCCAGGCGCGCTGCTCGCGACGCCAGTTGGTGAACTCGTAGGGCACCACCGGATAGATGTAGGCGCCGATCTGCGAGTTGCGCAGCAGCTCGACGACGTTGCCCGACTGGTCGATGACGTCCTGAAGATTTCGTGCAGTCACGATCTCTCTCCCTTTGTTATGAGTTATCCACTGAACTGGTCCGACTTGGCGTGTTGGTCGCGGCCAAGCAATCGTTGGCCCAGGCGCTCGGGTTATCCGTGATCGACAGCACGTCGATGGGCGGATCGGCCGCCAGGGTGCGCGCCTTCGCGACGAGCGCTCGGCTGCGCTCGGCCTTGACCAGCCTCCGCGCCGTCACGAGCTCGAAAGCAATCGAGAACGAACCGGGAACCGGCAAACAATCGCGAAACGGCGTCGAAATCAATGCACCGCAATCCTCTTGAACCTTTTCGCCAGCCTAGGACCGCGGTAAACCAACCGCAATGACTCCTTCCGCTCAACGGAAGAAGGGTCAAAATGCGGTCATGCCGGCAGCCCGGAGCAGAGTAGCCCGCGCTTTCGCGGTGCTCGAGGCTTTCACCCCCGAGCGCCCCAGCCTGGCGCTGTCGGACATCGCGCGTCTGGCCCGGCTCCCGCTCACCACCACCCACCGGCTCCTGGCCGAGCTGTGCGCGTCGGGCGCGCTCGAGCGCGACGGCGACAGGACCTATCGAATCGGCCTGCGCTTGTGGGAGATCGCCTCGCTGGCCCCGCGCGGCGTGCCGCTGCGTGAAGCCGCGCTGCCCTTTCTCGAGGATCTGTATGAGGTCACGCACGAGAACGTCCAGCTCGGGGTGCGCGAGGGCCACGATGTCGTGTACATCGAGCGGATCGCCGGCCGCCGGGCGGTGGGGGTCCTCACCCGCGTGGGCGGCCGTTTTCCGTTGCACGCGTCTGCGATCGGGCTGGTCCTGCTGGCCCACGCGCCCGAGCGCGTGCAACGGGAGGTACTGGCGGGGCCGCTCCAGCGCTTCACCGACTACACGATCATCGATCCGGCCCTCCTGGAGCGAGTGCTGGCCCGGGTGCGCCGCGACGGAGTAGCGGTCAGCGATCGCCAGGTGACCGACGACGCGACGTCGGTGGCGGCGCCGATCACCGGCGCGCGCGGAGAGGTGATCGCGGCGGTCTCGATCGTGGCCAAGGCGGGAGACGCGGTGGCGCCCCGTCTGGCCCCGGCCGTCCGCGCGGCAGCCCTGGGAACCTCGCGCGCGCTGTCCGCCCGGCGGCGGTAGGGAGCCGGCGGCCGACCGATCTGGCTGGCACCTAGTAGGCAGACACACAATTTGCATACAGTTTGTGCTTCTGTCTATACTCCGGGGCCAGCGGCGTGCAGGCCGCGTCCGAACCCGCCAGGAGGAGCTGACATGAAGCTGGTGACTTACGACGACGCTCGCGTTGGAGAACTGGAGGACGGCCAGGTGTGGGAACTGGACGTCTCCGACATGCGCCGCTACTTCGAGCTGGGCGGACAGGTGCAGCGCACCGGACGATCGACCCCGCTAGCCGGCGTGACGCTGCGCGCGCCGATCACCCCGAAGAAGTTCTTCCACACGGCCGGCAACTTCCGCGAGCACCACGAGGAATCGACCCGCGTCGACTGGTCGCACCCGGTTCTGCCGTGGATCGTGTTCTTCCAGAACGTGGACGCGATCATCGGCCCGGAGGAGCCCATCATCTACCCGGAGGCGATGACCTCAGAGCTCGACTACGAGCTCGAGCTCGCCGTGATCATCGGCAAGGCGGGCAAGTTCTTCTCGCCCGAGGAGGCCGAGGAGTACATCGCCGGCTACATCGTGTTCAACGACATCACCGCGCGCGACATCCAGCGCCAGGAGATGAAGTCCGGGGTGTTCTGCCTGTCCAAGAGCATCGACACGTTCGTCCCGATCGGCCCGTGGATCGTGACCCCCGACGAGGTCGGCGATCCCCATCAGCTGTCCATGCAGTTGCGCGTCAACGGCGAGGTCCGCCAGCGCTCGCACATGAGCCGGATGTCGGTAACCGTGCCGGAGATCATCAGCCACTACTCGGCGATGGGCTACAGCCCCGGCGACATCATCTCGACCGGCACCGTGTCCGGTGTGGCGGGCTTCAGCGACGACGCCGCCTCGCTCTATCTCAAGCCGGGGGACGTGGTCGAGGCCGAGATCGAGCGCGTCGGCGTGCTGCGCAACCCGGTCATCTCGTGGGCCGAGGGGCATCCGGAGCCGGCGGCGGCGCAGGCGGCGGCCCCGGCGAGCTGACGGTGGCACGGGCCTACGCCGCGACCGGGCGTCCCACCGTCAAGACGGCGCGCGGTGCGCTGACTGGCGTGCAAAACCCGGACGGGGCCGCCTTCCTGGGGATCCCATACGCACGCGCCGAACGATTTGCGCCGCCGGCTCCGGCGACGCCGTGGCCCGGCATCCGCGATGCGGCGCACTATGGCCTGGCTGCACCTCAGCCCGATCGCCCGACGGCGCGGTTCACGCACGGGCCGATGCCGCCGACCGGCGAGGACTGCCTCAACCTGAACGTCTACACACCCTCGCTCGACGGCGATCGGCCGG
>CAVRBZ010000005.1:0-68770 GCA_963719355.1 uncultured Solirubrobacterales bacterium | reverse complement strand
CTGAGTTTGGGCCGCTCGGGAGGTCGCACGGCATCGGTTGACCACGCCCGGACGCCCGGCTGTCTGTGATGAGAACTATCCGCCGTGGCCGGCTGGTGCGCTCGAGCGCAAGCCCCGAGCCCGCTCGGCGGAGGAGCGGGCCGGGGAGCCGGAGTACGCTCGATGAGTGAGCCACGCCCATTACGAAGCCGCTAGGAGGTTTCGATGTCCGGACTGAAGGGACGGCTTTCGACTGTGGTCAAGTCGAAGATCTCAAAGCAGCTCGACCGCGCCGAGAACCCGAGCGAGACGCTCGACTATGCGTATCAGCGCCAGGTTGAGAACCTCCAGAACGTCAAGAAGGGGATCGCCGACGTCGTCACCGCCAAGAAGCGGCTGGCGCTCCAGCAGCAGCAGCTCGGTGAACAGGGCACCAAGCTCGACGCTCAGGCCCGGGAGGCGATGTCCGCGGGACGTGAGGATCTTGCTCGCGCAGCGCTGGAGCGCAAGCAGCTGACCGTTCAGGAGGCTGGCTCGCTCGACCAACAGATCGCACAGCTCGAGTCAGACCAGGAGAAGCTGATCGAGTCCGAGAAGCAGCTCGAGGCCAAGACAGAGCAGTTCCGCTCAAAGAAGGAAGTCATCAAGGCCCAGTACTCGGCTGCCGAGGCGCAGGTGCAGGTTTCCGAGGCGGCCACGGGAGTCGGTGACTCGATGGCGGATGTCGGCATGGCGACGCAGCGCGCCCTTGACAAGACCGAAACGATGAAGGCTCGCGCGGAGGCCGTCGATGAGCTTCAGGCCGCGGGAACCTTCGAGGATCTGACGGCGCTCGCCCCCGGCCAGGACGGCGTCGAGCGCCAGCTCGACCAGCTCGGCGCCAAGAGCGCCGTCGACGACGAGTTCGCGCGCCTCAAGGCGGAGGTCCAGTCGGGCGCTCCGCAGTCCGCGCTCCCTGCCGACGACACCGGCATGGCTGGCCACGCGGAGGCACAGCAGCCGGCTGCTGGCGACGGCTAGGCCCCCTCCCGGTGAGTTCTCCGGATCCTGATCGCCGGATTTGCACGATGTGATCACCGCGGTAAGGGTCGCTTAGCCGGGTTCAATCGAACGGGCGCCCGTGTCCGAGCGATCAGCAGCACCGCGAGGGTGAGGCGCGGCTCGACGACTTGGCGCGGTACCTGACGGACGCGTTCCCGGACCAGTACCCGGAATACAAGGCGCACACCAAGATGCTGCTCCCGTCTGTGCTTTGACCGGGCGCCGGTCACAAGCTCGGCTCGGGGGCGCGCGCTGGCGCCGATGAAACTGCTGCATTGGGTTCCTCGATTGAAAAGCAGAACCGGTCGGTTCGTGGCTCCCTGGGCGACGATGGAGTAGCCACCCTTCGCCTTCGCGGGCTTCTGCAGGATCGTTTGCAGTCGAGCTGCTAGCACGACTGCCGCTACATGCTCGGTTTCCCCGCAACGGAGGGTCCTTTGCCGAGGCGACGAATGTTCGTCGGATGGCGAAGCAGGGCCTGGAGTGCCGAGTCGGAGGCGCCGGGTTGCTCGAGACCTGTGCCGCGGTTCGCTCCATCGTTCTGGCCGAATACGCCAATGGGGTCGCGCCTTTAGGCGATGCGCGAGTGAGTTCGGCGGCCCGCCGGACACCACGACTAAACCGGCCGCCAATCACGGGGCCGGAGCAGTGTGGGGTGCGGCGCCGCGCGCTTTGCCTTTCCTGGTGAAGTAGCGGCCGATCGCGATTGATCCGACGATGCCCAGCCCGGTCGCGGCCAAGGGCAAGGTCTGGTCGTAGTTGTAGGCAGTGGAGTAGCTGGTCTGATGGATGATCAGCGCGGTTCCAGCGGCCTGGATGAGGAACAACACCGCCCACAGGAAGCTGATGACGTACATGGCGGTGCGGAAGTCTCGGTAGATGTCCCACATCGTGTCGAAGGTCGCCATCCCGTCGTGGGTGCCGTCCGTCCCATACCGCTGAGCCATGTAGAACACGACCGGCTTGCGGGACAGGACACACGAGCCCAAGAAGATCAAACCGATCAGGGCCGTGGCCGCGCAGTCCTTGTAGAGCAGCGCCTTGGGGGCGGTACTTCCGATCAGGGCGATCATCGCGGACAACGCAGTGAACGCGAAGATCGCCGCCGAGGCCCCGCTGAACTTGCGGGCTTTGGCCCAGACCATGAACCCACCAACGACTGGGGCGATGCTGCCGATGAGGTAGCTGACCACGTCATTGGCGCCCATCCGCTGCGCGAGGTGGAAGAGCGCGATGCTGCCGCCGACCTCGACGGCCGTGACGAGGATGTTGAAGCGCATCCCCTTCTTGGCCGGGTGCTCCTTGAGAGCTTGGGCGATCTGATCATGCACCGTTGGCTCGCCGGCGGCCATATGCACACGTTACGCATGCCAACCCGAGCGGGCAACGCGGCGAGAAGTGCACCAACGGGAAAGCGCGAATGGCAGGCATGATACGGGGGCCCCTCCTTGCCAAAACTGCGCCTCGGCGGTTGCGCGCTCGGTGCTAGCGTCCGGGCCGATCGAGAAGTCCAGACGAAGTCCGCCGCGCTTCTGGATCCACGAACGCTCGGCACTTTCGTAGGTGCTCACGGCCGGTGGCCCGTGTTGTGCTTGGTGTCACTGTAGAGCGGCACGATCGTGTGTTTTTCGCGTCTCGTAGCGCGGCGGCTTTCGGGTCGGCGATCATGGCGGGTCCCGCCATGGTGATCGCCGCCGGGGAGGCGGCGGTGGGGAAGACTCGTCTGGTCCAGGGGTGTGGCCGCGTCGGGCCACGTCACCCCGCACTGCTCGGATGATGGGTCAGGGCGGGGAGCTAGCGCCCGATCCGACGAGCGGCCGAGCGACGCGAGGTCCGCGGGCGAGGACTGGAGGGCCGGGCCAGGCGGTGCAGGAGGATACCGTGCCCGCACCGATACTTCGATAGGCGCCACGTCGTCGAGGCTGAGGCGAGGAAGGCGGAGGCGGTGTCCCGCCCCGGATCGGTGATCCATACCTCGCCGTCGGCAGCGACTACGCGATCGAGCAGCGCGGTTAGCGCGTAAGCGCTTCGCTCGTCGTAGAGGATGTCTGATCCGAGCACCAGGTCCCATGGGCCGTGTACCTCGAGCGCTTGCGGGCTCTGCCATTCACACTGGACCGTCTCGACGGCGAGGCGGTTCTCCTCTGCGTTTAGCGCGGTGAACGCGAGCGCGAGCTTTGAGCGGTCGTTGACCGTCACGCGAGCCCCGGCGCGCGCCGCGGCAATACCCACGAGCCCCAGTCCGCAGCCGAGCTCAAGCACCCGGACGCCGTGCAGCGAACAGCGGCCGAGGAGCCCGGCGAGGACCACGCCGCTGGTCCAGGTCTGCGCCCAAAACGGCCCAGCGGCACCTCGCTCGGCGTCCGGATCCTGCACTTCGGGCGGATGCGCAGGGCGCCACACGCGGAATCGGCGGCCTCCGAGCATCAGTACCTCCACGCTCACGTCGGACGGCAGCAGCGCGTCACCCGCCTCTCAGAAACCGCACGTCGAGTCGATACCCGCCAGCGCCCTCGCCACGCGGACCCGCACCGATGCTGTAACCACTCTGACGGCACGCCAGCGGCGGCGCCCGCTCGGCCTGGGGGCGCCGTCTTGGCGCACGCCCCTTCCCGTGGGACTCGCGCCCTCCTGGCGCTGGGATCGACGCCTCCCGGCGACACATTGAGACAACGCGGCGGAGAACCGAAAGTCAGGTCTTTCCTCCGTCGGTTCCCATGGGAACCGCCACGGGCGGACAGACAATGCAGCAGCGACGAGTTCCAACCCGTGCCCTTGTTCATGCGAACCTTCCCGCGATCGCGGATGCTGACGGGGTGTATGCGCCAAATGATCTGGCGGCACCATAAGGCGTGGCGATGCTGATGCTGCCAACACATTGCCCGCGATCGCCGCGGCTATCCTCGCCCGGGTGCTTTGGTCCTGGGTGCTGCTGCTATACGGCGGGGTTGGTGTGCTGCTGGTGCTAAACGCGCGGCGGCCGCGTCGATCGCTGCTGCTCGTCGGGAGCAGCTGGCTGTGGGCGTGGTTCGTGACTGAGCTGGCGCCGCATTTCATCCTCACCGGCGCTGTCGTTGTCGGGGTGTTGGTGTTGCTTGGCGGTCTGCAGCATGTGCTCGGCTGGGTCGGCCTAGCGCTGTGGGTAGCCGCGATCATCGGCGGTGTGCGCTATGCCTTTGCCTCGTGGCACACGCGCGTGAGCGTGGACGGTGGCCCGCAGGATGCCGATCTCGATCTGGAAGGCGCCCCGAGTGTGCCGTGGTACTTGATCGCCCTACCGCAGCTCGCGCCTTGGCGACGCGGGGTGCGCCACCGGCGTGGGATCGTCTATGCCGAGGTGGACGGCCGGCGCCTGAGGCTCGATGTCTTTCGGCCCTCGTGGGACGCGGCTCCGCAGTTGCCGGCGGTGATCTACGTCCACGGCGGAGGATGGATGCTCGGCTCGCGCCACGAGCAGGGCCTACCGTTGCTCAATCACCTCGCAGCCTGCGGCTGGATTGGCTTTAACATCGACTATCGGCTGAGTCCCCGAGTCGCACTCCCGGCGCAGGTCGAGGATGTCAAGCGGGCGATCGTCTGGGTCCGCGAGCATGCTGAGCAGCTCGGCGTCGACGCATCGTTCATCGCGCTCGTCGGCGGCTCGGCCGGTGGGCACCTGGCGGCGTTGGCCGCGCTGACCGCAGACGACACGTCGCTGCAGCCTGGCTTCGAGGCTGGCGACGCCCATGTCGACGCCGCGGTGACGTTCTATGGCATCTACGACCTCCTTGACCTCGAGGGCCATCAGAATCGCCGGCTTGTGCAGGTCGTCGAGCGGCTGGTGGTCAAGCAAGCAATGCGGCGCCGGCCCGATGCTTTCCGCCGGCTCTCGCCACTTCACCGGATTCACGCTGACGCGCCCGCGTTCTTCGCCGTGCATGGCTCGGGTGACACGCTCGTGCCGGTGAGCGAGAGCCGCGAGTTCGTCCGCCGACTGCGGACGCTCTCCCGAGAACCGGTTCTCTATGCCGAGATTGTGGGAGCCCAGCACGCGTTCGACGTGCTCCCCACCTGGCGGTCCGTGCGCGTCCTTCGCGCGGTCGAGCGGTTCCTGGCCGCGACGTACGCCGCCCGACGCGAGCCGGCGCGTGAGACCGAACAGGCGCTTTGGCAGATCGTCGAGCAGTGACGCCAAGCGCACTTTCCGAACCGTAATTCATCCACTTTGATGCCGCCGCGGCGGCACGCGATGCCGCGGCTGCCGCGAGCTCTTCCCGGATGAGGAGGACGAGGACAACAACGCCGAGTCGCAGCCTGAAGCCCCGAGTGAACGTTCGGACACCGCGCCTCAAGTGACGGGTTACCCTAGTCTCTCAACCGAGCTCTCGCGAGCGGCCGCTTCGCCTTCCACGACGGCGACGGCGCCGATGTTGGCGGCTTTTGCGCGCTCGGCACCTTCTCGGAGCGAGCGGTGATCTCCCAGTTCTCGTGCATCAAGATCCTCGACGACATCCCACTGGACGTGGCGGCCCTGGTCGGCTGCGGCGTCCCCACCGGCTGGGGGACATCGGTGTATGCCGCCGGCGTGGCGGCGGGCGACACCGTGGTGATCTTCGGCGCGGGCGGCGTGGGCACCAACGCCATCCAGGGCGCGCGCTATGCCGGAGCGGCCAACGTCGTGGTCGTGGACCCGGTGGCATTCAAGCGGGAGAAGGCGATGGAGTTCGGCGCCACCCACACGTTCGAGGACGCCGAGAGCGCGCAGCAGGCAGTCAACCAGATCACGTGGGGCCAGATGGCCGACCACGCCATCGTGACCATCGGCGTGCTGACCGCGGAGGTGGTGAGCGCCGCTACGGACATGGTGGGCAAGGACGGCCAGGTGACAATCACTTCGGTCGGCCGGGGCGAGGACACGCAGATAGCGCTCGCTGCCAACGGCTCGGTAGTCGGCTGGCAGCGGCGGATCCAGGGGCATGTGTTCGGGATGTGCAACCCGCTGTACGACGTCCCTCGCCTGTTGCGGCTGTGGCGCGAGGGCCAGCTCAAGCTGGATGAGCTGATCACACACCGCTATTCGCTGGACGAGGTCAATCGCGGCTACGAGGATCTGCTGAGCGGGAAGAACATACGTGGCGTGATCATGCACGAGGGCTGATTGATGGCTCGTGCCGCATGCGCCCTGGGTGTGATCGGTACCGGCGCCGGGCGCCGCGCGGCGCTACATGTGTCGCTGAGACAACCACCGGTTGACGACGCGCGAACCACGACGGCCGCCGCGGTCGACCCCGTTGAGAAGGTTCATGGTGTACGAAATGGATCGGAAGGTGGCCGCGACATGAGACACGTCGTCTGCCCAGTCGGCGAGTTGCCGGCCGGTGAGCGCCGGATCGTGAACATCGGCAGACGGTCGATCGGAGTGTTTCACGTCGGCGACCGCTTCTATGCGGTGCGCAACCGGTGTCCGCACCAGGGGGGCCCTCTGTGCGTCGGGCACATCCTCGGGGACGCGGTCGCCGACGTTCCGGGCGCCGCGGCGGTGTCCAACAACCCTCTGCGGATCGCGTGTCCCTGGCACGGGTGGGAGTACGACCTCGCCACCGGGCAGTCGTTCGTGGGCCCCTCGGATCCGGGCGTCAAGAGCTACGGCGTGGCGCTGGAACCCGGCGGAGCGCTCGTTGCGGAGGTGGAAGACCAGCAGATGAGGCTCGTGCTGGGTCCGTATACGGCAGAGACGTTCGAGGTTAAGGTCGAAGACGACTACGTCGTACTGGAGGTGTAGACAGGGTGTCTGGAATCGAGACGGAGCCGGGCCACGCGGCAACGAGGCGTGCCGTGAAGCTGGTCGATTGCGATGTCCACGCTCAGCCGACGGAGCCGATGCTGACCGAGTACATGAGCGCCGGCGCGCGGCGCCGACTGGAACGCTACGGCCACCGGTCGCCCCGGGTCACCGACTGGTACCCCCGCGCGCGCAATGCCGGCATGCGCGTCGACGCGTGGCCCAACAAGCCAGGCCACATCTGGGGCAGCGATCCGGAGACGACGCGCGCCCAGCTGCTCGACGAGTTCGGCGTCGACTACGCGCTGCTGGAGGTGCTCAGCGGCGCCGACTGCTACGACGACGCCGACCTGGCGGCCGAGTGGAACCAGGCCATGAATGACTGGCAGCTCGACAGGTGGCTGGAGTTCGACGACCGGTTCCGCTCAGGTATCTGCGTGCCCCACGAGTACCCGGACCTGTGCGTCGCCGAGATCGAGCGCCGGGCGTCCGACCCTCGCTTTATGGCCGTGATGATGCCCGCCAGCGCGATGGAGCCGTTGGGTAGCCGCAAGTACTGGCCGATCTACGAGGCGGCCACCGCGCACGGGCGGCCTGTGGTCTTCCACACCGGCGGCTACATGGATCACCGCGGCGCCGGCTACCCGTCGTTCTACCTGGAGTATCACGTCGCCAACGGGATCAACATGCAGGCCCAACTGACCAGCATGGTGTGCGGCGGGATGTTCGACGCCATGCCAAACTTACGGGTCGTGCTCACCGAGTGCGGCCTGGCGTGGGCCGCGGCGCTGCGCTGGTCGCTGAACGCCGCCTGGGAGCTGATGCGCGAGGACCTGCCGCGCGTCAAGCGCCGGCCGTCGGAGTACGTCCGGGACCACGTGTGGTTCACCACGCAGCCGATAGAGGAGCCGGCCGAGCCACGCCACCTGCTGCACACGATCGAGCAGGCGCAACTGGCGGACCGGCTGTTGTTCGCCACGGACTACCCGCACTGGGACTTCGACTCGCCGACGCAGGCGCTGCCGCGCGCCATGCCTAAGCAGATGCGGGAGGCGATCCAACGCGATAACGCGCTGGCGCTGTACGACCTGCCGCATGAGCGCGCCGTCCCGGGGGTGAGGTGAGCCATGCAAACGATCGATTGCGACGTTCACGTCGCACCGGAGACGTTCGACGCGCTGTTCCCGTACCTGAGCGACTACTGGCGCCAGTACATCACCGAGGCCGGAGTCCGGCTCAATGGTGTGGCGTTCGCCTATCCCCCTGACGCACCGACGACAGCCTCGCCGACCGCGCGCGAGCTGGCCGGCCCGCCCGTGCCGGCGACCTACAACCAGCTCAAGGAGAATGTGCTCGACCGGACGGATCCGCGCGCGATTGTGCTCAACTGTCTGACCGGGTTTGAGACCCACCGCAATCCCTACTACGCGACCGCCGTCGCCGGCGCCATTAACGACTGGCTGCGCGAGGAGTTCCTGGCGCGTGATGAGCGCCTGCGGGCGAGCCTGGTCGTATCCACCCTGTCGGGCGAAGACGCGGTGGCCGAGATAGAGCGGGTGGGCGGTGAGCCTGGATTCGTGCAGGTGCTGCTGCCGGTGCGCAGCGACGTGCCTTGGGGCAACAAGCGAAACCACGACCTCTTCGACGCGGCCCGCACGCACTCGCTGCACGTGGGGCTGCACGCATGGGGGCGCGCCGGCAGGGCGCCCACCCCGAGCGGCTTTACCTCCACCTACCTGGAGGACTATGTCGCAAACCAGCCGATCGCCCAGGCGCAGGTGCTGAGCTTCGTCAGCGAGGGGGTGTTCAACCGCTTTCCGGACCTCAAGGTTGTCCTGATGGAGTGCGGCTTCGCCTGGCTGCCGCCGCTGCTCTGGCGCTTCGATAAGGACTGGCGCGGCGTCTGGCGCGAGGTGCCGTGGGTCAAGCAGCTGCCGTCCGAATACGTCGGCGAGCATTTCCGATTCACCACGGCCCCGGCGCACCTGCCCCAGGATTCGGGCGCGCTAGGTCAGCTGCTGGAGATGATGGACGCTGGCGCACTCCTCGCCTACGCCAGCGACTACCCCCATGAGCACGGCGACGGCCTGCCGGCCCTGTTGGATCAGCTGGACGAACATACGACCCGTGCCGTGATGGCCGGCAACGCCGCGGCGGTGTACGGGATTTCGACGTAGTCGCGGTCTCCGGCTCGATCGCCGGCGGCCGGTTTTCGCCGTGCGGCTGCGGCACGTGTGCCGTGGCCGGCACGTGTTGTGGGGCCCTGAGCTGCCGGCGGTGGTTCGAAGCGATGAAGGATTCCAGCGGGTCCTGGCCGAGGCCACACGACCCCGCTCAAGGCCTGCGGACTCGGGTCACAGTCGATCCGGGAAAGCCGGTCACTCCGACGAGTGGCCCCTTTTTCTTTCGCCGGGCTTTCCCTCGGCCTCTCAGACCCAATGATTACGGGTCACTGACCCGTTGACCCGGTCTCGAAAAAACCGATATGGGCTGTCAGCCCATCGGGGGTTCGAATCCCCCTTTCGGCATCGATCGTGATGACCCTCGAGCGGCCGCGCCGAAAGCCGCGCGCCCCCTCCATCCTCGTGGGCGCTCAGTCGTCGTGCGCCGGTCCGAGTCCGATTTACTCCACCTCATACACGGCAGCGCACCCGAACGTGTGCTCCGACCGGACGATCGGCCCGAGCAGCGCTCTCATATCGGCGGTCGTCGCGCAGTCGGCCAGCACGAACCGGGCCCGTGTGCCCAGCACAAAGCTCCGGGCGTGCGCCGGCGTCGCCTTTCCGCCGAACAGCCAGCCAGTGTTGACGGCGCGTCCCCAGCAGTCCGGCTCGGACCACAGGCAGTCGCCGACGTAGGTCCGTCGGCCGGTGAAGCCCGGCACCGCGTCGCCGAGGTAGAAGTTGGTCAGCACGCCGCCGGACTCGCGGTCGTGTGCCAGGTAGTCGAGCGCGTCGCGCTCGCCCCGGGTGATGAAATTGGAGTTGCCGGGGGCGGGTGCAGTGTTGATCCGGGCTTCGTTGATCTCGTAGTACGTCGCGGGGATCGTGAACACCGCGACCAGCGCCGTGCCGATCAGCATGCGCCGGGGAAGCCGGCGCCAGCCGAGCATCTGGACGCCCTCGACGGCCAGCACCGCGAGCGGGATCGTGATTCCCTGGAACGCGTGCAGGGGCGTGGCCCCCAGGCTGGTCCCTGACAGCAGGAAGATTGCGAACGCGACCACCGGCCACGCGCGCGTGGCCGCGGCCAGGAACGTGGCCGGCGGCCGTCGGTAGGCGACCAGCGCCGGCACCAGCAGGGGCGCGATCGCGATCGGGATCGACCAGAACGGGAACGAGTGCTTGCTGGCCTGCTGCGCGAGGTTCCACGAGACGTCGGCCTTGACGAGCACCGCGTAGTAGAGGAGCGGGATCGCCGTCCCTCCGACCGCCACGGCCAGGACGATCAGCTGCTCGCGGCTGACACCGCGCAGAAGCCGCACCAACCGCTCACGCGTGGCTTCGCGATCCGCGCGCCGCATCGGGCGACCGTTGGGCCCCGCGGCCCGCTCGCGCTCGAGCGACGCGCCGAGCAGCATCACCGCCTCGGCCGCCACGATCAGCGCGATCAACAGCTCGCCGTTCCACGGATGGAGCGCGCTCGCGACTGCTCCGAGCAGGCCGGGCAGCCAGATCCGCCGGCCCCTGGCCCGAGCGTCGCCGTAGGCCACCAGCGCCGCCACCATCGCGGCCAGCGCCATCACCCCGAACACGTAGCCCCAGGTGAGGAACATCGGAGACAGGTCCCCCATCACGTTGAGCGCGCCGTACACGCTGCTGAACGAGCCGAAGAACAGCACCAGCACCAGCGCCGTGCGCCGCGGCCAAGGTCCGGCGAGGCTTCGACCTACGTACGCACGCACGGCGAGGAAAAAGGTGACCACCGCCACCGGCTTCCACAACAGCAACGACAGCCACGGCGCCACCCCGAGTGCCGTCAATCCGCCCGAGACCATGATCGCCGGCTGGAAGTAGTCCGCGGGTGTCGGGTGCAGGACGAACAGATTCGACACCAGCCCGTGGGCCGCGGTGTCCCGGATCCACGCCACGTACTGGAGTTGGTCGACGATGTACTCACCATCGGTGCCGGTCCACACGCGACCGTGCACGACGACCTGCCAGAGGTCGAGCGCCAGGACCGAAAGCGACAGCAGCCCGAACAGCGCGAGCGTCGACGCGTCGAACCGGTCCAGCCGCCGGCGCCGCCTGGTGATCGGCAGACGCGGGAGATCGGGCGCCGGGACGTTCCCGCCAGGCTCGATCAGTTGGACTTCAAGACGCATACACGCGCGACGCTAACAGGATGCTAATAATCATCACATAAACCCCAAACGGACCCAGAGGTTTCGCCGGCAGCGTCGGGGGCTTACGGCACCGCCCACGGCACAGCCTCACGGCCGACCGCGCGCTCGGGAACCCCTGCAGAACGCGCCGTCACGGCGTGAAGGCGAACCGCGATGGTTCTTGATACGAGTAGAGCTTAGTCTGGAGCGTCTGCGACGCCCGCCACGGTGCCCCGTCCGTTGGAACGAAGCGGAGCCAGCCGAACACCGTCGAGTGGACCGGCATGAACGTCAGGACGACGAACACGGTCAGCACGCCGGCGGCGCGGCGCAGCCGCACGCTCGAGGCGAGCGCGGAGAGCGGCAGCAGCCAGATGACGTACCAGGGCATCAACCAGGCCAGGCTGGCGATCAGCGCCACCATCGCCCAGCCGGCGTGGGTCAGCCAGTCTCCCCGGCGGCGGACCAGCAGGACGATCGCCACGACGAGCGCGACGTCGGCGAGACGGAGGATGAACGTGGTCCCGCCGCCCACTCCGATCAGATAGCCGAAGGTGTTCGGGATGCTGAACGGGGTGAGCAGGCTGCCTTGTTCTGACAGATTGGGGAGCGAGAACCCGAACAGGGCCACGCTGAGCACGACCAGCAGAACCGCGGTCAGCGCCACCCCTACCAGGACCTCGCGGCGCCGTCGGGCAGGTCGAGCCGCCACCAGCAGGAACGGCAGCAGCAGCAGCGCAGTGAACTTCACCCCCACGGCCAGCATCACCGCGGCGCCGGCCGCGCGATCACGCCGCGCCAGCAGCAGCGCGATCGCCGCGGTCGAGGGCACCAGCATGAAGAAGTCGTTATGGAACCCGCCGATCGCGTAGACGAAGTAGACCGGGTTCAGCGCCACGATCGCCACCGCGAACCGCGGGTCGCGTCCCAAGCGCCTCGCGCAGTCCCACACCAGCGCGATGAGCCCAAGGCTCATCAGGACGGTGACCACCTTCACGAGCCAGTACGCCACCGACAGTGGCAGCCAGGCCAGCGGATAGCTGAGCGCAGTGAACAGCTCGCCGTAGGGGCTGTGCAGGTTGCTCCAGTTCGAGAGGTGATAGACCGGGTCGCGCGTCTCCTGGCCGATCACGTGCGTAAAGGGATTCAGCCCATGCAGAGCCCCGAGCCGCGCGTAGCCGAGGTAGTTGAACAGGTCCGTGAGCTGGAACGGGGGCCCCAGCAGGAGGATCGCGTGCAGCGCCACGACGCAGACCGCGATCGCGCGCATCGACAGGGTGCGCACTGCCGCCAGCGCCACGCCGTACGCGAGCAGCATCACGATGAGCAGGCCGCTCACGCTGTAGTTGACCGCGTTCGCGCTCACGCTGAGGGTCCCGAGCAGGCCGTGCAGCGGCCCCGCCTCCCAGGCCGGAAACACGTCGTTGCTGCGCGGCACCAGCACGCTCGGGCCGGCCGTGTCGAACACCACCAGCGCTAGCGTCCCGAGGATCAGCGTGGCGAGTGCGGTGCGTCCCGCGGTCGGTTCGTAAATCACCCGGGGCAGGGACAGGACCCGGCCGTGGGGCAGCCTCAGTTCGGGGAGCGCGACCGTGGCGTCGGCCTGGGCCGCGCCGGCGCCGCTCGTGGCGAGCACGCCGGCGCCACCCGTGCTCGTCGCGAGCACCGGCGCGCCTTCGGCTGGGGTGGGCGGGACGCTTTCCTGTCGCATCACTCGGAAATACTGCCCGGTCGGTGCCCATCGCGCTTGCTCACCAGTTGAAATCGGTTAAAACGGGACGAGCGCGAGGCCGTGACCGTAGATGACGTTAACATCCCCGGCGGGAGCGTCGGCACAGTGGCTTCCCGGTTTGTGAGCGTCGGTACCGCCGCTCCGGGGGCTAGCTGGCGCCAAGTCTCTCACCCCCACGTTGGTTTGAGGCCTTGGCGAAGACAAAGAGGTTGTTGAGCCCGAACTGGAAGCGCCGGACACTGCGCAGCGTGAATCCGCGGTCGACGAACAGGGCCACGGTATGCGACGGCTCGAAGCCGTAGTGCTCATGCTCTTGCATGCCATCGAGAATGCTGAGGTGCTTCCCCATGTGAATGAGGCTGTCCACCCTCGGCGAGGGCACGGTGCAGATCACCCGACCGTTGGTCTTCAGAAGCGCCCAGCAGCCCTCGGCGAGGTTGCGCTGTGCGTCCGCGGGGATGTGCTCGAGGACGGCGAGCATTGTGATGGCGTCGAAGGTCTCGCCGGACGGCAAGTCATCAGGGGCGCGTCCGCGGATGAAGCGGAAGTCGCCGTAATCCTCGGGAACCGAATCACTGTCGACCCCGACGCCAGAGGCGATCCTACCCTTGAGGGCGCTGAAGAGAGCACCATCGCAGCAGCCGATGTCGAGCACGTGGGCTCCCTGGGGGAGGTGCCGCGCTGCCATCCTGATGCGCCAGCGCTGAAGTATCACGTCACCCTGCTTCATCGATTGTCCCCCTTGCCGAGCGGGCCGCGGCCCGAAGAATGTGCGCGCCCATCCCTGAAGCCGATTAACCCGCTTCTGGGTCCGATTGGATCGCGGCCGCAGTCGTGGCCGCGGTCCGGTCGGACGGTGGCGTGGGCGCCGCTGTCGAGCGACGGAGCTCGTCCTCCCGGCGACCCGTCACTCCGATGGGCACGCGGCCACCGAGGCGCCGGCCGGCCACGGCGTCGAGAGCGAAGTCGGCCGCCACCGCGCCGGCCGGCGGGAGGAGGACCAGCAAGGGGAGTTCATAGCGGTAGCTGAACCCCCAGATCAGCGACGGGGTGAGGAGCACCAGGAACGCGGTCGCCCCGAAGACGAGACAGGCCCAGCGAGCCTGACGCCTCCCCGAGCGTCCTCGGACCAAGCCAAGGGCCACCGCAAACGCCCCGATCAGGCAGGCGAGGAATAGCGGCCCAGGCGTGTAGAAGATCGACTGGTAGGTGCGTAGCGGACCCATGAGGGCTGGGTCCGGCGAGGCGGTGATCCGGCCGGCGAATCCCCGATTGGCGAAATAGACGTGATAGTTGTCGCGGTTGGGATGGATGTGGGGCGGGGGGAACCTCCAGCGCTGCATGTCGATGCGATCCGCGGCCATCCATCTCCCAGGGGTGAAGTAGTGCCAGGTATCGGCGAGCACCGCGCTGAGGTAGTCGAGAGGCTGGTGCTCAATCACGGCTATGCCGAACTGCTCCGCCAGCTGGTTCCGTTGATCACGAGTTCCGAGGCCAGGTTGTGCCCAGAGCGGCGAGCCGCGGGCGTCGTCGGAGTAGAACTCGCCGTTTTTCGTGCGCTGGGACAGGGGTTGCGCCGGGCACAACCGAGCCTCCTTGGCGGGCAGCGCGTAGTCGCAGGTGGCAAACGGGGCTACGCGACCGTAGAGGTAAACGCCCGTCCAGTCGTCGAAGCCAAAGTGTCCGTAGGTGGCGGCATACCATCCTCCGTAGCTGCCCAGGGCCGCGACGACCACGGCGCAGTAGGCGAGCAGCGCGTACCGGCGGTGGCGGAGCAGCAAATACAGCCCGACCACGACCAACACCGGCAGGATCGCGGTGCGCGTGAGGGTGGCCGCAGCGAGAAGCAGCCCTACGGTCGCCCCCCGCCGGGCTCCGACCGTTTCCCGCGAGAAGAGGACGGCCAGGCCGCCGAGCAAGAGCAAGCTCGTCAAGGTCTCCGCCGTGATGAACTGCTCGAGGCTCAGCTGGTAGCCGTCGAGCAACACCGGCAGCGCCGCCAGCGCGGCCAGACTGCGCCGCGCGCCCAGGCGCAGCACCAGCCTGTAGATCAGGAAACCCATCGCGATGCCCATCAGGTGCTGGACCACGATGACCACGCCAAGCTGTCCAGTAGCCGACAGCGCCACCAGGAATAGCGGGTATCCCGCCGGGTGCCAGGTCCCCGGTACGACCGCATGCGCCAAGGCGAGGTAGTCGTAGGAGTCCGTGAACAGCTCGAGCCCGGGCCAGTAGGCGATCAAGACGACGATTCTCAGCCCCACGGCCACGACGAGAAAGGCGACGAAGAGCCAATGGCGGCGGAGGATGGGCCCAACCCCTCGGCGGGCCGCGTGCAAACACCGGAGGGCGAGGCCGTCGCCCGCGCGCCCGAGACGGGCTGGTCGGATAGGCGCGTCAGGCCGCGGGCGATCCTCCCCCCGCCCGGACGGGGTTGTGACCGCCGCTAGCGGGGGCGAGGGCTCTGGCATCTCTGTCGGGGCGCTCGGCCAGGGCGTCCGCCCATCACGGCACCTCGGGCCGCGCGGCCGGCCGCTGACCGCCTGACACGCTCGCGTCGACCATTGGACGGGACAGCGGGACGTCTCCGCCCGGCCCGGCGGGATGAGTTCGCGCTCGCTGAAACTGGACCCGATTGCCGTCCATCACCGCAACCTCGGGCGAAGGGCCGCTCGAGGTGGCCGTCGAGGTACGACGAGGTTGTGGGTAAAGAGCCTGGGGGAACATGAGCCGCACATGGCGGAGCCCGTCTCGCCAGCGGCGAAGCTTAGGAGGGCCCAGCGGCGGATGGTAGGTGATCGGCACCTCGTCGTCCGTAGCCCGGCCCGGGCGACGACGATAACAATCCGGCCCGCAGCTGGTTTCGACGGTCGACGCGACGATTCGGCCCTACGACGACTGGCACCAGTGCCAGCCCGGCGACGTTGCCCCAAAGCGCCCGAAGGCAACTACAAGAACGCGCGGGCGCGTTCAGGCACGTTCCGCGGTCCGGTGCAGCCCGAGGATCGAAAGAAGGAACGAGGTGAAGAAGACCTGGACCCCGATGATCACCAGCGTGGCGCCCCCCAGCGCGAGCCGCTCTTCGGAGAGGGGGCCGAAGCCGCGTTCAATCCAGCGGACGACGACCACCGCGACCACGGCCAATCCCGCGACCGCGATCAGGCTTCCCATCATCAGCCCGTGCTCAAGGCGAAATCTGGACCGGAAGGCGTCGAACCAGCGCTGATGGTGGCCTAGGTGGTACGTCGCGTGCGCCTGCGCGCAAAGCCCCATTGCGATGACCTGGACGCCAACGACCAGCAGCAGCGTGCCGGTGATCTGCGTATGCAGATACCACTGCCGTCCAAGGACGCTGAGGTTTCCCAACACCGTGATCGACAACACAAGACCAAGGACAGCCATCAGCGCACCCGGTAACAGGAACAGGTACACAGGACTGTGGACGAGCAGAAATCGCAGATGGCGCCAGCCGTCGCGGAAACTTGAGAGCTTCGATTCGCCCCCCCGCGGGTGGTACTTGATCGGCAGTTCGTCGATCACCAGCCGCTCGCGGGCCGCGCGGACGACCATCTCTGAGGCAAACTCCATACCGGTTGTGCGCAAACCAAGTCGCGGGATGGCTTCGCGTCGCAGCGCCCGCATTCCGCAATGTGCATCGCGTACCCCGGTCCGGTAGAACAGGTTGAGGATGCCGGTAAGCAGCGGGTTGCCGATGTAGCGATGCAGCCATGGCATCGCGCCGGGCTCGATGTTGTCCATCCGATCGCCGATCACGAGGTCGGCACCCGCCGCCAGCTTCTCGACGAACCGCGGGATGTCGGCAAAGTCGTAGGTCAGATCAGCATCCGCCATCACGACGTAGTCACCACGAGCGGCGGCCAAACCAGCCAGGTAGGCGCTCCCGTACCCGCGACGAGGCTCGTGCAGGACGCTCGCTCCAGCCGCGGCGGCCAGCGCGGCACTCCGATCCTCAGAGTCGTTGTCGACGACGATCACCTCGCCGTGCAGACCCGTCGCGCTCAGCGCGTGCTGCGCCGCCCGGACGCACCGGTCGATGTTCTGCTCCTCGTTGAGGCACGGGATCACCACCGAGACCAGCACCTCGGCCTTTTCGTAGGCAGCGGTGTGCTGCACCGGATCGGCTCCCGAGACCACGCCCGCTTTTGCCTGCTCCTCTCGCACGCCGCCTCCAAGCCTAGCCGCTCTCCCGCCGCAGTTATACCCGGCGGCCGGAATCGCACTCGTGCGACGCTTCAGCGCGAGCGCATGCGCTCGTGATTGAAGCGCGATGCGACGACGGGTGAGACGCGTCGCCCGCGCGCTGTAAGTGAGTGCCGTCTAGGTCGGGGTGCGCCGTGGGTGTGGGAGCTCGGGCGGCCTGGCGCGGAGGCTGGCTGCCCAGGCGAGGGCGATCAGCGCGGCGCCGATCCCAAACGCGGCGATCGCGGTGGTGTCGGTCGTTCGCCCTCTGGCTACGCTCGCGCTCGGCGGCGGGATCGCGACGTTATAGCCGGCGGCCGCGGCGAGATGCTGCACGGCGCTGAGAGCGGCCAGGGCGAGCCCGTCCGGGCCGTACGGGAGGTGCACCGCCCGCAGGGCCGAGCGCTCGGCGGCGCCGCTCGAGCTCGGGCTCGAGAAGCCGAAGCCGCCCGGCATGATCACCAGCAGCGGTCCCCGGTAGACGAGGGACAGCTCTTGACTGAGGAACTGGGCGTAGGTCCGTGGCCGGCGCCAGAGCTCGGTGACCGAGCCGAGGTCACTCCGCGTGGCGATCAGCGCCACGCGCACCTGGTAGCCACCGCGCGCGGTATCTCGCAACAGGTCGGTCAGCTGGCCCTGCTGGGCGAGGGGAATGGCGGCGTCCTGGGGCAGGAACGCGGTTTGGGTGGCGAGCACGTCGCTCGCCGGGTCGCCATCGGCGCGAGCGGCCGTCGGGAATCCGGCCAGCGCGACGGCCGCGACGAGGACCGGAATGATCCAACCGACGCGGCAGCGCGGCTTCCGGTTGTCCGTACAGTCCGGCGTGTGCACGCGACCGAGTCTATGGGTCGTTTGTTCGGGCGCCTCGCCCGGTTTGCCGCGCTTGCAGCGCTCATGTTTCCGGCAGCCGCGCAGGCACACGGTCCGATCGCACCCGTCGCCTCCGACTATTTCGCCAAGCCCCTCCAGGTTCCCGCGGGGCTCGACGTCAGGGCGGTGGACGGCGATCTGCGGATGTGGCTGAGCGTGCCGGCGGACGAGACGGTCGTGGTGCTCGACTATCGCGGCGCTCCCTACCTGCGGTTCTCGCGCGCCGGCGTGGCGGTGAACCACAACTCCTCGATGTATTACCTAAACCAGACGCCCTTCGCCCAGACGCCGCCCGCGAACCTGACCGCGCGCACACCGCCGAGCTGGCACGACGTCAGCGGCGGACACTCCTACGAGTGGCACGACGGCAGGTTGCACGCGCTGGCCAGCGTCGCGCTGACGCCTGGCGTTTCCTTCGTGGGCCGCTGGAACGTGCCCTTGCGTGTCGATGGACGACGGGCCGCCATCGACGGTGGGCTGTGGCACGCGGACCATCCCTCGATCGTGTGGTTCTGGCCAATCGTCGTGCTGCTCGCATGCGTGCTCGCGGCGCGCCGGGTGCGCCGGCGGCGCGTGGATTTCCTGGTGGCCCGGACGCTTGCGACCGTCGCGCTGGTCGCGGTGACGATCGCGGGCCTCGGATTGCAGCTCCACGGTCGGCCTGCCGTATCGATCTTTCAACTGGTCGAGCTGGCCTTGATCCTGGCCTTCGTCGCCTGGGGGCTCTGGGTCACGCTGCTGCACAGCCCCGGGTATTTCACGATCTTCCTGATCGCGGCCGGCGCGATCTGGGCCGGCGGTGTGCTCATCCCGACCCTGCTGCACGGGTTCGTGCTGATCGCGCTACCCGCTTTGCTCGCGCGAACGGTGACGGTGGTCTGCCTGGCCACCGGCGCCGGGCTGGTCCTGCTCGTGCTACGCCTGCTCGACCATACCGACCCCGATGAAGAGCGTTTGGAGCCGGGCGAAGCCGTCGATCGCAACCATGGCGACATCGAGAGCCTGGCCTAGCCGCGCCGTGCTCGGCCGGCGGGTCGGGTTGATCGTGGGAGTGCTCGCGCTGGCGGGCTCCGCCGGCTGCGGATCGACCGACCAGTCGGTGCGGGCGCCGGCACCGTCAGCCAGCCTGGTGGCCGAGGCGCGTCCGATCGGGCGGGGGCGCGCCTTCCAGCCGCCGGCGATCGGCCCGGTGCTCGGACGATGCGCCCGGCGACTGGGCCGTCGTGTCGGCGTTCACGTCGAGGTGTTCGCGGCCAACCGCGTGGTCCTCATCCCGGCCGGCATTGGCACCACACCTCCGCGCGGGTTTCTCTCGGGGCGGGTCTCGAGCGCCGGCTGCTACGGGGAGTTTGTGACGCTCGAGCCGACGGGTTTGGTGTTGGTACGCGCCGGGGCACGACCGGTGCTCGCCGACCTGTTCCGGTCGTGGGGGCAGCCGCTGTCGTCGCGTCGCGTGGGCTCGTTCTCGGCGCGCGTGGGCGACCGGGTCGGGGTGTTCGTCGACGGGCGGGCGTGGCGAGGCTCTCCGGCGGCGGTCCCGCTGCGCGCGCATTCGGAGATCGTGCTCGAGGTGGGTCCGTACGTCCCGCCGCACACCTCCTACGCGTTTCCTCCGGGGACCTGACCGTCCCAGCTGTGTTCGGGTGTGGTTAGCGGTCACGTGGTGCTCGTCACGCAGCGGTATTTTTCTGGGCGGGATGCCGGCGCGTCATCACCCGGGCTTTGTGATCAGGCGACTCGCGCCCGCGGCGTTGATGCCGGCGGGCGCGTTCGCGGTTCACCAGCTCCGCTACTGGGTCGCCTTCGGCAGCCACGCGGCGGCCGAGCTGCAGGAACAGGGCCATTCGTACCTGCACTCGGTGGTGCCGTGGATCGTTTTGCTGCTGGCGCTGGGCGTCGGGGCGTTCCTCGTGTCGCTCGGCCGCGCCTTCGGAGGCCGGAGCTCGGTTCCGCGCCACACGCTCTCGTTCGCGGCCCTCTGGCTGCTCTGCTCGACCTGCCTGGTGGCGATCTACGTCTCGCAGGAACTCCTCGAGGGGCTGTTCGCCACCGGGCACCCGGGCGGGCTGATCGGCATCTTCGGCTACGGCGGGTGGTGGTCGATCCCTGTCGCCTTCGCCGTCGGACTGGTCCTCACGGCGGCCTTTCACGGGGCCCGACGAGTGCTCGAGGCGGTTGCCGACCGTTACGGTGACCCACCGAATGAGGCCGTCCGACCAACCGGCTGTCCGCGCGTGCGGCGCGAGGTCCTGCTCGGAGTCCTGGCGCCGCTGGCGAGCGGCTGGTCGGGGCGCGGCCCTCCCGGCTGATCGCACGCCGAGCCTGCGGGCTCGGTGACGGCTCGCTCAGAGCACACCGCGATCACCAGACAGGAGGACAAGCCGTGAAGGCAAGACCCCTTGCCGGGCGAGTTGCACTCCTCGCGGTGCTGGCCGGCAGCGTATGGCTGCTGCTAGCCGCGACCGCGTCGGCGCATGCTCGCGTCAGCCCGCCCGTGTCGGTTGCCGGCAAGCTGCAGCTCTACAGCCTGGCCGTGCCAACCGAGAAGAGCGGTCTCACGACGACGACGATCGTGATGACGGTGCCGGCCGGCTTCGGAATCGACTCGTTCGTACCCCCGCCGCCGGGTTGGCACATGCAAGTGCGGCAGACGGGCTCTGGCGACAGCGCCGTGGTCACGAAGGTGACCTGGACCGGCGGCAGCACGCCGACCGGTCAGGACTCGCTGTTTCAGTTCCTGGCCCAGCCGGCGTCGGCCAAGACGTACACCTTCCAGGTCGAGCAGACCTACTCCGACGGCTCGATCGTGAACTGGGCAGGACCCGAGTCGTCGGAGGCTCCTGCTCCAACGATCGACGCGGCGGGCTCACTCGGCGGGAGCAGCGGCGTCTCGTTGCTAACGATCATCGCGCTGGTGGTCGGCGTGCTGGGACTGCTCGCGGGCGGCTTTGCCCTGCTCGGCGGTTCCAAGGAGCGAACGCTGGCGTGATCAGGCGCCGCCGGATCGTGTCGGTGGTCGCGGCGGCCTGTGGGCTGCTCGCGCTTCCGAGCGGTGCGGCGGCGCACGCCTACCTGGTCAGGACGGTTCCCGCGGCGAGCGTCGTGTTGACCTCGCCGCCGGCGAGCATCCAGCTGACCTACGACGAGGCGGTCGAGCCACGGCTGGCGATCATCTCGGTCACCGACGAGCAAGGGCGCCAGGAGACCACCGGCCCGGTGCATCGCTCGCCGGCCAACCCGGAAACGCTGGTGGTTCCGCTGCGAGCCAACCTGCCCGAGGGGTGGTACCTGATCTACTGGCGGGCGATCTCGGTGGACGGCCACCCAGTGCAGGGGGCCTTCACTTACGCGGTGGGGCCGAGCCCGGGGCCGGCACCGCAGTTCCGGGTTCCGAGCATCTCGGCGACCGCGACCACGCCCCAGTTGCTGATCGCCCGGTGGGTGGTGTTCGTCACCGTAATGGTCGCCATCGGGCTGCTCGCGATGCGGCTGCTGGTCGCGCGGCCACTCGTCCGGCGAGTTCCCGGAGCGAGCCTGCGTGCGCTGACGGTCGTTTTTGCGATCGCCGCGGGACTCGGACTGATCGCGATCCCGGTCTACCTCGACTTCTCCACCGCCAATGATTCGCTGCGGTCGGTATTCGACCTGCCCGCGCTGGTGCCGCTCTATCGGGTGACCGCGTTCGGGCGGGCGATCGTCGACCTCGAAGGGTGCTTCGGGTTGTTCTGCCTCGCCGCCGGCATCGCCCTGTGGGTCGATCGACCCGACCGCGAGCGCCGTTCGATCGCCGAGCTGATCGCCGGCTGTGGCGCGCTGTTTGCGGCTGCCGCTGTACTGGTCCTGCCGGGCGCCGCGGGACACGCGGCGCAGACATCTCCGCGCGGGCTGACGCTGCTGTTCGACTGGCTGCACCTGGGGTCCGGCTCGGTGTGGCTGGGCGGGCTGGTCGGCGTGCTGGTGCTCTGGTTCAGCCTGCCCGCGCGCGAGCGCGTGGCGGGGCTGTCCGTGCTCGTGCCGCGCTTCTCGAATGTCGCCCTCGGATCGGTGGTGGTGCTCGCGGCCACCGGCGTCGGGGAGGCCGTCGACCACATGCCGGCGGTCAACGCCCTGTGGGAGACCGGCTACGGGCGGGCGATCCTGGTCAAGACGGGCCTGCTCGGCGGAGCGCTGCTGCTCGCGTCCGGAAACCTGCTGCGCTCGCGGCCGCGTCTGATCGCGGGGGCCCGCGAACCGGGCCTCGGTGCGCCGGGCGCGCGGCTCCTGCGCCGGCTGGTCAGCGGGGAGGTGGCGATCGTCGGAACGGTGGTGTTCGCGGCGGCCGTGCTGTCCAGCCTGCCCCCGCCGCCGCCCGCGTTCGCACTCGAGAACTCGGCGATCGCGAAGGTCGGTCCGGGGCGGGTCGCTCGGACTGTCAGTCACGCCGGGTACGTCCTGCAGGTGCTGGTCTCGCCGAACAAGGCGGCCGCGCCCGACTCGTTCGCGCTGCGGCTCACGCAAAACGGACAGCCGGTCCGGGGCGCCAACGTGACACTCCTGTTCAACCACCTCGAAATGGAGATGCCACAGCAGGAGTACCAGCTGGCCGAGACCCAGCCGGGCGTGTACTCGCGTGCCGCCCCCGCGCTGGTGATGGTTGGCCGCTGGGGGCTGACCTTCCAGGTCACGCCGCCGCACGGCCCGCCGTTCACCGCCTTGATCGTTGACCAAGCCAATGGCTGACCCGGCCACGCCATCAGGAGGAGATCCAAGTTGAATCACCAACGGCGTCCGTCGTTCGCCGCCCTACTCGCCGCAGCCGTAATCCTCGTGGGCTGTGGTGACGCCGGCAGCGGGCTGACCGTCCCGCGGGTTGCTCCCGCCCGCGTGTTCTCGTTGGGTCGATTCGAGCCGAGCACTACGGTGCACCCCGGCCGGCCAGTCACGGTCAGCTTCACCGTGCTTCAGCCGAGCGGTCGGCCGCTGACCCGATACAAGAGCGGATCGGGGCCGCACACGGGCGTTCACCTGATCATCGTGCGCGACGACCTCGCCTACATCATCCACCAGCACCCGCCGGTCGGACCCGGCGGCAAGCTACGCCAGACCGTCACCTTCCCGGCGCCTGGCCCGTACAAGGTGCTGGTCGACGTGTACCCGAATCTCCCGGGCGGGCAGGCCAACTTCCAGCTGTTTCAGACCGTGAACGTGGCCGGGGCCTACCGTCCGCGGGCGCTGCCGCCGTTCAAGGCCGATACCGTCGTCGACGGCTACCGCTTCGACATGCAGGGGCGGCCTTCCCTGCATGCCATCCAGGCGAAGTTCATCGATGTCGAGGTGACCGACGCACACGGTCACAAGCCGGCCTTCGTTCCGTGGTTCGGCGCGCTCGCCCACGCGATCTTCTTCCGCGAGGGCTCGCTCGACTACTTCCACACCCACATCTGCGCACCGGACGCGCCCAACTGCGGCACGCTGGCGGGCGTACCTTCGAGCCGGGTCTCGGGCACGTCGACCGCACCCGGCAAGCTGACCGTCGGGGTGCTGCTGCCCGCGCCCGGGACGTGGCGCCTGTTCCTGCAGATGAAGCTCGCCGGTCGCATCGTGACCGCCCCCTACACGTTGCGAGTCGCCTCGTGACCCGCCGAGCGGTACGTCTTCGCCTGTTCGCCGCCACCGTGGCCCTTGCCGCCGGAGTGGCCGCGGTCCTCATCGCGATCCTGCTCGTTCGGAGCGCCCTCGGCTAGGCCCCCGCCGATGACCCTCAGGAGAACAGCCATCATCGTGTGCGCCTTCGTGGCGCTCTTCGTGGGCGGTTGCGGCAGCTCCAGCTCGAACTCGCCCGCCGCGGCTCCCGCCACGCCGGCCGCCGGATCGGCCGGCCTCGGGACCAAGCTCCACCTACCGGTGCCGGGCGCCCTAGAGCACCTCGAGCTGACCAACCAGCACGGTAGGACGGTCCGCCTGAGCTCCTGGCCCGGGAAGACGGTCCTGCTCGTGCCCTTCCTCACGTTGTGCCAGGACGTCTGCCCGTTGATCACCGGCAACCTGCTGGCGGTCCAGCAGGCTCTGCGGGACGATCACGCCGCGGCGAACGTGGAGATCGTCGAGCTCTCGGTCGATCCCCAGCGCGACACCCCAGCCCGGCTGGCCGCCTACGCGAAGCTGACCGGCGCGAGCTGGCAGCTCGTGACCGAGTCGCCGGCCGAGCTGCGCCGGCTGGCCAAGTTCTTCGGCTTCTACTACCAGAAGGTGCCCGAGGACCATGCCGATGCGCGCGACTGGTGGACCGGCAAGCCCCTCACCTACGACGTCGACCACACCGACAACTACTTCGTGATCGACGCCCACGGGGTCGAGCGGGTCGAGCAGGACGCGGCGCCCGACTTCCGCGGACAGCTGAACCCCAAGCTCTACGACTTCCTCGACGCGCTCGGCCACGAGCACCTCGCGCAGCCGCCACAGCCCAACTGGACCCCGGGCGACCTGCTCCAGGCGCTCGCCGTCTCCGTCGACCGGCCGCTCCCGGCGAGGACCGGCTGACACGATGCGACCCCCGGCCGCGGCGGTGTTTGCTGTGGCGCTTGCGCTCGTGACGCTCGCGCCGGCATCCGCGCCCGCCGACGGCGACCCGGCGAGCGACGTGCTGCTCGGGCAGAACGTCTTCTATCCCTACAGCCCCGCGGTCTCGGCCGACCTCCAGAAGACGCTGAACGGCGAGGCCGCCGCCGCGAACCGAGCCCACTTCCCGATCAAGGTGGCGCTAATCGACACGCCGAGCGACCTCGGCGCGATCCAGACGCTGTTCGGCAAGCCCCAGCAGTACGCCGCCTTCCTCGACCAGGAGATCAGCTTCCTCGACGTCAAGCCACTGCTCCTCGTCGTGATGCCCAACGGATACGGGATCCAACACCTGGGCCCGGCAGCGGCGCGCGCCGCCACGACGCTCAAGACGCCGGCCGGCGCCAGGAGCGACGACCTGGCCCGTGCCGCCATCCTCGGCGTGCCGAAGCTAGCCGCCGCAGCAGGCCACTCCATCGGGAACGCATCGCGCGGAGCAAGCCCAGGCGGCGCAGGCCCCGCTCTTCCCGCCGCAATCCTTGCCGCGGCCGCCATCACAAGTGCGGCCGTCGTTCTCGTTGCCCGTCGGTCGCGAGGGCGAACCCGCTGACACACGCTGTCGACGCTCCGCATGTGGTCTCAACCCTTTGGCGCGGCGCGAGCGGGTCATCGAGAGGGCAACCTCGCGCCGAGCCGCTCGGTCGTTGCGTGCGGCTCCCGCGGGAACATCAGACCAGCACTGGAGCGGTTTCTCGACCACGGCGCCGCCACGTACTCGACATCGAGATCTGGATCGTCACGCGCGCGATGGTTGCGTCTCGGAGCGCGCTCCCACGCGGATGAGCTCGAGTGTGTTCTGTTGAACGCGCTCCAGTGGCATGGTGAAGCTGGGCGAGTAAAGCGAGAGGTGGTCGAAGTCGCCCTCGCGCCGGGCGATCCCGGCGCGCACCTGCTCGGCCGTGCCGGCCACGCCTATCGCGTCGAGCATCTCGTCGGTCACGGCGTCGACCATCGCCGCGTGGTCCCCTTCGGCGAACGCCTTACGGATCCGCTCGCCCTCGGCGCCGAACCCGCTGGCCTCGAACATCGGCGCGTAGGCCCTCGGAGCGCCATAGAAGGCGAGCTGCGCGCCCACCTCGCGCCGCGCCGTCTCCTCGTCGTCATTGACCGAACACAGCAGCATCCCGACGGTCTCGACCTGACCCGGATCGCGTCCGGTCCTGTCCGCGCCCTTGGCGATCGCGGGCCGCACGACGTCGTGGACGTACTGCGAGCTGAACGTGGGATGGCACACGAGCCCGTCGGACACCCGGCCGGCGGTCTCGATCATCCGCCGGTTCACGCCCGCGGTGTAGATCGGGATCCGCTCGCGAACGGGTGGCAGTACCTCCGCGGTGGCGGTGAGGTTCATCGAGTAGAAGCGGCCTTCGTGTTTGACTGGACCTTCGTGCAGCTTCCAGATGCGACGAAGCAGGGGCACCAGCTCCTCGAGCCGCAGGGCAGGCGATTCCGGGTCGCTGACGCCGTGCCAGCCGATCTGCATTCCCTTAGTGCCCGTGCCGAGGCCGAGCACGAGCCGGCCGCCGCTCAGCTCGTCAAGACCGCGCGCGTCGTTGGCCAGGATCAACGGAGAGCGTCCAACCGCGTAGGCGATCGCGCTCCCCACCCGGCACTCGCTGGTGCTGTTTGCCATCGCCGCGAGGGCCACGATCGCTGAGCGGTCGTTGAACTCGCTGGTCCAGACGGCATCGTAGTCGGCAGCATCGGCCGCCACCGCGATCTGGATCGTCTCCGCCATGCCGCCAGCCAGCACGCATACACCTCGAGTCGCCATGAGCGGACGCCATTGTCACTGATCGGCACATCGGCCGCGCGCGCCCGCGCCCTAGCCGCCGCGTCCGGATCGGCGTACGCTTAGCCCCGTCTAGCCCCACGGGGTTCGCAATCACAGGGGCGGTGCGCCTTGCGTCTAATCCTCAATCTGATTTGGCTCGTTCTGGCTGGATTCTGGCTGGCGCTCCTTTATGCGTTCTTCGGAATCCTGGCCTTCATCCTGATCATCACGATCCCCTTCGGGTTCGCCTGCTTCAGGATCGCCGGCTTCGCGCTTTGGCCGTTCGGCCGCAGGATCGTGCGCCGGCCCAGGGCGGGCGCGGCCTCGATCATCGGCAACATCATCTGGATCGTCTTCTTCGGATGGGAGCTCGCGCTCGCGCATCTGGTCACCGGCATCGCGTTATGTCTGACGATCATCGGGATCCCGCTGGGGCTGGCGAACCTCAAGCTGATTCCTGTCTCGCTGTTGCCACTGGGAACCGAGATCGTCCCGACGGAGGATCCCCGGCAATTCGTGTAGGGCAATCAACACGGGCCCCAAACTCACGAACCACGCCGGCGTCGGCACCACATCGCCGGAGCGGCGGAATGTGACGAGCAACGCAAACTCCTCGCCGATCAGCGCAGCGAACGTGTCCGCCGTTCCGGGATAGGCTGCCGGCCCAGCGGCCGATCGGTCCCGGAGACGGTCAAGCAGCCGGTCCTGCTTGCGGCGAATCGATGGGCGAGACCGAAGCGCTCCATCGCCCGGGATCATCTCACCGACCCAGACCGACGCGAAAGGATCGACCGTATGCACCCGCACGTAGACGATCACGCAACGCTGGCGTTCGAGCAAGCCGAGCGCCGGGTGTTCGCGACGTGTGGCGTGCAGGCCACGAGCCGGCGCGTGCGTCTGACTGACCCGCCGGTCACTGTGCGCGTCCTGCAGGCCGGCGAAGGCGCGCCGCTCGTCCTCGCGCACGGCAGCGGCATGAGCGCCTCGACTTGGGCGCCGCTGATGCCCTATCTCGTGGGCCATCAGCTGATCGCCTTCGACCTCCCCGGGTTCGGACTGAGTGACGCCTTCGACTACAGCGGCCGACCACTCCGTTCGCACGCGGTCGCCCAGCTCACGTCGCTGCTTGACGCGCTTGGCCTCGAGCAGGTACCGATCGTGGGCACCTCGCTGGGTGGGATGTGGGCGATCTGCCTGGCCCTCGACGCGCCCGATCGCGTCGCAGCCGTGGCGTCGCTCGGAGTCCCCGCCGTCGCGCTGCCCGGCATGCACGGCGACGCTTTCTTCGCTGCGCTCTCCACGCCCGGTCTGCGCCAGCTCGTCGCGCGGATTCGATCGCCGAACGTCGCGATGACACGGCGGTCGCTCGCCGGCGGCGTCATCGGCCCTCGCGCCGCCGAGCGAGCGCCCGAGGGGTTCTTCGAGGTGGTCCACGAGGGAATGCGCCAGCCTGGCTTCCGGACCGCGATGCTCACCCATATGCAGCTCGCCATGCGGCTCGGCCGACCCAGGCCGGAAAACTTCCTCTCGGACGTGGAACTCCGGCAGCTCGCCGTTCCGGTGCTGATGATCTGGGGCGACGAGGACCCCTACGGCGGACCGGAGATCGGTCAGCGTGCGTGCTCGCACATACCCGACGCGCGCCTCGTGATCATCCCAGGCCGACACACACCGTTCCTCGACGACCCCGAGCGTTGCGGCGCGCTGATCGACGATCTCGTTCGCCGTGCCACCCCAGCCCGCCCTGACTCATCCCGGCGTGACCCCAGTTCGCCGTGATACCACGATCCCGAGGATGGGGATGTCTGCCGTGTGCTGAGGGGCGGGCATAACCCGTTCGACCCAGACCCGGCCGACTCGACGCTGGCGACATCGCGCGTGCGCTGGCCAACCGGTGCCGTTCGGCGGCCACAGTCGCGTCTTCTATTCAGTCGCCCAGCATTGTGTGATCGTGTCGCGGGTCGTCGAGGAGCGTGGCGGTGACGAGCTCACCGCATGGCTACCGGACGAGGCCGCCGACGAATTCGGCAAGCGCTACGCCGAGCTCGAAGCCAGGCGCTGAATCGCCAACAGATCGCGCACCGGCCAGATTCGCCTGGAGAGACGGACTCGCCCCGAGCAACACCGCCACCGGCAAGGGGACACACGCGCCGCTGCTTTAGGGGAGCCCGGCGCGCGGAACCTCGACCGTCGTGGTCAGCAGCAGCGCTTCGCGTGCCGCCTTCCGTGCCTCCTCGTAGAAGTCGGGCGCCGCGCACGCGATCAGCGTGCGGCCGTCCGCGCCGCCGAGCCCGCAGGCGAACACGGCGAGGCCCTCGGGCATCGGCACTTCGTCGACGATCCGACCGCCCGGGGCGACGCGGCAGACCGCCGCGCCCAGCGCGTTCGCCGCCCACACGTGGCCCTCGGCATCCAGCGCGCAGCCATCCGGGGCGAAGGTGACCGCGGACAGCATCGTCTCGGTGTCTCCCGGTTCGGGCGCCGGCTGGACCTGGGCCCACACGCGCCGGTTCGCCAGTGACCCGTCGGGCTGGATGTCGAACGCGGTGAGCCGGGCGGCGAAGGTCTCGGCGACAATCAGTGTCCCGTCGTCGGTGATCACCGTGCCGTTGGGAAACCAGAGATCCTCCGCGGCGACCACGGCCGTCCCATCGGGGTCGATGCGCACGAGGCTGGCCGGCGCGGGAGCCCCACCGCCCATCAGGTCAAAGCCGAAGTTGCCCACGAAGGCTCGGCCCTGCCCGTCGACGATCATCTCGTTCGCGTGACCGGTGGTCAACTCGGACAGCTGCGCGTGGACCACGACGGTGCCGTCTGCCCGGCGTCGCAGGACCCGGCGGTCCTTCATCGAGACCACGAGCAGCTCGCCGTCGGGCAGCCAGCCGAGCCCCGACGGCTGAGCTTCGACCTCGACCTCGAGCCGCTCGCGGCCATCATGGTCGTAGCTAAAGACCGCGTGGCGGTAGAAGTCGGAGACCCACCACCGGCCCTCACGCCAGCGCGGGCATTCAAAGTAGTTACCGCCCTCAACCCACGTCGTCAGCGTTCGCTTGTTAGTCATGGCCTTGCCTCAAGCTGCTACGGCTGCGCGCGCGGTCGTCACGAACGTCTCGAGCTCGCGCGGAGTCCGGACGGCAGGGTGGAAACCAATTCAATCACGTCGTCGCTGGCGCCCCGCGCCCCGCTTTCACGCACCGTCAGGCATCACGACTCAGGCTTGAACGCTCGCGCAAGGCGCGGGCGAAACGGGCATAGCGCTTTCGCGCCGACCTGGTCGGGGTGCGTAACTTCAGCACCGCCGATCTTCGTGTCACCGCGGCGCGGATCATGGGGATCGAAAGCGACCACCGGACACTCGCGCGCGTCGTCGCTCCCGGCGTCGCCAAGCGCAACGGCGGCCCGATCGAGAAGGTGACGGGGATCCAAGGCAAGGCCGAGAGCGTCGACCCGCCGAACAACAACGGCTACGAGCGGACGCTCAAATGGACCAAAATCAGCCAGGCGGTCACCGCTCTAACCTCGTTCGTGGACAAGACAGCCGCCGGCCGGGCTGGCTTCGATACGAGCACGGCATACGAGTTCAAGCCGTTCACGCCGACGCTGCCCGAGCCGCTCGGCGGCTTTCACTCTTTCCTCGGGTAACAAACGGGGCTCGGTTGTTGCGGTGGCGCGCGGTCGTGCTCGCATAGCAGACGGGCCTCATCGACGCAGACGTGCCCACCCAGCGGGGGGTGGGTGGCCGTCACGCGCGCATGACCTGGTCGACGAGGCGCACTGACTCATGCAGCCCGTTCTCGTCGGCTAGGCGGGCTTGCAGCGCGGCGGCGTTGCGGCGGTAGCGGTCATGGCTCAGGAGTGCGCTCAGCTCGCGGGTGAGGCGTTCGGTGCTTTCACGGCGCCAAGGGAGGGCGCGGGCGACGCCGAGCCGGGTCATCCGGAACGCCGTCTGTGGTTGGTCGAAGCCTCGAGGGATCACCAGCTGAGGCAGTCCGGCGCGCAGGAGCCCGATGGCTGTCCCTATTCCGCCGTGGTGCACCGCGGCCAGGCAGCGCGGCGCGACCAGCGACAGCGGGGCAAAGGTCGTGCCGAACACTCCCGGATGGTCGGGCAGGTCGACGTCGGTCGGGGTCGGACCGGTCAGGACGAGGGTCCGGTGGCCCAGACGGGTCACCGCGTCGGCGGCGTGGCGATAGAAGTGCTGAGGGTCGAGCGAAGAACTGGCCCCCAGCGTCACCAGCACGGGCGGCTCACCGGCGGACAGAAAGCCGGCGAGTCCGGCGGGATCCGGAAACGAGCTAACGCGATCCCAAGCGACGAACCCGGTGAGCGTCACGGTCGCCGGCCAGTCGGGGGGCCGGTCGATTACGGCCGGCGAGGCCATGACCAGGTAGGGACGGCCGCTCTCGACCGGCGCGAAGAACGCATTGGACACAGCGGGAAGGCCCAACCGGCGCCGCGCCCGGTTGACGGGCCCGTCGAACAGGCGCGCCATGTTGAACCTTGCGGCCGACCACGCCGCCCGGTGCATCAGCCGCCCGGCCCGTCCCGTGCCAAGCGAAACGCGTGTCGGGGCTGGCGGCGAGTAGGCGGTCGGGATGAGTCCCGGGAACACGCTGAACGTGGCCCAGCCAACTCCTACGTACTCGGCCGCGATCGGGGCGGCGACCAGCGCTGGATGCGCCAAGAGCAGATCGGCATCGCGAATTGAGGCGGCGAGGTCGTCTACGTAGCGGTGGAGGGCCGGAAAGATGAAGCGTCGAAACAGGTGCGCGAAGCCGGCGAAGCCTCCCAGACGGCCGCTGAGGATCTTCGGATCCCTCGCATAGTCGGAGAATCCCAGCGCCGGACCGATGCCGGAGAACTCGAGTCCCTCCCCTCGCACCAGTTCGTCATAGGCTGGCGAAGCCGCGATCCGCGCGTCGTGGCCCGCTTCGATCAAACCCTTAGCCAGAGCGATCGCCGGGAAGATGTCTCCCCATGAGCCCATCGTCGCGAGCACGACCTTACCCATCACACGATTAAACCCGAACGTGTGCACGCCACCGACGTCGCCGTCTCGGCGTTAGATTCCGTCGCCTGAGGGAATCATCTACGTCTCGTCCACATAAGGCGGCGCGATGGCCCCGGCTCCGGCGCAGGACGCGGGCCGCGCCGATTCGGTCAAGCAGAGGGAGGACCTTGATGATCGGTTCCCATGGCCGCGCGCGTACGGTCGCCACGGCGCTCGTCGGGTTGATGGCAGCTCTCGGAGTGCTGGGAACGACAGCGGCGGTGGCCGTGTCAGGAACAGCGTCGCCGCGGTCGAGCGCCGAGGCCCGCCGCGGGCGCGGAGGCTTCGGCAGCACGGTTACGCCGATCAAGCACGTGATCGTGATCATCGGGGAGAACCACACGTTCGACAACGTGTTCGCGACCTACCGTGCGCCGAACCACCAGCGTGTCCTGAACCTCCTCTCGGAGAGGATCGTCACCGCGTCAGGGGCCCCGGGGCCGGCGGCTATCAAGGCGGCGCAGCAGACCGCGACGGACACCACCACATACCAGGTAAGACCGCCGACGACAGGGCTCTATGGCACGTTGCCGCAGCCGAATACGACCTACGTGTCGAAGGGCTGCGACGGTCAGCCGCAGGACCAGCCTGATACGCGCTTTCCCGCGAACCTCCGCAACGCGCCGTATCAGATCACCAAGTACGTTCCTTACCTTGACGATCACGGCGAGTACGGCGACACTTGCACGTTCGACGGCGCGTTCGTCGGGGACCCGATTCACCGCTTCTACCAGATGTACCAGGAAGTCAACGGCGGTACGCAAAAGCTGTGGACCTGGGTCCATGCGACCGCAGGGGATTCCAACGGCGCACCGCCACCGAGTCCGTTCGGGCCACAGTCGACCGATCAGGGCGCGCTCGACATGGGCTTCTACAACATGGCTCGAGGTGATGCGCCAACGCTCCGGTTCCTCGCCAGTCACTACTCGATGTCTGACAACTATCACCAGGGCGTGATGGGGGGAACCGGCGCCAACCACGTCATGCTCGGCACCGGGGAGGCCGCGTTCTACCAGGACGCGAACGGCAATCCGACCGCGCCTCCCGCCGGCGAGATCGAGAACCCGAACCCGCAGCCTGGCACCAACAACTTCTACACCCAGGATGGGTACGGCCAGACCGGCACGACCAATGGCGGCAGCTACTCAAACTGCTCCGACCATTCAGCGCCGGGAGTCAGCGGGGTGTTCGCGTACCTACGGACGTTGTCCTACAGGACCTTCCACAACGGCGACTGCGCTCCCGGGCATTACTACCTCCTGAATAATTACAACCCCGGCTACAACGTAGATGGGTCGCTCAATACTTCTACGTTCACCGTCCCGCCGCAACACTCGCTGCCGACGATCGGCGACGAGCTGTCCTCTCACCACATCAGCTGGGGCTACTTTGGCGAGGGCTACGACAACGGTCATCCCGGCCCGAACTACTGCGGCATCTGTGATCCCATGCAGTACGCGAGCTCGATCATGACCAACCCCGCGCGGCGTGCGCACATCCAACACGGTGTGGGCGATTTCGACCTCGCGGTAGCCAGGGGAGCTCTGCCGGCCGTCTCGTTCCTCAAGCCGGGCGACGACGATGGGCACCCCGCCTACTCGACGCTGGCTGCGTTCGAAGGGTTCGTCCAACATGCGATCTCCGAGGTTCAGAACAACCCGAAGCTGTGGAGTAACACGGCGATCTTCGTCACCTTCGACGAAGGCGGTGGCTACTACGACTCGGGCTACGTACAGCCGATCTCATTCTTCGGCGACGGCACGCGGGTGCCAATGATCGTGGTCTCCCCGTACGCGAAGCCGGGCTACGTCAGCCACACCTACACTGACCACGCCTCGCTGCTGAAGTTCATCGAGCGGAACTGGAGGCTGCGGCCGCTGTCGGCGCGCAGTCTCGACAACCTCCCGAATCCGAGAAGCCGACGTGGCAACGCGTACGTGCCACTCAACCGACCGGCGATCGGGGATATGTTCGACTACTTCGACTTCAGCCACGCCACCGCGGCGACTTCCAGGCTGTCCCTGTCACGGGCAGCGATCGCCACTAGTCGCAGGCCGGAGTACGTTCCAGACCTGCTGCGCTGAGCTTGCTGAATCGGCTGACTGGCGCTCCTGACGGGCGCCGGTCAGCCTTCAGGCGCGCCAAGGCGTTCGGGCGCGCGGGTGACGCTCGCCCGCACGAAAGCCCGCTGAGGCGCGCTCTCGTGCGCACCATCGTTGATCGCGAGCACGAACGCGCGCTCGGGCGTCTCGAGCTCTAGTGTTGAAAGGCGAACGCGACGAGCGCGCAGAAGGCTGCGACCGCCACCGCCGTGCAGACGGCGACCGCCACAACCGGACCGCGGCCTTTGAGATGGAAAGCCTGGAGAGGTGAGCACGATCGCGGGCCCGGATGAGCTGGAAGCGATTGACCTCCAGCCGGGCGGCTCGGCCGTGTTGCTGGGGATGTTCCCCGCGCGGGGGGCGGTTTGCCGGAACGCGCACGCGCTCAGCGCCGACCACCTCGCGGAGCTCCTCGGTCAGCCGCCCTTCGTCTCCGGTGATAGGTCCGGGTCCTCGGCGCGCTTTTCCCGCACTTCGTCGCCCGAAGGGGGTTTCTCGCGGCTCTCGGCGGAGGGTTTCTCGCGGCTCTCGGCGGGGGGACTCTCACCGTCGCCGGCGTTCTCGCTCGGCTGCCGCGGCGGTGGCTTCGGCACGCCTGGCTTCTCCTCCTCGCGCGGAGGACTGGTGATCGGGACATCCTCGCCCACGGTGGGCCCGTCGGCGTATTCCCACGGCAGACGACCGCCTTCTGACGGATTCACCGCGCTCTCCTTCATCCGGGGTTTGCTCCGGCGCGTCCCCACCATGCTCACTGACAGGAGAGTCCGCTTCGGCTTGGTGTTTCCCGGTTGAGCCGGGTTTACGCGCGTCGCCGGCGAGATTCGACCGCCCGATGACCGGCCGCGGCGCTCGCCCGCGCCCTGCGCACTCGCGCTCGGCGCCGGCAGGCCCACGCCAAGCCTTTCATCGGTGGCGGCGAGATCCGCGCCATGCACGGAAGGCCCCCGGACCACAAGCCGAGGTTGAGCCACGCCAGCTGTGACGGCGCCCGTCCCCGCTCGCGGCCGACAGATGCGACGCCGCGACTCGTTCGGCGAGATTCAGACGCGCGGCGAGCGCAAGAAGCCTCCATTCGGGGGGTGTAACGCCCGTCGTTGTTGGGGTTGTTCTCAGTATGAAGCTCGCGTTTGTTCAGTTGGCGCGCGCCCGCATGCACGGGCGGCTGTGGCCGATCGCGCAGACGGCTCTGGCCGCGGTCGGGGCGTGGTATGTCGCGGTGTTGCTAGGCGTGGATTCGCGGCCGGGGTTTGCCTCGATTGCCGCCGTGATCTCGCTGGGTGCGGCGTTCGGAGAGCGACGGCAGCGGGCCGTGCAGCTGATCGCCGGCGTGATGCTCGGAATCGTGCTTGCCGACCTACTGGTGCGGGCGATTGGCTATGGCCTACCGCAGATCGGCCTGCTGGTCGGGTTGGCGATGCTGGCCGCGATCGTCCTCGGCGGCAGTGAACTACTGGTCACCGAAGCGGCTGTCTCGGCAATTCTGGTCGCCACCTTGTCCTCTACGCCCGAGGTGCGGCTGCTGGAGGTGTTGATCGGGGGCGGAGTGGCGCTGGCGGTCCATACGCTCGTGTTCCCACCCGATCCGCGGCTCGGAGTCGCGCGCGCCGCGTCTTCCGCGTTTGGCGAACTTGGCACGGTGTTACGCGACGGGGCCGCGGCGCTGGCCGCCGTAGATGGACGCGAGGCCGAGTCCGCATCGCATGCTGCCGAGAGCCTCGATACTCGTGTCGCCGAGCTGCGCGACGCCGTGCTGCTCGGCACCGACACTGCGCGCTGGGCGCCGCTGCGGCGCCCGGCACGGGCCGAACTCGACCGCTACGCCCGCGCAGTGGCTTACCTCGAGGTTGCCGCTCGCGGCGCTCGGATTCTCGCCCGCAACGTCCGGACCTACGTGCGCAGCGGTCGACCCCCGCAACCCGAGCTTGCGCATGCCATGGGCGAGCTGGCGCGCGCTGCTTGGGAGCTCCCCGCCCAGTTTGACGAGCCATGGCGCAGCGGGGATGTCCTTGAGACAGCGCTTCGGGCCGCGGGCCAAGCCACGGCCGCCGGCACTCGCCATCCAGACATCGCGGTCAACGAGATCGCCGGTCAGGTCCGATCTATCGCGATCGATATCGTCAAGGCCTCGGAGGCCGGCGAAACCGCTCACAGCGCCCTCATCGAGGCACCCACCGAAGAGCTGTTGGCAGCCGCCCCTGTACCCGCCACAACCTGACGTCCCCGGCTCCTGCGCAGCCGGTAGCGGCGCTCACCGCGCCGCATCGGGCGGCATGCGACGAACTCCGCGTTGCTGCGAGAGGTGGACGGCGAGGCTAGCTTTGAGCGACTCTCCGCACCAGGGTTGCCCAGCCTCGTTTGCACTCCTCGAGCGAGAGACCCCAGCCGAGCTGGTGCATGATCAGCTCGGGATCGAGCGCAGCGAGCAGCCCGTCCGCGAGGTAGTCGGAGTGCTCGACCCCCGCCTGCTCGAGGAGGGTTCTGACGTGCGCGCGGTAGGCGCCGTACACCGGCGAGCGGTAGCGCAGGCCGTGCTCAAGCGGGAGTGAGGCGAGGAGCAGATCGCCGCGCTCGGCGGTCAGCTGGAGCAGCGCCTCGCCAAACGCGATCAGCCGCTTGGCCGGCGGTGCGCCCGGCCCGAGTGGCGCCGGTCCCCGGATGAAGCCATCCTGCAGCCGGCGTTCGGATTCGTCGAGCAGGGCGTGGAAGAGGCCGGCGCGGTCTCCGAAACGCCGGAACAGCGTCCCTTTGCCGACGCCGGCTTCATTGGCCAGACACTCCATCGTGATCGCGGCGGCGCCGCGGTCGCGCAGCAGCCGGGTAGCGGCCTCGAGGATCGCTGCACGGTTACGAGTGGCATCGACGCGTTGCGCGCGTCCGCCCTCGACCTGGGGAAGCTCCATCTCCGCATCGTAGGGAGGCGGAGGGAGATCTGGGGTGGAGGCCGGCGGAGGGGGAATTGGGGCGTCTTCGTCGATGAACCGGACCATGGTCCGATTTATGTTATCCTATACGAGTGAACCGGACCACAGTCCGAATTGACTTTCACGCCCCACTCCTAAAGGAGCTTGCATGTCTGCCACCGACCTAACCGCGACCAGTACTACCGGCCTTCCGCTCGGCACCTGGAAGCTCGACCCAACTCACTCCTCGGCGAGCTTTGCTGTCAAACACATGGGTGTCGCCACCTTCCGCGGCCGGTTCGAGAAACTCGATGCCACCCTGACCGTCGACGAGAGCTCAGCTGAACTGATTGGAACGGTCGACGCGAGCTCGATCGTGGTCAAGGACGAGAACCTCCAAGGGCATCTTGGCTCGCCTGACTTCTTCGATGTCGAGCGCTACCCCGAGATCGCGTTTCGCTCCACCTCGTTGCGCCGCGAGGGCGACGACGTGATCGTCGACGGCGAGTTGACGATCAAGGGCAACACACGCGATGTCGAGGCCCGCGGCGAGATCGCCGGCCCGGCTGTGACGCTCGGCGACGTGACCAAGGTCGGGCTCACCCTCGAGACGATGGTTGACCGCACCGAGTTCGGGTTGAACTGGAACGCGCCGCTACCCAAGGGCGGCTTCGCGGTGGCCAACGACGTCAAGTTGACCGTGGAGCTCGAGCTCGTCCAGGCTTGACCATGATGAGAGTGCTGGGAGTATCAGGGTCCCTGCGTCAGGCCTCCCACAACCGCAAGCTCCTGCGGGCGGCAGCGGCACTGCTGCCGCCCGACGTGCGGTTCATCGAATACGAGCGACTGAAAGCAATCCCGTCGTTCGATGAGGATGACGAGCCCGATCCACCCGCAGCCGTCGAGGACTGGCGTACGGCGATAGACGAGGTCGACGCGATCCTGTTCGCCACGCCGGAGTACAACTCCTCGATCCCGGGGCACCTGAAGAATGCGATTGACTGGGCCTCGCGACCCTTCAAGGACACGGTGCTACGCAACAAACCGGTCGCCGTCATCGGAGCCAGCACGAGCATGTTCGGTGCCGTGTGGTCCCAGGCCGAGCTGCGAAAAGCATTGGGTGCTGCCGGCGCGCGGGTCGTGGATCGCGAGCTCCCAGTGGCCGGCGCTGACGAGGCGTTTCGCGAGGACGGCCTCCTCCTCGACCACGACCTGTCCCTCGAGCTCGAGAGCATCCTCGTCGAGCTGCTCGACGAGGTCAGGCTGCGGACCGCAGTAGCGCTGAAACGCTGACGATCACCATCGTGGTTGGGCTCGAGCACTGAAGCGGCTGCCGGCGGACGACCGGCGCCGGCGGACCAAGGGGAACCGGGAACGGCCGGGAACCGTTAGCTGCCGTGCTCGCTCGAGGACCAGGGCGGAAACCTCCGCGGTGCGCTTGAATGGGTCGCTGATGAGCGCTCCAGTCGAGAGCGACATGGCAACCCACAGCTCATCGTCGACGAAGGCGAGGAGGACCGGAGCTTCGGGTATAGCGGCCTCGTCGAGTTCGGCCAGGACGTCGAGCGTGCGCGCGTCTGCCGGGGTCGTCCAGCGAATCGTGACGGCGGGTGAGTCCCGGTACCCGGTGATGCCATGGTCCATGAGGCAAAGGCTGAGGGACCGGCACTATAAATGCAAATATGGTTCTCGTTGGGCTGGTATAACTTCTCGTTATGCTCGATGTGAGGCGGCTACGGGTGCTTCGCGAGGTGGCGCGATGCGGCTCGTTCTCCGCGGCGGCCACGTCCCTTGGCTACACGCAGCCCGCTATCTCCCGGCATGTGGCGCTGCTGGAGCAGGAGACCGGAGCGACCCTGCTCGAGCGAAGGCCCAGTGGCGTGCGGGTGACCGATGCGGGTGAGCTGCTCGTGGCTCATGCCGACGCGATCCTGGCGCGTCTGAGTGACGCCGAGGAGGCACTGCACGCTCTGCTGGGGCTGCGAGCGGGCAGACTCCGCATGTCGACGCTGACCTCGGCCGCCGCGACAATCGTCCCGTTGGCCATCGCCGAGTTCCGCCGCCGTCTGCCCGACGTCGAGTTGTCCGTGTCGATGGTGGATCCATACGGCGTCCTGCCGCTGGTGCGGCGCGGTGAGGTGGATCTCGCGCTCTGCAACGATGACAGCTATCTCGAGCTTCCCGACGTGGACGGAGTGCTGCTGTTCCACGAGCCGATGCTGGTCGCGCTGCCCGCCGAGCACCGCTTGGCCCGCCGGCGCAGCCTACGGCTGGCCGAGCTTGCCGTTGATCGCTGGATGCTCGGCACTGCCCAGGCGTGTCCCGACGCCGGCAGGTTCATCCGCGCGTGCCACGCCGCCGGCTTTGATCCCGATATCGCCTTCCACAACGACGACTACACGGCTGTTCTCGGCTTCGTGGGCGCTGGAGTCGGAGTGGCTCCCGTGCCCGAGATGGTGGCCCGCAACGCGCCCGGCAATGTCCGGATCTGTGCCCTGCGCGGGACGAATGTCACGCGACCGATCGTCGCCGTGATGCCGGCGGGATATCAGTCACGGCCGGCGCGAGCGATGCTCGAGGTGCTCGAGCACGTGAGCGAGGTGTGGCGGGCACGGGGTCTCGCGAAGTCCGCGGTGGCTCGCGCGCGGGCCGCGTGAGTAGCGGCGCCCGGGGCGGGGCGTACGCTCGAAAGCGACGATTTCCCGTCAGCGCATCCTGGTGGGCGATCCCGAGCTAGGCGCCGCTCCGCAGGTACGCGAGGACGGCAAGCACGCGCCGGTTGTAGCCCGCCTCGGTGGGAAGGTTGAGCTTGGCCAAGATGTGGCGGGTGTGGGTCTCCACCGTCTTCGGAGTCAGCCACAGACGTTCGCCGATGCCGCGATCGGTCAGGCCTTCGGCGAGCAGGGCGAGCACCTCGCGTTCGCGCGGCGTGAGATCGTCGAGCCGGCCCCTGATGGCGGGACGCCGCAGCAGCAGTTCGATGAGCGGCGCATCCGCGGGGGTCCGCAAACAGAGCCGGCGGCAACTCCCAAAGGAGCCCAAACGCGTAGGCCGCGATGAGGAAGATGCGCTCGAGCCGATCTCGCACGTACCCGGAGGGGTACGCGAGCACCATGTGCGCGAACGCCGCCGGTTGCAGCGCGAGCACGAGGAGCAAAACCGTCATCGCGACGCGCGAGGCCGGCCAGATGACGCCGACGTCGTCGCCCACGGCGGTGATCAGCCACCACAAGATGAGCAGCGCCATCCGTCGGCCCTCGGGCCAACGACCCACCGCGACCGCCGCGCCCAGCGCGATCAAGCCCGCGCAGAGTACGAACGACAGGCCCGCATCGGCGACTCCCAGCCGGCTCTGTCGGACAGCGTCGAGCGTGAGCCAGCCGGCGATCAGTGATGCCGCGCCGATCACCGGCCAGCGGGGAATCTGACGCCTCACCGCTCGCTCAGAAGCGCCGCGAGCGATGCTCCGCTCAACAGGTGCTTCGGTATGAATTCGCATCCCGGCCACTGCAACCCCGTGCCAAAGTCTGACCTGCTCCGGCTGGAGGTCACACCACTCGTGGCGCGTCCGGCTCCGCCACGAGTTCGCGAGCCACCTCCAGTCCCGAGCGGCCGGGCAGCATCACATCGAGCAAGACGACGTCAGGCCGCAGCCTCGCCGTTTGCCGGATCGCCGAAGCGGCATCGACGGCCTCGCCGACGACGGCGAACCCCGACGCCGCCAGCACCCGCGTGGCCAGCCGGCGAAAGCTGTCGTGGTCGTCGACGATCAGCACGCGCAGGGGCACGGACGCATCGTGCCAGCCACCGCGTCAGGGATAACCCTGAACTGCACTGAGCTTCAGGGATTGCCCTGACGACCACACCTCCGCCGGGCCGTAGCCTCGCCGCCCCATGACAAGCAATACGACCAGGAGGTAATTCCCATGCGAACCGCAACCGTCCCCGGTGCCATGGTGGTGCGCGCGCTCGTCGCGCTGCTGGTAATGGCTGCACCACTGGCCGTGGTCTCAGCGGATGCGAGCGCCCGCTCGGCTGCACCGTCACACCGGGTCAACCTCGACTCAACCATGTTCGCGGCGCAGGTCGGCTCGACCACGGGCGGGGCCAGCGTTTACGCCGGCGCCCTCCCGGACCCGAAGCTCGGTCATGGAGCGATCATCTTCAGCACGGCCGGGACCACGCACTTGCGCGTCACTTTCCAGGAGTTCTTTGCCCTCGGCTCGATCAGGGGTGGTGGAAGCGTCACCCTGGCTCCGGGCCCCGGCGCTGCGGAGCGATTCACCGGCTCACTGCACATCACCGGCGGCACCGGGAAGTATCGGCATGCTCACGGCAGTCTCAGGACCACCGGCACGCTCGGCTCGAGCGGCAGCGTCATCGGCACGCTCAAGGGATCATTCACCTCGTGACGGGTGATCGCCAACGCCGTAGCGATTAGCGGCCCAGGCGATAGCGCACGTGCGTCGCGCGCGGGGAGTGGACCACCTCGACCGGCTCGAGACCGGGATCCCGTACACCCTCGAACAGGCGCTCGCCCGCCCCCAGCAGTACGGGCGCGATGTCGAGGACGAGCTCGTCGATCACGCCCGCGGCGAGCGCCTGGCGCACGGTGGAGGCGCCGCCGGCGATGGCGATCTCGCGATCGCCCGCAGCGGACCTTGCCTGGGCCAGGGCGGCATCGAAACCGTCGGTGACGAAGTGGAAGGTGGTCCCGCCACGCATCTCGATCGGACCGTGGGGATGATGGGTGAGGACGAACACCGGAGCGTGGTAGGGCGGCTCCTCGCCCCACCATCCGCGCCAATCCTCGTCCCAGTCTCCCCGAATCGGGCCGAACATGTTCCGGCCCATGACGTACGCCCCCCGCTGCTCGAGGAGCTCGTCGACCACCGCGGCGTCGGCCTCGTGCAGCGAGTCGGAGATGTGCCATTGGTGCAGTTCGAGGCCGCGCACCCCGAGCGGGTGTTCGCGACTCTGGTGGGGCCCGGCGACAAAGCCGTCGAGCGAGATGGAGAGATGGGATGTGATTCGGGTCATGCGGTCATGGACCGCCGGGTAGACCGGAACTCATCGGAGGTAAAGCATCGAGTCGACCGAGTCAACCGGGGCAGGCAGTCGGCAACCAGCCCGATCTCCGGCTGCGCGGGCTTCTTCCGCCGCGACCCCGGGGCCTCGGGAGTGGCCCGGCGCGAGCGCGCGGGGCGCGTAACCCGGAATGGATGACGCGGTGGGACGCATCAGCTCGGAAGATGCGGGCATGGGCTTTCTACACAGACACGACGATGTCGGTGGCACGCGCTACAGGATGCGGGAGAAGCTGTTCTCGATCGGCGACGACTTCTGGATCGAGACGGAGGCCGGGGACCGCGCCTTCAAGGTCAACGGCAAGGCGATGCGCATCCGCGAGACCTTCGTGCTCGAGGCGCCGTCCGGCGAGGAGCTGTTCAAGATTCAAGAGAAGAAGCTCAGCATCCGCGACACGATGAAGATCGAGCGGGACGGGGAGACCGTGGCGACGATCCGCAAGGCGTTGATCACGCCCCTGCGCGACCGGTTCGTGATCGAGCTCGAGGACGGGGGCGAGCTGAGCGCGAAGGGGAATATCGTCGATCATGAGTACGAGATCGAGCGCGACGGCGACAAGGTGGCGGAAGTATCGCGCCGGTGGTTCCGCGTGCGCGACACCTACGGCATCGACATCGCCCCGGGCCAGAACGACGCGCTGATCCTCGCCGCGACGGTCTGCATCGACGAGATGGGTAGCCACTAGCACCACGCCTCACCGACCGGCGCGCGCCGGCTCGGGGTGCGGGGGGATGGCGGGGACGTCCTCGGCGCGAGGGGGACGGCCGGGGACGTCCTCGGCGCGATCATGTCTCGGCCGCCGCGGCCGGCTGCCGGATGGGAACGCTGAGGCTGGTGTACAGCGCGATCAGGGCGATGACGGCGATGACCGACAGCGACGAGCGCAGCGCGTCGATGCGCGCGGTCGAGTTTTCCTTGACGATCTCGTCAGCCGTCGACTTGGGTACTCCGGCCTTATCGAGCGCCGCACGCAGGTCCTTGTCAGAGAGGAAGGGCACGCCCGAGGCGAGCTCGGTCTTGGCCTTCGACTTGATATCGGCGGGAACGGCCGGGTTGTTCTGGATTCCGGCCACGAGCGACGAGGTGAGTGCGGCGACGAGAATCGCGCCGCTCAGCGCCGTGCCGATCGACGCCCCGAGGTTGGTCACGGTGTTCTGAAGGCCCCCGACCGCGCCGCTCTGCTCGTCGGGCACCGACGAGACGGTGACGCTCCCGAGCTGCGAGGCGAGCGCACCGATGCCGAGTCCGGCCAGCAGCATCGGCCAGGTCACGATGTCTGCGCCGGCCCCTGCATCTAGCGCGGCGACCATCACGATGATGCCGACGAACAGTGCCAGGAAGCCGATCCGCACCACCCGGCGCGGCGAGGCGTTGGGCCAGACCTTCGGGATTCCGACCGCGGCCAGGAGCAGCGTGATCGAGAGCGGGAGCAGGCGGACGCCGGTGGCGATGGCCGACAGGCCCAGCGCCACCGAGAGAAACAGCGGCACCGCGAAGAACAGCCCCGCTTGGAGGAGGTACTGGAAGAAGAACGCGGTGAGCCCGCCGCGCAGCGTGCGGTTGAGGAGAAGCGACGGGTCGACCAGCGGCTCGGCGCCGCGATGCAGCAGCCGGTTCTCCCAGGCGAAGAACAGCCACAGCACGAGGCCGCCGGCGAACACGAGCCAGATCGCCGGCGAGAGGCCAAGCCACTCGGGCGCCTCTGGCTTGGCGTGAACGAATCCCCAGGAACCCGCCTTGAGTATCCCGAAGACGATGAGACCCAGGGCCAGCGCGGACAGGCCGGTCCCGCCGAGGTCGAGCCGCGGACGTATACCCGGCGGCGCGTCGACGATGCGACGCCCGACCGCGAGGATCGCCAGCACGATCAGCACCTCGCCGGCGAACACCCAGCGCCACGAGGCGTAGGTTGTGAACAGGCCGCCGATGAGCGGACCGGCCGCGACGGCGATCGCGCCGGCCGAGGCGACCAGCCCGTAGGCCCTCGGCCGCTCGGAGGCTGCGAAGTTCGACGCGACCAGGGCCACGATCGCAGGCAGGATCAGTGCCGCGCCCACGCCCTCCAGCACCGACCAGCCGATCATCAGGACGGTGAGGCTCTGAGCGATCGCGGTGATGAACGATCCGCAGCCGTAGATCACACAGCCGATCGCGAACGCACGTTTACGGCCCAGTATCTGGCCGAGCTTGCCGCCGGTAATCATCAGCGACGCCATGACCAGGGTGTAGAAGGTGATCGCAGTCTGGATGCCGGTGACGGTCGTTCCGACGTCCTTCGCCACCGTGGCGATCGACACGTTCATCACCGAACTGTCGAGCGTCATCAAGAACTGGCCCGCCGCCAGGGTGAGCAGCACGACGCCCGTGGCGCCGGCAGCGCGCTCGGTGGTGACTGCCATGGCCGTGCGACGCTAGCGGCGCGGTCCGCGTTCGAGATCACCCGAACCGGATGATGGGCCGAGTAGGGTGCACCGCCCTTCAATGCTCGTCCGGCCGCCAGCCGAGCGCCCGGCGGCGGGCGGCCGGAAGCGCGCTGACCACGAGGTCGTAGGAGTCTTCGAGCATGTCCCGGACTATCCGATCCGGGAGCGAGCCGTCGAGGATCACCGTGTTCCAGTGGCGCTTGTTCAGGTGGTAGCCCGGCAGCACCGCTGAGTGCAGCTCGCGAAGCTGCTCGGCCAGCGCCGGCTCGCATTTCAGGCTGATGCTGAGCGGGCTACGCGTGAGCGCGGACAGCGCGAACATCTTCCCGGTCACCTTGAAGACCGACGTCTCGGGACCGAACGGGAAGGTCTCCGCAGCTCCGGGGAAAGTCAGGCAGAGGTCGCGAAGCTCAGCCGGACCCACGGGTTGACCGTACACGAGCGCACTGTGCGGCTGCGGCGATCCGCCTATTCCCGGGTAGCTGCCGCTCCGCGAAACTACGGCGGTGGACAACCGCCACATCGCTGATCGCCTCGACGCATTCGCGGCGCTGCTCGAGCTGGCCGAGGCCAACCCGTATACCGCGCGCGCGTATCGGCGGGCGGCGGAGACGATTCGCGCCGCGGCGCTGCCCGTGGCGGATCTCGTGCGCTCCGGCCGGGCGCGCGAGCTGCGCGGGGTCGGGCCGGGAATCGAAGCGCGGTTGCGCGAGCTCGTCGAGACCGGCGAGATCGCCGAGCTGTCCGAGCTCGAGCGGGAGCTCGCGCCCGACCTGGTGGGTCTTGGCCGCTACCTCGGGCTGGGAGCCCGGCGTTCGCTCGAGCTGGCTCGAGCGCTCGGCGTGCGCAGCGCGGAGGAGTTTCGCGAAGCGGCGGCAGCGGGACGGCTGCGCACCGCGCCAGGAATCGGACCGAAGACAGAGGCCCGGCTGCTCGAAGCGCTGGCGGGGACGGATGAGCCGCCCCCGCGCCAGGGGCTGCTGCTCAACCGCGCCCGCGAGCTTGTGGAAGGCGTCGCTGCCGCGCTCGGGGGCGAGGCGGGCGGCGACGTCCGGCGATGGCGCGATTCCTGTGAGCGGCTGGCCGTGGTGTGCGCCGCGTCCGACCCCGAGCCGGTGCTTAGAAGCTTCGCCGACTTGCCGCAGATCGTGGGGATCATCGAGCGGGCCGAACGCCAGGCAACCGGCGTGACCGTCGACGGTGTGCCGATCGAGGTGATCGCCGCCGAGCCGGAGCGGTTCGGGACCGCGCTGATGCGCGCGACCGGTGCGCCGGCGTATATCGACGCGCTCGAGCCGCTGCCCGACGCGCCCCGCGAGGAGGCGGTATACGCTGCGCTCGGGATTCCGTGGTGCCCGCCGGAACTCCGCGAGGAGCCGTTCCGGGGCGTCCCGCCCGCGTTGCTCGAGCTCGCGCAAATCCGGGGCGATTTGCACAGCCACACGACCTGGTCTGATGGGCGGGCGAGCGTCGAGGAGATGGGCCGGGCGGCCGTCGAACGCGGCTACGAGTATCTGGCGATCTGCGATCACACGCCGGCGGTTGGCGCGGTCACCGGCCTGCGCCCCGACGACGTTCGACGGCAGGGCGAGGAGATCGCTGCCGCCAATCAGCGCCTGGCGCCGTTTCGGATCCTCCGGGGGATCGAATGCGACATCCTGCCCGACGGCCGACTCGACCTGCCCGACGACGTGCTCGCCGAGCTCGAGTGGGTGCAGGCCAGCGTGCACGGCGGGCAGCGGATGCCGCGGCGGGAGATGACCGCGCGTGTCGAGGCGGCGCTCCGCAATCCGTACGTGCGCTGCCTCAGCCACCCGAAGGGCCGCTACATCAATCGACGGGCGGAGAACGCGCTCGATCTCGAGCGCATCTTCGAGGTCGCGCTCGGGAATGGCATCGCCCTCGAGGTCAACGGGCTGCCCGATCGCCTGGACCTGAGTGGTGAGCACGTGCGCGACGCGTTGGGAGCCGGGGTCGAGATCGTCTGCTCGACCGACGCGCACTCGATCCGCGGCCTGGCGAACATGGACTTCTCGGTGGCGACAGCCCGCCGTGGATGGGCCGGCCCGGCCAGCGTGCTCAACACGCGACCGTTACGCGCGATCCTGTCCCGGCGAGCGTGATGTCGAGAAGTTGCGGCGGCTCCGAGGTACGGGTGACTTACCGGGTCGTGGCGACTTAAGCGGCGCTCAGCCGACCAGGAGCACGAGCTTGCCGCGGACATGGCCGGTCTCGCTCAGCCGGTGCGCCTCGCCGATCTGTTCGAGCGGGAACGTCTCGGTCACCGGCAGCGTGAACTGCCCGGACTCGATCACTCCGCCGATCTCCCGCAGGGCGTGCAGAGCGCGCCCGGTGCCCATCCCGCCGCTGAACTTCGCGCCGGTCTCCTGCGCGCCGGGATAGTCGGCGATCGTGACCACGCGGTCGGGCTCGCCGGCCAGTTCGATCAGCGCGGGCAGCGCGCCGCCGCCGGCGGCATCGAGGGCGACGTCGACGCCATCCGCTGACAGCGCACGAACCCGTTCCACCAGGCCCTCGCCATAGGTGGTCGGTTCGGCGCCCAGCGAGCGGAGGTAGTCGTGGTTATTAGCGCTCGCCGTGCCGATCACGCGGGCGTCGCGCGCGCGAGCGATCTGCACGGCGGATGAGCCCACCGCGCCGGCGGCGCCGTTGACGAGCAGCGTCGTGCCGGCGGTGACGCCGAGCAGGTCGAGCGTGCGCACGGCGGTCTCGACCGCGACCGGCAGCCCGGCCGCCTCGGCGAACTCGAGCGAAGGCGGAATCGGCGCGTAGTCGGCGAGGAGGGCGAACTCCGCGGCTCCGCCCCCGCCGGCCGCGAACCCGAACACACGCTCGCCCTCGCGCACGTCGGTCGCGCCCTCGCCCACTTCGTCGACCACGCCCGCCACCTCACGCCCAGTGGTCTGCGGGAGCTCGCCGCCCATCGCCCCGCTGCGCATCTTCCAGTCGACCGGGTTGACCCCGGCGGCACGCACGGCCAGGCGGACCTGGCCTGGTCCCGGGTGTGGATCGGGTAGCTCGACAACCTCGAGGACCTCGGGGCCGCCGAACCGGCTGTACTGGATGGCCTTCATGATCTCGCTCCATTCAGATATACAAGTTCACTTGACTAGCGCTACGGTCAGGCGGGGTCGAGCCGCTTCGGGTAGTCCGTCGGGCGAAGCGACGGCTGCGAGCCGGTCAGCTCCGCCGTGGCCACGCCATCGTCCAGCAGGGCTTCGAGCGCAGCGAAGGCATCGGGGTCTAGTCGAACTGGCACGTCGGGACGCATCACCTCGAGCGCGGCATCGGCCGGATAGGCCGGCCGGTAGGGACGGTCGGAGACCAGGGCCTCGTAGACGTCGGCGACGGCCAGCACCCGCATCGGCATGGTGAGCTCCTGCCCGGCGAGCCCGCGCGGGTAGCCGCTGCCGTCGAGGCGCTCGTGGTGGGCGCTGGCCACGGCGGCGAGCGGCCGCAGGTTCGCCATCCGCCCGAGGATGTGCTCGGCCAGAAGCGGATGTTCCCTGAACCTGGTCAGCTCGGCGTCAGTGAGAGGTCCCGGCTTGTCGAGGGTGCGATTCGAGATCGACAGCTTCCCGACGTCGTGCAGCAGCGCGGCCCGGCGTAGCTCGCGCAGGGCCGGCTCCTCGAACCCCATCAGCGAGCCGATGCCGACTGCGATCGCGCAGACATGATGGGAGTGCTCATGGGTCCACGGGGACTTCGCGTCGATCACGCCAGCGAACCCCTCGACGATCTGGTCGAGCCGGCTCTCATCCGCGATCAGCCGCCGATCAGGCGGCTCGATGGCCGATACGTCGGGCTCGATGAGCGAGGTCCAGAACTCCCGGTCGGTGCGGAACGAGCGGAGCGCCTCGACGAGCGCTGGGTCGAACCACTCCCCGCTGCGCCCGGTGGCCACGCGGTAGGCAACGCCCAAGCCGCGGGCGGCGTGAAACACCTCGACGGTCTGTGCCAGGCAGAGGATCCTGGCCGCGAGCGGAATCTCGCTCCCGCGCAGGCCACGGGGCTGGCCGTGACCGTCCCAGTGCTCGTCCAGCGCGCGGATCGCCTCGGCCGTCGCCCGAGAGAAACCGAGCTTCAGCGCGATCTCGGCACCGCGGTGGCACCGGGCCTCCATCAGCGACCGAGTGACCTCGCCCTCGTTGCGGATAGCGCGGAGGCGCTCGCCGCGCGCGAACATCGAGCCGTCGGGCGCGACCGTCCTCAGCGACCACACGAGCGAGTCGAGCGGGCGCGCCCAGTTGACCAGCTTGGAGGTGTGCTTGGCCACCTGATCGTCAGCGCCGAACAGCGCCGCCATGTGGGCGGCGTTCGCCGAGCAGCCCGTGTCCTTGAGCAGCAGCGCGTAGAAGAGATCCGAGCGAGCGTCCAAATCGAGCTCGAGCTCGTCAGCTAGGCGCATGCCGATCAGACACGCTCGCGCGGCGTGCCCCGGAGGCTCTCCCTCGGCGGCGTCCAGGGCGCGGGATAGCGCGGCGATCAGCTCGGACAGCGCGATCTCGTTCGAGCTGGCCATCACCACGCAGTATCCCGGGTCCACCGAGTGCGCGGCAAGCCGAGCGGGTGACGTCCGCTCTCAGTTGGGGCCGGCGTTCGCGCCCAGCGCGTTCAGCCAGGCCCGCATGTAGCGCCCAGCCGGCGTGACCTGGCCCTCCTCGTAGCCTGTCGTGGCGCGGGCGAGGGTAATCCCATTCAGGGTCGACCAGCCGTACTCGATCCCGGTGCCGGACGGCGCGAACCGGGCGATCACCTGTCCCCGTGCCAGGACCGTGCCAGCCGGTGCGATGTCGGTGATCTGCTCGGCCACGTACTGCACCTCGCCGGCATCGTGGCCATCCAGCAACTCGAAATAGACCAGCGGCTGACCTGCGTACCAGTCGGGGATGATGGCCAGGATCTTGACCGGGCACGGAGCCAGGATCGGCGCGCCCACCGGCATCGCCGCGTCGACGCCCTGGTCGGTGCGCTCCCAGTGGGACACGTACTGGAGCGGGTTGATGTAGGTGGAGTTGTCGGCTTTGACCGCGATCACTTCCTCGCGCAGGAGGCCCCGCACCTCCGACAGCGGCGGCGCGTGTGCGCTCGGATCGCCGATCGGAGCGGTCGGCGTCGCCGTTGTCGTCGGCTGCACGCCGGCGATCGGATTGATCGCCTGCGGCCGGGCCTTGGGGAGCCCGGGGGTGCCGCCCGCGAGCACAGTCGTCGTCATCGTCGTGCTGGATCCGCAGCCGGCGAGCGCGGCCGTCGCTGCCGACACGAGGACGAGCGTCACGATCAGAAGCCTGAGGAGGTGGACCACGACCCGTCAGGATAGGCTGACCGAGATGATCTTCGTTCCGCCCGCGCGCCATCTTCTGCGCGCCAAGGACCTCGCCGACGCCCGCTATTTTGAGCCGCTCGACGTCGACGATCTGGCGCGAGCGACCGGCCTGTCGCGCGCTCACTTCAGCCGCGAGTTCCGGCGGGCGTTTGGCGAGTCGCCGCACGCGTACCTCCTGACGCGCCGGCTCGAGCGCGCGGCTGCGCTGTTGCGGGCGACCGATCATTCGGTGGCGGATATCTGCTTCTCGGTGGGGCTCCAGAGCGTGGGATCGTTCACCACGAGCTTCACTCGCACGTTCGGCGTCTCGCCCACGGCGTACCGCGCGAGATTCCCGCCGGCGGCCGACTGGGCGATGGTCCCTGCCTGTGTCCTGCGCTTCTACGGGCGTCCCCAGAACAGCACGTTTCGAGAAGACAACGGACCAGCCCCGGGTTAGCTTGGCGGGCGTCGGCCCCACCACCCGCTAACCGAGGAGGACGTGATGATCAAGCTGACGACCGCGCAGCTCTGGGTCCACGACCAGGACGAGGCGCTCGAGTTCTACACCAAGAAGCTCGGCATGGAGGTTCGCCAGGACGTGACCGTCCCCGAGCTGGGCAACTTCCGCTGGCTGACCGTAGGCCCGGGGGGAACGCCCGACGTGTCGATCGTGCTGATGGCCATCCCCGGCCCACCGGTGATGGATCCCGACACCGCCGCGCAGGTCAAGGACCTGATGGCCAAGGGGTTTGCCGGAGCGATCTTCCTCACCACCGACGACGTCTACGCCGATTACGAGCAGCTCAAGAGCCGCGGCGTGGAGTTCACCGAGGATCCCGAGGAGCGCCCCTACGGAATCGACACCGGCTTTCGCGACCCGTCGGGCAATTCGTTCCGCCTGACGCAGGTCAGGGAGCTATCGACGGCGTAACGGCGGGGCGGCCGCTCCAGGCAACATACTCACGCGCACGATGCGCTGAGCACTCGGGTCGGGCCCCGATCCGCCGCGGTAACGGCGGGCGGGGTCTACCCTGTGCCTGTGTCGGACCGAATCGTGTACGTGAGCCGCTTGACCCGACTCCCGCTGGTCGGAGCGGACGGCGCTGACGTCGGCCGCGTGGTTGACATCGTGCTCGACCTGAGTGGGCGACCGCCTCACGTGAACGGCTTCGTCGTGGCGGTTGGACGCCGGCGGGTGTTCGTCGGCGCAGGGCGCGTGGGCGAGATCGGGACCGACGGCATGCGGCTGCGACGCGGCTCGATCAACCTGCGCCAGTTCGAGCTCCGGCCGGGTGAGCGCCTGGCCATGGGGGAGCTGATCGGCCGCCGGGTGCGGGGCGCGCGGGTGGTTGACGTCGGCATCACCCCGGCGCCCGAGCCGTTCGCGTGGGAGGTGGCGACAATCGCACTCGGCAGCCGCGGTCTGGCGGGCCGTCGCCGCGCCCCCGAGGTGATCGACTGGAGCGAGGCCGGGGAGCTGTTCGCGGATGAGCGCTCGATCGATCGCCAGGCCGCGGTGCTCGAGAGCCTCCACCCAGCCGAGATGGCCGCCGCGCTGCGCCGGCTGCCGCTCAGCCGCCGGCGGGTGCTGGCCTCCGCGCTCGAGGACGACCGCCTGGCCGACCTGCTCGAGGAGCTATCCGAAGACGAGCAGGTGCGCCTCGTCGAGGGGCTCGACCAGGAGCGCCTGGCGCGGGTGCTCGACGAGATGGAGGCGGATGACGCCGCCGACCTGCTCGCCGAGTTCTCCGCCGCGCGCCAGGCCGAGCTGCTCGGCGCGATGGATCCCGATGAGGCCGAGCCCGTCCGGCGCCTGCTGGTCTATGAGCCCGACACGGCCGGCGGTCTGATGACCCCCGAGCCAGTCATCCTCGGCCCACACGCCACCGTGGCCGAGGCGCTGGCTCGGATCCGCGACCCCGACCTGCCGGTGCCGCTCGCCGCGCAGGTGTTCGTCGCCCAGCCGCCGCTGGAGACGCCGACCGGCCGCTTCCAGGGCGTGGTTGGCGTCCAGCGCCTGCTCCGCGAGGCGCCGAGCAAGCCGCTCGTCCGCTGCCTGGACGAGGAGTGGGAGCCCGTCCCGGCCGACGCCAGCGAACGCGAGGTCGCCGAGCGCCTGGCGGCCTACGACGTGGTGGCGGTGCCGGTGACCGATGCTTCGAACCGACTGGTCGGGGCGGTTACGATCGATGACGTGCTCGACCGGATGCTCCCCGCCGACTGGCGCACGATGCGCGTGAGCCGCTGATGGCCCGCCGCGACGATCTCAGCTCGCCTCGCGGCACCCCAGGTGGGCCATCGTACGACCCGGATGCATTCGCCCGCATCGCCGAGCGACTGGCGCGCTTTCTGGGCACTGGCCGCTACCTGGCCGCCCAGACGATCTTCGTGTTCATCTGGATCGGGCTGAACCTGGCCGCGGTATCGCTGCGCTGGGATCCCTATCCGTTCATCCTTCTGAACTTGTGCTTCTCCACGCAGGCCGCCTACGCGGCACCGATGATCCTGCTGGCCCAGAACCGGCAGGCGGACCGGGACCGGGAGGAGGTCGAGCGTGATCGCGAAACGAACGCGCGGTCGCTCGCCGAATCCGAATACCTGGCGCGCGAGATCGCGGGGGTTCGGCTCGCTCTGGAGCGCAAAGCCGATCGCGAGGACGTGACCGAGGCGCTTGACCGGCTGACCCGGGCGATCGAGCGGAGCTACGGGTTGGTCGAGACGCCGTACTCCGGCCACGGCGACGGCGAGTCCGAGCTCGGGGAGCCGCAGGACGACTAGCCGCTCCGCCGGATCGCGTGTGACCGCGATACTCGCGGCCGCGCTGAGCGCGGCTGCGTTGCTCGCGGCCGGGTGTGGATCGGGTGGGAGCGCCACGCGGAGCACCACGGGGACGGTGCGCGCCGCGCCGACACCGGCGACCCCAGCCCCGCCCGGCGGTGGTCAAGGTTCGCCCCAGACCGTCCCCACGCCGCCCCAGACCGTCCCCAAGCCGCCCCAGACCGTTCCCACCCCGGGGCCGACCGGCGCCCCGCCGGCCGCTTCCGCGGTCGCCGTGATCACAGCCTGGTCGGATGCTCTCCGGCGGGGCGACGTGCGTTCGGCGGCGGGGTATTTCGCGTTGCCCAGCGTGATGATCAATGGCGGTGACACGAGTGGCGCAGCGATCGTGGTCACGATCGGCACTCGAGCGCAGGCGGAGGTCGCGAACGCTTCGCTGCCCTGCGGCGCGCGATTCATTTCGGCCGATCAACGCGGACGCTACGTCAACGCGCTGTTTCGACTGACCGGCCGGCCGGGCCCGGGCGGGAGCGACTGTGGCACCGGCGCCGGCCAGACCGCGCGCACCAACTTCGTGATCGTGCGGGGGCGGATCGTCGAGTGGATCCGCGCGCCCGATGATCCGGGTGACAACGGGACCCCTCGCACACCTGCGCCGACCCCGGCGCCCGCCCCCGGGCCCGGGCCCGGGCCCGGGTCTGCGCCGGGAGGACCCACGGTGTGAGCAGCGGGCCGCTGCACCAATCCCCGTAAGATGCGACCGATGGACCGCGATGCGCTGCGTGCGCTCCAGGCTCCCTTGAAGGCGCGCTATAAGAACGAGCCTGACGCGGCCCTGATCACGCTCTCGGCTACCGGCGAGCTCGGCGACGGCGTGGCCTGCTCGGTACAGACAGGACGTGCGATCGCCGAGGCCGGGCTTCATCCCGCCACGGGCGGCGACGGCACACTGCTTTGCTCGGGCGACATGCTGCTCGAGGCCCTGGTGGCGTGCGCCGGCGTCACGCTGCGCGCGGTCTCTACCTCGCTGGGCATCGCGGTGACGTCCGGGCGGGTGCGGGCCGAGGGGGACCTCGACTTCCGCGGCACGCTCGGAGTCGACCGCGGCGCGCCCGTCGGCTTCACGGCGATCCGGCTGTCGTTCGAACTCGACACCGACGCCGACGAGGACCAGCTCGCCAACCTTCAGAAGTTGACCGAGCGCTACTGCGTCGTCTACCAGACGCTCGCCCGGAGCCCGGCGCTGAGCACGAGCGTCACGTCGAGCCGAGCGCCGAGCCGGACGGCGGTCTAGGCTCGATCCCCACATCGGGGGTTGCCCACCTGAACAGTCAAACAACGGGGAGGAACGATGCGCCGCCTCATCGCTCTCGCAGGACTGGTCGGTTCGTTCGTACTGGTCGCCTTCACCGGCTGGGGGGACGCGTCGGTCCCACGCGCGCATGCCGCCGCGACCGTGCCGGTGGTCATCCTCAAGGCCAGGGACGGCGCGACGCTGGCGCTGGCGCGAGTGATCGTCCACGGCCGCGCCTTCCCGTTCCTGATCGACACGGGCTCCTCCAATACGCTGCTCGACGTCGCGCTCGCGCGCAAACTGCATCTGAAGAACATCGGGCGCCCGATCAAGGTCACGGGTGTGGGCTGCTCCGAAACGGCGCACAAGGTCAGGCTGGCGCACTGGAGCATCGGCGGCCAGCCGCTCCCCAGCATCGTTGCTACGACCTCGGTGATCGCCGGCGCCAACGGCAAGGCGTTCGGGCTGCTCGGTTCCGACGTCCTCTCCCACTTCGGGGCCATCGGCCTGGACTACGCGCACGGGCAGTTGACGCTGGGCTGAGCCGAGAGGCAGCCCAAGCTGGACCAGGAGAGCTCAGCTACTGAGGGAGTACTCTGGTGGCGTGAGCCCGGCCCGTTACGAGTACGAGGTCGTCGAGCAACGTCGCCGCCCCGGGCTGCCGCTGGTGGTCCGTCTGGGCATCTCATGGCTCACGAACGCGCTCGTCCTGGCGATCGTCGTCGCCTTGTTGAGCGATGTGACGGTCGACAACGCAGGCTCGCTGCTGGCCGCCGCCGCGGTGTTCGGTGTGCTGAACACGGTGCTCAAGCCGCTGCTGCGGTTCATCACGCTGCCGCTGGCGCTCCTCTCCTTCGGGATCGCCTGGTTCTTCGTCTCGCTGCTGATGTTGCTCCTCACCGGGGACGTCGTCTCTGGCTTCCACATCCGCGGCTTCTGGACGTTGGTGGAGGCGACGCTGATCGTGTGGGTGGTGAACCTGGTGCTCGACTTCGCTCCGGGGCCCTGGCAGGTGACGGGTAAGCGCCGGCGCCGCCGAGTCCGACGCGGCGAGGCGTAGAACTCCGCGCCGACCCTACTGCGCCGAGACCCGCGGCGGCTTATGCGGATGTGCGAGGCAGGGCGCGGGCCTGGCGCATCATGCCCGACCACGGGTCGCCGTCATCGAGCCGCCCAGCGACGTTCTTGATCGTCCACCGATCCGGCCGCAGTCGTTGGTCGGATAGCTCTTCCCAGTGCAGCGGCACCGCCACCGGCGCCTGCGGGCGCGCCCGCACCGTGTACGGCGCCACGGCATGCTGGGCGTAGGCGATCCGGTTGACGTCGAGGTAGATCCGCTTGCCGCGGTCGGCCTTGCGCCACTCGAGCGTCAGGTGGCGCGGATCGTCTTCGACCATTCTTTCGGCCAGCGCGCGGGCGAAGGCATGAACCTCGGGAAAGCCGGGCCCGCGGCGCAGCGGGCAGATGACATGGACGCCGCGCGAACCGGTGGTCATCGCGTACGGGGTCAGGCCGAGGTCGCGCATGCGCTCGCCGGCGGCGCGCGCCGCCGCCCGGACCTCGGCAAAGCCGCCCCCGGAGGGGTCGAAGTCGAGCGTCAGGCGGTCTGGCTGATACGGCTTGTCGGCCCGTGACAGCCATGTGTGTACGGTCACCACATTCTGGCCCGCGAGGTACACGAGCGTCGCAGCGTCCTGGGCCAGCACATGGGTGATCGTGCCGCCCTTCTTCCGCATGGTGGCGCGTTTGACCCACTCCGGGAAGTACTTCGGCACGGCCTTCATGAAGAAGCCCTCGCCGCCGATCCCGTCGGGATACGCCTGGAGCGCCAACGGGCGGTCCTTTATGTAAGGGAGCATCAGCGGCGCGACCCGCTCGTAGTGGCGGGCCAGGTCGAGCTTGGTCAGGTTTTGCTCAGGGAACACGGGCCGATCGGCGTGCGTGATCCGGATCTCCCGGCGAGCCACGGTGAGCTGTTCGGTCATCCCTCCCGGACCACCTCCGACGCTGCCTTGTCGTCCCTGAGCCCGAGGAAGCGCGGGTGGCGCAGGCGGCCGTCGCGCGTCCATTCGGTGAAGCCGATCTGGGCGACCAGCTTCGGCTCAACCCAGGTGACGCCGCGCTCCTTGACCGCCGGCGGATTGGCGAACGGCGAGCCACTGCGTTCGAGCTCGCGCAGCTGGGCCCCGAGTTCGTGCAGGGTTATGGTGTCGAACCCGGTCCCGACCTTGCCGGCGTACTCCAGACGAGCGTCGCGGTGGTAGCCGAGCAGGAGCGCGCCGAACTCGACGCGCGAGCCGCGCGGCTCGGTGTAGCCGCCGATCACGAGCTCCTGTCCGTGCTCGCACTTGAACTTGAGCCAGTCTTTCGAGCGCGTCGTGACGTACGGGCTGTCGGCGCGCTTGGCGATCAGCCCCTCCCACCGCTTGCGGCAGGCCTCCTTGAACAGCGCCTCGCCTTCGCTGTTGCGGTACTGGGTCCAGCGGACGTTGCCGTGGAACTCGAGCGCGCTCCTGAGGAGTCGCTTGCGAGTGCGGAGCGGCAGTTGGCGCACGTCGTGACCCTCTAGCCACAGCACGTCGAACACGTACAGGAACACCGGCACGTAGTGCTGGTGGCGCTGGGCCAGGCGGGCGAAGCTCGTCTGCGATCCCTCGAAGGCCACCACTTCGCCGTCGATCGCGAACTCGCGGCAACGCTCGACCGAAAGGGCGTCGACCAGCTCCGGATAGCGCGCGTTCTGGCGCAGGTCGTTGCGCGAGAGCAGCTCGAGGTTCTCCCCGGACCGGATCGCGATGCAGCGGATCCCGTCGAGCTTGCGCTCGAAGATCCAGTTTGGGTCCGAGAAGCGCTCCTCGGTGAGCACCGCCTTCATCGCGCCTGCCGTCCGCGGTGGCGGCGCGGGCGGGGCGAGCTCGCGCTCGCTCGGGCTCAATTTCGCCAGCGCGCTCATCGCCCGGCAACTCTATAAACGAGGGACGGATGCCGATCTCCGCCCTACTCCTCGCCCTGGCCGCCGCCGTCGTGCACGCCGGCTGGAACCTGCTGCTCTCCGACGAGCGGGATACGCACAGCGCAAGCGCGGTCGCGCTCGTGGTGGGAACGGTGGTGTTCGCGCCGGTGGCGGTGCTGGGTTGGCGCTTCGATTCGACGGCGCTGCCCTACGTGGCGGGCTCAACCGCGCTGGAGGTGCTCTACATGGTGCTGCTCGCGACCGCCTATTCGGTTGCCGCGATGGCGTTCGTGTACCCGATCGCACGCGGAACCGGCCCGGTGCTGGTGCTGATCGCCGGCGCCGCGCTGGCGGGGGCGGGCGTGTCTTTGCTCGGCGCGCTCGGTGTGTTGCTCGTGGCTGGTGGGATCGTCCTGGTGCGCGGCGTGCGCAGCTCGGCGCGTCCGCGTGACCTGGCGCTGGCGCTGGGGGTTGGCGCGTGCATCGCCGGCTACACGCTGGTTGACAAGCACGGCATCGTCCACGCGGCGCCGGTGGCCTATCTCGAGGTCGTGTTCGGCGCGACCGCGATTGCCTACCTGCTTGGTACCTGGCGTGCGCGCGGCCCCGCCGCCCTGCGCACTGCCATAAGCTGGAGGACGGTGCTCGCCGGTGTCGGTTTCTTCGGCGCCTATGCACTCACTTTGGCCGCGCTGCGCCTTGCTCCCGCCGCCTCAGTGGCCGCGGTGCGCGAGTCGAGCGTGGTCGTCGCCACCGCGGTGCTGGCGCTGAGCGGGCGCGAACAGGTCGGCGCGGAGCGGGTGGCCGGCGCGGTGGCGGTGGTGGCGGGCATCGCGCTCATCTCGCTCGGTTAGTCGCGGCCCCTCGATCTACGCGTTGGTATCCCGGCCTGCGGATTCGCCCCCACTGGGCGCCGGCCCCGGCCTCCCACTCGCGCCTCGCTCGACGCAAACCACCGCGCCACGCTTGTCCGGCGGCGATCCGTGCGAGATGAGCTGACGAGGTCGTGGTGGCAGCGTGCCCCGCGCGCGGCGGGGCCTCCACGGTCCGGTGCCGCCCTATGACGAGCCTCGCGCCTTGGCCAGGGCCCAGACCTACAATGGCCGTTGGCCCGCCCCCATGGTCTAGCGGTTAGGACGCCTGCCTTTCACGCAGGAGATCGCCGGTTCGAATCCGGCTGGGGGTATCCCATGAAGTGCCTGGAAAGCGAAACGATTCTCAGTACTTCACGACCCGTCGCCAAGTAGCCTGCTCCGGCCGGGCAACGTATGCGGGCAACGGTCGACGTCGATTCCGCATTCGTGAGCAGTAGGTCGCCGGCTCTTGCTCGGCACGACAGAAATGAGACGGACGGCGTCAAGTTGCGCGTGGTTGGCCTGGTGGTCGTCGAACGCCACACACCTCCCCGGCGCATTCGCGCTGGAGTTCGTGCTCGAGCTCACCGTGTTCGCCGTGCTCGCCAGCGTGTATCTGTCCTCGGCCGGAGGGGAGTTCGCTCAGGTCGCGGATCTCGTTTCCGGCTCGCTCGCGGAGCAATGCGCGCGGCGAGGTAGGTGGCTGCCCATCGCTGCGGCGGTGGCTATCGCATGCGTGCTGCTCATGCGGGCGCTCGTGGGTGCATCCTCGAGTCTGGTCTGGAACGTGCTCCTCGGCGTCGCCGCCGGTCTGGTCTGCCTTCTGGTCTTGCGCGCGCGGTCGGGTTCAAGGCGCCTCGGGCGGGTGCCGTCGTGGGCGGCGCTGGTGACCGGCGCGGTGCTGAGCGCGGCGCTAATCGCCGCCGCGGCGCTTGCATCTCCCGCGCCCGCGCCGACATCGCGCTTTCAGCTGCTGCCGCCCACGCTGGTCTACCACCACGCGCCGGCGCCAGGCTTCTCGATTGCCTATCCGCCTGGCTGGAAAGTGAATTCACTCGTCAGACCCTCCGGCCTTTCCAGGTTCGAACTCAACGGCCAGGTGGCCGGGGTGAACAGCCTCGGCGAACTCTTCGCTTTCCATCGAGCCGCCGGCGGGGACGCCACGTTCTCGACGCCCCGGGCGTTCTCGATCGTGCGCCACTTGTATTCGCAGGCCTTTTCGGCGTCCGTTGCGGACGTGGAGGGCTTGCAGCTCGCCGCGCTTGACACGTTGCAACACGGTCTGGCGGGAAACGCCGAGCGTCCGCATCGCGTCGACGATCCGTACGTAGCCGGGCGGGGCGTACTCGACGAACAGTGCGCGGAGCTGCTCGTTGACGCGGATTCGCCAGGGGGCGCCGGGTGTGTCTTGCTCGCCGGGGATGAATCCGGCTTGCAGCCAGCGGAAGATGGTCGAGGCGGCTACGCCGAGTTCCTCGGCGGCCTTGCCGACGGGGAGCAGCTGCCCGTCGGGCGGCTGGGTGGGCGCTTGGTAGCGCGGGATCTTCCAGTGGTTGGGCAGGCTGGAGACGACCTGGGCAGTGAACGGTTGGCCGGTGGCGGAGCGGCGGCCTTGGCGGTTGAGGATCCCGGCGATCGTGGCGTCGTCGTAGTGAGCGGCGAGCCGTTGCATCAGCGCGATTGTGTCCTCGTCGGCGCGGATCGTTGGCTGGTGGCGCGGGAGCGCGACCGCGAGTTCGGTGAGCGCGCCGCCGTTCCAGCGGATCGTGACGGTCGCACGCTCCTGCTCGCGCTGGACGTCCAGGACGACCTCGTCGATCAGGGTTCTGAGGAGTTGTTTGCGGTCGCGGTCGGTGGTGGTGGGCGCGGCCACACGCGGCCGAGGTCTGTGCCGAGCGCGAGCAGCTGCTCGCGCTCGGTGTCTGTCAGGGTGCGAGGTCGCTGTTGCTCGCGCAGTGTCAGTTCCGCTTCGGCCTCGGCCAGCGCGCCGAGTGCCTTCTCCCAGTCGCGCTCCAGGCCGCGGGCGACGAGCCGGTGCTCGGGTTCGACCTGTCGGTAGCGGCGCTCCGACGTTCGGCCTGATATTTGGCGCGCTCGACCTGCAGCCGCCACTGCTCAAGCGCGGCGTCGTGGTCGGCCTCCAGCGCCTCGGCTGCCTGAAGCGCGGCCTTGACCCCCGCGGGGGTCCGTGCTGCCAGCAGCGCGCCGGTGACCGCTTGGTCGATCTGACCGCCGCCGACCCGCAGGCACCAGCTGCCGCGTCCCTCGACCAGGATGCTGGCGGGACAGTGATAGGCGAACGTCGTTGACCGAGTCGCGCAAGCGGCGGCGGCGATGGCATTGGAGCCCGGCGTGGAGCCGGTGTTCCACGAGGACTCCTACGGCTATCGTCCCGGGCGCTCGCCCGTGGACGCGGTCGCGGTCTGCCGAGAGCGGTGCTTCAAGAAGGACTGGGTTATCGATCTCGACATCCGCGCCTTCTTTGACTCCGTTCCATGAGACCTCATGCTGAAGGCGTCGCGCACCACACCGACCAGAAATGGGTCGTGCTGTACGTGGAGCGCTGGCTGAAGGCCCCGATGCAGAAGCCCGATGGAACCCTGGTCCCGAGGGTCAAGGGCACGCCGCAAGGCAGCCCGATCTCCCCATGCCTCGCCAACTTGTTTCTGCACTACGGGCTCGATGCGTGGATGGTCCGGGAGTTCCCCACCGTCCAGTTCGAGCGCTTCGCGGACGATGCGGTGATCCATTGTGTCAGCGAATCGCAGGCCCGCTTCGTGCGGGACGCGGTCGCGCGTCGGCTCGTCAAGGTCGGGTTGGAGCTCCACCCGGACAAGACGCGGATCGTGTACAAGGACAGCAGACGTCGCGAAACCTACGAGGAGATCTCGTTCACGTTCTGCGGCTACACGTTCCGGCCTCGGAAGGCATACCACAAGCGCACGGGGGAGGTCTTCACCGGCTTCCTACCGGCGGTGTCCCCGGAGAAGCTGACGATGATGAGCCGCCGAGTAGCGTCCTGGCGGCTGCATCGGCGCACCAACCTGGACCTCGCCGACCTCGCAGTCGGGATCAATCTCGTGCTGCGGGGCTGGCTCGGCTACTTCACCGCGTTCTATCCGACCGCGGTGATCCCACTCTGCCAGCGCCGCGATCACCATCTGGAGCGCTGGGCGAGGTGGAAATACAAACGACTGGCACGCAGCCCCAAGAGGACACGAGCATGGCTACAGGGGCTCCGAACCCGGAACCCTGAGCTGTTCGCGCACTGGCGGTACTGCGGAGCTGCGCCCTCCGGCCAGACGGCACGAGCCGTATGAGTCGAGAGGCTCACGTGCGGATCTGTGGGGGCTGGCGGGTGAGATTCCCGCCGGCTACCCGGCAGAACTAGTGGCCACCAGCGGGGAGATTCAGTGGCCGCCTACGGGGAGCTTTTCATGGCCACCGTCAGCGCTTGGGTTCTGCGCCCTGGTTTGACGTCGGCACGGGCATCGCGATCGCTACGGGGTGCCCTTCGCCGTGCGCCACGGTCTGGGCAATCATCCCCAGATCGGCGAGCGCGGGCCGCGGCTGAGACTCCCGGCTGCGTCTTGCGCGCCTTTGTCGACGCGCCTCCGGGTCGGCGCTCACAGCGCCCGGCCCCCAAAGCGAGCGCAGCGAACCGCCCCCAAGGCGGGACTGTCCCGGTCGCCTGGGCGGTCCGGCGAGCCACTAGCCATATGAGAACCACCGGTAATCAGTGGGTTAGTGGTTAGCTTGCTCCGGCCGCTCCGGCCGGAGCTCCGCTCCGGAGACTCCGGCGATCCTGCGTGTGGGTGGACAACCTTCGTTGTTCAGTGGTTTGGCCACCTGAATGACAGCGGTTGGTCAACGGCGTGACAGCGCTCGGACGGGCGTCTGGATCCGGTCGGGCGAGCAAGATGAGCAAGGGACGGGGATCGAGGGGAAGGAGGCGTCGATGCTGAGACCGGGCCTTCGCGGCATCCCACGCCCCGTGGACGATCGACAATGCGCTCCGGGAAGACGCGAGTCCCCTGCCGGCCGGTTCCCGGCAAAGAACCGCGCTGGGCGGGACCGCACCCCGACTGTCATTCGACCGGCGCCCTACAGCAAGTGTGAGATCCGGAACGTTTGTCAGTGGAGATTCGGACTTGTGGCAGTGATTTGTCCGGGATGTTTGGCAGCGGGATTCTCAGCTGATGGCAGCGGATCGGCTCATTCGTTTGGCCGTGCTCGGCGGCGGCGCCGGTGGCTGATAGCTGCTGTAGAGGGCGATCTCGCTCATCCGGTAGATCTCGCTCACGAGCGCACGCTACACCCGGCCCGCGGGCTCCGCCTCCTCCTCGAGGAGGACCCCGCGGATCCGCCTCCTCCTCGAGGAGGACCCCCAGGTGGTCGGGGAGTGCCGTGACGAACGCGACGTTCCGACGACGACGCGGCGCTCGGCCGGACCTAGCGTGAGGACACCCCGAAACCCCACAGGAGGTCCCGTCCATGAGCACATTCGCACCCCCCGCCCCGCTACCCGCCGTGACCGATGCTTGCCCTGAGCAAAGCACGGTCCCGCGGCCGGTCCGCCAGCTTTCCGCCACCGGCGTCGCCGGCGTCTGGGCCGCGGCGGCCGTGCCGATGGGCCTGCTCAGCTGGGTCGTCGCGCCGCGGCTCGCCCACGGTCTCAGCGGCCCGGCACCGCTCGTGCAGGCCCTGATCATCACGCTCACCGTCGGCCTCATCTGGCAGTTCGCCCTCGTCGTCGGCCTTGTCTACCGCGAGCAGCGCACCCTGCGCTGGTCGGTGGTCCGCGAGGTGCTCTGGCTGCGCGCGCCGCGCGACCCGCGCAGCGGACGGCGCGGCGGCCGCGGCTGGCTGATCCTGCCGGGCCTCATCGTCGCCTCCGCCGTGACGAACCTGCTCGTGCCGTCGCTCCCGCACCCGGGCGGCCGTGACCTTGGCCTGTTCCTGGGCTCGCACGCCGGTCATGCGTTCTTCTCCGGCGCGTGGGGCTGGTTCGCTCTGACCGCGGTGATGTTGGTGTTCAACACCGTGCTGGGCGAGGAGCTGTTGTTCCGGGGCTATCTGCTCCCGCGCATGAACCGCACGTTCGGCCGGTTCGACTGGCTTGCCAATGGCGTGATCTTCGCCGCCTATCACCTGCACGAGCCCTGGGTCATCCCGAGTGCCCTGTGCGACAGCTTCGTCCTCGCCCTCCCCGCTAAGCGGCGCCGGAGCGCCCTGCTGGCGATCGTCGTCCACAGCGCGCAGACGGTGTTCTTCCTGGTCATCCTGCTGGGGCTGGTGCTCGGGAAGGCGGGAAGGTAGGACGTCGCGGCCGACCTCGTCGCCAAACCGTGATGAGGTCGGCCCGGCGCGTGCGGGCAGGTCAATGGCGGCCAGAGGCTGGCGACGGCGAGAGGCCATACCGCACACGGGGCCCGCGGCCAGCCGCGCGATCCAGGGCCTGCTGAAGGCAGCCGCCAAGCGCGGCCTCGCCGTCAAGCAGCCAGCCTAGGCCCAGCCCCGGGCTAACACGCCCCGGGGCCTGGTCCCCAGCCAGCCGGGAGGACCGGCCAGGCTGAGGAGCAGGCCCCCCAACCACCACAGGAGGAGCGACCCCATGAGACTCGCTACCACCCACACCTACCAGACCCCGACCGTGCGCGAGCGCGTGCGGTGCGGGCACCGGGTCCACGTCGGACCGTGCGCCAGCTGCCAGCAGGCGGCCTCCGACCGGCAGGCCGCCCAGCTGGCCGACTCGGTCGCCGCCAGGCTCGCCTGGCTCATGCGACAGCAAGAGACCGGGGCATCGCGGCAACAGGCCGCGCTCATAGCCGCCGACGCGCCCGAGAGGCCGCGTCGAGGGCGAGAGCCCGCAACAGCCCCCAACCGAACGAGGCCGCCAACTCCAACTGCCGGGGGCTCGCGGGGAGGGGAAGGGGGGCTGCTTGGGTGCGGTCGCAGGGCGGCCGGCTGGCGGACGAATACGCAGGAGGAGGCTCTGGGGTGCGGTTGCCCCGCGTGCTCAGACCGGGTGACCTGGTCCTCGTCGGCGAGCAACACGTCGGGCAACAACATGCACTGAAGGGTGTGGTGGCGAAGGTGGCGATGCCCGTGGAGTCAGTCAGCCGTCCTGGCGATCGGGAGCGAGGTCGGCGATGGTGACGGTGCGCGCGATGTCGGTGAGATCGCGCTGGATGCGTTGCGCCGTCAGGGGGCCGGCCCGATCGGCGTCTATCGCGATCGTGACGTCAGGGTCCTCGAACCCGAGGGCCCCAGGCGCTGTCCCACGGCTGGTCGCCAGGAAACGGCGAGGGCCGGCATCCCGCAGGCACGCGCGCAGATCATCTCGGGCGGGCCCTCGGCTGTCCTGCGGCCATTTGCAGGAGCCGGTCGCCCCTGCGCGTTCACAACGGCCCCTCCGGAGATGCGCGGAGGCGACCACAGAGATAGTCCTGCGCGCGGCATCGACGGAACGGCGGCAGTCGCGCTTGCGGGCCGCCCGCTGTGAAGCTAGGTGGGCGTGGCTGCCGGTACGAGCCCGGTCTGGTATGCGAGCACGACGACTTGGACGCGGTCGCGGAGGCCGAGTTTCTGGAGGATGTGCGTGACGTGGGTCTTGACGGTCGTCTCGCTGATGTACAGCTCCGCGCCGATCTCTTTGTTGGACAGGCCGCGGGCGATGAGCCGGAGGATGTCTTGCTCGCGTGCGGTGAGCTCGTCGAGTTCTTTCGGCGGCTCGTGGCGAGGGATGCGGGTGAATTGGTGGATCACGCGTTTCGTGATCGCCGGTGAGAGCAGCGCGTCTCCAGCAGCGACTGTGCGGACCGCCTCGATCAGCTGTTCGGGGGGGTCGTCTTTGAGCACGAACCCGCTCGCGCCGGCGCTGAGGGCTTCGTAGACGTATTCGTCGAGTCCGAAGGTAGTGAGGATCAGGATCCGCGCTGTTTTGTCGGTGGCAAGAATCCGGCGGGTGGCCCGGAGCCCGTCGAGCTCTGGCATGCGGATGTCCATCAAGATCACGGTCGGGTCGAACCGCGCGGCCTTGTCCACTGCTTCCAGTCCGGTGCTCGCTTCGGCGACGACCTCCATGTCTTGTTCGCCGGCGAGCAGCATTCGGAAGCCGGCGCGGACCATGGACTGGTCGTCGGCGATGAGGACTCGGATCGTCATGGCCGCTCTGGGGTGAGCGGGAGGCGGGTGCTGAGCGTGAACCCGCCGCCGTTTGTCGTGCCTGCGGTCATTTCGCCGCCGTAGAGTCTTACGCGCTCGCGGATTCCGATCAGCCCGTGGCCGTGCCCGTGGCCGTCGCTCGGCGTCGCGCCGGTGCCGTCGTTGTGCACTTCGATGCCTACCTCGTCTGGCGCATACCGGACGGTGACCTCGGCGTGGGTGGCGCGGGCGTGCTTGAGCGCGTTGGTGAGGCCCTCCTGCACGATCCGATAGGCGGAGAGGTCGATTCCTGGCGGGAGCGGGACTCGCTCCCCGGCGACGTGCAGCTCGACGGGCAGCCCGGCGCGGCCGATCTCCTTGATCAACGAGTCGAGGCCGTCAAGGCCGGGCTGAGGCGCGAGCTCTAGGCCGTCGCCGTCACGGCGCATCACACTGAGCAGACGGCGCATCTCCGCCAGCGCGCCGCGCCCGGCCTGCTCGACACTCCTGAGGGCGTCGCGATCCGCGGCCATCGCGTCGGGGAGCCGGTGCCTGACAGCGCCGACTTGCAGCACCATCACGCTGACGGCGTGCGCGACGATGTCGTGCAGCTCGCGCGCGATCCGCGTGCGCTCCTCGGCCACGGCGACGCGGGTCGCTGCATCGCGCCCCTGCTCGGCCTGGGTCGCACGCGTCTGCGCCACGTCGGCCTGCTCGGCGCGCGCGCGGACGGCAAAGCCTGCAAGCCAGGCGACGGCGAAGTCGACGGGAATGAAGACGAGCTGGGCGACCGAGTGCCCAGGGATCTTGTAGACGACGGTCGCCACAGCGCCGAGCACAATCGCCAGTCCGAGGACAGCCCGCCGGGCGTCCCGAAGGTTCCCAAGCAGGAACGCGACCGCCAGCTGCATCGGGAAGAGGGACTCGGGGTACGGGATCAGCAGCGGGTCGACGAACGAGATTCCCACGGCCAAAAGCCAGTACGCCGCCGGTCCGGCAAACGGAAACCATCGCCGCGCGAACACGGGTAGCACCAGGATCGCGAGCGCGGGAAGGCAGAACCACAGCGTCGTTGTCGGAGCTCCGGACGAGCCGCGGTCGAGCACCACGTTAAGCATCGCCACGATCGCCAGCAGCGCGATCAGCAGATCGAACCAGTACGTGCGGGCGAGATGATCGATTCGGCTCAGGCGCTGAACGTACTCCACCTCTTCGGTTCCCGCCTCCTACCTAGGTCGGAGTCGAAATCGTCGGAGGGTAGGAGCCGCAATCCGGCCTGGCGACGATGCCGATCTCGCCTTCGCACCTTAGGTTCGTCGCATGGCACAACGAGGGACCCCACGCGAGGCGCGACCGAGCGCCGCCGCCCCGGTTAGGAGGAACTTCATGTTCAACTCGATTCTCCGCACTTCCGAGGCGGTCACTTCGACTCAGGCAGTTGCCTTGCGTGAGGTGCGCAAGGTGTACGGCCGGGGCGACGGATCGGTCGTCGCTCTGGACGGGGTCACGGTCGGCCTCGCGCGCGGGTCATTCACGGCTTTGATGGGCCCGTCGGGCTCGGGCAAGAGCACGTTTCTGAACGTGGCGGCGGGGCTGGATCGGCCGACGTCGGGCACGGTCACGCTCGCCGATACCGAGCTGGCGGGACTGAGCGAGCGGCGGCTGACGATCCTAAGGCGCGAGCGGATCGGGTTCGTCTTTCAGGCCTTCAACCTGCTGCCCTCGCTCACCGTGGCTCAGAACATCGGCCTGCCGCTGCGCCTCGATGGTCACCGTCCGCGGCGCTCGACGGTGCGCGAGGTCGCGGCGCGCGTGGGCCTGGAGAAGCGGCTGCGCGACCGTCCCTCGCAGCTGTCCGGCGGACAGCAGCAGCGCGTTGCGATTGCCCGGGCGCTCGTCACCCGGCCCGAGGTCGTGTTCGCCGACGAGCCGACCGGAGCGCTCGATACCCGCACCGGACGCGGGGTGCTCGCGCTGTTGCGCGACGTCGTCGACCAAGACCGCCGGACCGTGGTGATGGTCACCCATGACCCCGTGGCCGCGGCGTACGCCGATCACGTGATCGTGCTCGCCGACGGACGCGTGGCCGCGACGCTCGAGGCTCCCAGCGCCGAGGACGTCGCCGAACAGCTCGCGCATCTGGGGGGCTGAGCCATGCTGCGTCTATCCATTCTCAGCGCCCGCGGCCGCCTCGGCACGTTCACCGGCGCCCTGATCGCCCTCTTCGCCGCGTCCGTGCTCGCGATGGCCTGGGGTATGCAACTCGAATCGATGCTCCGCAACCATGCGCCCGTCGAGCGGTACGCCGGCGCCGCGGCGGTCGTGGCCGGACAACAGATCGTCGGCGCTGACCACGACGTGCCGCTCACCGAACGCGCGCGGGTCAGCACCGCGCTCACCGCTCGCCTGGCAGGGCTGCCCGGTGTCCGGGCTGCGATCGGCGACGTGTCGGTGCCTGCCCGGCTTGGCGACCGCGGCGACGTTGCCCATGGGTGGTCAAGCGCTGCGCTCACCCCCTACGTGCTGAGCGCCGGACGCCCACCCGCCCGACCCGACGAGGTAGTCACCGGCTATCCCGCCGCGCTCGGCGCGCGGCTGCCGCTCGCATCGACCGCGCCCGCGCGTATGGTCACCGTGGTCGGCGTCGCTCGCCCCCGCCATCCCGTCACCCAGCAGAGCGCGATCTTCCTCACCGACGCCGAGGCAACCGCGCTGGCCGGCCACCCCGGGCGAGTTGACGCGATCGGCCTGCTCGCCGGGCCCGGCTTTGACATCGACCGCGTGCGCGCCGCCGCTTCGGGAGCACAGGTGCTCACCGGCGCGGCCCGAGGGCAGGGCGAATACCCCGAGCTCGGGGCGACCCGCACCGCTCTGATCCCCGTCACAGCGGCCTTCGGCGGACTCGCGCTGTTCATCGCCATGTTCGTCGTGGCCAGCACGCTAAGTCTCTCTATCCAGCAGCGCGAGCGCGAAATCGCGCTGCTCAGGGCGGTGGCCACCACGCCCGGGCAGATCCGCCGCATGATCGCCTGGGAGGCAGCGATCATCGCGCTGATCGGCTCGGCCGCCGGGATCTGGCCCGGGATCGTGCTCGGCCGCACGCTCGCACACGGGCTCGTGCGCCACGGCATCGCTCCGGCGAACTTCGTCCTCAACTACGACTGGCTCCCCGCCGCCGCCGTGATCGGCTGCGCGGTCGCCACCTCGCTGCTCGCGGTCCTGGCCGCCGGAAGGCGCGCCGCCAAAGTGCCGCCCACCCTCGCGCTCACCGACGCCGCGGTGGAGCCGCGGCTGCTCGGCCCGGGTCGGATCATCGGCGGGCTGCTCGCGCTCGCCTGCGCCGTGCCGCTGTTCACCGTGTCGGTCACCACCAGCACGCCCGATACCGCCGGGGCGACAGCGGAAATGACCGCGATCTGCCTCGTCGTGGCGGTCGGGTTCCTGGGACCGATCTTCGCGTACGTGGTCGCCCGGCTGCTGGCGCCGGCGCTCGGGGCGATCTCGCCGGTCGGCGGCTTCCTCGCCGCCGCCAACCTGCGCACCGCGGCCCGGCGCTTCTCCTCGGCCAGCACCCCACTGGTGCTCACCGTCGCCATGAGCTGCACGCTTCTGTTCAGCACGACCACCATCGAGCACGCGATCACCCAGCAAAGGCACGCCGGGCTGACCGGCCAGCTCGCCCTCACCAGCACCGGTCCGGGACTGCCCACCGCAGCGCTGAGCGACGCGCGCGCCACTCCCGGAGTACGCTCGGCCGTCGCGCTCAGCTCGACCACGCTCGGCCCCGGCCTGGGCGACTCCGACGATACCCTCCCCGCCCAGATCCTCGCCGGCGGGCAGGGCGGCGGCCTCAACGTCGGCGTCACCGCCGGGTCCCTGAATGCCCTGCACGGCAACACGATCGCGCTCGGGCGCCGCCGCGCCAACGCCGCCCACGCCCACATCGGCGAACGCGTCCAGATCATGCTCGGCGACGGCACACTCGCCCACGCCACCGTCGTCGCGATCTACAGCCGCGACCTGGCCTTCGGAGACGCTCTGCTCTCCCCCGAGCTCGCCGCCGGCCACCAAACGATCCCGCTGCTCGGGACGATCCTCATCCAAACAGACCACCCCGCCGCGGTCGCCCGGCGCCTCCACGCCCTCGCTACGCGGTATCCCGGCCTGAAGATCAGCAGCCGCGCGACGTTCGCCACCGCCACCGCCGCCGAGGACGAGATGAACCGCTGGTTCGGCCCACAGTTCGTCGCCGAGATCTTCGCCTTCACATCAATCGCCGTGATCACCACGCTCATCATGATCGCGCTCCGGCGCCGCCGCGAGCTCGGGCTCCTGCGGCTGGTCGGCGCGACCCCCCGCCAAGTCCGATCGATGGCGCGCTGGGAGGCAGCGCTGATCATCACCATCGGACTTGGCATCGGCCTCGCGATCGCCGCCACCGCGCTGCTACCACTCAGCCAGGCGCTCAACGGCGGCCTCCCACACATACCCGCGAGACCATTCGCCGCGATCCTCGGCATCTCAGCACTCCTAGCGCTTTTGGCCCTTGCGCTGCCAACCAGACGAGCGCTCCGC
>CAVRBZ010000004.1:0-231513 GCA_963719355.1 uncultured Solirubrobacterales bacterium | reverse complement strand
AAAATCGTGGTGTCCCCGGTTCAAGTCCGGGTCTCGCCATTCGGGTCCGGACCGGCGGGCGTGGAGCCCAGGAGGTCCATCCGTACCTCGCTCGCGCACTGCTCACCCGTTTTGGATGATGCGGCCGATCCGCACTCCGCCGAGAGTCCTCCTCGTGGTCGAGCGCATGCCAGATATGCCATCCGGCACGATCGGCTTCCGGGTCAGCGGGAAGGTCGCGCGCAAGGACTACGACGAGGTACTCGGCCCGGCGCTCAAGCAGGCGCTGGAGGCCGGGAGCGGTCTGCGGACGCTGTACGTGGTCGAGGATCTCGACAAGATCGAGCCCGCAGCACTGTGGGCGGACGCGAAGGTCGGGTTCGACCTTGGTATCCGTCACCACCAGGCCTGGGTCCGCTCCGCCATCGTCACCGACATCGAGTGGATGGCGCGCGCGACGAGCATGTTCGCGTGGATGATTCCCGGCGAGGCGCGTGTGTTCCCGCGCGCCGGACTCGAGGAAGCCAAGCTCTGGGTGGCAGGCGGCTGACGGCCCGCAGTCGCCAGCCTCAGTCTGCCCTCTCCGTCTTGAGGCTCTCCTCGTCGGCCTCGTCCTCCTCCTCGAGCTCGTCGTCCGGCTCGTCGTCCTCCGGCTCGTCGTCGTCCTCCTCGAACTCGTCGTCGTCCTCTTCGAACTCGTCCTCCTCCTCGAACTCGTCCTCCGGTTCGAACTCGTCCTCGGTCTCCGCGTCTGGCTCGTCCTCGTAGTCGCCCACGTCCTCAGGCTCCTCGTCGAAGTCTGCGGTCTCGTCGGGTGACTCCTCGCCTAACCAACCGCCGTCCGTGATCCGTTGCTGAACGCGCCCGACCATCTCTCGGACCTTCGGCCCGGCGGCGATCCGGCCCGCGGTCGCGAGCCCTGCGCCCAGCAGCAGCGCGCGGCCCGTCGACAAACGACGTTTCTTCTTCGGCTTGGGTGCGGGGATCGCTTCTTTAATCGCTGCCTCGACGGCGGCTTCAACGACCCGATGCATGTCGATCGCCATGCTCTCCTCCGTATCTCCGCGGGTGGCTCCTACCTACCGCGGCCCCTACTCGCCGAGCTGCCGTTGGACGACGCCCGCGAACTGCGCGAGCGGCCGCTCGCCGAGTTGCTGCGGCTTGTCCGCCGAGAGGAACCGCTCCGGCCGCGCGTCTGTCCCGAGCCGCTCGAGCTCGAGCCGCTTGACCTCGAGCCGCTTGACCTCGAGCCGTTTGACCGATGGCTCGGCGCCGAGCGGCTGGAGCTGCTCGACTTCTGGCCGCGGCTCGTTCCGCCATCCACTCCGCCGGAGTCCTCGTCACCGACAAGCTCGTCGATGTCGGTGTACTCACGCGTCTTGTCATAACCCGGATCGTGCTGTTCGACGCCCTTGCCGTCCGCGATCACGCCGCGCCACGCCCCGGTCTCGCGCCCGGCCATTTCGATGAACGCCGCGAATCGATGCAGGTCGCCACGCGCAGCCCGCTTGACGTGCCGCATCCCACGCGCCGCCTTCTCGATCATGCCACCGGGCTGCACGTCAAAGCTGAGCAGAACCCGTGTCAGATTCGGTCCCAGCTCGTCGAAGGACACGACTCCGGTGTGATGCATACCCTCACTGACGCGCCACTTGATGCGCTCGTTGGGGCGCTGCGTCTCGATGTTGGCGGTGAACTGCTTTGTCCTGCCCCAGATCTTTGCGGCGAAGGAGACCGTGCAGTCGTCCCCTTGGGCGACGCGAGTGACCCGGTGCATGACGTTCGAGCTCACGCGATCGCCCAAATCCGACGTGACTGCACCTATTGCGTGGGTGGGCGATTTGACCGCGTCGCCAAGGCTCTCGGGTCCCAACCCCTTCGCGAGCTTCGCGGCACCCTTAATCGCAATCGGCGCCAGGGCTGCCGCTCCCGCCCCGGCGGCCAGACCCTTCATCCCTGAGAGCCCGCCGCCGTCCGACTTGACGGCGTCGCGCACGCGGCTCGAGCTCCCAGCGCTGCCTTGAACCGCACCCGCCACGGCGCGGATCACGTCTTGGACGTCGAGCTCCATTCCCACTTCTCCGTTATTCGATGCCGGACCTCTTCATCCTTGCGCTACCCCCACCTGGTGAGCGGAAACGGGCAGCGATTCTGCGCTAACCGGCGCCGCTCCGTATGTCCGCGTCCCGGTGGCGTAGACGTAGTCGCCGAGGAACTCGGCCCGCGGCGAACCGAGATGGGCGCGCACGCCTCAGGCCGGGAACGTCGCGCTGGACCCGGGTGTCGTGTCCGGTCCGGGCGTCGTGGCCGGCTCCGCCATCGTGGCCGGTCCGGGCGGCACGGTCGGCTCAGGCGGCTCGGTCGGCGGGGTGGTGGCGCCCGGCGGCGTGGGAATCGACGTCGCGGCGGCGGAGCTGTCCGCTTCGGCCGCAGCCTTCTGCATCTTCATCGCCAGCCAGGCGGTGCCGCCGACGGCGACTGCCAAGACGGCGACCTTCCCGAGCCGCCGGCGCTTGGGCTTGGGCTCGGGCTTCTTCTGAAGAGCTGTCGCGGCGTTGCGTATCGAGGTGGCTGCCTGCCGGAGGTTGGCGTACAGGCGTTTGTCCTCGGTGGCCTGGGCGCGCTCGCGCCGCGTGCGCTCGTAGACATCGCGCAATCCGGTGGCGGCGTTCCGCAGCTGTTCCTGGACGTACTCGTCCTCGAACACCTGCCGGACGTAGAGCATGGCTCGCTGGGTATCGGGCATGGTTCAGGCGCTCTCGGGTTGCTCTTCGCCGGGCCAGCTGCCGGTCATCTTGTGGAAGGCGTGGCGGGAGCCGTGGTCGACGAGGCCTCGGACGGCACGGAAGATCGCCCCTTGCACTATCAGCGCGACGATCAGCTTCACAAGCGAGATCTCGCGGTGCTTAGGCTCGGGTGCTTCCTCGTCGTCGAAGGCGCCCCAGATCAGCTCGAAGGTCTTTCTGCCGATCGCCCCGGCAAGGATCCCGCCGATCACGCTGAACGGGATGAACAAAAGCTTGCTCATGCTGGTTGACCTCCTTCCAGGAGACGGTTCATCCTGCGGCGTCGCGCTGCTTGGGCGCCTTCCGCGGCTCGACGAACGGCTCCTCGTCGGCCGGCTGCCCGGCTTCCATCACCCTGGCGCGCGCGATCTCGGCGTTCAACTCGGCGCCCAGGAGTACGGCGATGTTGGAGATCCACAGCCAGACCAGGAAGATGATCACGCCGGCGAGGGTGCCGTAGGTCTTGTTGTACGAGGAGAAGTTCGCGACAAAGAGCGCGAATGCTCCGGACGCGATAAGCCAAATGACCACAGCAAACACGCCGCCCGGGCTGAGCCATCTGAAGCCGGGATGCTTCACATTTGGGGCCGCCCAGTACAGGATCGAGAACATGAAGCTCACCACGAGCAGCAGCACTGGCCACTTCGCGATGTCCCAGACCGTGACGGCTGTACTGCCCACGCCGAGAAGCTTTCCGATCTGTGTGGCCAAGCTGCCGGTCATGACGACGGCGATCGCGCTGATCGCCAGCAAGGCCAGCATCAGAACCGTGACCACGATCCTCACGGGCAGGGTCATCCAGATTGGCCGGCCCTCCTCGATGTCGTAGATCGCGTTCGATGCGCGCATGAACGCGGCGATATAGCTCGACGCCGACCAGATGGCGCCCGCGATACCGACGATGAACAGGAATCCCGCGGCGCCTCGGCTGTGCTGGAGGTTCTGGATCGCCTGGGTCAGGATGGTGTGCACCGATCCTGGCGCGAGCTGGCCCACGTTCGTGATGAGCGGCTGAGTCGCGGAGGGGCCGATCAGCCCGAGGACGGACACCACGGCGATGATCGCGGGAAAAATCGCCAGCACCCCGTAGTAGGTGAGTGCCGCCGCCCAGTCGGTGACGTTGTCTTTCTTGAACTCGCGGATCGTGCGTTTGAGCACGCCGAACCACGAGCTGGTCCCCAGGCGACTTGGCTTTTCGGGCGCACCGTCGTTCGGTTCGCTCGTAGCCTGCTCGCGCTGCGAGGTCTCAGCGGCCATCGCTCCTCCAATCCGCCTATCGCCTCATCGCCCATCCGGCCAGGAAGCCGAAGGCGAACGCGCCGGCGGCTGTCACCGGCACTGGGTTCTCCCGGGCCTTCTGCGACGCGGTGGTCGCAGCCGTCGATGCCGTCTGGGGCGAGGCCTGCTTGGCCTTGCCCATCAGCTCGTCCTTCTTGCCCGTGACCGCGGCCTTGGTGTCCTGGACCTTCTGCCTGGCCTGCGACTTGACGTCGGCCTTGGCCGCGAGCGCCGCGACCGTGTCGCCCAGCTCCTCACGCGTGGCCTCGATCTCCTGGCGGATTTCCTCCGGGTTGCCGCTTCCGGTCACTGCGGCGTCGCTGCTCCCAGTCACTGCCGTGCCTGCTGTGCGCGGGTCTTCGCCCATTCCACGTCCTCCTTCACGCTCTCGGTCGCCTGCTCGGGAACCGGCGGTGTGGCCTGCTTGACCTTGTTCTTGCCCTGCAAGGCGAGCACACCAGCAATGGCGCCGAGCACGATCGCCATGATCAGCGCCGCCAGCCACGGAGCGACTGCAGTGGCCAGCGCCAGAATCGCTGCAGCGATCAGTGCGCCGAGGGCGTAGAGGCCGACCACGCCGGCGCCACCAAACATCCCCGCGCCGATGCCGGCTTGCTTGCCCTTCGCGGTCATCTCGGCCTTGGCAAGCTCCATCTCCTGGCGCGCCAACCGGCTTGACTGCTCAGACAGCTGTTTGACCAGTTCGGCTATCGACGCGTCTGACGGCGAGCCACCGCGCGTCTCGCTTACGTTGGCCATCGTTTTCCTCCTGATCGGGACTGGGGTGGGACTTCCCGCTGTCCGCGTCCCTAAACCCGGACAAATCAAGACAAACGTCCCAGAGCCCGACGCCAACAGGCGGTTGTCCGGTTCAGACGGAGCGTGCGGAGAGGCCGGGATCGAGGTTCAGGTCCGCGAGGTTGCATAGGCATAGGAGGCGCCGCGCGCGAGCGGCGGCCATCCAAAGTCGCGCTTGCGTTGCGAGGAGCCGAAGGTCGTGGCGGTGGTGCTTATCGAACGTTCCTAGGCGCGACAACCAGGACATCTGTTCCGTCAAGTAAGCCGTCGTTATCCCTCTGAACCCCGATACCGCACATTAACCGGGACAACATAGACCGAATAGGGACGGAATCGAGAGCGCTCTCAGGAGCCAAGCGGTAGCCGTGCTACAAGTCAGGTAATGGCGGAGCCGGCTAACGCACCACAAGCCGGACCGGACGCCCCAAGCGGTCTCCCGTCGATGCGTTCGGATGCGCTCGCCAGCCGCCAGCGCATTCTCCGCGCCGCCCGCATGCTGGAGGGGGATCGGCGCGTCACCATGGGTGAACTTGCCGCGGCGGCACACGTGGGGCGATCGACTCTGTATCGCCACTTTCCCACTCGCCAAGCCCTCGAGCAGGCGCTGGAGGACCTCGAGGAGCCCGACTCGCGGACCCCCCCGTCCGTGAGCGGCCGGGTCGCTCCGATGCCATTCCGCTCTCCCGGGCAGCTTGGCCGCGACTCACCGCTTGCACTCGAAGTGACACGCGTGCTCGACGAGATTCCACCCCATTTGGTGCCGGACCAGCTGGTCGCCGAGGCCAGGCGCGCCGCGGGGGTGGCGATCGCACTGTACGTCGTGGACATCGACGGCTCGCAGCTGCTGCGGCTGGCCGGCTCGGAGGAGTTTCCCCAGCGGATCGACGGACCGCCCGCGCTCGGGCCGGAGATCGTGCCCGAGGGCCTGCCTGACTTTCAGGAGCGGCTGCAACGCCAGCTGCCGGGATGCATCGTCGAGCCGCTGTGGCTACGTGGACGCGTGATCGCGCTCCTGGTGTGCGTCGGCAGCCCGCTCGGCGATCTGGCCGATATCGCCAAGCAGGGCGCCGCCGCGCTCGAGCTGGCCAACGACTACACCGATTACGTCGAGGCGACCAGGCGGCGCAAGCCGACCACGCCGGCCGCGGAGATCCAGCAGAATCTGTTCCCTCCGCGGATCGCCCGCATCGCGGGCGCCCAGCTGGCCGGTGGTCTGCTGCCGAGCTACGAGGTGGGCGGCGACTGGTTCGACTTCGTCGAGAATCGGGACGGCGCCTGGCTCGCCATCGCTGACGCGGCGGGCACCGGACCCACCGCCGCCGGCCTGGGAGCGGCCGCGCTGGGCGCGCTACGAGCGGCGCGGCGCAGTGGCAAGGACCTGGAGGATGCGATGACAGCTGTGCACGAGACGGTTCGGCGGCTCGACAACGATGACTTCTACGTCACGGCGATCCTCGCGCGATGGCATGCCGTCACCTCGACGCTGACCTGGGCGAACTGCGGGCATCCACCGGCCTACCTGATCGACAAGGACGGCAACCTGGCCGAGCTCGATGCACCGCAACACCCGCCGCTTGGCGCCGACGTCAAGTCGCCGAAGTTCAAGCTGACCACGCGCCAGCTGCAATCCACCGAGCGGCTGATCCTGGTCACCGACGGGATCATCGACCGACGGATGGAGGGCGGCGGCACGTTCGGCGTCGACGGGATCAAGCAGGCACTTGAGCGCACCGAGAGCACGACCGCCGCCTCGACGGCGATGGCGATCCAACGGGCGGTAACCGAGTGCTGGAGCGAGCCGCTGGAGGACGACGCCACCGTCGTGGTTATGGCGGTTGAGTGACCGCGCGGCCACCGCCCGACCAGCCGGGCGTCGACCTGATTGCGAGCTCGCCGGGCCGGATTTTGTCCCGGTTTGCCCCAGTTTTAGCGACTAACGCGCGAAACTGGGATTGACCGAGCGCCACCGCGGGTAATGCGCGACAAAAGCGTCCCATCTGCTTTTGGGGAAGCTTCAGGTCGGATCCAATGGGGGAGTGCACCATGCAGAGGGATTTCAGCCTTCGGATTCCCACCGCGTCGGGAGCGGGCCGCGGGCCCGGAGCCACGAGCGAGGTCTTGCTGGCAAGCCGCCGGCTGCCACAAAGCCGCCGGAACGGCGATGTGCGGAAGATCGCCGGCAGCGGTGACCTGCGCGTGCGCGCGGACAAACGGGCCAGACCTACGAGATGAGCTGAACATGCTGCGCCTCGTCGGCGTCGTGGTGACGATTGCGCTCGTCGATTCGCTGAATCCGTCGACGATCGCGCCAGCCGTCTACCTCGGCTCCGGTGAGCGAGCCCGCCGCAGCGTGCTCGAGTTCAGCGCTGCCGTGCTGTTGACGCACGCTGCGGGCGGCGTTCTCCTCCTCGTTGGGCCGGGCCCGCTGTTGGTGTCGCTGCTCTCCGGATTGAGCGGGACTTTCCAGCATCTCGGCGAACTCGCGCTCGGCCTTGCCATCGTCCTGGCTGCCGGGCTGACGTGGCGTCACCGCGCCCGCCTCTCGCGCAAGGAGATGCCCGACCCCAATCCAAAGCGGCGGTCCAACGTGAAGCTCGGCGCAAGCATCATCCTCGTTGAACTGCCGACCGCGTTTCCGTACTTCGCGGCGATCGCGGCGATCCTCGGCTCCCGGGTCGCGATGCCCGGACAACTCGCCGCGCTCCTGCTCTACAACATCTGCTTCGTGCTGCCCCTGATCGCGATCCTCGCCACGCTGATCACGACCGGCAACCGGGCCCAGCGGATCCTGGAGCGCCGCAGGGACCAGCTACAGACACGATGGCCGACGGCGCTCGCCGGGTTGCTCCTCGCCGGCGGTACCCTCGTGATCGCGGCCGCAGCAGCAGGCCTCGCCTGGGGTTAGGCCTCGCCTTGTTAGGCCTCGATTGGTGTGGATGACGCTTCGCTGCTGCGTGGCTAGTGTGCCCACGTGCCGTAGCGCTGCGGCTCCTCGTCGACAGCTCGGGCGACTCTCTGCTGGAGGTCGTCGCCCGCCTGCATCCGGTGCGTGGAGACCAAATGATCGTGCGCGGCGCGTAGAACGTCGTCGCGCTCGCCGACCATCTGCACCGAGCAGTTCTCGCCCGGAACCCGGGCACAGTCGAACACGGTCCTGTTCATGGGGTCTCCCTTCTTGTTCGAGGGCCCATCGTCGCGCCTGCGCCGGTGCGAGTCAACGATCCCGATGGCAAGGAGGCGTCGCGTGCCAGAAGCGCTTCGGCCTGCCGTAGCGCCGGCGCCGCGCCAAGGCGGCTGAACACGGCGCGCGCCTCCTCCAGCAACGATGTCGCTTCCGGCGCGCGCTGATTCTCGATAAGCACGCCGGCGAAGTCCGTCTGCACGGCCGCAACCCAGTAGGGGAAGCCGAGCGAGCCGAACTGCTCGATCGCGGCGCGCAAGTGCGACTCGCCCGCGGCCACGTCGCCTCGCGCCGCCGCCAGCAAGCCATAGCCGCGGATGAGGTGCGCGCGCAGGTAAGGCGGCACATGGCCCCGGGGACGATCCGCCAGCAGGGACAGCAGGTCATCGGCATCGGCGAGCCGCCCCAGGGACAGAGCCGCGCCGATCGCGGCGGGAAAGCCGATGCGGCTCGCCTGACTTGACGGGCCTTCGGTCTGGATGATCTCCTCCATCGTTTCGCCCACCAGATCAAGCGCATCGGCGAATTCGCCCGCGCACACGGCGATCGTCGCGTGGCAGGCGGCGTATGTCCAACGCAGTTGATTGTTCTGGCTGGAGCGCCAGGAACGGGCCCGAGCGAGATGCTCGCGCGCGGCTTCCGTGTGCCCTCGGAACGCGGCGAGAATGCCGAGCTCGAAGTGGAGCATCTCGGCGCCCGGCCGGTCATCGGATTGCGCGAGCAGCTCCGTGCCCAGCCGCTCGAGCTCGTCCCACGCGCCCGAGTATTCCCACACCCGCATCAGGTTGGACGCGGCAATGCTTTCGTAGTAGCGACTGCCGATGCGCCTGGCCGTGTCCAGCGCGTCGCGGGTTCGCGCAGCCGCGCCGGGGAGGTCGAAGCGCCCGGCGAAGTCTCCGCTGTTGACCTGGGCGAACCAGAGCTGATTGGCCAGCTCGTGCTGTTCGCACAGCTCCACCGCGCCGTCGAACAGGATCCGCGCCTCGTATACGCGCCCGGCCGCGACGCACAGCTCAGCTTTGAAAGTCAGAGCGCCGGCGAGCGCGTCGGGCAAATCAAGCGCCTGGGCAATTTCGAGCGCGCGGTCAAGCGGCACGAAGGCTTCACGAACTCTGCCGGTATCGAGCAGCGCCACTCCGAGCGTGACATTCCCCCGCGCGACGTCGGCATCCTCGGTGTCGGTGCCGAGCGCCGTGAGCGCCCACTGCAGGCGCTCGATGGCCTCGCTCGCTCTGCCCCCACGGAACAGCGCCTGGCCGATCCGGGGACCGAGCCGAGCCGCGTCGCGGGTGCGACCGAGCTGCTCGAGTCTCGCCGCGGCCTCCTCGAACAGCTCGAGGGCGGCCTCGTAGCGGCCGTCCACCAGCGCCATGTCGCCGGCGGCCTCGGTCAGTTCGATCCGCTGGTCGTCGTCGGCGGCCAGGTCGATCGCCTTGCGGTACGCGCGCTCCGCCGTCCGGGGTGCACCCACCGCGGCGGCCCGCTGGGCGCCCCGGCGAAGCGCCGCCAGTGCCTCCGCTCGGAGCTGATCGGCGTCCTCGCCGCCCGAGGCACAGCGATAGGCCTGCAGGTAATGGGCTGCCACCACCTCGGCGACGTCCTCGACCTGGTTCGCGAAGGCGCGCGACAGGTATTCACCGGCCGCGCGATGGCGCGTCTTGCGCTCGCGTTTTGACAGTGTGTCGTAGGCGACCGTCCGCAGCATCATCTGGGCGAAGCGATATTGCCCTCGGTCGGGCGAGATCGGGTCGGCTCGGACCGCCAGCACCTGCTTGCGCACGAGGCGCTTCAGCACCGCATCGGCGACCGGCGCGGTCAGCCCGGACAGCGCCTGCGCCGCCGCGAGCGGGAAGTTGCCGCCGAACACCGACATGGTCCTGACCAGCTCGCGCTCCTCGGGCGCGAGCCCGTCAAGCCGCGCGCCGAGCAGCGAGATCAGGCTGGGCGGGACGTCGAGCTCGCCGAGTTCGCCGGCCAGGACGAGCGCACCGTCGCGTTCGACCAGCGCGCCGCGATCGAGCAGCGCGCGCACGGTCTCGATCGCGTACAGGGGGATCCCCTCGGCCTGGGAGACAATCCTTCGTTTCGCGGTGTCGGGCAGGGTGGCGACGGAGTCGAGCAGCTCCTCCATCGCCCGGTCGCCCAGCGGGTCGAGATACCTGACGGCGGCGCCTCGCTGTCCGGCCGGCCACCCTGGCCGCCGCTCGGAAAGCTCGGGCCGGGCGATGGCGAGGATAAAGACGCGATGCTCGGCCGACCAGTCGAGCAGGTACTCGACGAAGTCGAGCAAGCCGTCGTCGGCCCAGTGCATGTCCTCGAAGGCCATGACCACCGGGCCGCGTTCAGCCAGCCGTTCGAAGAACAGGCGCCAGGCCGCGAACAGCTCCTCGCGTCCCGGCCCCGGCTCCGCGACACCGAGCAGGATGCCGAGCCGCAGCGACATGAACTCGCGTTCGGCGGGATCGGCGACCCAGCGCTCGAGGCCGGCGGCAAGCTTCGCCTCGGTCTCCTGGGGTGGGGCGTCCTCGGGTAGGTCAAGCCGGTGGCGGACCATCTCGGCCAGTGCCCAGTACGCGACCCCGTCCCCGTAGGGAAGGCAACGCCCCGGATGCCACAGGACCCGCTCGGGCAGCTGCATCAGGTAGTCGAGGAACTCGCATCGCAGCCGGCTCTTGCCGATCCCGGCCGAACCCGAGACGACGACGAGCCGGATCGTGCGACTGGCCACGCCGGCATGGAACAGCTCCTTGATCAGCCGCAGGTCGGCGTCACGTCCCACGAACCGCGGCTGCAGCGCGTCCGGGAGGGCCCCCGGGATGGCCGCCACGATCTCCACGGCGCGCCACAGATGCAGCGCAGCGGCTTTGCCCCTGAGCTCGTGGTGGCCGGCGTCCTCGTAGGTGATCGCGGTCGAGGTGATCCGGCGGGTGATGTCGTCGACCAGCACCGTGCCCGGCTCGGCGGCCGCTTGGACCCGCGCCGCGGTATTGACGCGGTCGCCGACCACGACTCCCTCCTCGCGGCTGGCCAGCAGCGCGGCCTGGCCGGTGACCACGCCGGCTCGCGCCTGGAGATCGGGCGCCCCGGCCGGGTGGCGCAGGTCGGCCACCGCGTCGACCAACTGGAGCGCGGCGCGAACCGCTCGCTCGGCGTCGTCCTCGCGCGCCACCGACGTCCCCCACACGGCCATGATGGCATCGCCGATGAACTTCTCGATCGTCCCGCCGTAGCGTTCGACGATGCCGCGCGCGGCGTCGAAGTAGTGACCGAGGAGGTCACGCACGTCCTCCGGATCGAGCAGCTCCGACAACGAGGTGTAGCCGACCAGGTCGACGAACAGGACCGACACCGTGCGCAGTTCGTCGGACTCGGTGCGGTCGCTCGCGCGCGCCGGAGCCGGCATGCTCTGCGTCCCCGCCGCCACCCGGGTCGAAGCCGACCGCGGCGACAGCGCCGCGCCGCACTCCGAGCAGAAGTTCTGGCCGGGAGCGGTGAGGTGGCCACACTCTGGGCACGAGGTGGACAGCGCCGATCCGCATTCCATGCAGAACTTGGCGCCGGACGTGTTGTCGGTGCCACAGCGCGGACAGACGCTGGCTGCTCCCCTTACTTCCAGGGAAGGGAGTCTACGCGCCGAGCACAACGGGTCCACGGTTGGAAGACTCTGTGCACCATGGTCCTCGCGACCTACAACATCAAGGGCGGGGTGGGAAAGACCTCGGCGGCGGTGAACCTCGCTTACCTAGCCGCGCGCGGCGGCGCGACCACCCTGCTCTGGGATCTGGACCCACAGGGCGCAAGCACGTATCTGCTGCGCGTCAAGCCGAAGGTGAAGGGCGGCGGGCGGCGGCTCGTGCGCGGCAAGAGCGACGCGGGTGCGCGCATCAAGGGCACCGACTACGAGCGCCTCGATCTGCTCCCGGCGGATTTTTCGTACCGGCACATGGACCTCCACCTCGACGCCACCAAACGCCCTACGCGCCAGCTCGCTCGTGTGCTCGCGCCGCTCGCGCCCGAGTACGACTACGTGTTCCTCGACTGTCCGCCGAGCATCTCGCTGGTCTCCGAGAGCGTGTTCGAGGCGGCCGACGCGCTGCTCATCCCGCTGCTCCCCGCCACCCTGTCGGCGCGCACGCTCGACCACATCGAACAGGTGGCTGGCGATGGGACCCGCCGCCTCGCCTTCTTCTCAATGGTCGACTCGCGCAAGCGCATGCACCGCGACGTGATGGAGAGCTTCGCCGCCGCGCGCCCCGAGATGCTGCATACCGTCGTGCCGCTCGCGGCCGACGTGGAGCGGATGGGGCAGGCGCGCGCGCCGCTCGAGGAGTTCGCGCCACGCGGCGGTGCGGCGGTGGCGTTCCGCGAGCTGTGGAAGGAGATCGACGGGCGGCTCGGCGGTCGGTAACCGGATCGTCACGGCGTGCATTACGTCGGACACCGCATCGTCGGGCTCCGCAGCCGGGAGATAAGCACCCGGGGTGCTGATGTCCCGGAGGCGGGTGCGGGCGTGGGGGTTTCGGGCGAAATGCACGGTGGCGCGGGGGCGACGGGGATGATGGGCCGCCTGCGGCGGCGTCCGTGGGACCTTGAGGGCCCGTCCGGACGGTGGTCGGGCCCCGCCGGCGAGCGGACGGCGGTGGCGACCCGTCGGGTGGGGAGGCGCGGCGGGAGCGCCGTGGCGCCCCGCCGGGCATGGACGCCCGGCGGAACCGGCCCCACGGACGCCGAGCGCAGCGAGGCCCAAAAAAGATCAGGCAGCGGCGGAGGCGGGCTGGCGCTCGCCGGCACGCTGAAGGCGCGGCCACATGACCAGCGCCTGACCAACCAGCCGCTCGACCACGGTCTCCACGTCGACCCGGCGCTCGAGCTCGATCAACGGCTCCGGGTCGGCCCAGGTGACCGCCCGGCGCGGGGCCAGCAGCGTGCAGCAGTCCTCGTCGGGGAGGATCGAAGTCTCGAACGTGCCCAGCCGCTGCGCCTCCGCGATGATCTCGGACTTGTCGCGGTCAAGCAGGGGACGCAGGAGGGGGAGCGTCGAGGCGCCCTCGACCACCTCGAGGTTGCGCAGGGTCTGGCTCGCCACCTGACCCAGGGAGTCGCCGGTGACGAGCGCGTCGCAGTGCTCGCGGCGGGCCAGCGCGTCGGCCACCCGGACCATCAGCCGCCGCTGGGCCAACACCTGGAGCCGGCCGGCGCCCGAACTCGCGAGCAGTCGCTGCGCCAGGCCGAACGGCACCACTAACAGCCGCGAGCGGCCCTGGTAGCGGCCCAGCTGCGCGACGAGCGCGTAGGCCTTGTACGCCGACTCGGGGCCGGTGAGGGGCTGGCCGCTGAAGTGGACGAAGTCGCAGCGCAGGCCGCGCTTCATCATGCGATAGCCCGCGACGGGTGAGTCGATTCCGCCGGAGAGCAGCACCAGCGCGCGGCCCGAGGTACCCACCGGCAGTCCGCCGGCGGCCCGGAGGCGATCGACCGATACGAACAGCTCGCGCTTGTAGGCCTCCACGTGCAGCTCGACTTCCGGACGGGTCAGGTCGACGCGGAGACCGAGCTCATCCTTGACCGCGGCGCCCACCACGCGAGCGAGCTCCATCGAGGTGATCGGAAAGGTCTTCTCGCGCCGACGGGCGCGGACCGCGAACGAGCGCGCCGGCACGCCGCGCAGGAGCTCGACCGCCGCTCGACTCGCGCGCGCCGGCGCTGGTTCGAGCCGCAGCGCGGGCTGGACGACGCTCAGGCCGGGCAGCTCGGTGGTGATCTCGAGCACGTGGGGCAACGCATCGGGCTCCGCGATGGCCAGGAACGACGATCCGCGGCGGTGCAGCTCGACGTGGCCGGCGCCCCGCAGCGCCCGGCGAAGGTTGCGCTCGAGCGCCGCGGCGAAGCTCGCGCGCTTGCGACCCTTGAGCGCGAGTTCGCCGAACATGAGCAGGACGGATGGCGCGCCGCCGGCGGGATCAGCGGCTCGGAGCAGGCGATCGGCGGCTGTCGGCAAGGCGTCGCTCGTCATCAGCGAGTCGGCCGCTCAGGCTAGCGCGGGGTTGCCCTGCGCGGAGGCGATCGGGGCGGCCAGGCCGAGGCGCCGCGCGCGCTCGAGCGCGCGGGCCAGCACCTCCTCGGCGCCGTCGATGTGGCCGTCACGCATCAGCACGCGCCCCGCCACCACCGTCGAATGCACGACCGTCCCGGACGCCGCGTAGACGAGGGCGGCGGGCAACTCGCCGAAGCTGAGCTCGGGCGCGCCGGCGCGCAGGAGCAGGAAGTCGGCCGGTTGACCCACCTCGAGGCGGTGGGCTGCGCCGAGCAGCGGCGCCCGGCGACCGGTGGCGATCTCCCACGTCTCCTCGGCGCTGACCGCGGCGCTGTCGCGCGCCGCGTGCTTCTGGAGCAAGGCGAACAGCTTCATGTCAGCGAACATGTCGAGTGAGTTGTTGGAGCCGGGGCCGTCGGTGCCCAGACCGACCTGGATGCCGGCGGCGCGCGCGGCCGGGTAGGGAAAGATCCGGCCGACCGCGAGCTTGAGGTTGGCGACGGGGTTGGTGACAAGAACCGCCCCGCGGGCGGCGATCAGCTCGAGCTCGGACTCGTCGAGCCAGACGCCGTGGGAGAGGACCGTGCGGGGCGAGAGCAGCCCGACGCGATCCAGGTAGTGGGCCGGGCGCAGCTTGTGCGCGGCCAGGCAGTCGTTCACCTCCTGCTCGGTTTCCGACAGGTGGATCTGGACGGGCAACCCGCGCACGCCGGCGAGCTCCGCGATCCAGCGCAGGTTGTCTTCGGTGACCGTGTAGATCGCGTGGGGGGCGAGGCCGGCGTCGATCTCCTCGCCGGCGCCGGCCAGCTCGTCGAGGCTGCGCAGCGCAGCGGCGCGCATCCCCTCGGTGCGGCCGTCGGCGTCGATCAACGGGGCGGCGACGGTGGCGCGCAGGCCGGCGTCGTGCACGGCGCGGGCGGCCGCCTCGGGGTGCCAGTACATGTCCCAGAACCGCACGGTGCCGCTGCGCACCATCTCGAGGCAGGCGAGTCGCGTGCCCCAGTAGACGTCCTCGGGCTCGAGCTTGCGCTCGACCGGCCAGATCTTCTCCTCGAGCCACTGCATGAGCGGTAGGTCGTCGCCGTAGCCGCGAAACAGCGTCATCGCCGCGTGGGTGTGGCCGTTGATCAGCCCGGGGACGAGGATCGCGCCGGCCGGGTCGAGGGTCGCGTCCTCGGGCCGGGGCGTTACATTCGGGCCGAGCTCGACGATCATGCCCTCCTCGGCGCGCAGCCCGACGCGCTCGCCGGCGAGAAGCGCGTCGGTGACCGCGAGGCTCACGGCCGCCCCGGGTCTCCGGGGATCCCGAGTGCGTGCTCCTGGAGGTCGATGGCGATCTGGGTCAGCGGAGCCTCGCGACCACGCGGCGCCACCAGCGACATACCGACCGACCAGCTCACCGGCAGGCTGACCGCCGGCATGCCGGTCATGTCCCAGAGCGCACTGAGCGCGATCATCGGATCGCCGGGTCCCGCCGGGTGGTCGCGGTCGTAGCCGGCGCCGCGCTCGAACGGAAGGATCGGCAGGGTCGGCTCGAGGAGCGCATCGATGCGGTTCTCGGCGAACCATTCCTCCCATGCCGCGGTGCCCTGGGCCCGGCGCATCTGCGCAGCGATGTAGGCCTGGGCGTCGGTGAAGTCGCGCGCGGCCTCGATGAACTCGGCGACCTGCTCGCGGTAGCGGTCGTGCCGCGCCGCGTGCAGGCGGTGGTAGGCCCAGGCTTCGGCCATCAGGATCCAGCTCAGGTCGTCCGCGTCCAATGTCCACGCTGCCGGGCGCTCGACGATGCGCGCCCCGAGCCGCGCGCACGCGTTGACTGCCTGTTCGAAGCCGCGGGCGACTTCGTCGTGCATGGGGATTTCCGTCGTGCGGTTGGTGAGCGCGACCGTGACGCCGTCGAGCGGGCTCGGGCCGGCGTGCGCCGCGAGCGGGAGCGGGCCGGTAGGCGCCGGCGGCGGGAGCAGCGGCGTGATGGCCGCGGTGCGGTCGGCCATCGCCTCGAGCAGCGCGGCACAATCGGCGACTGTCCGCGCCATCGGCCCTGGGTGGTCGAGCGAGGGCGCCAGCGGAACGATCCCGTCGAGGGAGATCCGTCCGTGCGTCGGCTTGATCGCCGAGGTGCCGCAGCAGGCGGACGGGATCCGCAGCGATCCGCAGGTATCGCTGCCCAGCGCCGCGGGCGTCATGCGCGCGGCGAGCGCCGCGGCGCTGCCGCCGCTCGAGCCGCCCGCCACGAGGTGCAGGTCATGCGGGTTGCCGACCTGGTCGGTGGTCCCGCCGGCGGCGAACTCGTGCATATGGGTGTGGCCGAGCAGCACCATGCCTCGGTCGCGGAGGTTGCTCCAGGCGGGGCTGTCGGCGGACGCGACGTTGCCCTCGAGGACCCGGCTCGAGGCGGTGAGCGGCAGTCCCGCCACCGCGTACAAGTCCTTGAGGGCGATCGGGATGCCGCACAGCAGCGGCGCGTCGCCACCTTCGCGGGCGCGGCGCGCGTCGGCTTCTCGGGCGTGATCGAGGGCGAGGTCGGGGTAGAGCCGGACCCAGGCGTTGATCCGGTCGGGGGCGCCGTCGAAGGTCGGCTTCCCGCCGCCCAGCTCCTCGATCCGGCGCAGACATGCCTCGGTTAGCTCGACTGAGGACAGCCGCCCGGCGCGAAGTTCCTGAGCGGCTTCGAGCACGCCGAGGTCGGCGGGATCGGTGGCGCTCGGCGGCTTTCCTGGGACGGGCGTGGTGGCGATCTCGGACATGCCGCGAACGCTACTGCCTGGACGCGAGCAGGCGACTGACTTGGTGCGGTCGAGCGTTCGCTAGGGTGCCGGACGGCATGGCGCACGGGGCGAAACAGCTCTTCCGGGGGGCTTTTCGCGGTGGCGTTGGTGGCGCTGTTCGTGGTCGCTCCGGCCTCGGCGGGGGCGGCCTCGGGGGGCGCGGCCTCGACGGGCGCGGCCTCGACGGGCGCGCACGGCAGCGCCCGCCAGGTCTACGTCCTCGGCGCGCGCGCCGGCGAGCGGCTGGCGTTGGTCAACCGGCGCGGCCGGGTTGTCGCCGTGCGGGCCGCTGGGCCACTGGGCGGCGCGATCTTTCGCGGGGTGGCGCCCGGGGGCGGCTATCGCGTGCGTCCCGCGGGCGGTGGCGCTGGCGGTAGCGGTGGGGCCGGCGATCGCGCGGGGGCCGGAGCCGGGGCGCCGGCAACACCGGTTTGCCGGCGCTGTCGCCGGCGACGCGGGCACTGGCGCCACTGCTGTATCAGGCGGCGATGGGCATCCGCGGGGTCTCGTTCCCGGCCGACGATCCGATCGAGGGCCAGCCCGATTACGCCTCCGCCCTGGCCGCGTTCGAGCGGCTGCCGCGTGCTGTTCGACAACGGCGCCGGTGGCGCGCCCGGGCCCGGCGCGCCGGTGCCGGCATTCGAGCAGTCCTTCTCGCGTTTTCCAGCGCCCGGCACCCGCGCAGTGTCGTGGTATCTGGGCGCCGGCGGGACGTTGCAGTCGGCGCCGCCGACTGGGCGCGGCCTGGACGGCTTCGTTTGGGATCCGCGTGCGCGGCCCGCCACCGACTTCACCGGCAACACCGGGGCCGGTGGGCTGTGGGGCGCGACGCCGGGCTATCGCTGGACCCAGAACCGACGCGGTACGTCTCTCTCGTACGCGACCGCGCCGCTGGCCGAGAATGTGACCGTCGTGGGCGCCGGGGCTCTCGAGGCCTGGATCGAGTCCTCCGCGCGCGACGTCGACCTCCAGGTGACGGTGTCCGAGGTGCGGCCGGACGAGATCGAGACCTACGTGCAGAGCGGGTGGCTCCGGGCCAGCATGCGCAAACTCGATCGCGCGGCCAGCACCCCGCTCGAACCCGTGCTCAGCCTGCGCCGGGCCGACGCGGCGCCGCTGCCCCGCGGGCGCCTCACCAAGGTGATCGTGCCCCTCTACTACGAGGGCCACGTGTACCGCGCCGGCCCGCGAATCCGGATCACGCTTTCAGCCCCGGGCGGCGATCAGCCGGAGTGGGCGTTCGCGGATCTGACGCCGGGTCGGCGGACGCGCGTCCGGGTGGCGCATTCGGGCGCGATGCCCTCCCGGCTTCTGCTGCCGGTCGTGGCCGCTGTGGCCGTGCCCAGCGGGCTCCCACCCTGCCCCGGCTTGAGGGGCGAACCGTGCCGCGTGTACCGGCCGGCGGTCAGCTGAAGAGCCGCTCGAGCACGAGCGCGACGCCGGACTCGTCGTTGGACGCGGTGACCTCGTCGGCGGCAGCGAGCACCTCGAGGTGAGCGTTGGCCACGGCAACAGCGTGGCCTGCCCAGGCGAGCATCGGCAGATCGTTGGGCATGTCGCCGAAGGCGATCACCTGCTCGCGCTCGATGCCGCGCTGCCGGCACAAACGCGCGAGCGCGCTCGCCTTGCTCACGCCGGCAGCGCTGATCTCAAGCAGGGCGTCGGTCGTGCTCGAGTGGCTGAATTCGGCCAGGTGGCCGCACACTTCCCGCGCCCGCGACACGAGCGCGTCGGGCGAGAGTTCGCCATGGCGAAGCATCAGCTTCACCGCCGGCTCGCTGATCAGCGTGTGCACGGCGTCGACCGTGGTGTCCTCCGGGACGGGCCAGCGCGGGACGTACTCGGGCTCGTGGCCGAACCCGCCGGTGCGCTCGACCGCCCACGCCCCGCCCGGCACCTCGGCCTCGAGCAGCGCGACCAGTTCCGCCGCAACCAGGGGCTCGAGCGGCGAGGCCTGGATCACGGACTGGGTGTGGAGGTCCCAGATCACCGCGCCGTTGGCGCAGATCGCCACACCGCGATGGCCGGTAGCGTCGACCAGCGGTCGCAGCCATCTTGGGGGCCGCGCGGTGCAGAACACGACGGTGGCGCCGGCGGCCTCGGCTGTCGCGATCGCGCGCCTGGTGCGATCGTCGATCGTCCCGTCCGAGGTGATCAGGGTCCCGTCCAGATCGGCGGCGACAAGGCGGGGTGGCATGAGGCCGATACTAGGTGTTCCGCCCGCATTCACAGCGAGTACACCGAGCTCTGACACGGCCCGCCGCCGCACACGTCGACCGCAGCACGTGTAAAAGTCCCGACACCTCTGCCCGCCGATCTGCTTTGGGCAGATAAGCAGCGACCGGATGCTTATCTCCCCGCAGCGGGGGCGGGGAGGGGGCCTTCGGTCGTTTTGCACGGTCCGCCGCGGGAAACGAGCGGCGGTGCGCGGCCTGCCAGCGGTCTCGCGTACTCGGCCGCTCAGTCGCCGGCAACTTCGTCGCACCGCCACCGCCTTATCGCTGCGAGCCGGTGGCGCCAGACACGCGCAGCTACTCATCAAATTCCACGACTAATCTCGCGCGGGTCCTAACGACGTAGAGGTAGCCTGTCCGCGCGATGCGCGCACTCGTCTCCAGGCAATCGGCGCCGTTCGCCGAACTAGCCGAAGTGCCCGACCCGGCACCTCGCCCGGACGAGGCGCTGGTCGAAGTCAAAGCGTTCAGCCTCAACCGCGGCGAGACGCGGCGCCTCCAGACACTGGAGGACGGGACGATCACCGGCTGGGACCTGGCCGGGATCGTCCGCGCACCGGCGGCTGACGGCGGCCCGCCCGAGGGTGCGCGCGTGGTCGGGCTGATGAACGCCGGCGCCTGGGCCGAGCTGGCGGCAGTGAAGATCGAACACCTGGCCGAGCTGCCTGACGGGATCACGTGCGAGCAGGCGGCCACGCTGCCGGTGGCGGGGCTGACCGCGCTGCGCTCCCTCGAGGTCGTCGGCTTCGTGCTGGGTAAGCGCGTTCTCATCACCGGGGCGAGCGGCGGCGTCGGACGTTTCGCGATCCAGCTCGCCAAGCTGGCCGGCGCGCACGTCACCGGGATCGCGCGGCGGACCGAAGGGCTGAAGGAACTCGGCGCGGACGAGCTAAGGCCCGAGATCGATCCGGACGGTCCGGTCTACGAGGCGATCCTTGATGCGGTGGGTGGTCCGGTGCTGGGAACGGCCATAGCCCGGGTGGCCCCGGGCGGCACCGTGGTCAGCTTCGCCTCGACGGTTCCCGAGCCGGTCTCGTATCCCGCCCGCGAGCTGTTCGCGCGGGCGCCGGGCGCCCGGCTGTATGGCTTCTACGTCTTCTCCGAGCTCGAGCACACCCGCAGCGGCAGCACCGACCTGCGGCGCCTGGCGGACCTGGTTGCGGAGCGCAGGCTCGATCCGCAAATCGGCCTCACGCTGTCCTGGACCAAAGCGCAAGAGGCGATCGAGGCGTTGCTCGATCGCCACGTGAAGGGAAAGGCCGTCCTCACGGTGGATTAGGCGCATCGCGGGGCGGCCCCTGTGCGCCGGCGCAAGGCCCGGACGGGTGTGCTCGATGAGAGCGGCGGGAACCGCAATCCCGCGGTGGGCGGGGTCGCGCGTGTTTTGGCTTGATTAACGACAAGCCCCCCAAATACACATCGTCCTTCCATTGAATTAGATTTCCCGGTGAAAACCTCTAGGAGGAGGACGCATGAGGAAGTACAAGAGACCGCTGTGGGCGGCCGTCGCCGTTGCCACGGTGTTCGCCGTGGCGGCGTGCGGAAGTTCGGGTTCCAGTTCGACCTCGTCCTCGGCGGCGGCATCTTCGTCGTCGTCAACGACGTCGGGCGGGACTTCGAGCGGCAAGACCGGCGGCACGGCCACCGTGGTGTCCGGGACGTTCCCGCAGTCGCTCGACCCGTCGATCGACTTCACCACGCAGGGCGCTGAGGTGCACTGGCTGACCCACCTCGGCGCCTACTCGTTCGCGCACGCGTCTGGGGCGGCGGGAACGCAGATCATCCCGGCGATCGCAACGGCGCTGCCGACCATCACGGACGGCGGCAAGACCTACACGTTCACGATCCGCTCGGGGCTGAAGTACCCGGACGGCACGCCCGTGAAGGCTTCCGACTTCACGTACTCGTTCGAGCGGGCGCTGAAGCTCGGCTGGAGCGCGGCAAGCTTCCTGACCAGCACGACCGTCGGCGCCGCGGACTACGCCAAGGGCAAGGCGAAGTCGGTGTCGGGCATCTCGGCCGACGACGCCAGCGGCAAGGTGACGATCCACCTGATCAAGCCCTACGGCGCGTTCGTCGACGTACTCGCGGTCGGCGGGGCCATCCCGTTCATGCCGGCGGCATCGACGCCGATGAAGCCCGAGCCGAACAACCCGCCGGTGGGCTTCGGGCCGTACGTGATCAAGAACGTCCAGCCGAATGTCGGCTTCGACGTCGCCATCAACCCGAGCTACGCCTCGCAGGCGATTCCCGGGATTCCGGTCGGGCACATGAACGTCCATGTGAGCATCCAGTCGAACACCACGACCGAGGCCTCGATGGTGCTCAACAACCAGGCGGACGTGTTCGACTGGGGCGACACGATCCCGCCGGCGCTGATCCAGCAGATCAGCGGGCTGAGCGACCGGTACAAGGCGATTCAGACCAACAAGACGTTCTACTGGTTCCTGAATACGACCCAGAAGCCGTTCACCAGTCTGGAGGCCCGCCAGGCGGTGGCGATCGCGGTCGACCGGCCGGCGCTGGCCCGCCTGGGCAGCGGCTCGCTGGTCCCGGCCTGCTACCTGCTCCCGCCCGCGATGACGGGGCATCCGACGCAGCCGTGCCCGTCCGGGGATCCGAACTCCTCTCCCGACGTGGCGAAGGCCAAGCAGATGGTGCAGCAGTCCGGTACGGCCGGCACGGCGGTGACCGTGTGGGCCGAGAACCGGCAGCCGCGTCTGCAGTATGCGGAGAACTACGCCGCCACGCTGAACGCGATCGGGTTCAAGGCGACGCTCAAGACGATCGCCGACGCGGACTACTTCTCGACGATCGAGACCCTGAAGAACCATCCGCAGACGGGCTTTGCGGACTGGCAGCAGGATTTCCCGAACCCGACCGACTTCTACCAGAACCTGGTCGACGCGAACGCGATCCTGCCCGTGGGGAACTCGAACTACGAGGAGGTCAACGACCCGCACATCCAGTCGGAGCTGGCGAGCCTGTACCCGGTGCCGGCCAGCCAGATCGCCACGGTGGCGTCGAAGTGGGCGGCGCTTGACTACTACGTCGCGAAGCAGGCGTACGTGGTGCCGTACGGCTACCAGTCCTCGCCGGAGTTCACCTCGAACAAGATCGACTTCAGCAAGCTGATCTTCAGCCCGCTCCAGGGCAACGATTTCAGCTCGTTGCAGCCGAAGTAGCAGCCGTTCGGCGGCCCGGGGCCAGAGCGGTCCCGGGCCGCCGTCGCACGTTAGGCTTACGCCCGCGCCATGAGCACCGTCACTGGCACCGAAGTCCCTCTCGAGTCGTCTGCGTGGGACGCCGGCGAGGAGCTGCCGCCCGGGCTTGGTCCGTACCGGCTCGCGTGGCGCCGCCTGAAGCGCAACAAGGTCGCGCTGGCCTTCGGCGGCCTGTTCGTGGCCATCGTGATCGTCTGCCTGCTCGCGCCGGTGTACGCGAACAACATCGCGCACACCGGGCCCAACGACGAGCACGTGGACACGGCACTGAACCAGTACGGGCTGCCGATCGGGCCGACCTGGCACGCCAAGTTCTTCCTCGGCGCGGACAACACCGGCCGTGACGTGGCGGTCCGCCTGCTCTACGGCGGGCGCAACTCGCTTCAGATTGGAGCCGAGGCCACGATCATCACGATCCTCCTGGCCACCGTGTTCGGCATCATCGCGGGATACTTTCGCGGTCCGCTCGACGGGCTGATATCCCGGGTCTTCGAGCTGATCTGGGCCTACCCGGTGTACCTGCTGGGGATCGCGCTCGGCGTCGTGCTGGCCATCAGCGGGCTCCACATCGGACCCATCCACCTCAGCGGCAACTCGCTGCAGATCCCGGCGATCATCATCGGGGTCATCTACATCCCGTACGTGGGCAAGGCGGTCCGGGGACAGGTGCTCGGGCTGCGCGAGCGCGAGTTCGTCGATGCCGCGCGACAGCAGGGGCTCGGCCACTTCCGGATCATGTACGGCGAGATCCTCCCCAACGTTGCCTCGACGATCATCGTGTTCATCCCGCTGATCATGGCCAACGCGATCCTGACCGAGGCGGGCCTGTCATTCCTGGGCGCCGGCGTGCGTCCGCCCAACCCGTCGTGGGGGACGATGATCGGCGAGGGGATCGGTCTGCTGCCCGCGGCGGTGCATACCATGCTCGTGCCCGGGATCATGCTCGTCCTCTGCGTGCTGGGGATCAACGTGTTCGGCGACGGCCTTCGCGACGCGCTCGACCCGCGCGCCAAGATCCGGATCGACCACTGATGACCCGGTTCGTCGTTCGCCGCACGGCATCGATGATCGGCGTGCTGATCGCGATCTCCATCGTCACGTTCCTGATCTTCCAGTTGATCCCGAACCCGGCGCTCCGGGTGGCCGGACGCTTCCCTACCCCCGCGACGCTGGCGCACATAAACCAGCAGTGGGGATTCGACAAGCCCGTCTACGTCCAGTACCTGAAGACGATGAAGCTGATCTTCACCGGCCAGGTGATCTCCTACAACCAGCAGCTGAACGTGGTTCACCAGATCTGGGTGTACCTGCCGGTTACTCTGTCGCTGGCGATCGGCGCCGGAATCATCTGGCTGTCGATAGGCATCCTGTTCGGCCTGCTGAGCGCGTGGCGCGCCGGTCGCTGGCTCGATCGCGGCCTGACCGTGCTGTCGATGATCGGCGTGTCGATGCCGGTGTTCTTCCTCGGGGCCTGTCTGTCGTATTACATCGGTGACAAGCTCGGCTGGCTGCCGCCGGGGGGCTATGTGAGCATCGGATCCTCCCCCTGGGAGTGGTTCAAGCACATGATCATGCCCTGGTTCGCGCTGTCGGTGCTGTTCATCGGCGTGTACTCGCGCGTCCTGCGCTCAACGATCCTGGATACGGTCAACGACGACTACGTCAGAACGGCGAAGGCCAAGGGGCTGAGTGAGCGCCAGGTGATGACTCGCCACGTCCTGCGCAACAGCATGATCCCGATCATCACGCTGTTCGGACTCGACTTCGCCGCGGTGATCGGCGGTGGTGCGATCCTCACCGAAACCGTCTTCAACCTGCATGGAGTCGGCCAGTACGCCGCCCAGTCGGTGCAGGCGCTGGACATCCCGCCGGTGCTCGTGATCACGATCTTCGGCGCCTTCACGGTCGTCCTGATCGGCGCGGTGATCGACGTCATGTACGCGGTGCTCGATCCGCGGATTCGCCTGTGAGCGACGCGATCCACGTCGACGCGCGCCCGACCACGAGCGGACACCTCCTCGAGGTGCAGGACCTGCGGGTCTCGTTCCGCACCGAGGACGGCGTGGTGCAGGCAGTCGACGGTGTGTCGTTCGCGATCGAACGGGGCGAGGTGGTGGCGATCGTCGGCGAGTCCGGATCGGGCAAGTCGGTGACGGCGATGACGCTGATGGGCCTCACGCGCGGAGCGAACACCAGTTTCGAGGGGCGCGCACTGTTCGAGGGCCGGGACCTGGTTGCCGCCTCCGAGGAAGAGCTGCGCAAGGTGCGTGGGGCACAGATCGCGATGGTCTTCCAGGACCCGATGGCGTCGCTGAACCCGGTCTACCGCGTCGGGAACCAGATCGCCGAGCAGATCCGCCAGCACGAGCCCGACACGAGCAAGGTCCAGGCGCTCGATCGGGCCGTCGAGCTGATGGAGCGCGTCGGGATCCCGCACGCGAGCGAGCGGGGCCGCTCCTACCCGCACGAGTTCTCGGGCGGCATGCGCCAGCGAGTGATGATCGCGATGGCGCTGGCCAACACCCCCAAGCTGCTGATCGCCGATGAGCCGACCACGGCGCTCGACGTCACGATCCAGGCGCAGATCCTCGACCAGCTGCGCAAGCTCCGCGAGGAGACCGGCTGCGCGATCATCCTGGTCACCCACGACCTGGGCGTGGTGGCCGACATCGCCGACCGGATCGTGGTGATGTACGCCGGACGCGTGGTCGAGCAGGGGACGCTGGACGAGATCTTCTACGACCCCCAGCACCCGTATACCTGGGGTCTGCTTGGCTCGATCACCCGCATCGACCGTGATCGCTCACAGCGGCTGCCCGCCATCCCCGGGCTGCCACCGTCGCTGCTGCGCCCGCCGAAGGGATGCCACTTCCGTCCCCGCTGTCCGCACGCGTTCGAGCGCTGCATCGAGGTGCCGGATCTGGCGGCGAGGCTGCCCGAGGCGCCCGCCCATCTCGATCGTTGCTGGCTCGAACCCGAGCGCAAGCGCAAGCTCCGCATGGTCGGCGACCAGATCGGGCTGGCCAGCGAGCAGACGGTGATCTCGTGAGCGTCGAGCTCGGGTCGCGGTCTGAGGCCCCGGGCACTCGGGAGAGCTCGGCGCTGCTCGAGGTAGAGCACCTGCGGGTGCTGTTCCCGGTCAAGTCGGGGACGGTGATCGCCCGTACCGTCGGGCAGGTGCACGCCGTCGACGACGTGTCGTTCGAGCTCCGAGAGGGGGAGACGCTCGGGATCGTCGGCGAGTCGGGGTGCGGCAAGACCACCCTGATCCGCACCCTGACGCGGCTGATCGACGCCACCGACGGCGCCATCCGCTTCCGCGGCGAGGACATCACGCACGCGAACCGCAAGGAGCTCCAGCCGATCCGGCGCCAGGTGCAGATGGTCTTCCAGGATCCGCAGTCGTCGCTGAATCCCCGTAAGCGGGTGGGTCAGATCATCGCCACGCCCCTGCGGATCCGGGACGTGGCCAAGGACCGCATCGAGCCTGAGACGCGCACGCTGCTCGAGCGGGTGGGGCTCCACCCCGAGTACGTGAACCGGTTCCCGCACGAGTTCTCCGGCGGGCAGCGCCAGCGCATCGGGATCGCGCGGGCGCTGGCCCTCGACCCCAAGCTGATGATGCTCGATGAGCCCGTGTCGGCGCTCGACGTGTCGATTCAGGCTCAGGTGATCAACCTGCTCGACGAGCTCCAGGACGAGTTTCACCTGTCCTATGTGTTCGTGGCCCACGACCTGAGCGTGGTGCGCCACGTCTCGGACCGGATCATGGTGATGTACCTCGGCAAGCTGGTCGAGGTCTCACCCGCCGAGGAGCTCTACCACAAGCCGATTCACCCCTACACGTCGGCTCTGCTCGGGGCGATCCCGATCCCCGATCCCGAGGAGAACCGCGCGCGGGAGCGGCCGATCGTCGGTGGGGAGCCGCCCAACCCGATCCATCCGCCGCCCGGGTGTCGCTTCCACACTCGCTGCCCGCGCGCCACCGAGGTGTGCCGCACGGTCGAGCCGCAGCTGAGCGAGTACGCGAACGGGCACACGGCCGCCTGCCACCATCCCCAGAACGTCACGGCGGGGGAGATCGCGGCCGCCACGCGCTCGCCGGACACCCCGCTGAGCGCGGGCGACGAGCGGCCGATCGCGGAGTAAGGGGTCGGACCTCAGAAGTAAGAGGTGGGCGGGCCGAACCGGCTCCGTTCTCCCGATGTGGCAACCCCCCTCTCAGTTCATTCTGATCGCAGTGCAAAAGCAGACTTCGATCGAGAGGGACGAGCAATGCATCCCAGCATCTCCCATGCAGTTGCCAAGCAGCATATTGCCGACGCCAGGCGAGCCGCGGACGAGTTTCGGCTCGCCGCCGAGCTCAGCGGGTACTCCGACCATGCGCGGGGTCGAGGGTTCTCGCGATACTTCTCACGTGCGCACTCGGGTCACGTCAAGTCGCTTCGTGGGACGGATCGGCGAGCTGGCGGAGCTGGAGCGCTCATGCGGTGAGGCATCCGAGCAGCGCCCGGTCGTGGTGCTGCTCGGGGGCGCCTCCGGGGTCGGGAAGACCCGGCTCGTGCGGGAGTTCGAGCAGCGCCTGATGGAGCGCGACGACGTGCTCATGCTCCGGGGCGAGGCTGTCGAAGAGGCCGAGGGCGAGCTTCCCTACGCGCCGCTGATCGGGGCACTGCGGCCGCTGGTGCGCGGACGGAATCCGGCCTTCGCCGAGTTGGCACGGGGGACGCGCGCTCAGCTCGCGGCGCTGTTGCCCGGGATCGACGAGGAGCCGGCGGTTACGGATCGCAGCGATGCCTCGGCCCAGCTGCGGCTGTTCGAAGGGCTGCTCGAGCTGTTCGACCTGCTGAGCGAAGACCGCGTCCTTGTCGTCACGCTTGAGGACCTGCACTGGGCCGACCGCTCGACGCGGACCTTCATCGACTTCCTGGCCCGCAGCCTCCGTCGCGAGCGGATCATGTTGCTCCTCAGCTACCGGACCGATGAGCTGCACCGTCGCCATCCACTGCGCTCGCTGCTCGCGGAGCTCGAGCGGCTGGACCGCGTGCAGCGGATCGGACTCGAGCCGTTCGACAGGTTCGAGCTAGCCGAGGCGCTCACCGACATCCTCGGTGAGGCGCCAAGCCTGAAGCTCGTCGAGCGGCTGTACGCGCGCAGCGAGGGCAACCCGCTCTACACCGAGGAGCTCCTCGCCGCCGGCCTCGACGGCCGCGGCGCCGCACCGCAATCGCTCCGGGATGCCTTCATGCTCCGGATCGAACGGCTCTCGCCCGACGCCCAGTCGGCCGCCCGGGCGATCGCCGCCGGGCGCGCGCTGGATGAGGCGACGATCTCGGAGGTGACCGGCATCGAGCCCGACGCGCTGCATCAGGCGCTGCGCCAGGCCGTGGCCGAACAGGTGCTGGTGGCCGGCGAGGACGGACGCCTCGGCTTCCGTCACGCGCTCTTGCGCGAGGCCATGTACGACGACCTGCTTCCGGGAGAGCGCAGCGAGCTGCACCTGGCGCTGGCGCGCGCGCTGGAGGAGCGGGGCGAGTGCGAGGACGACCGAGGGCTCGAGCTGACCTCGAGCGTCGCTCATCACTACGCGGTCGCGGGCGACCAACCCGCCGCGCTGCGCGCCACCGTGCAGGCGGCGCTGGCGGCTCGCGAGGTGCACGCCTACGGGGACGCCGCCGAGCTGGCCGAGCGCGCGCTCGACCTGTGGCCGCGCGTCGCCGACGCCGCCACGATGATCCCGCTCGACCACGTCGAGTTGCTGTGCCTGGCCGCCGCGGCGCGCCGTGTGGCAGGCGACCAGCCTCGGGCCGAGACCCTGCTCCAGCGTGCCCTGGACGAGCTAGGACCGGAGACCGACCCACGACGCTATTCCGGACTGCTCGACGACCTCTCGCGTACCCAATGGACGCTCAACCGCGGGGCCGAGGCGATGGAGACCGCGCAGCGGGCGCTCGCCTTGCTCCCGCCCGAGGAGGTCACTCCTGAGCGAGCCTCACTCCTGGCCTGGCTGGCGCGGATCCGGCACCTGCGCGGGCGCTATCGCGAGGCGCTCAAGGAAGGGAAGGTAGCCCTCAAGGCGGCGCTGGCCGCGGGCGACCGGGCCTCGGAGAGCGAGATCGTCAACACGCTCGGGATGTCGCAGATCATGCTCGGCGATGTCGACGAGGGCATCTCATGCCTGCGCCGGGCGATCGAGATCGCGCGCGACGACGACGACTTCAAGCGCATGGAGGGCGCGTATTCGAACCTCGCAGAGGCCCTCAGCCTGGCCGGGCGTTCGGGCGAAGGGCTCGACACAGCCAAGGAGGGACTCGCCACCGTCCGCGCGCGCGGGGCTCGGGTGCGCGACTGGATGATGCTCACGGTTTCCGACCTGTCGTTCGAGGCGGGCGACTGGGAGAGCGCGCGGGAATACCTGGACCGCACGGCGACCCAGCCCTCCGGCACGCAGCTGATCTTCCGGCGACTGCGCGAGATCGAGCTGGCGCTCGGCATCGGTGAAGACGAGCATGCCGCGGGACGGCTCGAGGAGCTCGAGCCGCTCGTTGCCCGCTCGGCCGAGCCACAGTGGATAGGGGCGTTCGGGACGCTGAAGGCCGAGTGTCTGCGGCGCCGCCGCGACCTGACGGGCGCCCGCGCCGCCGTGGCCGCCGCGCTCGACCGGATCGAGATCTGCACCGACGACGTCAGCCGGATCGCGCGCGTGACGGCCGCCGGATTGCGCGTTGAGGCGGACATCGCGCAGCGCGCGCGGGACCTGCGCGAGCGAGCGGACGAGCGCGATGCGCTCGCCAGAGCGCGTATCCACATGCAGCGTTTGCGCGCGGCGGCAACCGAAGGCGGCCCCGTGGAGAGCGCCTGGAAGGCGGTGGGAGCGGCCGAGCTTGCCCGGGCCCGGGGCCGGAGTGACGCAAAGCTGTGGGTCGCGGCGGCCCGCGAGTGGGACGCGATCACCCGTCCCTTCCAGCGCGCGCTGGCGCTGTGGCGCGCCACCGAGGCGCACGTGGACGTCGGCGACCGGGCGGCCGCGGCGGAGGCCGGGCGGACCGGGCTCGAGGTGGCGCGGAGGCTCGGCGCGCGGTGGCTGGCCGAGGAGCTAACCACGCTGGCGCAGCGCGCTCGGCTTGACCTCCGGGCCGGCGGCAAGGCGAGCGGCGACGGTGCCACCGCCGCGCAGACCGGCGAACCTGTCGCGGCCGGCTCGAACGGCGGGGGCGAGGATCCGTTCGGGCTGACCGACCGAGAGCGCCAGGTCCTCGCGCTGGTCGCCGAGGGCGCCACCAACCGACAGATCGGGGCCGCGCTGTTCATGGCCGAGAAGACGGCCAGCGTGCACGTGTCACGGATCCTCAGCAAGCTCGGCGTGCGCAGCCGGACCCAGGCCGCGGCGGTGGCCCACCGGCTGCATCTCTGACGCCTGTCCGCGACGACGTGGGCGCCGGCGGCGGGTCAGTCAGGTCCGGGCGAGCTTCTTGCCGGGGTTGAGCAGGCCTTTGGGGTCGAAGACCCGCTTGATCGCCTCGTGCGTGGCGATGGCTGGCGGCTCCCAGTAGCGTGCCAGCTGACCGTTCTTGAGCAGCCCCACGCCGTGCTCGCCGGAGACCGAACCGTTTAGCTTGGCGGCAAGCGCGAACAGATCGTCCGCCGCTTTCTCGGCGCGCTCAAGCTCGGCCGGATCGTCGAGATCGATCATGAACGTGGAGTGGAGGTTGCCGTCGCCCGCGTGGCCCCAGCTACAGGCGGGCAGATCGTGCCGGCGCCCGATCTCCACGGTCTCGTCGATCGCCTCCGCCAGCCGGTCGATCGGGACGACGATGTCCTCGCTCACCTTGCCGCCGCGCTGGGCGGTGACGGCGTGCGACGCGCCGTCGCGCCAGCGCCACAGGGCGTCGATCTCCCTGCGGTCGGTGGGGGCGTGGACGAGGAGCGCGTTCTCGATCAGCGTCTCGGTCAGCTCCGAGTGGACCCGGGCGGCCTCCTCCGCCGTGCCGTCGGCGTCGACGATCACCATGAAGCGGGCGTGATCGGGTAGATCGACGGGGAACGCGCCGCGGGTGGCCTGGACGGCGCCGGCGTCGAGGTACTCGAGCGCCGCGGGGATGACGCCGCTGGCGAGCACGGCCTCGATCGCGGCGCAGCCCGTTTCGGTGTTCTCGTAGACGGCAGCCAGCGGCAGCGCCGCCTCCGGAGCGGGGATCAGCTTCACCCATGCCGCGGTGATGATCCCCAGCGTCCCCTCCGAGCCGATGAGCAGGGACCCCAGGTCATAACCGGCGACGTCCTTGCGGATCGGTCCGCCGAGCGTGACCAACTCGCCCGGGGCGAGCACCACCTCGAGGCCGGTTATCCAGGCGCCGGTCACGCCGTACTTGAACGCGTGCGGGCCGCCGGCGTTGGTGGCGATGTTGCCCCCGAGCTGGGACTGCTCGGCCGAGCCCGGATCGGGCGGGAAGAACAGCCCGTTCTCGCGGGCGCGGCGGCGCAGGTCGGCAGTGATCACCCCCGCTTCGACCTCAGCGCGCCAGAAGCCCGGATCGACACTCCTGGTCTGTTTCACACGCTCGAGACTCAGGACCAGCCCCCCGGCGAGCGGGACCGCTCCGCCGGTGAAGCCCGTCCCGCCGCCGCGGGGAATGATTGGGACGTCGTGCTCGTAGCACCAGCCGGTAAGCGTGGCCACCTGTTGTGCATCGCCGGGAAGGGCGACCGCGTCGGCCCGACCGCGCAGGTTCCGGCTCTCGGTCGCGTCGCTCAGGTACGCGCGCGTGGTCCCCGGGAGGATGGCCTCGGGGCCGAGAAGAGCTTTGAGGTCGCGCTCGAGTCCCGGCGACGCGGTTGCGGTCACGCGGCGATGCTAGTGGGTGGAACGTTGAGGTGAGGCCCACTGGTGGGCTCGTCCGTAAGCCGTCCGCAGGACCTGCGGCCCGGTCCACGAGCCCTGATCGTTACCGTTCAGGGCGTGGGAAAGGTGTTCGACGGCATCGACGAGCGGCTCGAGCGCTGGATCGCGGCCCAACCGGTGTTCTTCGTGGGCACGGCGCCGCTGAATGCCGACGGCCACGTGAACGTATCGCCCAAGGGCCCAGTCGGCGCGCTGCGGGTCCTCGGTCCCCGCACCGTGGCCTACCTGGATTTGCTCGGGAGCGGCGCGGAGACGATCGCCCACATACGCGAGAACGCCCGCATCGTGATCATGCTGTGCGCGTTCGAGGGACCGCCTCGGGTCGTGCGGCTGCACGGCCGGGGCGAAGTCGTGGTGGCTTCGGATCCCCGCTTCGAAGGGCTGCTGCAGGCGCATGGCTTCCCACAGCCCGGCGTGCCCGCGACGCGCCGGGCGATCGTCATCGTGGAGCTGGATCGCATCGCCGACTCGTGCGGCTACGGGGTGCCGCTGATGAGCTACCAAAGCGGCCGCGAGCACCTGGACCTCTGGGCGGCCAAGAAGGTGCGGGTCGGCGGGCCTGAGGCGCTGCGCGAGTACGAGCAAAAGCACAACTCGGTCAGCATCGACGGGCTGCCGGCGGTCGATCTTCCAGTGACCGTCTCCGAGTAGGCGCCGTGCCGGCGGTGTTCGACGGGCACAACGATGCCCTGACGCGCGACGATCATGCCCGGCTGGTCTCCGGCCGCTCCGGCGGCCATCTCGATCTTCCGCGCATGCGGGCGGGCGGAGTGCGAGGCGGCATCTTCGCCGTGTTCACGCCCTCACCTGGCGGGGACGACTGGGAGCTCGTACCGCGCGAGGACGGGGTGACTGAGGTCCTGCCGGCGCGTTCCGTCGAGCATGGCTTCGCCGCGGCCTACGCCACCACCGTGGCCGGGCGGCTGCTGGCGCTCGAGCGGTCAGGAGCGGTCCGGGTGGCGCGAGAGATCGGTGATCTCGACCGGGCGTTGGCGGATGATGGGCCGCCCGTGGCGGTGCTTCATCTGGAGGGAGCGGAGGCGATCGACCCCGGGCTCGAGGCGCTGGATCTCTGGCACGAGGCCGGCTTGCGCTCGCTCGGCCCGGTGTGGAGCCGGCCCAACGCGTTCGGTCACGGGGTGCCGTTCATCTCGCCGTCGTCTCCCGACACCGGTCCGGGCTTGACCGACGCCGGCCGGAGGCTCGTGCGCCGGTGCGCCCAGCTGGGGATCGTGGTCGACCTCAGCCATCTCAACGAGGCGGGGTTCTGGGACGTGGCGCGCCTCGATCTCGGGCCGCTCGTGGCCAGCCACTCGGCGGTGCACGCGCTGTGCCGGACGTCTCGCAACCTGACCGACGCTCAGATCGACGCCGTCGGAGCGTCCGGCGGCCTGATCGGAATCGTGTTCGCGGTGGCGTTCTTGAGGTCCGACTTCGCCGACGATCCCGCTGCCCCGCTCGCGTTGGTCGCCCAGCACGCGCGGTATGTCGCGGATCGGATCGGGGTGGCTCATGTGGCGCTTGGATCTGACTATGACGGGGCCACGATCCCGGCGGAGCTGGGCGACGTGGCGGGCACGCCGCGGCTGCTCGAGGCGCTTCGCGGTGCTGGCTTCGATGATGAGGAGCTGGGGCGGATCGCCTGGGGGAACTGGCGGCGGGTGCTGGGCGCCTGGTGGCGGAGCTAAGCCTGCCCGGTGCCGCCGCTGCCGATCGGGAACGCGTAGAAGACGGCGATTGCGCCGCAGATGATCAGGGTGGCGTAGGACGACACTGCGGCGAGGGCGGTCGCGATGGCGTACGGCACGACTCCGCTGACGCTACGGCTCAGGATCTGGCGGCGTCGTTCGAGCGACAGGGGTTGCGCCAGCATCCCGTGCTTGACGAGCAGGATGTGCGCGTTGAGCGTCGCGAAGAACACGGCCATCACGAGGAAGGCGCCGCCGTAGATCGCCGCGGCCAGATGCTGGCCGCTGCTCTCCCTCAGATACGCCGCCATGAGCTTGGTGGCGAACGGAAGCACGGCGATGCTCATCAGGAGGAGGAGGTTGAGGAACAGGATCGCGTGGTCGGTCTCGCGCAGGCGGCCGATCATCACGTGGTGGTTGACCCAAATGATCCCGATGGTCAGGAACGAGGTCACGTAGGCGGCGTAGAACTGCCATTGGTTGGCGAGGCCATGAGCGAGGGTCTCGCCCGGGTTGAGGTGGGGCAGATCGATGCCCAGCACGAGCAGCGTGATCGCCACCGCGATCACGCCGTCGGAGAACGCCTCGAGCCGGCCGGTGCTCACGCCAGGAGTTTCGGCAGCCGCCGTCGGGCTCCTGTCGGGGCCGGCCCGCCGTGAGGGGATGGCGCGAGAACACGGACCGTCGGTCATCGGCACCGGCCGGCGCTTAAGCGGCTCTTCGCAAGTCCATAGAAGGCTCTTCGTCAGTTGCCAAGCGACTCTTCGTTCGGCGCCCGAGAGTGAGCGTCATGAGCTATCGACATCTTTTCGCCACTCTCGCCGCCACCGCCGCGGTCACGGGGCTATCGGCGGGCCCGGCCTCTGCCGACGCCGCCTCGCAGGAGCAGGTGAGCCAGAACTGGGCCGGTTACGTCGCCGGCGGGTCATCGTCGGACACGCAGTTCTCAAGCGTTTCCGGGAGCTGGGTCGAGCCTACGGCCAAGTGCAGCTCGGGTCAGACGTACTCCGCGTTCTGGGTGGGCCTCGGCGGATCGGGCAACGGATCCGGCGCGCTCGAGCAGACGGGGACGCAGGCTGACTGCACCGCCGACGGCGGCACCGATTACTACGCGTGGTACGAACTCGTCCCGGCAGCCCCCGTGCGCCTCGACCTGGCGATCCATCCTGGTGACAAGATCGCCGCCAAGGTGGGCGTGAGCGGGTCCAACGTGACTGTGTCACTGTCGGATCAGACCACGGGCCAGTCGACGACGAAGACGCTCCAGATGGAGGGACCCGACTCCTCGAGCGCGGAATGGATCGCGGAAGCGCCGTCGTCATGCGACGGCTCGGGCTCCTGCCAGCCGCTTCCGCTGACCGACTTCGGCAGCGTCCAGTTCACGAGCGCCACGGCGACCGCGGACGGTCACACCGGCACGATCAACGATCCGAACTGGACCGCCAGCCCGATCGTCCTCGGCAGCGGCGGCAGCACCGACGTCAGTCTCGGCGCCGGCTCATCGAGCGCCGGCGCAAGCCCGTCCGGGCTGTCGTCTGACGGCTCGGCGTTCTCGGTCTCGGTCCAGCAGTCAGCGAGTAGCGGATCATCGTCCGGCGGCTCGGGCGACTACGGCGGCGGCGGCGGCGACGGCGATGGCGGCTATCCCGGCGCCGACGGCGGGTATGGCTATGGCGGCTATCCGGGCAGTGGCGATGGCTATGGCGGCTATCCGGGGGGTGGCGGATACGGCTACGGCGGCGATGGCTACGGCGCCTTCTGATCGCTATGCGACGTCGCGCTCGGGCTGCTGATTGCCGCCGGCGGCGAGCGCGATGCGATAGGCGGTGGCGAGCCGGTCGAGTGCAGCCTCCCAGCTGCGCTCCCGCACCGCCGCCAGCGCGCCGCGACCAATGTGCTCGGATCGACGAGGAGTGCTGGTCACTGAGAGCACGGCGTCTGCGAGGGCATTGACGCCGCAGCGCATGTGCCCCGCGCCTCGGCGACCTGGCCGAGAGCGGCCGTCCCAGGAGTCCCGACGATCAGGGCGCGCCGACGCGCGTCAGGGCACGAGCGCCGGCCTCGGCGCCGAGGGCTGCGGCTTCGTCGACCGAGTCACCACGGCCCAGCCCGAGCGTGAAGGCTGCCGCGAACGAATCGCCACAGCCGTAGGAGTCGCGGGCCGGGCCGGGCAGCGGCACCGCCACCCAGCGTCCATGCGACTCGCCCCACCATCGTCCGCCGCGCTCTCCCTCGGTGGCGACGAGCAGCCGGGCGTGTGCCGCGGCCCGCTCCGCCCACTCGCTCTCGTCGCGGTCTGACTCGCTGAACACGAGCGCATCGACGGTGTTCGTGTCAAGGACGGTCCGTGCCCGCGGGGACGCCACGACGATCCGTGCCCGGCGCGCGTGGGCGAGCGCGCCCCCGTCGCCGGCGGTGAAGTACACCGACTCTGCCTCGCGAAGGCGCTCCCACTCGAGCTCGTCGGATCCGTGAGGCTCGAGCCGCCCACCGATCGTGACGATCGTGCGCTCGCCGCCCGGCTCGAGCAGCGTGACCGCCCTCCGCGTAGGCCGCTCGCGCCAGGCGACGTGTACGCGCACGCCGCGGTCCTCGAGTTGGGCGAGCGCGGCGTGACCGGCCACGTCGTCGCCCAGCGCACAGAAGAAGTCGACCTCGGCGCCGAGCTGGGCCAGGACCGCCGCCGCCACCCCGCCGCCTCCGCCGGCGCGCAGGAACCCCCCCTCCGCGTGGATTACCTCCCCCCGGCGCGGAAAGCGCGGCACCGGGAGGAAGTCGACCCACTCGACATGGCCCACGACCCCCACGCGTGTCATGGGCGCGCTAGTGTCCGCGGTCATGGATGAGGGGTTGCCGATCGCCTACGAGGTGCTCGAGCCGGGGGTGCCGGTGTACGCGTCCGGCGGTGAGCAGGTTGGCACCGTCGCGCACGTGGTTGCCGCTCCTGAGGAAGACATTTTCCACGGAATCGTGCTCAACACCGCGGCGGGCGCGCGCTTCCTGCCAGCCGACGAGGTGGCCTCCCTGCACGAGCGCGGCGTCGATCTCCGAATCGATCGCGCCGCGGCGGCAGCGCTGCCCGAGTCAGGGGGCGGAGCACCGGCCTGGCGGGTCGATGAGCCGGGGGTGAGACCGAGCCCATGGCGGCGGTTCGTGGACCTCGTCGGCGGCAAGGACCCGCGTGCCCGGAACTGGGACGAGGAGGACTGAAGCCGGGCGCTCTGAGTCCGCGCTCACCAGTTCGTCATCGACGCGGCGATGATGTGGCGGACGTCCTGCTCGGTCACGGGTTTGGGCGCCACCGCCAGCAGGCGCTCCTGCTTGAACGCGCCCGCTACCAGGTCGGGGATGTCGTCCTCGCCGTAGCCGAGCTCGGCCACGCCGCGCGGCGCGTGCACGTCCCGCATGAGCTCGCGGAGCAGGTTCGGGAGCGTGTCGGGGCCGGGATCGCGGATCGGTTCGCCGGCCAGCAGCTCGGCCACCTTGTGGTGACGCTCGGGCATCGCGTCATAGGTGAAGCGGAAGGCGGCGGGCGAGGTGACGATCACCGAGTGTCCGTGGGGCACGAACGGATGGTCGTCGGGATAGCCGGCAGGCTGGTAGGCGTGCCTGACCGACGCGATCGGATAGGCGCACGAGTGCGGTATGTGCACGCCGGCGGAGCCGAAGCCGACGCCGGCCATCGTGGCGGCGAGCATCATGAACCCGCGCGCCTCCAGGTCCTCGTCGTCGGCCACGGCGCGCCGCAGGTAACGGCCTCCGTACTCGAGCGCCTTGGCCGACCACACGTCCGCCACCGGATTGGACCCCTGGTACGGCGGTCGATCGTCGGGCGAACCCGGACGCTCTCTCGTGTCAAACGGCTTGGACAGGAACGATTCGGCGGCGTGGCAGACGACGTCAAGCCCCGTCGAGGAGGTCACCTCGGCCGGCAGCGAGCGGGTCAGCTCCGGGTCGACGATCGCCTGCGTCGGGCGCAGGTAGCGGTGGGAGATCCCGGTCTTGAGGTGTAGGTCGGGAATGTCGAGCACCGCCACCGTGGTCGCCTCCGAGCCCGTTCCGGAGGTGGTGGGAATGGCCAGGTGCGGCCCCAGCGGCGCCGGCGGCTTGCGTCCCTGACCGACCGGCGGGTTGACGTAGTCGATCACCGGCGCGGGATGGGTGCAGACGAGATTTGCCGCTTTGGCGGTGTCGATGCTCGAGCCGCCACCCACCGAGACGAACCCGTCCACCCCGTGCTCGAGCGCATAGTCGACCGCGTCCTGGAAGGACTCGATCGTCGGCTCGACCCGGGCGCGGTCGTACAGCACGACCTCGATCCCCTCGGCCTCGATCGCCGTCTTGATCTTCTCCGGATAGCCGATTGCCGCGACGCCGGGATCGGTGACGAGCATCGCCCGCCGCACGCCCAGTCGCCGCAGCTCCCATCCCGCCTCGCCCGAGGCGCCCCGGCCGAACTTCACCGGGGTGGCTTCCATCGTGAAGATCGTCTCGTGCTGCTGCGCGCCCATCCGGGTCTACGTTAGTGGCGCCGCCCAGATCCGAGGCTGATTTTGTTCGGAGTTGTCACGCTGAGTTCGCCGGGTGACGCGAGGGTAGCTGGGCGGCCCGCGGGGCTGCTAGCCGGCGCGCCCGTCGAGCAGGCCGGCGTTTTCGAGTTGGCGGCGCAGGCTCGCCGGCGACTCGAACTCGATGGCCTGGATCCCGGCCGCGCGCGCGGCCTGCACGTTGGTGTTGGAGTCGTCGATCAGTAGCGTGGTTGCCGCCGTGAGCGCGAACCGGTCGAGGAGCAGCTCGAAGATCCGGGGATCCGGCTTGGCCACGCCCTCGAAGCCGGAGACGATGGTCCCGTCGAACCAGCGCAGGAACGGGTAGCGCTCGCGGCGGCCGGGATACGTCCACGTCTCCATATTGGTGAGCGCGTAGACCGGCACGCCGGCGGCCTTCAGCAGGCGCAGGATCTCGACACTGTCGTCGATCGGCCCGGCCAGCATCTCCTCGCTGCGCTCAGTCCAGGCCCGGATCATCTCGGCGCGCTCGGGGTGGGCGGCGATCAGCGGCGGGGAGGTCTCCTCGGATGGCACGCCCAGGTCGTGGGCGTGGTGCCACTCGAGCGTGCACACTTCGGACAGAAACCACTCCATGTCCCCTTCGTCGTCGAACAGCTTGCGGTACAGGTGGCGGGGGTTCCAGTCGAGCAGCACGCCGCCGAGGTCGAACACGACCGCGCGAACTCGGCCGTTGGGCCCGGAAGCCGGCATGCGGCTAGTGAAGCACCGCTCGGCTGCCGGCGGCGATCACCGCGAGAGGAGGAACACGCGCGGTATGGGTCAAGAGCGGCGCCGCGCCAGGCGCGCCGGCGCCTTGCCCTCCCACGCGTCGGTCAGGAGGTCGGCCAGCAGTTCCGGGCCGGCCGCGGCCAGCGTGACGCGGACGGCGGCCAGCCGCTTGCCCCACATCACCTCGGCGCAGACCGCGGGGTGAGCATGAACCGCTGTGCGAATGCCCGGCTCGTCGAGCATCACGTTCATGTGATCCTGGTCCCAGAGCGTGGCGAAGATGCGGCCGGCGACACGGAACGACGGGCGGCCGTGGTGATCCCGCTCGATGCTCTCGGGGAGGGAGAGGGCGAGCCGGCGGGCTTCGTCGGTGCTTACCATGGCGCCGGCTTGGTTCAGGCCGGGCGGAGACGAAGCGCCGACCAGGCGTCGTCCAGCGCCACCTGGCGGACCGGATGAACGTCGCGCGCCTTCACCAGCTCGTCTAGCACGTTGCGACTCAGCGCGGTGCCGGCGAGGTCCATCTCAGGCGCTCGCGGGGTTATGCTCGCGCCAATGCATCTCGCCGAGCTTACCCCGCCGGAACAGCGGGTGTTGGGGTGCCTGATCGAGAAGCGCTGGACCACACCGGACCAGTACCCGCTGTCGCTGAACGCGCTGCGGCTGGCGTGTAACCAGTCGACCAACCGCGACCCGGTCACCGACTACGACGAGACTACCGTCAGGGAGGCGGCGCAGCGCCTGTCGCTGTACGGGTTGGCCCGGCTGGCCAGCGGCCACGGCAGCCGTGCCATCAAATACCGTCACCTCGCGGAGGAGTCGCTCGGGCTGGACCGCGAGGAGCTCGCGGTCCTCGCGGTGCTCCTGCTGCGCGGACCGCAGACGCCGGGCGAGCTGAAGGCGCGCACCGAGCGAATGGCGCCGCTCGCGTCGTTGGCCGATGTGGAGCGGGTGCTCGACGTGCTAAGCGACCGCGGCTACGGGCAGCGGCTCGGACGCCAGCCCGGCCAGAAGGAGGACCGTTTCGAGCACCTGCTCGGTGGCACCGGGGGTGGCGCGGGCGCGACGCCGGCCCAGGCGCCGGCGGGCGCGTTCCAGGCGCCGGCGGGCGCGCTGCAGGTCCCGGCGGCAGCGCCGCCGCCGCAACCGAGCGCTTGGCAAGCTCAGGCGGAGTCGGCGGCTGCCGGGAACGGAAGCCTCGCCGAGCGGGTCGCTGCCCTCGAGGGCGAGGTAGCCTCGCTGCGCGCCGCGCTCGACGAGCTGCGGCAGGCTTACGGGTAGGGCACGCGGCCGGCTACTCGGTTCAGGTGTCGAGCGGTAGGCGGACGTGGCAGAGCGGCTTACGCGATGCCGATCTCCGAGTTGTCGCCGACCATGAACCGGTAGGCGCGCGGCTGACGCCGGTCGCGGCCGACCTTGACATTGCGGCCGAGCAGCGAGGACTCCATCCGTCCGAGGTCGCGTACGACGGATCCGGAGAGCAGGATCGAATGCTCGACCTCGGCGCTTGAGATCTCGCATCCCTCGCCCACGGCCGTGTACGGCCCCACGTAGCAGTCGGTGAGCCGCGCGCCGGCGCCGATGATGGCTGGCCCGCGCACCGCCGAGCGCTCGAGCCGCGCGCCGGGCTCGATCACCACCCGTCCGTCGACCTGTGAGTCGATCAACTCGCCCTCGAGCCGGGTCTGGATGGTGTCCAGCACGAGCCGGTTGGCGGCGAGCATGTCGTCCAGGCGCCCGGTGTCCTTCCACCAGCCCTTGACGACGTGCGGCTCGACGCGCCGGCCATCGTCGACCAGGCGCTGGATCGCGTCAGTGATCTCGAGCTCGCCGCGCGCCGAGGGCTCGATCGCGCGCGCCGCGTCATGGACGCACGAGGTGAACATGTACACGCCGACCAGCGCCAGATCCGTGCGCGGCTCGTTGGGCTTCTCGACGAGACGCACCACCGCGCCATCGGACAATTCCGCGACGCCGTAGTTCTCCGGGTCGGCGACCGGGGTGAGCAGGATCAGTGCGTCCGGCTCGTGCTCGGTGAACGCGGCCACCAGATCTCCGATGCCGCCCTGGAGCAGGTTGTCGCCCAGGTACATGACAAACGGCGAGTCGCCCAGGAACGGCTCGGCGGTCAGCGCGGCATGGGCCAACCCGGCTGGCTCGTCCTGCAGGATGTAGGTCAGGCGCACCCCGAAGCGGGAACCGTCGCCGGCGGCATGGCGAACCTCAGCGCCCGTTTCGGGCGCAATGATGATCCCCACCTCGTCGATGCCGACCTGCGCCATCGCCTCGATCGCGTAGAACAGCACGGGCTTGTTCGCCACCGGGACCAGTTGCTTGGCGCTGGTGTGAGTGATTGGGCGAAGGCGCGTGCCCTTGCCGCCGGACAGGATCAGGCCCTTGAGGGACTGCATCGGCGCGGAGGGTAGCGAGCGGCGGGAGAGCCCCGCAGTGGGAGGGCCGGCGCGGGCAGGGGGCTGTTCAGGCCGCGGTGACCGGCGCGATGGCCGCTCTGGTCGCCTCGGCCGCTTCGCGCACGGCGGCGCGCGCGTCGTCAGGCTCGAGGACGACCGCGTCGCCCGCCTCCTTGAGCACGTCGCGCACGAGATAGCGCATGCTGGCGAAGCCGCGCTCGACCACCACCGCCCCATCCTCGAGTTCCGCCGTGACCGTGCGCTCCTCACGGGCCCAGCGAGCCCGGTCGGGCGAGATCCACACGCGTGCGCGGCGCGAGGCGGGCACCTCCCCGGTTCGCGGCCAGCCGTCGACGTCGGCGGCGGGATCGACGTCGGGCCGCGGCTCGAACGACACGTCGATCACGGCGGCGGACTTGAAGCGATCGAGGCGGAAGTGGCGGACGTCGTCGCGCGAGGGATCGAAGGCGGCCACGTACCACCCCTCGCGCCCGTTGATCAGCGCGTACGGCTCGACCGTCCGGGTCGAGAACTCGTCCTCGTTCTCCTTGTAGTACTCGAACGACAGCATGCGCCGCTGCGCGATGGCGCTCGAGACCACGGCCGCGATCTCGGCGTCGTCGCCACCCGGCGCGGCGATCTGGAGCCCTTCGTGCACGGGGTCCTCGCCCAGCGCGGCGACGACCTTCTCGCGCACCGAGGCGAGCGATCCTTCGGGGATGTGCTCGCCGATCAGGTCGATTGCGGCCACCAGCGCCTTGGCCTCGACCGGCAGTAGGCGGGCCGGCCGGGCAAACGAGTCGCCGTAGGGCTCAGGCTCGACGTCGATCATCCCGTCGTCGCCGAGTTCGGCGTACAGCACGTAGGTGCCGGCGCCGAAGTTGACCAGGTTGAGCACGGAGATGTCTTCGCGGAGCTCCTGATCGGACACTTTGAGGCTGTGGCGGAGCTCGCGCGCGTCGATCCGGCGGCCAGCGCGCCCGGCGTCGATCAGGATGCTGGCGAGCGTCACCAGCCGAGCGAAACGCTCGGGCCGAATCGCACCGTCGGGGTGATGGCCGTTCGTCTCGGCACCCGGACCGCTGCCGTCGGCGGCGGCGCGCTCCGCGTCGGTCACCGCCACCGCGATCTGCGGCTCACCGGTGTGGCGCCGGGTCAGCAGTTCGACGCGTTCGCGCATCTCCTCGGCCAGCTCGGGAGGGGCGATGATGCGAGCGTGCTCGCCCAGCCCGAGCACCCAGGCGATGAGCAGCCGGGTGTTGGCGTACGGGGTGAGGAACACGCGGTCGCCGTCGTCCTCGCTCCCGGGCCGCATCTCGCCGTAGCGGCCGAAGTGGCGCTCGATCTGCCAGGCGATCCGGCGCCCGATCCACACCTCCGCCGTGCCCACGGGATCGCCGAACTGCCAGTCGATCCGGCCGGCGTAGGCGCGCGGGTCGAAGTCGGCGGGGCGCTGGAAGTCGTGCTCGGCCTTGGTCGCGTAGCCGACCTTGCCGCGGATCCGCGAGAGGCGGAAGACCCGAATCGCCTTGCGCTCGTGCGCGTAGCCGACCAGGTAGAACTGCCCGCCCTGGAACAGGAGCTGGTAGGGGTCGACGCGCCGTGTCCCGCGCTCGTCGCGCTCCATCGTGTAGTAGTCGAACACGATCGTCTTGCGGCGAAAGATCGCGGTCTCGATCTTGGCCAGACGATGGGAAAGGTCGTGGCCGCCGGCCGAGCCGGTGATGCCGAGCGCGACCGTGTGCTGCTCGGGCGAGTTCAGCGGGCTCGGGCGGCCCCAGGAGATCTGTTGCAGGGCCAGCCGGAGCGGCTCGGCGTAGGCGAACTCGCCGTCGAGCAGCTGCAGCGCGGTGTGCAGCGCGGCCAGCTCCTGGTCGGTGAACTCGATCGGGGGCAGGTGGAAGTTCTCGGGCGCCAACGAGTAGGTCTCCTGCTCGACCTGCCCATCGACCGGCTTCTCGATCGACAGGTAGATCCGCAGCGCCTCGAGCTCAGAGCGGTCGGCGTAGAAGCGGCGCGCGAACGCGTCCTCGTTCATGGCGCTGTAGCCCTCGACGTCGCGCCGGATCTCCTGGGCCGTGACCGGACGCCTTTCCGCCATCAAATAGGAGATCAGGGACAGCTGGCGGATCAGCTTCTCGGTGTCCTTGGCCATGCCCTTCGCAACTGTAGTTGGGCGGCTGCGGCGACGCCCCCGGACCAGGAGACCGGAACGCTATTTGCGGCCTTTTGCGACCGAGATGGAACGCGCCGTTGCCGGGGCGTGTCAGGCCGCTTCGCGCTCGACGCCGGCCCGCGGCGCGAAGTACGCCCCGCCACCGAGCGCCTTGTCGTAGGCCGACCACTGCTCCCCGGCCGGCAGCTCCTTCTCGAGCCGGTCAAAGCTCCCGAGCTTGCCCCCGAGGTTGTCGATCATGTGGACCAGGGTGGCCTCGCGCGTGCAGGGGACGACCGGGCTACCGTGCGCGAGGGACCCGTGGTGGCTCAGGATGATGTGCAGCACAGCCTGAGCCAGCTCCGGCGGGAAGCCCTCGAGGCGCTCGATCGTGCGCCGCACCCGGTAGTAGCCGAGCGAGATCTCGCCGTGCAGGCGGCCCTGGTCGGACATCGAGATCGCGCCGGCGCCCCATTCGTAGGCGTCGAGCTTGCCGATGTCGTGCAGGAGAGCGCCCGTTACAGCGACGTCGCGGTCGATGCCCGGGAAGGTGGCGGAGATCGCGCCGACCGCCTGCGCGACGCTCAGCGAATGCTCGAGCAGGCCGTGGCGGTAGGCCTGGTGGTAGCGCTTGGCCGCCGGCGCGTCGCGGTAGCCGGCCCAGGTGTCGGCGAACACCGCGCTCATCAGGTGCCGCAGGTGTGGGTTCTGGACGGTGGCGAGCAGCTCGCGCAGATCGCTCTCCATCTGGCGGAGCTCGCGCGCCGGGCCGTCGTAGAGATCTTCGGGCGCATATTCGTCCTCGCGAGCCGCGCGGAGGGCGTGCACGAGCAGTCGGACGCCCGACAGCGTTCCGGCCACGAACACCACCGCACCGGCGCGGCATGGCTCGCCGGCGCCGTGTCCCACGCTCGCCGGCACGCTTCCGGTCCGATCGCCCAGGATCAGCTCGAGGTGCTCGTCCCGCAGCTCGACGCTTCGCACCAGCAGGGCCTGGGCGATCTCGCATCCGTCCGCAAATTGCCGCACTTGCATTGGCGCAACGACGATAAAGTGGCCCGCGGACAGCACCGATGCAGCGCAGCGCGATCGTCACCGGAGGAACAGGCGGACTGGGATCCGCCGTCGTCGTGCGGCTGCTCGACGACGGCTGGCGGGTGGTGGTGCCGTGGGTCGTGGAGCGCGAGCTCGAGCGGATGCCCGAGCGCGAAGGGCTCGAGCTGGTGCAGGCCGACCTGTTCGACGGGGAGCAGGCGGCCGGGGTGGTGACGCGCGGCGCCGGCGCGCGCGAGGCGCCGCTGCGTGGCCTGGTCAACCTGGTCGGCGGGTTCGCCGCCGGCGGACGCGTCCACGAGACCTCGATCGAAGAGTTCGAAAAGCAGTTCGAGCTCAATCTCCGGCCGACGTACCTGGTCACCGCGGCGACGCTGTCGCGGCTCGTCGATGCCGGCGGCGGTTCGATCGTCTGCGTCGGCACCCGCGCCGCGGTCCAGCCGTTCAGCGGCGCCGCCGGCTACATCTCCTCCAAGGCGGCGGTGATCGCGTTCGCCCAGGCGGTGGCGACCGAGTACAAGAACGACGGGATCCGCTGCAACGCGATTCTGCCCAGCGTGATCGACACGCCGGCCAACCGTGCGTCGATGCCGAACGCCGACCACGAGCGGTGGGTCAAGCCGGCGGAGATCGCCGGCGTGATCGCCCACCTGCTCGACGACGGTTCGAGCCCGATCAGTGGGGCGGCGGTGCCGGTGTACGGACGGGCCTAGGACTGGCCAAGGACGCGTCGGCGCGGTGGCGCCGGGTTGGCGCGGGCGTCCACCGTCAGTCAGTCCTCGAACTGCCCGCCGTACAACGCGAACACCGCGCCCTGCGGGTCCTGGACGACGCTGATCTGCCCCACCCCGATGTCCATCGGTTCGACGAGCTTGGTCGCGCCGAGTTCCGTGGCCTTGCTTGTGTCGGCCTCGACGTCGTCTGCGCCGAAGTACACCAGCCAGTAGCTCGGCTCGTTCTCCTGCGCCGGTCGGATGCCGCCGTTGCCGTGACCCTGGTTCTGGATGGTCATGTACGGCATCTCCATGCCCTCGAACGGCTCGACCTGCCAGCCGAACAGCTCGCGGTAGAAGGCGGCCGAGGCGTCGATATCGCGGGTGGCCAGCTCGTTCCAGGAGAGCGCGCCGCGCGCGTTGACCAGCGACGCGCCGATGTGCTGCTTGGGCTCCCAGGCCATGAAATAGGCGCCCTGCGGGTCCTGGATCACCGCCATGCGCCCGACGTCCATTACGTCGAACGCCGGCGCGTGGACGGTGGCGCCCAGCTTCTGCGCGCGCTCGGCGGCGGCATCGGCGCTCTCGACGGTGACGTACGAGTTCCAGGCCGGTGGCGCGCCGGCGTCGCGCTGTTGCTGGGGCTGGGGCGCGATCGCGGCCACGTCCTTGCCGTCGATCTGCATCATCGAGTAGGTCGTGTTCTCGTCCATTGGATAGTCGACGGCCTGCCAGCCGAACAGCTGGTCGTAGAACTGCTTGGCGGCGTTCTGGTCGGTGGTGGCCAGGTCCGTCCAGGAAAAGGTTCCCGGTGTGTATTTGGTTCGTTCAGCCATGCCGGCGAGCCTATCTCGGAACGATGGTCGGTGTGTGAGGAAAGTGTTGCCGTGGCCAGCAGCAGTCCGCATTCAGTGCGCGTCGAACAGCGCGAACGCGTCCGCCATGCCGGCGCGATCCAGACCGGCGCCGAGGGCGCACAGGAGCGCGATGCGCGCCGCGGCGGGCGAGAGGAATGGGACGCAGATCGCCCCGCTGGCGCGCACGTCCCGCTCGGCGCCCTCGAAGCCGTAGGTGGAGAACAGCATCGACGAGCGGTCGGGCCGGCAGGTCACGAGGACCGGCACATGTTCCGCGGCGCTGCGCAATTCGCGCAGCACCAACGGCGACAGGTGCCCGGCGCCGAGCGCGACGAGCACGACTCCATCGCCGCTGTCCGCCGCGTGACGCAGCAGGGCGCCGTCGTCGCCCAGCCCGGTGGGTACGGTGCTGACGCGGTGCTCGAGCCGCTTGACGTCCAGGGGCGCGGGACGGCGCGGGGTGGCGTGGAGCCACACTCGACCTTCCACGATCCGTCCGAGCGGGCCGGCGATGGGTGAGCCAAACGCGACCGGTCCCGTGCTGTCGACCTTGCGAACGGTGGCGGCGGCGTGAACCTCCCCCCCGAAAGCAACAACCACGCCCAGGTCGGCGGCGGCCGGTGCGCGGGCCAGCATGATCGCGTCGAGCAGGTTGGCCGGACCGTCGGCCCCGGGGGCGCTGCCGGGCCGATTGGCGCCGGTGATCACGATCGGGGCCTCGCCGCCGTAGGTGAGCGCGCACACCAGCGCGACCTCCTCCATCGTGTCGGTGCCGGTGGTGAGGACGACCCCCTCGCCTCGCGCGGCGGCGTCTCCGGCGCGATGGGCCAGATCGAGGGCGTCGGCGAGGGTCAGGTGGGCGCCGGGCAGCGACAGAACGCTCTCGGCCTGCAGGTGGAAGCCCGCCACCTGGGGGAGCTGCCCAACCAGTTCGGAAGCATCGAGGGCGGGCACCGCGCGTTCGCCGCGCATGGCAATGGTGCCGCCCGCGGCCAGCAGGCGGACCGGGCGGGTCAGCACCGAGGGCGTCGAGGTCACGGCGGCATCATCGCGCATCGCTCTACCCTTGCAGCGATGCGATTCGCGATCACCGGCGCGACCGGGATGCTCGGACAGGACCTGGTCGCTGCGGGACAAGCGGCCGGCCATGACGTCGTGGCGTTCTCGCGCGAGGCCCTGGACATCACCGAGCCCGGTGCGGTGGGTGACGCGCTGAGTGAGGCGCGAGCCGAGGTTGTGCTCAACTGCGCGGCGTGGACGGACGTCGACGGAGCCGAGCGTTCGCCGGATGAGGCGCAGACGGTAAACGGCGCCGGCGCCGGCAACGTCGCGCGGGCCGCCGCGGCGTCTGGGGCGTGGACGATCCACATCTCGAGCGACTACGTGTTCGACGGAGCCAAGCGCTCGCCGTACGTGGAATCCGACGAGGTCGCGCCGCTGTCGGCCTACGGCCGGTCGAAGCTGGCCGGCGAGCGCACGGTGGCCGCGGCGGCGCCCGCTCGGCACACGATCGTCCGCTCGTCGTGGCTGTTCGGCGCCGGCGGCCCCTGCTTCCCCGCGACGATCCTCCGGCTGGCGGCCGAGCGCGACGAGCTGAAGGTGGTAGCCGACCAGGTCGGCTGCCCCACGTTCACCGGGCATCTGGCGGCCGCCATAGTGGATCTGGGTGCGCGGGCGCCGCGCCCGGTCGGCCTGTTGCACGTGGCGGGTGCGGGGAGCTGCTCGTGGTACGAGTTCGCCCGCGAAGTCGTGGCCGGTGCCGACCTCACGAGCGAAGTGAAACGGTGCACGACAGCCGAGATGCCGCGGCCGGCCATGCGCCCGGCCTACAGCGCGCTCCGCAGCGAGCGCGGTGACGATGCGCCCCTGCTGCCGCACTGGCGCCAGGGGCTCTCGGAGTACATGACCGCCGCTCGGACAGTGAGTGCCAAATGAGACTTTTGGTCTGCGGTGGCGCCGGGTTCATCGGTTCGACCTTCGTGCGGTTGCGGGTGCGCGACCAGGGCGATCAGATCACCGTCTTGGACAAGCTGACCTATGCGGGCCGGCGGGAGAACCTGCAGGAGGTCGAGTCCGACATTCGGTTCGTGCAGGGGGCGATCGAGGATCCGCTGGCGGTTGCTGATGCGGTGGCGGGTTGCGACGCGATCGTGAACTTCGCGGCGGAGACGCATGTGGATCGATCGATCGCCGATCCGGAGGGATTCATCGTGACCAACATGCAGGGCACGCACGTGCTGTTGGAGGCGGCGCGGGAGCGCGGGTTGCGCTATCTGCAGGTCTCGACGGACGAGGTCTACGGCTCGATCGAGGACGGATCGTTCACCGAGTCCTCGCCACTGCAGCCGTCGAGCCCGTACAGCGCGACCAAGACGGGGGCGGATCTGCTGGTCGCGAGCTACTTTCACACCCACGCCCTGGAGACATTGATCTGCCGTGGCTCGAACAACTACGGGCCGCATCAGTATCCGGAGAAGCTGATCCCGTTGATGATTCTCAACGCGTTGGCGGGGGATCGGCTGCCGGTGTATGGGGATGGCGGCAATGTGCGCAATTGGCTGTTCGTGGAGGATTTCGCGCGGGGAATCGGGCACGCGCTTTTGCATGGAGCGGCCGGAGAGGTCTACAACTGCGGCGGGCCGGATGAGTGCGACAACTTGGCCGTGGTGAATCGGATCATCGAACTGACTGGTGCTGACCTCGGGCTGGTCGAGTTCGTGACCGACCGGCCGGGACATGACCGGCGTTACTCGCTGTCCAGTGAGAAGCTGCAGGGATTGGGATGGCGCGCGCAGGTGCGCTTCGACGAGGGCCTCGAGCGCACGGTCAAGTGGTTTCGGGAAAACGACTGGTGGTGGGGCCCGATCCGCAGCGGGGCGTACCGGGAGTACTACGAGCGGCATTACGGTCGCGCGTTGAAGGCTTGACCGCCACCGGCCTGCGGGAGCTTGAGCGCGAGGTGGTTTCGTGCCGGCGCTGCCCGCGTCTGGTCGCGTGGCGCGAAGAGGTCGCGCGGGTGAAGCGCGCGGCGTTCGCTTCCGAGGACTACTGGGGCCGGCCGCTTCCTGGCTTTGGGGACCCGAAGGCCCGAGTGCTCCTGCTCGGACTCGCGCCGGCCGCGCACGGAGGAAACCGGACCGGGCGGATCTTCACCGGCGACCGATCGGGTGACTGGCTGTTCGCCTCGCTGTATCGCGTCGGCTTCGCGAACCAGCCGACCTCGGTGGCGCGCGATGACGGACTGCGGTTGACCGGTGCGTACGTCACCGCAGCCGTGCGATGCGCGCCGCCGGCCAACCGGCCGCTGCCGGTAGAGCGCGACAACTGCCTCCCCTATCTGGCGCGGGAGCTTTCGCTGCTGGAATCGGTCAGCGTGATCGTGACGCTCGGGTCCTTCGCCTGGGACGGCGCGTTGCGGGCGCTCCGCGCGCTCGGCGAGTCGCTCCCGCGCCCGCGGCCCAGGTTCGGCCATGGCGTCTGCGGCCGAGGTCGGGAGGTACACCCTGCTCGGCTGCTTTCACCCGAGCCAGCAGAACACGTTCACGGGGAAGTTGACCGCGACGATGATGGACGAGGTGCTCGCGCGGGCGAAGGAATTCGCGGCCTGCGGTCAAGTCCAGTCCTAGATGTCGAAGGTCAGGGGCTTTCGCTCGCTACGCTCGGCTGTGCGTGTCGCCCGAGTTGTTCAGTCCCCGAACTCGTGAGTGGTTCGCCGGCGCGTTCACCGAGCCCACGCCGGCGCAGGCGCAGGCATGGCCGGCGATCGCGTCGGGTGAGCATGTCCTGATCTCGGCCCCCACCGGATCCGGTAAGACGCTGGCCGCGTTCCTGTGGGCGATCGACCGGCTGGCCAGCCAGCCAACCATTGGAGGGGACGGGCGTCGCGGGCGCGACCACACCGGCCACGGGCGTCGCGGGCGCGACCACATCGGCCACGGGCCTCGCGGGCGCGACCACATCGGCCTGGTCTACGTCTCGCCGCTCAAGGCGCTGTCCTACGACATCGACCGCAACCTCCGCGTGCCGCTGCGCGGCATCGGCGCGGACTTGAAAGTCGCCGTGCGCACGGGCGACACACCACAGCGCGAGCGCCAGGCAATGCTGCGCGAGCCGCCCGACATCCTCATCACGACGCCCGAGTCGCTCTATCTGATGCTGACCGGCCGGGCCCAGGAGCTGTTTGCCGGCGCCGAGGCGTGCATCGTCGACGAGATCCACGCGGTGGCGTCGACCAAGCGCGGCGCGCACCTGGCTATCACCTTGGAACGGCTGACCGCGGCCGCCGGGCGCGAGGTTCAGCGGATCGGGCTGTCGGCCACGCAGAAGCCGCTCGAGGAGATCGGCCGCTTTCTGGTCGGTCCGAGCCGCACCTGCCGGATCGTCGATACCGGGATCCGGAAGGAGCTCGACCTGGAAATCCGGGTGCCGGTCGACTCGATGGTCGAGCCCGACGCGACGCCGGCGCCCGACCTCGATCCACTGGCCGGGGGTACCGAGGCGACCCGCCGGTCGATCTGGCCGGCGATCTACCCCGAGCTGCTCGAGCTGATCCAGGCGCATCGCTCGACGATCGTGTTCGTCAACAACCGGCGCGCAGCCGAGCGGCTGGCGCTGCGACTGAACGAGCTGGCCGAGCACGAGATCGCGCGCGCCCATCACGGCTCGCTGGCGCGCGAGGAGCGGCTCGTGGTCGAGGAGATGCTCAAGGCCGGCGAGCTGCCCTGCCTGGTGGCTACGTCGTCGCTCGAGTTGGGGATCGACATGGGCGCGGTCGACCTGGTGATCCAGGTGGAGTCGCCGAAGTCGGTCGCTCGCGGGCTGCAGCGCATCGGGCGAGCCGGGCACTCGGTGGGCGACATCAGCCGCGGGCGGATCTTCCCCAAGTTCCGGGCGGACCTGCTCGAGTGCGCGGTCGTGGCCCGGCGGATGCGCGACGGGGAGATCGAGACGACGGTGGTGCCCCGCAACGCGCTCGACGTGCTGGCCCAACAGATCGTGGCCATCGCGGCGGCGGCGCCGGCCGAGGAGCCGGTGCCGGTAGGCGGGCTGCATGCGCTGATCACCCGCACGCACTCCTATGCCGAACTCAGCCGGACTCAGCTCGAGAACGTGCTCGACATGCTCGACGGCCGCTACCCGAGCACCGAGTTCGCCGAGCTCCGGCCGCGGATCGTGTGGGACCGGGTCAAGGGCACGATCCGGGCCAGGCCGGGCGCACGGCAGCTCGCCGTCACCAACGCGGGAACGATTCCCGACCGCGGCCTGTACTCGGTCACGCTGCCCGACGGCCGGCGCGTGGGTGAGCTCGACGAGGAAATGGTCTACGAGGCGCGACCCGGGCAGACGTTTCTGCTCGGCGCGAGCACGTGGCGAATCGAGGAGATCGGGCGCGACCGAGTGATCGTCACGCCGGCGCCCGGGCTGCCGGGCGCGGTCCCGTTCTGGAAGGGCGACGGCATAGGGCGGCCCAAGGAGCTTGGTGAGGCGATCGGCGCGTTCTCACGCTGGGCGGTCGAGCAGACCCCGAAGGCGCTCTCGGACAGCTATGACCTCGACGAGCGCGCCGCGGTCAACCTGGTGGACTTCCTCGGCGAGCAGCAGGCGGCGACGCGGGTGGTGCCCTCCGACCGGGCGATCGTGGTCGAGCGCTTCCGGGACGAGATCGGGGACTGGCGGCTGTGTGTTCTGAGTCCGTTCGGCGGCCGCGTCCACGCTGCCTGGGGGCTCGCGTTGAGCGCACGGATCCGCGAGACGCTCGGCCTGGAATCCGACGCGATTTGGTCAGACGACGGGATCATCGTCCACCTGCCCGACGCAGAGGATCCGCCGGGGACCGACCTGGTCATGCTCGAGCCCGACGAGGTGGAGGATCAGGTGGTCGCGGAGCTCTCCGCGTCGGCGCTGTTCGGTGCCCGCTTCCGCGAGAACGCGGCTCGTGCGCTGCTCATCCCGCGCGCGCGCCCGGGTAAGCGCACGCCCCTCTGGCAGCAACGGCTGAAGGCGCAGTCCTTGCTCGAGGTGGCCAAGAAGTACGGCGAGTTCCCGATCGTGCTCGAGACTTATCGCGAGTGCCTGCGTGACGTGCTGGACGTGCCGGGGCTGGTGGAGCTTCTGACGGCGCTGCACCGCCGCGAGATCTCGCTCATCGAGGTGGAGACGCCAACCGCCTCGCCGTTCGCCTCTTCGCTGCTGTTCGACTATGTCGCCACGTACATGTACGAGGGCGACACGCCGAACGCCGAGCGCCGGGCCGCGGCGCTGTCCCTTGATCGCGAACTGCTGCGCGAGCTTCTCGGCCAGGAAGAACTGCGTGACCTGATCGACCCTGGGGCACTGGCGCAGGTCGAGGACGACCTCCAGTTCGTGTCGGACCTGCGCCGGGCGACAAGCCGGGACGCCTTGCACGACGTGCTGCGCAGCGTGGGCGATCTGACGGCGGCAGAGGCCGGCTTGCGGGTCGTGGCCGGGCTGGATGCCGGCCGGATGCTCGAGGAGCTGCTTCGCGAGCGGCGCGCGATCAAGGTTCGCCTCGCCGGCGAGGAGCGGTGGATCGACGCCGCCGACGCCGGGCTGTACCGGGACGCGCTGGGCGCAGCGCCGCCCGGCGGTTTGCCGGCAGCGTTCCTCGAGGATGTCCCCGACGCGCTGTCGCGACTGGCGCGACGGTACGCCGCCACGCATGGTCCGTTCACGGCCGATGATCTGCGCGCGCGCTACGGCGTGGACGTGTCGGCCGTCCTGGCCGGGCTCGAGCGTGGGGGCGAGGTGGTTCGCGGTGAGCTCCGCCCCGGCGGCACCGAACGCGAGTGGTGCGACCCGGAGGTCCTGCGTCGGTTGCGGCGGGCGTCGCTCGCCGTGCTGCGCCGCGAGGTCGAGCCCGTCGATCCGCGCGCGTTGGCGCGGTTCCTCCCGGCCTGGCAAGGGGTCGACCGCCACCCCGTGACCGGCGCCGGCGTCGATCGTCTGCGCGAGGTGCTCGTGCCTCTGCAGGGCCTGGCCCTCCCGGCCGAGGTCTGGGAGCGGGATGTCCTGCCGCGGCGGACCGGCGCCTACTCGCCGGCGTGGATGGATCAGCTGTGCGCGGCGGGCGAGGTCGTGTGGATCGGGGCGGGCGCGCTCGGACGATCGTCGGGCCGGGTGGCGCTCTACTTCCGGGAGGATCTGCCGGTGCTGGGGCCGCCTGCCCTGCGCGGCGCGGTGGTCCTGGACTCGCCGGCACACCAAGCGCTGCGGGCGCGGCTGGCCGCCGGCGCCTGCTTCTTCACCGATCTGCTGGTCGACGTCGACCTCGCGCCCGAGGAGCTGCAGGAGGCGCTGTGGGATTTGGCCTGGGCTGGCGAGGCGACCAACGACGCGTTTGCACCGCTGCGGGCGCCGCGGCTGACCCTGGCTCGCGCGCAGCGCGATCAGCTGCGCCGGGCCGGTCGGCCCGGGCGGTTCACCGCCCGCCGACGCGGAGCGGGCGCGTCCGCGCAGGTCCAGGGGCGCTGGTCGCTGACCGAGCCGCTCTTCCGCGCCTCGGTCGATCCGAGTGGCCGGCGCCGGGCGCTGGCCGAGTTGCTGCTCGAGCGCTACGGGATATTGACGCGCGAGCAGGTGCGCGCGGAGGGGGTGCCGGGCGGGTTCTCGGGGATCTACCCGGAGCTCTCGCAGCTCGAGACGTTGGGCGTTGCGCGTCGCGGGTATTTCGTCGAAGGACTGGGCGGCGCGCAGTTTGCCCTTGGAGGCGCCGTAGAGCGGCTGCGTGCCGAGGGCCGTGAGGACGAGGCTCCGGTCGTTCTCGGGGCGGTCGATCCGGCGCAGCCGTACGGCGCGGCGCTACCCTGGCCGGCGCGCTCCGGCGAGGGCGCCGATGAAGGGCGGCGGCCGGCGCGCGTGGCGGGCGCGTACGTGGTCCTGTCGGACGGCGTGCCGGTTCTGTACGTGGAGCGCAGCGGCCGAGCGCTCCAGACGCTCGTGCCCCGGAGCGATCCGCGCATCGAGGCCGCGCTCGGCGCGTTGGTCGATCAGGTTCACGCCGGCCGCCTGCGGCGACTGGCGCTCGAGAAGGTCGACGGCGAATCCGCGCTCACCTCGCCGCTGGGGCCGGCGCTGGTGTCGCTCGGGTTCCAGCAGGGCCCGCGGCGGCTGACCTTGAGCGCCTGACGGCGAGGTCAGCGTGCCCGAAGGTGACACGATTGCCTATGCGGCGAACCGCATACGCCCGGTGCTGGAGGGTCGAGTCCCCGATGCGATCGTGACCCCCCAGCCGCGCCACGCGCTCGACCGCTGGCCGGCACGTCTAGAAGGGCGCGTAGTACGCAGCGTCGATACCTACGGCAAGCACCTGTTCCTGCGCTTCGAAGGGGATCTCGTCCTGCACTCCCACCTCGGCATGACCGGCGTGTGGGGCGTGTACCAGCCCGGCCGGCGCTGGGGACGCTCGCCGCGTCGGGCGTGGATCGTGTTCCGGTTGGCGGGCCAGGAGGTGGTGGAATTCGACGGGCCACTGCTCGAGCTGATGACCGAGAGCCGCACGCGGTTCGATCAGCGGCTGGCGGCGCTGGGAGAAGACGTGCTGGCGCCGTCGTTCGACCATGCGCGGTTCCTGGCCCGGTTGCGTGCGGACGATCAGACGCGGTTCATCGGGGACGCGCTGCTGGACCAGCGCAATGTGGCCGGGGTCGGGAACATCTGGAAGGCCGAGGGGTGCTGGGAGGCGGGCGTCGATCCGTGGCGCCGGGTCGAGGACGTGAGCGATCGCGAGGCGGCGGCGATCATCGACGCCGTGCGGCCGCGCATGATGCGCTCGGCTGAGTACGGGCATCGGGCGATTGGGGCGCGTGTGTATGGGCTCGTCGGGCGACCGTGCCCCCGATGCGGCGCCCGAATCGTTGCGCGTGGTCAGGGCGATGCCAACCGCACGACGTACTGGTGCCCGGGGTGTCAGAGGTGAGGCGGGTCGGTCACAAGGGGGCGGGTCTGATCGCACCCGGCAACACCTTCGCCAGCTTCGACGCCGCCGTGGCGGCGGACGTCGACATGATCGAGTTCGACGTGCTCCGGGAGGAGCACGGCGACCGCTTGATCCTCGCTCACGATTGGACGGACGCCGCGGCTCGCGACTCGCCGCACACTCTGGAGGAGGCGCTCGCGTACTTCGCCTCCGAGCCATTGGCCGGGGTTGAGCTGAACGTGGACCTCAAGCTCCCGGGATACGAGCTGCGCGTGCTCGACGCGCTACGGCGCGAGGGGCTGGTCGAACGGGCGCTGATTTCGACGCAGTATGAGGAGAGTCTCGCAGTGCTTCGCACCGCGGCGCCGCGGGTGAGGCTCGGGTGGTCGGTGCCTAACCTGCGACGCGATCCGTTTCGCTCACCGACGACGCGGGTGCCTGCGCTGATCGCGCTACAGGCGTTTCGGCTGCTGCTGCCGGCGCGCGCGGCGCGAGCGCTACGGGCCGGACGCTGCGACGCGCTCATGGCGCACTGGCGACTGGTCACACCCCGGCTGGTGCGACGGGTCCTGGACGCGGGCGGAGAGCTGTACGTGTGGACGGTCGACGAGGTCGGACGGCTGCGGGAGCTGGAGGCGCTGGGCGTGACCGGCGTGATCACCAACGATCCGAGGTTGTTCTCAGAACTCATCACGTGATGGATCATGCCCTCGTGCGTAGTGAGGGTGTGTCCGGAACACTGACCGCGCCGCCATCGGCTTCTGGGAACACGACGTGGGCACGATTCGAGGCTCTGTACCGCTCGAGCCGGGATGATGTGTACGCGTACGTGTTCACCCTGCTGCGCGACGCGGCGGCGGCCGAGGATGTCACGGCGCTCGCCTTCGAGCGCGCTTACCGGCGCCGGCGGACGTTCGACCGCCGGCGCGGTGAGGAGCGGGGGTGGCTGTTCGGGATCGCCCGCAACGCCGCGCTCGATGAGCTGCGCCGGCGCCGGCGGGTGACCGCCTTGGCCGGCGAGCCTTCCCAGGCGGCTGAGGCGTCCGAGGCCGTTGCGGAGGACGACGAGGGCGAGGTCGCTCTGCGGCGCACAGCGGTCCAGACGGCGCTCGCCAAGTTGCCCGCGCGCGAGCGCGAGATCGTCGCGCTCAAGTTTCACGGCGGCCTGTCGAACGCCGAACTGGCCCGCGTGCTCGGAGTGAGCGAATCGAACGCCGGCACGCTGCTTTACCGCACGATGGAGAAGCTCAGGAAGGCCTGCGATGCGACTACTTGACCACGACGAACCGATCGATCCGGAGATCGCCGCCGTTTTGGACGCCATCGATGCAACGCTGGCCGGTGAGCCGGTGGATGCACAGTACGCGGAAACGGCCGAAATCGCGCTGCTCTTGTCCTCCGAGCGGCCCGCGGTTCGGCCGGAGTTTGCGCGCTCGATGGACGAGCGAGTGGCGCGCCGGTTCACGCCGGCGCCGACGCCGGCGGCGGTCAGCCGGCACCGGCGCTGGGTTGGGTGCCGTCGGAGCTCTTGCAGATGGGGGGCGCGCTGGCGGTGGCGGTCGGCCTGATCGCCGTGATCGTGGTGATTGCCGGTGGCGCGCACGGCGCCTCCTCGATGTCGTCGTCGAGCGCGGCTTCGAGTGGCGCGGCTTCGCGTGGCGCGGCTTCGAGGGGCGCGGCTTCGAGGGGCGCGGCTTCGAGGGGCGCGCCCTCGACCACCGCGAGCGTCCCCAGCCCGTCCGCGGGTCACCGGCCGCGCGGACCCGCTCGTCTGCGTCAAGCGCTTCCAAGGCTCAGGCCGCGACGATCCCGCCCACCGGCGCGGGGGGCTCGTCATCCTCCGCACCGACGCTGCAGCCACCCGCCACCGGACGCAAGGTCGTGCAGTCGGCGCAACTCGACCTGGCCGCCGCGCCCAGCCGGATCGACGACGTGGCGCAGCAGGTCTACGACGTGATCGGTGCGCTCGGCGGCATCGTCGAGAACTCGACCGTCACGCAGACCGGCGGACCCGGCGGGTACGCCGACTTCCAGCTGAGCGTCCCCAGCGGCTCGCTCGGTCAGGCCATGAGCCGCCTGTCGTCACTCAACTACGCGCAGGTGGTGTCGCGCACGGACTCAGCCAGGACATCACCGACCAGTACGGGCGGCGCAGCGGAGGCTGGCCGACGCGCGGGCCCTCCGGACGTCGCTGCTCGGCAGTTGGCAAACGCGACCACCACGGAGCAGGTCGACAGCTTGCAGGCACAGATCCACGACGCCGAGGCCTCGATCTCGAGCGACCAGGCGACACTCAACCGTCTCAACCGCCAGGTCGGCTTCAGTCAGCTTTCGGTAGAGATCAACGCCCGGTCGCGCCGCCACCGGCTTCGCATGGAAGCAGCGCCTTCGGCATCGGTCGCGCCGCGCACGACGCCGGCCGGTGCTGACCGTCGCCGCGGGTGTCGCCCTGATCACGATCGCCGCGCTTTTGCCCGTCGCCCTCCTCGCCGCCCTGGCCTGGTGGGTCGGCTCCACGTCAGGCGCCGGCGCCGCGAGCAGGCGCTCGACACGGCCTGATCTCCAAGCGCCCGCGCGTAGCGGCGGCCCGTGTGGTATGCATGGACCGATGCCGGCCAGCAACGAGGACACGATCGCGCTGCTCAGACGCGCGCCGGTCTTCTCGACCCTCGCGCCCGAGGAGCTTGCCCAGGTGGCGGAAATGGCGGTGCCGCGACGGTTCGAGGCCGGCGAGATCGTGTTCAAGGAGGGTGATGAGGGGACCACGTGTCACATCATGCGCTCGGGCAAGGCGCGCGCCGTCCGCGAGCATCCGGACGGACGATCGATCACGCTCGCGCACTTCTCGCGCGGCGACATCTTCGGCGAGATGGCCATGCTCGACGGCGAGCGGCGATCGGCAACCGTCGAGATAACCGAGGGCGCCGAGACAATCGCGATCCTGGGCGCCGACATGCACCGGCTGCTGCGCGCACACCCTGACCTATCGCTGAAGTTGATCGCCGCCCTCGGACAGCGGTTGCGCGACACCAACGAGCGCCTGGCCCGGCAATCGTTCCAGACCGTTCAGAGCCGGGTCGCCGCCGTGCTGGCTCAGTTGGTCGCTGCGGCGCGCGCGGAAGCGGGCAGAGACGGCGAGGGCGAGGTGCTGATCACCATCACGCAGGCGGAGCTCGCACAGCTGGCCGGATCGTCGCGCGAATCGGCGAGCCGGTTCCTCGCCGTGCTGGAGCGCGCAGGAATAATTAGTCAGGGACGGGGAAGGTTGACCGTTCATGACGCAGAAGCGCTCGGGCGGTACGTCTTCTAGCCCGGATGGTTTTCGAGAGCTCTCGGCCGGCGGAGCTGTCGTCCACGACGACAATGTCATCGTGGTCGTCCCGGTCAAGCGCGATGCTCGCGGCCGGCGAGTGCTTGTGCTGCCCAAGGGACATCTCGACGCGGGCGAGACGGACGAGGTCGCGGCCATCCGCGAGGTGATGGAGGAGACCGGCGTGACGGCCGAGCTGATCGACAAGCTGGGCGACGTCGAGTACAGCTACGATCGACGGGGCCGGCGGCGGAACAAGCGGGTGGCGTTTTACCTATTCGAATACCGCACGGGGAGCCTCGAGGACCATGACCACGAGATCGAGGAAGCACGTTGGATGCCGCTCGAGGAGGCGGCGGTGGCCTTGACGTATCCCGGCGAGCGGGACATGGTTCGTCGGGCGTTGTCGCGTTTGTCACCGGATCGGTAGGCTGGCGCCCGTGCGAGTCCTCAATTTCTATTCGTCGGTGTTCGCCGACCAGCTGCGCCGCGGTCGCAAGACCGCGACCATCCGCCTCGGCGACAAGTCGCACAAGTACCGCAAGAACGACTGCGTGCTGGTGACGATCGGCTATCAGCACTCCCCGCGGGAGAAGATCTTCAATGCGGTCATCGACCAGGTCGAGGTCAAACGCGTGCGCGATCTCTCCCCGCGCGACATCGAGCACGACAATCCGGAGTTCCGGCGCGTCGACGAGATGGTCCACTTCCTCGAGCAGATCTACGGCCGCAGGGTCTCAATGGACGACACCGTGACCGTCGTGCGCTTCTCTCAGATCATCGAGAACCCGCCCGAGCTGCGCGACCGGATGCACGGGCTGGGCGCCGCCCGCAACTAGGAGCGGCCCGAGCCGGTCGGAGCACGGGACCGCCCCCAGCCGCAGGCAGCGGCGCTACCGCCAGGCTGACCTGCCAGGATCGACGACTTTGTCAGTGGCCGGCGGGCACATGGTCCGGCGGCGGATCCGCTGCGAGCGCGCGGGACGCGACGCCTCGGCCACGGCAGCCGCCGCGAGCACGAGCGCGCACACCAATCCGATCGAGCCGCTCGCCGGGAGCCGTCCGGCGCGGACGGTTTCAAGCGCCACCACCAGCGTGATCACGATCGAGCTCAGCGCCAGCGCCGCCATCATCGGCGCCGAGGCGATTCCTGCCCGTGTCGGCCGGGCCGGGCCCTTGAGGTTGGGTGCGCCGATCTGCATGGCTGCATTGAGCAGAGCGAGACCGCGCCCGCTAGAGCCGGCAGGCCCCGCTTTGGCGGCACGGGGGGCCCAAGCTCCGGTGGGTCTGGCGGGGGGTTCTGTGGCCCCTCTGGCCTGTGGGTCGGCGGCTGCGCGGCACCGCGTCGTGGTGGCGCGGGCGAGGATCGGACAGCGGGGTGCGAGGATCGGACAGCGGGGTGCGAGGATCGGACAGCGGGGTGCCGCCGGCGTTCGTAGCCGTCAACTTCGCATTCGTGCGCGCGCAGCGTCGGGTGCGAAATATCGCCATAGTGGCGGCAAATCGCGGTCTCTCTCCTCGCCGGCCGGTATCCGTTTCTTGACCAGCCTTCCCGGTCTCAGCGCTTGCGGTGCCGCGCGCGGCGCGGATGCGAGAGCGCGGCCACCGGCGTGCTCCCCAGGGTGGCGCCGGCGTAGCGGGGCGAGGGCGGCCGCGGCGCGGGCGGCTCGTATAGCGCCCCTGCGACCGGATAATATAACGGCACGGCGGCGTCCAAGGTGCCGGCCTGCGTGGACGGGGCCAAGGTGCCGTCCGGCGCGGAGGGGGTAGTCGCGTGCGCCGAGCCGGAGGCCGCGGCCCGTCTCCGTGCCGCCTGCTTACGTGCCGTGGCCTTCTTCGGTGCCGCCTGATGTGCCTTCTTCGCTCGAGCGGCGGCCTTGTGCCTCGTGGTCGTAGCCAACACGGGCGCGACGGCCGCCACCGCCGTGCTCGTCACCGGCACGGAGGTCGTGACGGGCAGCGGCGCGGCCGCCGGCGTGAGGCGCGCGCTCGCGGCCGAATAGCGGGCGCCGCCGCGAGTCATCAGCACGGCGACCAGGAGCACGAGCGCGACCACGGCGAGGATGAGGATCGATGACAGCGGGGTGCGGAGGGATCGGACTCAGCACGCGGGCTGGGTGTTCCCGACGCCCCCGCCGGTGCGAGCGCCGAACCTGGCGCGGCGAGCGCCGAACGGCGTGGCGCGAGCAGCGAGCCGCCCGGGACGGCCCCCGGGCCGGGTGGATCGGTCGCCGATCCTTCCGGCCGCCCGGCTGCGTGCGGACGGGCCGGGGGCCGGCTTATTTTGCCCGCGCTCCGGCCGGTCGCCTCGCCTGCCGCTTTTTATTGCCAGGCGGCGAAGGCCGGTGGGGCCGCGTCCGCGAGGCGCGTCGTTGGCGGAGCGGGAGCGCGACCGTTCCGTGCGGTGGCGGGGCGGCCCGAGGAGGCCGATGGTCGCTGGCCCCTGGGGAGGTTGATCGGGGTGCCGGCGATGAGGCCGCTGCCTGCGCCGGCGGCCGGCGTCCGAGGCGGACTCGACTCCTGCGCCGAGGTCGACGCCTTCGCCGGGGTCGACGCCTGCGCCGGGGTCGACGCCTGCGCCGGGGTCGACGCCACAAAAAAAAAAAAAAAAAAAAAAAAAAAAAAAAAAAAAAAAAAAAAAACTGCGCCTCGACTCCTTCGCCGGGGTCGACGCCTGTCGCGGCGCCGATGCCGGAGAGGCGGAGATTTGCTCGGCTTGGCGCGGGAGCGCGGGCGCGGCGTGCTCGACCGAGCCTGCGGTTTCGGTCGCTGTGGAGGCGCCGCCGCCGCCGCGTGGTTGGCCGGCGATCGGGTTTCGGTCGACGGCGGAGGGGTCGGCGGTGGCGGGCTGGGTGGAACGACCGGCGCGGCAACTGTGGGCGTCGCGGCTCGTCCGCGCGGCTGGGCGCCACGCCCGCGCGGCTGGGCGCCGCCCTCCCGCTGGTCGGCGCCACGCCCGCGCGGCTGGCGCCACGCCCGCGCGGCTGGGCGCCGCCCTCGCGCTGGTCCGTACCACGCCCGCGCGGCTCGGGATCTCCCGACTGCTCGGCCAGCCTGGCCAGGGCCGCCGCCAGCTCCTGAGGCGAGCGCTGCGCCGGCTGTTGAGGCGAGCGCTGCCCGCCCCGGCCGGTCCGCCCGTGACCCTGCCTTGCCTCAGCAGACATGGCTCGGGATGATAACTCCGGCCGTGGGGCGGGCCCCGTGGCTCATGCCCAGTTGACCATGCCGGCGCAGACCCATTGGCTGGGGCCGCCACCGGCCCAGATCTTTGCCGCGATCATGTCCTGGACGTACTTGGGGGCGAGGTACGCGGCGGGCCCCGGGCCGCCGTACAGCTTCCAGGTGGTGGGGAGGATCTGGTAGTAGCCGGAGGCGCCGGCGGAGTTCGGCCTGAGGTTGCGGCCGCCCGACTCGCACATGACGATCGGTGTGGGAATCGCCCAGGGACCGCCGAGCGCCCCGGCGCCGCCGAGGCCGGGCCACGCCACCAGCGACTCCTGCGGGCCGCCACTCAGCGGGACCAGGTGCACGTTCGGATTGCCGACCACCGGCTGCGTGGCCGGCGTGGCCGAGGCCTGGACGCAAGACCCCCGGTTCGTCCCGGTCAAACCGATCTCCTCGTCAGGCTGCCCGGGCTTCGGCGGGAACAGGCGCTCGAGGCCGGAGTCCGTCAGCTCCTTGTCGCTCAAGCTCGGCAGCCCGGCCACCGTCGCCGCGGCCCCGCAGGCGTGCAGGCTCGAGTCGTTCGCTGTGCTGGCCGCCGCGTAGCCGATCACGCCGACGATGTGCAGCTGCCGGTCGGCCCCAGCTTGTCGAGGCGCCCCGCGATCTGGGGCTCGGCGCCCACGCTGAAGTTTGCGTCGAAGTCAGGAAAGAAGCCGTACTTCCCGCCGTGCCGGGCGACGAAGCGCGGGCCGGTGGCCACGCTGGCGTCGTTGGAGATGGAAGTCGCGGGGCTGGACTGACCGAGCGGATCGGTGCTGGCCCGGGCCGAGGCGACGGCCTGCTTGGCCGCGTCGACGCTCCCGGCCGGAAGCCCCTGCAGGGTCTCCACGATCACCACCACGTCGTAGCCGGTCGCCTCTGGCGGATGATCGAACTCGATGATCTTGCCGCCGTTGGCATGCGCGTACTGGTCGGCCGCGCTCTCGACCTGGCTCCAGTCGGGCGGCAGTTGCACGAGCCGGCCGCCCGAGAGCACGGGCGGTCGCTGCAGTTCGCGCACCACCTCCTTCTCACCTCCCAGCGCCGCCGCGTCCGCCGCCGTCTGGGCCACGGTTGCGTAGTTGGTCGAGAGCGCCAGCCAGAACACCAGCAGTCCGGCCGCGAGCAACGCGACGATAACCAGCGCGAGCAGCGGCAGCACCTGGCCGCGCTCGTCCCCCGCCAGCCTTGGATCGATCGCACGCACGGCGTCCGGAACCGTTCCGGGGGTCCGTGGATTCCGACGGCCAGGGCCCGCCCCGGAGCGGCCAGATATTTTCCTCGGCGCCTTCCGCACGCGCACGGGTTGGACTGAATACCAGAACCCCGGGCGACGCGCTACGATGCACCGCTGCTCAGATACAAGTAGGGTTAGCCAGGAGCGGTCGGTCTTGGCGCGTCAAACGGGAGATGATGCGCAGTGGCGCAACAACAAACCGACCTTCGTCCACCTCGGGGCCTCGACGGCGCGCCGACGCGGAACGGTTCGTTCAGACGCCGCCGCCGACGCCAGCTGAGCCCGCGACAACGTCAGGGCGTGCTGCTGCTCGCGGTCGCGGCGGCCGGACTGATCGGCGTGTTCGTACTGATCGTCGGCTACGTCAACAGCGTGGCCAAGCAGGTGGGCCCAAAGGTCAACGTCCTGGAACTCTCTCAATCGGTGCCGGCCTACCAGCCGGTCACTTCGACGATGCTCCGCGAGGTGTCGGTCCCGGCCAAGTGGGCGCCTCGGAACGCGCTGAGCGGGACGAGTGACGCCGTCGGCCTGGTCAGCAACGTCGCTCTGCCGGCCGGAACCGAGCTCGAGCGGGGGATGCTCACCGCCCCGCCGGCGCTACAGCCGGGGCAGCAGGAAATCGCGATCCTCGATCGACGCCGAGACGGGGGTGGCGGGTCAGATCACGCCCGGGCGCCGAGGTGGACGATCATCGGCACGTTCGGCGCTAACAACCAGGGAACCAGGAGCTCGGCGCGGGTGGTGGTACCGGACGCCAAGGTGCTCGACGTGGGCACCCCGACGACCACCGGCGGCTCGGCGACGGGGAGCTCCCCGCCGACCGGTGGCAACCAGGTGGTGCCCGTGACGTTCGCCCTCTCGCCCGAGCAGGTGCTGGAGGTCAGCTACGCCGAGAGCTTCGCGCAGAAGGTCCGGCTCTCGATCGTGGCGCCCGGCACCGGCTCCGCTGGCCCAGCCGCCGCCATACTAAGCCCGGTCCGTGATCCGGATCGTCCTCGCAGTCAACGACAACCGCCTGGCGGATCACCTGTCGGGCCTAGCCGCCGAGAGCGACGAGGTCGAGGTCGCGACCATGCTGCGCGACCCGCAGGAGCTCCGCGGCGCGCTGCCGCGGAGCGACGTCGACGCGGTCGTCGTGCATGACCGCCGCGGGGCGCTCCCACTGATCGAGATCACCCGCGAGTTGACCGTGGCGCATCCCGACCTCGGACTGGTGCTGATCGTCTCCGAGAACTCGCCCGAGGTGCTCCGCAGCGGGATGCAGGCCGGGCGCGCGACGTGATCGCCGAGCCGATCGGGCTCGAGCAGCTCGAGACGAGCGTGCTGGCCGCGGCGTCGTGGACGCAGGCGCTCCGCCGCCGGGCGGCGCGGGATGCGCACGGTGAGCTGCACGGACTGGGGCGCGTGGTAACCGTGGTCGGCGCCAAGGGCGGCGTCGGCACGACAACGGTCGCGGTCGCACCTGGCGCTTGCCGCGCGCGAGCTGGGCGAGGCGTCGGTGTGCCTGGTCGAGTACGACCTGCATGCCGGGGACCTGCGCGCCTTCCTGGACCTTCCCTACCGGCGCAGCGTGGTCGACCTCGACGGCGGTGGCCGAGGAGCTCACGACCCGGCATCTGCAGGAAACCGCTCTACACCCACGCCACCGGGATGCGGGTGCTGCTCGGCGCCGCAGGACGGGCGAGCAGGCGGACATGGTCTCGGCCGCTGCCGCGCGGAACATCCTCACCGCGATCCGCACGCGCGAGGACCTGACGATCGTCGACGCCGGATCGACGCTCACCGAAGCCAGTGCGATCGCCGCCGAGATGGCGGACACGGTGCTGATCGTCACCACGCCGGACGTGGTGTCATTGCGGGGTGTCTCGCGACTGTGCGCGCAGTGGGAGCGGCTGAAGGTGGAGCCGCCCGAGGTCGGCGTGCTGCTTAACCGCACCTCGCGACGCCTCGAGGTGCCAGCCGGATCTGGCCCGGCGGGTGGTGCCCGTGCCGGTGCTCCAGACGACCGTGCCCGCCGACTTCTTCGCGCTCGAGTCGGCGATCAATACGGGCATCCCGGCCGCAGGGGCGGCTAGCGAGGCGATGCTGCGACCGATGGCGGCGCGTGCTCGGGGAGATCTCGGCCCTGCCGGCCTACCTCGGCCGCAGGCGCCGAGACCGAGCGCGGCGAAACGGATCGCGGCGCGGTTCGCCGGCGAGAGCGGGCAGGCGACGGTGGAGTTCGCCGGCGTGCTGCCGCTGATGCTGATCGTGCTGATCGCCCTGTGGCAGATCGTGCTGGTCGGGATGACGGCGGCGTTCGCCGGTCACGCCGCGCGGGTCGGGCGCCCGCGCGCTGGCGGTCGGGGACCCGGTCCAGGCGGCGGCGGTCAGAGACCTGCCCGGGGCCCTGGCGCAACGGGGCGGCGGTCAACCAGACGACGGACAACCAGGGCAACGGCCACGTCGATGTCGCGATTAAGCTGCCGCTGCTGCTGCCCGGCACTGCTGCAGCCTGCCGATCTCGATCCACGTCGTCGGCCGGCACGGTAATCGAGGATCAGCTGATGCGCCGGCGAGCAGGGACTGGTCGCTGCTCGTCGCCAGCGCAGCACCGGGCAGCCCGCGATCTTCGGGGCGGCGCTCCTAGCGAGCCCGTATTTCCGCTGGGCACCCGGCGACGTGGCGGTGCTCGACCCGACCACCGGCTTTCTCGAGGCGCCGCGGAACGCGCCACTCCCGATCCTGGAGATGATCGCGGCCGCCAACGAGATCCGCGACTTCCCCTATCCGCACCCGATGCAGCACTTCGACGGCGGGCGACCTGACGCGATCTGTGGCCGGCATACGACTGCTCGCGGCGACCTCGTTCGTGCTCTGCACGCGGCCGAGCCTGCATCGGCGCCGGCGACCGACTCGACGGGCCGCTGGAAAGCTGGGGTGTGCCCGGGCACGAGCAACTGGGTGACCGTCTACACAAACCCCGACCACGCCCACATCGTGATCGCATGGCTTACAACTTCGACACCGCGGCGGCGAGCCGGCAGATCCTCCGAACCCGCCCACGGACGGCCCGCGCTGGACCACGGCGCTCACGCCGACCTCGGCGGCCACTATGTCAAAGCGCGCACCTGCCCGGGTTGTGATGCGGACGCCGCCGTCGGATCCGTCTCGACTGTGCTCCTCGCGCTGCTCGTCGCCGTCGTGGTCGGCCGCCGCCGCGCTCGTCCGCGGAGCACGGCGGCAGCCGAGCCAGCCGGTCGCCGGGCCTCACCGCGCCCGACCGCGGTCGAGCTTCGGCGCGGCCTACCTGGCCTACTCTCGACGGCGCGGCGACCGCCGGGTCGCTGCCGCGCGGCGACCGCCGCGGTGCGGCGCTCGCCGTCGCACGGCGGCCACGATTCCGGCGCGCGGAGCGCGCCGGGGCCGCTCAGCCTCACGCGGCTGCACCTCGCAGTACGTGCACAGCGCTCGACCAGCGCGCAGGCGCTCGCTCACCGGCCGCGACCGCGCGGCACACCTACGAGTTCGACGCTCGCGTTCGCCTTCGCCCGCGGCGCTGGCAGGTCACCTACCTCGTGCCCGCCCGATCTCGCCACGCGTGCTCGCCCCGCCAGCCGCGCCGCCGGTGCTCGCCGTCGACGCTCGCAGCGCGGCGGCGCGCGCTTCGCCCTCGCCTATCTCGCTTACCGGGACGGGCGGCCACGCACTCGCTCCCGCCGGGCATGGCCCACGATCCGCGGACAGATCGCAGTCGGGACAGGATCCGCTCGCCGGCATCACGCCGACGCACCGCGCCGCGAAGCTCTCGTCTCGCTGCGGGCTCGGCCCGGTGGCGGCGATAACGGCGGTCGCCGCGCGCGCGGTCCTGACCGACGCCGGGGCGCGCCATCGCGTGTCGAGTTCGACCTCGACCGCGAGTCGCGCGGCGCGCTGGCAGGCCTGGGGTTTTCCAGGAGGCGGCGCCGATGAGGCGCGGCACCGTGGCGCGCCGGCTGCGCTCGGAGTCGGGGCAGTCGACGCTCGAGCTCGCGCGGCATGCTCGTTCTGGCTCGCTGCTCGCCGCCCTGTTCGCCTGGCAGCTCGCGCTCGCCGGCTGGACCGCCGTCTCGGCCGGCCAACGCGGCGCGCACGGCGGCGCGCCTCGTACAGCCGCACCGGCGACGCGCAGCCTCGGACGCCGGCGACCAGGCGATCAGGACTCGCTGGCAGACGGCTCGGAACGGCGCGACGATCACCTTCGAACGGGACACCAGCCAGCGTCAACGTCTCCGCTACGGCCGCATCGTGATCCCGCGGTGCTGCCGACTGACCTTGATCAACATGCTGGATCCACCGAGCAGCGCGAGCATGCCGCTACACCGGCTGATGGGACTGCGCGACCGCATCGCCGCCGAGCGCGAGCGCAGCGCCCCGGCGGCGCTCGACGGCACCGAGCTACTACCGCCGGCGGCTGCTCGAGGAGGTCGACCTCGCGGAGCTGGCCGAGCTGACCGACGCCCAGCGCCGGGTCCGCCTCGAGCGCATCGTCGGGCAGATGGTCAGCCGCGAGGGGCCGGTGATGACCACCTCGCAGCGCACGGCGCTGATCCGCCGGGTGATCGACGAGGCGGTCGGCCTCGGCGTGCTCGAGCCGCTTCTGGCCGACGCAGTCCGTCACCGAGATCATGGTCAACGGCCCGTCCGAGGTCTGGGTCGAGCGCGACGGCCGGATCGAGCAGGCGGACGTCGCGCTTCGCCAGCGAGTCGCAGCTCTACCAGACGATCGACCGCATCGTCTCGCAGGTCAACCGCCGCGTCGACGAGTCCAGCCCGATGGTCGACGCCCGTCTGCCCGACCGGCGAGCGCGTCAACGTGATCATCCCGCCGCTGTCGCTGATCGGGCCGGTGCTCACCATCCGACGCTTCCCGCGGCCGCTTCACCCTCGCGCGAGCTGGTCGAGCTCGGGCACGCTCGACGAGGCGACGCGCCGGCTGCTCTCCGCGTTCGTCCGCGCGCGGCTCAACATCGTCATCTCGGGCGGCACCGGCGCCGGCAAGACGACGCTGCTGAACGCGCTGTCGGCGGCGATCCTCGAGCGCGAGCGGATCATGACGATCGAGGAGGCGGCCGAGCTCCAGCTCCAGCAGCGCCACGTGATCTCGCTCGAGGCGCGCCCGCCGAACGTCGAGGGCAAGGGCGAGGTGACCATCCGCGACCTGGTGCGCAACAGCCTGCGCATGCGCCCCGACCGGATCATCGTCGGCGAGGTCCGGGGCGTCGAGACGCTCGACATGCTCCAGGCGCTCAACACCGGCCACGAGGGCTCGCTCGTCACCGTGCACGCCAACAGCGCCGACGACGCCCTCTACCGCCTCGAGACGCTGGCGACGATGAGCGACCTGCATATCCCGCACGCGGCGTTGCGCGAGTACATCAACAACGCGATTCACGTCGTCGTGCAGATCGAGCGCGGCGCCGACGGTCTGCGCCGCGTGAGCGAGGTCGCCGTCGTCGCCTCGCGGCGGGGCGAGCCGTTCCAGCTGCAGACCGCGATGCGCTTCGAGGTCGAGTCCGCTCGACGGTCCGGATCAGCGGGTCGTCGGCGCGCCCGCCGGCACTACGCAGCTGCCCGACCGCGATCACGGAGCCAGCTGCGAGCTCGCCGGGGTCGAGGTGCCGCCGGCGTTCATGCTCGCGCGCGGGTGGCCCGCGCCGAGCAGGGAGGCCGCGTGACCGGAGCAGCGACGTCGTGGCGCTGGTGCGGTGGCGATCCGAGCCCAAAGCGCGGCGCTGCTGTTGTTCGGCGTCGCGTCGCGCTGGTGGGACTGTGCGGAGCTGTGGCTGCTCATCTCGAGCGCGGCGCGCCGCAGCGCTACTGATGCGAGCGGGGCGGGATCGATGTCCAGCGCCGAGTACGAGTGGAGGATCGCTTCGACGCTCTGGCTGAGCGCGCACTCAGCGCGGCGCCGACCTCGTGGCGCGGTTGCGCTCGGCGGGCTCGGAGCTGACCGCCGCGCGCTTCGTGGGACTGGTGGTCAGTGACCATGGCTGGGCGTTTTCGTCGTTCGCGACGCTGCTCTTCCCACCTACCGCTGGCGCTCGTGGCCAGCGCGACTGGCCGGGTGGGGATGGTTCGTCATGGCTTGCTCGCCGGCTGGAGAAGCGGACGTGAGGAGTTCGTCTCGCAGCTACCCGAGGTTGCGCGGCTGCTGGCCAACGGCGCCGCGGCCGGCCTGTCGATGCCGGCGGCCATCGAGCTGTGCGTCCGGGAGATTGACGCCGCCGGCCCGCGAGGAGCTCCAGACGGTGATCGACGAGCTGACCTTCGGGCGCTCGCTGGGTGATTCACTGGCCAGCCTGCAGCGGCGCCTTCCGTCGCGGGAGATCGCCGTGCTGATGAGCACCCTGATCATCCAGCAGCGGGCCGGGGGCGACGTGGTGCGGGCGCTGCAGGAGCTTTCGGACACGCTCGACGCGCGGCGCGAAACGCTGCGCGAGGTGCGCACCCTGATGGCCGGGGCCATCTACACCTCCTACATCGTCCCGCTGCTCGGGATCGGGGCGCTGCTCCTGCTCAACTCCGTCGAGTCGCAGACCCTGGATCGCATGACGAGCAAGCCACTCGGTATCGCCGCCCTCGTGGTGGCGGGGATTCTGTACGCGTTCGGCTGGCTGACGATCCGCCGGACCACGAGGATCGAGGTGTGATCGACCCGGCTCTCACGGGGCTGGCCGGTGCCTGCTGCTGCGCGGTGGCGATCCGCGGCCTGGTGCTGCTGCGCTCGCCTTCGGCGGTGGAGCGTCGCGAGCTCAGCGCGGAGCTCACCGACGAGCGCCGGCGGCGGGGCCCCACGCGTCAGCTCCTCGACCTGCTCGGCGCCCGGCTCGGCCCACTGCTCCTGGCGCGCATGGGCGAGACCCGTCGCGCGGCTATCCAGAGCCGGCTCGACCTGGCCGGTCGGCCGGGTGGGATGAACCTGGAGCGCTACGCCGAGGTGAAGGCGGCGCTGTTGGCAGTCAGCGTGGCGCTCGCGTTGTGTTTCGCGCTGCTCGGTGCCTGGCCGGTATCCATCGGCTTCCTGGCCTTCGGCTGGATCGGGATCGAGGCCTGGCTTTCGCGCGCGGGCCGGATGCGTCAGGCGCGGCTGGAACGTGACCTGCCCGACTTCGTCGACGTCCTGGCCATCACCGTGCGAGCCGGAGTCGGCTACCGCGGCGCGCTCGGACGAGTGGCGGGATCGCTCAGCGGGCCCGCCGCTGAGGAGATCGTGGCCACACTGCGCCAGATGGACCTCGGCGCCACCCGTCGGGAGGCGTTCGAAGCTCTCCGCCGGCGCAATGCCAGCCCCACGCTCGACAGCTTCGTCGCCGCCCAGCTCCAGGCCGAGGAGCTCGGCGTGCCGTTGGCCGACGCGCTGGCCGGGATCGCGGCCGACACGCGACGCGCCGCCGCCCAGAATGCACGCCGCCGGGCGCAGCGTGCGACCCCGCGGATCACCCTGCTCGCCGTCACGTTCCTCCTGCCCGCGACCATGCTGCTGATCGCCGTGGGCCTCTTCCTCAGCTCCGGCCTGAACACCGCACATCTGCCGTGACCTCGATCGCGCCCGTTCCCCCCACGCGCAGTTCGGTAGCCAACCCGGTCGAGGGTCACTCGCGTCAGGCAGCTGCCGGCGACGCGCTGGCCAGCGAGTGGATCGGGCGTCTGGTGCGTGTGCTGATCGTGTTCCGCAGCCTCGCCCTGTTGATCACGGTGCTGCTGCTTCCGGCGGGTCAGCGCACACCGGTGGCGGGGCTGGCGGTGATCTGCGCGGCCGCCGTGAGCTACGTGCCGCTTCGCCACTGGCCGCGCGTCGCCCACTCGGTGTCCAGGCACCCGATGTACCTCGCCCTCGAGGTGCTGCTCGCGACGCTGATCCTCGCCGCGGCAGGGGCCAGGAGCCCGTTCTTCTTCTTCACGCTAGGTACGGCAGCCCTGGCTGGAGTGATCTACGGCCGGCGTGGAGCAGTCCCGTTCTCAGCCCTGCTGATGGCCGCCTACGAGCTGGTGGCGCTCGAGGGACTGCCGAGCATGCATCAACTCCACGACGCCCAGAGCATCGTGTTCGCCCCATTGCTCTACCCGGCCGCAATCGCCGCGGGCGTCGCGGCGCGCGAGCTGGTCGAGCGAGGTGTCGAGACCGAGGCGCTCCTGCGCGAACGCACCGAGAGCCTCGCCGCCGAGCGCGAGCGGCTGCGCGTCGCGCGCGAGCTTCACGACTCGCTGGCCAAGACGGTCGAGGGGCTGGCCATGAGCGCCTCGACACTTCCTCGTCGATGCGAGCGCGACCCGGTTGTGGCGGCGGCGGCGGCTCGTCAGCTGGCCGAGGACGCGCGGCAGGCCGCAGTCGAGGCGCGTGCGCTGATGTCGGACCTCAGGCCGGGTACGGAGGTGGAGATGCCGTTGGCCGACGCGGTGCGCCGGCGCGCCGAGAGCTTCGGGGAGCGGGCCGGTGTGACCGTGAGGATCGTGGGCGAGCTCTCGGACTACGATGAGCCGCCGGCCGCGACGAAGCACGAACTCCTGCGCATCGTGGGCGAGGCGCTCGTCAATGCCGTGCGCCACGGGAGCGCGTCCGAGATCGAGGTATCCCTGGCCGACGGTGCCGGCGAGCTGAGGCTGTCAGTGATCGACAACGGTCGGGGACTGCCGGCGCCCGTCGACGTCGAGCGGCTCGAGGCGGATGGACATTTCGGCGTGGCCGGCATGCACGAGCGCGCGCGGACGATCGGAGGCACGCTCGAGGTGGAGGCGGCGCCGCACGGCGGCACGACGGTAACGGTGCGGGTGCCGGTGGTCGGCCAAAGCTTTGCGGTGAAGGGCACCACTCCGCAGCCGGTCAGACGGTTCGTGCCTCGCCTCGCGACGCTCTCATCCCGCCGGGCGCGCCGCTCGGGGGTCCGGGCGTGATCGGGGTCATGATCGTCGACGACAACGCCGTCATCCGCCGCGGTGTGGCCGCACTGCTCGCGGACGCCGATGACATCGTCGTCGTGGGCGAGGCCGGGGACGGGCGCGAGGCGATCCGCATCGCGGCCGAGAAACAACCCGACGTCGTGCTGCTCGATGTGCGCATGCCGGTGATGGACGGCATCACGGCGGCCGCGCCGCTGTCGGAGAAGGCGCGCGTGATGATGCTCACCTACAGCGACGACGAGGAACGAGTGACTGGAGCGATCCGCGCGGGCGCTTCCGGCTATCTGGTCCATGGGCAGTTCGAGGCCGACGAGTTGGTGGCGCGCATAAGACAGCTCGCCGCGGGCGAGACCGTGCTCTCGCCCACGGTGGTAGGGACGGTGTTCGAGGCGCTGCGGCGCACGCCGGGATCCCCTGACGAGGCGTCGGGTCCCGCGTCGTTGACCACGCGGGAGCGCGAGATCATGAACCTGATCGCGCAGGGGCTGAGCAACCGCCAGATCGCGGAGCGCTACGTGCTCAGCGAGAAAACGGTCAAGAACCACGTGAACCGCATCTACGCCAAGCTCGATGCGACGAACCGCGCACAGGCCACGGCCGGTATGGCTCGGCACCGCGCCCGGCCGGCGCTCGTGAGGCGCCGGGGGGCCCAAGCGGGATTTGGGCCCCCTGGTACAGCCCAATTGAGTCCGGGGACTCTCGCGCGCTTAGCGGACCGCACGTAACTTCTCCGGCACGAAATCGGTCCACCGTCAAGGGAGCAGCCCTCAATGTCCGATCTAATCATTCGCACCGCCGCTCGCGCCAAGGTCGCACGGTCCAGCTTCGCCCAGCAAGTCGTCAGCTACGGTCGCAAGGCATTCGAGCGCTTCCAGCGCGAGCAGACCGGCCAGGACCTGGTCGAGTACGGGGGCATCATCGTGTTGGTCGGGGTGATCATCGGCGCGCTGTTCGCCCTCGATATCCCGGGACACATCACCCGCGACGTCGGCCACGCGGTCACGAGCATCTTCAGCGGCTCCAGCTCCTCCAGCAAGACCTGAGCCTCGCCGCAGCACACGAGCCTTCCCCAAGAGGCGCGGGTTGCTTCCCGCGCCTCTTTTGCGGTTGGATCACGGCGCGGACGTAGCGATCGGCACGCCGGTGATTCGCGCCGAGCCGCCCGGCATGACCACGCTGACGGTGGAGGCAGTGCTGGGCGGAGCCGGGAAGTAGATCCAGACCGGGAACGAGGCGCCCGGCGACGCGTTGGCGTTCAGTGGGGTGGTCAACGGATCGTCGCCGCTGTTGGTCACCGGGATGTACTCGGCCCCGGTCGGATCTACGAGGTAGATCCCCGACAGGGTGTCCAGATGGACGGTCAGGAGCTGCCCCTGCTGGACGCTGTTGGCGGGAAGCGGAGGAACGGTCGGGGTGCCGGCGAAGTCGCCGCTGGTCAGGCACTGGTGGGTCGAAGCGACGCCACTCTGGCAGGTGATGCGCAGCTCTAGCACCGCGAGACCGCCAGTGCGGAACATGCGGCTCACGCCGACCGCATAGGTAGACGTTCCCACGCCAGACGCCGCGGTGTAGGTGACGCTCTGAGCCGATCCGGTGGCGGACTGCGGCACCGGCGCGCTCGACGGCGGGGGTGTCGGTTTCGCGGGCGCCTTTACGGCGAATGAGATCGTGACCCGCCGGTTGAGCGCGCGGCCGGCCGGGTTGTCAGACCCGTCCCGTTTGGTGTTGGGTGCGACCGGATCCGCCGAACCGAATCCCTGGGCCTGATAGGTGATGCCCGGGGTCTGCGCGCGCAGCGCGTTCACGACGCTGCGGGCACGAGCCTTCGACAACGGGATGTTGACGGCGTCGGTACCGATCGAGTCGGTGTAGCCGCTGACCCGCACCGGCCCGAGCGCCCGGGCCTTGATCTGGGCGGCGACGTGATCGAGGATCGCGGTTGCCCCGGGCGTCAAATTCGCCCTGGCGAACTGGAAGAGCACGTCGGCGCGGAGCGAGAACGTATCCTTGTTGGCGGACTCGGAATCGCTGCCCGCAGGGTTGCCGACGGTCAACACGAGGTTCTGGACGGGCAGCGTCAGACCGCTCGTGCCTGCGCCCGACGCGCTGAACTCCGTCGCCGCCGCCGGCACCGCGGTCGCTCCGATCTGGCGCGCCGACGGAGCGGCGGCGCTGGTGATCGGCACCGCTGGGATCGCCGGCCCTCCGCGCGGCAGCAGCACATCGAGCGAGTTCACCGAAGCCGGGGGGGCCAGGAACGTCACCCAGGCCAGATGGATGTTCGAGTCGATGATCGAGCCCGGAAGCCTCGAGGAGTCGGGATGCTGCTGCGCGTCGAGCACCGGCCAGTACTGCTTGTTGCCGACGGGATCGACCAGCGAGACGCCGGCGGCGGTGTAGCTGTAGGTGGACTCCTCGGAGGCGCTCTCGAACTGCGGGTCAAAGTCGCCGATCGTGGCGCAGCCGCTGTTCGGGTCCAGGCATTGGATCCCGAAATCGAGTGTCACGAACGGGCCGTTGCGGCGCAGGTCGTAGATGGTTACGCGCATCGGGTCGCCGGGTGCGGTCCCGGCGACGTCCTGGGCCGCGGCGAGCGGCTTGACCGTCGGCGTCGATGTCCTCCCGGTGGTCGTCGAGCGCGATCCAGCCGAGGTGTGCGTCTGCTTGTGCGAGCTTCCCCCGCATGCAGCGAGCACCAGTGTCGCGATCAGCGCTGCCAGAGCGGCGGGGACCACGGGGGCGCTCCCTGCCCTACGTCTGTACACGCCTCCTGATGCTATCGCGAGAACCGCGGCGTTCGCCGACGGCGCTAGGTCCCCGGACCCAGATCCGGGTGCAGCGGAGGTGGTCGATTGGGCCCTCCGGTCCCCCGCCAAAGGGGACCGAGGACTCTTGTGAGACGACGCGCGATCCGGCTGACTACGGGTGGTGCGGATCAGGCCGTGCAGCGGCGGACGGGCCACCCGCTCGGAGACGGGCCAGGCCAGCCTAGAGTGGGTAGGCGCCCTGCTCCTCGTCGCCCTGATCATCGGGGCATTGCTGATGATCGGCATTCCGGGCCAGTTCTCGCGTTCGGTCGGTTGCGCAGTCCAACGCATCTTCGGACACGGCGGCGGCTGCACCGCCGGGGCGAGCAATTCGGCGGTCATGCCCTGCCCCACGTACGCGGTGACCCGGACCGCGTCGGATGAGCTCCAGGTCCTGTTCATCGACGCCGGCCACAACAACACCCTGATCGAGACCCGCTATTCGGACGGTCGCGTCGACTTCACGCTGGTCGACAACGGGACACTCGAGGCGCAGGCGAAGCTTCAGGCCGAGGCCAAGATCGACGGCCTGGGCGGCTTCAATGCCGAGGCCAAGGCAGCGGCGGGCGGAGAGCTCACTGGCTCCTACACGTTCAGCTTTCCCAACGCGGCGAGTGCGGCCGCATTCGCCAAGCAGGTGCAGTCCGGAGGGGGCTGGGGCGTGATCGCCCACGACATCGCCGGCGGGATCCCGGTGGCTGCGCCGATCGCCGGCGGATTGCTCAACCTGGTGGGCATCCACGGCGCGCCCAACGGCGCCTCCCTCGCGGACCAGTATCACCGCTATCTGACCTCCGCGTTCGTCGGCGCTGGGGCGGCGGGTCAGGTGAAGGCGCTCGCCTCGGGCGAGTTGGGCCCGGTGTCCGGCGAGCTCGGAGCCCAGCTGTCGGGCGCGCTCGGCTTCCGCGAAGTCTACGCAGGTGATCCGAACGACCCAGGCGGTCCGCAGAAGGGCGACGTGCAGGTCTACGTGAAGCTCGACGGCGAGGCCGATGCGTCGCTCATGCAGGCCCTGTTCGGACCGAAGGTGGCCGCGCAGGCGAGCGGCAAGGGCGATGCAGTGATCACGCTCGATTCGAGCGGGCACCCGAAGCAGCTGGAGATCACCGCCAGCGGGGACGCGGGCACGAGCGGGGGGCTCGCGGTCTCGCACGAGGGAGGCTCCGGTGGCGCATCAGAAGGATCCGGGTCAGGCGGTGGTGCGGCCGGCTCCGGCGGCGCTGCGGCCGGCTCCGGCGGTGGTGCGGCCGGCTCCGGCGGTGGTGCGGCCGGCTCCGGCGGTGGTGCGGCCGGCTCCGGCGGGGCGCCGGCGTCCTCCGAAGGCGGCGGGATCCTCAAGTCGCTGGATCTCAGCTCCACCATCGGCGCGGGCCAGGGCTACCAATACACTGCCACGCTCGATCTGAGCGACAACCAGCAGGCGGCGCAGGATCTCGTCTCGCTGCTCAACCCGAGTTCAGCGGGTCCGGCCATGACCCAGCTCATCAACCAGATCAACACCAACGGCCAGCAGCGGGTCCAGCCCTACCGGCAATCCTCCTCGCAGACCGGGGGCGGCGCGGTGCTCGAGATCGCCGATGTCGGCGGCGGGTTCGACGCGAGCGTCGGCTCGCAGAACCAGCATCTGCTGGCGGGGTGGGTTCAGAACCCGGGTCAAGGCTGGCAGCCGGTCATCTGCAAGGCATGACCGCGCGCGCGCATACAGCCTGTCTGCTGGCAGGCTTCGCCGTCCTGCTCGCCGGATGCGGCGGGGGTGGGAGCACGACGACCATCTCGGGCCGGCCGGCATCCGCGAACGGCTTCACCACCTATCAGGGCCGCCACTACGAGCTGTCGGTGCCGCCCTGGAAGCCGTTCGTCAACCAAGCGGCGACGGGCCGGATCAGCACGGCATGGAGCACACCCGGGACGGGGAACTTCGTGATCCTGGCGATCGACGACCCGCACCCCGATGTCAACCTCGACACCGCGGCCAAGACCTCCGCGCAGGCTTCGCGCCATGGCTACCACGTGACCAAGCAGACGGTGGTTCCGGCCAAAGTCCCCGGCGCTAAGGCGGCCAGGCTGATCACCGACTACGGACCCCACGGCGTGGGTTACTACCGGGCCTATCCCCAGAAGGACGCCAACCTGATCGTCACGACCCAGCGCGGAGCGATGATCAACGTGCTCGTGGTCGCCCATGGGCCGGGCAACCCCGACCCGATGTCGGTCATCGACTCGTTTCGGCTCACTGGGTGAGGGCGGCGCGGCGCCCCGCTCGATGGCATCCTCTCGTGGGGATGGCCGCTTCGGTAACCGTGATTGGGGTGGGCTGCGAACTCGACCGGCTGTTCGCTGGACAGCCGGCCGCGCTGCCGATTCCCGCGCCGCCGGGCCAGGACGATCTGCGGGACCTGTTCGACACGATCGCCGGACCGCTGCGCGGCGGCCAGGGGGTGATCGTGATCATCGGCGACTGGCTTCCCGACGAGGCCATGCGCCGCGTTCGCACGATTCACTCGCTACTTCAGACCGACCGGGTGGCGGTGCATGTCACGTCTCTACCGCCGCTCGCGGCCAGCGTGATGGCGGCGCTCGCCGCCGCGCTCGCGCCGCGTGCGCCGTCGGCGGGCGCACTGGCCGGCGGGCTCCGGGCTGTGGAGGACGAGTTGTACGTGCTCGCGTGGACCGGAAGCGTGGCCGGGCTCCAGCACCCGTCCGTCTCGCTTCTGCACCACGCCCGCTCGCTGCTGCCTGGTTCGGCCTTCGGCGTGGGGCTCCAGCCGGAGCTGTTCGTGCACCCGGTCTCGCGCGAGCCGGAGGTTCCGCTGAGCGCCTGCGAGCATCCGCTCGAGCTGCTGGTCGCGCCGACCGACAGCGCCGAGCTGTCGTGGGTGCTCGAGGTCGTGGCGCCCGCGCTGGGGGACGTGCCGGTGCGCGAGCTTCCACCGACCATGCACGGCCCGCAGTGGTGGGGCTCGTCGCGGCTGGTCGAAGTGGTGGGCGTGCCGGGCGAGCTTGAGTGGCTGGCGGCGCGCGCGTTCGCCGAGCCCCTCGCGCCTTGCTCGTGGTGCGGCGAGCCGATCATGGCGACGCCGTGCCCGTTCTGCGGCGAGGCGGCGTCACCGGCCGCGGGCCGGTCGCCGTCGGGTCGGGCCGGTTCACCGACCGGCCTGCGGGCCGGTTAGGCGGCGGTCGCACGGGCGACTTAGCCGCCGGGCGCGCTGGCGGGTGTGCCGACGCCGGCCGCCAGGAACGCGTCGGCGCCGCCGGCGACGGTCTCCACTACCGAGCGGGCGCGCAGGCACGCGCGCATGCGACGCGGGGCCACGCCGCGGTCGACGCGAACCACCGCGCCGGCCTTGCCCAGCCAGATCAGGTCCAGGGCGAAGCGCATGCCAAACGTGTGGACCGCCGGACAGCGCGGGATGAGCAGCGCTTGATCGCCCGGCAGCGAGTCGAGCCCGGCAAGCCCGCGCCGGCGCGCCTTGCCGGTGTTGGCCTCGACCAGCGTGAGCCCGCCGGACAGCGAACGGTGGGCAAGGCCGGTGAAGCGCGCGGTGTGGCTTGTGCTCGCCACGGCGTAGGAGGCTAGTGGACCCGGTGATCAGCTCCGCCCGGGAGGGCCCAGTGGCGGGCGTACACTCGCCTCTCGCGCCGATGTCGACCGCACAACCCGAGTCAAGCGCCTCCACCCGGCTGCGATCGCCGGCGGTGATCGCCGGACACGATCCTGCTCGCCGGCGCCGTGGCCGCGGCACAAACTTCAGCGGCAAACGCGGTGCTGCGCGGCACGTTGGTGCTGGTGCTCGTCCCCTGCGCGCTCATCGACCTCGAGCGGCGGATCATTCCGAATCGGATCACCGGGCCGGCAGCGCTGCTCGCCCTCGCTCTCGGCCTGGCGCTCGATCCGGGTGGCGAGCCCAAGCGGCTTTTGTGGGCCGCCATCGCCGGAGGATTCCTACTGATCGCGTCGCTCGCCAATCCGGCCGGTATGGGGATGGGCGACGTGAAGCTCCTCGCGGTGATGGGGCTGTACCTGGGTCGGCCTGTCGTCCTCGCGTTGCTGTTTGCGCTGCTGGCCAGCCTGCTCACGGGTGTGGTGATCGCGCGCCGTCGCGGAGTGCGTGCCGCGCGCAAGACGCATCTGCCGCTCGGGCCGTATCTCGCCTTCGGAGGCGTGGTCGCCGCGCTCCTCGGCGACCAGCTCGTGCGCGCCTACTTACATCATGTGTAGACGCGTTACGCGGGCCGCGGACGGGGCAAATCCGCCGCCTCGCGCGGCGGCGTCGGCTGTCTGCTTGCGCACACGGGCGCTGATACCCTCGCGGCAGCGGCAAAGCAGGAGGACGTTGTGGAATCAGGATCTGTCGAGAGACTCGAAGAAGCGCAGGACACCCCGGTCGGGCCGGAGCAGGAGGCGCCGTCCGCACCGGAGGCTCAGGACCCGTCGGCCCCCAGCGAGGAGGCGTCGGTCCCCGAGAGCCTTCTCGGCGCCACGGCGGTTCGCCCGACGATGTCGCGGCAGGACGTCTATGTGCGGCCGATGCGCGCCGGCAAGCCGCTGTCGACCGGTCCGATGTCCCGGTTCTCGACGTGGCTGAAGTACACCCTCTCGAGCGAGCTTCAGCAGCGCGAATGGGCGGTCGACGAGCAGCTCGCGCACACCCCGCCGATGACCCGTCCGAACACCGTCGCGGTCATCTCGCCCAAGGGAGGCGTGGGCAAGACGACGATCTCATTCATCCTCGGGAACCTGCTGGCCGAGCGGCTGCGCCTACGCGTGGTCGCGCTGGACGCCAATCCCGATTTCGGGACGCTGGCCGCGCTCGCCCCGGACGATCACCGGTCCTCACGCTCGCTGGCGGACCTGCTGGCCGACTCGAGCCAGATCGAGTCGCCGGCCGAGCTCCATCCGTACATGGCGCGTCTGCCGACGGGGCTGCACCTGCTCGGGGCTCCGGCCCACGCCGAGGTGATGGCGCAGATGACCCCCGGGCTCTACAGCCGGCTGCTCGACTTCCTCGAGCGCTTCTACGAGGTCGTCATCCTCGACCTCGGCACCGGAATCACGGACCCACTGGCCCAGTTCGCGGTTGATCGCGCCGATCAGACGGTGGTCATCACCACGCCCGAGTGGGTGACCGCGGCCGGCGTGCTCGGGGCGCTGCGCTACCTGCAGCTCGAGCGGGGGACGCTGGTGCTCAACCAGGCGCCGACCGGCCGCCACGCCGGCAACCGCGAGGTGATCGAGGCCAACTTCCGCCGGCACGCCGTCGAGACCAGCGCGACGATCCCCTACGACGACAGGCTGCGCGTGATGCTGGACACCGGCACGTACGCGCTGCCGGCGCTCAAGCTGGGGACGCGGGTGCCGGTCAAGGAGCTCGGCGCGGCGATCGCCTACAACTTCGTGTTAGAGGTGCGCATCCACGTCTGGCGCTCCGGGCGCCGGCGTGCGGTGGTCGCGGGACGGAATGGATCGGGCGCGAGGGGCACCAGACGCGGTTCGCGCCCCTTTCGGACAGCCTCGGCGTAGGCGGCCCCTCCTTGACCGAGGTCCCGCTCGTTGGGAAGCCGGGAGGGTCCGGACGGGCTCCGCCCCTCACGACGAACAGGTAGGCGTAGAGGCTGCCGCGGCGCCCACCTGTTAGACCGCGCACGTCCGCTCTTAGGTCCTAGCCGGGAGGGTCCGGACGGGCTCTCGTGGTCCCAGGGATGCCGAGCGCAGCGAGGCCCATAGAGCGCGTCTTTGGCACTCTCGCCGCCGGAGTGCCAAGAAAATCCTTGAAACGCCGACGGAAGAAGCTATATTTTGCTCTTGGCACTCTCGTGGGAGGAGTGCCAACGGCTTACACCGGCACTTATCCCTTCAACCGGAGGTTGCATCACATGAAGCTCAAGCCCCTCGGCGATCGGTTGATCGTGCGGGCGATCGAGGAGGAGGAGACGACCGCCAGTGGCATCGTCCTGCCCGATACGGCCAAGGAGAAGCCCCAGAAGGGCAAGGTTCTCGCGGTCGGCGACGGCAAGGTCAACGAGGACACCGGCAAGCGTACTCCGCTCGACGTATCGGAGGGCGACGAGGTCCTCTACAGCAAGTACGGCGGAACCGAGATCAAGGTCGACGGCGAGGAACTCCTCGTCCTCCGCGAGTCCGACGTGCTGGCCAAGGTCCAGTCGTAACCGCGTTCCAGGAGAACTGACACAGATATGGCACACAAGGAACTGAAGTACGAGGCGGAGGCCCGCAAGGCGCTCGAGCAGGGCGTCGATGCGGTAGCCAACGCCGTCAAGGTCACGCTTGGCCCCAAGGGCCGCTACGTGGTCCTCGACAAGAAGTTCGGCGCGCCGACGATCACCAACGACGGTGTGACGATCGCGCGTGAGATCGAGGTCGAGGACGTCTTCCAGAATCAGGGCGCACAGCTCGTGCGCGAGGTCGCGACGGCCACCAACGACGTGGCCGGCGACGGCACGACGACGGCGACCGTCCTGGCGCAGTCGATCGTGCGCGAAGGCCTCAAGAACGTCGCCGCGGGCGCGAACCCGCTCGCTCTCAAGCGCGGGATCGAGAAGGCGGTCGACGATGTCGTCAAGAACATCGAGTCGCAGTCGGTGGAGATCTCCGGCAAGGACCAGATCGCGCGCGTGGCGTCGATCTCGGCTGCCGACGATGAAATCGGCGACGTGATCGCCGACGCGATCGAGAAGGTCGGCAAGGACGGCGTGGTCAACGTCGAGGAGGGCCAGACCTTCGGCATGGATCTCGAGTTCACCGAGGGCATGCAGTTCGACAAGGGCTACATCTCGCCCTACATGGTGACCGACCAGGATCGGATGGAGGCGACCCTCGAGGATCCGTACATCCTCATCGCCAACCAGAAGATCGGCTCGGTCCGTGATCTGCTCCCGGTGCTGGAGCAGACGATCCAGTCGGGTCGTCCGCTGCTGATCATCGCCGAGGATGTCGAGGGCGAGTCGCTCGCGACGCTGGTGGTGAACAAGCTGCGCGGCACCTTCACCGGCGTCGCGGTCAAGGCGCCGGGCTTCGGCGATCGCCGTAAGCGCATGCTCGAGGACATCGCGATCCTCACGGGCGGCGAGGTGATCACCGAGGAGATGGGCCTCAAGCTCGAGAACACCCAGCTCTCGCAGCTCGGTCGTGCCCGTCGCGTGGTCGTGGCCAAGGACACCACCACGCTCGTCGACGGCGCCGGCGAGACCGATGCCATCAAGGGCCGCATCAACCAGATCAAGACCGAGATCGAGAACACCGACTCCGACTTCGACAAGGAGAAGCTCCAGGAGCGTCTCGCCAAGCTGTCGGGCGGGGTTGCCGTGGTCAAGGTCGGGGCGGCCACCGAGACCGAGATGAAGGAGAAGAAGCACCGCGTCGAGGACGCGCTGCAGGCCACGCGGGCCGCGCTGGAGGAGGGCATCGTCCCGGGCGGTGGCGTCGCGCTGCTGAACGCTCAGGACGCGCTCAACCTCGATGGATTCGGGGATCCGGATGAGCGGACCGGCGCGCGGATCGTGCGTCGCGCGCTCGAGGAGCCGATGCGCCAGATCGCCGACAATGCCGGCCTCGAGGGCTCGGTCGTGGTCAACGACGTGCGCCACGCGGAGAAGGGCCAGGGCCTCAACGCCGCGAACGGCGAGATCGTCGACCTGGTCAAGGAGGGCATCATCGACCCGGCCATGGTGACGCGCTCCGCGCTCCAGAACGCCGCGTCGATCGCCAAGAACATCCTCACCACCGAGGCCATCGTGGCCGAGGTTCCGGAGAAGGAGTCCGGCGGTGCGGGCGGCGGCGGCATGCCCGACATGTCGGGGATGATGTAGGGGCGAAGCCCCGGTTAAGGGCGACGTGATGTCGCCCGAGGGTTTCAGACCGCGGGCCTGGATGGCCCGCGGAGCTACCCTTGTCGCTGACAAGCAGACGCTTTGAGGGCCCGGCGGTTTTTCGCCGGGCCCTTCGTTTGCCGTTTCGGTGGCACAGCGATCGGCCGGGGCTGCGATCGTGCGCTGTGCGGTGCGCGGGCTACGGTGACGCTCGTGGGGCGGCAAGACTGCCGTGAACGTCGGTTACGTGGCGCCAGATGCCCGGTAGCGAGCGGACGTGGCGGTGCTCCCGCGCTCCGCAGGCGCGGCGTGGGTCGAAGTGGATCGGCGTGATGCCGGCGGCGCGCGCGCCGGCGACGTCGTTGGCCAGGGTGTCGCCCACGTGGACCGCCGCGGCGGGCGCGGCGCCGGCGCGGGCGAGCGCCGCCTGGAAGATGCGGGCGTCCGGTTTGGCAGCGCCGGCCACCGTCGAATCGACCACCGGGATGCCGGCGAATCCGCAGGCGGCCAGGTTCTCCGCGGCGTGGCCGTCCGAGTTGGTGACGATCACAACGGCGATGCCGGCCCGTTGCAGCGCGGCGATGGTCGCGGCGGCGCCGGGCGTCGGCTCCCTCCAGAGGACGGCGCCGGAGCGCCGGCGGTCGGCCAGCCGCTCCCAGACCTCCAGGGCTTCGGCCGTGCGTCCGGGCACAATTCCAAGTTGGGCAAGTAGGGACCGCGGATAGCCGGCGCGGGTGGCGGCCCGATTGCCGGCGGGCGCGGTGGCGCGGTGGGGGGTGTGGCCGAGGGCGCGGTCGAGGGCGCGGACGGCGAGGTAGTGGGCGCGGGGTACGGTGGCGGGGTCGATGTCAATGCCGGCGCGGGCGAGGGCGCCGGCGAGCAGCTGGCGATCCGGCAGGACGATGACGCCGCCGGCGTCGAGGAAGACGGCCTGGCAGGGGATCCGTACGGTCACCGGCAGGGAATGCAGGCCGTCACCCGGGCGGGCAGCCTATCTGGTGCCGGCGGTTCGTGACACCATTACGTGGCGTGACGGGTCCGCAGGGCAATCTCACGCCGGTCCAGCGGGCGCCGGACCCGATCGATCCCGGCGTGCGGATCGGGCACACCCACCTGCGCACGGCCGACATCGACCGGATCCGCGACTTCTACGTGGGGGTGCTTGGGTTCGACGTGATCGCGGAGGCGCGGGACGTGCCCGGCTGGGGCACGAAGGGCGACATCCTGTTCGTGTCGGCCGGCGGCTATCACCATCATCTCGGCTTCAACACCTGGAAGTCGAAAGGCGGGCCGCCCACGCCGGACGGCGTCGCGGGGCTGCACCACGTGGCGATCGCCTACCCCAGCCGGCGCGCGCTGGCCGACGCCTACCGTCGGCTCAAGGGGGTGAACTGGCCGATCCGCCAGCACACCGATCACGGCACTCACGAGGCGATCTACATCGTCGACCCGGATGGCAACACGCTCGAGCTGATGTGGGACCGGTCGCCCGAGCAGTGGCCGCGCGATGAGGAGGGTCACGTCGCGGGCGGGTTCGGCGAGGATCTCGACCTCGAGGATCTGCTGCGTGAGCTGGCCTGAGTCGTCCGCTTCTCACAGACGCTCGAACACGGCCACGCCCTGCTCGCCCACGACGCGCGCCACCGGCTCGCGCTGGTCGAACGAGCGCTCGTCGCCGCGCAGCACGTCCCGCCACCGGCCGCCCGGGAGGTCGGTGAGCGTGCCCGCGAACGGGGCACCGCGCAGCGCCACCACCACGAGCACATCGCCGCCGCGCACAAACGCGCACGCGCCGGCGCCGGCGTCCACCGGCTCGTAGGCGCCGGCGAAGGGCGCCGGGCGGCGCGCCCGCAAGCCGAGCAGGCGCAGCGTCGCGAACAGCTTGCGCGTCTGCGCCACGGGCGGCGAGCCGCCCATCAGCCGGCGGAGCATCGCCTGGTTGTAGTCAAAGTCGACCGGCCGGCGGTTGTCCGGATCAACCAGCGCGCGGAACGGCATCTCGTCTCCCTGGTAGATGTCGGGGACGCCCGAGGCGGTCAGCTTGAGCACGAGCTGGGCGAGCGCGGCGCGATCGCCGAGCTGCGCGACGCGGGCGGCGAACGGCTCGAAGTCGGCGATGAAGGCCTGGTCGGAGTACACGGCGTGGCAGAAGCGCTTGACCGCCTCCTCCCAATCGTGGTTCTGCTCGATCCAGTTGGTGTTGCGCTTGGCCTCGCGCAGCGCCTTCTCCATGTAGGCCTCGATCCGCTCGGGCGCGATCACCCATGCGCCGACGAGCGTCTGGAACAGGAAGTAGCGCTCGACGTCGTCGGGGGCGCCGGCCGTCCGGTGGTGGTCTGTGAGCTCAAACCAGCGCGTGACGTGCGCCGCCCACTCGTCGGGGATCGAGGACAGCGTGGCGATGCGCGCCCTGACGTCGGCCGAGCGCTTGGCGTCGTGGGTCATCGTGGTGAGCAGGCCCAGCGGAAAGCGCTCCGCCCGCTCGAGGCACCCGGCGTGGAACCGTTCGGCGTCGATCCCGAAGCGCGACGGATCGCCGCCCACGTCGTTCAGGGCGAGCAGCCGCCCATACCGGTAGAACGCGGTGTCCTCGACGCCCTTGGCCATGACCGCCGGCGTGGTCTGCTGAAAGCGCGTGACGAAGCCGGCCGGCGCCTCGCGTTCGAGCAGCAGGATGGCGGCGATCTCCCGGTCTATCTGCGCGGCCTGGAGCGCGTTCCGATCCGCATCGTCGACCCGACCGCTCCACGGTTCCACATAGGTTCGGTACACCGGGAGCGCCGCGAGTGCGTGCTCCAGCGCCGCGCGCTCGAACTTTGGCGCCGAAGGTACGTATGTGTTACCTCCATCGCCAAGGTCCGGGGTGAGCTCACGCATCAGCCGCTCCACGTCCTGGGCAAACGGCCCGCGCAGCTGTTCCAGTTTCGCTTCGTGCGCCACCTCGCCGAACGAGCGCCGGTCGCCGGAGACCTGTTGCCACAGCCCAGTGAGCGAACTCTCGCCCGCCGGATCCACGAACAGCGCGCACACGTCGTTGAGGAACTCGTAGCCGACCGTTCCGCACACCGGCCAATCGCGCAGCCGCTCGTCGGGATCGAGGATCTTCTCCACCCACGCCCACTCGGCGCCCCGATCGCGTAGCCGTGCCAGATACCCGGCCGGGTCGGCCAGGCCGTCGGGATGGTCGATCCGGATGCCGTCGATCACGCCCTCGCGCAGGAGCGAGAACACCAGCTGATGCGTCTCCTCGAACACCTCCGGGTCCTCCTGACGCACGCCGGCCAGGTCGCCGATGTCGAAGAAGCGCCGGTAGACGCCGGTTGAAGGCTCGACGTCGAAGAACTTCTCCCGCAGCGACGGATCGGCCCAATAATGGTTGGCGTCGTCGGCGGCCATGTGATTGGGAACCACGTCGAGGACGAGCCCCATGCCGGCGTCGCGTGCCGCGCCCGACAGCGCCCCCAGCCCTTCGGCACCACCGAGCGCGTCGGACACCTGCCGCGGCGCGATGACGTCATAGCCATGAGTCGACCCGGGCCGCGCCTGGAAGGACGGCGAGAGGTACAGGTGGGAGATGCCGAGGTCGCGCAGGTAGGGCACGAGCGTGCGCGCGGCGCCGAAGCCGAACTCCGACGTGAGCTGCAGGCGGTAGGTCGCGCGCAGCTCGGTTGGCTCGCTCATGCGTGTGGGGCCCACGCGCGCCCCGTACCCGGCCGCCGGCGGCTCACGCCACCCGCTTCAGGACCACGGTCGAGCGGGACGTCACGTTGATCTCGGTGCGGGCGCCGTAGCGCTCGCTGTCGGGCTCGGCAGCGGGATCCGCGGTGGACAGCTCGAGCGACCATTGCGCGCCGAAGCGCCGGCGCGGCAGCGTGAACACCCGGTCCTCCGGCTCCGCGTTGAAGAGCAGGACGAACGAATCGTCCTGGATGTCCTCTCCGCGCGGGCCCGGGGTGGGGATCTCGCGTCCGTTCAGGAACATGCCCAGCACGTGCTCACCGCCCTGCCAGTCGCGGCGCGTCATCCTCAGGCCGTCAGGCCGGAACCACCAAACATCGGGCAGGCCTGAGCCCTTGAGCTCCTTGCCGCGCAGGAACGTGCTGCGGCGGAAGACCGGGTGCCGGCGCCGGAGCCCGATCAGGCGCCGCGTGAACTCGCGCAGCTCGGCTTTCTCCGGCGCCTCGGCCCAGTCATACCAGGAGATCTCCGAGTCCTGGCACCAGCCGTTGTTGTTGCCGCCTTGGCTGCGGCTCATCTCGTCGCCGCCGAGCAGCATCGGCGTGCCCTGCGAGAGCATGAGCGTGGTCAGGAAGTTGCGCTGCTGGCGGGCCCGGAGCGCGTTGATCTCGGGATCGTCGGTGTCGCCCTCGGCGCCGTGGTTCCAGGAGCGGTTGTCGTCGGTGCCGTCCTGGTTGTCCTCCAGGTTGGCCTCATTGTGCTTGTGGTCGTAGGAGACGAGGTCGCGGAGGGTGAAGCCGTCGTGCGCGGTGATGAAGTTGATCGAGGCGAACGGTTCCCGACCGTCGGCCTCGTACAGGTCGGAGGATCCGGTCAGGCGCGAGGCGAACTCGCCACAGTTGGCAAAGCAGCGCCACCAGTCGCGCATGACGTCGCGGTAGACGCCGTTCCACTCCGACCAAAGCACGGGGAAGTTGCCGACCTGGTAGCCGCCCGGGCCGACGTCCCAGGGCTCGGCGATCAGCTTGACCTGCGAGAGCACCGGGTCCTGGTGGATCACGTCGAAGAACGCCGACAGGCGGTCGACGTCGAAGAGCTCGCGGGCCAGGGCCGAGGCGAGGTCGAAGCGGAAGCCATCGACGTGGCACTCGATCACCCAGTAGCGCAGCGAGTCCATGATCAGCCGCAACACACTCGGATGGACCGGGTTCATGGAATTCCCGGTCCCGGTGAAGTCCATGTAGTGGCGCGGGTCGTCGGGCACCAGCCGGTAGTAGGACGAGTTGTCGACGCCCTTGAACGAGAGCATCGGGCCAAGGTGGTTGCCCTCGGCGGTGTGGTTGTAGACCACGTCCAGGATCACCTCGATGCCGGCGCGGTGTAGCGCCTTGACCAGCCCCTTGAACTCGCGGACCTGCTCGCCCCGGCGCCCCGTCGCGGCGTACTCGGAATGAGGGGCGAGAAACCCGATGGTGCTGTAGCCCCAGTAGTTGCGAAGGCCCCGTTCGGCCAGGAACGACTCGTCGGAGATTTGGTGCACGGGCAGCAGCTCGACCGCGGTGACGCCGAGATCGCGCAGATAGGCGATCGCGTCCTCGGAGGCCAGGCCGGCGTAGGTGCCGCGCAGGTCCTCGCGGATCCCGGGATGGCGCATCGTGAAGCCCTTCACGTGGGTCTCGTAGATCACGGTGTCGGCGAACGGAACGCGCGGCGGCCGGTCTCCCTCCCAGATGAACGCATCGTCGATCACCACCGACTTGGGCATGGCCGGCGCGTCGTCCTCGTCGTCCGGCTCCAGGTCCGCGTCCTCCTCGCCGGTGGGGACGTAGGGCAGAACGTTCGCATCGTGGGCCCAGTCGACCATGCCGTCGATCGATTTCGCATACGGATCGAGCAGCAGCTTGGCCGGATTGAAGCGGCGGCCGTCCTGAGGAGCGTAGGCGCCCTCGACGCGGTAGCCGTACCGGCACCCCGGTCCGACATCCGGGAGGTAGCAATGCCAGTTGAGCGCCGTGCGCTGCGTCAGCGGGATCCGGGTCTCGATGTCCTCGTGGTCGAACAGGCACAGCTCGACGCCGGTGGCGTGCTCGGAGAACAGCGCGAAATTGGTGCCGGCCCCGTCCCAGGTGGCGCCCAGGGGGAACGGTCGACCCGGCCAGACCTCGATCTCGCTCAAGCGATCAGCGCCCCCGACATCGGTTCGAGCTCGACGCACCCCTCGGCGACCGCCGGCTCGCCGTGCGTGGCCAGCTCGACCGTCGTCCCCGTGCAAGGGACCCGCCGGCGCTGAGAGCTGAAGTTGCAGATCACCTCGAACGCCCCGTGGCGCACGCGCAGCCACTGTGCGTCCTCGTCGAAATCGATTTCGTCGGCCTCACCGGGCGGGAGGCGACGGCGCACGCGCAGCAGATGCTCGTACAGCGCGGCAAGCTCAGGGTCGCGCCGGCGCGTGAGCTTTGAGCGCTCGAACGTCTCCGGATCCTGCGGGTCCGGGATCTCCTGCGCAAACGACGCGAACGATGCGAATTCGCCGCGGCGACCTTCCCGGGTCGCGTCGGCGATCTCCTTGTCGATGTGGTCGGAGAAGAACTGAAAGGGGGCGTCCTCGCCGTACTCCTCGCCCATGAAGAGCAGCGGCACGAACGGCGCGAGCAGCGTGCAGAACGCGGCCAGACGACGCGCCGGCGCGGGCATGCGGTCGCCGAAAGCCCGGTTGCCGACCTGGTCGTGGTTCTGCGAGAAGACCACGAACCGCTCGGGCGGGACGTCGTCGGCGGGCGCGCCAAAGCGCCGCCGGCGGAAGCTCGAGTAGGTGCCGTCGTGGACGTGAGGGCGATGCCACGCCTTGGCCAGTTGCGCCACTGCGCCGAACTCCTCGTAGTAGCCGTCGCGCTCGTCGGTGACCAGCGCGCGTAACGCGTGGTGGAAGTCGTCCGCCCAGGCTCCGTCGCAACCCCACCCGCCGACGTCGCGGTCGCGCATCACTCGGGGATCGTTCATTCCGCTCTCGGCGATCACCAGCGCATCGAGCCGCGTCTGGTGGACGCGACGCGCGATCGCGGCCACGAGATGCTCGGTGCTCGAGTCGACGATGGAGTGGATCGCGTCGAGGCGCAGGCCGTCGACTGCGAAGTCACGGATCCAGCCGGTGGCGCTCTGGAGCACCCACTCGCGGACCGGATCGCAGCCGGCGTCGTCGTAGTTCATGGCCCGCCCCCAGGGCGTCTCGTACTTCTCGGTGAAGTACGGCCCGAACGCCTCGAGCGCCTGAGTCCCCGACGCGCCGACGTGGTTGTAGACGACGTCGAGGATGACGGCCAGTCCGCTGTCATGCGCCGCGGCCACGAGTCGGGCGAGTCCACCCGGACCGCCGTAGTCCGAGTGGGCGGCCGAGATATAGACGCCGTCGTAGCCCCAGCCGTGACGGCCCGGGAACTCCGCCACCGGCATGATCTCGATTGCGGTGATGCCCAGCTCGGCGAGCTCGCCCAGGTAAGGGATGACGCCGTCGAACGTCCCCACCTGGGTGAACGTCCCCACGTGCAGCTCGTAGATCACCACCTCACGCGCGCGCGGCGCTTGGAAGCGCGGTTCCGGCGCCCGGGGAGCGACGATCCGGGATGGCCCACGGATGCCCTCCGGCTGCCAACGCGAGGCCGGATCGGGCAACGGCAACCCGTCCAGCAGATAAACGTAGTCCTCTCCCTCCTGCGCCGGCGCGACCGCCTCGTAGATCCCGTACCCGGCACCGTGCAGAGCGATGTCGCGGTCGCCGACGCGTAGCGAGATCGACTCGGCTCGCGGCGCCCACACCCGGAACTCCACCGTGCCGTCGCCGTGCGGTCGCGCCCCGAAGGGACGCTCCCACGGGTAGTCGGCGAGACCGAACTCGACGGGCGCGGGCAAGGCCGCGCTCAACGGGCTTCCGGAACGAACCACACCGCCGCGAGCGGCGGCAGCGTGATCAGGGCCGACACCGGCTGGTTGTGCCACGGGATCGGCTCGGGCTCCAGTACGCCCAGGTTGCCCATGTCGCTGCCCCCATAGAAAGTGGAATCGGTGTTGAGCGCCTCTTTCCAGCGCGTCGCGCGTGGCAGCCCAAGCCGGTAGCCGGAGCGCGGCACGGGCGACAGGTTGGCCGCGAACACGACGACCCGCTCGCCGTCCTTGGACGCCCGGGCGAAGGCCAGCACGTTCGCGTCGGCATCGTTGGGTTCGAGCCACCAGAACCCGGCCGGGTCGGAGTCGACCTCCCACAGCGCGGGCTCGTCCCGGTAGATCCGGTTCAGGTCGCGGACCAGCGCCTGGATGCCGGCATGCTCGGGATGCTCGAGCAGATCCCAGTCGAGCGAGCGCTCATAGCTCCACTCGGACTCCTGGGCCAGCTCCGAGCCCATGAACAGGAGCTTCTTTCCCGGATGCGCCCACATGTACGCGTACAGCGCGCGCAGGTTGGCCAGCTTCTGCCACTTGTCGTTCCCGGCCATCTTCCGGTACAGCGACCCCTTGCCGTGCACCACTTCGTCGTGCGAGAGCGGCAGGATGAAGTTCTCGCTGAACGCATACATCAGGCTGAACGTCAGCTCGTGGTGGTGGTAGCGCCGGTAGATCGGGTCCTGCTCGAAGTAGTCCAGCGTGTCGTGCATCCAGCCCATGTTCCACTTGAAGCCGAAGCCGAGCCCGCCCAGGTAGGTGGGGCGTGACACCCCTGGCCAGGCCGTGGACTCCTCAGCAGCCGAGATGATGCCGGCCTCGCGTTCATGGATCACCTCGTTGAACTCCTTCAGGAACGACACCGCGTCGAGGTCCTCGCGCCCGCCGAACTGGTTGGGGACCCACTCCCCCGCGCGCCGCGAATAGTCGAGGTAGAGCATCGAGGCCACAGCGTCGACACGGATGCCGTCGACGTGGTACTCGCTCAGCCAGAACAGGGCATTGGAGATCAGGAAGTTGCGGACCTCGTGGCGGCCGTAGTTGAAGACCAGCGTGCCCCAGTCGGGATGCTCGCCGCGGCGCGGGTCGGCGTGCTCATACAGCGCGGTCCCATCGAAGCGGGCGAGTGCGAACTCGTCGCGGGGGAAGTGCGCGGGCACCCAGTCGAGGATCACCCCCACGCCGCTACGATGCAGCCGGTCGACGAACACCCGGAAGTCGTCCGGCGAACCGTGGAACGGGGTGGGGGCGAAGTAGCCGGTCACCTGGTAGCCCCAGGAGCCCTTGAACGGATGCGACATGACCGGGAGCAGCTCGACATGCGTGAAGCCCATGTCCTTGACGTACGCGGACAGCTCGTCGGCCAGCTCGAGGTAGGTCAGCGAGCGGTTGCCCTCGAGCGCGTTCAGACGCCAGGATCCGAGGTGGACCTCGTAGATCGAGATGGGGCGCCCGAGCGGCTGCGGCGGCCGCGCGCGCGTGCGCAGCCACTCGGCGTCGGCCGCCGTCCACTCATAGTTCGGCTGGAACACGATCGACGCCGTCTTCGGCGGCACCTCGGTGGCGAACGCGTACGGGTCGGCCTTGAGCAGGATCTGGTGGTCCTGGCTGAGGATCTCGTACTTGTACCGCGCGCCCGGCCGTACCCCGGGCAGGAACAGCTCCCAGATCCCGGTTGAGCCGAGTGAGCGCATCGCGTGCAGGCGCCCGTCCCAGGAGTTGAAGTCGCCGACCACGCTGACTGCGCGGGCCGCCGGCGCCCACACGGCGAACGCCGTGCCGGTCACGCTCTGGTGCTCGCGGAAGTGCGCGCCGAGCTTGTCATACAGCTGCTCGTGCCGGCCCTCGCCGATCAGGTGCTGATCGAGCTCGCCGATCGTCGGCAGGAACGCGTACGGATCCTCGATCGTGAACTTGCCGCCGTCTCCGTAGTCGACCTCGAGCTGGTAGTGGAGTGGCAGCTTGGCGTCCTCGATGACGCCCTCGAACACGCCACCGGGATGTATCTGCTGGAGCTCTACCGCCGGCTGGCCGTCTACGAGTGCCCTCACCGCGCAGGCCGCGGGGCGCAGCGTGCGCACGACCACGCCGCCGCTGTCCGCGTGGGCGCCGAGTGCGGCGTGCGGGTTGGGGTGCTCGCGGCGGACGAGCGCCTCGAGCTCTGAGGTGGCGACGGTCATGAAAGGCTGTGCTTACCCGGGGTCATGCGCTTTCCAACAGTCGAGCGATGCCCGCCACCGGAATCGGGACCCAATCGGGGCGGTTGTTGACCTCGTAGCGGAGCTCGTAGATGGCCTTCTCGAGCTCGAAGACGGAGAGCAGGTTGGCGATTGCCGCCTCGCCCGAGGGCATCAAGGTCGGATCCACAGCCGCGAAGTAGCAGGTCAGGAACTGCTCTCGCATCTGCTGTTCGTAGCCTTCGGGCGCGGTTTGTCCGCGCAGGATCTCGACCGCGGAGGTGACGTAGGCGAACGAGCGCAGCATGCCGGCGACATCGCGCAGCGGGGAGCGCTTCTGCCGTCGCTCGGGGAGCGCGCGGGCCGGCTCGCCCTCGAAGTCGATGATCACCCAGCCGCGCGGCGTGTGCAGCGTCTGTCCCAGGTGGTAGTCGCCGTGGGTGCGGATCACCCGCCCGGTGACGCCGATGTGTGCGCGCGCCGCCAGGCGCTCGCGCACGTCCTGCCCGCGACCCGCGATCGGCGCCAGGTTGGGGTCGTCGGGCAGGCGCAGGAAGACTCGCTCGATGTCCTCGTCTACCGTGGCGGTCAGGAGCGACAGTGCCTCCTGGCTCGGCTCCTCGGGGGCGAACGCCGGATCGTTCGCGTCGGAGGCCAGCGCCGTGTGGAGCCGGGCGGTCACTGTGCCGAGCCTCCCGAGCCGCTCGAGGAACGCGTCGGGCACGGTGGTGATCTCGTCCAGGGCGAGCTCCCAGCCGTCGATGGCGTCCTCGAGGAACGCCTGGGCGACGCCTAAGGTCGCTCGGAATGCCTGCCCCTCGTAGTCGTACCAGCCGTTGAGCGGCGCGATGTTCTCGAAGTTTCGGTACGTGAGGAATCGCAGCATTTCGAGCTCCGGGTTCACGCCCGGCTCGAGCTTGCGGAAGACTTTGAGCACGATCCGGTCGTCGAACACCACCGAGGAGTTCGACTGCTCGACGCCCATGAGGCGGACGTTGATGGCGTCCGCCAGCTGCGGCGAATCGTCGAACGGGTGGAAGGCGAAGCGGCCGTCTTCGGTCTCGATCTCGTCGGCCACGGCGATCCGGCGCATCAACTCGAGCGCCTGCCCAGGATCGGCCAGCGCGTCGTAGAGCGTCCAGTCGTCGGTGTGCGAGATCGACTCGCCGCGGCGTGTGTCGGTGGGCGGGCGGATGGCCAGCGGCAGCTGATAGAGCTCGTGCGTGCCGGTGGCAAACCGCGTCTGCACGAGGGCCAGCAAGAGCAACGGGTCCTCCCGCAACGTGATGCTCTCGACGATGTCGATGCCGGTGACCGAACGCGACTTGGAGGCGTACCAGCGCTGGCGCTGAACCCAATCGCGCAGCTCTTCCTCGTCCAGGCAGCGGCGGATCTCCGCCGCCGTGATTCCCTTGAGACGCTCAGGCATCGTCGGGGTGGTCTTCCTCCACGAGCTGGAACCAGAAGAACCCGCGGGGACCGAGCGTCAGGAGGTAGGGAAGCTGGCCGATGCGCGGGAAGCGCGAGTGGCCGAAGAGCTCAATCGGATAGCGCCCTTCGTAGGCGCTCAAGTCGAGTTCGACCGCTTGCGCGGTGCGAGCGACGTTGTGGACGCACAGGACGATGTCGTCCTCAAGGCTGCGAATGTGCGAGAAAATGCGCGGGTTGGACGGCTCGATCGGGTCGTAGGTGCCGAAACCGAACACCGGGTGCTCCTTGCGCAGCGCGATGAAGCGGTGCAGCCAGCGCAGGAGGCTCGTCGCAGTCCGCAGTTGAGCCTCGACGTTGACGGCCTGAAAGCCGTAGACGGGGTCCATGAGCGGCGGCGCGTAGAGCTGAGCGAAGTCGGCTCTGCTGAAGCCACCGTTGCGATCACCCGTCCACTGCATCGGGGTGCGTACCCCATCCCGGTCGCCCAGGAACACGTTGTCGCCCATCGCGATCTCGTCACCGTAGTACAGGACGGGCGATCCCGGCAGCGAGAACAGGATCGCGTGCATCAGCTCGATCTCGTCGCGGCCGTTGTCGAGCAGCGGGGCGAGGCGCCGGCGGATGCCCAGGTTGAGCTTCATGCGCGGATCCTTGGCGTACTCGGAGTACATGTAGTCGCGCTCTTCGTCGGTGACCATCTCGAGCGTCAGCTCATCGTGGTTGCGCAGGAACAGGCCCCACTGACAGGTCTCGGGGATGGTCGGGGTCTGCTCGAGGATCTCGTAGATCGGCACCGCCTCCTCGCGCCGGATGGCCATGAACATGCGCGGCATGACCGGGAAGTGGAAGGCCATGTGGCACTCGTCGCCGTCGCCGAAGTACTCGACCACGTCGCCCGGCCACTGGTTGGCCTCGGCCAGCAGCACGCGGTCGGGATAGTTCTGGTCGACCTCCTTGCGTACCCGCTTGAGGTAGGCGTGCGACTCGTGCAGGTTCTCGCAGATCGTGCCCTCGCGCTCGTACAGGTAGGGCACGGCGTCGAGGCGGAAGCCGTCCAGGCCGAGGTCGAGCCAGAAGCGGAGCACCTGGAGCATCGCCTCCTGGACCTCGGGGTTGTCGTAGTTGAGGTCGGGCTGGTGAGAGAAGAACCGGTGCCAGTAGTACTGGCCCGCCACCGCGTCCCACGTCCAGTTCGAGGCCTCGGTGTCGATGAAGATGATCCGCGCGTCCGGGTACCGCTGGTTCGTGTCGGACCACACGTACCAGTCGCGCTTGGGCGAGTCGTGGCTCGAGCGCGACTCCTGGAACCACGGGTGATCGCTCGAGGTGTGGTTCATGACCAGATCGGCAATTACCCGAATGCGGCGCGCGTGGGCGGCGTCGATCAGTTCGTGGACGTCGTCGACGTTGCCGTAGTCGGGATGCACCGAGGTGAAATCGGCGATGTCGTAGCCGCCGTCCCTGAGCGGCGAGCGATAGAACGGCAGCAGCCAGATGCAGTCGATCCCCAGCCACTGCAGGTAGTCGAGCTTCTCCGTCAGGCCGCGGAATTCGCCTGAACCGTCGCCGTTGGCGTCGAAGAAGCCACGGATGTGGATCTCGTAGAACACGGCGCGCTTGAACCACAGAGGCTCGTGCTCGAACCACTGCATGGTCTGGGACTGTGCGGCCGTGCTGTCGTGGGGCGCGGTTGCGACCGCCGTCCTCCGGGTCTCGGCCGCGATCAGGTGGGTGAGGGTCGGCGGGCCGACGCTCATGAGTGGTCGTCTGCGCGCAACGCGGGCGCTCCTAGATCTCCACGCGGATCACGTGTGCCTGACGGATGCCCGGCTCGAGCCGGACGTAGTTCGGTCCGATGCGCCAGAGATAGCGCTCGTCGGTGAGCAGGTCGTGGGCCGTGAAGCTCGGCGGGAGGCCAAGGTTGGCGGGGATGATCGCGACGCCCTCCTGGGCTTGATGGGGATCAATGTTGACGACGGTGATGATCGTGCTGCCGGGCGAGTGCTTGGCGTAACCGATCAGCGCATCGTTGGCCGTGTCGAGGAAGGTTACGTTGGATAGCTCATGCAAGGCTACGTTCTCGCGCCGGATCTGGTTGAGGCGCTGGACATACGGCAGCAGCGGGCCGTCGAGCGCGCGTTGCTTGATCTCGTACTTCTCGGAGTGCAGGTACTCCTCGGAACCCACGTGGGCGGGGAGGTTCTCGAAATGCTCGTAACCCGAATAGATCCCGTAGGTCGGGCTGAGCGTCGCGGCGAGGCTGATGCGCGCCTCGAACGCCGGGCGCCCGCCGTGCTGCAGGTACTCGTGGAGGATGTCCGGGGTGTTGGCGAAGAAGTTCGGTCGGAAGTACTCCTGCTCGCCCGAATGGGCCAGCTCTGACACGTACTCGGTCAGCTCCCAGCGCGAGTTCTTCCACGTGAAGTACGTGTAGGACTGGGTGAAGCCGATCTTGGCGAGGTGGCGCATGACGGATCTGCGCGTAAACGCCTCGGCCAGGAAGACGACGTCTCGATTGTGCTCGTGGACGTTCTGTATCAGCCAGCGCCAGAACTCGAACGGCTTGGTGTGGGGGTTGTCGACGCGGAACACCGTGATACCCGCATCGACCCAGTGGATGACCACGTTCAGCAGGGCATCCCACAGCCCCTTCCAATCCGGCGACTCCCAGTTGACGTTGTAGATGTCCTGGTAGCGCTTGGGCGGGTTCTCGGCGTACTTCAGCGTGCCATCGGGTCGGCGGTGGAACCACTCGGGGTGCTCGCGCAGCCAGGGGTGGTCGGCCGAGCACTGGATCGCGAAGTCGAGTGCGATCTCCAGGCCGTGCTCCTTGGCCGCGTGGGCCAGGTTCATCAGATCGTCGATGGTCCCGAGGTCGCGATGCACGGCCTCGTGGCCGCCGGCCTCGTCTCCGATCGCCCAGGGAGAGCCGGGGTCATCGGGGCCGGCGACGAGGGCGTTGTCACGGCCCTTGCGGTTGGTGTGCCCGATCGGGTGGATCGGGGGGAGGTAGATGACGTCGAAGCCGAGCTCGGCGAGTCTTGGGAGCTGTTGCTGGACGCCCCCCAGCCCGCCCCAGGATCGCGGGAACAGCTCGTACCAGGCGGCGAACTTGGCCAGGACCCGGTCCACTTCGATCTTCAGCGTCTCCGGCAGGGTGACCGCGCCATGGCGGGGCTGGATCCGCTCCACGGTCTGGAACAGCTCCGGGCCAAGCGCGACGTCGTGCTTGGCTTCCTCGGGGACGTCCTCGTCCGAGAGGGTCCTGATCGCGTGGCCGATCAGCGCCTTGTCGGATTTCGTGTTGGCTTCGCTCGCCGCGCTCTCGAGGAGTTGGGCGCCTTCGGAGATCTCGCCGGCGAGATCGTGCTGGCCCGCGGCGACCTTGCGGCTGAGCTCATCGCGCCAGGTGCCGAACACGTCGGTCCAGGCCTCGATCGTGTACTCCCAGCGGCCCGGCGTGTCGACCGCGAAGCGGCCGGCCCAGCGCACGCCGCCCAGATGGGCGTCAATCAGGTGCATCTCGGTCTCGCGCCAGTTGCGGGCGTTAGGCGGCTTGTAGCGGACGACCGCGCGGACGATGTCGTGACCGTCGCGGAAGATGTCGGCCTCAACGTCTACTTGGTCGCCCACTACGCGTTTGGCCGGGTAGCGGCCGTCGTCCACGGCCGGGGTGGGGTACTGGATGACGATCCGCTCCGGCGGTGGTTTGGACGCGTCGGCTCGGCGCCGCTTGGCGGGGGTCGGTTCGACCTGTGTGCTCACGCGGGTAAAGGCCGGGGCCGGGCCGACAGGGGGCTCACCGCCGCGTCGGGGCGAGCGGGGATCCTCACGGCTGGGTCCGGGCGGACGGGGGTCCTCACGGGTCGAAAAATATCCTTCCTCGCGATGGGTAAACACGGTGGCGTGCGTGTGGTGGCGGGTTCGGCGTGAGGATTGGCGGGTTCGGCGTGAGGATTGGCGGGTTCGGCGTGATCGGACACGCGGGTTCGGCGTGATCGGACACGCGGGTTCGGCATGATCGAGCTTCCGCGGTCCAGCGGCGTCCAGCTCCACATCACATCGTTGCCGGACGGTCGCTTGGGGCGGGAGGCATACCGGTTCGTGGACTGGTTGGCGGCGGCGGGCCAGACCTGGTGGCAGGTGCTCCCACTTGGGCCGCCCGATCGCTACCGCTCGCCGTACAAGGCACGCTCCGCGTTCGCCGCCTGGCCGGGTTTGCTGGCCGACGCGCGTGCGCCGGTGTCTTCTTCCGAGGTATCCGATTTTCGCGAACGCGAGGGGTTCTGGGCCCCTGATTGGGAGCGCTTCGCGGGGCGGGGCGCGCTGGCCGACCAGGTGCGATTTTCCCGCGAGTGGGGCGCGCTGCGCTCGTATGCGTCTTCGGCCGGCGTTCGCCTGTTCGGGGATGTGGCGATTTACGTAGCGCCGGGAAGCGCCGACCACCGCGCCCATCCAGAGCTGTTTCGCTCGGGCGTGGTGGCAGGGGCGCCACCGGACGCGTACTCGCGGGTCGGACAGCTGTGGGGAAACCCGTTGTACGACTGGCCGGCGCTGCGCCGGCGGCGGTATCGCTGGTGGGTGGAGCGGCTACGGCGCACGCTCTCGTTGTTCGACCTGGCGCGGATCGACCACTTCCGGGGTTTCGTGGCGTATTGGGCGGTGCCGTCCGGGGCCCGAACCGCCGTCGACGGACGGTGGCAGCGTGGACCGGGACGGGCGGTCTTCGACGCGGCGTCGCGCGAGCTGGGAGATGTGGCGTTGGTGGCCGAGGACCTGGGCGTGATCACCCCGGCGGTGGCCCGGCTGCGCGACTCGCTCGGGTTTCCCGGGATGGTGGTGCTCCAGTTCGGCTTCGATCCGGACGATCCCGGGAGCGTGCACCGGTTCGAGAACCATGCCGTGGAGCGGGTCGTCTATACGGGAACGCACGATCACGACACCGCGCGCGGGTGGTACTCGTCGCTTCCCGATGCGGTGCGCTCCGAGGTTGACGGGGTCCTCGCGCGGGCCGGGGTCGCGGAGCGCGAGCCATGGTGGAGCCTGATCCGGTTAGCGCTGGCCTCCCGGGCGCAGGTCGCGATGATGCAGGCGCAGGACGTGCTCGGGCTGGGGAGCGAGGCGCGGATGAACGCGCCCGGCCGGGCGGCGAACAGCTGGCGGTGGCGGATGGAGGCCGGCGCCTTGAAGCCGGGGATCGCCCGGCGGCTGCGCGAGGTGACGGAGGCGGCGGGTCGGCTCGTCGGCTCCTGAGCACCGCCGGGGCGTCGACGGCGGCGCTGAGCGACTCGGCGAAGGCTGGTCGAGAAACCTACTCTATTTCGTCGGTTTCTCGACCAGGCTCTCCGAACTCATGGGTCCGTCGCTTGTCACGTGGCCACTGAGGGCGCTAGGACTCCGGGCAGCGAGCTCGCGCGAGCGACTCGTTCTTCCGATCATCAGTAGGATGATCCCGAGGTCGAGGTATGAGAGCCACGCCGAGCAAGACCACGACAGCGCGAATGACCGGGAAGACCGCGATCGCGATGGTCCGTAACCCGATGCTTCGGCGGGCCACGGTCAAGGCCGCAAAGCCTCCCGCAAAGGTCGGCTGGCGCGTCGGGAAGGTCGTCGTCGCGCGCACGGCACGTGGCCGGGCAGGCAAGGCACGCGACCAGGTGGGCAAGGCACGGGACCAGATGGAGCGGCTTGGCGCGGCCGGCAGGACCCTCGGTTCGATCATCGTGGTCTACGGTCCGATCGCGGCCGACGTTTTCGGACTCGTCGAGAAACCCAAGCCGAAGCGGCAAGCGCCGGCATTCGGGGCAGGCCTCGTGATCGGGGCCGGCGCTGGGTATGTTCTCCACCGTAAGAAGTCTGCCTGAGCTCAGCGTTCGCCCCGCGTCCGCGAGAGCTGAGCCGGTGGGTGGCCCAAATGTCCGCGCTCGCCCGCAGCGCAAATCACTAGGAGGGCCGTGAAGTGATCGGTGCCGTAATCACCGCGTTTATCGCCGGCGTGGTCGCGCGCATACTCACGCCGGGTGACATCTTCCGGAAGATGTCAGGTCCGAAGTCGTGGGGGATTTCCCTGCTCATCGGCTTTGCCGGCGCTGCCCTTGGCTACTTGATCTTCACCGTCGGGCTCGGAATCGGCGACACACATGTCTTCGACTTCGGCGGAATCATCGGCGCCATCATCGGCTCGATCATCGTTCTCTTGATCGTCGGTTTCGTCGCGCGCCGCAGTCAACGCCCCACTCAGGCGAGCCCACCGACCGCCTGAGTTCGGAGCCCACCGACCCGCCTGAGCTCGGAGCCCACCGATCACCCGAGTTCGCGTTCGCTGCCACCGTGGCGCGCATCAGAGCCGACCGCGCGCTCACCTTGGCGTGCCGGTAGACGTAGGTGGCGTCACCGCGCAGCCGCTGCCACCGCGACGGCGCGAACGAGATCAGCGACGACGGCCGCACGGCCACGCGCACCTCGTCGCGCTCGAGTACGGCGAGCGCGCGCTCGGCCATGTCGATCTGGCCGAACGCGGTGGGATGGACGTGGTCGGTCATCACCAGGTTCCGCGCGCCCCATGAGCTCAGATCCACCACCAACGCGTCGATCTGACGAGACACACGAACGATCACCGCATTTAGATCGCCCATCTTGGCGCCGGCGCGCGGACGCCCCAGATCGAGCGGCGCGGTCACCGTCAGCACGCGGTCACAGCGAGAACGCACGAATTCCAAGGCCGAGCGAAGTCCATGCTCGAAAGCCACCGCGTCCCACTCGACCGAACGTACGTCGTTGACGCCGATGTACAGGCAGCCCACGTCATAGCGCGCGCCCGGGATCGACCGCCGCACAAAGGCCGGAATCTGCTGGCCGACCACATCGGACACGCGCGCCCCGTCCACGGCGAAACCCGTGAACGGAAGCCCGAGCCCGCGCGCCACCCACAGGGCCCAGGACTGCAGCGCGACACCCCACTGCAGCTCGCCGCCGCCGTTGGTGATCGAGTCCCCAAAGGCAAGAACCCCCAGCCGGCAGTCACCCCCTCCAGTCAAGACGCGCGAGACTACCCGCTTGCCCGATAATCCGCGGCGGTGAGCTACGGGCGGGTGACCATGAGCGACGGCGGTGAGGACGTCAAGCGCGCAGCGGCGGAGCTCGCCGAGCGGCTCCCAGACGCGCTGGCGCCGCTGGCGCGACTGGCCTACAACTACCGCTGGTCGTGGCTGCCCGGAGGCCCGGAGATCTTCACGGCGATCGACGCCGAGCGGTTCGCGCTGACCAATCAGAACCCGGTCCGCCTCCTGCAAGAAGCCTCCGCCGGCGCTCTGCGCCGCGCCGCCGGCGACGACGGCCTGCTCGAGCGGATTGCCGCGGTCGAAGACCGGATCAAGGCCGATCTGGACCGTCCGCCCCATCCGTCGATCGATCCGGCAAGGCCGGTTGCCTTCCTGTGCGCCGAGTATGGCGTCCATGTGTCGCTGCCGGTCTACTCCGGCGGCCTCGGCGCGCTCGCCGGCGACCTGCTCAAGGAGGCCTCTGACCACGCCCTGCCGCTCGTCGCGGTCGGCCTCATGTACCGGAAGGGGTACTTCCGCCAGCGGATCGACGCGGGTGGATGGCAGCACGAGTACTGGATCGACACCGACCCGCAGCGGCTGCCCGCGGCGCTCGTGACCGGTCCCGGCGCACGACCGCTCACGATCGAGGTTCCGATCTACGACAAGGACGTCACCGCCCAGATCTGGCGCGTCGATGTGGGGCGCGTGCCGCTTTTCCTGCTGGACACCGACGTGCCCGAGAACGCTGCGGTCGAGCGCTGGATCACGGGCCGGCTATACGATTCGGACGAGCACACCCGCCTGGCGCAGTACGTGCTGCTCGGCGCCGGCGGGGTGCGTGCGCTGAGCGCGCTCGGGTTCGAGCCCGGCGTGATCCACCTCAACGAAGGTCACGCCGCGCTTGCCCCGGTCCAGCTCGCCCTGCGGGACCTGCACCCCGGCGAGCCGCTCACCCGCGGGATCGCGGCCGCGCGCGACCGGACCGTGTTCACCACTCACACGCCGGTCCCCGCCGGCAACGACACCTACCCGGCCGAGCAGGTGGAGGGGGCAATCGGAAGACTCGTCGGCCAAATCGGCATCAAATCCACAGAGGTGATCGCGCTCGGCCGCACCCATCCCGAGGATGAGGGCGAGCCGTTCGGTGTGACGCAGGCGGCGCTACGCATGAGCCGCGCGGCCAACGGCGTCAGCCGCCGGCATGGCGAGGTGGCGCGCGAGATGTGGCGCGAGCTGTGGCCGGACGTGGCTGTGGACGACGTCCCGGTCGGGCACGTGACCAACGGCGTACACGTCCCGACCTGGGTCGGGACGCCGATACGCGAACTGTTCGACCGCCACCTGGGGGACGGATGGATGACGCGTGCGGCCGAGCCGGACACGTGGGCGGGGGTCGACCGGATTCCCGACCAGGAGTTGTGGAGCACGCGCGAAGGGCAGCGCGCCGACCTCGTCGATTACGTCCGTGCGCGCTCCATGAACGAGCGCCTGCTCCGAGGCGACGTCCGCGAGTACGTGGAGGGGGCAGCGAGGACCTTCGATGCGAAAGTTCTCACGCTCGGGTTCGCACGCCGCGTGGCCACCTACAAGCGGCTCGACCTGCTCACGCGCGACCCAGATTGGACGATCTCGCTGCTCGGGGGCGAGCACCCGGTGCAGGTGGTGCTGGCCGGCAAGGCGCACCCGCGCGACGATGAGGCCAAGGGGGTGCTCCAGCGACTGTTCGGCATGAAGCGGGCGAAGGTCGTGGGGGAGCGTGTGGTGTTCCTGGACGACTACGACCTGGCCACGGCGGCCTGGCTGGTGCGCGGCTGCGATGTTTGGATGAACGTCCCGCGCCCGCCGCTCGAGGCAAGCGGCACGAGCGGCATGAAGTCGGTCATCAACGGAGGACTCCAGTTGAGCGTGCTCGACGGATGGTGGGCTGAGGGCTACGACGGCAAGAACGGGTGGGCTCTGGCCGGCGGCGTGGACCACGACCATCAGGCGCAGGACACGCGCGACATCGCCGCGCTGCATCAGCTACTCGACGAGGAGGTCGTCCGCACGTTCTACCAGCGCGACGACGCCGGCCTGCCAAGCGCCTGGCTGGCGCGCATCCGGGAGTCGCTGAGGACGCTGGCGCCGCGCTTCAGCGCGGCGCGGATGCTTTCGGAGTACCTCTCCGGGCCGTATCGCGGCGCGTAGCCGGCGGGAAGGTCTCAGCCCCGCGCGGCGTCATTAACCTGACGGGTTACGATCAATGCTGCGCTGATTGACAAATGCCTCCTCGCGCTGAAGACACCAAGCCGACCGCCAGTGAGCTGGCGGATCTCTCGGCGCTTGCCGACGGGACGCTTGACCCTTCCCGCCGGACCGAGGTCGAGGCGCACGTCTCGGCCTCGCCAGAGCTAACCGCGCTCTATGAGCGCGAGCGGCGGGTGGTTGCGGCGCTCCATCAGGCGCGGAGCACCGATCGGGCGCCGGTCGCGCTGCGCGCCCGGATCGAGGCCTCGCGTCCGCGGCGCAGGGTGGCCCGCCGGCGCATCGCGTACGCCGGCGGCCTGGCCGCCGCTCTCGCCGCGGTGGCGCTGGCGGTGGTGCTGGCGCTTCCGGGAGGGACGCCCGGCGCTCCCTCGGCGTCCGACGCGGCGGCACTGGCGGCGCGCGGGCCGGCGCACAACGCCCCCCCGCCCGATCCGGCGCATCCGGGCATACAGCTGCGCCAAAACGTCGGCGACGTCTACTTCCCGAACTGGACGCACTCGTTCGGCTGGCGTGCGGTCGGCGCCCGCACCGACGAGCTTGGCGGACGCAAGGCGGTGACCGTCTACTACCAGTGGAAGAACCAGCGGGTCGCCTACACGATCGTCGCTCCGCCGGCCCTTGCCCAGCCGGCGGCCCATCGCACGTGGCAGAACGGGACCGAGCTGCGCACCCTGACCCACAACGGCCGCCGCATCGTGACGTGGCGCGAGTCGGGCGATACCTGCGTTCTTTCCGGCACCGGGATCACGGCCGCCGAGCTGCAGAAGCTGGCGGCGTGGAGTGTCCCGGCGGAGAGTCGCTGACCAGGTCACGGGCCACGCGCTGGCGGGCGCGGTGCAATCGCGTGGTGATCGTCGCCTCGCGCACGCGCAGGGCGCGGCCCGCCTCGCGGTAGGACAGCCCGACGACGTCGATCGCGACGAGTGCGTCACGAAAGTCGTCGGGCAGGCGCGCGATCGCCGCATAGAGATCGGCTGACTCGAGCCGCGCATCGACGGGCGGCGCGCTGCGGTCCTCGAGTAGATCGGCGTCATCGGGCAGCGGCGTGGTCTCAGGACGGCGCCCGGCCGTGCGTCGCTGGCTGAAGAAGGTGTTGCGCAGGACGCGCAGGAGATACCCGAGGTCGTCGTCGGAGCGCAGGAATCGAGGCCGCCGCAGCACGCGCTCGAACGTCTCCTGCACGAGGTCCTCAGCCTCCTCGCGCGAGCCGCACAGGCTCCATGCCGCGCGGTAGAGCCGGTCGATGTGGTCGCCCAGCGCCTCGGGATCGAGCTGACGTTCGACATTCATCCGTGGCCCGTCCCAGGATACGGAGGCCAGCCAGGAGTTTGTTAGCCCCTGAGGTCCGACAGCGGACGCGGCGGCGGTCCGACGTACTTGGCCGTGGGGCGGATCAGGCGCCCTTCGTGCTTCTGCTCGAGGATGTGCGCCGACCATCCGGCGGTTCGGGCGCAGGTGAACATCGATGTGAAGAGCTCGGGCGGGACGTCGGCGAAGTCGAGCACTACGGCCGACCAGAACTCGACATTGGTGGCGAGCACCCGGTCGGGCCGACGAGCCTGGAGCTCGGCCAACGCCGCCTCCTCGAGCGCCTCGGCCACCTCGACCCGCGAAGCGCCCAGCTGACGGGCCGTGCGGCGCAGCACCCGGGCTCGCGGGTCTTCGGCGCGGTAGACGCGGTGGCCGAAGCCCATCAGCCGCTCTCCGCGATCGAGCACCTGCTTGACGTAGCGCTCGGCGTCGCCCAGCGCGGCCACGTCGTCGAGCATCTTGAGCACGCGCGAGGGCGCTCCGCCGTGCAGAGGCCCCGAGAGCGCCCCGACGCCGGCCGATAGCGCGGCCGCTACGTCGGCACCGGTCGAGGCGACCACGCGGACGGTGAAGGTCGAGGCGTTCATGCCGTGCTCGGCGGCGGAGATCCAGTACGCGTCGATGGCCTCGACGTGACGAGGATCGGCCTCCCCGCGCCAGCGGACCAGGAAGCGCTCCGGGATCGAGGTTGCCTCGTCGATCTCGCGCTGGGGGATGGGCGGCTTGCCGATGCCGCGCGCCGATTGCGCCACGAACGACAGGGCCATCACCGAGGCGCGAGCGAGGTTGTCGCCCGCCTCCTCGTCGGAGATGTCGATCAGCTGCCCGAACCCCCACTGCGGGGCCAGCATGGCCAGCGCAGACTGCACGTCGGCGCGAGGATCCCCGGAGCGGACGCTGAGCGGGTGGGGCTCGGCCGGCGGCATGCCCGGGAGCAGGCGCCCGTCGACCAGCAGTCCCCACACCTGCTCGAACGGCACGTTGCCCACCAGCTCCTCGATGTCCACGCCGCGGTAGCGCAGCGCGCCTCCCTCCCGGTCGGGCTCAGCGATCTCCGTAGCGAAGGCGACTACGCCCTCGAGCCCTGACTGGACTTCGGCGGTGGCGCTCATATGGCGATCGATGGCTCCTGGAAGGCGCGGCGGCAGGCTGGCGTCCGCGAGCGCCGGAGCGTCGCGAAGCCAGCACAGCGTAGCCGGATAGCCTTCCGGTCCCGTGTCCGAGCTGCTGCTGCGGTCCGCCACCGAGCTCGCCGCGCTCGTGCGGGCGGGCGATATTTCCTCACGCGAGCTGGTCGAGACCTCGCTGCGCCGAATCGACGAGCTCCAGCCGAGGTTGGGGGCCTTCACGCACGTCGCGCACGAGTCTGCCCTGGACGCGGCCGACGGCATCGAACCCGCCGATGCCCGCCCGTTCGCCGGCGTCCCGATCGCCATCAAGGACAACCGGCCGGTGGCGGGGATGCCGATGACGATGGGCAGCGACCTATACGGGGACTTCGTCTCCGAGCAGGACGCCTACCTGGTCCGGCGCTTGCGCGAGGCCGGCTTCGTGATCGTCGGCAAGACCTCCATGCCCGAGATGGGCATCCTGCCCACCACCGAGCCGCGCCGGTTCGGCCCCGCCCGCAATCCCTGGGATCCGGATCGCACACCTGGCGGTTCGAGCGGCGGCTCGGCGGCGGCAGTGGCCGCCGGGATGGTCCCCGTGGCGCACGCCAACGACGGTGGCGGATCGACCCGGATCCCCGCCGCCTGCTGTGGCCTGGTCGGACTCAAACCCGCCCGCGGGCGGGTCTCGGTTGGCCCGTTCGGCGGACACAGCTTCCTCGTCGGCGACGGGGTGCTGACGCGCTCGGTCGCCGACACCGCGCGTCTACTCGACGTGCTCTCCGGACCCGAGCTCGGGGACGCGACGTGGGCGCCGCCCCCGCCGGCGGCTGGCTACACCGCGCTCGCCGAGGTCAACCCCGGACACCTCCGGATTGGACTGACCCTCGAGGCCCCGCTTGAGGGGGCCACCGTCGATTCGGTGTGCCGGCGGGCCGTCCACGACGCCGCGGCGCTGCTCGAGTCCCTCGGGCACCACGTGCAGGAGATCACCCCTCCGTGGCGGGGGTTGAACCTGCTGCCCGACTTCACCCGGGCGTTCGGTCCCCTGGTCTCGTTCACGACCTGGCTGGGCGGCCAGATCGCCGGGCGCGAACCAACCACCGAGGATGTCGAGCCGCTTACCTGGGTGCTGTGGCAGCACGCTCTCGAGACAGACACGATCAGTTACCTGAGCGCCCAGTACCGGCTCGAGTCGGTGGCGCGCTCGATCGTGCAGGCGCTCGACCCCTACGACGCGGTGCTCACGCCGGCCCTGGCTCAGCGCCCGGTGGCGATCGGAGAGATCGACGGCCTGGGCGACGATCCGATGGGCAACTACCGCAAGTCCGCGGGATTCACCCCGTTCACGGCGATGTTCAACGTGACCGGTCAGCCGGCTATCGCCCTGCCGCTCTACCACGGCGAGGACGGCCTGCCGACTGCCGTGCAGCTGATCGGACCGCCGGCGCGCGAGGAGGTCCTGCTCAGCCTGGCCGCCCAGCTGGAGGCAGCGTTGCCGTGGGCCGACCGGGTGCCGCAGCTGTAGAGAATGGCCTCACGGGAGCGGGACGCGGTGGTAGCTCTGCCCGGCGTCGGTCGTGTAGTAGAGCCGCTCGTTGGCTGGAGCAACCCCGCCGCCGTAGCCAAGCGCGGCGCCGTGGGTCGCGTCGGTGAACCCGAGCCACGCCCACTGCGAGATTCCCGGCACCTGCACCGAATCCCACAGTGCGCCGTCGGTCGTGCGGTACAGCTGTTGATAGCCGACCACCGCCGTGGTGGCGGACGCGGCGGCGAACGCCGCCGAGTTGGGAAGCCGGAGCGACGTCCCGGTCCCGCCGGCGATGGTGAAGTTCGCGCCGCCGTCGGTGGAGCGCCACACGCCGCTCTCGGTCCCGGTGGCGCAATGCGCCCATACCACCGGCGTCTCCGGCGCGTCGAGGAGGCAGGGCAGGCCGGGCGACGGCGCCGGGTGGGCGGTGAAGCTGGCGCCACCGTCCTGAGAGATGAGTACGTTGCCGCCGACCCCGGTGCCGACCCCCGACTGGACGATGATCTGCGGCCCCTGCACCCACAGGCCGCCCGCGACCGCGCCGGCAGCGGAGACGGTGCTCCAGTCATCGCTGTTCGCCGGCGAGCGCATGAGCCGACCGTTGCCCCCGCCGCCCGGCTCGACCGTCGCGTAGACCTGGCCACTCGAGGCCGCCAGGTCGGTGACGGTCCCGCTCACGTCGACCCGATGCCAGGTCTGACCGCCGTCGTGGGTCGCGTACAGATCGGGGTCGTAGGCGAAGCCGTTGTTCGGGTCGGCGAAGCGCAGTTGCGAGTAGCCTGACTTACCCGACCCTGGCGCGGACAGCGACGCATGTGGCGCACGGATGGCGACGAAGCTCCGGCCACCGTTGGTGGTGCGCAGGATGGCGCCGCATGACGGGCAGCTGCCAGAACCGAGCAGCCACCACGTCAGCTCGTCGACCCCCGTGAACGACCGGGGAGCGAAATGCAGCGGCAGCGGCGGGGGCGAGGACTGGGTGTGGGTCGGCGGCGCCGGGGTGGCTGCGGTCCGTTTGGTTGTCGCCGAGCGTGCGGCGGTCGCGGTTTGCCGGGGCTTGTTGTGGTGGACGTTCGCCAGCACGATCGCCACCACGGCCGCCACGACCGCGGCGGCGGCAAGGAGCGCAAGCGCCTCGGAGGAGCGCCGGCGCGGCGGGCGGGGGCCGCCGGGGGGCGAGCGCCGAGCGGCGCTGCGCCCCGGGCGGCGAACGGCACCGCGCCGGGCACCGCCGGAACGCTGATGGGCGCCCTGCTCGGTCAGCTCGCTGAGCTGGGCCTCCACCCGATCCAGGTAGTCGCTCACGCCGATCCCGGCTCCTTGAGCTGCTCCCGCATCCGGGCCGGGCCGCGGCTGACGCGCTTGCGGATGACCATCTCCGAGCACCTGAGTTCGGTCGCGATCTCCTGGTAGGGCTGCTCGTCGAGCACACGCGAGCGGACGGCGAAACGCTCGTCCTCGGGCAGGGCATCGACCAGCCGGACCAGCCGGTCCTCGCCGACCCGCGCGATCCGCTCCATCCGATCGAGCTCGGCGTCCTCGAGGACCACCGCCTGGAACCCGACCCGCTGCCGGGCCCGCGCCTCGACGCGCCCGCGCCGGAGGCTCATCAGCAGCTTGTTGCGGGCGATCGCGATGACCCACGGCCCGGCGGACTCGCGCTGCTTGGTATAGCGACCGGCCGCCAGCAACACCGCGGCGAACACCTCGGCGGCCAGGTCGGCGGCCATCTCGCGATCACGCGTCTGACGCAGCAGGTAGGCCAGCACAACGGGGACGTACCGCCGGTAGAAGACCGCGAAGGCCGCCCCGTCTCGCGACGCGATCGCCGCGAGCAAGGCTGCGTCTGACCAGTGCTGGCGGTTACGCCGAGGTGCGTCCATTCGCCCGTCTATTGCTCACGCCGGCGGGTGTGTGACGGAGGCTAGCGCGTAGAATCGCTGCCCGACTGTCCCCGAATCTCAAGGAAGTCCAGACTCCATGGCCTACGTCATCGCCGAGCCCTGCATCGGCACGAAGGACAATTCGTGCGTTGAGGTCTGCCCGGTCGACTGCATCCATCCGACCCCCGACGAGCCGGACTACGACGGCGTACAGATGCTTTACATCGACCCGGAGGAGTGCATCGACTGCGACGCCTGCGTCGAGGCCTGCCCGGTGGATGCGTGCTTCGCCGAGGACCAACTGCCCGAGGAGTGGCAGCACTACACGAAGCTGAACGCCGACTACTACGCAAACCGTTCGTAGGGGCGCATCCACTTCTGGCGCCCCGGGCGCCGGCGTACTGTTGCCGTGCTCCCACCGTGGTCGGGCGCGAGGAGCGCCAGAAGCGGGCCGGGCCCCTCCTTCACAGCCTCGGGTGCGCGGAACGGAACCGGACGGGCCTGTCCGGTCCCATGGACGCCGGCGCAGCGAGGCCCTTAATCAAGCCATGGGGAGTGACATCCCGACCGGCTTGGGCGCGGCCGCCGGCGCCGGCGCCTGCATGACCGGCAGCTCGATCGGGGAGAGCGCGATCAGCCCACGCGCCGCGTGGGCCAGGGCCTGGGCGGCGGGGTCGTCGGGATCGGAGAAGACCACCGGGACGCCGGCGTCGGACTGCTCGCGCAGCGTCACCGTGAGCGGCACCTTGCCGAGCAGCGGGACCTCGAGCTCCTCGGCCAGCAGCTGGCCGCCGCCCTCGCCGAACAGCTGGTAGCGCTCGCCGGTGGGTGTGACGAAGCCGGACATGTTCTCGATCACGCCGGCGATCTCGAGCTTCAGCTTGGTCGCCATCTCGGCCGAGCGCCGGGCCACCTTCTGCGCCACCGGCTGCGGCGTGGTGACGATCACGAACTTCGACTGCGGAAGCAGCTGGGCGAGCGTCATCGACACGTCGCCGGTGCCGGGCGGGAGGTCGATCAGCAGGTAGTCCAGCTCGCCCCATTCGACGTCCTCGAGGAACTGCTGGAGCGCCTTGTGGAGCATCGGGCCGCGCCACACCACGGCGGCGTCCTGCTCGACGAAGAACCCGATCGACATCACGCTGATCCCGTCGTAGGCCTTGAGCGGGACGATCTTGCGGTCGGCGTTGACGTGCGGGCGCTCGTTGCTCAGGCCGAGCATGCGCGGCTGCGAATAGCCCCACACGTCGGCGTCGAGCACGCCCACCTGCTTGCCGTCGGCCGTGAGCGCGGCGGCGAGGTTGGCCGTCACGCTCGACTTGCCCACGCCGCCCTTGCCGGAGCCCACGCAGATCACGTTCTTGACTTGGGCCAGCGCACCCTCCGGAAGCGTGCCGCGGCCCAGCTTGCGCCCGAGCGCTGCCTTCTCGTTGTCGGAGAGTACGTCGAAGGAGACGTTGACGCCGGTCACGCCCTCGAGCTTGCGCACCGCCTCGGCCACGCCGGTCTGGAAATGGCTGCGAATCGGGCAGCCTGGCGTCGTCAGGGAGACCATCACGTCGACCACGCCGTTCTCGTGCACGTCCATCGAGCGGACCATCTCGAGCTCGACGATGTCGCGGCGGAGCTCGGGGTCGATCACGGAACGAAGGGAATCGATTATTTGGTCTCTGGTAGGCATGGGTTTGATTGTAGGCCGCGCCAGCCCGCTGCCCTTACCCGTCGTCTGTGCCCATGCAACCTGCACGGGGGCGCGACACGTAGACGCGCCCCCTGCCACACGTAGACGCGCCCCGTTAAAGACCGACGGGGCGCCACTTCCGTGACGCCCCGGCGGTTGAGGGAGGAGAGGGTGCTGCATTCGCCGGCGAGGTTATGAGGCCGGCGAACCTGTCCCGCTGGGTGGCGCTCTCCTGGACGCCGGGCGGGGGAAGCCTTGTTAGGTGTGAATCAGTCCGTGCGCGTCGGACACGAGCCGCTCCACCCGCGCGCTGACCGCCTCGGACTGCTTCTCGAAGTCCGTACGCACTGAGGTTAGCTCACGGTTCAGCCGCTGTCGATTCTGACGCATCGTATTTTCGACCAGACTGCGGCGCTGGCGCACCTCGCGCTCAAAGCGCGTGCGGGTCCGGCGGACCTGGCGCTCGAAGCGGTTGCGGGCCGTGACGCCGCGGCTCTCGTAGCGCTTGAGCTCGCGCTCGAGGCCGGTGCGGGTCCGGTACTTGCCGGCCAGGCCCTTGACGGTGGACACGAGGTTGTCTCCGGCTAGGAGGCCGGCGCCGACGGGGACGAGCACGGCCCGCTCGGCCATGCTCGTGGAGGTGCGCGATGCGGTGCGCGAAGTGCCGGTCGCGCGGCTGGTGCGCGCGCCGGCGCCGGTCGGCGCCCGCCTGGTGGTGCTCCGCTTGGTGGTGGTGCTGGGCTTCTTCTGCGCGCCCGAGGCGGTCGTAGCCATGGACTTCTCCTGCTCCCAGTTAGCTCTCTGCCGGGAAATCATCGAACGTGTGTTTGTACACGACAGATTAGCGCGCGTTACGCCCCGGGCATGAAAAGATCGTGAACGTGTGACCTAGATCACGCAGCGGCGTCCGGCGTGGACCGCCGGCTCTGCTCAGGGTCCCCGGGCTCCAAATGGCGGGGCATGGTGCGCGCCAGCCAGGCCCGCGGATCGCGCAGTTCGGCCAGCGTGGGCAGCACCTCGGGACTCGACCACAGGTGGTGCAGCGCGCCCGGGCCGCGTTCGCGGACGATCTCGTCGCAGAAGAACTTGCCCTGCTCGTACTGGCGCAGCTTCAGCTCGAGCCCGAGCAGCCGGGCGACCAGGCGCGAGAGCCCGGACTGGGAGCGCCGCCGCCGGTCGAGCGCGGCGCGGAGCTTGGGCAGCGAGGGCAACAGATCGGGCGCCACAGCGTCCATCACATGTTCGGCGTGCCCCTCGATCACCGCCATCACGGCCTGCACACGATCAAGCGTCTCGCGCTCGGGGGTAGTTGTGACGATTGATATAAGGTCGCCGCTGCGCAGGTGGCCCAGCACGCGCTTGACCTCGTCAGTGCTCGGGACGCGGAGCTTGCGGGGCGCATCGAGCCGGACCTCGGCGCTGCGCAGCAGCTCCCTGACCAGGCCCGCCACGTGCCGGTGTAGCCACGGCACGCCGGCGAACTGCACCGCGTGCGTGACCTCGTGCAGGGTCACCCAGGTCATGAACTGTTGCTCCTCGGCGCCGAATGCCTGCACCGCCTGCCCAAGATTGGGGAGCACGAACAAAAGCCGCGGAGGCCGGTCCTCGACGGCCTCGTCGAGGAGTACCAGTTCGTACTGGCCGAGCACCCGTTGGCCCAGGTAGCCGAGGACGACGCCGACCTCCGTGCTCAGCACGATGCCCATCCCGATCTCCACCGCCGGCGTGAGCGTCCCCAGGTTCGCGCCGGCGCGCTTGAGCACCGGGTCGAGCAGGAGCCGCATCGAGCCGATGTTGCTGCTCACCCACTCCTTTCGGGTGATGCCCTCGGGCGGGGGCAGGGGCCGGGCCGGCTCGAGCCCGGTGTAGGCGACGACGCGCGTCTCGGCCTCGGTGGCCAGCGCGGCCAGATCGGCCGTCGGCGCCTGCGCGTCCCCGGTTCCGGCCACGAATGTGGCAATCCGCTGGGCGATGATCCAGTCGATCACGACGGGATCCTCTCGAGCAGGCTGAGCGTCTCGGTCGAACGCGCCGCGATCACCGGGGAGGCCGGCTCGGGCGTCAGCGGCGCGCTCAGCGGCTGATCGCACCAGGGGAAGCTGACCTGGCCGCCGGCCTCGCGGACGATCAGCTGGCCGGCCGCGGCATCGACGCCCCGGGATCGCCGCAGCGAGACCATGCCGTCGAAGCGGGCGGCCGCGACCTGACAGAGGGAGGAGGCGATCGTGCCGAGCGCACGCAGGCGATAGGCGCTCTCCACCAGCGAGTCGATCGAGGCTTGGATCCAGCGCGGATCGGCGGACTCGATACCCAGCACCTCGAGGCGGCCGTCGCGGCCGCGCCGCTCGCGCAGCGAGCGGTCGAGTTGCGTGCCGTCGAGCCAGGCTCCGCCGCCCCGGCGCGCCCACCACTCCTCGCGCGGCCCGAAGTCGTGGACGAAGGCGAACACCACGTCAGCCATCGTCGCACCATCGGCCACAGCGATCGAGAGGGCGTAGTTCGAGATGCCGCGTTTGGCGTTCAGCGAGCCGTCGATCGGGTCGATGATCACCCGGATCCCCGCGTCGCCGTAGTCGATCTCTCCGCGCTCCTCGGACACCGCGATGAAGCGGTAGCCCTCCTCGCGCAGGCCATCGAGCTCGTCGAATACGAGCTGTTCGGCATCGTGATCGATCTCGAGCGTACGGTCGCCGCCGCTGCCGCGCGTGCCCGTCTCGAGGGCCCGCTCCTTGGTCGTCGGGACGTCGGCCAGCATGCGCTCGAGACCCGTCACGGACCGCCGACAGATCCCCAGCCAATCTGCGTCAAGTGCCGGGCGGATAGAGGTCATGGCCGACTTATGCTGTCAGACGTGGGGCTCACCTTAGACCCGCTGCTTCCCGATCAGCGTGAGGCTGTCACCTGCGAGCGGGAACCGCTGCTGGTGTTGGGTGCCGCAGGGACGGGCAAAACGCGGACGATCGAGGCGCGATTCGCGGGGCTGGCGGAGCGCGGATGCCGGCCCGAGCGGATGCTGTTGTTGGCGGCCTCGGCGGCGCGGGCTGACGCCTCGCGGGCGCGGCTGGAACGGGTGCTCGAGGGCGGCTACGACGAGCTGTTCGTGCTCACGCCGGTGGAGCTGGCCGGCCTGATCCTGCGCGCGGCTGGGCCGGGCGTGGACCCGCTCGAGCCCGTGCTCGGGCCGGCCGAACGGTTCGCCATGCTGCTCGAGGGAATCGATCGCCTGTCGCTCGAGCGCCACGATTTCGGGGGCAGCGCGCATGCGTTGCTGGCCGGGTTCATCCGCCGGATCGACCGGCTGAAGGCGCATCTGGTGGGGGCGGAGGAATATGTGCGCTGGGCGGCTCGCCTGGCCGAGTCCGAGCCCGGCGCGGACACCGCAGCCAGGGATGCGGACCTCGAGCAGGAGTTCGCCGCGGTCTACCGGGTCCACGAGCAGATGCTCGCCGAGTCGGGCGCCCGGGACGCAGGCGACCTGATCCGGGACGCGCTGCGAGTGCTCTCCGATCGGCCGAGCGCGGGGCGGCGGTTCGCGCACGTCCTGGTCGACGACGCACACGACTTCGACCTCGCCTCTTGGACGCTGGCGCGGGCCGTCTGCCCGACGCGGATGACCGTGGCCGCGGACCCCACCCGTCTCGTCGGGGCGTCATTGCTGCGGGAATTCAGCTCGGGCGAGGCCACGGTGACCCTCGAGGGCAGCCTGCGCGTACCCCGGCGGGTGCTGCGGGCGGCGGGCGCGGTCGTGCCGGTGGCCTGCGAGCCCGCCGGCGTCGAGGGGGAGACGGCGTTCTGGCGCTGCGCCAACGAGCGGGCCCAGGCCCAGTCGGTGGCCGCCGACGTGGAGCGCCTGGTCGCCGCCGAGCGGGTGCCTCCCGGGCAGATCGTGGTGCTCGTCCCCTCCGTCTCGCGCGAGGGCGCAGCGGTGGCGGTGGCGCTCGAGGAGCGCGCGCTGCCACATCGCCTGGTCGGCGAGACCGCGTTCTTCCGCCGGGCGGAGATCCGGGACGTCCTCGCTTGGCTGCGTTTACTGGCCGATCCGACCGATGCGCCGGCGGTGGTGCGCGCGCTGGCCCGGCCGCCGATCGAGCTGCGGTCGGTGGACATCGCCCGGTGCACGCAGATCGCGCGCCGGCGCAAGCTCGACATGATCGCCGCGCTCGAGGCGGCGATCGAGTCGCCGCAGGTGCCGCCCGAGGCGCGCGACCGGATTCAGGGATTTTTGAAGCTGTACCGCCTCGGGATGTCCGGGATCGACAGCACCCGCCCGGACCTGTACGTGCACCAGCTGATCGACCGGCTGGGGCTTCGGCGCCAGCAGCTGTTCGCCGCCCAGCCCGACGTCGTCGAGCGGTTGCGGGCCCTGGCGCGCTTCGGCGACCTGGCCACGGAATACGCTCGCCGCGCCCCGCACGCGACTCCCCGCGAGTTCGCCCGCCACGTGGCCGCGGTGGCCGACTTCGGGGTGCGCGAGCACGAGGAGCCCGATCTGTTCGGGCTGCAGGAAGTCCAGATCGTCGCGCTCGATCGGGCCGGCGCACTCGAGGCGGAGCACGTGTACGTGCTGGGGCTGCACGCGGGGCTGTCCGCGTCGGTGCCGGAGCCGATCCCGATGTCGGTGGCGACGGGCGGCTGGGCGGCAGGGAGCGGCGGCTGGGCGGCAGGGAGCGGCGGCTGGGCGGCAGGGAGCGGCGGCTGGGCGGCAGGGAGCGGCGGCTGGGCGGCAGGGAGCGGTTCCGGCGCCGAGGACGTGCGCACCGCGCTGGTCGGCCAGGCGCTGTATGTGGCGGTCACCCGGGCGCGCCGGCGGGTCGTGATGGCCTATCCGGCGGTGGGCGATCGCGGCTCAGCCATGTTGCCGGCGCCGCCCGTCGAGAGCATGCGGCGCGCCGTCGGCGCGCCGTGGGAGGAGCGCGAGGAGGAGATGTTCGGGCCGGCCGAGACGCTTCACTCGACCTACCGGCTGCTCCGGGATGAAGTTTTGGAAGGCACGATGCGGGCCGGAGGGCGCCTAGCGGAACTCAGGCTCGACACCGATCTGGACGTCTCGCACGCGGTGGTGCGGTATCTCGAGCTGTTGAAGCTGGCCGCGTTGATCGAGCGGCCCGAGGGCCAGTCGCTGGCCGAGGCGGTGCGGGACGTGAACTCGCGGATCCTCCAGGCAGTCACCGCCGAGCAGCGCGAGATCTACACATCGTCCGCTCTGGACGACTACCTGCTGGACGCCGAGCGCGACGCGCGCCGGCGCGCGGCCGCGGTGGCGGCGCGCGACGACCCGTCGGTCGAGTCGTTCCTGCCGTTGCGCGGTGACGGGATCGTTATGTCCGCCTCCGATATCGACACCTACCGGACGTGCCCGTTGAAGTACAAGTTCGCGCGGGTGTTCCGGATCCCCCAGGAGCCGACCGTGCATCAGCGCTTCGGGATCGTCGTGCACCAGGTGCTCGAGCGCTTCCATGCCGGCGCGTGGGGCTCGCTGCCCGGGTTGCTCGGGCTGCTCGACGCGAGCTGGCGCCGCGGCGGGTTCGGCGACTCCGAGCAGGAGCGCCAGCTCCGGGGCAAGGCCGCGGCGGCCTTGACTCAGTACCACGCCCGCTTCCAGTCTTCGGAATCGGAGCCGATGTGGTTCGAGCGGGCGTTCTCGTTCAAGCTCGGGCCGCACCTGCTGCGCGGCCGGGTCGATCGGGTCGATCGCCTGCCCGGTGGCGAGTACGAGCTGATCGACTACAAGACCGGGCGTCCCAAGAGCCCTGGGCAGCTGGCGGACGACGTCCAGCTGTCCCTGTACGCCGTGGGGGCGCGGCAGGCATGGAGCCTCGAGGCGTCCCAGCAGGCGTACTACTACGTGCTGGACGACCAGAAGGTGACGGTGCCGGATGACCGCGCGGATCGTTTCGAGTGGATCCAGGAGGTGGCGATGGAGGTGGCCGGCGGGATCCTCTCCCAGGGATTCGAGCCGACGCCATCTTTCGCTGCGTGCTCGCTGTGCGACTATCGGCTGATATGCCCCGCGGCCGAGGGCTGACGCGGGTCTTTTACCCCCGGGCGGCGCCGGGGTCGTCGTCGCCGCGCTGGCGCAGGAAGCGCTGAAGCTCGCGGGCGATCGTGTCCCCGGAAGGCAGCGGCCCCTCCTGCTCGCCCAGTTCGGGCTCGGCGGCCTGCTCGAGGCGCTCGACGAACGCCTGCACGTCGGGATCGCTCTGCACCGCGAGGTTTACCTGGCGGTCGTAGTCGGCGGTGGCGGATTCCAGGTCGGTGGCGTCGACGGCCACCTGGACCAGCCCCTCGAGCTTGCGGACCAGGGCCAGCGCCGCCTTGGGGTTGGGCGCGGCCGCGATGTAGTGCGGCACGGCCGCCCACAGACTGGCCGAGGGCAGCCCCGATTCCTGGCACGCCGCGTGAAGGACGCCGACGATCCCGGTCGGTCCCTCGTAGGAGGACCGGGTCAGGCCCAGGCGCATGACCAGGTCGGTGTCCGTGGCCATGCCGGTCACCGAGATCGGCCGCGTGTGGGGGACGTCGGCGAGCAGCGCGCCGAGGGTGACGACCAACTGCGTGCCGAGGGCCTCGGCCAGCTCGGTGATCACCCGGCTGAACGTGCGCCACCGGAAGGACGGCTCGTGGCCGACGAGCAGCACCAGGTCGCGCGGCGCGCGAGGCACGCGTGCCTCGTACAGCTCGATCTCGGGCCAGACGATTCGTCGAGCGTGGCCGTCCACCAGCTTGACCTGGGGCCGGGTGCTCTGGAAGTCGTAGAACTCCTCGGGATCGATCGTGGCGAAGCGCTGGGCGCTGAGGGCGCCGGCCACGAAGGTGATCGCGCTGGAAGCCGCGTCGGCCGCGTCGTTCCAGCCCTTGAAGGCGCAGATCAGCGCCGGAGCCCTCAGCGCGGCGGGCCGATATTCCCATGTGAGGGGCTGCATCCGACTCAGCGTAGATCATGAGGCGATGAACTCGGCCGAGAGCACGGTGGTTTTGATCAGCGGCCTGCGCCCGGGGCAAGAGCTCAACGGAGTGTTCGCCTGCGTGCGCAAGGACCGGCTGTTCACCCGTTCCGGGTCCCCGTACCTGGCCCTGGAGCTGCGCGACCGCACCGGCGTCATTGAGGCGCGCGCGTTTCGGGACGCCGACGTCCTGGCAGGCCGGTTCGAGCGGGGCGAGCTGGTCCGGGTGTCGGGGCGGGTCGAGCGCTTCCGCGAGCAGCCGGTCGTGGAGGTGGTCGACATCACGCGGGCAGACCTTTCCGCCGCTGACCCGGCGTCATTCCTGCCGGTGGCCTATCGCGATCTCGACGAGCTCGACGGATTCCTGGAGCACCTCGCGGGCGAGGTCTTCGACCGGGATTACCGGGGATTGTTGGACCGCCTGCTCGCCGAGGACGACTTGCGCGCCGCGTGGCGGCAGGCACCGTGCACTCGCGCCGGCCACCACGCCTATCTGGGCGGCCTGCTCGAGCACACGGTGGCGGTGGCGACGCTGGCCGTCGACGTCTGCCAGCTGCATCCCCGGCTGAACCAGGATCTGCTGCTGACCGCGGCGATCGTCCACGACCTCGGCCGGACGCGGGAGTTCGTCTACGGCGCGGAAATCGGGGTGTCAGAAGAGGGTCGGCTGCTCGGTCACCTGGTCATCGGCCAACGGATGATCTCCGAGCGTGCCGGCGGGCTCGACGAGGAGCGCCTCCTCGCGCTTCTGCATTGCGTGCTGTGCCACCATGGCGCGGCCGCCGCGCCCGGAGGTCGGTTCGCCTCGGTCGAGGCGCTCACGCTCTACCGGCTGAACGCGCTGGACGCCGGCGTCAAGGGCGCCTTCGAGCACGGCCTCGGGCCCTGAGTCAGCATCCGGTCGAGCACGCCTCACGCCCTGAGTCAGCATCCGGTCGCGACGCGTAGCATCAGCGCCGGCGCGGCACGGGCCTGGTGGCCCATCCAGTCTTCAAAACTGGCAGGGCCGGGCAGCCCCCGGCTTGGAAGGTTCGATTCCTTCGCCGCGTCGCTGAGTCAGGGGAGAGCGCGTCTCGCGCGAGCGGTCCTGAGGCTCCAAGCTGGCGGTTCGAGGCCGCACGACCCGAACAAGTAACCCCCAACGGGCCGATGGCCCGGCTAGACTGACCCTCACCGGGAACCTGGACCGGGGCGAACTACAGACCCCACCGGCCTCGGCTCCGCCCGGCCGTCAGTCCTGCGCTGATCCTGTCAAAGTCATGTCCTCAACACACAGCTCGGCCCGCCTTCCCGCTGGAGGACCTCGTGACTGACCAGCGCTCGGGACAAGGCTGCCCCGCCGCGCCAGGATCGGCGGTTCCGGACGACGTTGAACCTGTCGGCAACGTGGGTCGCGTTCGGATCATCACCGGGATCGTGACTGTGGTCCCGATCCTGAGCCTGTTCTTTGTTGCCTGGCAGCTGTGGGACAGCCTGCTTGGCTGGAATGACATCTTCGTGTTCCTGCTGCTGTACGTGCTCGCTGGTCTCGGCGTGACGGTCGGCTTTCACCGCCTGTTCACCCATCGCGCGTTCAAGACCAGGGGCTGGATTCGCGGGGTGTTGGCAATCCTTGGCTCGGCGGCGATCGAGGGCCCGGTGATCGCGTGGGTGGCCGACCATCGAAAGCATCACGCGTTCTCCGATCAGGACGGCGATCCACACAGCCCGCACGTTGACCACGGCCAGGGCTGGCTCGGGGCGATGCGGGGGTTGTTGCACGCGCACGTCGGGTGGCTGTTCATCCACACCCATCGCGGGCGGCGTGTGCGCTACGCGCCGGACCTGCTCGCGGACCCGGTCGTGAGCTGGGTCGACCGGACGTTCCTCGTCTGGGCGCTGGGCGGCCTGGTCGCCGCATTCGGGCTTGGCTGGCTGTTCGGTGGCAGGCTGCACGACGGGCTGACCGGCGTGTTATGGGGCGGGGCGGTGCGGATGCTCGTGCTGCACCACGTGACCTACAGCATCAACTCGCTCTGTCACTTCTTCGGGCGCCAGCGGTTCGAGACCCGCGATGAGTCGCGCAACCTGGCGTGGCTGGCGCCGCTGTCGCTCGGCGAGGCGTGGCACAACAACCACCACGCGTTCCCCACCTCCGCCGCGCATGGCCTGCGGCGTTGGGAGCTCGACCCGTCGGCGTTGGTCATCCGTGCGCTCGAGCGAGTCGGGCTGGCCTGGGACGTCGTGTATGTGAGCCCTGAGCGGCAGGCTGCAAAGCTCGCGCTGCCGGCACGGTGAGCGCCACGCGCGCCACGCTCGCACTGCGCGAGGCTCTCGCGCAGGCGCTCCCCGAGCGTCCCTTTCACGTCGAGCTGTGGGACGGGAGCGTTCTGCCGCCGACCAACGGCTCCGGCGGGCCGAGGTTCCGCGTGCGCTCGTCCCGCGCGCTCGGACACGTGCTGCGCGCCCCGGGCCAGCTCGGGCTCGGCCGCGCATACGTGAGTGGCGAGATCGAGGTGGACGACATGGACGCTGTCCTCGATCTGCTGGACGGGTACACGGTGCGGTTGGACCCGCGCGGTAAGGCGCGCCTCGCGGCCGCTGCCGTGCGCGCAGGCGCGTTAGGCTCGGTGCCGCGCGTGCCCGCGGCAGAGCTGCGCCCGCGCGGGCGCCGGCACAGCCGCGACCGTGACCGGCGCGCGGTCGCGCACCACTACGACGTCTCGAACGAGTTCTTCCGGCTCGTCCTCGGCGAGTCGATGACCTACTCGTGCGCGATCTTCTCGCGCGGCGCGCGGACGCTCGAGGAGGCCCAGCGCGCAAAGCTCGAACTCGTGTGTACCAAGCTCGAACTGCGCCCCGGCGAGCGCGTGCTCGATGTCGGCTGCGGGTGGGGCAGCTTCGCGCTGCACGCCGCGCGCGAGCACGGCGTCCGCGTCACTGGCATCACGCTCTCTGAGCCGCAGGCCGCGCTCGCCCGCGAGCGGGCGGCAACGGCCGGGCTCTCCGACCGGATTGAGATCCGGGTCGGCGACTACCGCGATCTTGCCGGCGAGCAGTTCGACGCGATCGCATCGATCGGCATGGTCGAGCACGTCGGCAGCGCAAACATCAACACCTACGCGCGCCGGCTGTCCGCCGTGCTCAGGCCAGGCGGACGGCTGCTCAACCATGGCATCGCGCGGCTTCGCTACGGCGACCCGGAGGCCGGGCCATTCTCCGAGCGGTTCGTGTTCCCCGACACCGCACCCCTACACCTCTCGCGGGTGCTCGCCGCGATCGAGGCGGCAGACCTCGAGCCGACGCATGTCGAGGGCTTCCGGCTCGACTACACCCGCACGCTGCGCGAGTGGGCCCGCAACCTCGAGGAACACTCCGAGCGCGCCGAAGCGCTCGTCGGTCCAGAGCGCATGCGGGTCTGGCAGTTGTACCTGCGCGCAGCACGCCGCGGGTTCGAGAAGGGCTTTACGTCGATCTTCCAAATCGTGGTCCACCGGCCCGAGGAGGCCACCCAATAACGCCGTCAGCCGCTCGGGCGGATGATCGCGACGGGCACCGTCGCGTGGTGCGCGCACTCCTGGCTAACCGAGCCAAGCAGCAGGCCTCTGAAGCCGCCCCGCCCGCGGGATCCCACTACGAGCAGGTCCGCATCCCGCGCTTCTTCTAGCAGCACGCTGGCTGCGTGACCCTCCCGGACCACACGATCGACCTCCACGTCGTTGAGCTCGGATGCGAGCATCTCGAGTGCGCCGTCCAGCGTTTCCTTTGCCTCGCGCGGAACAGCCTGGGCGAGATCGGAGACGGCCACGGAGGATCCGGACGAGTAAAAACTCGAGGGTATGGTCCAAGCCGTGACGGCGCGGAGCCGCGCTCCGTGGGCGCGAGCCTCAGCGGCGGCGAAGCGCAGCGCGGCGGCTGACTCGGATGCATCGACTCCGACGATGATCAGCTTCATGTTCGATCCCCTTTGCCGGCGGATTTGATCAGGGCGTGCAGCAGGTCTAGATAATGGAGGTTGTCGCGCCCGTCGTGGAAGTTTGATTGGCGGCGGTCCCCTGGCTGTGCCTTAATGGCGCCGCCGTCGATCGACCGCGGCGTGCAACTGTCCCCGGGGTGCTGGGGGACGCGGTGGCCGGGCGACCATGAGCACGATCGCGCTGGTACTGTGGCCGCAACTCCGCGTCACCTCACGCGGTTAACGTTCACGGCGACGCCTCTTGCAGGGGACCCGAATCCTGGTCCACGGCGTCGCCGCCCTGGAACTCGAGCGCCTCGACTGGCGGGAAAGGGACTCTCGGAATGCTGAGACGTATGTCGCGCGTGATTCTCTGGCTCGTTTGCGCGATCGCCTTGGGGGCTGGCGCGCCCGCGGCGGCGGGTGCGGTGGTGATCGGAATCGCCGATCAGAACCCGGCCACGTTCTCCGATCCTCGCTTTCTTGCCCTGGGCATCACAACCGCGCGCTTCGTGGTCCCTTGGGACGTCGTCACCCGGAAGGCGGACCGGGGCGATCTGGCCGCGTTCCGGGGCTGGCTGCGTGCCGCCGAGAGCGCCGGGGTCACCCCGCTGATCTCATTCGGAGCCGACTATCGGAATCCCGCCGCCAACTACGTGCCCACGGTCGGGCAGTACAGGAGCGCCGTGACGGCGTTCCTGAAGGCTTTTGCGCAGCTCAAGATCTACACGGCCTGGAACGAGCCCGACTTCTCATACCGCAGCCTCGCGCGCAATCCGGCGCTCGCCGCTAGCTACTTCAACGCGTTGGTCGAGACGTGCCGCGGCTGCACGGTGCTGGCCGGAGACGTCTACCTGCCCACGACCGGGGCCGCCACCATCGATCATTCCGTCGCTCGGCTCGGACCTTGGCTGCACGCCTACATCAAGGGCCTCCACCACCGACCCGCGGGTTGGGCGCTGCACGACTACACCGAGATCCGGGCGCGGAACACCTCGCAGCTGCGAACTCTGATGTCGATGACATCCGGACCCATCTGGCTCGACGAGACCGGTGGCGTCTTGCGCCGCGGCCATTGGCAGTACCGGAATCAGAGCGCCGCCGCCGCGGCGAGCGATGAGCAGTTCCTCCTCTCGCTGACCAAGCGCTATCACCGGATCGCGCGCATCTACCACTACGAGTGGCAGGGGAGCGCGACGGCTGGGTGGGACTCGGGTCTGATCGCCCCGAACGGTCGTACGCGGCCTGCTTACACGCTCCTGCTCCACTGGCTGCACGCGGGGTAGGAGCTTTGGAGGGCGCGGCGACGGAGCCCGGCCCCGGCCTCGTCGTGGGCGAGCTCGAGGCCGGGCTCGATTCGTGCGCCAGCGCTACGCGACGGCGGGCCGGCGATCCGCGTGCGCCTGCCAGAGGACGACCGAGCAGGTCATGACGGCCGCGGTCTCGCATGCCACCGCGGCGATCCCCAGCTGATTGAGCCAATCGCCGATATCGTCGGACATCGACGGCAGCCCGACCGAGCGTGAGAGGACGTAGCTGAGGATGGCGGCAAGGCAAAGGGCGGCCGCCCCGGTCCAGACGAGCTCGTGGTCGACGGCCATGAGCAGCAGGGCGCCGGCGAGCGCGGCGGCACTCAAGGCGATGAACAGCGCACCGGCGTACGGCGCCTCCCGTAGGTGCTCGGGCACCAGCGTCATGTGGATCGCGGCGGTTGCCGCCAGGCATGCGGCGGCAGGCCAGCGCAGGATTGATGTTGAGCCATGAAGAGCCATGACGTGAGACCCCCGAAGGTTGACGTGAGAAGAAGAGGCTGTGGGCCGCGCGTCCCCCACCGACGCGCGGCCCTGGTGAATCGGTTACTTGACGACGCGGATCAGGCGCAGCATCCCCAGCTGGGTGTGCTCGCGCCCGTCCTGCGTGTCCATGAAGCAGGCTTCGACGTAGTAGCCCGGCTTGGCGTGGAGGACCTGTTGCTGCATGGCGCCAGGCGAGCCCTGGCCGAGCAGGGCGATGAACTGGCGGTTGGTCAGCTTCTGCGCCTTGCCGTCCTTGCCGGCACGGAGCAGCGCCATGACCTGTCGCCCAGTGGCCGCGTTCTTCACGCCGGCCGCGATGACCATGTGGACCAGGTAGCCGCCGTTCTGGGCGCGCACGATCGTCGCCGTCGTGCAGCACGGTCGGGCCGCGGAAGCCGAACTCGATCGCGGTCTCGGTGGCGGCGGCCGCCGGCAGCGCCGCGGGTGACGAGGACTGGGTGACCGTGAACGGGGCCAGACCCGGGTTTCCGTTGCCGGTGATGTTGAGGGCGACGTAGTTGCCGGGCGTCAGCACGGTTTGCGTCGGGATCCCCGCGGAGTTGTCGGCGAACAGCGACCCGTAGGGCGTGAGCGCGTTGAGGTCGCCGTGGTGGCTCTGCACCGCGGCAACCGCCTGCAGCATCGACACGCCTGGGTTCAGCCGGACCAGCCCCCACGTGGGGCCGTTGCTGTTAGGGCCGCTCGGGGCCTTGCCGGAGAACGTTGAGACGACGTTGACCGCGCCCGACACGGTGCTGCCGGAGACGGAGACACCCGTCGTTCCGGTGAGCGCGATGTTGAGCGTCGGCAGCGACGACGCAGCGCCGGCGCCCGGAGCGAACGCCAGCGCGGCGGTGACGGCGATTACGCCCGCCGCGGCGATTAGCGATGAGAATCGCTTTGACATCTGATTGAAACCTCCGTGGTTTGAGTGATAGTGAGAGACGTCATTGGGCGTGCGGCTTCACCAGGGACTCCCGGGTGATTGCGCCCCCTCGATTGCGAGGTTCTGGACCGGCGCGATCGCGACCCCGGTCGTGATCCGCGCGAAGGCCAGCTGTGCGCGTTGGTTGACCTCGACGACCGCGTCTGGGCGGTCGCTGTCAAAGCGGCAGAAGCAGGCCTCTTCCAGCGGCAGGAAGATCGACCCGACGTAGCGGATCTCGGTTCCCGCCGCGGAGAGCTCTGCGCACGCCGCCTGTGCTCTCGTCAGACCGGCGCGAATGTCGGCCTCGGCCAGATCCGGGAGATACCGCTCGACGAGATACGAGTTCACGGCGGCGCAAGCTATGAGGTCTGCTGCCGGCGATCAACCGGGGAAATCCACGGACTTGCCCGCCGAAGATGGGGATGTGTCCAGGGGTTTCCGTGAACCCAGGGCACCGGCCAGCTCTGTGCGCGAGCGTACGCCAAGCTTGCGGTACAGCTTCGACAGGTTCCACTCGACGGTGCGGGCACTGAGGTGAAGTGCCGCCGCGACCTCGCGGTTCGTGCGACCCGCGGCGACCAGCCTGGCAATCTCGGCCTCGGTCGCGCTCAGCGACCCGGAAGCGGCGGCGCGTCTGCCTCCGATGCGGGCGAGCTCGGCTCGGGTGCGCTCGGCCCACTGCTCCGCACCGGCCGCTTCGAAGGCGGCCAGCGCCGCCTCGAGCAGGTCGCGCGCGGCGAGCTTGCGGCGCCGGCGCCGCTCCATGGCTCCGTAGGCGAGGAGGGTGCGGGCGCGGTCGAGCGCCCGGTCCTGCTCGGCGTGCTCGCGCAGGGCGTGCTCGAAAGCCTCGACCGCGATCTCGTCCTCGCCCCGAGCCTCGGCGGCGAGCCCTGCGGACCGGGCAGCCAGGGCGAGAATCCACGGCCGCCCGAGCCTGGTCGCGATCACGGCGTGCTCGCGCGCGAGAGCTGCGGCACGATCGTGCTCGCCGATCGCGACCAGCGCCTCGACCAGATCGGCCGGCACCGGAAAGCGGGCCAGGGATTCGATCCCGCCGGGGCGCATGAGCTCCCACGCCCGCCCCAGATGTGCGGCGGCATCAGCGGGCTGATCGAGCGAGAGGGCGGTGGCGCCGAGGGCGATCAGGTTGCCGATCACGTACAGCCCGTGGCCGGTGCGCTCGGCCAGCGCCAGGCCCTCGCGCGCGGCATCGCGTGCTTCGTCGGCACGTCCGAGCCAGCTCGCCGCCGCGGCCAGCGGCCATAGCGCACCGGCGCGCTGCGCGTCCTGCGCGGCGACTGCGAGGTCCAGATACCGCCGGGCCAGCTCCCATCCGCGTCGCGGGCGGCCGAGGCCCGTCTCGAGCGCGCTGAGGTAGGCCACGGCGTGCATCTCTCGCCACGGATCTGCCGACTCCACCGCCGCGCGCTCCATCGTCCGGAGTGGATCGCGCGCCCGCTCGAGTTCGCCGCCCCACAGCAGCACAAGGCCTTCGAGCGACGCCGGGCTCGTCTCTGACCACGCCCAGGGCCGGTCGCCCGTGGGCGCCGCCGCGCTCTGCCGGGCCCGCTCGAGCAGCGCGCTCGGAACCGGCCGTCCGCGTGCCACGACGACCAGAGCCAGCGTGGCCGACGCCGCCGCCTCCGCCTCACGATCCACCCGAGCGGCGAGCCGAAGCATGGCTCGGGCGTGGCGTTCGGCCCCCCGGGCGTCGGCATCGAGCAGCCGGAGCCAGGTCAGCTTCTGATGCAGGTCGGCCCGGAGCTCGCGGGCGGCGCCCGCCGCGCGCAAGCCGCGGCGATAGAAGCCCGAGGCGGCCTCGACTCCCTCGCTGTCCGCGGCGAGCGTGCCCAGCAGCGCGAACGCTCGGGCGCGGACGCCGGGCGTCGTAGCGGCTGCGAGCGCTTCGCGTGCCCGGTCGGCGGCGAGGCCGAGGCTTCCGGTTCGGTGGTGATACTCGGCCGCCGCCAGGACCCGCTGGGCGCGCTCGGCCGGGCTCGGCGTGAGCCGCGCTGCCAGGTCGGAGAACTCCGCCGCCGAGCGGGTCGCGCCACGTCTGGCCGCCGAGCCGGCCGCTGCGTCGAGTTGCGCCGCGACGCTCTCGTCGACGCCGGTCGTGGCGAGCGCCAGGTGCCGCGCCCGCTCCTCCAGGTCCTCGACGATCTCGCTCAGGCGAGCGTGCATGCGGCGGCGTTCGGCAAGCGGTGCCTGCTCGTAGTGGACCGAGGCGAACAAGGGGTGAGCGAAGCGCACCCGCTCTCCGCCGGACATCTCGATGACACCGGCGGCGAGCGCCTCGTCCAATGCGACCTCCGCCTGCGGGTCCAAGCGAGTGAGCGTCGACTGCGTCGGCCGGCCGAGGGCGGCCGCCGCGAGCAGCGCCTCGCGGGTCGCCGGCGAGAGCCGTTCGAGGCGGGTGCGCACGAGCTCGTGCACGCTGCCGGGAACGGGAAGACGCTCGTCGGGAGCCGGCTCGGACGCTCGAGCGATCAGCTCCCGACCAATCTCGAGCGAATAGAGCGGATTACCGGCGGTGAGCTCGTGCAGACGCAGGAGGGTCGGGCGGGAGGCCTCGAAGCCGAGCCTCGTGACCAGCAGCTCGTGCACGCCGCCGAGACTGAGCGGGCTGACCCGCAGCCGCCGCACCCGCTCGTCGCCCAGCATCCGCTCGACTTCCGGCGTCGCGCTCCGGCGCGGCCCGAGCCGCCGCGTCGCCAGCACGAGGATCGGCTCGTTGGCGAGGCGACGGAGGGCAAAGCGGAGCGCGCCGGCCGACGATGGGTCGACCCACTGCAGGTCGTCGATGGCCACGACGCACGGCGCGCGAGCCGCGAGGTCGCGGAGCACCGACAGCGTGGCGACGCCGATCATCCGCTCATCGATCGAGTCCGCGCTCAGGCGCTCGCCGGATCGCAGCAGCGCCACCTCGAGCGCCCGGCGTTGCGGCCCGGGCAGCCCCGCCAACGCCTCGTCGATCTCCAGATCGAACAGGTCCCCCAGGGCGGCGAAGGCAAGTCTCGACTCCGTTCTCGCCGGCGCGCTCGTCAAGACCCGCCATCCGCACGCGGGTGCGGCGGCGAGCGCGCGGCGCCACAGCGCGGTCTTGCCGACCCCGGGGTCGCCTTCCAGCACGACGGCCCGGGCACCGGGGCGCGCGGGATCGAGTGCGTCCAACAAGACGCGCAGCTCCCGATCGCGCCCGATCAGCTGTTCCGACGTTATGTCCCCCTTGCTTATGCCCCGCCTCTAGGGCTAACCAAGCCTACCGAAAGCGGCCTCCTTCTGGTGGATGGGGTCTTTACGTGCCCCTAACCTCGCTGCGCTCGAGCCGGTCGAGTCCGGCAGCGATCAGGATCGCCGCGCGCTCGTGCGCCGCGTACGTCGCGCGTAGGGCGCCCAACACGTCGGCTGCGTCGGCGCGTACCGGCGGGGGATCGCCGGCGAGCATCGTCCGGATCTCGCGGACGAGCAGCTCGCCACCGACCGCGCCCGCGAGTTCGGTCAGCGCCGCAGCGCGCACCCGGGCACCCTCCACGAAGGAGGCGATGACGGTCTCGCGCGTGAGCGGTGTGGGCCCGAACACGCGAGCGTGCAGGACCGCCGGGTTCACGGCATGCGGACGTATCAGCGCGCGGCGCTGTTCGTCGGTCAGCCCGGCGGCGACGGCAAGGTGCTCAATGGCCCGGGTGACGCCCTGGGCGTCCACCGGTAGCGAAGCGCGCAGCTCGTCGGGAAGCTGAGCGATGAGCCGGGCATGGTCGGCCGCGGCGGCGGCGAGCAGCTCTTCGACATGATCGCGATGCGTCCGCTTCATCTGAGTGTTTCAGGGTAGACGCGACCGGCGCGCGCTCTGCGCTCGCGAGACAATCGAGGGCATGAGCGAGTGGACCGCTCGGCGGATCGCGGTTGCCGGCGATGTCGCGGATCTGGCATTGCGCGCGGAGGTGCGCGCGCGGGCAGCCGACTTCGGGGTGTCGGGATGGGTGCGGCTGATGGAGGACGGCGCCCTCTGCGTGCATGCCGAGGGGGCCCCGGCGGCGATCGACGAGCTGGTCGAGTTCCTGCGATCGCCGCCCGCGGTGAAAGCCGTGACGGAGCGGACAGTGCGGCTCGAGGGGCACGAGCAGTTCGCCATCCGAGGCGTGGCGGCCGGTGTCTTCGTCGTGCAAGAGCACCAGGCGACCGCTCATCATTTCGACGTCCGGCTTGAGGTCGACGGCGTGATGCGCTCCTGGGCGGTGCCGAAGGGACCGTCGCTGGATCCGGCGGTAAAGCGCTTCGCCGTGGAGGTGGAGGACCACAGCCTCGAGCACAATGAGTTCGAGGGCCGGACCGGGCGCGGCGGAGTGATCATCTGGGATCGCGGCCAATACGAGCAGGGCGGGCGGGTGCCGTGGCCCGAGGCCCTCGGGCGCGGCCATGCCGTGTTCGTCCTCCATGGCGAGAAGCTGCAGGGCGGCTTCGCGCTGCAGCGCACGCGCGGCGGCGAGAAGCCGCAGTGGCTGATGGTCAAGCGGCGAGACGAGCACGCGCGGCCCGGCTCAGACATCGCCGCAGAGCGGCCGGAATCCGTCCGGAGCGGGCGCACACTGGCCGACCTGCTCGAGGACGGGTAGCGGGGCCGCCGCGGGTCATCGCGTAGCCTTCTGACTGCCACGGGGCATCGCGTAGCCCTCTGACTGCCACGGGGCATCGCGTAGCCTTCAGGCGGCCCGTGACTGCCACCCGCTCGCCCGAACGCACACAATCCGAGCGGGCGCGGTTCCGAGCCGGCGTCCGGCGGGGCGTGCCGTTCGGTGTCGCTGTATTCGCGATCGCAGTCTCCTACGGGGTCCTGGCGCGACCGTTGATGGGCTCGGTCGCACCGATCGTGATGTCGATCGTGGTGTTCTCAGGGGCGGCGCAGTTCGGGTCGCTGGCGATCCTCGTCGCGGGTGGCAGCATCGGCGCGGCGATCCTCGCAGGGCTCCTGCTCAACGCCCGCTATCTCGCGATGGGCCTGGCCCTGGCGCCCTCGCTGCGCGGGCGGTCGCTGTCCCGGGCCGCCTTCGCGATGGCCATCGTCGATTCCTCGTGGGCGGCGGCAAGCGGGGGTGACGGCACCTTCGATCCGTGGTACATGGTCGGGGTGACCGCCCTGCAGTATCCGGGCTGGGTGCTGGGCACGGTCGTGGGTGTGCTTGCCGGGAGCGCGCTCGGCGATCCGCGGGCGCTGGGGCTCGATGCGTTGTTCCCGGCCTTCTTCGTGGCCCTGCTGTTCGAGGAGGTGCGAGGGCGGCGCAAGCTGGCGGCCGCCGCCGGTGGCGCGGGAATCGCCGCGGTCCTCACCCCGTTGGCTCCGGCCGGCTTGCCGATCCTGGCCGCCGCCGCGGCGGCGATCGCGGCCTCGAGGATGCGGCCATGAGCGCGATCTGGGTCACGATCGTCGCGCTGGCGGTCGGGACGGCGGCGCTCAAGCTGGTCGGGCCGCTGCTTCTGGGCGGCCGTTCGCTGCCCACCCGGGCAATGGGTGTGATCGAGTTGCTGGCCTCGGCGCTGCTCGCCGCGCTGGTCGTCGTCGAGACGTTCGGCCACGGCCGCTCGCTGACCGTTGACGCCCGCGCGCTCGGCGTGGCGTTCGCCGCGGTCGCGCTCCTCCTGCGCGCACCCGTGATCATCGCCGTGCTGGGCGCCGCGGTGGTGGCGGCCCTCGCCCGAGCCATCGCTTAATGCCAAGCGCAGGTGGCGCGGCGCCGGGGTTGACGCACGACTAGCCTAGCCACCGGCCCGGGCCGCACCGGGGCACGTGAGGAGCGCGGCGCTCGCGGCCGGGACACGGATGACGTACTCGCCGCCGGACAGCCGCACCGGCTTGACCCGAAGCGCTCCGGCCAGCAGGCCGCTGCTGGTCCGGGCGCCGAAACTCTGACCGGCGAGCGTGATGCCGGTGCGGGCGTACGCGCTGGGGGCCACGAGGCGCTCGAGCTGCGCCGGTCCGGTCACTCCCGGAGGCCGGACGACCACCCAGCGTGCGTGCCGGCGGTCGTCGTTGATCAGCACGACGCGCAGACTGCGGTGCGGCGTGAGCACCGACCACGCCCGCATCTGTCCTGCGCCCGCCTGCACGACGCGGAGCAACCGTGACCCCGGTGGGGCGGCGCGGGCGAACATCAGCAGGCCGTAGTACTCGGGGCGGACGGTCGCGACCCACTGGTCGCGGCGATGGCGAACGTCGAACAGCTTGCCGGCGGAGCCGCGCCAGGTGTGGATGTTCACGCCGTCCACGCCGGCCTGCGCGAGCACGAACATCGCGTCGAGGACCCACAGCGCTGACGCCGACGTGTTGCTCACCCCGGGTGTGCCGGCGCAGGTGATGGCGTTCATCTCGTCGAGTCGGAAGCTGAGGCCGTGGCGATGGGCGAGCGCCACCGGCGGCGAGACGTCCTGGAGCAGGCCCTGCGAAGCGTACGCAGCGAGCAGCGCGGCGACGGTCGGATGCGTCGGGTCGCTGCGCGGGGTCGAGCAGTTGTGGCCACGGAAGGCATTGCCGTGCGGATTCAGCGCGTAGGCATGGAAGGTCACCATCCGCAGCGCCGGATCAGCGGCGATCAGCTGGTTGACGCCCGAGATCCACAACTTGCTGCCGGTTGACGGTCCAGCCAGCGGCAGCGCCGGCAGCACCCTGGAGAACCTTCCGAACTCGGCGACGTAGTCGGTGAGGCCGTAGCCCGCCGGTCGTCCGAACACGGGCGCGCGGTTCAGAGTGTGATACCAGGGCAGGGCGTTGTAGAGCTCAGGCTCGTTGCCGATTTCGAGCGCCTCGATGCGCCGGGGCCCGATCCCGTTAACCAGATGGCGCGCCTCGCTTGACGCGAGTGCGGTGCTGTTTGCCTCCAGGTTGATGCCGAGGATCAGGCGCGCGCCGGCGGACACCGCCAAGGCCCGGGCGCGCGCGATCCATGCCGGCGACAGGCTGTCGCTGATGCCGCGTGGCCGGCGCATGCCGCGCACCGGCCACCACGTCCAGTCGGTGCTGTCCCCGCCGATCCGGATGACGGGCGTCTGGCCGGGGGCCAGGTTGCGGATGAGCTGGGCGAGCACGGGGTCGACTCCCGTTGGGCCCGGTCGCTCGGAGCTCGCGACAGTCCTGTACTCGAGCGATACCCCGAGGAAACCGGGCGGGACCGGGTTGCTCTCCGGGGTCGCGCTGACGGTGACGACGTCCGCGTTGGCGGGCGCGGGACGTGTGGGCGTGGTGGCGAGCGGCGTCCCGCGTGCGGTGGCCGGCCGCGTCGCGGGTGCGGTGGCGGACGGCGTCGCGGGTGCGGTGGCGGACGGCGTCGCGGGTGCGGTGGCGGACGGGGTCCCGGGTGCGGTGTCCGGCGGGGCGCCGGCCGCGCCGGGCGCTCCGGCCAGGGCCAGCACGACCAGTAGCAGCATTGGGGCCTTCGCTCGACGCCGGGTCCCCCGCCTCGGGCCCGGGAACCGGCGGGTCAGCCGCTTCATGTGCGCAGGCTACCTGCGGCGTCGGGCGCCATGGCGTGAGAATGCGTGTGGTGGCGTCCGCACTCGGCGAGCTCAAGATCCTCGACTTCTCCCGCGTTCTAGCGGGTCCGTTCGCGACGATGATGCTGGCCGACCTGGGTGCGGCGGTCACGAAGATCGAGCCGCCAGGCGGCGACGAGACACGCCACTGGGGCCTCCCTATGACGAGACCGGCGAGGCGACGTACTTCCAGGCCGTCAACCGCAACAAACGGAGCTTCGTGCTCGACCTCACCGACCGGGCCGACCGCGACCGCGCGCAGGCGCTGGCCCGCGAGAGCGACGTGCTGGTGGAGAACTTCCGCTCCGGCGTGACCGAGCGATTCGGGCTCGACCACGACACGGTGCGGCAGGCGAATCCCGGCATCATCTACTGCTCGATCACCGGCTGTCGCTCACGCCGCCCGTCTATCGCTCGGCGCCGCCACGCTTGCAGCCACCGGAGTGAGGGCTGGGCAGGGCGGAACTGGCCTCGGCGCGGTATGGTCGGTTAGGACGAGAGCGGGCGAGGGTGATCGCTCGTGCCGCAAGGACGAGCCAGCGATAGGAGAGAGTCAGGTGCGAAGCGCAATACGTCGTGGTTGGGTGCTCTCGGGGGTAACGCTCTGCGCGGTCCTCGCGGGTCCGGTGGCCATCGCCCAGGCGAGCGACAACGCCATGCGGAGGACGCTCAACAGCTATGCCCCAAAGATCGTCAAGGACGAGGACGCGGTCAAGAACGGACTGACCGGATATCCCCACGGCAAGGTCAAGCCGCTGGTGCGCGCGTTGAACCACGAGGTGGGCGATCTGCGCGCGCTCAAGCGCAAGCTCGCGCACGAGTCCGCGTCCTCGGCCCGGGGCGCCAAGGCAAAGCGCCTCCTTATCAACGGCCTCGGATTGATCGCCAACGCGTACGGAGCGCTTCGCCGCGACGTCCAGGCCGCGCACGGCGGACCGGTACCCAAGTCCAAGGTCGCGGCGGCGGTGAGCACCGACAAGAAGGGGCGGGCCAAGCTCCTGGCCGGCCTGAAGCTCCTGCACCGAGCGGCCTGAAGCGCCAGCGCAGCGGCGGGGACAAGGCGCGATACCGGGCCGGCATCTACGAACGCCCGGTCAGCTCGTGACCACCGATGCGCTCGCTGCGACGGAACCACAGGTAGATCGTCGCCGCCGACACTAGCAGCGTGCCGATCCCGAACACGGCGAACACCCAGAACCCGGTGATGTTGCTGACCAGCCAGCCGAAGTTCATTCCGAAGAACCCCGTGATGAACGACATGGGCAGGAAGATCGTCGCCACCAGCGTCAGCTGCTTCATCGCCTCGTTCTGGCGGACGCTGATCTCGTTCTGCTGATTGGAGATCACGGCCATGTTCGCCTGGAGGATGGTGGCCAGGACGTCGCGTTGTGCGATCACCTCCTCGTTGACCAGCTTGATGTGATCGTTGATGTCGCGGAAGAACTTCGACAACTCGTCGCCGATCTGGAGGTACACGCCACGTTCGAGCGCCTCGAGCGGGCCCAGCAACGGATGCACGGCGCGATAGAAGTCGGTGGCCTCGCGGCGGAGCAGGTAGATTCGCTCGGTTGGCGCAGCAGCGCCGCTGAACACCACCCGCTCGACGTCTTCGACGTCCTTCTCGAGTCCCTCGATGACCGGCGCATAGTCATCGACGATCGTGTCGAGGATTGCCCACAGGACGGCGCCAGTTCCTTCTCGGAGGAATTCCGGACGCCCTTCGAGTCGCAGCCGCGCGCCGTGCAGGTCGCTCGCCTTGCCCTGTCGCACCGTGATCACGAAGCGGCGCGAGAGAAACACCGACACCTCTCCCATGTCCACCTCCTCGCGCTCGTCGACGTAACGGGCGGTGCGCAGCACTACGAAGAGCACCTCACCCTCGTCGTAGCGCTCGATCTTGGGGCGAAGGTGGAAGGTCTGGGCATCCTCGATGGCGAGCTCATGCAGCCCGAAGCGCTTCTGGACGTCGGCGAGCTCGGCCTCGTCGGGCTCGAACAGCCCGAGCCAGACGAACCCGTCCGTCTCGTTACATATCTGGGCGGCGCGCTCAAGATCCAGCGGTCCGGCGTGCTGGCGCCGGCCGCCTCGGTATATGGCACAGTCGACGATCACGGTCCCTCCTCGGTCCGTGCGGCAGGCAATGATGCAGACGCATTGTTCCCCGCCGCGGGACAATAGGCACGCATGTCGAATTCGGGCCACACCGTGGAGGCCTCCGCCGAGACGGGTTCGTGGTTCCCCGTTCCTGACGAGAGCGATCTCCCCGACGGCCTTCGTGGGCTGTTCGCCACGGCGCGTGAACGCCTCGGCTTCGTCCCGAACGTGTTCCGGGTGTACGCGTTCCGGCCTGAGCGCCTGAGCGCCTGGTTTACCCACTTCCGCCAGCTGCATGAGCCGACGGCGCACCTGAGCGCCGCCGACCGCGAGATGATCGCGGTTGTGGTCAGTGCCGCTAATGGGTGCCTGTACTGCCTGGTCGCGCACGGCGCGGCGCTGCGCGGCGAGCTCGACGACCCCGTGCTCGGCGAGCGAGTGTCGTACGACTGGCGCCGCGCCGGGCTCGATCCGCGCCGCGCCGCGATCTGCGCCTACGCCGAGAAGCTCACCCTCCGCCCGCGCGAGGTGACCCGCGATGACCTTCAGACGCTGCTCGACGCCGGGCTCACCCTCGAGGAGGCGTGGGACGTGGCCGAGATCAGCGCCATGTACAACCTGACCAACCGCATGGCGATGGCGACCAACATGCTTCCCAACCCGGAGTACAGCGCCGAGGCTCGTCCGTCCTGAGATCTACGGCACAAGCGGCGCGCCGGTCGCGATAATCCGGACATGGCTTACGACGAAGCTCTGGCCGAACGGATCCGTGCGCTCCTCGCTGGCGAGGAGGACGTGTCCGAGAAGAAGATGTTCGGCGGTCTGGCCTTTTTGGTCGGCGGCAACATGTCGGTCAGCGCGAGCGGCCAGGGCGGCCTGCTGCTGCGGTGCGACCCGGCGCAGACGGCCGGCCTCGTGCAGGAGCCGCACGCGAATACCGCGGTGATGCGCGGGCGGGCGATGGAGGGATGGCTGCGAGTGGACGCCGAAGGAGTGCAGAGCGACGAGGAGCTGCGGAAGTGGGTCGCTCGCGGCGTCGGGTACGCCCGGTCGCTGCCGGCGAAGGGCTAGCAGAACGCCGAGCGCATCGGCGGCGCGTTTTGCGGCAAACTCCCATTTCGTTCCCGCCAACAGCTCGAGTTAGCAGTTATGGGTGATTGTGGCCCTCGGCTCGTGCGGCGCGAGTACGCCCCGCTGGTTCTTCGAATGTTGGTCCGGCGGCCGGGTTTCCCAGCCGCGGCGCGGTAGTAAACGGGCTACCGTCCGCGGCCATGTCACGAGCCAGGTTTGCCGGGGGGCCGCCGCTGGTCCTGATCCTGGGCGGGCTGTCTGCGTTCGGCCCGCTGTCCATGGACATGTACCTGCCCGGGCTGCCGGCGCTCACCCGCGATCTCGGTGGCACCGCGTCGACCGGGCAGTTGACCCTGACGGGTTGCATGCTCGGGATCGGCGCCGGTCAGCTGTTCATCGGTCCGCTGAGCGATTCGCTCGGGCGGCGGCGGCCGCTTCTGGCCGGGCTGGTCGGCTATGTCGTGGCGTCGTTGGCCTGCGCATTCGCCCCCTCCATCTCGGCGCTGATCGTGCTCCGCTTCATCCAGGGGACGCTCGGCGGCGCGGGTGTGGTGATCGCCAGGGCGATCGTGCGCGACCTGTTCAGCGGCAGCGCCGCGGCCCGCGTATATGCGCTGCTCATGGCAGTGATGGGCGTCGCGCCCGTGTTCGCCCCGCTCGTCGGTGGGCAGGCGCTGGCGGTGACGTCGTGGCGCGGGATCTTCGTCATCCTCGCCGCCATTGGCGTTCCGCTCCTGATCGGCACGCTGCTCTGGCTGCCCGAGACGCTCCCGCCCGAGCGTCGGCACGGCGGCGGGTTGCGCGTCACCGCGCGCACGTTCGGACGGCTGGTGCGCGACCGCAGTTTCATGCCGGCCGCCACATCGTTCGCCCTGGCGGCCGCCGTGCTGTTCGCGTACATCGCGGGTTCGTCGTTCGTGCTCGAGGACGTCTACGGCGTCTCACCGCAGTCGTTCAGCCTGGTCTTCGCGGTGAACTCGGTGGGGTTGGTCGGGATGTCGCAGCTGGGCGGGCGGCTGGTGGGGCGGGTCGGCGCGAGCACGCTGCTGCGGCTCGCGCTGGTGGGCGTCGCGGCGGGATCGATCGCCACACTGATCGTGACGCTCGCCCATGGTGGCCTCGCGCCGTTGCTGGTCTCGCTCTTCGTGATCATGTCGTTCAACGGGATGGTGTTTCCGAACGCCACCGCGGTCGCGCTCGCCGAACAGGAAGGTGCGCTGGGAAGCGCCTCCGCCCTCCTGGGAATGAGCCAGTTCGGGAGTGGGGCGATCGTTGCGCCGCTGGTCGGGCTCTCCGGCTCGCATGACGCACTGCCGATGGGGGTGCTGATCGGGGTCTGCGGGGTGTCCGCGCTCGCGGTCAACCTCATCTTCTCGACCATGGCGCCGGTGCGTGATGCGGCACCGGTCGCATAATGTTGCTCAGCATGACAGCAGAGATCACATCCCGGGCAGAGGTGGCCACCGACAAGCCGGTGGCCTACATGCGGCAGCTGTGCAAGCACTTCGGGCACAACGTCGACGCGTCGTTCGGCGAGGACAGCGGCTACATCCAGTTCGACTTCGGCCGTTGCCAGCTGCGCGCGTCTGATGGGACGCTGAAGCTCGAGGTGAGCGCGAGCGACGAGGAGAGCCACGAGCGGATGGAGCGAGTGGTCGGCTCGCACCTGGAGCGCTTCGGCCGGCGCGACGGCCTGAGCGTGGCCTGGCACGGGTGATCGGACCCGGGCTGGCGGCCGGCGCGGTGGTCAGCCGGCGAGCCCGCGCTCGCGGATTTCGCGCTGCGCGGCGTCAGTCTTGCCGAGGCCGTCGAGGCCCATCGCGCTCAGCACGGCGGGCGTCTTGGTGAACTGGATGTCGCGGTAGTCGACCACCTGCACGTGGTTGCCCCAGGGATCGTCGAAGTCGAGCGAGCCCGCCGAGCGAACCGCGACGCCAGCCTCGAGCAGCGCCGTCCGGACCGCTTCCTTGTCGTCCACCACGAGCCCGAAGTGGCGGGAGTCGTCGGCTGGCTGTGAGCGTCCCGCGGACAGCGCGATGAACTGATCGCCCATGTCGATGAACGCCATTCGCGGACCGGCCCGGCCGCGCAATTCGAACTCGAAAAAGCGCCCGTACCAGGCGATCGCGTCGTCGACGTCCCCCACCTCAAGCGCGATGTGATTGATCCCGACGAGGCGTGCCATGCGCCTTCGGCTCGCCTAGCCCCCGCCGGCGCCTTCGCGCACGCGGCCGGTGCTGGCGCAGACCGGATCGGGTGGGGCGGTGTGGCTCATGCGGCCCCCGCCTTCATCTTCATCCACTCGGCCTTGTGGGCGCGCTTGGACGTTTGGTAGTCGTGTAGTGCCTGCGCTGAGTCGACATCACCCAGGGTGGGGTGCGCGGGCACCAGGTCCTGGGCGGCCGCGACGCCGAAGCGCTTGGCCAGCACCGCGCCGAGCGCTTTGATCTTCATCTCGCCGAACCCGGGCAGCCCCGACAGGTTGGCCCGCAGCTCCGCGGAATCGCGCGCGTCGGTCCAGACTCGCGCGGCGTCGCCGCCGTAGTCGTCGCGGATGTGGACGGCCAGATCGTGGACGCGGCGCGCCATCGAGCCGGGGAAGCGGTGAATCGCCGGTCGCTCGCGGAACGCCGGCTCGAGATCCGCCTCGGCGAGCGCTGCCGCATCGAGCGTGCCGATCCTTTCGCGGATGGCCACAGGCCCGTAAAAAGCCTTCTGGACCGATACCTGCTGGTCTAGCGCAAATCCAATCAGCAGTGCCATCGGATCAGTGGCGATGAGCGCGTTCGCCTCGTCGGAGTCGGTGAAATACAGGCGGTCGGGCATCCCGCGATCATAACTGCCGGCTAGTGCCGGCCTTGAGCGCATCGCTCGGCGACTCGGCGATCCGGGCGCGCATGTTCTCCTCCATCATGCGGAGCGCGGCGTCGGCCAGGTCCTCGTGGATGTGCGCGACGGCCGTGCGCGGGACGACGACCTCGAAGTGTCGGACGTAGGCGTCCAGCGCCGAGTAGAGGATGCACTGCTCGGTCACCTGCCCGGTCAGGATCAGGCGGTCGATGCTCTCGTGCCGAAGGAGGTACTCGAGCTGGGTCTCATAGAAGACGGAGTGCCTGGCCTTGACGATGAACGGCATGTCCTCGGGCGGGGCGATCGGCTCGATCAGGGAGGGGGCAGCGCCGGCGAGCGCGCGGTGGGTGAGCTTCTTGCGCCCGGCGGTCCAGTCGCCATGGTTGTCGTTGACGTATACCGTCAGGAGGCCGGCCTCGGGAGCGTGCTCGACCAGCTCGCGCATCGACGGCAGCGCTTGCTCGACCGATTCCATGAGCGGCTCGGCGTCCTCGTGTTCGTAGGGGTTGAGCATGTCGATGACGATCAGCGCTGTCCCCATGGAAGCGCGGTACCCCACTCACGCACCTAAGAACCCGGTGATTTGCACGGATGACGGCGCGGTCGCAGACGGTTGATGGCTCTGTTCGGCGGGTAGCAAATGCTTATGGCTACCGCAACAGGCACACGTCCGACCGCATCCCGTCGGCGCACGGAGGCAATGCGCCTACCGCGCACAACCGGCGCGCTGAGCGGCGCGCTCATCATCCTGCTGGGAGTGTGGGGCGGGCTCATCCCGTTCATCGGTCCATACTTTCATTACGCCTTCGGGGGCTTTCAGACCTGGCACTACACGTCGCAGCGCCTGTGGCTCTGCATCGTGCCGGGGGCGGTGGCCGTGATCGGCGGCTTCATGCTGATGCGGGCCACGACCCGTGTCGGCGGGCTGACGGCCGGCTGGGTGGCGCTGGCCGCGGGCGTGTGGTTCGCAATCGGTCCGAGCGTCAGCTTGCTCTGGCACCACACGATCTATGCGATCGGCACTCCGGCGGGCGGCTACACGCGGCAGATGCTGGAGTGGGTCGGCTACTTCTACGGCCTCGGCGCGGCGATCATCGGCCTCGCCGCGTTCGCGATGGGTCGGTACTTCTCGCGCCCGCGGGTTGCCGGCGAGGCGGTCGCGGCCGCGGAAGCGGCACCGGTCGCGGAGGAGGCCCCGGTGGCGAGGACGACCGCCGCGGCCGCGGAGCCCCCGGCGGCCGAGCGTCGCTTCGCCGATGCCCCGGCTGATCGGGAGGCGTATGCGGAGCGCGCGGACGCCCCGGCGGCCGATCAAGCTGGCTCTGCGCCGGTGGCTGGCTCTGCCCCTGGCCGCGCCGCCCCCGCTGAGGCGCCTGCGACGAGCTACCGGCGCCGCCCCGGCCTGTTGCGCCGCCTTCGCGGTTAGACACAGCACCTGGATATCTCCGACCGTCGATCCTTGTCCGGATGGCCAATGCGACCGGAGGCTCGCTGGCCCAGGATTCTCATCCCGTGAGCTCGGACCTGATCGTCTCCTACGACGGCACGCCGAACGACGATGACGCGCTGGCGCTGGGCAAGCTCCTGGCGCGGACGGGGGCGACGCTGGCGCTCGCCTACATAAGGCACTCGCGGGAGTTCGCCCCGCGCCGGGAGGAGCTGGCGCAGCACGATGCCGAGCGTCGGCTCGAGCAGGGAGTTGCATGGCTGGAGGATCCGAATATTCCGCGCCACGTCGTGTTCAGCGGCTCGACCGGAGAAGGTCTCGAGCAGCTCGCCGAGGCGGAGAGGGCATCGGTCATCGTGTTCGGCTCGGACTACCGCACGCCGCCCGGCCATGCCGAGCCGGGCACCACCGCGCAGCGCCTCCTTGAGGGAGGATCGGTGGCGATCGCCGTGGCCGCCGCGGGCTTGCGCAGCCTGTCGGACGCCGGCATCGAGTCGATCGCGGTGGCGCCCGGCGAGGGCGACACGGCGGCGCAGGAAAGCGCCGAGGCGCTGGCCGAGAAGTTCGGGGCGGAGATCGTCGAGCTGGGTCCTTCCAGCGCCGACCTGATCGTGGTCGGCTCGCAGCCGAGTGGAAATTCGCGGCGGATCATGCTGAGCGGCGCCGCCCGCACCATGCTCGACGCCGTGCGCGGCTCGGTGCTGGTGACTCCCTTCGGTGTCCCCGTGCGGCTGTAGCTTCGGGACCCGCTGACGCCGCGGCCGGCACAACCCGGACCCACCGCGCGTCACGCCCGTGGGGTCGGTCACACTTGTCAAGTGGCTGACATCCATCCGCAGCCGTTGCGGCAAGGGAGGCTTGGCTCAGGGCAGATCGCGCTCGAGCCGCCCGACGTGCTCGTTGAGCCGTCCGAGCAGGTTCGAAGCTCCTACCTCTTCAGCGATCCCGCGCTCGCCGAGCTGCCGCTCGAGCAGCTGCTCGACGAGCTCCTCAACCGCATTCAGGAGGCGCTGGCGGTCGACACGGTGGCCATTCTGCTGCTCGACGACGATGCTCACCAGCTGGTGGCGCGCGCCGCCAAGGGCATCGAGGAGGAGGTCGAGCGCGGCGTGCGGATCCCGATCGGGCGCGGCTTCGCCGGCCGGATCGCGTCCGAGCGGGTGGCGATCTTCATCGCCGACGTCGACCACGCCGACATCCTCAATCCGATTCTGCGCGAAAAGGGCATCCACTCGCTCCTCGGCGTCCCGCTGATCGTCGAGGGAAATCTGATCGGGGTGCTGCACGTCGGGTCGCTCACGCCGCGCACGTTCGGGCCGGACGATCTCGCCGTGCTGCAGCTCGCCGCCGCACGGGCCGCGCCGGCGATCGAGCGCGCGAGGCTATCCGCGCGGCTCCGCCACGAGCACAACGTGTCGGTCGCCTTGCAGCGTAGCCTGCTCCCGAAGGGCCTGGCCGATTTCACGAGCGTGCCCGTTGCAGCGCGCTATCTGCCCGCCCGCGAGGAGGTAGGCGGCGACTGGTACGACGTGATCGAGCTCCCGCGCGGTAGGGTCGGCGTGGTGATCGGCGACGTCGTCGGGCACGGGATCGCCGCCGCCGCGCTGATGGGAAGGCTGCGGACCGCGCTGCACGCGTATTCGATCGAAGGTCATGGGCCGGGCCGCGCGCTCGAGCTCGTCGACCGGTTCGTCCAGTCGCTGAACGAGCCAGCGATGGCAACCGCCGCCTACGCCGTGTTCGACATGTACACGTCCAGGGTCGCCTATGCCACGGCCGGACACCTCCCCCCGATCATCGTGTCAGCGAACGGCTCTCGCGTGCTTGAGGTGCAGCCGGCGCCACCGCTGGGCGCATTTCCCTACGGACGCTGTCCCGAGCACGAATTCATGCTCGAAAGCGGCGAGATGCTGTTCCTGTACACCGACGGGCTAGTGGAGCGCCGCGGCGTCCCGCTCACCGACGGGATCGAGACGCTGTGCAGGTCGCTGGAGGGCAGCGTCTCGCCCGAGGAGGCATGCCTGGCGGCGGTGGCGGACATGTTGCCGGTCGAAGGCCTAAAAGATGACGTGGCGATCATCGCTCTCCAGAACAGCCCGGTGCCTGGCGAGCTCCATCTGCGTCTGCCGGCCGAGCCCAAGGTGCTGGCCCGGGTACGGCGAATCCTGCGGCGGTGGCTGATCGAGCGCGGGGCCGACGAGCAAGAGGTGGCCGAGGTGACGATCGCGGTGAGCGAAGCGTGCGCGAACGCCATCGAGCACGCGTACTCGCCGTCGCCCGCCAGCTTTGAACTAGACGCGTCGGGGCAGGACGGAGAAATCACCGTGGCCGTCCGCGACAGGGGCAGGTGGCGGGCGCCCCGCGGGCAGAACCGAGGCCGGGGGCTGTCGATCATCGTGGCGGCGATGGACGATGTGCAGATCGACCGGACCGAGCGCGGAACGGAGGTTGTAATGCGACGAAAGCTCCGGCACAGATGAGCTTGGCCGATATCCAGATCACCCGGGCGCCGAACGCGGTGGTGGCGCACGTAATCGGGGAGATCGACATCTCGAACGCCGAAGAGATGGGCGCCACGGTGATCGGCGCCACCCCCAGCGAGGCTCAGGGCGTGGTCCTCGATCTGTCGGCCGTCGATTACTTGGACAGCGCCGGCATCTACGTGATCTACGGGATGCGCTCGAGGCTGCAGGCCCGCGGCCAGGCGCTGATCCTGGTCATCCCGCCGCGCTCGCCCGTGCGCGATGCGCTTCGCTTGGCGGGAGCAGAGCACCCGGGCGAGGTCGCCGAGCAGGTCGAGGAGGCCTTGCGCTCGATCGGCGACGCTGGGCCGGGCGGCTGATCATCCGCCGCGGTCGGCGCGCTCCAGCGCGATCTCCTCCCAGTCGCCGATGCGGTGATAACCGACTTCGGCGTAGATCTTGTTCGACGTCGGATTGGCCAGGTCGGTGAACAGCATGCAGCGCTCGGCGCCAGCGGCCATCGCCCGCCGGCTGCCGGCGGCCACCGCGCTGCCGGCGTAGCCGCGACGCCGGTGCGGTGGCGGGGTGTAGACAGGGCCGATCCGGACGACGCCGGCCACGGGAGGTGCCAATCCGATCATCGAGACCGGCTCGCCGTCATCCCAGACCATCAGACCGTCGCGGCGCAGGCGAGCGTCGACCATTGGGCTAGCCTGGGCGGCCCCGATGAGACCAGCCTCGCCCACGAACGCCTCCATCCAGGCAACCAATAGGTCACGCTCATCGGCGTGCGCGAGGCGGAGGGTGCCAGGCGCGGGGCGCGGAGGATCGCGGACATGCTCGAGGACGTGCATCGCCTCGCTCATCTTGCAATGGGTTGTGCCGCCGGTGCGCTGCGCCCACGCAGCGGCGATCGCCCGTGCGGTGTCAGGCACGCCGCTCACGGTGGACAGATCGGCGTCGGCCTGCAGCCATAACTCGACCAGTTCATCGGCGCTGCCCTCGTCGAGGGGGCTGGTGAGCAGCGGGAACGGTGGCGTGCGCATCGCCGCGAACACCGCCTCCTCGCCTGCGTCATCTCTTTGGCCGTAGACGAACATCGGCCCCCGCTCGCGATGGGCTCCATCCATCACGCTGATCAGGACGGTGGCGAGCACGTTGCACTCGAGCCGCGCGGAGAGCAGCCGCTCCGTACGAGCCGCGAACTCGTGGGCGTCTCGAGTCAGGACGAGGCGCATCGTCCCGTTCTAGAGCCGTTGCACAACTTCGTCGAATGGCTTGCGGTTGGCCCGCTCGATCCATTCGACCGCCGCGTGCCGGTGCGGGTCGCGCGTGCGCGCCGGATACCCGAACGTCAGCACGACCACCGGTCGCTCCCCGTCCTGGAGGCCGAGCAGCCGCGCCACCGCGTCGGGATCCGGCATCCCGTTGGGGCACGAGCCGATCTGGTCGCTCCACGCCGTCAGCATCATGTTCTGGGCGGCGCGGCCGGCGTCGAACGCGGTGGGTCCGCGGCCGGCCACGGCAATCACCACGACCAGCGCCGCGCCGCGCACGTTGGCCGGGACGTACACCGCGTCGGCCAGGCGCGCGCGCAGCGACGGACTCTCTACGACGAGGAACCGCCACGGCTGACGGTTCTGCGAGCTGCCGGAGATCCGGCCCGCCTCGAGTATCCGCTGCTCGGCGTCGGCTGGGATGGGCCGGCCAGCGTACCCGCGGACCTCACGCTTGCTCGCCACGGCCAGGAACGTGTCCACCGGGTAAGCCTAAGGGGTGCGGGCGCGTGGCGGGCGTGGGGCAGGCGGCGGGTGGCGTGGCGCGGGCGAGTGGCGGGGTGCTCAGTGCTCGCCTGGGTCCGGCTCCGGCGGAACGCGCTCGGGCTCGGGCGTCGGCTGTGGCGGGCGCTCGGGCTCCGGGGCCTCGTCGGGCCCGGGGTCCGGTGCGATCGGCTCGGCGGGTTCGTTGGGGCCCGGGACGGTCGAGGGCTCCTCGGGGGCGGCGGGCGTGCCCGGATCGGGAACTACGGGCGTCACCGGCGCGCTGGGCACCGCAGGTGTGGCGGGCACGCTGGGTTGGGGGACCTCGGCGAATAGAAGTGTTGACACGATTGCTTCCTACCCGGCGTGGCGCCCGGCTACCCCTTGACCACGCCGATCGGCCGCAGGCGCGCCACGCGCGTCGCCAGGCCGGCGCGCTCGACGATCTCGACCACCCGGTCGACATCCTTGTAGGCCTCCGGCGCCTCCTCGGCCAGCCCCCGCGCCGACAGCGCGCGTACGGCGATGCCCTCGGCCTCGAGCTGACGGCGCAGCTCACTCCCGTCGACGGCCTTGCGGACCGCGGTGCGCGACATCCGCCGGCCGGCGCCGTGACAGGTGGTTCCGAAGGAGCGCTCCAGCGCGCGCGCCCCGCCGGCCAGCACGTAGGACGCGGTGCCCATGCTGCCCGGGATGAACACGGGCTGGCCCACCTCGGCGTACTCGACGGGAATCTCGGGATGCCCGGGCGGGAACGCGCGCGTGGCGCCCTTGCGGTGCACGCACACCATCCGCCCCGCGTGCTCTTCGAGCTTGGCCACGTTGTGCGCCACGTCGTAGACCTGCCGCGTACCGTGGGCGGTGTCCCCACCGAGGACGGATCGCACCGCCTCGCGCACGCGGTGCGCCAGCGCCGCCCGGTTTGCCCAGGCGAAATTCGCGGCGCCCGCCATCGCCCGCAGGTACGCCTGTCCGTCGGGCGAGCCGATTGGCGCGCACGACAGCTGTCGGTCGGGCAGCTCGATCCCGTAATGCCCGAGCCGGGCGTCCATGCGCTTGACGAAGTCGGTGCACACCTGATGTCCCAGGCCGCGCGAGCCCGAATGGATGAGGACCGTGATCTGCCCGGGCCGCAGACCGAAGGCGCCGGCCGCGGCTTCGTCGTAGACGTCGGAGACGCGCTGCAGCTCCACGAAATGGTTGCCAGATCCGAGCGTGCCGATCTGGCCGGCGCCGCGCTCGCGGGCGCGGGCGGACACCGCCGCGGGGTCGACGCCCTCCAGGCACCCGCCGGATTCCGTGAAGGCCAGCTCGCCCTCTGAGCCGACTCCGAGGTCCTCGAGCAGCGCTCGCGGGCCACGCGAGAGCACCCGGGCGAGGTTGGCGCCGCGAACGCCTTCGTGCGCTCCGCGGCCGCCGGTCCCGACCGGAACCCGGCGTGAGAGCTCGTGCACAAGTGGTTCCCGCCGGCTCCCGAGCTCGTCGTGCGAGAGCGGCAGCGCGAGCAGCCGCACGCCGCAGTTGATGTCGTAGCCGACCCCGCCGGGGGAAACGACGCCCTCCAAAGCGTCAGTGGCCGCGACGCCCCCGACCGGGAAGCCGTAGCCCTGGTGGATGTCGGGCATGGCCAGTGAGGCGTCGACGATCCCGGGAAGGGTGGCCACGTTCGCGAGCTGCTCGAGCGAGCGATCTTGCTCGATGGCCGCGAGCAGCTCGGCGTCGGCGAACACCCGCGCCGGCACCCGCATGCCGGCGACCGTGCCGACGGGGAGCTCCCAGAGCTCGTCGTCCACTGGTTGGGGGGACAGAACCGCGTGGGTCTTAGACATCGAGCACCACGCGGGCAACGTACCCGTCGCCGGAGGGCTGGAACGTCAGCCGGTGGTAGGTGACGGCTTTGACCAGCGGCGGCGGCTCGCCGAGCACGCCGTGGACGGTGGCGCGCAGACCGTGAGCATCCAGGTGAAGGTCGACGATCCGCGTGGCCACGAACCCCTCCGACTCGGCCAGAAACGCGAGCTCCTCGATCCAGGCGGCGAGCAGAGTGGGACGATCAGGCGCCTCGGCGCTGACTTCGCGCGCAATGACTGACGGGGCGCCCGAGCCCTCGCCGAGGTCAACCCCCAGGAGCTCGGCCAGCGCGCGGAGCGCCTCCTCGAGCACGGCGCGTTCGCTCGAGCCCTCGATTTCGAGCTCCACCTCCGCTGTGTGATCGATCCAGCGATAGGTCACGCGTCGGCGATGACCTCGGCCAGCCGGGCGGCGTGCTGGACATGCAGAAGGTGGCCCGCGGCCTCGACCACGACCAGTTCGGCGCCGGGGATCTGCCTCGCGAGGTGACGGGCGGCGGCGAGGGGCACCACGTGATCCGCGCTGCCGGCGACGATCGTGGTTGGCGTGGAGATCGCGCCGAGCCGGCGCTCGAGCGTGGGCAGATCTCGGACCAGGAAGCGCTGCTCGCGCACGAACGACCGCCACGCGGCCGGCGCCCGCAACATGCGGCCGGCGGCGCGCAGGTAGCGCTCATCGAGGGCCGTGGCCTCGGCCACCCGGCGCCGCACGGGTCCCGCGCCGAGTACGACCCCGCCGCCTGCCATGGCCCCCACCGAGGCGAGCCAGCCGACCACCGGCGCCGCCAGCAGGTAGTCGACCGGGCCCAGCGAGTCGACGTTGGCCGCGGGCGCGACGAGCACGAGCCGTCCCACTCGCTGGGGCGAAGCGCACGACAGCCAGAGCGCCGCCGCGGCACCCAGGCTGTGCCCGACGACCGTCGCGCGCGAGGCGCCGGCCGCGTCGAGCGCCGCCTGCGCTGCGCGCGCGTTCCCCGCCAGGTCGGTTGCCGCGGAGCGCTGGTCCCACCCGGGGCGCTCGACGGCGATGGTCGGGAGTGCGTCTCCCAGCGCCGCACGCAACGCCTCCCAATCCGCCGCCGCCCCCGGTTGGCCGTGGAGCAGCAGAACGGGATCCTTTGACACGGCGAACACCTCCGAGGGGGCATACTAGAGCGGTGAGTTCCGCGCTCCTGTCCGACGCGCTCGGGCCGCTGCGCGCCGACCCGGCGCGCGCGGCGATCCTGTTCGACATCGACGGCACGCTGGCGCCGATCGTTGAGAACGCGGCCGACGCCCGAGTGCCCGAGCCGACCCGCCAGCTGCTGGCCCAGATCGCCCGCCGCTACGGGCTGGTGGCGTGCGTGAGCGGCCGCCGCGCCTCGGAGGCACGCGCCATCGTCTCGCTCGGAACCATCTCCTACCTCGGCTCGCACGGCGCCGAGCTGCTGCGCGCGGGGTGGACCGCGACCGTGGTCGATCAGGAAGTCGAGAAGTGGACCGAGCGCATCCGCGACTTCGCGCGGGAGTCCGACACCGCCGAGCTGCGCCGGCTCCGGGTTCGCCTCGAGGACAAGGGGCCGATCGTCGCGTTCCACTGGCGCGGCGCGCCCAACGAGGAGGCGGCTCGCGCGGCGATCGACGCGATCGCGGCCAAGGCCGAGGCCGCGGGCCTGCGCACCCACTGGGGGCGCAAGGTGCTCGAGGTGCGCCCGCCCGTCCGGATCGACAAGGGGTCCGGGATCTCCGCGTTCCTCACCGACACCGACGTGGACGTCGCGCTGTACGTCGGCGATGACGTCACCGATCTCGATGCCTTCCACGCGCTCGTCCAGCTCGCCGAGGAGGGACGGATCTCCCGCGCGATCAGGGTCGGGGTGCGCTCGGACGAGGGACCATCGGAGATCACCGACGAGGCCGACGTGGTGGTCGATGGCACCGGCGGCGTAACCCAGCTGCTCGCGGCTCTGGCCGCCGACTGAGCGCGCCGGGGGCAAGCTAGCGTGCGGTTCACGGATTTCCTGCGCACCACCGTTCTGGCCAGCGCGGGCGCGGCGAGCGTGCTGGCCGCGCTCACGGTGGCCGGTGCCGCCGGCAACAGCAACGATCTGATCGTGCCGTTCGCCGCCGCTTGGTGGATGGTGGCCGCGGCGGGCGGGATCTGGCTGGGACGGCGCGCAGAAACATCGGGGCCGATCGCGTCGCTCTTGGCCAGCGCGCGCACGCAGGCCTCGCTGCCCGAGGTCAACCCCACCCGGACCATGCTCAACCGCCTGTGGCCGCTGCTCGTCTCGACCGTCGGCGCCGGCGCGGTGGCCTTCCTGGTGCCCCAGGTGCCCGCCGTCGCCACCGGGTTCGCGATCATCTGGGCGCTGGCCTGGCGCCGTCAGGCCTCCGCCGTGAGGGCGATTGAGCAGCGCGACGGCGCCCGCTTCTACGTCGACAAGACCTCGCCGCTGCAGCCGATCAGGCTGGTCCGTACGCCGGGGTTCCGGTCTAATCTGTTCGAGCTCAACGGGGCGTCGGGCCGTTCCCGCCCCGCCCGCCCGCGCGCGTGATCTACCCGGCCTCCATTCCCAGCCCGCCCGACAACGGCTTCTACATCGGGCCGCTGTTCGTGCACGTCTACGGGCTGGCCTACGTGTTCGCGGTGGCGGCGGCGATCTTCGTGACGCGCTGGCGGTGGCGGAAAGTCGGTGGCGATCCGGATATCTGCTACGAGGCGGCGGCCTGGGGCTTCCCGGCCGGCCTGATCGGCGGCCGGATCTACTTCCTGATCACCACGCCCAGCCAGATTCCGCCGCATTGGTGGGGGCCGTTCGCGATCTGGAAGGGCGGCCTGGGGGTCTGGGGCGGGATCGCGGCCGGCGTGCTCGTCGGGTTCTACGTCATCCGCCGGCGTCTGACCTGGGCGGACAGCCTGCGGTTCATGGACGCGCTCGCGCCCGGGCTCCTCGTGGCGCAGGCCATCGGCCGGATCGGCAACTACTTCAACCAGGAGCTGTTCGGTAAGCCGTCCACGCTGCCCTGGGCACTGAAGATTTCTCCCGAGCACCGCCCGCCGCACTTCACCCAGTACGCCACGTTTCAGCCCACGTTCCTGTACGAGATCATCTGGAATCTCGGCTTGGCGGGCTTCCTGATCTGGCTGGGTAACCGCCGGCGGATCAAGCCGCCGGGGCTGTTTGCGCTTTACGTCGCCGGCTACTCGGCCTTCCGCATCTTCGAGGAGCAGCTGCGGATCGACTACTCGGTCCGGGTGCTCGGGATGCGGCTGAACTTCTGGATCGCGACGCTGGTGTGCCTCGCCGGCCTGGCCTGGTTCGCGTGGATTCAGAAGCGCGGAAAGACCGAGCCCCTGCCGTTGGATGGGCCGAGGACCGACGCCCGCGATTTCGTGCGGCGCAAGCCGACGGGCTACAGCAAGCCGCCCGCGCCCACGTACGGCAAGAAGTCGCGCTCAACCTCGCGCCGTTGAGGCGCCGGCAGGAGGCCTGCGGCGGCGGGGTCGCCCCCTGCGGTGGCGCGGGCGCAGGGCCTGGACAGCGTCCCATGGCTGCGTGTTGACCACCTGGGCGGCGGTCAGCCAGGCACGGCGCGCCGTAGCGATGCCGTAGCGCGCGACCGCGAAGCCCGCGGTGCGGTGCGAGTCGGTGTTGATCACGATCGGCACTCCGGCGGCGGCCGTGGCACGCGCGTGGATGTCGTTCAGGTCCCGCCGGTCCGGATTCGAGTTGATCTCGAGCATCGTGCCAGTGCGCCCGGCAGCCTCGATCACCCGCTCGATGTCCAACGAGTACGGTGCACGGCGCTCGAGCTTGCGCCCCGATGGATGGCCGATCGCGTCGACCAGCGGGTGCTCGATCGCGCGGATCATCCGGGCGGTCATCTGCTCGGCCGACATCCGGAACGAGGAGTGAACCGAGGCGATCACCCAGTCGAGCTCGGCCAGCAGTTCGTCGTCGTAGTCCAGCGAGCCGTCCGGAAGGATGTTGACCTCCGAACCGGCCAGCAGCTCGAGACCATCGACATCGACGGCGCGGATGTGCGCGATCTGCTCGCGCAGGCGCTCAGGCGAGACCTCGTCGCCGAAGCCGAACGAGGCCGAGTGATCGGTGATGGCCAGGTACTCGTAACCCGCCGCGCGGGCGGCGAGCGCCATCTCCTCGATCGAGGCGGTGCCGTCGGAGGCCGTTGTGTGGCAGTGCAAGTCGCCTTTGAGATCCGCCAGCTCGATCAGGTCGGGCAGCGCGCCGGCGGCCGCCGCCTCGAGCTCCCCGCGGCTCTCGCGCAGCTCCGGCTCGATGTAGTGCAACCCGAGCAGCGCGTACACGTCGTGCTCGGTGGCGCACCGGTGTGTCTCGTCGGTGGCGTCGTCGAGCACTCCGTACTCGGACACGTGCAGGCCCTTGCGGACCGCCGCGTCGCGCAGGGCCATGTTGTGCTGCTTGGAGCCGGTCAGGTGCTGGAGCAGGTTGCCGAACTGGTCTGGCACGACGATCCGCAGATCCACCCGAATGCCGGTGTGGGTGCGCAGCCGGACGCCCGCCTCGGTGGGCGTCCCCGCCTCCTCGACCAGGTTGAGCTGCGCCGCGGCGCCCGCGAGCGCGACTGGATCGGTGGCGGTGGCGATCACGTCGAGGTCCTTGACCGTGTCCGTCATTCGCCGGGCCGAACCGGCCAGCTCCACCCGCTGGGAGGCGGGATGCTCGCGCAGGGCGACGATGAGCGCCTCGGCGATGGCAAGGGCCTTGTCGAGCACGACCCGCGCCGGGCGCTCGCCGGCGCCGGCTAATCGCAGGCTGGCGAGGATCGTTTCCTCGGCCTTGGGACCGAAGCCGCGCAGGGACCGGATCCGCTGCTCCTCGGCCGCGGCGCGCAGCGCGTCGAGCGAGTCGATCCCCAGCTCCTCGAACAGCCGCCGCGCACGCTTGGGCCCAAGTCCCGGCAGGTGGGTCATCTCGATCACGCCAGGCGGGAACTTCGCGCGCAGCTTGAGCGTGGCAGGGATCGCGCCCTCGTCGGCCAGCGCGATCATCTTCTCCTGGATCGTCGCGCCGATGCCGGGCAGCTCGGTGGCGCGGCCCTGGCGCGCCAGCCCGAGCACGGATACCGGCGACTCCCGCACCGTCTTGGCGGCAGTGTGGTAGGCGTTGATCCGGTAGATGGCTGCCCCGTCGAGCTCGGACAGGTCGCCCAGCTCGTCCAGGGCGGCGGCGATCTCGGTGTTGGTGGGTTCGGACATCGACAGTGCGTAACGTAGCGGTCTGTCGGCGTGCGGGCATGGGGGTGGTGGGGGGCGGCGCGGGGCATGATCGGCTGCGGGGTGTCGGTGCGGTCGGGGGGACGGGCGCGCATCCGGCTCGCCAACGACAGCGGCGAAGGTCGTGTGGCCGTCCCGCGGCGCCGGAGGCCGAGTTTCTCCTCACTCGCCAACAACGCCGACGCGAGTGCGGCCAAACTCGACCTATACCCGACCGAATATGAATTCGGCGGCGGCGGGAGGCTGAGTGCGGAGAAACTCGGGTTCTCATCGTCCGTCTCGACGAGGCTCCACAGAATCGCGCTGGTCACTCGGTCCGGCCCGTCTGGGTTGGCGAGACACTCGAGTCAGGCGCCGGAGAGCCGGATTTGCGGGCCCGTGGCAGGAGAGGCGATGGGCGGTCGGATTGCCAGCGGGCGGGCGGCGAGGAATGTTGGGCGGGCCGGTGGCGAGGGCAGCGCGCAGGGGGACGGCGGTGCGGCGCCGTTGCCGGCGCCTGGGCAGGAGGGGCGATGGGGCGCGATAACTCGGACTAGTTGGCGGTCGCGGCGACGGCCCGCTCGGCATCCTTGCCTCGCCTTACGGGCCTGCCGCGCCACATCCGACGGACGCCGCGCGCGAACCCGCGGTCGCGGCCCGTACTGCCAACAGCCGGCGCGCGGCCCAACCCCGCACATGTCGTGCGGCCCAAGCCCGGACCCATTCCGCCGTCGGAGCGCTATACTTTCTGAAGTAACTCGCACGAGACCACCAAGGAGCCGCAATGGCCAACGTCGCAGACGTCACCGACAACAACTTCCAGGCCGAGGTCCTCGAGTCCGACAAGCCGGTGCTCGTCGACTTCTGGGCTCCGTGGTGCGGGCCGTGCCGGATGGTCGCGCCGGTGGTCGAGGAGATCGCGCAGGAGCGTGCCGAGGATCTGAAGGTCGTCAAGCTGAACATCGACGAGAACCAGAACACGGCGATCCAGTTCAACGTGATGTCGATTCCCACGCTGATCCTGTTCCGCCACGGTCAGCCGGCCAAGACAGTGATCGGCGCGTACCCGAAGCGCAAGCTGGTCGCCGAGCTCGAGCCGGCGCTTGCCTAGGCGAGCGCGACGCCGATCCAGAGCCGGCGCCCGTCGATCGTGACGGGCTCCAAGTTCTCGTCGTCCAGCGACTCGTAGCCGACCGCGACGGCAAGCGTCTCGCCGGCGATGTAGCGCTCATGGGAGCGCGCGGCATCCACGAGCGCCTGGTCGCCGTCGAGGGTGAGCACGATCCGGTCGGTGACCTCGAGCCCGGCATCCTGCCGGGCCAGCTGCACGGCGCGGACGATCTCGCGGGCCCAGCCTTCGACGCGCAGCTCGCTGTCGATCTCGAGCTCGAGCGCCACCGCATGTGACCCCTCGCGCTCGACCTGGTAGCCCTCCAGCGGTTTCATCGACACGTGCAGGTCCTCGGCCGCGAGCTCGTGATCGTGTCCGTTGACGGTGATCGCAACCGTGCCGCCCTCGCGCAGCGTGGCGGCGGCGTGCCCGGCGTCGAGCCCGGCCACCGCGGCGGCGACCAGCGGCATGTGCTTGCCGAAGCGAGGTCCGAGCGTGCGGTAGTTGGGCTTGAGCTCGACCTGGCCGAGCTCGTCCGCCTCCGAGACAAACCGCAGCTCCTTGACATTGAGCTCCTCGCGCACGATGTCGGACATGCGCTCGATCGCCTCGCGCTCGGCGCCGGTGGCGACGACCACGGTGCCGCGCAGCGGCTGACGGACCTTGAGCTTGGCCTGCCCGCGCGCGGCCAGGCCGAGGCGGACGGTCTCGCGGGCCGTGGCCATGGCGTGTTCGAGCTTGGGGTTGTGCGCCTGTCGGTCCGGGGCGGGGAAGTCGGTCAGATGGACGCTCGGCTCGCTCCCGTCGAGGTTGTCGTAGATCTCGTCGGCCACGAACGGGCAGAACGGCGCGAGCAGCTGCGCGGTGGTGATCAGGCAGCTCCTGAGCGTGGCGAACGCAGCCAGATCGCCGTCCCAGAAGCGCCGGCGCGAGCGACGGACATACCAGTTGGAGATCTCGTCCACGAACGACTGGATCGCGCGGCCGGCGTTGGTCGCGTCGAAGCTGTCCATGCGCTCGCGGACGATCTCGATCGTGGCCTGCAGACGGGAAATCGCCCACCGGTCCAACTCGCCCTCGCCCGGATCGGTAGCGGTCACGGCGTCACGGTCGATCCCGTTCGCGTTCGCGTACAGGACATAGAAGCCGTACGTGTTCCACAACTGGAGCAGGAACTGCCGGACCGCCTCGGCGATCGTGTCCATCGAGAAGCGGTAGGTGTCCCAGGGCTGCTTGGAGGTGAAGAAGTACCAGCGCAGGGCATCGGCGCCGAAGCGGTCGATCACTTCGCCCGGCTCGACCGCGTTGCCGAGGGACTTGGACATCTTGCGGCCTTCGGCGTCGAGGATCAGGCCCAGGCAGACCACGTTGCGATACGGGGATTGGTCGAACAGCAGCGTGGAGACGGCCAGTAGCGAGTAGAACCAGCCACGGGTCTGATCGAGTCCCTCGCAGACGAACTCGGCGGGGAAGTGCTCCTCGAACTGCGCGGTGCCGGCGTGCGGGGCGTGGTACTGCGCGAACGGCATCGAGCCGGAGTCGAACCACACGTCGATCACCTCGGGCACGCGCTGCATCGGCTGGGCGCACTGCGGGCACGGGAAGGTGGCGTCGTCGACAAACGGACGGTGGGGGTCGGTGAGGTTCGTGCCCGCGAGCTCGTTGAGCTCTTTCAGCGAGCCGACCGCCTCGGCGTGGCCGTTATCGCAGCGCCATACCGGCAGCGGCGTGCCCCAGTAGCGCTCGCGCGAGAGGGCCCAGTCCACGTTGTGTTCGAGCCAGTTGCCGAAGCGCCCGTGCTTGACGTGCTCGGGATGCCAGTTGACCGTTTCGTTGGCGGCGAGCAGACGGTCCTTGAGCCGGCTGGTGGCGATGTACCAGGAGGGCTTGGCGTAGTACAGCAGCGGGGTGCCGCAGCGCCAGCAGTGCGGGTACGAGTGCTCGATCGTCTCGGCTCTGAGGATGCGCTCGCGCGCCGTCAGGTCCTCGATCAGCTCCGGATCGGCTTGTTTGACGTTGCGGCCGGCGTACGGACCGATCCGCTCGTCGTAGGTGCCGTCGAGCCTGACCGGGTTGATCACGTTGAGGCCGTACTGCTCGCCGAGGCGGAAGTCGTCCTCGCCGAACGCGATCGCGGTGTGGACGAGGCCGGTGCCGTCGGTGGCGGTGACGAAGTCGGCGGTCAGGACGGTGTGGCCCTTAGGTCCGTAGGCGGTGGCGGGGATGAAGGGGAAGGGAGGCTCGTAGGCGGTGCCGGCGAGCTTGGCTCCGGGGAAGCGGTCGAGGATGGTGGCGTCCTCTCCGAGCACCGCTTCGACGCGGGCTTCGGCCAGCACGTAGGCGTGGCCGGTGCCGGCGCTCGCTCTCACGTAGGTCAGCTCCGGATCCACGGCAACCGCGGCGTTGGACACGAGTGTCCAGGGCGTGGTGGTCCAGATCAGCAGCTCATCGCCGCCCTCGAGCGGGGCGGCCGGGTCCTTCACCGGGAGGCGGACGTAGATCGAGGGGTCGACCACGTCGAGGTAGACGTCGGGCTGGCCGAGCTCGTGGCTCGAGAGGGTGACCTGGTCGCGCGGGCAGTACGGGACCACCTTGAGCTTCTCGTAGAGCAGGCCTTTGTCGTAGATGGTCTTCAGCGCCCACCAGACCGACTCGACATATTCGGGGTCGAGCGTGCGGTAGGCGTCGTCGAGGTCGATCCAGAAGCCGATCCGCTCGGTCATGCGGTTCCAGTCCTCGACGTGGCTCAGGACCTTCTGGCGACAGCGGGCGTTGAACTCGGCGATCCCGAAGCGCTCGATGTCCTCCTTGGAGGTGAAGCCGAGCTCGGCCTCGAGCGCCAGCTCGACCGGCAGGCCGTGACAGTCCCAGCCGCCCTTGCGCTCGACGAAGAACCCGCACATGGTCCGGTAGCGGGGGAAGATGTCCTTGAACACGCGCGAGAGGACGTGGTGCGTGCCGGGCGGTCCGTTGGCCGTGGGTGGGCCCTCATAGAAGCCCCACCTGGGCGCATCGCTCCGGCGACGCACCGACTCGGCGAACACGCCGCGCTCGCGCCACCGCTCGAGCACCTGCTCCTCGAGGGCCGGGAACGACACGCGCGGGTCGACGGGCCGGTGGGGGTATCCGATTTCGGAGCGCGTCGGCGCGGTGCGATCTGGAGACGAGCGCGTCGGAGGGGTGCGATCTGGGGCGGCGCGCGTCGGCGCGGTGCGATCCGGGGAAGGCATGGGCGGGTGATTCTAGGTGGCCGCCCGCGGCCGGCCGGGATAGCTAATCGGCGTTGACCGCGGAGAGAGGGCGCCCCGGGCTGATGGCGCGGTGTGCCTCGGGTTCGGTGAAGCGGCCCAGGAGGACCTGGCACGCCGCCAGGGGCGTCGAGCCCAGACGGCGGATCGCGCTCGCGCCGGTGTCGGGCAAGGCGCCGCGATAGTCGTAGATCACAGCGTGCCGGGCGACCGCTCGGACCGAGTAGACGAGGCGGCCGAGGGTGTCGAGCGAGATGCTGCGGCCGACCAGCACCACCGCCCTCGGGTCGAGGGCGGGGAGCACGCGGGCCAGCCGGCTCGGAGTGATGCGGGTCGACAGCGAGAGCGTGCGGATGCCGGCGCGGCGCAGCATGACTTCGAGTGCCTGGGCGTAGAGCGCGTCAAGTTCGAGTGGCAAGGAAGCGTCGAGCACGAGCACGCCGGCCGTGCGCATCGGCGGTGGCGCTAGGCGCTTAAGGGCCGAGAGCCAGCCGGTGGCGTGGCGCCAGCCGAATTCGTACTCGGGCGTGCTCACGGCGTGGGCGGCGACGGCGCCGAGCAGCACCTCTTCGATCGTTCGCTCGACCGAGCGAAGCGCCAGGCTCTCCTCGAGCAGCCAGTTTGCCTTGTCCTCGTCGAAGGACGCGAAGGCGGCGGCGAGGCGACAAGCGTTGGAAGGTCCCTCGCCGCGTTGGCGGGCCAAGGCGATCGCGCTCGAGACGTTGTGGGTCTCGGCCAGCGTGGCCCGCAGCGACTCGATCTGGTTCAGCGCGTACTGGCGATGCCCGCCCGCGGAGCGCCCCGGCCGCGGGAAGCCGTAGCGACGCTCCCAGCTGCGCAACGTGTTGGGGCTCACGCCGAGCATCACCGCCGCGGCGTTGGTGCGGATCCCACTCACCATGGGCAGTTAACGGTGCGTGGATGGCGGACGGCAACCCGCGCAAGCCGACGTGCAACAACTCCGTCGGCTACTCGAGAACGACCAGCGCCGCGCGAGGCGGGCCGCAGCGCGCGATGCGCGCGGTCAAACGAATGCCGAATGCGTTGGCGGGGCGGACGATGATCGTCCGGGTGGCGCCGTCGCCGCGCGCGGCCCACGCGACCGCCATGGCCAGGCTCTGGCCGCCGGTGTCCTCTGCGTCGGCCGGCATCAGCAGGTCGGTGACGTGCCGGTTCACTGCCACTGGTTCGCTGGTTGCGAGGAGGTGCTCGGCGGCACGCGACACCGCGCACACCGCGAGCGAGCGGTCGAGCACGAGGAAGGCGTCGCCGGCGTCGGGCGCGACATCGGCCTGCGACTCCAGAATCAGGCCCAGGCCACAGGTTGCGCACACGCGCGAGGGGGCCGGCGCAGCCTCAGGTCGCGGACGGCTGCCGCAGTGGCTGCAGAACGACACGAGCGGGGCCGGGGCCTCTCGCTCGAACGGAGTGCTCAGCAGGCGAAGTACGGGGCGGCCGGTGATGGCTGTGCGCATGGATATCGAAGCCGATCAGATTCTCTAGCGCTGGCTCCGAGCGGTTCGGGCCTGTGCGCGCAGCTCAGCGGCGGCGGCGTTGGCCGAGGCGGTGGCGATGTGGTCGGACTCGAGCATCTCGAGCAGTGTGCGCTGGGCGTCGCCTGCGCCCTGAGGCAACACGACGGTCCCGGTGGCGCGTACACGGGGGCGTCCGGCGCCGCGGCGGTAGATGGCCAGCGGCATCGACCCGACGGCCAATCTGATCGCGTAGGCCCAACGGGCGACGGTGTCGTCGTCCAGGTGGCCGCCGGCGAGCACGACGAGGTTCGGCCGGTGGACGGCGGCGGCGTCGCCGATCCCGGCCACGCCGCGCGCGGACAGGCTCAGGACCCTGATGCCGGCGCGCACGCAGAACAACTCGAGCGCGCGGATGTACGGAGCGTCCCGGTCGAGCTCGTCGCGGGATGCGTCACCGAGCACGATCGACACGTGCCTGACCGGGGGCGGAGTCAGACGCATCGCCCGCCGCAGCCAGTCATTACCCCAGTGGGCGGCGAACGCCCACGCGGCCGAATCGACCGTGTAACGCCGGGCAATCTCGTCGAGGGTGGGGAGCAGCACCTCCTCGATCGAGCGCTCGACGGAGCGAAGCGCCAGCGCCGCCTCGATCGCCGCGTCCGCCCGCTCGCGCTCGTAGGAGGCCAGCGCGCCGACCAGCGAGTTGGCGTCGGCCGCCAGGCCCTCGCGCGCGCGGGAGATAGCGGAGGAGATCGACAGCCCCTCCTGGAGCGCGTCGCGAAGGGCGGCAACTTCGCCGTGCGTGAACAGCCTATGCTTTCCGGGAGAGCGCTGAGGCTTGGGGAAGCCAAATCGGCGCTCCCATGCCCGCAGCGTATTGGGGCTTACGTTCAGGAGCGCTGCAGCCTCGCTCGTCTTGAGATAGCGCATGCGCAATTAAAGAGACGTAGACGTTGCTATTTCGACCTAGCCGTTGTCCTCGTGAATCTTCGAGCATAGAATTGCACAAGTTCTGCGGCCAAAGTGCCTCCTAATCTGCATACTCGGGCGGAATGGGGACGGCGCGATGGCTTGCCTTGCTGTTCGTCGACACCGGGGAGGGCTCATGGGTTTTCGCGGAGACTGACCTGAAACTCGCTTCTATATCCGCGTTCCGGATCCGCCGCAAAGATGGCATTGTCAGGCGTCACGCGCTACTTTGCGCTCGTGAGCGATGACCGTCGCATGCGGTCGCCTGCTCTTCGCCAGAAGTTGGCGCTGGGGGTCGCGTGCGCATCTCTGGCCGGGTGCATCGCGTGGGCGGCTCTGGCGGCGCCCGGCGACCATCTGAATGGACTATCGATTGTGCTCGCCGTGGCCGCGGTGGTCGCGGGGCTGGGCGTGATGCGTGTTCGGCCCCACGTGGGCGTCTCGGCCGCGTTTCTCGTGTACATCTTGGCCGGCGCGTTCCTCGGTCCCGCGTCCGCGTTCATCGCTGCGGTCACGTCGGAGGTTGCCGCAACGCGGGTGATCCGAACCCGTAGACAGGCGTTCGTGTTCAACCTGGTCGCGGCAGGGTTCGCCGCGCTGCTCGCGGGAACGCTCATCCGGGCGATCGCGCCGCAGAGCCACACGGCGGGCTTCTATCTCATCCTCGGCGTGCTCGCGCTGAGCATGCTCGTGCTGACGTGGGTGATCGTCGCGGCCTTCATGGTCGCCTACGACGGCTACAGCCCGGCTTGGAGCCCCCGCACGCTGGTCGACTACCTGCCAAGCGCCCTCATCAACGTGGTGCTGGTGGTGGCCGGCGCCGCGATCTACGTCGGGGTCGGCGTCGCTGGCATCGCGTTCGCGCTGGCCGGCGTACTGGCCTTCTCCTACATGGCATACCTGCTCGCCCAGTCGCGCGCGCGAACCGAGCAGTACGTGTCTCTGTCCTGGGGCGTCCTCGCCGGACTGCTGCGCGCGCTCGATACGCGCGATCAGCGGGCCGCGCGCCACGCCGCGGCGGTGGCGCGCTTTGCCAGCGACATGGCCGACTCGGTGGGAATGAGCGAGCAGGATCAAGAACTCGCCCACACCGCCGGCCTGCTGCACGACATCGGCCACTTCGCGCTGTCCGATCGCGTGGCCGAGCGCGGGCGCACGCTGACCGACGAGGACTGGATGGCAATCCAGCGCCACCCAGAGCTGGGCGCCGAGATGCTGCGCGACCTCGGCATGTACGGCCCGGTGGCGGAGATCGTGCTGACCCACCATGAGCGGATCGACGGGCGCGGCTATCCCAACGGGCTGGTTGGCAAGGAGATACCGGAGATCACCAAGATCATCGCGGTGGCGGAGGTCTACGACACGCTCACCGCGGCCGACACCTACCGGACGAGGATGGGCTCATTTGAGGCGCTGCGGGAGCTCAGGCGCGTGGCGGGGAGTCAGCTTGACGCTGGGTACGTCGAGGTATTGGCTGACTTGCTGAGCGGAGAGGGCGTCGAGTACCGGCACGCTGATGCCGCCGACTTCGACACCGAGCTCGACATGGAGCGGCGGATCAAGCAGGCGCGGGCGGGCTAGGGCCCGCTGGCGTCACCTGCGAGGGGGTGTGCGCGGGATCGGGTCCGCGAGGTGCACGCGGGACGTGCGGCGGCGAGGCGTGCGCGGGATGGGCGTCGGCGAGCGCCGGCGCGTTCCGCGCCGCGTGGCATCCAACATCACGCCTTAGCTGACCAGCCGGTCGTGTTCCTGCTGCGGTTGCTGCTGCTGGCCGGAGCGGCGTTGCTGGAGGGTCTCCAGGAACTGCTCGATCTGCTCGACGCTGAAGCGGCGCTGACCGCCCGGCGTCCGATACGACTCGAGGTAACCCATATCCGCCCACCGGCGAATTGTGCCGAGCGAGACCCCGAGCGCATTGGCGGCCTGCGAAGTTGACAATCCGAGAGGACTATTCCTCATTTGGTCCATACCGGGATTTCAGATGCATTTGCCAGCCTTGCCACGCAATGCGCAGCAAATGCACAACCTTGGTTCGGAACCGAGAGACAAGCGGGCCATCGGCAACCAGGATTCGGGATGCGAGGATGTGATCCTGCCAGGCCGATGCGACTCAGGCTCTACCACCACCACGATGGCGCCCGCATCGCGTACCGTGAGACGGGTACCGGTCCAGCGCTTGCATTGCTGCATTCACTCGGTCTCTCGCACCGCGAATGGGAGCCGATCGTGGGGCAGCTCGCATCGCGCTTTAGGGTGGTTCTGCCCGACCTTCCGCTGCATGGCGACAGCGAAGATCGCCCGCGCCATCCCTATACGCCCGACTGGTTCGCCGAGGTGATCGCCGGGTTCTGTCGCGAGGTGGTCGGCCCCCGGCCGCTGCTCGCCGGGCACGAATTCGGCGCAGAGGTCGTCTTGACCGCGATCGTCAGCGAACGTCTCGAACCGGCCAGGCTCGCCCTGCTGCCGAACCGGCTCCACCGCCGCGACGAGTTCGCCGGTAAGCGCGCCGCATGGCGCGCGGCGTGCCGCGCTGCTGCCCTGCCCGGGTTCGATCGCGCCCTCGCGCACGGCGCCAAGCTCGTCTTCCGCCCGTCCGTGGGTGAGCGCCTCTCGGCCCAGCGCAATCCGGCCGCGCGCGATCTCGTGCGCCACGCCTTCTCAGACGTCGCCGGCAACGGTAACCGGGCCCGCGCGTGGGCCAAGTTCGCCCGCCGCTGGCCGGCCGAACCGCAGCGTCAGCTGCTCGACGCCTACCCGCGTATCGATCTGCCCGTGCTCCTGCTGTGGGCTGACGAAGACCGTGCCCATCCCCTGATCGGCGCCGAAGAGGCGCTCGACCTGCTGCCGAACGCGCAGCTCCGCATCCTGGCGGCCACGGGATTCCTGATGGCCTACGACGACCCGGTGGGGGTGGCGCGCGAGCTGATCTCGTTCTTCGGGTAGGTGGTGGGCGCGGTCAGCGTCGGTGGCGGGCGGTCGAGGCCCGTTCGCGGAGGCGGGGCTCGATCACGACTCGCCGGCGCCGGCGCGGGCGGCTATCGATGGCCGCCAGGACCATCCCGACCGCCACCTCGACCAGGTTCTCCGTGTCCCAGGAGAAGCTGGTCAGCGGCGGCGCGAGCAGGATCGAGACGGGATGGTCGTCGTAGCCGATCACCGAAAGGTCGTTCGGGATCCGGAGCTCGAGCTCGCGCGCGGCGGCGTAGACCCCATAGGCGATGGAGTCCGAGAAGCAAAAGGCGGCGCTCGGCCGGTGCTCTGCGGTGAGAACCGCGCGGGCCACCTGGGTCGCTTCGCCTAGCTCGTAGGGCGCGCTCACCACGTCGACGTCGAGGCCGAGGCGGTCGGCCTCGGCGCCGACGTAGATCTCGGCGGGGCGGTCGTTGGTGGGAGACCCCGGGGGGCGGAGCACGGCGATCCGGCGATGACCGAGGGCATCCAGATGCTCGAGCGCGCTCCTCACCCCGGTCCGGTTGTCGAACAGCACCTCGCCCACGGCGCCGCGGCCCGGCAGCGCATCGCCAATCGAGACGACGGCGAGCGACTCGGTGAGCTCGGTCCAGAACGCGTCGGAGGGATCGACCGGCGAGAGAATCAGTCCGTCCACCTGCTGGTCGCGCAGCTGAGTGGCGAGTGAACGCTGGCGCGCGGGGTCGGCGCCGGCGTCGAGGATCAGCGCGTAGCGATCGTGCGCCAGCAGCGCGCGGCCTGCCTCGGCGACCAGGCGCTGCTGCCACAGGTCCTCGAGCGAGGGACCGAGGATCCCGACCATGCCGGTCCGTCCGCTGGCCAGCGCCCTCGCAATCGGGTTCGCCTCGTAGCCCAAATCGCTGGCGACCTTCCGCACCCGCTCCTGGGTTTCTTCCGAGACCTGGATCCCTCGAAGCGCATAGGAGACCGCAGCGGGCGAGACGCCGGCGGCGTCGGCCACCTCCCTGATCGTGACGCGCTTGGCGGGCTGGCTCACAGCTAAGGCTGGTCTGGTTCCGCCAACCTCCCCGAGGGGGTGGCGCTCGGCTAATGATCGCATCGCCGGAGACGCCGGTTGACAAGATCCTTCTGAACCGCTTCACTTAACCGATTCAATGAACCGGTTAACAATACGTGGGGAACCGAAAATGCCCGGCGTCGGCGTGGCGCTGGATGTTCACCAGCACCTGTGGCCGGAGGCGCTGATCGAGGCCCTGCGGGCGCGCCGGCGGCCGCCACGTCTGCGCGGATGGACGCTCGAGCTGTCAGGGGAGCCCGACTACGAGGTCGATCGGGCGGCCCACGAGGTGCCCGCGCGGGCGACGCAGGCGAGGGCGGATGGGCTCGGTCTGGCGCTGGTGGCGCTGTCGAGCCCGCTGGGCATCGAGTCTTTGCCGGCGGAGGAGGCCGGCGAGCTGCTGGCCGCTTATCACGACGGAGTTGTGGCGTTGCCGGCGCCGTTCGGGGGGTGGGCGGCGGCCTGCCTGAGCGAGATCGATCCGGTGGCGCTGGTGCGAGAGCTGGATCGCGGGTTTGTCGGGCTGCAGCTGCCGGCGACGGCGCTGCTCGACGCGGGCGGCTACGAGCGGGTCGGACCGCTGCTCCATCGGCTCGAGGACGCCGGCAAGCCGCTGCTGGTGCATCCCGGGCCGGCGGCGGGCGGGGAGAGCGAGGCGCGTGGAACGGTGGCGAAGGCGGTGGCGCCGGGCTGGTGGCCGGTGATCGTGCCCTACGTGCAGCAGATGCACGCCGCGTGGTTTGCCTTCAGGGTGTACGGCCGAGCGCGCCACCCCGCGCTCAGGGTGTGCTTTGCGATGCTGGCCGGGCTGGCGCCGCTGCACGGCGAGCGCCTGGCAGCTCGGACCGGCAATCGGAACGTAGTCGACGAGGAGGTGTTCCTGGACATCTCCTCGTACGGCACTAAGGCCGTCGATGCGACGATCCGGGTGGTCGGCGTTGATCCGCTGGTGAACGGCTCGGACCGTCCGTACGCAGAACCGGCCGCGCTGGGACTGGGCGCCGCGGCGCTGCAGGCGCTGCGCAGCGCGAACCCGATGCGTCTTCTCTACGGCAAGGAGGTGTCTCATGAACTGGCCACTGCTGCCTCCGCGTAACCTCGACCGCGCCGAGCTGCAGGCGCTGGTCGACGAGCTGGCGAGCGATCCGGAACGCTGGGCCGAGCACGTCGCCTTCTCGGGCGAGAGACGCCACTACGTCTCGCTGCACCGCGACGAGTACGTGGACGTGTGGCTGCTGTGCTGGCAGCCGGGCGACGACACGGGCTGGCACGACCACGACATCTCGTCGGGCGCCGTGCGCGTGGTGCGGGGTGCGCTCAGGGAATCGAGTCCGCGCCTGGGTGGCGAGCACGCGAGCCGCGTGATCACCACCGGCGGGTCGTTCTCGTTCGGACCCGAGCACATCCACCGGCTGGCCGGCGAGGACGAGCAGGCGGTGTCGATCCACGCCTACTCGCCGCCGCTGTGGCGCCTGGGCCAGTACTCGATCGACTCCGAGGGCGTGATGCGGCGTGAGTCAGTCAGCTACGCGGATGAGCTGCGTCCGCTCGAGGTGGGCGTGGCCGCATAAACCTATGCCACGCCCGCTTCCATGGTGCGCTCGGCGTCGCCGATTCCCACCTCGATCGGCCGGCGCCCTTCGGCCCTGCGTGCGCGGGCCTCGATCTTCAGGCCGGCAGGCGTAAGCGCGCGCTGCAGGAGAGCTAGCAGGCCCTGCACTAGGAGGGCTAGCGCGGCGATCCACAAAGCGGCGGCAAGCACGCCGTCAAACCCGTAGCTCGCCTGGTTGACGATGATCTCGCCGAGGCCGCCGCCCCCTGCGATGGCCGCCAGGGGCGAGGCGCCGATGATGAACAGCGACGCTGTGCGGATCCCGGCGAACGTCAGCGGTAGCGCCAGGGGAAGCTCCACCTTGAACACGATGCCGCGCTCGGTCATCCCCATTCCGCGCGCGGCGTCGACCACCTCAGGGTCGACCCCATCGACCGCCGTGAACGTGTTGGCCAGGATCGGCGGGATGCCAACAATCACCAGAGCCACCATCACGTTGAGGAAGCCCAGGCCAAGCAGGGCCAGGAAGATCGCGATCAGTCCGAGTTCGGGGAGGGCGCGGCCCAGGTTCGCGATGCGAATCGCGAACCCCGAGCCCCTGTGCACATGGCCCAACCAGACCGCCACGGGAAGGATCACCGCCAGCGCTACCCCCAAGGCGGCGCCGCTCAACTTGAGCGTGGCCAGAGTGTCCTGCAACAGGTGGCCCATGTGGCTTCCCATGAACGAGAAGGAATTGACGAACTGCGTGCCCAGGCTTGCCCCGGCGGGCAGCATGCTCACGCCTCCCGCACGGCGGAGATCGGGCGCGGACGCCGACGAATCGCCCGCACCACGCCGCGCGGAACCAGCGACGAGCGCCGGCGCGAAGCCCACGGCGCGACTACCCGCTGGAGCGCCACGAGAAGCAGGTCCGCCACCCAAGCGAGGAGGATCGCGAGCGCGGCGGCGGCCAGGAACTCGGTCTTGAAATTGCCGCGCTGGATCGCGTCGAAGATCGGCGCGCCGAGTCCGTCGTTGATCACGAACGCCGCCACCGTGGCGAGGCTGATAGTCGTCACGGTGGCCACTCGGAGACCGGCGAAGATCGCCGGGACCGCGAGCGGAAGGTCGATGCGTAAGAGGATCTGACGGGGCGTGAGACCCATTCCGCGAGCGGCGTCGCGGACCTCTTCGGGGACCTCGCGCAGCCCCGTGACGATATTGCTGAACAACAGCAGCAGGCAGTACATGACCAGCGCGATCTCCACCGTGAGCCGCGTGAGCCCGGTGAAGGGCACGAGGATCTGGAACAGGGCCAGGCTCGGGATGGTGTAGAGCAAGCTCGAGAAGATGACGATCGGCGCTTCCCATCGGGGCATCCGGTACGCGAGCAGCGCCGCCGCGAAGGCGATGACAAAGCCGATGCCGACCGCGATCAGCACGAGCACGATGTGCTGCACAAGGGCGGGTCCGAAGATGCTCCCCCAGTGCGAGGTGAACCAGTGCCAGCAGAACAGTCCGTTGGTCTGGGCGCATTTGTCGGTGCTGCCCCCGAAGTTGGGGATCACCGGCCCGCCGCCTGCGGCGACGATGAGGTTCATCGCGTGGCGTCCTCGCGCGCGGCGTGGCCTCCATTGCCGACGGCAAGCGCGCCGGCAATCACGTCGACCCTCGCGACTCCGGCCACCGCGCCATCAGCGTCCACCACGACCAGCGGGCGGTTGGCATCGCTCATGATCAGCGAGAGGGCATCTCGCAGCGATGTGTCCGGGTTCCCGACCGGTCCCACCGGCTCGGGCTCTCCGTCCTCGCCCAGTCGCCCGACTGGATGGCGCCGATCGTCCACGAAGACCACCCGATGGTGATCGGCATGTCCGCGAACCGGCGTCCCGTCGGGCAGGCACTCGGCGGCCTGGAGCGACAGATCTTCGAGCTTGGACAGGGCGAGGCGCTTCAACCCTCGGTCGAGGCCCACGAACTGGGCCACGAACTCGTCCTTTGGGGCGGCCAGGATCCGGTCGGGGGTGTCGTACTGCACGAGCACGCCGCCTTCGCGCAGGATCGCGATCCGGTCGCCCATCTTGATCGCCTCGTCGATGTCGTGGGTGACGAACACGATCGTCTTGCGGATGTCCTCCTGGAGACGCAGGAACTCGTTCTGGAGCCGCTCCCGGGTGATTGGGTCGATCGCGCCGAACGGCTCGTCCATCAGCATCAACGGGGGGTCTGCAGCCAGCGCCCGCGCCACCCCCACCCGCTGGCGCTGCCCGCCGGAGATCTCGGCCGGGTAGCGCTCGCGGGTTTCCGGCGGAAGCGAAATGAGCTCGAGCAGCTCGTCGACACGGGCCTCCACTCGCCGGCGGTCCCAGCCCAGCAGCCGCGGTACGGTCGCGATGTTGTCCCCCACCGAGACGTGCGGGAACAGCCCGATCTGCTGGATCACGTAGCCGATGTGGCGTCGCAGCTCGGCCGGCTTACGCGAAAGGACGCTCTCGCCGTCGAGCAGGATATCCCCCTCCGTGATGTCGATCATCCGGTTGACCATCCGCATCGCGGTGGTCTTGCCGCAGCCCGACGGACCGACCAGCACGCAGATCTGGCCGGCCGGAATTTCGAGCGATAGGTCCCTCAGGGCGGGCTCATCGTTGCCCGGGTAACGCTTGGAGACATCTCGGAACTCGAGCGACGCCGCCGCCCGCGCATGTTCGCGGGGATTGTTCGACTTGCCGGTGGCGTCGGTCTCCATCTGCAATCGATCCTCAGAACGCGCTACTGCAGCCCGTTGGCCTTCAGGAACTCCTTGGCAACCGTCGCCGCATCGACCTTGTCGAGTACGACCGCCGCGTTCAGCTTCTGCATGACCGTGTTGGTGAGCTTCGCGTCGACGGCGTTCAGCGTCTGAGCGAACGCCGGGCCCTCCTGCTGCAGGAGCTTGGCGGAGACTACCGGGGCCACTTGCTGGAAGCCGTAGATGTGCTTGGGGTCAGTCAACAGCGCATACTTTCCGCTGGCTAGCTGACCGTCGGTGGTGAACACGTTGGCGCTGTCGACCTTACCCGAGTCCAGCGCCTGGTACTGCAACCCAATCGCCAGCGGGACGAAGTGGACGTTGTTGAGGTGGTAGGCCTCGTGCATGCCCACCAGGCCCTCGTAGCGGGTCTTGTTCTCCGGGGGCCCGCCATTGGTGAACGACGGAAGCTTCGCGAGGTCTTCCATCGATACGAGGTGGTGCTTGGCGGCGAACGCCTTCAGGGTGGCGGTCACATCCCGGTCCTGGAATGGCGTTGGGTTCAGCAGCATGTAGCCACGTCCCGCCTCGAAGCTCTTCGCTGCCGCATAGGTGGCCGCGGCGCTAACCGGAACCTTGGCCTGGCCTTTGATCACGCTGAGGATGACCCCGGTGTACTCCGGGTACATCTGGATCTGGCCGGAGGTGAGCGACTTGTCGGTGAGCTCGGAACTGCCGATGTTGGGCTTCAGGTTCACGGTATAACCCTTGGCCTGGAGCGCCTGCTGGTACAGGTCGCCGAGGATGTACTCCTCGGTGAAGTTCTTGTCGCCGAGGGTGATCGCCGGCTTGCCCTTGCCGGGCAAAGAGGACCCGCTGGCTCCTGAAGTCGAGCTCGAGCTGGTGCCAGCGGCTCCGGAGGCGCTGGACGAAGACGACGAGCTACCGCAGGCGGCCAGCACCACCACGACGAGTACGGTAATTACTCCCGCGAGCGCGGGCTTTACGACTGATCGCATTCGGATCCCTCCAACAGCGGTTTGGTTTTTCGACTCGCATGGAGGCCGACTGTAGCGCCACTCCTCCAACTCCACTCTACTCAAGGTCTGGCCGGCGACGTCTGCCGAGCGGAGTTTCCGCCTGAGACCCCAGCCAACGGGCCCCGGCGCCGGCCGGCGCGCCCAGGGCATCGGATAGTTGCTCGGCGGTGGCGCGGACGCGCTGGCCGGTGGCGTGAAGGCGGGTTCCGAGCCGGAACTTCGGCGCCGAGATGTTGACCGCGGCCACCACCCGTCCGGTGAAATCGCGGATCGGTGCGGCAACCGCGACCAAGCCCGGCTCGGACTCCTCGTCGGCCACGGCGTAGCCGACCTGACGAGCGCGCCTAATCCGCCGCTCGAGCTCCGGAAGGTCGGCGGGAGCGTTGGGGCCGGCGGGGGGCAGGGGTCCCGGGCCGAGCAGCTCGCTCAGCGCAGGCCGATCGTGGTCGAGCACCAGGACGCGTCCTGACGAGGTGCAGTGCACCGGCACGGTCCGTCCGATCCAGCCGCGTGCGGCCACCGCGTGGGGCGAAGGTTGCGTGAGCAGCGTCAGGACCTCCGTGCCACGAAGCGCGGACAGGTGGGCCGATTCGCCCACCTGGTCGACAAGCCGGGCCAGCGGCGTCCTCGACTCCTCGATCAGGCGAGGCTCACCCGCGCGCCCGGCGAGGGCGAAACAACCCCATCCGAGGCGATAGGCGCGATTGTCGGGCGCGCGCTCCACCAGCCCGTAGTCCATCAATGCCCGCAGGGCTCGCGAGATCAGGCTCTTCTCGTGGCCCGTGAGGGAAGCGATCCGGGTGACTCCCAGGCCTCCCTCGGTAAGGGCGACATCTGAACCAAGCACCTGCAGGACCTCGAGTCCACGCCTGAGGCTGGTTCCTCGTTCTGCCATTTTGTGTTGCCATTGTCCCATCGCGATTGGCATGAGGTCAAGAGGCTCGGCGTCGCTGCGATCAAGCATTGGCGGCCTCAGGCTTGAGGACCGAGAGGGCCGCCGTCGACTTGTTGTCATTACACCTATTCAAATCGCCGCAGAGCCAACGATCGTTAAGATCAGGCTAGGAGATCGATCTGTGCACGACTCAAACTCGAGGAGACGGGGTGTCTGAAGATCACGAGGTGCGGCGAGGATTGCTGGAGCGACTCGATCGCGGGGCGGTGATATGTGCCGAGGGCTACCTGTTCGAGTTGGAGCGGCGCGGCTACCTGCAGGCGGGCGGCTACGTCCCGGAAGTGGTGCTCGAGCATCCGGAGAAGGTGCGCGAACTACATCGTGAATTCGTTCACGCCGGCTCGGACGTCGTCGAGGCGTTTACCTACTACGCCCATCGCGAGAAGCTGCGCGTGGTCGGGAAAGAGGAGCTTCTTGAACGCATCAACCGGCAGGCCCTGGCGCTCGCTCGCGAAGTGGCCCGCGAGAGCGGGACGCTCTGCGCGGGCAACGTCTGTAACACGAACATCTACGTCGGCGAGCAATCTGGCGCGGAGGTCCGGGCGATGTTCGAGGAGCAGGTGGGGTGGGCGCTCGACGCAGAGGTGGACTTCGTGATTGGCGAGACCTTCTCGTGGCTCGGCGAAGCCATCGTGGCCACCGAGGTGATCAAGGACGCCGGACTCCCCGCGGTCATAACCCTTGTACCGCACAGGGATCCTGCCACGAGGGAGGGAGTGCCGCCTGCCGAGGCGTGCCGAGCCCTCGAACAGGCGGGCGCCGATGTGGTCGGCCTCAACTGCAGCCGCGGCCCCGCCACGATGCTCCCGCTGCTGGAGGCGGTCAGGAGCGCGGTCTCCGCGCACGTCGCCGCCCTTCCGGTGCCCTACCGGACTCACCCGGGGGAACCGAGCTTCCAGTCGCTGCACGATCCGCAGGTTGGTTACCTCCCGGAGGGCCGCTCCTTCCCAACGGCACTCGATCCATTCACGTGCACGCGGTATGAGATCGCGGAGTTCGCCGAGGCGGCGCATGCCTTGGGGGTGGACTATCTCGGGGTGTGCTGCGGGGCCGCACCTCATCACATCCGGTCGATGGCCGAGGCGCTCGGACGCACCCCACCCGCGAGCCGCTACAGCGCCGACATGTCCAAGCACGCGTACTTCGGGAGCGGCAGCGCGGCCAGAGCCGAGTACCGCGACTACGCCGGCGAGCTGTGAGCTGATCGTTGGCGAGCACCGCTCGATACCCTCGCAGCGACTCTGAATAAGTGCCTCACCGCCACGGGCTGGGACGACGTAGATGGCCTCAAGATCGCGCCTCAACCAAGGTTCTGTCCTGCGCGTCGCGCTGGCGCAGGTCGATTGCCTTCTCGGAGATGTAGAAGAGAACCTGGCCAGGACCAAGAAAACGATCGACGAGGCGGCCCGGCACGGCGCTCAGTTGATCGTCTTTCCCGAGCTCAACCTCACCGGCTACGCCATCGGAGCCATCAGCGAAGATGTCGCGCTGCCCGCTGACGATCCGACCATCATCGAGCTTGCCAACCGCGCCGGCGACGCGGCGGTCGTGGTCGGATTCGTCGAGAACGGCCTAGTGCACACGTACAACACCTGCATCTATTTGGAGGCAGGGCGCGGCGTCCACCTCCAGCGAAAGGCCTACTTACCCAGTTATGGGCGCTTCGAGGAGCACAAGCACTTCAGCCCCGGACAGTCCATCCGCGCGTTCGACACGCGTTGGGGTCGCGCCGCGATGCTCATCTGCAACGACGTCTGGCAGCCGCCGCTGCCTTTCCTGTGCGTCCACGACGGCGCTCGCCTGCTCGTGGTCCCCGCCTGCAGCGCGCTCGACGCGAACGTCGGGACCGACCCGGGCACCGAGCGCGACTGGAACGAATTGCTTCGCTTCTATGCTCGGTTCCTGCAAATCTACGTGGTCTTCGTCAACCGGGTCGGCGAGGAATCAGGCGTGCGCTTCTGGGGCGGCTCGCGCGTCGTTGATCCGTGGGGGAACGACGTCGTCCACGCGCCGAAGCATGAGCCGGCGCTGGTGCTTGCCGACATCGAACTCGACAACGTCCGGCGGCGGCGGCACGAGATGCCGCTCGTCAAGGAGGCTCGTCTCACGCTGCTTTCGCGGGAGTTGAACAGGCTGGTCGACAGCGGGACGTGAATCGAGCGGATCAAGTTGCGCTTGGCGCGAAGCTGAGCATCGCGGCGGTCGCGGCAGGCAGGCTGATCACATATTGCCCGTGGACGGGCCTCAGGTGGCCGGGCGTGAACGGGCCGCGCAGGGTGCCGGTGGCGGTCTGGGCGCCGAAGCTCTGACCGGCCAACGTGACGCCGTCGGTGGCGGCGGCTCCGCCTGGAGCGCTCAGGCGCTCGAGGATCGCGTGGTTGCCGACGCCCTCGGACGCACGGATACGCACGACCTGCGCGCTGGTCAGGCTGTCGTTGATCAGGACAACGTGGATCAGGCCGGTAGGAGTCTGGGTCGCCCGCACTCGGAGGTCGGAGTTTCCCGCCGGCGCGGAGGCGGCCAGCAGGCGCGATCCCGGCGGCGCCGCCTGTGCGAACAGCAGCAGGCCGTAGTACTCGGGGAACACGGTGCCCACCCAGCGCCCGGCGACGCGCTCGAACGTGAACGGGTGGTAGACGGCCTCGGGCAGCGTGTGGATGTTTACGCCGTCCACGCCGGAGCGTGCCACCGCGAACAGCGTGTCGAGCATCCACAGCGCCGAGGCGAACGTGTCGCTGACGCCGAGTTTGCCCTTGCAGGCGACGGAGTTGAGCTCCTCGACGCGGAACGTGGCGTGGTGGCGGTGGGCCAGCGCGATGATGTTCCCGGTTCCCTGCAGCAGAGCGCGCGAGGCTCCGGTGCTGAGCAGGTTCGGGATCGTCGGATAGCCGGGATCGCCGGGCTTGGTGAAGCACTTGATCAACGGATAGCGGTGGTACGTGATGATCTTGAGCCCCGGCTCGACCGTGAACAGCTTCGGCAGCCGCGTCAGCCAGCGCAACGAGCCGCTGGCCGGTCCGGCGAGCGCCGTGCCCTGGAGCGGCTTGGCGAATTGGGACATCTCCTGCGCATAGGCTCGGAAGTGGTAGGTCTTAGGCCGGGGGTAGATCGGCGTGTTGGCGGGATCGAGGTAGTAGAACGGGGTGATCGGATACAGCTCGGGCTCGTTGCCGATCTCGAACGCGTCGATGTAGCGGCGGCCGATGCCGATCGCGAAGGCTCGCGCCTCGGCCGCGATCTCCGCCGCACTGTCGAGCTTGAGATTCAGGTCGAGGATCAGCTTGCCGCCGGTCGCCTCGGCCAGTGCGCGCGTAGTGGATAGCCAGCTTCGGCTGAGCGTGTACTTGATTCCGGGCGAGCGCGTCACCGCCGAGGTGGGCCACCAGGTCTCATCCGCGCTGTTGCCTCCCACCCGGAGCACGGGCGACTGTCCCGGCGTTAAGTTGCGGATGAGCTGCACCAGCACCGGGTTGATCGCGTGCGGATCGGTTCCGGTGTATTCCCGGATCGCCTGGTATTCGATTGAGAACCCGAGGAAGCCCGAGGCGATCGGCTGGCCGACCGGGGTGCGGCTGACCTGGACGGTGACGGGGCTTGGGTTCGTGGGTGGCGGCGTCGGGGTGGTGGTTGGCGCGCTTGGTGTGGTGGTTGGCGGTGTCGGGGTGGTGGTTGGCGCGCTTGGTGTGGTGGTTGGCGGTGTCGGGGTGGGGGTTGACCCGGTTGGCGTGGCGGCGGCGGCGGCCGGGGGCGCGGGCGCGGCCGCGCGAACCGACTGCACGGCAGGAATGACCGCGGCGGCGGCGAGCACCGCCGCGAGCGAGGCTGTGAGGATCCTGCGCACCCGGCGCGGGACTATTTCAGACGTCCCACGATGCGTGCAGCGTGGACGGCTTGCGGAACACGAGCCCCCGGATGGTTGACGGTCGCTCCGGATCCAGTCTCAGCTTCGGCAGGCGGCGCAGGACGGTGGCGATGGCGGTGCGTGCCTCGAGCCGAGCAAGGTGGATGCCGAGGCAAACGTGCGGCCCCTGGGCGAACGCAAGGTGACCCCTCGGCCGCGGCCGGGTGGGGTCGAAGCGGTCCGGATCCGGGAAGACCGCCGGGTCGCGGTTGGCCGCGGTGATCGAGATCCGGACCAGGTCGCCTTGCTTGATGAAGGCATTGGCGAGCCTCCGGTCTGTTGTCGCGTAGCGGTCGATCACGGCGGCGGCGGGCTCGAGCCGGAGCGACTCCTCGATGGCGCCGTCGAGGGTCGCTGGGTCTAGGGTTGCCTTCGCCGGCGCGTCCCGGTGCTCAAGCAGCTGGACGAGCGCGTTCGCGATCATGCCCTCGGTTGTCTCGATGCCCCCGAACAGCAGGACTCCGGCGTTGGAGACGACCTCCTCGGCGGCGAGCCCGTGGTCTCCGGCCGCGGCGGCACTGAGGAGCGAGGCGTCGGGGTCGCCGCCGATCGCCGCTTGCAGGCGCTCGCGCAGGGCGGCGAACGCTTCGCGGCCGCGGACGGGCACATCGTGACCAGCGGTGATCTCGGTGACCGCAGCCACGATCCCGTCGTACCAGCCGAGCATCGCTTTCACTTCGGTTTGCTGCAGCCCGAGCGCGCGGGCCACGATCGAGGCGGCGAGCGGGCCGGCGAACGAGCGGCGTAGCTCGGCCGAGCCGGCGGCGGCGAAGCCGTCGATCAGACGGTCAGCCTCGGCGGCTGCGGCCTCGGCGAAGCGCTCGCGAACCGCTCGGTGCCTGAATGGGGCGGCGAATGGGGCGCGATGGCGATCGTGCGCCTCGCCGTCGAGGCTCAGCATGCTCGGGCCCACGACCCGCGCGGTGCTGAAGCGCGGATCATCGACCGTGAACGTGGCCGCGTCGCGCATCACCGTCCGCGCGAGGTCGTGGCGGGTCACCAGCCAGCCGCCTAGGACTGGCAGCCAAGAGATCGGCTCGCGTCGTCGCAGGCGGGCCAGGACCGGATGCGGGTCCTGTTCGAGCTGCTCAAGGGTCACGCGCGCGCCAATCGGGAAGGCGCCCCCTGTGCCGCTCACCGGTTTGCTGTGATCCGCCACTCGGCGTCAGGGCGGACGTATGCGGGCTCCCCGGCGATGAACACGGCCGCCACGGGGTTGTGGCCGAGGCGGTAGGCCATGTGCTCGCTGGACGAGTCGAGCAGCACGAGGTCGGCGCGCTTACCGACTTCGATCGATCCGAGGTCGTGAGCACGCTCGAGGACGTACGCGGCATTGAGCGTCACCGCGAGCAGCGCCTCGCGGGTGCTCAAGCCGTAGCGGCGCACCCCGAGCCCGACGATCAGCGGCAGCGAGAAGACCGGCGAGGTACCTGGGTTGGCGTCGGTGGCGAGCACGAGGATCGCGCCGGCATCGACCAGGTCCCGCGCCGGCGCAGTCGCCTCGGCGCCCATGAATTCCGCGCCGGGCAGCAGAACCGCGGCGGTGTTGGAGTGGGCCAGCGGGCCGATGTCGTCGGGATGGATGGCCGAGAGGTGGTCGAGCGAGCGGGCGCCGCGCTTGAGGGCCACGGGTACCGAGCGCATGGTCGAGAATTGCTCTACGTGGGCGCGCAGGGCGACGCCGGCGCGCGCCGCCAGCCCGCCGAGCCGATCGAGATCTTCGACGTCGAAGGCGATCGACTCGACGAAGATGTCGAGCGCGGTGGCGCCCGTCTGGACGGCTGCCGGAATCATGGTCTCGACCTCGTCCATCCAGGTCTTGGCGGTGTAGCCCTCCGGCACGGCGTGCGCCAGCAGCGCCGTGCGGGTGGTTTGCTGGCGGACGCGGGTTCCCAGTTCGGCCGCGAGCTTCAGCGCTCGCAGCTCACCTTCCCGCGAGAGTCCGTAACCGGACTTGCACTCGAACGTCGCGGTCCCGTGGGCGAGCATCTCGGCCGCCAGGGCGGTGGCCTGTTTCAGGACGGCGTCGTCGGGGGTCTCACGCAGGGCGCGGGCGGACGAGGCGATGCCCCCGCCGGCGCCGGCGATCTCCTCATAGGGGACGCCGGTGACCTTCTGCTCATACTCCTCGGCGCGCCAGCCGGCGAAGGGCAGGTGCGTGTGGCAGTCGACCAGGCCGGGGAGGAGCGCGCAGCCGGTGGCGTCGACGTGGAGGTCGGCGGTTCTCGTGGGCTCGAGCGCGGCGATCCGGCCGTCGCCGTCTGTGGTGACGGCGCCGGGGTCGAGGGCGAGCTCGCCGGCGCGGTCGGTGCGCAGGTAGGGGAGGTTCGGCTCCGGGGGCAGGAGAACCTGCGCGGCGTTGTCGAACGACGTCGTCATGGTCAGATTGTCGGCACGACCGCAACGTGCGTCACGTCGGAAACCCCGTGCATTACGTCGGAAACCTCGTGCGTCACGTCGGAAACCCCGTGCATTACGTCGGAAACCCCGCGGTGGCACTCCGCCGCGGGGACATAAGCATCTGGGGGATGCTTATGTCCCGGAGGCGGGGGCGGGGCGTGGGGGTTCGGGCGAAATGCACGGGGCGGGGGCTGGAGGGGGGCGAGGGTGGCGTGGGTGGAGGGTGGGCGCGGGTCGAGGGGGGCGCGGGTGGGGGGTGGCGCGGGTCGAGGGGTGGCGCGGGTCGAGGGGGGCGCGGGTCGGGGGGCAGGACGGTGCGGGTCGAGGGGGGCGCGGGTCGGGGGGCGGCGTGGGTGGAGGGTGGCGCGGGTCGAGGGGGGCGCGGGTCGGGGGGGGCGCGGGTGGAGGGTGGCGTGGGTCGAGGGGGGCGCGGGTCGGAGGGCGGGACGGCGGGTCGAGGGGGGCGGGGTCGAGGGGACCAGGACGGTGCGTCAGGGGGCGGTTGCCGGCGCCTCACTCGCCCAGCATCGGGATCCTCAGGCCGTGCGAGCGTGCCGCCACCACCGCGGTCTCGTAGCCGGCGTCGACGTGGCGGACGACGCCGAGGCCAGGATCGGCCTTGAGCACCCGCTCGATCCGCGCCGCCGCTCCCGGGGTGCCGTCGGCCACGCAGACCTGGCCGGCGTGGATCGATTTGCCCATTCCGACGCCGCCGCCGTGGTGGATCGACACCCAGCTCGCGCCGCACGCCGTGTTCAGCAAGGCATTCAGGAGCGGCCAGTCGGCGATCGCGTCCGAGCCGTCGGCCATGGCCTCGGTCTCGCGCTGGGGCGAGGCGACCGAGCCGGCGTCGAGGTGATCACGCCCGATCACGATCGGGGCGCGCACCTCACCGGAAGCCACCATCTCGTTGAAGCGCAATCCGGCCAAATGCCGTTCGCCGTAGCCGAGCCAGCAGATGCGCGCCGGCAGACCCTGGAACTGGACCCGTTCGGTGGCGAGCTTGATCCAGCGCGCGATGTGCTCCTGGTCGCCGAACAGGTCGAGGATCGCGCGGTCGGTGGCGTAGATGTCAGCCGGGTCGCCCGACAGCGCCACCCAGCGAAACGGTCCCTTGCCCTCGCAGAACAAAGGCCGTACGTACGCGGGGACAAAGCCCGGATACGAGAACGCATCGGTGTCGCCGTGCTCAGAGGCCAGCCCGCGCAGGGCGTTCCCGTAGTCAAACGCCTCGGCGCCGGCGGCGGCTAATGCGCGGATCGCGCCCACATGCGCCACCGCGCTTTCGCCGACGCGTCTGAGATAGTCATCAGGGTTGGTCTGGCGCAGTGCCTCGGCCTGTTCGAGGGTGAGGCCGGCGGGGATGTAGCCGTTCAGCGGGTCGTGGGCCGAGGTCTGGTCGGTGACCACATCGACCGCGACCCCGCGGCGCACCAGTTCGGGCAGGACCTCGGCCGCGTTGCCGGCGAGGCCGATCGAGAGCGCGCGCCGCTCGCTGCGGGCAGCGTCGAGCCGACGCAGCGCGTCGTCCAGATCCGCCGCGCGCTCATCCAGATACCCGCCGCGGATCCGCCGCTCGATCCGCTGAAGGTCCACCTCCACGCACAGCGCCGCGCCGTTCAGCATGGTGATGGCCAGGGGCTGCGCGCCGCCCATGCCGCCCAGGCCCGCAGTTACGACCAACCGGCCGGCGAGGGTGCCGTCGAAGCGTTTGCGGGCCGCCGCCGCGAACGTCTCGTACGTCCCCTGGAGAATGCCCTGACTCCCGATGTAGATCCAGGAGCCGGCGGTCATCTGGCCGTACATGATCAGGCCGGCGGCATCGAGGCGGCGGAACTCGTCCCAGTTCGCCCAGTTGGGGACCAGATTAGAGTTGGCGAGGAGCACGCGCGGGGCGGCCTCGTGGGTCTCGAACACCGCCACCGGCTTGCCCGACTGGACGAGCAGCGTCTCGTCGTCCTCCAGTTGCCGGAGCTCGCGCACGATCGCGTGGTAGCTAGGCCAGTTCCGCGCCGCCTTGCCGATCCCGCCGTACACGACAAGCTGGGCGGGGTTCTCGGCCACGTCGGGATGGAGGTTGTTCTCGAGCATGCGCAGGGCAGCCTCCTGCTGCCAGCCCTTGGCGCGCAGCCCGCCGCCCATACCGCCGGCGCCCGCACCGCGCACGCCCATACCGCCGGCGCGCGTACCGCCGCTACCCATGCCGCCGGCGCCCATCCCGCCGCCGCTCGCGCCGCCGGCACTCATGCCGCCAGCGCCCCCGGTGCGCCCAGGTCCCGCGAGAGCGCCGCGGCGTGACGCGCCACCGCGCGCCCGCACGCCTCCACCCGGCGAGGCGTCATACGGTAGGTGGGGGCCAGCACGCTGATCGCTGCGACGATGTCGCCGCCGGCACCGTATACCGGCGCGGCGATCGAGATCACGTCGGGCTCCATCGCCCCGCTCCGGGCGACGAATCCCAGCCCGCCGACGTCGCCGCGGAGCGCGGCGCCGAGCGCGGTGCCGCGGCAGGGAACCGTACGGCCGACCCAGCCGGCGGTCTGCACGAGCTTCGGGCTGGCGACCTGCCGGACGTAGACCACGCGCCGGGGATCCGCGGTCACCGCGAGGTTGGCCGTCTCGCCTGTCTGGCCCGCCAGCGCCGCGAGACGCGGCCCGGCCAGCTCGTGCAACGGGTCCCGACGCAGGCTGGCCGCCGCGAGCGCACGCAGCCGCGCCCCCGCGTGGTAGTGCCCATGCTCGTCCCGGCGCACTAGCTCCTGGCCGGCCAGCGTGGCGAGCAGACGCGACGCCGTGCTCGGCGATAGACCGGCGGTCCGCGCGAGCTCGCTCAGCGTGCCGCCGTCCTGCGCCACCGTCGTGAGCAGCGTCAGCGCCCGTTCCACCGCGCGAGTTCCGGTTTCTGCCATCGGCCCTCACTCTACCGTACACCGGAAAGCATTGTCACTAGACGGGAGGCGACCGCGAGCGGGCGGAGGATCGGCACAACGTCAGACGGCAGTTCGGCACAACCTCAGACGGCAGTTCGGCACAACCTCAGACGGCAGTTCGGCACAACCTCAGACGGCAGTTCGGCACAACCTCAGACGGCAATTCGGCACAACCTCAGACGGCAATCGGTGCTTCGCGCGCGCTGCGGGCCGCGCCGACCGAGGCGATCACGACCAGCGCGATGCCGAGCACCTCGCGCGACGCGAGTCCCTGCCCGAGCACGATGAGGCCGGCCAGGGCCGCCATGGCCGGCTCGATGCTCATCAGCACGCCGAACACGGAGGTTTTGATTCGCCTGAGCGCTTCGACCTCGAACGAGTAGGGGATGGCCGAAGAGAGCAGCCCGATGACGGCCCCGAGCAGGAGCGAGCGGGCCTCGAACAGGTGGGAGCCGCCCTGAGCGAGCCCGACCGGGGTGATCAGGACCGTGGCCACGCACATGGCCAGCGCAAGACCTGCCCCGCCCTCGAACGCGCGCCCCACCCGCGCGTTGACCAGGATGTAGGCGGCCCAGAAGGCGCCCGCGAGCAGGGCCAGGACGATGCCGACGGGGTCGAGGTGCCCAGCTCCGCCGCGGGTCAGGGCGAGGATGCCGGCCGCCGCGAGCGCCACCCAGAGCAGGTCGAGCGGCCGGCGCGAACCGGCGAGCGCCACCGTCAGCGGGCCGACGAACTCGAGCGTGACGGCGATGCCCAACGGGATCCGGTGCAGGGCCGAGTAGAAGCTGAAGTTCATGCTCGCCAGCACGAGCCCGAAGAGCGCCGCGAGCAGCAACTCTCGTCGGGTCCGCCCCCGGATGCGCGGCCGCCAGAGCGCGAGCAGGATGACTGTCCCAAACAGCAGGCGCAGCCAAACCGCCCCTCCGGGCCCGATCTGCGCGAACAGCGTGGTGGCAACCGCCGAGCCGAACTGCACGGAGGCGATCGCGCCGAGCACGAGCGCGCTCGACGGCGCGCGCGTGAGCATTCCCGGGCGGTTCGAGATCGCCGCTGTGTCGCCGGCAGCCACCGTCCCGATGCTAAACGCGATCGTTCTCGATGGCGCGACGCTGACCCCAGCCGGCGCGGGCACCCAGGCGCTGTTCGATCCCGCGGCAAACGCTCTGCCGGCCGGCACCGAGGACGGCGCCTTCGGCCACGACGTCGACGCCGCCGGCGGGCTGCTGCGAGGGATCTTTCTCGACCACACGAAAGTTCCGCGCTGATCGAGCCGTTGCGATGATGTGGCCGCGACCCTTGACGTCCGCACCTCGCCGGTGCGAGGACCGCGCACCCGTGCGCTGACAGTCCTGGCCGTCGGGGTCGCGTTGCTGATGGCAGCCGCTTTCGCGGCGCCCGCACGAGCGTCAGCCAGCGCGCCGAGGCGAGGATCCGAGGTGATCGTCCAGCTCAAGCCGGGCGTGGACGTGGCGCAGGGACGGGCGCTGGTGCGGTCGCTGGGCGGGCAGCCCGGGGTTGACCTCCACATCATCAACGGCCTGTCCGCGCGCCTCACGACGGCCGCCGCGCGGCGGCTCGCCGCAAGCCCGCTGGTTCACGCGGTATCGCAGAACGCGGCGATCCGGGAGACGACGGTGAACAACCCGACGCCGTGGACGCTGGCGAGCACGTTTGACCAGTCGACCGGGGCCTGGAGGCTCTGGTCTCGCAGCACCGGCGCCGGCATCGGCGTCGCGGTGATCGACACCGGCATCGCGGGTAACCTGCCGGATTTCAAAACCGCCCAGGGGAACTCGACCTCGCGGGTCGTTGCATCCGCGGTCATTGACCCGAAGGCAACGAGCGCCGGCGACACGTACGGTCACGGCACGGCGGTGGCCGGTCTGGTGGCGGGCAACGGGTGGTTCCGCGACTCGGACGATCCCCTGTTCGGCCGGTACGCCGGCACCGCACCGGACGCGAACCTGATCTCGGTCAAGGTCGCCGACGACTCCGGCCAGGCCACGACGCTCGATGCGATCTACGGGCTGCAGTTCGCCGTCGACCACAAAGACGACTACAACATCCGCGTCGTCAATCTGTCGTTCCGGTCGACCTCCGCGGAGTCCTACACGACCGATCCGCTCGACGCCGCTGTCGAGCAGGCGTGGTTTCAGGGGATCACTGTCGTGGCCGCGGCGGGGAATATGGGGAGCGCGCCGGACGCGGTGTCCTACGCGCCGGGCAACGATCCCTACGCGCTCACCGTAGGGGCGACCGACAACCAGGAGACGGTGTCCGACTCCGACGACGTTCAGGCCAGCTGGTCCAGTCGCGGCACGACCCAGGACGGGGTCTCGAAGCCTGACGTGCTCGCGCCGGGGGCCCACATCGTTACCACGCTGGCGCCCGGAAGCTCGTTCGCCGCCGCCTGCCCCACCTGCGTCGTTGGGGGCACATACTTCCAGCTGAGCGGGACATCGCTCGCCGCTCCGATTGTCTCGGGCATCGCCGCGGATCTGCTCGCCGCGCATCCTGGATGGACGCCCGCGATGGTCAAGGGCGCGATCGTCAACACCGCGGCCACGCTCTCCGACGGGAGCAGCGAGGTCCGGGCGATGGCCGCCGACCTGGCCGGTCACAGTCAGCTCTCCTCCGACCAGGGCCTGGCCCCGAATGACCTGATCGATCCCGACACCAATGAGATCGATTACAACGCGGCCAGCTGGAGCGCCGCCAGCTGGAGCACGGCAGCCGATCCGCTCGCGGCCAGCTGGAGCGCCGCCAGCTGGAGCTGCGTCAGCTGCTCGTCCACCGGCGCAGACGACGTCAGCCCGAGCGCTGCGAGCTGGAGCAACGTCGGCTGGGCCACGACCTGGGGGTAGGCATGAGCGCGATCGGGAGCAGCACCGACGCAGGCCGAGACCCGAGGGTGCGCTCGCTGGTGGCGCACGTCGTGCGTTCGCGTCCGTACCGGATGTCCTCCGGGCAGGTGGCGATCTGGGCGCTGAGCGGCGCGATGATCTCGACCGCGGCGCTGCTGTACATGGCCGGTGCGGGCGATGTGGCGCCGGTGATCTCCTCGGTCCACGTGCCGTTCTGGGCGCTGGTCATCGGCTTCGCCGCCGCCGAACGCCTCGTGGTCCACGTTCACTTCCGGCGCAGCGCGCACTCGATGTCGCTGGCCGAGATTCCTCTGGTGTTCGCGCTGGTGTTCGCGGGCGGGCCGGCCACGATCCTGGCCGGGGCGATCGGTCGGATTCTCGTTCTCGCCTTGCACCGCAAGCTGCCGCTGATCCGGCTGGCCTTCAACTTTGCCGTTTTCCTGCTGGGAAACTGCGTCGCGGTGCTCGTGTTCCACGCGATCGCTGGCGCGTCGAGCGATCTGCGCCCGATCGTGTGGGCCGCCGCGATCCTCGCCACCGTGGCCAACTCGCTGATCGCGGTGCTGTTCATCAGCTTCGCCGTCTCACTGTCCGAGGGCCAGCTCGGCATCCGTCAGGTGGTGCGCTCGTTGCGCACCGACCTCGCGGTCGTCGTGGCGAACACGAGCGTCGGCTTGTGCGCGGCGACGATTCTCTACAAGGATTGGAAGACGGCGATCTTGATGGCGGTTCCGGTGGTGGGAATGTTCGTCAGCTTCCAGGCGTTCGTCACCGAGCGCCAGCGCCACGAGCGGGTGGAGTTCCTCTACCGGGCGGCACGGGCTCTCTCCGAGGCGCCCGAAATCGGGCCTGCGCTCGAAGGGCTGCTGGCGCAGGCGCTCGACGCATTCCGGGCCGAGGTCGCCGAGATCATCTTCTTCTCCCCGGATGGCAATGACGCGCTGCGCACCACGGTGCGGGCGAACGGCTCCGCCGCGGTTCTCGAGCCTGTCGATCCCGGCATCGCAGGGCGCCTCCGAGCGCTGATCGAGGGCCAGGAGCGCGGCGCTTGCGCCGCCGCCGAAATCGGAGACGAGCGACTGGTCGAGTACCTGAGGGCGCGGGAGCTCGGCGACGGGATGCTCGCCGTCCTCAAGGGAGAGCGCAGCTTGATCGGAGCGATGACGATCGGCAACCCGTCCGGTGTGGTCGACCATTTCTGCCCCGAGGACATCAAGCTGCTCGAGACGCTCGCCAACAACACGAGCGTCGCGCTGGAGAACGACCGCCTCGGGCAAACTGTGTGGCGCCTAAAGGAGCTTCAGCGAGAGCTCCAGCATCAGGCCTCCCACGACCCGCTCACCGACCTGGCGAACCGATCGCTGTTTGTCCAGAGGGTGGGCGACGCACTGCGCGACGCTCGCGATCGAGTGTCGGTGATCTTCATCGACGTCGACGACTTCAAGACGGTCAACGACAGCCTCGGGCACGCCGCCGGCGACGAGCTGTTGATCGCGGTGGGCGGCCGGCTGAGCGACTGCGTCCGGCCCACCGACACCGTGGCGCGGCTCGGCGGTGACGAGTTCGCGATCATGCTCGACCGGCCCGACGCACAGCAGGAGGCGATCGAGGTGACCGAGCGGCTGAATCGCCATCTCGCGGAGCGGTTCTCGATCTGCGGCCAGAACATCTCGGTCCGTGCGAGCGCTGGAATCGCCACCAGCCACGGCAACCAGATGACGCCCGAGGAGCTCATCCGGAACGCCGACCTCGCCATGTATCGAGCCAAGCACGAGAGCAAGGACCGCTACGAGCTGTTCAAGTCGGGCATGGAGCTCCAGGCCAAGAAGCGCCACCGTCTCAAGGGGCGGCTGAAGGACGCGGTCAGGGACGACTCCTTCGTCGTGCACTACCAGCCGATCGTGGAGCTCGAGACAGGCCGAGTGGCCGCCTGCGAGGCGCTGCTGCGCTGGCCCGACGGTCCTCGCGGCTGCAGCACCCCATCGTCTTTCATCCCGCTGGCCGAAGAGATCGGGGCGGTGGTGCCGATCGGACGCTCCGTGCTCGCGCGAGCGTGCCGCGACGCGCAGACGTGGGCCTGGGACGACGCCGTTCCGGCGGCGATCCACGTGAACGTCTCACCGGTCGAGTTGCGCGAGCGGCGGTTCGTGCACGGAATCGCGGCTGCACTGGATCACAGCGGGCTGGAGCCTCGCCGCCTCGTGCTCGAAATCACCGAGGGCGCCATGCTCCGCGACCCCGAACGCAGCATCGCGACCCTGCACGAGCTGCGCGCGCTCGGCGTGCAGCTCGCCCTCGACGATTTCGGCACCGGGTACTCGTCGCTCTCCCATCTGCGCGCGCTGCCGATCGACTGGCTGAAGATCGGCACGCCGTTCATGGACAACCTCGAGCAAGGCGGGTCCGATCGGGCGTTCATCCGGATGGTGCTGGACCTCGCGGCCAACCTGGAGCTCGGTGTCGTGGCGGAGGGCATCGAGTCCGCCGCCCAGCTGGCCTCGCTCCGCGAGCTGGGCTGCGAGTTCGGCCAGGGCTTTTACCTCGGTTTACCCACGACCGTCGACCCAGTCGACCGAGCGGCGGAATGCATGATCCTGGCTTAGCGCAGGCGATCCAGCTGGGCGGACACGGCGCAGGTCGCGTGGTGTGCTTCGCCCTGCTGGCGTTTTGCGGGCTGCTGCGCCCGCTCGAGCGGAGAGCTCGCGTCAAGCCGCCGCGGCGCGCCCGGGCGGAGGACGCGCCAGCACCGGCCGTCAGGCTCAACGCGATCGAGCTCGGCCTGCTCGCGGAGTTGAGCCTCGAGCAGGCGCGCGCACAAGAAGACTTGGTCGCCGACGAATCGCAGCGGCCCGAGACCCGCCGAACCGCGGCCGCTACCGCAGCGGCATGGCGCGAACGGGCGCGCGCGTTCCAGTGGCAAGCGCGGCGCCAAGGCGCGGCGCGGATCGTCCCCGGCGAGCATCCCAGTCGTGCTTACACCGGCCCTGAGCGCCGCAGGCAGATGCGCCGGGGCGAGACGCGCCGCACCGGCCCGCCGCCATCGGGTGGCGGCGACCGCGGTGATCGCCGGCGCCGGCACGACCGGCGCGAGGGCGACAGACGGCGCCCGGAGCTGGCGCCTCGCTAGAGACTGTGCCGCCCGCGCGGGACGGCGTGCTCGTCGGCCTGCTTTGCGCCGCAACTGGAGGTGGCGAGCGGGTCGCCGCCTGACGGCGTTCGCGCCGCGGACGGTAGCCTGAGGTCAGACCGAAACTTCGAAAGGACTGACATGGGCGTGCAGGAACAGGAGCAGCTGTGGGGCGGGGAGACCACGAAGGCGGTGGCGAACTTCCCCGTGTCCGGCGAGCGGATCCCGGTCCCCGTGGTTCGCTGGCTCGGGCGGATCAAGAGCGCCGCCGCGCACGTCAACGCCGAGTTGGGGTTGCTGGACGAGGACAAGGCGCATCGAATCGCGGCCGCCGCCGATCGCGTGGCCGACGGCGAGTTCGACGACCAGTTCCCGATCGACGTCTTCCAGACCGGCTCCGGGACCTCGTCGAACATGAACGCCAACGAGGTGATCGCCACGCTGGCGGGCGAAGGCGTCCATCCCAACGACGACGTCAACATGGGCCAGTCGTCCAACGACGTGTTCCCCTCCGCCGTCCATCTCGCCGCGCTGGACACCGCCAAGAACGAGCTGCTGCCCGTGCTCGACGAGCTCGAGGCATCGCTGCAGGCTAAGGCGAACGAGTTCAAGGACATGGTCAAGTCGGGACGTACGCACCTGATGGACGCGGTGCCGGTCACGCTCGGCCAGGAGTTCTCCGGCTACGGCGCGCAGGTGCGGCTGGGCGCGCGGCGCATCTCGAACGCACTGCCCCAGGTGGCGCAGATCCCGCTTGGCGGCACCGCCACCGGGACCGGGCTGAACACGCACAAGGAATTCGCCGCGCGGGTCCGGGAACGACTCAGCGAGGCCACGGGGCTGGACATCCGCCCGCCCGAGGACCCATTCGAGGGACAGGGGAACCGGGACGCACTGGTCGAGCTGTCGGGCGCGCTCAAGGTGCTGGCCGTGTCGCTCACGAAGATCGCCAACGACCTGGCCTGGATGGGATCGGGTCCGCGGACGGGGATCGGCGAGATCCTCCTGCCCGAGCTCCAGAAGGGGTCCTCGATCATGCCGGGCAAGGTCAACCCGGTGATCGCCGAGGTCGTGCTGCAGGTGGCGGCCCAGGTCATCGGCAACGACACCACGATCACCGTCGCCGGCTCGCAGGGCAACTTCGAGCTGAACGTCCGCGTTCCGCTGATCGCGCGCGACCTGCTCGACTCGATCAAGCTGCTCACGAACACCTGCCGAATCCTTGCCGAGAAGTGCGTCGACGGGATCCAGGCCAACGAGGACGGCCTGCGCCGGTCGGCCGAGATGACCCTGTCCGCGGCCACCGCGCTGAATCCGTATATCGGCTACGACAAGGGTGCCGAGATCGTCAAGCGGGCCTCGCAGTCCGGACGGCCGCTGCGCGAGGTCGCGCTCGAGCTTGGCGTCGACGAGGAGACTTACGACAAGGCGATGGACCTGCGCAAGATGGCGCAGGGGAACTTGTAGCCGGTCTTTTCTGGGCCTCGCTGCGCTCGGCGTCCTCCGGATGATGTCGCGGCAGGCCCAGTCGGGGAGGCACGGATACCGAGCTGGCCCGTCCGCCGCGACGCCGGTTCCGCCGGGCATCCATGCCCGGCGGGTGCCGCGCTTCGGCCGTGGTCGCGCGCGCCCGGCACGGATGCCGGGCGCAACGGCCCCACGGATGCCGGCGAAGCCGGCCCATCATCGCGTGTAGGGCGAGTATCTCCGCTTTCGGCGCGCCGCGACCGGCGAGTGCGGCGAAACTCGTGCCATAGCCGACCGAATACGGATTCGGCGCCGGCAGGGCGGCGAGTGCGGAGTTACTCGCCCTGGGGCAGGGTCCGGGGGAGGCCGAACGCCCCCAGCAGGCCGGCGCCCCCGAAGCGGGTGATGTGCGAGATCCGCTCGCCCTCGAGCGTCAGCACCAACATGCCGACGCCGCGCACGATTCCAGCCTGGGGGTCCGGTATGTAGTGGCCGAAGGCGGGCTGCCCGTTGGCGCGGGTGGGGACGAGCCGGTGGCGCTGGCGCCCGCGCACGGCGAAGGCGTGGCCGAGGAAGGCCGCGATCGCGTCGTGACCCTGATACTCGAACGGCTCGGGCGGCATCGCGACCCAGGCGTCGTCGGTCAGGAGCGCCACGACATCCTCGACATCGCCCGTCTCGAAGGCGTCGGCGAAGCGCGCCACCAGCTCGCGCTCGCGGGGGGAGCGAGGGAGCGGCGCGCGCTCGCGGCCCGGCGGTGAGAGGTCCTCGAGCGTGGCCCGGGCGCGCTGCAGCGCGCTGTTGACCGAAACCTCGCTCGCGTCGAGCATGCTCGCGACCTCGGCCGCGCGGTAGCCCAGCACGTCGCGCAGGACGAGCGCCGCTCGCTGGCGCGGGGGTAGGCGCTGGAGCCCGGTCACGAAGGCCAGCCCGAGCGCCTCCCGCGACTCGTAGCGGGCGTCGGGACCGGGAGCCGCGTCGGGAACGCCCTCGAGCAGCGCGTCGGGATAGGGCTCGAGCCACAGCGGCTCTCCCCAGCGCGTCGGCGTCGGCGGCTCGAACGGCGGCAGCTGGGTGGTTTCGCGGGCCGGCCGTCGCGCCGAGTCGCGCAGCACGTTCAGGCAGCGGTTGGTCGCGATCCGGTACAGCCACGCCCGCAGCGACGCTCGCTCCTCGAAGGCGTCAAGCCCGCGCCAGGCCGCCAACAGGGTCTCCTGGAGGGCGTCCTCGGCGTCCTGCATGGAGCCGAGCATCCGGTAGCAATGGAGCTGGAGCTCGCGCCGGTACGGGTCGGTGAGGGTGCGAAAGGCCTGCTCGTCGCCGGCGCGGGCGCGGGTAAGGGTGCTCTCGGTCATGGCCGGATCGTGTCACGCGGCATCTAAGGTCACGACACCGGCGCCGGCCCAAATTCATCGGCCAATTTCGCGCCAGGCTCGTGTCTCAACAGCCGACGAACGCACCGTTCAAACAAAGGAGGAAGACGATGCGGACACGACCTGGCTGGGTGCTCGCGGTGGCCTCGGTGGCGTCGCTGATGGTGGCGCTCGACGCGCTGGTGGTGACCACGGCGCTCAGCACGATCCGGGTCCACCTCGGGGCGTCGGTCGAGGAGCTCGAGTGGACGGTGAACGCGTATACGTTGAGCTTCGCGGTTCTCCTCATGACCGGCGCGGCGCTGGGCGACCGGTTCGGGCGCCGGCGGCTGTTCGTGTCGGGCCTGGGGCTGTTCTCGCTCGCCTCGGCGGCGTGCGCGCTGGCGCCGAGCATCGGCTGGCTGATCGGCGCGCGGGCGGTCCAGGGCGCGGGGGCGGCGCTCCTCATGCCGCTGTCTCTGACCCTGATCAGCGAGGCGTACGCGCCCGAGCGCCGCGCGCGGGCGCTGGGGATGTTCAGCGGCGTGACGGGTCTGGCCGTGCTGGGTGGGCCCGTGGTCGGCGGCGCCATCACTCAGGGCATCGCCTGGCAATGGATCTTTTGGATCAACGTCCCGATCGGGCTGCTGACGATCCCGGTCGTGTTCGCGCGGGTGCGGGAGAGCTTCGGCCCCTGCAGCGCACCGGACATGCTGGGGCTGGCGCTCGTGAGCGGTGGCGCGCTGGGGATCGTGTGGGGGCTGGTGCGGGGGAACGCCGTCGGCTGGGGTAGCGCCGAGGTGGTGGCCGCCTTGGCGGCCGGTGTGGTGCTGGCGGCCGGCTTTGTCGCCTGGGAGCGGCGCGCCGCCGAGCCGATGCTCCCGATGCGGCTGTTCGCCTCACGTCCCTTCTCCTCGGGCAACGCGGCGATCTTCTTCCTGTTCGGCGCGCTCTCGGGCGCGGTGTTCTTCATGGCCCAGTTCCTGCAGACCGCGCAGCATCATGGGCCGCTCGATGCCGGCATCCGCCTGCTGCCCTGGACCGCGACGCTGTTCGTGGTGGCGCCCGCGGTCGGCTCGCGGATCGGGCGGGTCGGCGAGCGGCCGTTTGCCGTCGCCGGACTGCTGTTCCAGGCGATTGGGATGGGATGGATCGCGCTGATCGCCTCGCCGGACGTGGCCTACGCCCGGCTGGTGGCGCCGCTGATGATCGCCGGCGCCGGCGTGTCGATGGCGCTGCCCGCGATCCAGAACGCGGTCGTCGGCGCGGTGGCGCCGGCCAGCATCGGCAAGGCGTCGGGCACGTTCAACATGATCCGCCAGCTCGGCGGGGTGTTCGGGATCGCGGCGTTGGTAGCCGTGTTCACCGGCGCCGGCGGCTACGCCTCGCCGCAGCTGTTCAGTGACGGCTTCACCGCCGCGATCTGGACCTCGGCCGGGCTGTCGCTGCTTGGGGCTGCGGCTAGCGTCGGGCTTCCGCGCCCTCAGCCGGCTGCGGCCAGCGTCGGGCTTCCGCGCCCTCAGCCGGCTGCGGCTAGCGTCGGGCTTCCGCGCCCTCAGCCGGCTGCGGCTAGCGTCGGGCTTCCGCGCCCTCAGCCGGCGGCGGTCCCGGCCCCCAGCCGCTCGGAGGTCGTCACGTCGATTGAGTAGGCGCGACGGGAGGCTCGGGGACCCGCTCGGCGAAGCGCGCCGGGCGGCGTCCCTGACGCCGCGGCCGCCACGCCCGCAGGTACTCAGCGACCAGGTACCCTGTGCGCCCGCGCGAGACTACGCTCGTCGCCGACCAGGGCGAGCTGCTCCAGCACCACGCGCGGGTGCCTCAGACACGGCTCTTGGCAAAATCCAGCGTGCGACAATGGCGAACGATTGGTCTAAGCGTCTGAGTTCACCCGACGGGAGGTGGCTGGTGTCTGCAAGCGCGGCCAGGTTTAGATCCGAAGACGCCGACCTACGAGTTCGGCACGGCTCTCCGAGGCTTCCCATGCTTGTAGGCGGTCGATCAGCGCTAGTCGCGCTCCTCGTTCTACTGGGCATGGGGGCGTTTGCCACGGGCGCGGTGGCGGACAGCACCCACGCTCAGCAGGCACCGCGGATGCAGTTCGGAGACCGGGTGGCGATCACGACGGTGTGCTTTACCGTGACCAACCCGGCGGGCGGCCAGAGCACCCTGTACGGGTTGCGCTACATCGACCGGGCGGCCCGGGTCAATTCGTCGACGCCGGCGATCGTCCTCGTGCACGGGATCGCGTCGTCGACGGAGAACTGGGACTTCTCGCCGACTTGGTCGGTGGCGAGGGGTCTGGCTGCCGCCGGCTATGTCGTCTACTCCTACGATCGTCTCGGCTACGCCAAGAGCAGTTACTTCAGCCAGCCCGGCGGCGGCCGCACGTTGACGACGGCGGCGCACCGGGCTGAGTTGCATCAACTCGTGCAAGAGGTCCAGAGCGGCGACTTCACCACGACTGCGCGGAGCGACTGCTCAGCGCCAGAGAGGCCGGCAAGGATCCACGGTCGCCGCGTGGTGATCGTTGGCCACAGCGCCGGCGGCTGGATCGTCGCTGGCTACCCCGGCACGTACCACGACGTCGCCGCGATGATCCAGGCCGATATCGATGGCTCGGGCGCGCAACCGCCGCCTGGCACACCGCCGCCTCCGCCATCAGTGGGCGGCGGGTTTACCCCGGATCCCAACCATCCGGACTACTTCGAGTTCTTTCAAACTCGCCAGAACTGCGAGGACTTCAACACCTATCCGCCCGGTGAGGTCGCCTACGTCGTTCAGATTGCATGCACTCCGCCGTTCCTCGACTCCCCATTTGGTGAGATCCAAGACCTCCCGGTCAAGTTCATACAGAACGACGCGGCGATCAATGCGATCGGGCCGTCGATCTCGGTGCTGTTGACCTCCGGCGACCACGACTCCGTCGATCCGCCGGTCGATGCCGCCGCGGACTACGCCTACTACCAGCAGCATTGCGGCTGCGATGTGACGCAACTACTGCTATCCGACACCGCGCATCTGTTTATGGTCCACCAGTCGCTGCCGATCTGGCTCAACTACGTTGTCGGTTGGCTCAGCGATCGGGGATTGCGGCCGACTCGCCCGCTACCCCCGGTGCGGTGCACGGACTGCGTGGTGCCGTTCGTGCGCTGAACCGAAGGCTCAGCGCCGAATCGGCTCAGGTGGCGACGGTCTCGGCGCCCAGCTGCTCGGAGATGGCCACGTCGATCGAGTAGTCGATCGGCACGGCGATCACCGTGGGGACATCCTTGGCCAGGGCGTCCTGGAGCAGGCGCGGGAAGTCATCGGCGCTCTGGCAGCGCCACGCCGGCAGCCCGAACGCCTCGGCCAGCCTGACGAAGTCGGGATTGCCGAAGTCGACGCCGAAATGGCGGCCGAACTTCTTGTCCTGCTTCCAGACAATCGAGCCGTACTGCCCGTTCTCCCAGATCACGTTCACGACGGCGGTGTTCAGGCGGGCGGCCGTCTCGAGCTCCTGGGCGTTCATGAGAAAGCCACCGTCGCCACTGACCGCGACCACCTTGCGCTCCGGATGGACCAGCTTGGCGCCGATCGCGGTGGGCAGAGCGAAGCCCATCCCGGCCAGGCCGTTGGCGATCAGGACGGTGCCGGGCTCGTGGGCTGGGAACATCCGCGCGATCCACAGCTTGTGCAGCCCGACGTCTGAGACCAGGATGTCGTCACGGCCGAGGGCCTGGCGGATATCCCACAGCAGCCGCGGGGGCCGCACCGGGAAATGGTCGTCGTCGCGGGCGTCGCTGAGCGCGCTCAACACGACCTCGTGCAGGCGGCTCGACCCGGCGGTGGTCTGGCTGCGGGTGCACGCCGCGGCCAACCGGGCCAACACGTGTGCGATGTCGCCGACCAGCTCGACGTTAGGCGTGAAGTACTGGTCGACTTCGGCGGCGACGCTGTCGATCACGATGATCTGCTTGTCGCGGTTCGGGTTCCAGTTCTTGGGAGAGTGCTCGACCAGGTCGTACCCGACCGCGATCACCAGATCGGCGTCGTCGAAGCCGGCCATCTCATAGTCGTGGGCCTGGAGGCCGACCGTGCCGAGCGCCTTCGGGTCCTGGTAGTCGATCAACCCCTTGGCCATGAACGACTCGGCCACCGGGATCCCGGTGTTGTGGACAAACGATCTGAGGGCTCGCGAGGCGTGCCCACGGATCGCGCCGTTGCCGGCGAGCACCAGCGGGTTCGCAGCGGCGTCGATCAGGTCGGCGGCGCGCTGGAGCTCGCGGCTGCCGGGTTCGGGCTGAACCGGGGCGTGCCGGCGCAGCGGCGAGGCGTCGAGCGTCCGAGCCATCACGTCCTCGGGAAGCTCGAGATGAGTCGGTCCGGGCTTCTCGGCCTCCGCCACCGCGAACGCCTTGCGGACCACCTCGGGGACGATCTCGGGGCTCGAGACGCGGGCATTCCACTTTACGATCGGGCGCAAGATGCCGATGAGGTCGATGTACTGATGCGATTCCTTGTGCATGCGCTCCAGGTCGGACTGACCGGTCAGAGCGACCAGAGGAGCGCGATCCAGAAAGGCGTCGGCCACGGCAGTGACCAGGTTGGTCGCGCCTGGGCCGAGAGTCCCCAGGCATACGCCGGCTCGGCCGGTGAGCCGGCCGTAAGCATCGGCCATGTACGCGCCGCCCTGCTCGTGCCGGACCGCGACGAACTCAATCGCCGAATCGGACAAGGACTCGCTCAGGTCGAGCGTCTCCTCTCCCGGGATGCCAAAGACATACCTGACGCCTTCCGCCTCCAGGCACTCGACGAAAACTTCTGAAGCCTTGCGGTCGCTCATCTCGCCACCGTATCTAACTGAATCAACACACCGCCCCGCCGCAACGCGGCGGGCGCTGGTGTGTCTTTCCCAGAAGATGCGCGCGCTGGCATTGGGGCTACTGGTGACCGCGGCGCTGGTTCTGGCTGGGCCGGCGTCGGCCGCGCGCGGCCGTCATGCGCCGTCCCGCCCGGCTGCTGCGAGCCCCGGCACGGCTGCGGCGAGCCCCCGCTCGCCCGCCGGCATCCTCTACATCCGCGGCGGCGGGTACGGCCACGGGATCGGCATGAGCCAATACGGCGCCTACGGCTTCGCCCTGCATGGCTGGAACTATCGCCAGATCCTCGCCCGCTACTACACCGGCACGGCCATCGGCCAGACCAACCCGGGGCAGGTCGTGCGGGTCGTGCTGGAGAGCGGGTCGCCGGCCTTCGCCGGCGCGACCCGGGCGGGCGCCAAGAAGCTCGACCCGAGCACCACGTATGACGTGGAGCCGCTGGGCAACGGGCAACTGGCGCTGGTCAACCAATCGACCGGAAAGCGGATCGGCAAGTTCAATGCTCTGCTCACCGCCACCGGTCCCGGACCTTTGAGCCTGGCCGGGCTCGGTTCCTACCGCGGTTCGCTCGAGTTCCGGCCGACCGGCGCCGGCGGCGTCTACACCGTGGACGCGGTCGGCCTGGACGACTACCTCCGCGGCGTTATCGCCGCCGAGATGCCCTCCGGGTGGGCCCCCGAGGCGCTCAAGGCGCAGGCGGTCGCGGCGCGCACCTACGCGATCACCACCGACCTCGCCGGCACCTTCTACAACCTGTATGCCGACACCCGCTCGCAGATGTACCGCGGCGTGTCGGCCGAGACGCCGGCCACCGACGCCGCGGTCGCCGCCACCGCCGGACAGATCGTCACCTACCAGGGCGTGCCCGCCATCACCTACTTCTTCTCCAGCTCTGGGGGTCACACCGAGAACGTGGAGGACGCCTGGCCGGGCGCCGCCGCGTCGCCTTGGCTGCGCGGCGTGGATGATCCATATGACGGCGCCGGCGGGAATCCGTACCACCGGTGGACCCGGCAGGTTTCGCTGCCGGTCGCCCGACGCCGCCTCGGCCGCCTGGTCAAGGGCAAGCTGGTCGGCATCCGGGTGGTGCAGCGCGGGGCGTCTCCGCGGATCATGTCGGCCGTGGTGATCGGCACCGCCGGCACCACCACGGTCACCGGCGCTCAGCTCCAGAAAGCGTTCGGACTGCTCAGCACGTGGGCCAGCTTCACCGCTATCTCGGCCGCGGCGGGGCACTCGCCGGCGACGGGCGGGGCGCACGCGGCGAGCGAACAGGCGGTGATCACCCAGATCAAGCGGGCGTACGGGCTGGCCGGCGAGACCACGCCGCTGCTGCGGGGCAGCGTGGTGCCGGCGGGAGCGGGCGCCAAGGTCACGATCGAGGCGCGCGCCGGCGAGGGCTGGCGGCGGAGCGGGACCGTGGGGCTCGGCAAGAACGGCGCCTTCGTCGCGCACGTGCCGGGGTCCGGCGTGTACCGGATCGTGTACCGGGGCCTCGCCGGGCCGTCGGTCGTCATTCCGTAGGCGATGTGGGTGCGTCCGGTGGCGCGTGGTGCACACTGCGAGGCGTGTCCGCCGCTAGGCTCGGGCGCCGATGCCCGGTCCGCTGCTCGCTGTCGATGCTCCGTTCGTCCTGTATCGCTCGTTTTTCGCGCTGCCTGACTCGATTCATGGATCCGTCGGTCGGCCGGTCAATGCCCTGCTCGGGGCCACCAACCTGCTGCTCCGGATCGCGGCGGATCGCGGCCCCAGGGCGATCGTGCTGTGCTTCGGCGCGGAGGCGGCCGAGTACCGGGTCGAGCTGTTCCCGTCCTACCACGCTGACCGCCCACCCGTTCCGGACGCGCTGGCCTGGCAGTTCGAGCGCGCGCCGGCGCTGTTCTCGGCCTTCGGCTGGGAGATCGCCTCGGCCGACGACGTGGAAGCCGACGACCTGCTCGGCTCACTGGCCGCGGTCGAAGCCGACGCCGGCGGCCAGACGCTGATCGTGACCGGCGACCGCGACATGTTCCAGTGCGTGGGGGACCACGTCTCCATGCTGCTCCTGAAGTCGGGGATCAGCGGCTTCGAGGAGATGGACCCCGCGGCGGTGCGGCGGCGCTACGGCGTCGGTCCGGACCTCGTCCCCGACTTCATCGCACTGCGTGGAGATCCCTCGGATGGCCTGCCCGGCGCGCCGGGGATCGGCCCCAAGACGGCCGCGGCGCTCCTCGAGAAGCACGGCTCGCTCGAGGGCGCGATCGGCGCCGCCGACGACGAGCGGCCTCGCATTGCTTCGACCTTGAAGGAGTCGGCGGACGAGCTGCGCGCGTTCCGGGACATCGCCACGCTGCGCACCGCGCCCGTGAGGCGGCCCGCCGATCGCGCCACCGATCTGGCCGGGGGCGCGCGGGCGGCGCGCGAGCTCGGGCTGAACCGGCTGGCCGAGCGGCTCGAGAACGCCGGGAGCGTGGCCGACCTGTAGGGAGTCGCCGCCCGGTGGCGGCGCGCGCTGCAGCCAAGTGCGTCAGTGGTCCGCGGTGAGCGACAGGATCCCCTCCTCGTGGTCGAGCTCGCGCTGGAGCCGGCGGAACCCGGCGTCGGTGATGCGACCGCCGTCTCGCCAGCGCACCAGTTCCTCGCGCTCGGCGTCGAGCAGCGCTCGTCGAAGGCGCCCGAACACCTCGGTCGTCTCTTCGTCGCTCTCGGTGAGGGGCGGGTCGGCGACCCAGTCCAGTCGCTCCTGCGCGCGCCGCCGGCGCTCACGGTACAGCTTCCCCATCCCTGTGGCCACGGCGGTGTGCGGCTCCTCGCCGCCGATCTCTTCCAGCCGCCGAAGTGCGGCGTCGATTGCCGCCACCCGCGCGGCGGCACGCATCCGCCGCTCATCGCCGGCCGGCGCACCCAGCCCGAGCGCGCGCAGCAGCGGGGCCAGCGTGACGCCTTGGCCGACGAGCGTCACGATCACTACGGCATAAGCGCACAGCAACAGCAGGTCGCGGTCTGGGAATGCCCTCCCGTGCGCCTCGAGCGGCAGCGCGAATGCCGCCGCCAGCGTGATCACGCCTCGCGTCCCCGACCACGACAGGGCGATGAGCTCGCGCGTCGAGGCGCCCGTGCCGGGGGCCTCGACGAGGCGGCGAGTGAGGAACAGCCACAGCGGCCTGATCACCAGCACGGCTCCGACGGTCACGCCGAGGGCGGCGGCCACCGTACCGGCCTGGTAGGGGCCGAGTCCGTCGATCACCAGCTTGAACTGCTCTCCGATCAGCAGAAACACGAAGCCCTCGAGCAGGAAGTCGGCGAGCGCCCAAACGGCGCGGGTCTGCAGCCGGGCGGCGCCGGATTCGATCGCCGGCGCCTGATGCGCGAGCACCAGCCCGGCGACCACGACCGCGAGCACGCCCGATAGATGCACGACCTGGGCGAGCGCGTAGGCCGCGAACGGCGTGGCGAGCGAGAGCGAGTTCTCGACCAGGGGATCGTCCAGCCGGCGCCGGGCGGCCATCGCGACGGCGGCCACCAGCAGCCCCGCAACCACGCCGCCCACGGCGGCCAGGAAGAAGCGTCCGACGCCATCAAGGAGCGAGAAACCGCCTCCGACCGCCGCCGCCACCGCCACGTCGTAGACGGTCAGCGCCGTAGCATCGTTCAAGAGGCCCTCCCCCTCGATCAGCGTCAGCAAGGTCCGCGGCAGGCCCGCCCGCCGGGCGATCGTCAATGCGGCGACCGGGTCGGGAGGCGCCACGGCCGCGCCGAGCGCGACGGCAGCGGCCAAGCCCAGACCCGGCACCACCGCCGACAGCGCTGCCCCGACACCCAGCGCCGTCACGAGCACGAGCCCCACCGACAGCGACGCGATCCGCGTCAGGTTGGCGCGAATCTCGAGCACCCCCGCCTTGAGCGCCGCCGAGTACAAGAGCGGTGGGATCACCAGGACCAGCACCACGTCGGGGTTGAGCTGGAGGTTCTCCCCCGGCAGCTCGGAGTAGACCAGGCCGACGATCACCAGCACCACCGCGAACGGCACGCTCGTGTTCGTCGTCAGCAGCCGGACGACGAGGATCACGAGCAGACCGCCGAGGGCTAGCCCAACCGAGCCGAGCACCGCACTATCCTGCCCGACGCAGACGCGTGCGCGCGCGCGTCTGCGAGCCGCCGGCAGCCAACGCTCTACGGGAAGAAGCGGCCGCGCCGATAGCCGACAAAGCCGTGCCGGATCTGGGGCGGCAGCGCGCCGACGCCGCCGCCGGCCGGCAGGGTCTGCGGGTCGTTCCCGACGCCGAGCAGGCTGCGGGTCAGCTGCTGGCCGGCGTCGAGCAGGTCGTCGAGGGCGCATCCGGTATGCGCGGCGGTGACTAAGGGAGGGGAGGCATTGTCGTGGAGGGCCTCGAGCATCGAACGTCGCAGCAGCTCCTTGACGAACGACGCGGTCACGCCGTCGGTGCGCTCGACGATCTCGTGCATCTCCTCGGCGGACAGGCTCAGGGGAAGCGAGCGACCGTAGAGGGCGAGCAGCCGTTCGCGGCCCTCCTCGTCCGGTAGGTCGATCTGGATCGCCACATCGACGCGGCCGGGACGAGCCGCCAGCGCGGGCTCGAGCAGGTCGGCGCGATTGGTGGTGAGCAGGAACAGCAGGTCGGCGTCGGCGGCGGCGCCGTCCATCGCGTCGAGAAGATCGAACAGCACCGAGCTCGTCGAGCTGGGGCCGAAGCTGCGGTCCTCGGCGACGAGATCGACATCCTCGAGCACGATGACCGCGGGCTGCAGGTCCCGCGCGAGCTCGGCCACCGACCCGATCACATGGAGCGCCCGCCCGGTGAGGACGAAGCGCGTGTACCCGGTCATCCGGCCGATCAGGTAGCGGGTGGTATGGGTCTTGCCGGTACCGGGCGGCCCGTACAGCAGCAGACCGCGCTTGAGGTGCTGGCCGGCGTCCAGCAGCGCCTGGCGATGGGCGGCGATGCCGAGCGCGTGGCGCTCCACCCGGCCCAGCACCGTCTCGGGCAGCACCACGTCGTCACGCGTGGTCTGTGGAACCTCGCCGAACTCGAGCGAGACGCCTCCCATCGGGCTCACGCTGACGTCGAGCAGGTGGCCGCGGTACACGTTGAGCTGGTGGCGGAGCTCCGCCAGCCGAGCATGGACCGCCTGCGCGGCCTGCACCGACAGGCCGGCGATCTCCACGGCGAGCGACGGTTGGGGTTCGTGCTCGACAGGCGGGTTGATCATGATGACGTAGCGTCCGTCCGCGTCACTGACCAGGAGCAGGGCGGTCTGCAGGCAGGCCAGGGTCGAGCCCGGTCCGTTCGGAAGGTCGACCAGCGCCGGCGCGGACAGACGCAGCGGCGGCATCGGCCCGCCGGTCAGGAGCTGCTGAAGGTTGATCCCGGCGAAGTGCGGGGGGAGGGAGACGCCGTGAATCGCGACCTCCCGTTCGGGCTCGTGCGACCAGGCGTCCAGCGCAGTCTGCAGATTCACCTGTTCAAACGGCGGCAGCGTGCGGGTGACCACCGATTGGTCCGATGCTCCCTCGCCGAGGTATTCGCGCAGCAGGGCGATGACGTCGTTGTCCTCCGCCCGATCGGCGTGCACCCATTCGAGGAACGAGCGAAACGCGGCCGCGAACTCGCGTGCCTCTGAGTCAGATGCGCCCGTCATGCCTGGCGAACCTTACGGCGTGAAGCGCACCGTGACCACGTCGCCGTCGGCCACCACGTAGTCCCGGCCCTCCAGGCGCAGCGTGCCCCGATCGCGGGCACCGGCATAGCCGCCTGCCTCAACGAGCTGGTCCCAGGGGATCACCTCGGCGCGGACGAAGCCGCGCTGGATGTCGGAATGGATCAGCCCGGCGGCGCGCCAGACCGAGAGGCCGCGGCGCAGGTGCCAGGACTGCGCCGGCTTTTCCTCGCCGGCCGTGAAGAACGCGATCAGGTGAAGCAGCTCGAAGGCGCGTCGGATCACGCGCTCGAGCCCGGACTCGGCCAGCCCGAGCTCGGAGCGCATCGTCGCGGCCTCGTCGGGGTCGAGCTCGGCCAGCTCGGCCTCGAGCCGGGCGGAGATCGCCACCGCCTCGGCCGCGTGCGAGCGGGCGTGCTCGAGGATGGCGGGCGGAACCTCGTCACTGCTCTCGTCGACGTTGGCCACGAACAGCACGGGCTTGGCGGTGAGCGGGTGGAGAAGCTGGAGCGCGTCGGGCGCGTCTTGCGGTGGGGGAACCGTGCGGGCCGGGCGTCCGGAGTGCAGCGCGTCGATCAGGTCACCCAGCCATCGCGCCTCGGCGACCGCGTGGCGATCGCCGCTCCTGGCGGTCCGCGACACCCGCTCGAGCCGGCGCTCGGCCTGTTCGAGATCGGCGTAGATCAGTTCGGTCTCGATCGTCTCGATGTCGGCGATCGGATCGACCCGGCCCTCGGGGTGGACTACGCCCGGGTCGTTGTGCACGCGGACGACGTGGACGATCGCGTCGGTCTCGCGGATGTTGGCCAGGAACTGGTTGCCGAGGCCCTCGCCGCGGTGCGCTCCGGCCACGAGGCCGGCGATGTCGTGGAAGGCGATCGTGTCCGGCACCACCCGGGACGCCTTGACCGTTTTCGCCACCGCGGCGAGTCGCTCGTCGTCGACGGGCACGACGGCGACGTTCGGCTCGATCGTGGTGAACGGATAGTTGGCCGCCTCGGCGGCCACGCCGGTCAGGGCGCTGAACAGCGAGGACTTGCCGGCATTGGGCATACCGACGATCCCGACCTTCACGGGGACACCTGCGCGACCGCGGTCCCGAGCAGCGCCCCTGCGAGCACGTCGCTCGGGTAGTGCACGCCGAGGTAGGGCCTCGAGACGGCGAACGCGCCCGCGGCGGCGTACAGCGCCCACGCGGGCGCGAGGCCGGCGTAGGCTCGCGCGGCGGCGAACGAGGTCGTGGCGTGGGCGCTCGGGAACGACAGGCGCGTGAGCACCGACGTGAGCGGCGGCAGGCCGTCGAGGTCGGGCCGGTGCCGGCGGACCGCGAACTTGATCGCCTGGTTTGCGCCGTAGGAGGCGGCGACCGTGCGCATGCCGCGCAGCCACGCGCGGCGGCGGTCCTCGCGCCGCGAGAGCGCCGCGCCGGCGAGGCCCAGACCGAGCCAGCACAAAGCATGCTCACCGGTGCGCGAGAACGCGGCCGCGAGGCGTTCGAGCCGCGGGTCGTGGGCGTGCGTGCGCGCGAACATAAGCCCCGCCCTGTCCATCTCCATGACCGTCACGCCGGCGGACTCTACGTCGCCCAGCGAATCGGGAGCCCGTGGTCGCCGCACACGGCCAGCCTCGTCTCGGGCGCGCCGACCGGGTCGTTAACGGTCAGCTGCATGACCGCGTGCCGATCGCGGGCGGGCTCCATGCTGAGTCGGGCGAGGGGCATTGACTCGGCCCCGTGCGAGAGCGCCCGCTCGATTGCCGCCCATTCATCGGGGTCGACGTACTGGCGCATCACGGAATGCCACACCACGGTGAGCTCGCCCGGGTGGGGGGCGCGCAGCACGTCGGGCAGCCATACGGAGCCGCGCCGTGCCGCCACCGCGATCGGATCGCGGGCCGCGACCGCCAGCGCGGCGCGCATGCGATCGATGCGGTGCGGCTCGTCGGGCCAGATGTAGGAGAGCAGGGTGAGGTGGTCGTCGGGCCGCGAGGGGTCGAGGGGCGCGGGATCGCAGCCCGCGCGGGCCACGAGTTCCAAGCGTGCCGCGGCGTCCTCGAGGTCGATCGGGGGCGGCGGCATCCACGGATCGACGAAGCGCAGCGGCGAGGCGGGATCGCCCAGCTCGCGCCCGCCCGATCACGTAGGAGTAGCGGTCGGCCAGGAGGTTGAGGCCGGCGCTCGCGCCCACCTCGAGCAGGCGGATGGGACGCCGGTGGCGGTGGGTCAGCCACAGGAGGCCCGCGAACAGGACCGCGGAGCGGCCCGGCTCGTTGGTCTGGACGGTGCGGTGTAGCCGCGCGCGGATCTGGTCGAAGTGCTCGTCGACCACGGCCTCGACGACCGGCCACACACCGTCGAGGGCCCGGTTCCCGCCGGCGCTCGGATAGAAGGCCGCGAGCGCCGGTGCCTGGCCGGACAGGACCAGGTAGTGCAGGGCGGCCATCAGGCGCAGCTGGGGCACCGAGCCCGGTGGCGCCGGCACGCCGTCGAGGAGCCGCGCGGTGCGGCCGCCGTGGTCGATGTCCTGGGCCGCGGAGCGCATCAGCCGCACGTAGAGCGGGGAGCGGCCGGAGCGCGCGAGCGCGTCGGCGTGCCGGCGGAAGCGCTCGGCAAGCTCGAGGTCGCCGGCCTGCGCGTCGCCGGCGCCGCCATAGGGAAGCTGCGAGAGCTCGTTCACCCTGGTTAGTGTCCCGGACGTGCCCCCTCGGATCACCGTGGTCGGATCGGCCAATATCGACCACGTCGCGCGCTGTCCGCGGCTTCCCCGGCCCGGCGAGACGGTCACCGACGCAACGTTCGAGCGCGTGCCCGGCGGCAAGGGCGCCAACCAGGCAGTCGCCGCCGCCCGCCTCGGCGCGCGCGTGCGGTTCGTGGGGCGAATCGGGCGGGACGATCTGGTGCTCCGCTCGATGGAGCGCGAGGGGGTCGACACGAGCGGGGTGGTGCGCGAGGACGGCGAGACCGGCGTGGCCATCGTCCTGGTCGAGGAAAGCGGGGAGAACCTGATCGTCACGGCGCCGGGCGCCAACCGCCGGCTGAGCGTCGACGCGGTCGAGGTCGGCGAGGCCGACGCGGTGATGTGCCAGCTCGAGATCCCGCCCGAGGCGGTGCAGGCGGCGCGCGCCCAGGCGCGCTGGTTCTCCCTGAACGCCGCGCCGGCCCGCGGCGTGCCCGAGTTCGACCGCGAGCCGGACCTCATCGTGGTCAACCGCTACGAGTACGAGCGGATCGAGCCGGGCGGCGCGCTGGTGGCGCTCACGCTGGGTGCGGAGGGCGCGGTGCTGCTCGAACACGGACACGAGGTGGCGCGGGCGCGGCCGCCGAAGGTGACTCCGGTGGACGGAACGGCGGCCGGCGATGCGTTCTGCGCTGCGCTGGTCGTGTCGCTGCTCGAGGGCCGTGAGCGCGATGTTGCGCTCGAGCGGGCATGCGCGGCCGGCGCGCTGGCCGCGTCCCGCCCGGGGGCGCAGCCGTCGTTGCCGACGGCGGACGAGGTCGATGCACTGCTCAGGGCTCGATGACGTGGGCGGGGTCGGGGGCGGCGATCGAGCCCGGCCGGGCTGCGCTCAAGGTGCATACTCCCTTGTCGTTGATTAGGCGGCTGTCGGCAATCCTCGTCGCGGGCATTGTCGCCGTGGGCTGCGGGGGTGCGGCCGCGCGCACGCCCACGGTGGCGCGCTCGGCGGCCCTCGCTCAGTGGACCGGGTACGTCCGTGCGAGCAGCCCGATCGACGTGGTCGGGCCGCGAAGCGACGGGGCCATGGTGGTGGCGGCGGGCGGTCGCCTGCGGCTGCTCTCGCGGTCGGGCGGCCTACGCGCATTCGCCCCGACGTATCACTCAAACCCCGGGCTCGAGGCGTACATCGCGCTGCCGAGTGCCGGCCACCGCGGCTGTAGTTTCGGCGCCGACACCGTCTACGCGATCAGCCTCGGCTCGCCGCGGGGGGTCGTGGCGGTCAGTCCGCAGGGCCGCGTGCGGCAGTTCGCGACGATCCGCGCGCCGGGACTGATCGACGGGATCGCGTTCGACGAGACGGGGCACTTCGGCTACCGACTGCTGGTGGCCACCACGGCGGGGCCACACGCAACGGTCGACGCGATCGACTGCCACGGGGCGGTCAGGCGCATCACGTCGAAAGCCCATCGTGTGGAGGGCGGGATCGCCGTCGCGCCGGCAAGCTTCGGCCGGTTCGCGGGTGACCTGATCATGCCCGACGAACTCGGCGGTGGCATCTACGCAGTCACCCCGGGCGGTGGCAATCTGCTGGTGGCGCACTCCCATCTGCCGCACGGTGGGGACACCGGTGTCGAGAGCGAGGCGTTCCTCCCCACGCGACGTCGCTACGACGCGCTGCTCGCCGACCGGTTGACCCCGGGCAACCCGCATCCGGGCGACAACGTGCTGCTGCGGCTGACCTCGGCCGCACTGGCGGCGGCCGGCGCGCGGCCCGGTGACCTGCTCGTGGCCACCGAAGGCGGAGCAAAGACGGACGCGGTGCACTGCAGCGCGCGTGGGTGCGGCGTGCGCCATGTCGCCGACGGTCCGGCGGTCGCGCACGGCGAGGGTCACATCGCGATCATGCCGCGGTGAGGCCCGCTACAACCCGGCGAGAATCCGCCTCAAGCCGTCCCTCAGCCCGACCTCCGCTTCCCAGCCGAGTTCTCGGCGGGAGCGGGTGACATCGAGGCAGCTCCGTCTTACCTCGCCCGGACGTTCGGGAGCGAACTGCGGCTCGGATAGATGGGCCGCCGCGCTGACCTCGCGCAGCGCATCGAGGAGTTCGAGCACCGAGGTCTCGCTCCCGCGCCCGATGTTGATCGGCCCCGACAGGGTGGTCTCGGCGGCGAGCAAGTTGGCGCGAACCACGTCGCTCACCTCAACCCAGTCACGGGTCTGCCGGCCGTCCCCGAAGACCGTGGGCCGGCGGCCCTCGCCCAGGTGTCCACAGAAGATGGCCACCACTCCAGCCTCACCGTGGGCGTCCTGGCGCGGCCCGTAGACATTGCCGTAGCGCAGTGACACGGTCGAGAGCCCGTGGAGTCGGGCGTAGAGCGAGCAGTATCCCTCGGCCGCATACTTGCCCTGGCCGTACGGGGCGAGGGGCTTGATTTCATAGTCTTCGGGCGTCGGAAGCAGATCGGCTTCTCCGTAGAGGCCGCCCCCCGTGGAGCTGTTGACAACGCGCCGGACGCCCGCCGTCCTCGCCGCCTCGAGTATGGCGATCGTCCCTAGCACGTTCACCGTAGCGTCAGCTGCGGGATGCTCAACCGAGGAGCGGACGTCGATGTGCGCGGCGAGATGGAAGACAACCTCCGGGCTCGCCGCGGAAACGATTTCGGCGATCTTGTCAGCGTCCCGGATATCCGCGACGTGCAGCACGGCGCCGGCCCTTAGCGCTCGCTCGAGGTTTGACCGTTTGCCGGCGGAGAGGTTGTCGATCACGGTCACCCTGTCTCCGCGATCGATGAGCGCGTCGACGAGGGTGGACCCGATGAAGCCTGCACCTCCGGTCACCACGGTTTCCATGGCCCGGCAGATTAGTGGTAGGTCAGGTTGCAGGGCCGCGCCGACGGTCGATAAGACGAACGGTGTCAAAGCTAGGCGCATAGCCTCTCGGCTCGCCTGTCCGTCGGTCCCGCGCTGGTCGGCTCGGGCCCCTGAAGCTAAAGGTTGAGGTGCTTTAGGCCGATAACACCGCCGCAATGTCCGCACAGAGGCCCAAGGTCATCGTGGTTGACGACCACGAACTGTTTCGGCGCGGACTCGTCGGCGTACTGGTGGAACGAGGGATCGACGTAATAGGCGAGGCGTCGTTGGCCCCGGAGGGGATCGCGTTGGTGACCGAGCGGGACCCGGACGTGATCCTCATGGACCTGAACATGCCGGGCATGTCGGGAATCGAAGCCATCCAGCGCCTGACCACGATCGCGCCGCTGAAACCCGTTGTCGTGATCACGGTGATGGCCGACGAAGACAGCCTGATGGACGCACTGCTGGCCGGGGCATGCGGATACGTGCTCAAGGATCAGCCGATCGATCAAATCATCGAGGCCATCCGCGCGGCGGCGAGAGGCGAGTCACTGATCTCACCGCGGATCGCCAGCCGGTTGGTTCACCGGATTCGCACGCCGAATCACGCCACGTTACCCGGAAGTGACCCCAAGCTGACTTCGCGCGAGCTCGAGGTTCTGCAGTACGTCACGCGGGGGATCGACAACCGAAAGATCGCCAAGTCGCTCTTCCTGAGCGAGCACACGGTGAAGAACCACGTGTCGAACATATTGCTCAAGCTTCACGTCGAGAACCGCATCCAGGCGGCCGTCCGTGCCGTCCGTGGCCGACTTGTGTGACCGCTACAAGAACTTCGATTCAGGATCGACCCGCGCGCGGAGTCGTTTGATCGTGGCATGGAGCGCCGCCAACTCCTCGGTCAGCTTCTCATGGCGCCGCTCGAGATCGGCTCGCTCCAGCAAGACGACGCCCGCGCGGGTCAGCGCGTCCAGGCGACAGGACAGCCGGCGCCGCGCGTTATCCAGCACGAGAACACGCGCGTGCAGATCGCACAGGGTGTCGTGGGTGTGATGATCCAGCACCCGCGATCTGCAATGGGTGTGGCAGCGACGATCGTGATCTGAGCTCGCCACGGTCAGCGAGGACTCCGGGAAGTGGGATGGGGCATGACCTAGATCTTGCCTGCTGCGGGGTTGCCTGAGCAATCAGTCACTTGACCGATTTGCGTTCATGTCCTACCTACCAACCCGTCGACATGCCCCGGAGCGCCGACGCTGGAACGGGCGCAATGAGATTGCCGATATAAATACAACTCTGCATGAAGAAACTACCTTGCATGGCGCTCATCGCCTCGGCCGTCGCCGTCGTCGTGTCCGCCGCGCTTCTCGTCAGTCCGCCGGCCGGCGCATTCAAGGGGCGGTCGTACCCCATCCATACGTCGGTCGTGGCGACCACCTTCTGGGTCGGAGAGATCTTCGACCCAAGCGCACCTGACGGTAGCCAGATGATCTCGACATACGACTCGAGCTGGTATGCGCACTACGGCGGCTGTGACGGCGTCAACCACGGCACCGGCGTCAAGCGCTGCCAGAGCGAGCGGCGGACCGCCGCCAACGGCTTCTTCCCGCTGCACATGGTGCCAAAGGAGAATCCGTTCTACCTCGACCTTCCGTTCGACGACCTCAACGACCCGATCGCGTTTCGCGAGCGGGCGGCCGTCATACCTTGGGCGCACGACCCGGGCTACGCGGGCCACGCTCGGGACAGGAACTTCAGCTACATGAAGAACCGGTGGGTCCAACTCAGCCGTGACGGCAGGACCTGCTACGGGCAGATCGAGGACGCGGGACCGGGGGATTATCACGACGCAAAGTATGTGTTCGGCTCCCACAATGCCCGGCCTGCCAACCATCGCTACGGAGGCGCTGGCCTCGATGTGTCACCCGCGCTCAACGGCTGCCTCGCGTTCGCCGAGCTCAACGGGGACAGCGACAGGGTGAGCTGGCGCTTCGTCGATGCGGTCGACGTTCCGCCCGGACCGTGGAAGAGAATCGTCAGCAGGCGTGGCGTCGAGAACCAATAGCGAGCGAGCGTCAGTCAACACTGCTGTCCTGAAGCTTTACCCACGCTCGCGCTCGAGGAGCATGGAAAATCGGCGTGCGCGTTCATCGGTCATCTGTCGACACCGGTCGCCCGTTCATCCATGAACGAAGATGCGGTCAGTCGGCCCATTGGTGTGCTGACCAGGTCCGGGCAAACTGATGCACACAGACTGATACCGGACGACTGACGCTCGATCCGGGTCCATGGCTCGCGGCGCTGCAGCCACCCGGTCGGGTGTCGCAGAGCGATTGAGGAATTACGAAAAGCCGAATTCGGCATGAAGCCCGGCGGCTTGTACAGGGGGTCAGTGATGGAGACAGCTGTTGCCATACACGTGAATGGGGCGACCAGGGAGCGCGAAGATGCGCCGGGCGTCGCTTTCCCGGAGTCGTTGCACTCGCGAAACGGGGTCACGCCGATCCCTGGTGTGCTCCACTCCGTGGCGATCGTCGGGATGGGCTACGTCGGCCTCCCGACCGCCATCGGTCTGCACGGCAATGCCCTGACGGTCTTCGGGCTCGACGTCGACCCTAAGCGGATCGAGGCCATTCGCTCGGGCGCCGTCGACCTCGTGGACGCCGATCGCGAGCGTCTCGAGAAGGCGCTCGGCGGCGACAGTCTCCGTCTCACGACCGAGAGCTCCTGCCTGCAGCTGGCCGACGCGGTGATCATCTGCGTCCCGACGCCGCTCGATCGTCACCTCACGCCTCACCTCGACGCGCTGAGAGCAGCCTGTCGGGCGGTAGTCGAGAACGCGAGTCCGGGCCAGACGATCATCCTGACGTCGACGAGCTTTGCGGGGACGACCCGGGAGTTGCTGATCGGGCCGCTCCAGGAGCGTGGGTTCACGATCGGAGAAGACCTGTACGTGGCCTTCAGCCCTGAGCGGATCGACCCGGGTGTCCCCGACCACACCCAGCAGAAGACGCCGCGTGTCGTTGGAGGCGCGACGGAGCAATGCACCCGAAGGGCGACGCATCTCCTCCTGCACCTGACCGAGCGCGTGCACCCGGTGAGCTCCCCGGAGGCAGCGGAGCTGACGAAGTTGTACGAAAACACGTTCCGTGCGGTGAGCTTGGCCCTGGCAAACGAGTTCGCCGAGATCTGCGGCACCTTGTCCTTGGATCCGATCGAGGTGACGCTGGCGGCGGCGACCAAGCCGTATGGGTTTCTGGCGACGTTCCCGGGTCCGGGCGTCGGTGGGCATTGCATCCCGGCTGATCCGCATTATCTCTTGTGGCAGTTGCGCAAGGTGCGGCAGACGGCGCCGGTGACCGAACAGGCGATGGCGGCCATATCGCGGCGACCGCGCGTCGTCGTGGATCGGGCAGTCGATGTGCTGTCGGCTGTGGGTCGCGGGATCCGGGCGGCGCGCGTGCTAGTCGTCGGCGTTGCCTACAAGCCCGGGGTCCAGGATCTGCGTGAGTCCTCGGCGCTGGAGATCCTGTACGAGCTGGGCCGGCGCGGCGCAGAGGTCGCCTACCACGATCCCCTGATCGCGCAGGTCACGCTGCTCGACGGCAGCCGACTCGAGAGCATCGCTGAGCCTGATGGCGCCGAGTGGGACATGGTGGTCATGCACACGGTGCATCCGGGGTTTGATTACGACTGGGCCAAGTCGTGCCCGCAGATTCTCGACGGAACCTACCGCTTCGACGCGGCTCCGCACCGGGCGCTGGTCTGACCCGATGTCCAGCGTGCTCACGGCCGCCTGTCGGAACTTCTCAAATAGACACCAACGCATGACTAGGAGACACAACGCATGACGATCCTCGTCACGGGAGGAGCCGGCTTCATCGGCTCCCATCTCACTGAAAGCCTACTCGGAGCCGGGAACACCGTCACAGTGCTCGACGATATGAGCACCGGCAGCGAGCGCAACCTCGGCGAAGTCCTGGACCACCCTGCGCTTCGCGTAGTGCACGGCTCGATCCTCGACGCGCCGCTGGTCGACGAACTCGTCGGCCAGGCCGACACCGTCTATCACCTCGCCGCGGCGGTCGGAACCTACACGATCCTGGACAAGACGCTGGAGAGCCTGCGCACCAATCTGCATGGCACCGAGAATGTCGTCGCCAGCGCCCAGCGCCACGCGGCGCGGATCCTCGTGGCCTCCACGAGCGAGATCTACGGCAAGAACACCAAGATCGGCCTGCGCGAAGATGATGACCGGATCTCCGGCTCGCCGCTGAAGAGCCGCTGGTCCTACGCCGAGGCCAAGGCCATCGACGAGACCATCACCTACACCCGGGTCGTTGAATTCGGGCTGCGGGCGGTGATCGTCCGCCCGTTTAACACCGTCGGCCCGCGTCAAACCGGCCGTTACGGCATGGTCATCCCTCGGTTCGTGTCTCAGGCGCTCGCCGGAGAGCCCCTGACTGTCTACGGCGAGGGCTCGCAGGTGCGCTGCTTCTGCCACGTCCACGACGTCGTCCCAGCCCTGATTAAGCTGATGGATGACGAGCGAGCCTACGGGCAGGTCTTCAACATCGGCAGCTCCGAGCAGGTCTCGATCGAGCGACTCGCTCAACGGGTGATCGCGCTCACGAACTCGGCCAGCGAGATCGTCCACGTCCCCTACTCAGAGGCCTACGGCCCCGGCTACGAGGACATGCAGCGCCGTGTGCCCGACTGCACCCGCGCCCGCAAACAGATCGGCTTCGATCCCACCCGCTCACTCACCGACATCGTCAACGACGTCGCCCGGGACCAGCTCGAAAGCGCGGCCCAGACAGTCGCGGTCGCCGCCTAGGAATGCGGTGTCCGAAGACCGACGGCTCGGGGCGTCTGCCGCGATCTCGGAACCGGCGCAGAGCCATGAACGAGCGGCAGACGGCTCGGCGGCGGAGGGAGGGCCAGCACCGTTGCCCTCCCTCGCCGACGCCGGGCAGCCGGCAAAGGGACACGGTTATCACGGGCGCGGCACGCTGTTGGCCGCCGCACTCGTCGCGGTGGCAACGTTCGCAGCGCAGGCCCTCCTGGTCCCCACGTTGACGCCCGGCGGGAAATCGATCCCGCAGGCGGTGGCCGTGGTCCCGTACTGGAACTTCTCCCGCGGGCTGAACACCGTGCTCGCCAACAAGCATGAGCTGACCATGGTGTCGCCATGGATGTACGGTGTGAGTGCCTCCGGCGCGGTGTCGCCGCTGGACGGAGGCTCGGACGCCAGTGCCAGCGCCACCCTGGCGAGGCTACGGGCCAGCGGTCTCAAGCTGGTCCCTACGATCGCCAACTTCCGCGACGGGGCCTGGCAGTACGAGCTCGTCGCGCCGATGTTGCACGATGCGGGGCAAATGCGCCAGCAGGTGGGGGCGATCACTCGCCTTGTCACGGCACAGCATCTCGACGGAGTCGACATCGACTACGAGGACCTGAGGGCGGGCGATCGGGAAGCCTTCTCAACGTTCATCGCTGCTCTCGCCCGTGCCCTGCACAAGCGAGGCAAGCTCCTCGCGGTGGACGTGTTTGCGAAGGCCAGCGACGCGGGCTATGACCAACGCAACCGGGCACAGGACTATCGAGCTCTCGGACAGGCCGCGGATCAGGTCCGCCTGATGGCATACGACTACCACTGGACCACGTCGTCCCCGGGCCCGGTCGCCCCGATTGGCTGGGTCAACCAGGTACTGTCGTATGCCACGCGCGAGATCCCGGCCAAGAAGATCATCCTCGGCATTCCCCTGTACGGCTACGACTGGTCGGCCGGCAAGGGGACGGCGGTGACGTGGGTGCAGGTCCTCAGGCTGCTCAGGACGCACCCAGTTCCGATCCATTGGGACCCCGCGAGCCAGTCGCCGTGGCTACGCTACATCGATCGGCGCGGACGGCAGCACGAGCTCTGGTTCGAGAACGCCTACTCGGCCTCCGTGAAGTTCGATGCTGCTCACCGGCACGGGATCGGCGGCGTCTATCTCTGGATGTTCGGAGACGAGGATGCGCTCACCTGGACGAAGCTGCGCGAGCACTGGACGAAGGTCCCGGCGACGAGCGCGGGTGCGACTGCGGGCGGTCGGTCGTGATCCCGGTCTGGGTGCTCGTCATCCTCGTCCTGGGGGTCAACTTCATGATCTGGGGGGTGATCGGGCTGCTGCGCTGCGCCGATGGCAGGATCCGCCGGCGCTCGCCCCGGAGGCCTGTCGCCCGGTTGCGTAACGGCGAGGAAGGCGGCTCGAGCGAGCCGCCGCGGGGACCGGTCGCCCTCGCGGACGTCGCGGTCCTGATGGCGGCACACAACGAAGAGGTCGTCATCGAGGACTCGCTGACAGCGCTCGCGAAGCTCGTCCCCACCGCGCAGATCTTCATCGTCTCAGACGCCTCCACCGATCGGACGGTCGCCCTCGCGCGCGGCATCGGAGTCAACGTCATCGAGACGGCGACCAACCTTGGTAAGGCGGGAGCCCTCCTGCAGGGCATCACCCGCTTCGACCTGCTCGAGCGCTTCAAGGCGGTGCTGCTGCTCGATGCGGACACGCGCCTGGACGCCAAGTACTTCGACGCCACCCTGCCATTGTTCGGCGATCCGGCGATCGTCGCCGTCGCCGGCTGCGCCCATAGCGACTGGCAGACCTCCGGGGTCTCCTTCGTGGGCAGGCTGCTGTTGGCTCACCGCAGCCGCCTCTACTCGCTCACCCAGCGGCTGCTCAAGTACGGCCAGACGTGGCGCGCGTCCAACCGGACGCACATCGTGCCGGGCTTCGCGAGTCTGTACCGCACCGACATCCTGGGCGAGATCTCGATCGACGCGCCGGGCATGGTGATCGAGGACTTCAATATGACGTTCGAGGTCTACCGCAAGCGGCTGGGCCGGGTTGGTTTCACGCTCGACGGCATCGCGGTCACGCAGGACCCCAACAATCTGCGTGACTACACGCGCCAGGTCAAGCGGTGGGCGCTGGGGCTCTGGCAGACGGTGAGGCGCCATCGCCTCCGCTGGGATCTCTTCTCCGCGATGCTTGTTCTGCTGTTAGCCGAGCTGCTCGCGGCGAGCGTCCTGTTGGTCTTGTTGCCCTTCATCGTCCTGATACTGGCGTTGCCCGAGCTCGTCCCGCAGACGCTGGACTGGTCGTGGGCGGCGAGCGCCCACGCGTTCCTCGCCGCGCACATCTCGCTACAGACCATCGCGATAGGCGTACTCATCCCGGACTACCTGCTCACCTGCGGGATGGCGATCGCCGAACGCAAGCCGCGGTACCTGTTCTACGGTCTCTTCTTCGTCTTAGTGCGGATCATCGATGCCTCGCTAGCCCTCTACACGCTGCCGCGCGCCTGGCGCGAGAAGTCGACCGGGCGCTGGGTCAGCCCAACTCGTCGCGACCCCTCGCAAACTGTCACCAACTAACCCCGAGCTCACAGCCAGCGACACGTTGAGCCGTGATGGCCGCCTCGCGGGCGCGGCTGGTCACCCAGCGCCGAAGCCGCTGTGGACACAGTCAATGAAGGCCTGCTCATGCGCTGCGGTGGGCCGCGGGATCGTATTGATGACGTAGCTCATTGGCCCTTCGTACACCACGCCAGAGGCGTGCATGAGGTGGTCTTCCTCCACGACGCCGGCCCCGGTGACGAGCGCTCGGTCGGTGCCGGGCTTGGCCTTGACGATGAGCCCGTGAGCGGTGAAGCAGCGGAGCATCGCGGCCCACCGCGGACCAGTCGCCGTCCGTGGGGCTGCTGTTGTCTGCGTGTACTTGGAAGTGGAAGAGGGTGCTGCCGCTCGGTGCGGATGTCGCGGCATGAGTCACGGTTGTGCCGGTACTGCTGCCGCAGCCCGCCACCACCACGACGACGAGCAGAACCGCCGTGAGTACCCACCTTCGTTGCCACAGACCATAAAACAGCCTGCGTGATGCACCTAACTTCATTGCTCGTCGAGCATACAGGATACCGGCGATGGATAACACCGACTTTCGCCCGAACGGCTTGACCTGAACTCACGCGCAGGTGCATGGTGTAAAAATCGCGGAGCGTTTGGCCGTTCATCTGGTGGATCCCAAGTGGGTGTGTTCATCACTGAACGAACATGTAGTCAGTCGGCCTATAGGCATGTGGATCTCAGGTAAGTAACCTGACGCCAAAGGTCTCAGAGACGACCCGCGATACGTAATGTTGGGCCATCGCTCGCAGCGGTGCGGTCCTGTGATGGTGCCGCATGGACGTGGCGAATCAGGATCACCAAAGGTCAGATTGCGAGAGGTCGGATTGCGAGAGGTCGAATGCGAGACCGAGAGCTTGGTTGACCCCGGAAAGAGGAGTTGCGATGTGCGGTAATGAAAGAGGCGTATGGCAGGGAGCGCTGTCATGGTGAGGTCTCATGTCAACCATTCGGCGGTCGCCGGGAACCCGCTGGGAGGGCGATCGACGGCGAGATCCCTCGCCTGCGGGGGTCTGGTCGCGTGCCTCCTGTTGGCCTTGATCTGGCTCGTTCTCGCGCCGGCGGCGGAGGCCGCGCCGTCCACCGCGGTCTCGCTGACCTTCGACGACGGCAACGCGGACCAGATGCAGGCGTTGCCGATCATGCAGCAGGCCGGCGTGAAGGGTACGTTCTACATCATCTCGGGCGTCGTCGGGGCGCCCAACTACCTGACCCTTGACAACCTTAAGAGCATCGCGGCCGGCGGGAATGAGATTGCCGGCCACACGGTCACGCATCCAGATCTCACCACGGTCCCGTCGGATGAGGCGATCCGCCAGATCTGCGACGGCCGGGTCGCGCTGACCAACTGGGGTTTCAAGGTGACGTCGTTTGCCTATCCGTACGCGGCGCTCAGCCCCGCGGTTGAGACGGACGTCAAGAACTGCGGGTTCAACAGCGCCAGGGGTTTGGGCGACATCGCGTCGGCGCATTCCGAAGCGGGTGTCACGGCGCTTTCGGAGACGGTCCCGCCCAAGGACCCCTATGACCTGGCCGCGGTGGATGAGCTCGATAACACCTGGACGGTTGCGCAGATGGAGAACGTCGTGACCAAAGCCCAGAAGCAGGGGGGCTGGGTCATCTTCACGATCCACCACCTCTGCTCGGGCACGGGCTGCGACAGCCTGTCGATCACGCCGGCGAACTTCAAGAGCTTCGTGTCCTGGCTCAAGACCCGGCCCGCGACGACCTCGGTGAAGACGGTCGACAGCGTGATGGGGGGAACGGTGAAGCCCGCCGTTTCGGGTCCGCCGGCGACGCCGCACGGGCTCGTCAACCCGTCGCTGGAGAGTCCCGGCGCAGTCGCCCCCTTCCCGCAGTGCTGGACAGGAGCCGGCTGGGGAACGAACACGCCGACGTGGGCGAACACCACCGACGCGCACAGCGGCAGCACCGCCATGAACCTCAACGTCACGGGATACACGTCCGGTGACGCCAAACTCCTGCCGACGCTTGACCTGGGGGGCTGCGCTCCGACGGTGACGCCGGGAACGGCCTACAACCTGGGGACCTGGTACAAGTCCACCGGGACCACGCAGTTCGCGCTCTACTACCGCGACAGCGCCGGGGCGTGGTACTACTGGACGTCGAGCCCGTGGTTCGCCGCGGCCTCGGCCTGGACGCAGGCCACGTGGACGACGCCGCCCGTGCCGGCCGGGGCGACCGGCATGAGCTTCGGCTTGGCGCTGATCGCCAATGGCTCGCTGACGACCGACGACTATACCCTGGCCCCCAGCGGCGCGGTGGCGACGAACTTCGGGGTACGGAAGGTAGCGCCGGCCACCGCGAGCAGTGTCACGGGCCGGGCGGTCGGCAAGAAGGCGCGACACGGCCACAAGCGTGGGCGCGCGCACAAGCGTGGCCACGCCAACAAGCGGACCGCGCACGGTCGCTCCTACCTGCCGGGCGGGCGCGGTCTCAAGGCGGGAACCCGCGTGGTGCCGCCGCTCACGTTGGACACGTTTGGCGGACGGAGCGCCGACTGACGCCGACGGAGCGAATCGGCGGTCGGACTGGCCGGATTGCGGGTGCCGGAGCGCTACGGCACCCGCACCGGCTGCCAATCGAGACCGCGCTTCCGCGGATGCTTCACTGTTCATTTTGGTGCTGCTCGGTCGTGTTCATTCCTGAACGAAGATGTGGTCAGTCGGCCTATAGGAACATCCATCTCAGGTCACCAAACTCACGTCAACGGTCTGAAGGCGACCATCGATGCGTGATGTCCGGGTATGGCTCGCAGGTTGCGGGGCTATGCCCCTTACCGCATCGATGTAGCGAAATCAGGCATAACAAGAGCAGCAGTCCGGCATGAAGCCGGCGTCTACACAGGGGGTGTCAGTTGAGCTGGCCAGTTATTGCGTTTAGGAGCATGATTGGAAAACACGTATTGAAGGGGGCATTGTCATGGTGAGGTCTCATGTCAACCATTCGGCGGTCGCCGGGAACCCGCTGGGAGGGCGATCGACGGCGAGATCCCTCGCTTGCGGGGGTCTGGTCGCGTGCCTCCTGTTGGCCTTGATCTGGCTCGTTCTCGCGCCGGCGGCGGAGGCCGCGCCGTCCACCGCGGTCTCGCTGACCTTCGACGACGGCAACGCGGACCAGATGCAGGCGTTGCCGATCATGCAGCAGGCCGGCGTGAAGGGTACGTTCTACATCATCTCGGGCGTCGTCGGGGCGCCCAACTACCTGACCCTTGACAACCTTAAGAGCATCGCGGCCGGCGGGAATGAGATTGCCGGCCACACGGTCACGCATCCAGATCTCACCACGGTCCCGTCGGATGAGGCCATCCGCCAGATCTGCGACGGCCGGGTCGCGCTGACCAACTGGGGTTTCAAGGTGACGTCGTTTGCCTATCCGTACGCGGCGCTCAGCCCCGCGGTTGAGACGGACGTCAAGAACTGCGGGTTCAACAGCGCCAGGGGTTTGGGCGATATCGCGTCGGCGCATTCCGAAGCGGGTGTCACGGCGCTTTCGGAGACGGTCCCGCCCAAGGACCCCTATGACCTGGCCGCGGTGGATGAGCTCGATAACACCTGGACGGTTGCGCAGATGGAGGACGTCGTGACCAAAGCCGAGGCGAAGGGGGGCTGGGTCATCTTCACGATCCACCACCTCTGCTCGGGCACGGGCTGCGACAGCCTGTCGATCACGCCGGCGGACTTCACGAGCTTCGTGTCCTGGCTCAAGACGCAGCAGGACGTCTCGGTAAAGACGGTCGACAGCGTGATCGGGGGAACCGTGAAGCCCGCGCGTCTCGGGTCCGCCGGCGACGCCGCACGGGCTCGTCAACCCGTCGCTGGAGACTCCCGGCACCCCGGTACCTACCAACACTCCTGACCCTGGCGCTACCACAACCCCTGCCACGATCACCTTCCCGCAGTGCTGGACAGGGGCCGGCTGGGGAACCAACACGCCGACGTGGGCGAACACCACCGACGCGCACAGCGGCGCCAACGCCATGAACCTGAACATCACCGGATACACGTCCGGTGACGCCAAGCTCCTGCCGACGTTTGACCTGGGGGGCTGCGCTCCGACGGTGACGCCGGGAACGGCCTACAACCTGGGCACCTGGTACAAGTCCACCGGGACCACGCAGTTCGCGCTCTACTACCGCGACAGCGCCGGGGCGTGGTACTACTGGACGTCGAGCCCGTGGTTCGCCGCGGCCTCGGCCTGGACGCAGGCCACGTGGACGACGCCGCCCGTGCCGGCCGGGGCGACCGGCCTGAGCTTCGGCTTGGCGCTGATCGCCAATGGCTCGCTCACGACGGACGACTACAGCTTGACCGCTGTACCTGTTCTCCAGCAGCCGCCTGCGCCTAAGCCGCCTGCGCCCAAGCCGCCTGCCGTTCCTCCGGCCAGCGGCCCGGCGCCGACGAATCCCGGTGGGCTGAGCATCGGGCCGGCCGGAGTCGCGACCCTGCCCACCACGCCCCAGCCGCCAGCCACCTCGGCAGGCAGCAAGAGCGTAGGGAGCGTGGTCATCCAGGTGCGGCCCGTGACCGTGAATCTCAATCGCGGCGCGACCGCGATCGTATCCCTGAAATGCAACGCGGCGCCCCGGAGCAATTACTGCACCGGCAAACTCGCGCTGACAATCAAGGGACAAACGGTCACTAAGGCATTCCGGATCAAGACGGGCCACACGGCTCGGATCGCGGTTAAATTGCCCAAGCGAGCACGCGCGGCTGCCGCCGGCAAGAATCACCCCATGTTGCACGCGAAGGTCAAGATCTCGACCTACCAGGCCCGCGGGCCAGCGATGATCACGTGGGGCACCCTGAACATCAGGACGGGAACGCTGCGGAGCGTGGTCGCTAGCGTCCCGCTTCCCGGCGGCCGCGGCCTCGAGCCGGGGACGCGGGTCGCGGTCCCGTTCCAAGCGGGGGACTGACCTCGGGGGAGGAATCCGCCGAGCAGGGATCAAGGCTCGGGTGCCGCGCGACTTGCGTGCGGCACCCGAGTCAGTTGCGGCGAGTCGTACCGCCGCTACCGCTGTGGAGGAAGCCGCGACCAGGACTGCTCATGTACGTCGGGTAAGTTGACACCCGCGCGCCGTCCTACTCGCTGCATCTCCAACCCACCCCGGTGTGTGCTCGTGACGGAAGAGCGCAGGCTGCGGCACCCCCGGCAAGCACCTGCGGATCAGGCGATCTTATCGTCCCGCGTAGCGCCTTCGCGTGAGAGGGGCGGATCCGAGCTCCAGTACTCGGTCGGCTGCTCTTTAGCGTCTGGCCAGTCGGCGATCAGCCACTCCTCGCGCGCAGGGAAATGGGTCGGCCTTCTCCCATTCGTTGCCGGCGCGGACGCGCAGGAAGCAGAAGCGGGAGGTCATCGGCTCGCCGTCGGCCGTCGTGGAAGGCGCGTCGACCTCCTCATCGAGCCGATCGAGCAGGGGCCTCAAGCGATTTGCGCTCGCCCTGCTCGATCAGCCCCCGCAGGTACAAGCCGCCGCGTAGCACCGCGCCGGGCTGGCGAAAGCCTTTACGGTGAGCTGGCGCTGAGCAACTGGATCGCGGCGCGGCGATCACGGGCGCCGAGCTTGCGCACGATCACGGAGACGTGGCGCCGCACGGTCACTTCGGAGATCCGGAACCGTTCGGCGATCTTGGCTGTCGGCTCCTCGCGACGCATCCACTCCAGGATCTCGAATTCGCGCGGCGTGAGGTCGACAGGCTGCCCCTCGACGGTGATCTGCTGGCGCCTCCGGCTTCCCCGAGTCTGGAACTCGCGAATGAGCCGGGCGGTCATCCGCCGCGACAGCGCGGCTTCCCCGCCAGCTACGGCGCGCAGCGCCTGCAGGAGTTGCTCGGCCGAAATCGACTTGGACATATACCCGTCTGCCCCGGCCCTGAGAGCCGCGAACATCTCCTCTTCGCGCTCGGACGCGCTCAGCATCACGATCTTCGTCGCGGGCAGAGCCTGCCTGATCTGCTCCGCGGCCAGGATTCCGTTTCCAGGAATCTCGGTTGCGAGCACGCAGATCTCGGGACGCCCGGCCAGGGCTGCTGCGACCGCCTCCGACGCGCTACTCACGTCCGCGAGGACCTTCACGCCGCCCGAGTTCAGTACGCGGCGCACGCCGATCCGCGTGCCAACGTCGTCATCGGCGATGACCACGGTCACGTCAGCGTCAGGTCCGTCCAGAACCTCGGAGTGCCCCGGATCGCGCCCATCCATGGGTACGAAATCCATTTCGTGTTTGAGGGTAGCAGGGCGATGCCGGGCTCGGATGGGCCCGAGTTGTGCGATTGACGTTCACGCCATGAACGCACCGGGTGTCAAGCCCGGTGAGCGCGCCGGGTCGAGTTCTGGTGGGCACCTAACCCGGGGGCTAGCGCGTGCCGAACCCCACCCGGGGGCTAGCGCGTGCCGAACCCCACCCGGGGGCTAGCGCGTGCCGAACCCCACCCGGTGGTCCTCGTGGTCCACCAGGACGTACAGCACACGCTTGAGATTGAGCGCGATCGTGCCGTCTTCGGCGGTCAGGTCCCACCACGCGTCCGTGCCAAGCGCCTTGCGCAGCTCGGTGAGCTGGCCCGGCTGGACTCGCGCGCTGAGCACCTGGCCGCCGTCGAAGCCGATCGAGATCTTCTGGGGCTTGTCGTCTGGCATATCAGGGTTGGACGATTTCGGTGAGCACGCCGCCGGTCGATGAGGGGTGAATGAAGGCTACCTGGGAGCCACGGATGCCGGTGCGCGGGCGCTCGTCGATCAGTCGCAGGCCGACGGCACTCAGCGTGCCGAGGGCTTGGGCGATGTCGGGCACGCGATAGGCGACGTGGTGCAGGCCGGAGCCCCGGCGGGTCAGGAACTTGCCGACGGTGGTGTCCGGGCCGAGGGGCTGGAGCAGTTCGATGTGGGAGTCGCCGACCTCGAGCAGCGCCGCGTCGACGCCCTGGGCCTCGACGGTCTCGCGGTGGATCAGGGGCATCTGGAGCGTGTCGCGGTAGAGCGACAGGGCCACCTCGATGTCCTCGACGGCCACGCCGACGTGGTCGATCGTCGCCAGCATTTCCGACGCGGGCCGGTTCACTCAACCCTCTCCAGCCGGGGGTTCGGCGAATAGCGCCGTCCGGTTTTCGCACAGGGGCGTCCGTCCACGCACACCACGTCGGCGGTGAAGTCGTTGTCGCCGCGGATCAGCGACGAGCCCACGCCGTAGGCGTCGACGGGAATGCCCTTGGCCTCGAACTCGCGAATCCGGTCGACCGTGAAGCCGCCGCTGGCCACGATGTGGACGTCTCTGTGGCCGGCCTCGTCGAGCGCGCCCCGCACCTTCTCGACCAGCCGTGGATTGACGCCGGTCGGCTTGAATGCCCCCATCTCGCTCCACAGCGAGCGGTCGACGAGGTCCTCGCTGGTGTCCAGGCGCACGCCCCACAGCTGGGGGCCGAGCGCGTCGGCCACCTCGAGCGCGGTCCTGACCGAGTCGTTCTCGAAGTCGACCAGCACCGTGATGTTCATGTCCTGGTGGTAGCGATCGGCGAACACCTTCGCCGCCTTGACCGTGTCGCCGTGGTAAGCCGCGATCAGCCCATGCGGGACGGTGCCCATCCCCCGCCCGCCCCACCAGGAGGCCTGGGCGTCGGTCGAGACGCCGATCGCGCCGGCCACGTGGGCGCTCCAGCCGTCGCCGGTCTGGACCAGCCAGTGATCGTGCCGGGCGGGGAAGTAGAAGATCTGCTTGCCTCCGGCGGCCTCGACCACCTGGAGGACGTTTCGCATGATCAGCGAGCGGCGCGCGAGGGTGCCGAGGTAGACGGTCTCGAGGTGGGCGAACAGGCTGTAGTCGCCCTCGATGGTCATGACCGTCTCGCGCGAGGCGATCTGGTCGCCTTCGCGTAGCGCGTGCACCTCGAGGTCGTTCCAGCCGGTGATCCACGTGCCGTCTTCTTCGTGGCCCGAGCAGAGCTTGAGGACCGCGATCGCCTCGTCGATCCCGCCGAGCACCGACTCCCTCTTCTGGAACACCTGCATGGTGACGTGGGGGTGGTGTTTCTCGGCCTCGAGCGTGGCCTTCGTATAGACGAAGTACGCATCCGAGTAGTAGCCCTGCCTGATCCGCTCGACCGGCAGCCGGAAGATGGCCGGATCGAGGCGCGTTTGGGTCTGCGTCGCCATGGGCCGAAGTCTATTCGCGCTCCTCTTCTTGACCGTCGGCGCACGGTTGGTTGCGGCCGTGCGGTGCCCGCGCAACCATTTCACGGCACCGGTCAGCCTGAGCTTGTCTGGACGAGGGAGGGACAAGATGCTGAAGCGAATTCATGCTCACCGCGCGTGGAGCGTGTCGGTCCTGGGCGTCTCGGCGGCGGTTGTGTTGGTCGTGCTGCTGACGTCGGCGAGCGGCGGCGTCGCGGGTGCGGCGCAGTCTCGATTGGTCCAGGCGTCAGCCAAGCTCGCCGCGACCAGTCCGACGATCTCGGCCAAGCAGACGTGTGCCTCGGTCGCCAGCCTCGCTTCGCTCGCCGGCCTGCCGCGGTATCCGACCGCGGTCGCGTCGGCGACCGTGGTCCCGGCTTCGCCGGGGAACGCCACCACCCCGGCCAATCCCGAGTACTGCGACGTGAAGGGCATGATCGCGCCGCAGACCCACTTCGACCTCCAGCTGCCGACCAAGACATGGCAGGGGCGTTACCTGCAGAACGGCTGCGGCGGCTATTGCGGGACCGTGTCGGGCCAGACGTTCCCGTCGTGCGACGCCCAATTGGGCGGCGACTTCGCCATGGCCACCGACGACGAAGGCCACGTCAGCTCCGGTGGCCTCGGCGGGGGCGGGCTGTTTGCCTTCAACGATCAGAAGCTGCGACTGGAGTACGGATATCAGTCAGAGCAGGCGCTGTACACGGTGGCGCGCTACATCATCAACTACTTCTACGGCCAGCCGCCCAACCGCTCGTACTACAACGGCTGCTCGGACGGCGGGCGCGAGGCGATGGAGATGGCCGAGCGCTACCCGGACGAATTCAACGGGATCATCGCGGGTGCGCCAGAGATCATCGCGGGGCCGCTCAACGCCGAACACCAGACATGGGACGTGCGGGTCAACACCGACGCTCAGGGAAACGCGATCCTCACTGACGACAAGCTGCCGGCGCTCCACGCCGCGGTGATCAAGGCGTGCGCCGGGGATGACGGGGTGAACGACGGGATCATCACGGATCCGCAGAACTGCCGGTTTGATCCGGCCAGCATTCAGTGTCCGTCCGGGGTCGACAACGCGTCGTGCCTGACTCCGGCGCAGGTGCGGGTCGTGCGCGAGTTCTACGCCGGACCCTCCGATCCCCAGGGACGGCTGCTCTACCCGGGCGGGCTACCGTACGGGTCCGAGCTCGGATGGTCGGCGTTCGAGCTGCCGCCGAGCGCGAATGGCGGCAAGGTGCCGACCACCGCGTCGCTCGACTACTTCGGGTTGTCGCTGCCCTACCTGCGCTACCAGCTCCTGCCGGTCGGGCAGCTCGGGCCGGATCCGTTCCAGTGGCGCTTCGACGACGCCGGATTCCGCTCGATGTTCCCGGTGGCCGACATCTGGGACGCGATGTCGACCGATCTGCGGGCGTTTCGGGCACACGGCGGAAAGCTGATCATGTGGCAGGGATGGTCCGACAACGGCATCCCGCCATCCGGCACCGTCGACTACTACGACGTGCTGTCGCGGCGAATGGGTGGGCTGGGCTCGACGCAGCAGTTCGCACGGCTGTTCATGGTGCCGTCGGTGTATCACTGCGGCGGGAGCTACGCCGGCGCAACCGTCCCGGACATGATCTATCCGATGGTGCAGTGGGCCGAGGACGGGACGGCACCGAGCCAACTCACGGTTCAGTACGGCAGCACCACGACCCGACCCGTGTATCCGTACCCCGAGATCCCGCGGTACAACGGCAGCGGCAATACCAATGATGCGGCGAGCTTCCATCCGGTGGCTTCACCCGGGGCTCACTACACCGACTGGATCGGCAACTACCTGTTCTATGAGCCGATCGGCGGCGGCCGCCGCGACCAGGGGTACGCGCGGCGCGGGTGACGGTGGCGCTTGGGATAAACCAGGTCCATCCTGGAGTTTCTTCCCAGGCGCTCGGCGGATCTGGGCGCCTGCGGGGGGATTCAGCCGAGCAGCTCGCGCGCCAGGTCGCGGTAGCAGGCGGTGGCGAAGCCGAGGTCGCGCACGTCGATCCGCTCGTCGGCGTTGTGGACGAGCGGCGAGGTGTCGACCAGGGTCATGTGGCGCTGGGGGAAGAAGCCGTAGGCCACACAGTCGGGGAACTGCTCGCGGAACCAACGCGAATCGGAGAATCCGGGGAGGATCAGCGGAACGGTCTCGGCGTCCGGATCGTTGGCGCGCACCCAGCCGTCGATCGCGTCCATCAGCGGGCTCTCAAGCGGTGATGCGTTGCCGACCACCGTCTCGGTGAATTCGATCTCGAGCCCGTCCGCCGTGTCGCCGAGCACGTTGGCGATCCGTCGGCGCGCGGCGTCCTCGCCCAGCCCCGGCGGCACCCGGCAGTCGACCTTGAGATAGGCGCGCGAGGGGATCACGTTGATCTTTTCCGAGGCGTGGGCCATGGTCGGGGCGAGGGTCACGCCGAGCATCGGCTCGACCTGGGTGAGGAGCCCGGGCTCGGCGGCGGCGATCCGGTTAAGGGCAGTCGCGGGGTCTTCGGAATCGAAGCCCAGCCCGCGCAGCAGCGCTGCCGGGGCCTCGGTCAGGTCGAACGACGGCTGGGCGCCGGCGATCCGCTCGAGCACCGGTCCGAGCTTGAGCAGCGCGTTGTCGCCGGTCCTGGGCAGCGACGCGTGGCCGGCGTCGCCGCGCGCGGTCAGCTTGAAGCGGAAGATCCCCTTCTCGGCGCAGCACACGCCGTAGCGGCGTCGGCCGGCGAACTCGAAGGACTCGCCGCCCCCTTCGTTGAGGAGCATGTCGCAGCGCACGCGATCGGGGTGGGTGTCGGTCAGCCAGTGCGCGCCGACGTCGCCGCCGGTCTCCTCGTCGGCGACGAACACGAGCCTCAGGGTGCCGGATCGCGGGCGCCAGCCGCCGCGGGCAAGCGTCGCCGCCGCGACCGCCTCCGCCGCCACCTGCGACTTCATGTCGAGCGCGCCCCGGCCCCACAGGAAGCCGTCCGCGACGTCGCCGGACCACGGGTCGTGCGTCCACTCGGCTGGATCGGCTAGCACCGTGTCGACGTGGCCGAGGTAGCACAGGGTGTGCCCTGCGCCCCGTCGGTCTGCGGACAGATCCGCGACCAGGTTCGGCCGGTCCGCGTCCGCGGCCAATAGCTCGGTGTGGAAGCCGGCCGCACGCAGGTATTCGGCCAGGAACTCGATCGCCGGGCGTTCGTTGCCGGGCGGGTTGACGGTGTTGAAGCGCACGAGCTCGCGCAGGACGTCGGTCGTCTCGCGCTCGAGGTCGTCGGCGGCCATGGAGGCGGGAGGGTAGCGACCTGGCGCGTAGGATCCGGGCCGTGGCTGCTTCCTCGGAGGACTTGGCGCTGGCGCTCGAGCTGACCGACGTGGCCGATGCGATCACGCTGGAGCGATTTCGCGCGGCCGACCTGGTGGTCGAGACCAAGCCGGACCTCACGCCGGTGAGCGAGGCGGACACCGCGGTGGAGCGCACGTTGCGCCAGCGCCTCGCCTCGGTCCGGCCGGGGGACGCGATCGTGGGCGAGGAGTTCGGATCCTCGTCCGGAGCTCCGGGCGGCCGGCGCTGGATCGTCGACCCGATCGACGGGACCAAGAACTACGTGCGGGGGATTCCGGTGTGGGCGACCCTGCTGGCGCTCCAGGAAGGCGACCAGACCACGATCGGCGTCGTCTCGGCGCCGGCGCTGGGCCGCCGCTGGTGGGCCGCCCGCGGGATCGGCGCGTTCGGCTCCGACGGCCTGTCGGGCGGGCCGCGCCCGCTCCGGGTCTCGGTGGTGCGCGCGCTCGAGGACGCCCAGCTGTGCGTGTCGGGATTCGACGGGTGGGAGGATTTCCCGGGCGGTCTGGACCGGCTGCTGGGCTTGGCCCGCCGTTGCTGGCGCACGCGCGGGTTCGGCGACTTCTGGATCTACATGCTGGTGGCCGAGGGCGTGGCTGAGATCGGCTGTGAGCCGGTCGTGTCGCTGTGGGATCTGGCGGCGCCGCAGGTGATCGTGGAGGAGGCGGGCGGGACCTTCACCGACCTGGGCGGCGTGCCCACCGCCGAGGGTGGCGATGCGCTGGCCACGAACGGCCTGTTGCACGAGGAGGCGCTGGCGCTGGTGGGGCGATAGCCGCTACCGCAGGCGTCTCGCGCGTGGACTCGACGAACGCGAGGCCGCGATCGGGCGTCTCAGGCTGGCGCGAGCGGGCCTCTCAGGCTGGCGCGAGCGGGGAGTCTCAGGCTGGCGCGAGCGGGCGTGTCACGCTGGGAGCGTGTGCGCCAGGAACGCCCTCGTGGCCTCCCACGCGCGCGCGGCAGCCGCGGGCTGGTGGAACATCGGTGCCTCGTGGTTGTCGAAGGCGTGGCCGGCGTCCTCCTGGATGTGGCACTCCATGTCCGGGTGTGAATCCGCGTAGGCGCACACGCGATCAATCTGGTTGCGCGGGATGTACTGGTCCTGGCCGCCGAAGTGGAACAGGACCGGGCAGGAGATCGCCTCGGCGCTGTCGAGTGCGCCGGCGATGCCCGATCCGTAGTAGCAGACGGCGACGTCGGGGTCGTCCTGGATCGCAACCTGGAAGGCCAGCGTGCCGCCCAGGCAGAAGCCCAGCACGCCCGCGCGCTTGTCGGTGACCTCGGGAAGCTCGCGGAGCGCCTTGAGGGCGTCGATCGAGTCACGCACGGCGAGTTCCTGGTCGAGCTTCTGCACGGTCTCGAACGCCTCGCCGAGCCCTGCCTCGTCGTGTTCCAGCGCGATCCCCGGCTCGATCCGCCAGTACAGGTCGGGAGCCAATCCGACGTAGCCGAGCCCGGCGAGCCGGTCCACCGACTCCTTGATGTAGCCGCCGACGCCGAAGATCTCCTGGATCACGACGATCCCGGGGCCGGAGCCTGACTCGGGCAGAGAGACGTGGGCGTCCATCACGCCATCGGGCGTCTGCACCCGCTCGACCCGAACCGTCCTCGCCACGGCGCGGAAGCCTAGCCGGTGGCGCGGTGCAGCGTCTGTTCGACCGCCAGCTCCATCCGGTAGTGCGGACCGATCCGCGGCGGCTCGAACTCCTCCGAGGCAACGACGAACCCCGCCCGCTCGTACAGCCTGCGCGCCGGCGTGCGGGCGTGGCACCACACGCGCGTGGCGCCGCGCTCGCTCGCGTGCTGCACGAGCGCTTGCAGGATCGCCGAGCCGGCGCCGCGGCCGCGGGCGTCGGGCCGGGTCGCCATCCCGCGCACGCGCCAGTCGCCGGGCTCGCCGTCGGGCCCGACCAGTCCCACGGCCACGAGCTCCCCGCCCGCGAAAGCACCGAACGCGACCGAGCCGGCGGGCTCGTGCGCGGCCAGTTCATCGACCGTCATGTAGGGGCGCAGCACATCTCGACGCAGCGCGCGCGTCTGCTCGAGCGGGATCGCACGAAGGTCGAACGACTCCATCGACGAACAGGGTAGGCGGCGCTGCCGGTGGGCCGTGCGCGTGCGGATCAAGCGGAGGGGTAACGTGAGATCGGGAGACTCTGCATATGGGCGGCGAAATTCACCCGATGCGGGACCGAAACGAGCCGGCGTCGGCTGAAGAGCCGCAGGCCGCGTTTGACCTCATGCCCGACGAGGACGAGGACATCGACGTCCGCCTGCCCGAGATGCCGACGATGGGCCCGACCGGCCCGGTCACGCGGCGCAACCTCGTGATCGCGATGCTGTTCATCCTCGCGGCGATCGTCGGGCTGTACTTCCTGATCCCGAAGTTCGCCGGCCTGCACCAGACGTGGGGTCAAATCAGCCGCGGCAACCCGCTGTGGCTGGCGCTCGCCGCCGGGCTCGAGTTCCTGTCCGTGGCCAGCTACGCGGTGTTGTTCCGAACCGTGTTCGCGCGGGACACGCCGCGCCTCGGCTGGCGGGCCAGCGTCGAGATCCCGCTCGCCGGCATCGCCGCCATCCGGCTGCTCGCCGCGGCCGGCGCGGGCGGCGTGGCGGTCACGGTGTGGGCGCTGCGCCGGGCTGGGATGTCGTCGAGGACGATCGCTTGCCGGATGGCCGCGAACTACTCGATCCAGTACTCGATCTACCTGCTCGCGATGATCGTTTGCGGGCTCGGTCTGTGGACGGGGGCGTTCGGTGGGCAGGGGCCGACCGCGCTGACCCTGGTTCCCGCCATTCTCAGCGCGGTGGCGCTGGGCTTGGGGGCGGCCATGGGCCTGCTCCCGGACGACTTCGAGCGGCGCCTGGAGCGGCTGTCACACAGGAAAGGACGCATCGGACGGCTGGCGAGCCGATTTGCCACCTTGCCGGCGACGCTCGGCATGGGCGTCCGCACGGCGCTCGGGCTGATCCGCGAAGGGCACTGGGGCCTGCTCGGCGCGGTCGGCTACTGGGGCTTCGACATCGCCGTGCTGGGCGCGTCGTTCCGGGCCTTCGGCAGCGTGGTGCCGGTCGCGGTTCTCATCATGGGCTACTTCCTGGGCACGCTGGGGAGCCTGCTGCCGCTGCCCGGCGGGATCGGCGGCGTGGAGGGCGGCATGATCGGCGCCTTCGCGGCGTTCGGCGTGCCCGCCGGCCGGACCGTGATCGCGGTGCTGGCCTACCGGGCGATCTCGTTCTGGCTGCCTACGCTGCCGGGCATCGGGGGCTATTTCACGCTTCGCTCGACGGTGCGCGGCTGGCGCATGGCCGACGACGAGCAGCGCGAGCCGGTCACCGAGGACTGAGGCGGGATGGCCTCGGGGCGGGGCGAGCGCGGGATGCTCGCGCGTGCGAGCGCCGCGTTGTGGCGGGCGGGCCGCTGGACAGGCCGGCAGCTGCGCGGCGAGGTGGTCAAGCGGGTCGGCGGCCCGGCGCGCGCGCGAGTCATCGTCTTGTTCGGGGCCGTGCTGGCCCTCAACGGCGCCGACAGCGCGACGGTCGGCGCGGTGGCGCCTCAGCTCGAGAGCGCGCTGCACATCGGGAACGCCAAGATCGGGCTGCTCGCGGCGGTGTCGCTGCTCGTCGGCGCGGTGTTCACGATCCCCGTCGGGCTGGTCGTGGACCGCTTCAAGAGGGTGCCGATGCTGGCTGCGAGCATCGTGCTGTGGAGCGTGGCCTCCCTGATAAGCGCGTTTGCCGGCAGCTACGGCGGCCTGCTGCTGACGCGCCTGCTGCTCGGCGCCGTCGCCGCCACGGCGGGGCCGGCCATCGCCTCGCTGACCGGCGACTACTTCCCGGCGCGCGAACGCGGCCAGATCTACGCCTACATCCTCGGCGGCGAGATTGCCGGTACCGCGGTCGGATTCATCATCTCAAGCAGCGTGGCCAGCCTGATCGACTGGCGCGCGGCGTTCGCGCTGCTGGCCATCCCGGGCTTCTTCCTCGCGCGCGAGCTGTGGCGCACCGTCCCCGAGCCGCTGCGGGGCGGCCAGAGCCGACTGAAGCCGGGCGTGGCCGATCTGCACGAGGCGGCGGCGCAGGCCGCAGCCGACCAAGAATGGGAGTGGGAGCAGTCCGGCGCGGAGGCTCCGGACGAGGACGACCTGGCCCACCAGGCCGCCCAGCAGCGAGGCGTGAAGCCCAACCCGGATCTCGTGCTGAGAGAGGACCCACGGGAGATGCCCCTGGCGCGCTCGGTCCGCTACATCATGTCGATCCCGACCAACGTCCACCTGATCGTCAGCTCGTCGCTCGGCTACTTCTACTTCTCCGGCCTGTCGACGTTCGCGCTGCTGTTCGTCCGCGGCCATTATCACGTAAACCAAGCGACAGCCGAGGTGGTGCTGGCGGCGCTGGTCGGCGGAGCGATGATCGGCACGCTCGTCAGCGGCCGGGTGACCGACACGATGGTCCGACGGGGGTTCGTCGAGGCGCGGGTCTGGGTGCCGGCGCTCTGCTATCTCGCCGCGGCGGCGCTGCTCATTCCCGGTGTGTTGGGCAGCCACCTGACGCCGGCGCTGTGGTTTGACGTGGCCGGGGCGTCACTCCTCTCGGCGGCGAATCCTCCGCTCGACGCGGCCCGGCTCGACATCATGCCCGCCGGGCTGTGGGGCCGCGCCGAGAGCGTCCGAACCTTCGTGCGCTCGCTCGCCCAGGCCCTGGCTCCGCTCGTGTTCGGCGGCCTGTCGCAGCTGATCGCCGGGATCGTCCCGGCGCAAGCGCCGATCGGCACCCATGCCGGTGGCGTATCGCCGAGCGAGGCCCGGGGACTTGAGATCAGCTTCCTCATCCTGCTCTCGACGCTGGCGGCGGCCGGCGTGTTCCTGGCCCGGGCGCGCTTCACGTACGCCGAGGACGTCGCCACGGCCGGTGCGTCGCATCAGGGAGGGCGGGGGCCGAGCCGTCTACCCGCCGAGGCCGCCGAACATCGCGAATGAGCCGCGGCCCGGATCGTCGTCCCACGCGGCTCGCTGACTGACCTCGGCGGTGACGGTGGCGCCGGGCGGGGCCTCAGCACGCAGGCGCTCGGCCAGCGCGTTCGCCGCGTCCTCGTCGCGCGCCCCCACCAGCAGGTACTTCCAGCGCCGGGCGATCGGCAGGCCCTCGTCACGAAGCCGGTCGGCCAGCTTGACCGTGTCGCGATGCGAGGAGCAGTGCACCTTGACTTCGTACTCGGCGTATCCGCGCTCGGCCGTCTCGTCGCGCTCGCGCCCGATGAGCCGCGCGTGCTCGGCGGCGCGCTCGGCGTCGGTGGCGGGCAGCGGCTTGCCCGGGTCCTCCCATTCCTCCGCCTCGGGGTGCCAGCGTCTGAGCTCGAGTTCGATGTCCCAGCCGTGCTCCTGGGCCACGGCGCGAATCGCGTCGGCGGCGGCGTCGGCCTGCTCGCGTCGACCGGCATAGACGAGCACCTCGGGCCCGTCGCCGGAGACGATCAGGCGGTCGCCGAACGACTTCTGCAGGTCCTCGCCAAGGCTTTCGGCCTCGAGCCGCTCGGTCAGCGCCTTCGCCGCGCCGTCGTCGAACAGTTCGACCCTCAGCCGCCAGTCATCGCTCATGGTGGGCAGGGTATTTGATTGGCCTCCTGCGGGAGGCCTATGCCGGCGGCGCTCCATACTTTTGATATGGAGCGCTTGTTCGGAGACGACGAGGCGCCGGTTGCGCCGGCCCAGGCGGCCACGCTGCCGGACGCGCCGCTGGCCACACGCCTGCGGCCACGCGCGCTGGAGGAGTTCGTAGGACAGGATCGCCTGCTCGCGCCCGGCTCGGCGCTGCGGCGCGCGATCGAGGAGGGACATGCGCACTCGATGATCCTGCACGGGCCGCCCGGCAGCGGCAAGACCACGCTGGCGCGGCTGATCGCCGAGGCCTCGGACGCGGCGTTCGAGGAGGAGAGCGCGGTCCAGGCGGGCCGCGCCGAGGTGCGAGGCGTGATCGACCGCGCCCGCCAGCGCCTGGCGGCGGGCGGCCGCAAGACGATCTTTTTCCTGGACGAGATCCATCGCTTCAACAAGGCCCAGCAAGACGCGCTGCTGCCGGCGGTCGAGGAGGGGCTGGTGACGCTGATCGGGGCGACGACCGAGAACCCGTACTTCGAGGTCAACTCGGCCCTTTTGTCGCGCGCTCGGGTGTACGAGCTGGAGGCGTTGACGCCGGCGCAGGTGCGGGTGCTGCTCGATCGTGCGCTGGATCGCGGCGAGTGCGGCCCGGCCGGCCGTGCGCAGCCCGAGGCACTCGAGTTCCTGGCTGCGCGGTCGGCGGGCGACGCGCGGACGGCGTTGAACGCGCTCGAGCTGGCCTGTCAGACGATCGGTGGGGATGGCGTGGTGGGGTTGGCGGCGGCCGAGGATGCGCTGCAGCGGCGCGCGTTGCTGTACGACCGCCAGGCCGACCGCCACTACGACACGATCTCGGCCTGGATCAAGGCCACGCGCGGCTCGGACCCCGATGCCTCGCTGTACTACCTGGCGGTCATGCTCGAGGGGGGCGAGGACCCCCGGTTCATCGTCCGCCGGATGGTCGTGCTGGCGTCGGAGGACATCGGGAACGCCGATGCCCAGGCGCTTCTGGTGGCGACGGCAGCGGCGGCCGCGGTCGAGCACGTGGGCATGCCCGAGTGCCAGTTCGCCCTGGCCCAGGCCGCCATCTACCTGTCGCTGGCACCCAAGTCCGACGCGGCCAAGCGCGCGGTGGGGGCGGCGCGCGGGTTCATCCGCGAGCACGGGGCGGAGCTCCCGCCGCCGTGGTTGCGCTCGTCGACCCGCAGTGACGGTGGCTACGAGAACCCGCACCGCCGGCTCGGGCACTTCTCGCCGCAGGAGCTGATGCCCGACGCGGCGATCGGCGAGCGCTTCTACGAGCCGGACGACGCCGAGGCGTTGCTCCGCGAGCGGCTAAACGAGATCCGCCGCGCGCGGGGCCTGGCGTAGGCTCTGAAACTGTGGCGGATCGTTCAGGAAACATCTGCACGAGCCGGCAGCGGTAGCCTCTGGCCGGTGACCGCCACCGCTCTGGCCCACCTCGAATCGTTCAACCCCGCCACAGGAGAGCTGGTCGGGACTGTTTCCGTGACCCCGCCCGAGGACGTCCAGCGCATCGTCGACGCTGTGGCCGATGTCCAGCCGGCTTGGGCGCGGCTGAGTCTGCAGGAACGAGGCGCATATCTGGAGCGCGCGGCCCAGGTGGTGCTCGACGAGTGCGACGAGATCCGCGACCTGATCGCGCGCGAGCAGGGCAAGCCGCGCAATGAGGCGTTCTCGATGGAGATCCTGCCCACGGTCGACGCGCTCAGGTGGATCGCGAAGGCCGGCGCCGAGATCCTCGCCGAGGAGAAGGTCGCGATGCCTCAGCTGTTCCTCAAGACCAAACGCTCGGCGTTCGTCTACGAGCCGCTGGGCGTGATCGGGGTCATCTCGCCCTGGAACTACCCGTGGAGCATCCCGCTCAGCGAGGTGGGGCTCGCGCTGATGGCAGGCAACGGCGTGATTTTGAAGCCGGCGTCGCTGACGCCGCTGATCGGGGAACGGATCGTTTCTGTGCTTGAGCGTGCGGGCGTGCCCGCCGGTCTCGTCCGGGTCGTCCACGGTCCCGGCACCGGCGCCGCGCTGGCCGAGTCGAGCGTGGCCAAGGTGTTCTTCACCGGGTCGGTGCAGACCGGGCGGTCGGTGGCCGAGGCGTGCGCCCGGCGCCTGAAGGGATCGGTGCTCGAGTTGGGTGGCAAGGACCCGATGATCGTCCTCGACGACGCGCATCGGGAGCACGCCATCGCCGGCGCGCTGTGGGGCGGCTTCGCCAACGCCGGCCAGACCTGCTCGGGGATCGAGCGCGTGTACGTGATGCGCCCGGTGGCCGATCGGTTCATCGCCGGTGTGGTTGCCGGCGCGCGGCGGTTGCGGGTCGGCGACCCGATGAGCTGGGACACGGAGATCGGACCGATGGTGTCGGCCGAGCAGCTCGAGATCGTGCGCTCGCTGGTCGACGACGCGGTGGCGGCGGGGGCCGAGTTGCACTGCGGCGGTCCGGTCGAGCCGCCGGCCGGGCTGGAAGGCGCCTTCTATGCGCCGGCTGTGCTGACCGGCGTGACGCACGACATGCGGATCATGCGCGAGGAGATCTTCGGCCCGGTGCTCCCGATCATCGTGGTCGACTCCGAGGAGGAGGCGGTGACGCTGGCCAACGATTCCGAGTTCGGTCTGGGCGCCTCGGTGTGGACGGCCGACCGCGCCCGCGGCGAGCGGATCGCCGGCCGGATCGAGTCCGGGATGGTGTGGATCAACGACCACATGTTCAGCCACGGCGCGTGCCAGTGCGCCTGGGGCGGGGTCAAGGAGTCCGGCCTCGGCCGGACCCATTCGAAGTTCGGCCTGTATGAGTGCGTGAACGTGAAGCTGCGCACGTGGGAGCCATCGGCCGTGCGCGACGCCTGGTGGCACCCGTACGACGAGACGCTCGGCAAGGCGCTGCGCGCGACCGCTGAGCTGCTGTACAGACCGGCCGCCGCGCGCAGGCGCGCCCTGCGGGAAGGTGCGGTGCCGCTGACCCGGCTCGGGGCGCGCCTCGCGCGCGACGCGATCCGACGGTAGACACCGGACTTTGGCGCTGGTGCCACGTATTTGTCAGCTTCAGCGCCAAAGTTCGGCGGCGGTACCCTCGTAGACGATGCCCGCTCAGGCTTACCGCGGAAAGGAGTGCGTCTGCCAGCTGCGGCTCGGCACCTGCGATCAGTCCTGCGTTCAGGGCATGCTGGAAACGCCGTTCTACATCGCCTGCCTGCGGCTGTCCGGCCGGCGATGCGTGGTGGTGGGCGGTGGTGATGTCGGCCTGGAGAAGGTCGAGGGGTTGCTGGCCTGCGACGCCGACGTGACGCTGATCGCGCCCGAGGCGCATCCGGAGCTGGTGCAGCTCGCGCTCGAGGGCTCGATTCGGTGGGAGCGGCGCGAGTACGCCACCGGCGATCTGGACGGCGCGCTGATCGCGATCGCCGCCACCGACGACACCGACCTCAACATCCGGGTGTTCGAGGACGCCGAGGCACGGGCGATGCTGGTCAACGTGGTCGACGTGCCGCCGCTGTGCAACTTCATTCTGCCCGCGATCGTGCGCACCGGTCCGCTGGCCGTGGCGATCTCGACCGCCGGCGCCTCGCCGGCGCTGGCCAAGCGGATGAAGCGGGAGATCGGCGAGCTGTTCGGCGAGCCGTACGCGCTGCTGGCGATCCTGCTCAACGACGCGCGAGGGTGGGCCAAGGCGACGCTTCCCACCTATCAGGATCGCAAGGAGTTCTTCGAGTCGATCGTCAACGGCGAGCCGGACCCGATCGAGCTGCTGCGCGCCGGCGACGTCGAGGGCGTGCGGGAAATGATCGCCGGCGCGCAGCGCGCCGTCTCTCCCGCGGTCGGGTGAGCGAGCTCACGCATCTGGACGCCGCCGGGCGCGCCCGGATGGTCGACGTGGGCGAGAAGCCATCCACGGAGCGACGGGCGGTGGCGCAGGCGGTCGTGCGGGTGACGCCGGAGACCGCGGGCAAGGTGCTGGCCGGCGACGCGCCCAAGGGCGACGTGCTCGGGGTGGCGCGGATCGCCGGGATCCAGGCGGCCAAGCGGACCTCGGAGCTGATCCCGCTGTGCCATCCGCTGGCGCTGACGTTCGTGGGGGTCGAGGGCGCAGTCGACGCGGATGCGGGCGCGATCACGCTCACGGCCGAGGCGCGGACGACGGGCCCGACCGGCGTCGAGATGGAGGCGATGACGGCGGCAAGCGTGGCTGCGCTGACCGTCTACGACATGGTCAAGGGCCTGGAGCGGGGCGCCGAGATCACCGAAATTGTCCTGCTCGAGAAGTCGGGCGGCCGGTCGGGTCACTGGACCCGCGGGTGAGGCTGGTCGAGGAAGCGACGTATATGAGGCTGTCGCAAAACGTTTGCGGTTGATGGTGGGGGCGGTGTTGGTGTGATGATGGAGCGCGGTCTGGGTGCTCGCTTGGTCGGTGGCAGTGGGGCGGTCGTTGGTGGCCGTCGGCGACTCGGTCTCGCGGGCAGTGTTCGGCTCCGAAGCTCTCGGCCGGGGGTGTCGCGTTTGGGGGTGGGGTGTGACCGGGTGGTCGTTCAGGCGATCGCGACGGCGCTGTGGTGCTGGTAGAGCTTGAGGATGTTGCCGGCGAGGTGGATGAACGCCCATTCGCTGCGGACAGCGGTCAGGCCGCGGCGGCGGAAGCGTCGGATCTGGCGGTTGTGCTTGTGGTCGCCGAAGACGGGTTCGATCAGCTGGGAGCGCTGTTTGTAGGCGGCGTGGCCTTGGGGGGTGCGCAGGAGGTGTTCCATCTCCTCGGTCGCTGTGAGGCCGGGTGGTGGGGGGCCGTCGGTGTCTCCGAGTTCGCGGGCGGCGCGTCGCTGCTTCCAGTCCTTGGTTGTGGCGATCAGCCGATCGGGGCCGGGGCAGGTGAGATTGGCCTCTGAGCAGTAGCCGGCGTCAGCGAGCTCAAGCTCGACCTCGATGATGATCCCGGCGGCGGTGAGCGTCTGGGTGAGCTTGTCGTTCATCGGCTCGAACAGCTGGACGTCGGTGGGGTCTTGGCTGACGTCGACCGCGAGCACGATCTGCTGGGGGTTGACGATTGCTTGGGCGTTGTAGCCCTGCACCCAGCCGTCCTTGGTGGTCATGATCCGGCTATCGGGGGGATCGGTGATGTTCGCCCGGCGCTCGGTCTTGGGGGCGGCCTGTACTGCCTCGCGGGCGGCTGCGAGCCTCGCCCGGGCCGCCTGCAGCGCGTCTTGTGCCTTGTCGATCCGCAGGCGTGGGCCGGCGGTCTTCTCTCCCCTGGCCGCCGCGGCCTTCCGGCGTTCACGCTCGGCCTTGAGATCCTCAACGCGCTTGCGCGCGACCGCCTGATCGACCTCGGCGCGCGCCAGCGCCGCGTGCGGGTCTTTGGGCTTGCGCCCGATCTGATGGCGGCCATGCTCGGCCAGTGCCGCTGCCGCCTGGGCTGAGCGCTCGGCCTCCGCGGCCACCGCCGCGTCCTCGGCCTTGATCACTTCAAGCGCGGCCTGCAACCTGGCCAGCCGGCCGGTTGGGGTGGAGATCTCACACGCCGGTTCGAGACCCGCCAACCCGTCCGTGTCGGCCGCGGGAAGCGGCTGATCCTCGGCGGTGAGCGCCATCAGCTTGGTGATCTGGCGCCGGATCCAGTCGGCGTCGCGATTGCGCGCCCGTGACGCGTCGGCGGCGATTTTCGTCCCGTCCAGCGCCACCACCGACAACTCCGCCAGCCCGGCCGCTGCGCACAACCGCACCCCTTCGACGAACAGGCCTTCGAGCGCCTGCTCGTTCTCAACGACGAACCGCGCGATCGTCGCGTGATCGGGCACCAGCCCGCCGCAGATCACCCGGAACGCCGCGTCGGTCCGGCAGTGCGCCTCGATCCGCCGGCTGGAACGGATCCCGCAACAGTACGCGTACAAAAGCAACGCCACCATCATCTCCGGCTCATACGGCGGCCGGCCGGAACACCCACCCGGCCGTCGATGCAAAGCACTCGTGTCCAACTCGCCGACCACCTCGAGCACGAAGAACGCGAGATGCCCTTCCTCAAGCCAGTCGCGCATGCTCACCGGCATCAAGAACAACTGATCTCGCGCCGGGCACACATACACCCGCGTCGCGCCCGCCGGCCCCACACGACGATCGCCCGCATCGAGTTCCGCCGCCCGATCCGTCATCATCCAAAATCACCTCCTGATGCAGGCCCCGGCTGCTGCACTCAGCCGTTAAAGCCCTGCTCAGGAGGCACTTTTACCAGTCGCACCGGACAGAACCCCGCCCCTCCGGACCGGTCCACATTTCCGGAGACCCGCTCACACCACCGGGGAATTTGCGACGGCCTCA
>CAVRBZ010000003.1:0-53243 GCA_963719355.1 uncultured Solirubrobacterales bacterium | reverse complement strand
GAGGAGTTGCCCATGGTCCGAAACATCACCCACCGGCGTCGGTCGATCGGCGCCGAAGTCACCGGGGCGTCGGTTACCGGCGCCGTCGCGGCCGGGGCTCGGCTGTTCGGCCCCTCCGCCATGGCGCCGATCGCCATCGCTGCGAGCGCCATCGGCGCGGTCGCGATCGGGCGGATCGCCATCGCCGACGCCGTGATCCGCAGGCTGAAGGCCGGAGAGGTCGAGATCGCTTCCCTAAAGGTCCGCGAGCTCGAGGTTGGCGGCCGACGCTGGCCCGAGCCCCCGGCCGGAGCGTAACGCGCCACCACCCCATGCCCTCCGATTCCGCGTCGAGCAACAACGGGTCCCGTCCGTACCCCAAGCCGACAGCCATCCAGCGGGTGGTCGTCGTGGGCTACATCCTCGCGGTGGCGGTGCCGCCGCTGGGCTTTGGCATCGGGGTCGTGTTGCTGCTCTCTCCCCGCATGCGCTCCCGGCACGCCGCCTGGATGGTGCTCCTCAGCATCCTCGCCACGGTGGTATGGGCTCTCATGGTCAGCGCAGGAGCCCTGAAGGACACGAACCAGGGCTACTGATTGACGTATCTCGGTGGCGTCGAGGCGATAGCCTGGCGCCGTGCCCGGCCGCTCACGATCGTCGAAGGTCACGGTTGGCCTGCTCGGCGGTCTGATCGCAGCCGCGGCGATCCTGGCCGCGCCGGTTTCCGGCGCCGAGCGCGGCCGTGTGGCCAAGGCTCCTTCGGCCAGCGGCACCGTCTACATCGAATCGAACTCCTCGGCGCCGGATTCGAACCAGATCCTCGCGTTCAGCTACCGGAACGGTGTCCTCAGCGCGCAGGGTGTCCACAGGTACTCCACCGGCGGGAGCGGCTCGCACGATCTGAGTAACTCCGGCGTGCTCGACGCCGACCAGGAGGTCATCACGAACCCGGCTCGGACCCTGCTGTTCGCGGTGAACTCGAGCTCGGACACGATCGCCGTGTTTCACACCAAGCCCAACGGCGCTCTGGTCCCGGTGGCGGGATCGCCCTTCCCGTCGGGTGGAAAGGCGCCCTCGAGTCTGGGGCTCGCCGGCCAGACGCTGATCGTGGCCAACAAGGCGCAGGACGGCGTCCGCGACCTGACCCGGGTCTCCCCCAACTACACGAGCTTTCACGTGCGCGCGGACGGGTCGCTCGGCCGAGCGATCTCCTCGATCGCGATCTCACCCCGGTCCTCGCCCCTTCAGGCCTACGTCACGCCCGATGGCAAGGTCCTGATCTCAAGCGAGGAGACCGGCGTCTTCAGAGCGTTTCAGATCCGTAGCGACGGCCGATTGCACCAGGGGCCGGGCTCGCCGGTGCGGCTGCCCAATGCGGTCTTTCCGGGCGGCCACCGAGTACCGAACGTCTGGCCGGCCGGGCTGGTCTCGCACCCACGGCAGAAGATCCTCTACGCGCAGCTCGCCAACCTATCCGAGACCATCGTCTATCGCTGGGACGACCGGGCCCGGCTGACCTTCGTCCGGTCCTTACCGAACCCCCACTCGTTCCTGCCCTGCTGGACCCACGTGAACGTCCTGGGGACGCGCATGTACTCGGGCAACGCGGGCAGCGACAACCTGAGCGTGTTCGACATCTCGCGCGACCCGACCAACCCGCGCGAGATCCAGTCGGTGCGGCTCAACGCCCCGGGGAATCCGTGGAACTTCGACATCGACCCAACCGGGCAGGTGATCTTCCTGCTCGACATGCGCGCGGTTCGGCAGATCCCGGCGGGACGGGGCAACCAGCTGCACGCCCTGCGTATCGGCGCCAATGGACGCCTGACCGAAGAGCGCTCCTCGCCGGTGAACATTCCGGTGCCGGTGGGAACCAACCCGATCGGGCTGGCCATCGTCCCCACCCCGCGGTCTCAGGCCGGCAAAGGAGATTGACTGTGTTCCGCGCCGAAGTGGTCGGATCGATGCTGCGACCGTCGTACCTGAAGGAGGCTCGGTCCGCGCTCGATGCGGGCCAGATGAGCGTGCCGGAGTTCAAGCGGATAGAGGACCGGGCGGTCGATCAGGTGATCGCCACGCAGGAGGGTAGTCGTAGCCTCCTGTGGCCATCCACATCCCGGCGTTGTTGCCACGGCAGAGATGAATGGCCAGCCGAACGCTGGTGGGCGAACATCGCGAACGCGTCCGGGTAAGCCGCCGTCGAGTACCGGGTGCTCCAGAACCCATACCAGCACGAGTGGGCTGGGCACCGTGACCTTCAACGGCAGCGTGCGCGTGCCCGCGCGTAGCTGTACTCCTCGCACACCAACGAGCGCTTCTTCTGGAGCTCCGAGGTCACGGCCGCGGGAGACGTCCACTCCAGACGGCGTCCGAGATCGCCTCGCGCGTCAACGAGGCGGCTCGGTCGTTCCCGCGCGAGCAGCTCGGCATCTCGACCCAGTGCGGGTTCGCGTCGATCGCGGCCGGCAATCCGATCACCGAGGAGGTCGAGGAGAGCAAGCTCCGCCTGGTCGCGGAAGTGGCGGAGTCGGTCTGGGGTTAACTCACCGGCGTCGCCGCGGCAAGAAACCCATCCTGCGCGGTCGGCGTCGCATTCGACAATCTGCACTTCAAGCGACCGTCGTGAACCCACTAGCAGCCTGGGGGCTATGTACCCCAGCCCCGCGGCGGTGAGTGCACCCCGGGGATGATGTTCCAGTACTCGACGTTCTTGGAAGCCAGACCGCCCTTCACGAACGTCACCACGTTCGTCTCGAGCAACGTGATCATGTGCTTGCCCTTCGGGTTGTACACCGGATCACGGAAGGTCACCCAGATCTCAATCGCAGCACGGTTCCCACTGACGATCGGCCGGCCTTGAATGCCGTGGATCAGCGACTGCGGACGGGTGACGTTGAACCAATACTTGTGGATCGCCTTTCGGCCGACAAACGTCTGGCTCGACACCCCCGGAATCGATTGATACACGCCGTTCTTCGTGAACAACTTCACGACGGCATCCGCGTTCCTGGTCTCCCAGGCCTGCAGATAGCCCTGCATCCATTTCGTCGCCGTCTGCTTGCTCACCCTGAACGGAGCCGCTGCGGCGGACGTCGCGACGAAGATGCAGGCCAGCGCAGTGGCGATGGCGATCGTCGCCGTCAAGGTCTTGCCACTCGAGAGGCGCAAATCCCAACCTTTCTGGAGAAGGTTCTCAGCGCGCCGATCTTTGCAGTTCTCGCGTCCAGCCTCAATGTGAGACGCGAGGACCCGGTAAAGCACCGGGGCGCACCCTAAGGGCGCGCCCCAGGCCAAGTCATGTGCGGCGGTGTGTCAGACGCCGCGGGCGGGCGGGTAATCGCGGTCGTCGTACACGACGCGCTCCCGCGCAACGCGGTTCCGACGATCGGCCCACATCGTCATCCAGAGCAGCGAGATGATGAATCCCACCGCGCCGACGATCATCAGAATCACGCCGACGGTATGGATGTTGAAGCCGCTCGTGCTGACGTTGACGGCGAAGCGCAGTACGGCCCCGACCGCGATCAGAAAGAGCGAGGTGCCCAGAGTCATCGCGAAGCCTCCATGGTCGATTCCTTCCTGGCGGAGGCTTCCCGGAATGCCAGCGAGGGAAACGATCCGGGCCACTGGTCCACCCCATTTCCGGACGGCTCAGGGGCGCCCCTGGGTCAAGCCGGGCCAACGCTCAGGTCAGCCAGTTCGCGATATCGGTGACCACGCTCGGGTCGACGTGCTGCGCCGGCTCGTATTCGGCCGGAGTCGAAGGGCCGCTGCCGGGCGCGAACAAGTGGTTCAAATCGGGATACACCCGTATGGTCACCTCGGGGCGATCGGACAGCGCGGCTTGCCATCGGGCCAGGTCGTCGGCGACGGTGACCTGGTAGTCGCGCCCGCCCTGGAGGATCAACATCGGCTTGCCCAGTATGCCCGCGAGCGCGGCGGCGTCATAGTCGCGCAGGTCGAGCCAGTACGAGGCGGGTGCCCCAAGCGGGAGCTCACTAGCCAGAGTCGAAGGCGACAGTTCGGGTCCGTCGATGCGTTTGGCCTGTTCGGTGAGCGTGTGGATCACCGGCCGCGAAGCGGCCTCGTCCTCGGGACGCAACGAGGCCAGGTAGGTGAACTGCCGGACCAGCACCCAGTGCAGCGGCTGCGCGCCACCGGCCAGGAGGATCAGCCCGGCGACGGACGGCTCGGCCGCCGCGATCCGCGGGGCGACCGTCCCGCCCAGGCTGTGGCCGAGCAGGAAGATGCTCGAATCGTCGATCGCGGGATGGGCCCGAAGGCACTTGACCGCCGCCAGCGCGTGCGGCACATACTCGTCGCTCAGCGTGAACGAGTCGGCGCTCTTCAGGTCGCCGGCGTGTGCGTAGGTCACCTTGTCGAACCTGAGCACCGCCACCCCATTCGTGGCCAGGCCCCAGGCGATGTCCTTGAACGGCTTGTTCCGCCCGATCGTCTCGTCGCGGTCGAGCGATCCCGACCCGGCCAGCAGCACGACCGCGGGCACCCGCGCCGCCCCGTGCGGCACGCTCAGGGTTCCGTCCACGGCAAGCTCGCCGGACCCCAGCCTGACCTCTTGCTCGTCGAAGCTCCGAGGATCGGCGTAGGTCGGCGGCTCCCACCGGGCGACTGGCTCGGCCGCGCCGAGCGGCGCCAGTTGAAGGCCGGCGAGCTGGCTCTGCTCGGTCACCGGGGCGATCAGGGCAAAGCCACCGCGCTCGCAGGTGACCGCCACCTTGACGACGACGGCACCCGTGCCCGTCGGCTCGATAATTGGGCCGCCCACTGAGGTGATGGGGCCCTGTCGGGTGAGTTCGGCGTCCCATCCGGCCTGGAGCGCTTCCGGGGTGACCAGGGGCCGGAGCGGCGGAGCGAACAGCTCGCAGATCTCGGGAAATCGGCCGGCGCGCGCCAACTCGAGCGCGCCGAGCACGACCTCGACCGGCGCGCTAAACGTCACGAGTCCTCCGGGGCGGGCAGCACCACGGTGTAGACCATCCTGCGCTTGCGTGCGGGCGCCGGCGGGTTGGCCAGGCGCGGCTGGAACACGATCGACAGATCGCGCATCAGCTCGGCGAACTCGGCGTCGCTCAGCCACAGCGCGCCCACCTTGTAATCCGCGCCGTCGCGGGCCGGGTCGGGCTGGCCGGCCGCGAGGTAGCGGTCGGCGTCGGCGAGCATGCCGGCCACGTAGAGCATGAACGCCTGGGAGTGCTCCTCGGGGCTCATCTGCCTCGCCTGCTCCGGACTGATGCGCGCGGCGAATTGGCGCAGCGTGTAAGTGCGCTCGACCGCCCCGCGCACGCGCCGCTCGGCCACCACCTGCAGGATCCCGGCCTTGGCCAGCCGCGCGACGTGGCGATACAGGCTGCCCGCCGGCACGTCGTCGAGCTCCGCGGCGAGCTGCCCCGTGGTCAGGGCGCGATCACCCAGGAACGCCTTGATGATCCGTAGCCGGACCGGGTGGAGCAGGAGGTCGGCGCTGGCCACGGCGGTAGCCTAGCCCATTATTCACAATATTGCTAATGGTCGTCGAGAAGAGGAAGGGTCGCCTGCGCAGGCGGATAGGTCAACGTGGAGTTCGGGCCGACGACGGCGAACTCGGTGAGCTCGTGAACGGCCCGGCCCTCTCCGATACCGAGGTGCTCGACGCGCCACCCCCGGGTCACGAGCGCGTCGGCGATGAGCCGACGATGGCAGCGCCACCACACCGCCTCGGCGCACATGATCGCGGTCGGCGACTCGCGCGCCGCCGCCTCGAGCCCGGCCAGGGCGTCCTGGAACTCGGGCGAGCGCATGTGATCCGCGTAGCCCTGGAAGGCGACCTCGCGCCAGCCACCGTTGACCGATCCCGGGACCGGCGAGCGGCGGCCGCCCAGCCCCGGCAGGTGCCGATAGTCGATGCCGGCCTCCCCGAGCCATGCCGCCAGCACGTCCCGATTGAACTGCGGGTGCCGGCGCGAGGTCGGGTATGCCCGGACGTCGGCGAGCCGCTCGACGCCGGCTTCGCGCAACAGGGCGAGCAGCTCCTCGGCGGACCGGGTCGAGTGTCCGACGGTGTAGATCGTGGTGGCCGCCATGTGCGTCGCTCCTCGGGCACAATGGCGCACGATGCGCGACGACGTCCTGGCCACCGCTCGCGAGCAGGTGCTCGAACGGGGAGAACCGCTCGACCAGACGCAGGTCCTGGCCATTCTGCGACTGCCCGACGAGCGGGTGCCGGACGCCCTGGAGCTGGCCCACGAGGTGCGCATGCGGTGGTGCGGCCCGGGGGTCGAGGTCGAGGGGATCGTGTCGATCAAGACCGGTGGCTGTCCGGAGGATTGCCACTTCTGCTCGCAGTCGGGGCGCTTCCAGACGCCCGTACGAGCGGTCCGTCTCGACATTCCCGCGCTGGTCGAGGCGGCGCGGCAGACGGCGGCAACCGGCGCGACCGAGTTCTGCCTGGTGGCCGCGGTGCGCGGCCCGGACGAGCGGCTGATGAGCCAGGTGGGCGACGCGGTCGCGGCCATCCAGGCCGAGGTCGAGATCAACATCGCCTGCTCGCTGGGCATCCTCACCCGGAGCCAGGGCGAGGAGCTTGCCGCGCTCGGCGTGCACCGCTACAACCACAACCTCGAGACGGCGCGGTCCTACTTCCCACAGGTGGTCAGCACGCACACCTGGGAGGAGCGGATGGAGACGCTCGCGCTCGTGCGCGAGCTGGGCATGGAGGTGTGCTGCGGCGGCATCCTGGGAATGGGCGAGACGCTCGAGCAGCGGGCCGAGTTCGCCGCCCAGCTGGGCGAGATCGCGCCCGACGAGGTGCCGCTGAACTTCCTCGACCCGCGTCCTGGCACACCGTTCGCCGAGCTCCCCGTTCTTGGCGCGCGTGACGCGCTGCGGGCGATCGCCGCCTTCCGCCTCGCTCTCCCCCGCACCGTCCTGCGCTTCGCGGGCGGGCGCGAACTGACCCTTGGAGACCTCGGCACGCGCGACGGCATGCTCGGCGGGATCAACGCGATGATCGTCGGCAACTACCTGACCACGCTGGGGCGCTCGCCCGAGCAGGACCTCGCACTGCTGACGGAGCTCTCGATGCCGGTCAAGGCGCTGTCGGAGACGATCTGACCCCACCGGATCGGGCGTATTGCGACGGGTGCGGCCAGTCGCTCACCGCGGGCGAAGTGCACGAACGCTGCCGCCGCCGGCGGGAGGCCACCGACCCGCCGCGCTTCTGCGTCCGGTGCGGACGCAAGCTCGCCGTGCAGGTGCTGCCGACGGGCTGGACCGCTCACTGCGTGCGCTGCGGTCTGATTCCGCTCAGCTGACGCCGACGAGAATCTTCAGCTCGCTGCCGGCGGGATCGATCAGCGCCTCGATCCCCTCGGGCACGGTTGCGTCCAATGAGATCCGCGAGGTGATGACCCGCTCGACCGGGAACGCACCGCTCTGGATCAAGGCCGCGATCCGCTGCCAGTCGTACACGCGATAGCACCACGTGCCGACGATCGTCAGGTCGTTCTGCGACCACATCATGGGCTGTACCTCGGCGGGGCCCACGTGTAGCCCGGTCTGGACGACTGTGCCCGCCCGACGCGTGGCAAGGATGCAATCGTTCAACGCGCGGGCGTTGCCGGCACATTCGATCGCCACGTCGACCCCGATCCCCCCGGTGCGCTCTCGCAGCTCATCGGCCACCGAGGTCTCGGCCGGATCAAAGATCGCCGTCGTTCCCAGCCCACCCGCGGCGGCGGCGCGTACCGCGTTGGGCTCTGAGAGATACACCGCGCCGGCGCCAGCCGCACGCGCGGCCAGCACGGCGAGCGCACCGATCGGCCCGGCGCCCGCCACCAGCACCGAGTCGCCGGGGCGCACGCCGCCGCGCTGGACGCCGTATTCGGCGACCGCGGCCGGCTCGATGAGCGCGCCCTGTTCGTAGGAGAGCTCGTCGGGCAGCACCGCGACCTGGTACTCGGCGACCACGGCGAGCTCGCCGAGGCCGCCCCAGTCCCAGCTCAGCCCGACGCAGGCCATCCGCGTACACAGGTGGTTCAGGCCGCGCAGGCAGAAGTAGCACTGCCCGCAGAAGATCAGCGGCATGATCGCGACGCGATCCCCGGGCCGGGCGACCACGACGTCGGTGCCGATCTCGACTACGTCGGCGGCGAACTCGTGACCGAGGATCTGCGGGTTCTGTGCCCCGGTGAGCGGATGCGGATCGACCGGCGTGACGATCGGGCCGGCCACGTACTCGTGCAGGTCGGTGCCGCAGATGCCGCAGTAGCGCGGGCGGACCACAAGCTCGTGGGCGCCCAGGCCGTCGGGCTCAGCGACCTCCTCGACCCGGACGTCGCGGGCGGCGTGATAGCGAACGGCGCGCACCCCTACCCCCGCCGGCGGTCCTGCTCCTCGGTGATGTAGCCGGCCTCCTCGAGGCTGGCGGCGCCGGCGTAGGACCAGATCATCACCGCGGTCTCGGTTTCCGAGGTGTTGCGGAAGCCGTGGTAGTCGTTACGGGGGACGAACACCGCGTCACCCACGCCCATCGCGACATCGTCCTCACCGACGCGCGCGACGCCCTCCCCGGCGATCAGGTACTCGACCTCCTCGGCGTTCTCGTGGCGATGAATCTCGTGCCGGGAACCCGGCGGGAAGTAAGTCACGCCAAACACGGTGTCGTCCGCGCCCACCGTCTGGCGGGTGACGAGCCAGCGCACGTCCATGTCGATCCAGCCGGGCTTTCCGGACTCGGGCTGACTCGCCTGGTCCCCCCGGACTGCGTCGACGTGGACCTTGCTGCGGTGCTCGTGGACGACGGGACGGTCGGTTTCGATGCTCACTGAACAGACGCTCCTACGGAATCGAGGTGTGCAGGTGGTCGCGGACGCTGGCCACTATCCGCTCGGCCGAGGGCAGGAACGCATCTTCGAGCGGCGGGCTGTACGGGATCGGGGCGTCGTCGGTGGTCAGGCGCCAGACATCGTCGAGGTACTCGAGCGCTTCCTCCGCCACCTCGGCCAGGATGCCGCCCGCCCACCCGCCGGTTCGTGGGCCCTCCTCGACGACCATGAGGCGATTGGTGCGACGGACCGACTCGAGCACGGTGTCACGATCGAGCGGGCGCAGCGTGCGCAGGTCGACGATCTCGACCTCGATCCCGTCGCCGGCCAGCTGATCGGCGGCGGCCAGGGCATCGTGGACGCCCTTCATCGCCGTGACGATGGTCAGGTCGCGGCCCGGACGGGCGATCGCCGCCTGCCCGAGCGGCAAGACTTCGTCGGGCGCCCCGCGCTCGCCCTTCATGGCATAGAGCCGCTTGTGCTCGAGGAAGACCACCGGGTTGTCGTCGCGGATCGCGGCCTTGAGCAGCGCCTTGGCCTCGCGCGGGGTGGACGGCGCGACGATCTTCAGCCCGGGGATGCCCTGGAGCCAGGGCGCCGGCATCTGCGAGTGGATCGCGCCGAACCGCCCGCCGGCCCCGACCGCCGAGCGCACCACGAGCGGCACGCTGGCCTGCTCCTCGGAGATGAACCAGTACTTGGCGGACTGGTTGGCCAGGCTGTCCATGGCCAGGAACAGGAAGTCGCCGAACATGATCTCGACCACGGGGCGCAGGCCGGTGATCGCCGCGCCGAACGCGGCGCCGGCGATGGCCAGCTCCGAAATCGGAGTGTCGAACACGCGCGCGGCGCCGTGGCGCTCCTGCAGGCCGCCGGTGACCGCGAACACGCCGCCGGGCTTTCCGACGTCCTCGCCGAAGAACACCACCGCGTCGTCGCGGGCCAGCTCCTCGTCGAGTGCGTCCCTGATCGCGTCGCGGAACTCGAGCTCGGCCACGGTCACGGTCACACCAAGAGCCCGATCGGAGACTGAAGCCGGTCACGGACCTCGGCCAGGAAGGCCGCGGCGTCGGCCCCATAGAGGATCCGGTGGTCGCTGGCCAGCGTGGCGCTCATGGTGTGTCCCACGGCCAGTTGCCCGTCGCGCACGACCGGCCGAGCCTGCACCGCCCCCACGGCGAGGATAGCCGCCTGGGGAGGATTGATCACCGCGGTGAACCGCGCGATCCCGAACATGCCGAGGTTCGACACCGTGAACGTCGCGCCTGAGAGATCCGGCGGGGCGATGCTGCCGTCGCGCGCCTTGGCGGCCAGCGCTCTCGTCTCGCGGGCGATCTCGGTCACGCGCTTGCCGTCAGCACCGCGGATCACCGGCACGAGGAGTGCGTCGGGCGCGGCGACGGCAAACCCGACGTTCACCTCGTCGTGCAGTTCGAAGCCCCCGTCGCGGTAGCTGCCGTTCACCCGCGGGTGGTCCGCGAGCGCCAGACCGCAGGCCTTGAGCACCATGTCGTTGATCGAGGGAGCCGGATCGGCGTGCTCGGCCAGCTGCCCACGCAGGGTCAGACACGCGTCCATGTCGATCTCGACCTCGAGAGCAAAGTCCGGGACGATCGCGCGGGACTCGGCCATACGCGCGGCGATCCTCTGCTGAACGCGGGTGAGCTCGATGCGGCGCCCCGTGTCGGCCGGCGGAGCCGATGGGGTTTGCTGTTCGACGTCGGCCTTCATCACCTGACCGCGCCGGCCGGTGCCGCGCACGGCCTGCAGATCCACCCCGAGCTCGGCGGCGAGGCGCCGGGCGACCGGGGTGGCACGCGTGCGCGCGGGTGGAGACTCTTGAGAGTCATTCGGCACGATCTGCGCGATCACCTCGCCCAGCGCGATGGTCTCGCCCTCGCCGGCCACGATCTCGAGCACGCCGGCCGCCTCGGCCTCGTACTCCATCGTCGCCTTGTCGGTCTCGATCTCGACGATCGGCTCGCCGGCAGCAACCGACTCGCCGGCCGACTTCAGCCAGCGGACGATCGTGCCCTCCTCCATCGAATCCGAGAGCCGCGGCATGCGCACGGCGATCGCGCTGGCGACACTCATAAGCGGTACTCCCGAAAGACCGCGCGACCGGCGTCCGGGAACGGGGCGTCGAGCGCGCGCGACACGACCTCGTCGATCTGCGAACCGACGCGCGCCTCGACCGCATCAAGCTCGGCCTCAGCGACGCCGGCGTCGAGCAGTCGCGCCCGCTCGATCGACAACGGATCGCGCGCGCGCATCTCGTCGAGCTCCCCCGGCTTGCGGTACGCGCCGGGGTCGCTGCGGGAATGCCCGACGAACCGGTAGGTAAGCGTCTGCAGGAACGCCGGTCCCTCACCGGAGCGCGCGTGCGCAACGGCTTCCGAGGCGCCGGCCCGGACCGCCTGCACGTCCATGCCGTCGACGGTCCGGCTCCACAACCCGAGCGCCTGCACGCGCGCCGGGATCTCGCCGGCGGTCACGTCCTCGATCGGGGTGAACTCCATGTAGCGGTTGTTCTCGCAGACGAACAGCGCGGGCAGCCGCAGCACCTGAGCGAAGTTCAGGCACTCGGCGAAGTAGGCCTGGTTCGAGGTGCCCTCGCCGAAGAAGGCGACCGCGACCTGATCTAGGCCGCGGCGCTGAAAGCCCAGGGCCACGCCCGTGGCCGCGGCGATCGAGCCGCCGACGATCCCGAAGCAGCCCACCAGTCCGTGCTTGAGGTCGACCACGTTCATCGACCCGGCCCGGCCGCCGCACACGCCGGTGGCCCGGCCGAGCAGCTCGTCCATCAGCCCCTGAGGATCGACCCCGAGGGCCAGCGCGTGACCGTGGCCGCGGTAGGTCCCGGCCGCCCGGTCGCCCGGTCCGAGCGCGGCACAGACACCGACCGCTCCGGCCTCCTGACCCGAGTAGAGGTGCGTGGTGCCGTGGATCTCGCCGCGCTGAAACAGCCGCTGGACCGCGTCCTCGAAGCGGCGGATCAAGAGCATCCGCTCGAGCAGCCCGGTCTCCTCGGTCAGCTCGTAGGCCGGCCCGCCGGCCACCGCTCGTTGCGTGCCGGTCACCGGACGCTCCCGGCGATCGGCCCCGGGGCACGCGGCGCAGCCACCTCGGCCATGAACCGGGACTGGCTCTCGGCGGCCACCGCCGGCTCGACAGTCGGCATCGCGAACTGGAGCATCAGGTCAGTGGTGCCGAGTGCGGCGTAGCGCTCCACCATCTCGCGGCAATGCGGGGGATCTCCCACGATCACCAGTTCGTCGAGCATGTCCCAGTCGCGCAGCGCCTGGCTGAAGTCGACCGGCAACCCCCACGACTGGTAGGTCTCGAACATGGCCCGGATCCCGGGCAGGGCGCGACGCCGTGCCTCCTCGCGCGTGTCGGCGACCACGGCGAGCCGCGGCAGCACCAGCTCGCGGGGACCGCCGGCGCCAAGCTCGGAGCGGAGCTCGTCGTAGCTCCGCATGCGCTGGGCAACCACGCCGATGTCGTCGGTGGCGCCGGGGAAGCAGGGGGCGCCGTACTGCACCACACGCCGGAGCGCCACCGGGGTAGTGCCGCCGAGCCAGAGCGGGATGCCGGGGCGCTGCACCGGGGTCGGCCGGACGACCACCTCGGGGAACTGAAAGATCTCGCCGGTGTACGAGAACGGCTCACCGCGCCAGGCGAGCTGCAAAATCTCGAGCGACTCGCGGAAGCGTCTGCCGCGCGTGTGGTAGTCGACCTGCATGACCGCGAACTCGACCTCGCGATATCCCGCCGCGACGCCGAGCGTCACCCGCCCTCCGGACAGGATGTCGACCACCGCCGCCTCCTCGGCGATCCGGATCGGGTTGTGGAGCGTGAGGATCAGCATTCCGGTGGACAACCTGATCCGCTCGGTGCGCACGGCCATCGCGGCCAGCAGTGGCAGCAGTGCCGGGAGGTAGCCGTCGGCCGCCACGTGGTGCTCGGTGATGTTCACCCAGTCGTAGCCCTGCGCCTCGGCCGCGACCGCCTGCTCGAGCGCGGCCCGGTACACGGCGGGATGGCCAATCGGCGATCCCGGCGGGTCCTGGCAGCTGAACAGGACGCCGTACCTCATGCCGTGGCTCCCGCCCCGGCGCGCTGCGCGAGGTACTCCTGGATACCGGCCGCTCGTTCCTCCGGCCGCGTGTAGGCGATCTCCACCAACTCGAGCGCGTTGCCTTCGGGATCGGAGAAGTACACCCATCGCCATCCGGCCAGCACGCCCTCGTCGACGGCGTTCACGTCGCTGTAGAACCGGACCCCCTTGGCCTCGAGCTCGGCCTTCTTGGCACGGACGTCGTCGACCAGGAACGCGACGTGCTGGGCGCCGAGCGCGTTCTGGGCCAGCGGCGCGTCGTTCGGCGACTCCGGGCGAACGTACTCGAGCAGCTCGAGGATCCCGTCGCCGAGAGCCAGAGACACTTGCCGGAGCGCCGCGCCCGGGACTCCGACCGCGGGTCCCAGCTCAGGCTCGTCGAACACCGGGCTCGGCTCGTTCACGAACCCCAGCCCGAGTACCCCGTGGTAGAAGTCGATCCCGCGGTCGAGATCCGACACGGTGATCCCGACGTGATGCATGGCCTTCATCGCTTCGCCTCCTCTGGTGCTACCACGATCTTTCCGCGCGCCGTCCCCTCGGCCAGCGGACGGATCCCGTCCTCGACCAAGTCGTCGAGCGCGATCACCCGGTCGATCACCACCTCGGCCAAGCCGCTCGAGTCGAGCAGACCCAGGGCGTCCGGCAGGTCGACGTCACACACGTGGGCGAGCGTGGTCACCAGGTCGACTTCGCGCACGGTGAACGAGAACAGGTCGAGCGCGCGCGGGGCGGCCTGGAGCCCGACAAGCAACACACGGCCGCCGCGGCGGGCCCCCGCCAGCGCGCCCGCCGGTCCGCCGGCCGTGCCCGATGCCTCGATCACCACGTGCGCGCCGTCGCCCCCGGTGTGCTCGAGGATCGCGTTCGCCAGCGAACTCTCGCGGACGTTCACCACCGCGTGCGCACCAAGCGAGCGAGCGGTCTCCAGCCGCGCGTCGTCGACATCGAGGGCGATCAGCGGCGAGGCGCCCCGGGACACCGCGGCGGCCACGATGAACGCGCCGATACCGCCGACGCCGATCACCGCGCAGGCCTGCCCGGCTTGAAGACCGCTGCGGCGCACCGCATGTAGCGCCACCGCGAGCGGCTGTGCGACTGCGGCGCCGTCGTCGTTCACCCCGTCCGGCACCCGCCGGCACACGAAGCCCGGCGAGCGCACGTACTCGGCCAGGCCGCCGTCCACGTGCAGCCCGATCGTCCGGTACTCGGCGCACAGGTTGGTGCGCCCGGCCCGGCACCACTCGCAGTGCCCGCACGAGATTCCCGCGCCGCTCACCACCCGGTCCCCGACCGAGAACCCGGTGGCCTGTGAGCCGACGTCCACTACCCGCCCGACGAACTCGTGCCCGAGCACCACCGGGGGTTGCGCCAGCAGCGGTCCATGCGACCACTCCGAGGAGTCGGTTCCGCAGATCGCCGCCCGCGCCACCTCGATGACGAGTTCGCCGTCCCGCGCCCCGTCCGGATCGGCCACCGACTCGATCCGGATGTCGCCTGGGCCGTGATAAACCGCAGCCTTCATCCGGTCTGGATGTGGACCTTGACGTTGTGAGCGGTGTCGCGCGCGGCGTCGAGGGCCGAGAGCGCGTCGGCCAGGGGGAACTGGGCGGTGACGATCATGCCCGGATCGACCACCCCGCGGGCCAGGAAGCGGATCGTGTTCGGCCACAAGCCGGCCGAGCCGATGATGCCCTGGATCCGCAGCGCCTTGGACTGGATCAAGCCGAGCTTGGCCGGCGCGGATGAGCCGATGTCGATGCCGATGAACACGACGCGCGCCCTGTGCCCGGCCAGCTCGAGAGCGGAGGCCATCGCGGCGGGTGCCCCGGCCGCCTCGAGCACCACGTCGAACCCGCGCCCGCTCGTGATCGAAGCGACGGCGTCGGCGAAGTCGGGCGAGGCCGAATCGAGCGCGTGCCGCGCGCCGAGGTCGAGCGCCTTGGCCCGGCGCGACTGCTGGGGCTCGATCAGCGTGACCGTGGTGTTGTGCGCGGCTGCCGCGGCAACGCAGAGCAGGCCGATCGGTCCGCCGCCGATCACGGCGACGTGATCGCTCGGATCCAGCCGGCCCGCCGCGCGCGTTGCGCTGTAGGCGACCGAGAACGGCTCGACCAGCGCACCGGCCGTGTAGGACAGTTCCTCGGGCAGGACGTGGAGCCACTCCGCGCGGGCGCGGAAGTACTCGGCGTTGGCGCCGCTGATCGAAAAGCCGAAGTGATCACGGCCGCCCGGGCCGACCACGCACTCACCCACCACGCGGTCACCGGGAGACAGCCCGGACACCGAGGAGCCCACCTCGACCACCTCGCCCGCCCACTCGTGCCCGGGGATGATCGGGTACGAGACCGGGATGATGTAGTGGCCCGCCAGCAGCTCGAAGTCCGAGTGGCAGATCCCCACCGCGTGGGAACGCACCAGTACCTCATCGGGTCCGATGGCCGGCTGTTCCACATCTGTCACCACCGCTTGCTGCGGTGCCTCGAATATCAGCGCCTTCACGTCACTCTCCGTTCTGCTCCGATCAATGGAGCTGCATCCCGCCGGTCACGTTGATCCCTTGCCCGGTCATGTTGCGGGCCCGCTCGGAGGCCAGGAAGGCCACAGCCTCGCCGATGTCCTCGGGCTCCTGGGGACGACCCAGCGGGATGCCGTCGACGAACTCCTGCCAGGCCTCCTCACGCGTAACGCCCTTGTTGGCCGACAACTGCTCGAGCAGCGGCTCCCACAGCGGCGTGCGCACCACGCCCGGGCACACCGCGTTGACCCGCACGTCGTACGGCGCCATCTCCTTGGCCAGGCCCTGGGTGAGCCCGATCACCGCGAACTTAGACGCGCTGTAGTGCACGAACAACGGGATGGCCTCCTTGCCGACCATCGAGGAGATGCTGATTATCGCCCCGCGGCGCCGCTCCATCATGTGCGGCACGACCGCGCGCGTGGTCAAGAACACGCCCTTGACGTTGACATCGTGCACGCGGTCCCACTCGGCCTCGTCGAGCTCGTGAAAGGGAACGCTGCGCGACACGCCCGCGTTGTTGACCAGGACGTCGATGCGTCCGTGTGACTCAAGCATGTGATCGACGACGGCCTGACACGAGGTCCAGCTGGTGACATCGTGGTGCAGCGCGGTTGCTCCGAGCTCCTCGGCGACGGCGCGCGCCCGGTTCTCGTCGAGGTCGGTCAGCACGAGTTGCGCGCCACGCCGCGCCAGCACGGTGGCGATGCCCCGTCCGATGCCGCTCGCGGCGCCGGTGATCACCGCCACCTTGCCCTCCAACTCGCGATCGCTCATCGCGGCACCAGCTTCCCGCGCCGGCGGATCAACGTGTAGGTGACCGCCGCGACCAGCACGAAGACGCCCTGGAACCAGTACTGCCAGGCCTGACTGAGGCTGAGGAACGTGGTGGCGTTGATCGTCTCCTCGAGCAGCGCCGCGCCGAGCAGCGTGGCGATGAACGATCCGCGGCCGCCGAACAGACTGGCGCCGCCGAGCACCACCGCGGTGATGCTGGCCAGCGTGTAGGTGACTCCCTGGGTCGGATCGCCCACGCCGATCTGGGCCATGAGCATCAGCCCGCCGAGGAAGGTGAAGGCCGAGGAGGCCACGTAGGCGCCAACGATCGTGCGGCTGACCGGCACTCCGAGGCGGTGCGCTGACTCCTCGCGCGAGCCGGCCGCCCGCAGCGCAAGGCCCCAGCGGGTGTAGCGCAGGCACGCCTCGAGAATCAGCGCGAGCACCACCGCGACGATGAAGGCGACCGGGATCGTCCCCAGGTTGGCCGAGATCACGTTCGTGATGTTCTCCGAGATGAGCCCGCCCTGGAACGGCCTGAGCAGCAGCGATATCCCTTGCAGGCCGATGTAGGTCACCAGTGTCGCCGCGACCGGAGTGAATCTTCCGACTCGCACCATCGTCCCGTTGAACAGACCGGTGGCGATCGCGGCGGCGAACATGATCAGCAACCCGAGGATGACCACCGGGGTGGATTTCCCGGCCACCAGGAAGAACGAGGCGATCACCGCGACGAGGCCGGACAGCGGGCCGACAGAGATGTCGATCCCTGCGGTCATGATCACGATCAGCTGTCCGAAGCTGATGAAGGCCAGCGCCGCCAGCAGGCTGAGCAGCGAAGTCACGTTGAAGGCGGCCAGGAACCGCGAGTTGCTCGACTGCGTGTAGATCCCGAGCAGCACGATCACCGCCGCGAGGACCAGGCTCGGCAGGTAGTCGCCGCCCAGGAACTGGCGTGCCCGCGCCGAGCCGAGCCGCCCGACGGCGCCGCTCCCCGCCGCTTCCCGACGGTGCGAGGTGGCGGTCACGATCGACCGGGCGATGTCCTCCTCGCTGACGCGCTTGCCGGACAGCTCGCTGACCACGGCCCCGCGTGAGAACACCACGACGCGGTCGCACAGGCCCTCGAGCTCGAGCCCGTCCGATGACGAGATCAGCACCGGGACACCCGAGGCGGCGATCGAGCGCAGGATGCGGTAGATCTCGACGCGGGCCCCCACGTCCACGCCCTGGGTCGGCTCGTCGGCCAGGATCAGCTTCGGCCGGCTGAGCATCGCCCGCGCCAGCACCACCTTCTGCTGATTGCCGCCCGACAGCGCGTCCACGTCGGTCTCGAGCGATGGGGTGCGGATCTGAAGCCCCTGGCATTCGCCCTGGACCGCCTTGACCTCGGCGCGTCGGCTGACCAGGCCGCGGGAGGCGAACTGCGGCAAGGAGGAGAGCGTGGCGTTCTCCCGCACCGACAGCGTCATCAGCAGACCCTCGCCATGCCGGTCTGCAGGCAGGTATGCGACGCCGCCGCGTCGGGCCGCGGCGGGGGTGGAGATCCGCAGGCGCTCGCCGCCGAGCATCACCTCGCCGCTGCCCGGCTCGAGCCCGGCGAGGGCCCGCAGGAACTCCGATTGGCCGTTGCCGGCGATCCCAGCCAGACCCACGATCTCGCCCGGGGCCACGTCGAGGCTTACGCCTAGGAAGGCGTGGTTTGACAGATCGCGCACGGACAGGCCGCCGGGCGCCCGGTCGCCCGCGAGCTTGTCCGGAAAAGTCGCCTCGACCGAGCGCCCGATGATCAGCTGCAGGATCTCCTCGTCGGAGAGCTCGTCGATCGCGCCGCCGCCACGGATCGCGCCGTCGCGCATAACCGTGACGCGGTCGGCGATCTGCCGCACCTCGGCGAGCCGGTGCGAGATGTACACGACGGCCGCGCCGGTGCCGGCCGCGGCCCGCACCTGCGCGAACACGATGTCGACCCGATCGGCGCCGAGCGGCGCGGTCGGCTCATCGAGAATCAGGACACGCGGCTCGAGCGCGATCGCCTTGGTCAATTCGAGCAGCTGCCGCTGGGCCACGGTAAGATCATCGAGGCGAGCCCCGAGCGACACGGTCAGGTTCACGCGCGCGAGTTGTTCGCGCATCCAGTTCTGGGTGGGCCGTACGTTCACCGCGGCGAGCGCGAGGTTCTCGGCCACGGTCAGGTCCGGGACGACGGCGGGGTGCTGGTGGACGATGGCCACGCCGTGGCGTTGGGCCGCCGAGGGCGTAAGGCGGGTCAGGGTTTCACCGCCGACGACGATCGTCCCCGAGTCCGGGGTGATCGTCCCTGCCGCTACCGACATCAGCGTCGACTTTCCCGCGCCGTTCTCGCCGAGCAGGGCGTGGATCTCGCCGCCGCGGAGCGACAGCGACACGCCCTTGAGCGCGGTGACGCCGGGGAAGGTCTTCCAGATGTCGGTGAGCTGAAGGAGGGTCTTCTGTTCGGTTGCGGTCATGAGTCGTCAGTGGGGCTCGGCGAGGCCGCCGCGCCCCGGGGACGCGGCGGCACAGCACCGGTTGGAGGAGAGCTACTCGCCCAACGCGGACCTCTGGGCCGCGTGGGACAGGTGGGAGGACAGGAATGCGTCGGAGGGCATCGAGGGATCGCACTCGACGCCGTGCGGCTGGCTGGTCAGAGAATCCTCGAACGCCTTCTGGGGCACCACGGGCGAGGCCGGGACGGTGCCGCCGCTCGCCTTGGCCACCGCAAAGTCGACCGCGGTCCTGACCATCCAGTTCTGCGAGTCGACCGTGAACAGCTGGAACTGGGGATCGCTCTTGACCAGCTTCTGCCGGTCGCACGAGAGCAGGTTCGAGTCCTCGGTGGCGACGGCCGGGATCTTGCGTCCGGCCTGCTGGAAGGCCCCGAACGAGCTGGCCAGCGCCGCGCCGAAGTCGGTCGTGATCGCGTCGATCTTCGGGTACTTGGCCAGCACCGCGGTGACCACCTTCTGGGTCTGGGCCGGATCCCAGTTCGTGACGTAGTACGGCGTCTGGCCGATGATGTGGATGTTCGGGCACGACGCCAGGGCCGCCTTCATCCCCTGATACTCGGCCAGGCTCTGGGAGTTCGCCGGGGGGCCGCCCAGGTTGATCACGTTGCCCTGGCAGTGCAGCGCCTTGTCCAGCCACTTGCCCCACAGCTGTCCCGCCTGCTGGAACTGGGTCGAGATGTAATAGTTGTAATCCGTGCCGGCCTGGCCGCCCGGGAACACGCGGTAGGGCACGGTGACCACGCCCGCCTTATAGGCCTCGCGGATCGCCGGCAGCACCGCCTGGCCGGCATCCGGAAAGACGACCATCGCGTTGACGCCCTGGGCCACCAGGCCGTGGATGTCGGAGATCGCCTTTTGGGTGTTGCCCTGCCCGTCGGTATAGATGAACTTGGTCACGCTCGGGCACTGCGAGGCTTCGTTACGAGCCTCCCCGGTCGTCACCTTGCGCCAGTTGTTATCGCCGAACCCGTCGGCGAGGGCCAGCGTGATCTTCTTGGAGCCGCACCACGAAGGACGGCCGGACGACGAGGCCGAGGACGATCCCGTGGACGCGGCGGGTGAGGCGGCCGCGGTGCTCGAGCCGGCGCTGGAACTCGAGCTCGAGCTCGAGCCGCAGGCCGAGACGGCGGCGGCGCACGACAGCCCGAGGGCGGCCGTGAGTAGGCGCTTGCTGGTCATGTGCATGAACCTCTCCAATCCTTCCTGCGCTTCGTGTTCATTTCTGGGGCCCGGACGCAAGCCGGGCGCTGGTCTCGGTCGGCACCGGCAAACCCGGCTCGACGGTCTGTCCGGCTCGCCGCGGCCCGTCCCGCGACGAGCGTCCATACCTCCGCAGCCAGCGCCGCCAGGGCACGCTGTAGATGGCCAGCCCCACGGCCAACGCCCCCGCGTCGACGAGGCTCTGAACCCCCTGGCTGGCGCCGGTGACCAGCACGAACTGATCGAGCTGGCTGATGAAGAGTGCGGCGATCGCCGTGGCGACCACGCTCCCCCGGCCACCGAGCAGCGAGGTGCCGCCAAGCACCACCGCCGCCACTGAGGGCAGCAGGTAGGAGTCGCCCTGGAAGGCGCCCGGGGACGACACGATCCCGGCCAATAGCACGCCGGCCGTGCAGTACAGGGCGCCCGCGCCGACGTAGGCGAGGAACTGGTAACGGCGGGCCTCCAGGCCGGCGGCACGCGCCCCCAGCAGTCCGGCGCCGACCGCCTCGAAGCGCCGTCCCCACACCGTCCGCTTGATCAGGACGGCCAGGATCGCGGTCAGGACCACCGCGATGAGAAGCGCGTTGGGAATCCCGGCCAGCTTGCCGCCGGCGAACCTCGCCAGAGTGTGCGTGGTTGGAGGCGGATTGCCGCCCGAGATCTCGATGACGCCGCCATAGAGCAGCGCGTTCATGCCGAGCGTGGCCACGATCGGAGTCACGCCGACCGCGCTGATCATCAAACCGTTGAGTACGCCGGCGCCGAGTGTGGCCGCGAACGCGAGCAGGATCGCCACGCCCAGCTTCCCGGAGCTGCCGTTCGGATAGCTGGTGAGCAGGACGACGGTGAGCGAGATCATGCCGGGGACCGAGAGGTCGATCCCGCCCTGCTGGATGACCAGCGTCTGGCCCATGGCCGCGATGGCCAGAACGCCGGCGAACGGGAGCATCCCGAGCAGGGCGGAGTGCCGAACGCTTTGGGGTTCGAACACCAGGCTGATCAGGAAGAGCGCCGCGGTCGCCAGCAGGATCGGCAAGGAGGCGGGCGCACGGCCTCCGAGGGCTCGTTGGCGCAGTGACTCCACGGGCGCGGTGTGATCGGGCGAAGCCATCGGGTGCCGTCGCTCCCCAACCGGTCCTCTCGAGGTCGGAAGCGCTGTGCAAGCCTACTACACACTTGTCTCGCAGTGTCAACTCATAACGCACAGAAAACAAACGAGTCGGCTACACTTGCCGCCGTGAGCGAGGAACCGCCGAGCGGTAGCGAGCGCGCGGGTCTTCCCGCCGTGGGAAGCCACATTCGCAACCGCCGGCAGTCGCTCGAGTTGTCGGTTCGTGAGCTGGCTCGCCGGGTCGGGCTTTCAGCCAGCCTGATCTCGCAGATCGAGCGCGGGAAGGCCACCCCCTCGGTGGCGACGCTCTACGCGATCACCAACGAGCTGGGACTCTCGCTCGACGAGCTGTTCTCCGAGGGCGCGGACGCGTCACCCCCGGCCGCCGCGGTCGGCGCGTTGGCGGAGGCCGCCGCCGGCCTTCGCCGGGCCGAGGTACGCACCCGGGGGAACGGCGCCGGCCCGGACGATGCGGCGGCCGGTCCGGTCGTGCGCCCCTCGCAGCGCAAGGCGATCCAGCTGCACTCCGGGGTGCGGTGGGAGCTCCTGACCCCCGCTTCTGACCCCAACATCGACTTCCTGTTCGTCGACTACGAACCCGGCGGCGCCTCGTGCGATCCCGGCGTGCTGATGCGCCACGCCGGACGGGAGTACGGCTACGTGCTCTCGGGGAGGCTCGAGGTCACGGTCGAGTTCGAGACCTTCCGCCTCGAGCCCGGCGACTCGATCTGCTTCGACTCGACCATCCCGCACCGGCTGGCCACGCTCGGCGAAGAGCCCGTGCACGCGATCTGGTTCGTGGTCGGCCGCTCGGGCGACGCGCGCCTGCCCTGACCGGTGGGTTGCCCGATACGGAGCGGCCGTCTAGCCGGCCGCGACCACCTCGGGCTCGGGGAGCCGCTGATCTGAGCCGAGCAGATCGGCGCCGCGCACATAGGTTCGCCCGGCGACCAGCAGCTCCTCGGCCGGGAAGCGGGTGATGATCCGATGGCCGTCGGCGGTGACCACGACCTCCTCCTCGATCCGGGCCGCCGAGATGCCGTCGCTGGCCGCGCAGTAGGTCTCGAGGGCGAACACCATCCCCTCTTCGATCTGCACCGGGTTCTCGAAGCTGTGCAGGCGCGAGATCATCGGCGCCTCGTACAGGCCGACGCCCAACCCGTGCCCGAATTGCAGGCCAAAACACGCAGCCTCGTCGTCGAAGCCGAGCTCGTGGGCGCTGGGCCATACCGCGGCGATCTCGCTCGTGGTGGCACCCGGCTTGACCAGGCCGATCGCGTCGTCGAGCCACTCGCGGCAACGCTTGTAGGCATCGAGCTGCGCCCGGCTGGCGCTGCCCACGCTGAACGTGCGGTAGTAGCACGTCCGGTAGCCCATGAACGAGTGGATGATGTCGAAGAACGCCTGATCCCCCGGGCGCAACAGGCGGTCGGAGAACACGTGCGGGTGTGGATTGCATCGCTCGCCGGACACGGCGTTGATCGCCTCGACCTGTTCTGATCCGAGCTCGAACAACAGACGCTGGGCTTCAGCCACGATGTGGCTCTCGGTGACCCCGGGCCTGAGCAGCTCGTAGATCCGCTCGTACACCGCGTCGACGATGGCGGCGGCGTGGTCGAGCAGGGCGATCTCCTCCGCGGTCTTGATTGCGCGGGCGCGCATCATCACCCGCGATCCGTCGCAGGTGGCGATACCGGCCCGGTGCAGCGCGTCCAGAGCGACCATGTCGGTCATGTCGATGCCGAGCGGCTCGCCGGAGATGCCGCGCTCCTCGAGCTCGTGCTTGACCTGAGCGGCCAGTGTGTCGGGCACCCCGGTCTCATCGGGCATCGCGCCGCGCATCGGTGTCACCCCGGCGCGGAAGTTGGCCGCCGGCAGCCACGGCGCGTAGAGCTGGTGATGACGGGCGGCCGAGCCAAAGTCCCACAACACAGGATCGCCGTTCCGCGGGAGCAGCGCGTACCGGGCGTTCTTGTCGCGCGCCCACTCGCCGATGTGGGTGCTGGTCACGTAGCGGATGTTGTTCGGGTCGAACAGCAACAGCGCACCGAGCTCGGAGGACTGCAGCTGGGCTCGTGCGCGCTCGAGGCGGTCACGCCGGAGCGTGGCGAAGTCGATTCGCTGCTCCCAGTCGACCGCCATCGTCGCCCCGCGGGAGGCGATGTGAGACATACAGCTTCCTTTCGGTGACCCGAGTCGTCTTCTGTGCAGTGTTAGTAAACACTGTCGAGCAGCGCCGGTCAATGCCACTGGACGGATTGCGCGTTTCGGGGCCGACCGCCGCGGATAGAAACTAACTAGTTCGTCCATTGTGCAGGTAAGGTGCGACGGTCGCCCACTGCGGACATCAACACCAACCACTGACGTGAGACCCCACAGTGCGATCACCCACCGGCTCGGATTGATCGGCGCCCACCTCGGGCCGTCGCTGAGCCCGCCCCTGCATGAGTGCGAGGCCGCCGAGCTCGGCCTGAGCTGCGTGTACGAGCGAATCGACATCGACGAGCTCGGGCTGGCCCCGGAGCGGGTCGGCGAGCTGCTGCGGGTGGCCCAGGGCCTCGGCTTCCACGGAGTGAACGTGACCCATCCGTGCAAGCAGCTCGTGGTCGAGCACCTGTCTGGCCTGTCCTCGGACGCGGCCACGGTCGGCGCGGTCAACACGGTTGTGTTCGAGGACTCGGAGGCGATCGGGCACAACACCGATTGCTCGGGGTTCCGGGAGAGCCTCGCGCGAGGCCTGCCCGACGTGGCGACCGAGCGCGTGGTGCTGCTCGGGGCCGGGGGCGCCGGCGCCGCCGTGGGGCATGCAGCGCTGTCGCTCGGCACCGAGCGACTCGTGATCATCGACGCGCGCGCGGAGCAGGCCGAGCAGTTGGCCGGACTTCTGTCGCGCTGTCACGGCCGCGGCCGCGCGGTGGCGAGTACCACCGACCGGCTGTCCGACGAGCTCGGGCGCGCGGAGGGACTTATCCACGCCACGCCGATCGGGATGGCGCCGTCCCCGGGCACGCCGTTCCCGCCCGAGCTGCTCCACGACGAGTTGTGGGTGGCCGAGGTGGTGTACCGGCCACTCGAGACCGAACTGCTGCGGCAGGCCCGCGAGCGCGGGTGCCGCACGCTCGACGGCGGTGGCATGGCCGTCAACCAGGCAGCGCTTTCGTTCGCCCTGTTCACCGGCGTGGAGCCGGATCGCGAGCGAATGCAACGGCACTTCCGAGAGCTCGCGGCGCAGTCGCCGGCCCTCGCAGTAGCTCCGCGACGGGAGTAGACCCAATAAAGGGAGGGAGAAGATGGAAAGCACGAACGTGATCAAGACGCCGAAACAGGCCGCGGTGGCGAGCTGGATCGGCAGCGTCCTCGAGTACTACGACTTCTTCATCTACGGGACGGCAGCCGCCCTGGTGTTCGGCAAGGTGTTCTTCCCGTCGGCCAACCCCACGACCGGCACCCTGCTGTCGCTTGCCACCTACGGCGTCGCGTACGTGGCGCGACCGGTTGGCGCGATCTTCATGGGCCATCTGGGCGACAAGTTCGGCCGCAAGCGCGTCCTCGTGCTGACCGTGACGGTGATGGGCATCGCCACGTTCCTGGTCGGTTGCCTGCCCACGTACGCCGACATCGGCCTGTGGGCGCCTGCGCTGCTGGTCGCGTTGCGGCTACTCCAGGGCCTGGCCGCCTCCGGCGAGCAGGCCGGGGCCAATTCGGTCACGCTCGAGCATGCGCCCGACCACCGCCGTGCCTTCAACACCAGCTTCACGCTGAGCGGCACCCAGGCCGGACTGATCATCGCCACCGCGATCTGGCTGCCGCTCGGCTCGATGCCCGACCACCAGCTCGACACGTGGGGCTGGCGCATCCCGTTCCTGCTCAGCGCGGTGGTGACGATCGCCGGGCTGATCATCCGGCGCAAGCTCGAGGAGACACCCGCCTTCCGGCAGACCGCAGACCAGGGCACCGAGGAGGTCCCGCTGACCGAGCTTCTGCGCAGCCACCGCGCCGCCGTGGTGCGGGTCACGCTCGCCGCCCTGGCCTCGACGGTCAGCACGATCTTCACGGTCTATGCGCTGGAGTTCGCGACCAAGACCGTGAACCTCGACAAGACCACCATGTTGTGGGTGGCCATCGTTGCAAACGTGGTCGCCCTGGCCGCGATTCCGGCCTGGGCCGTGCTGTCGGACCGGATCGGGCGCAAGCCCGTGTTCATCTTCGGCGCGCTCGGCAGCGGCGCGCTGATGTTCGCCTATCTCGGCGCGATCGCCAGCGGTCAGTACGTGTGGATCTTCCTCGCCGCGGTGGCCATGTCGGGCATTGTGTACAGCGCCCAGAACGGCATCTGGCCCTCGCTGTTCGGCGAGATGTTCCCGACCCGGGTGCGCCTGTCCGGGATGGCCATCGGAACTCAGATCGGGTTCGCGCTCGGCGGGCTGGCCCCCACTCTGGCCAGCGCGATCGCCGGCAACGGCCCAGACGGCTGGGTACCGGTGGCTGCCCTGACGCTGGCCGCGAGCGTGCTGGCCGCGGCGGCGGTGGCAACCGGACGTGAGACCCACAAGATGTCGCTGGCCGAGATCGACGGCGCCGAGCGGCCCGTCGCCGGGACCCGGACCCCGTCAGGCCGCGGCGCTGCGCGCTCCCGCAACCTCGGCGGCCAGCTCGCGGAGCCGTCGTAGGGTCGGCAGCTCGTCGCCACGGCGCCGGCGCTGAAGGTCAGCCGCCGCTCGTCATCACAGCTTCGGCGAAGCTGACCATCGTGTCGGTCAGCCCGCGCAGGCGAGCCGGGATGTCCTTGGGCTCGCTCTGAAGCAGGACCTGCTGGACGAGCTCGGCGAGGCCGCCGACCAGCCCGCGAAGAAACTCGTCTGGCACGTCAGGCAGGCCGGGCTCCTCGGCGCGGGCCCGTTCGCGCAGGCCGCGGTAGTGGGCCACGTACTCGGCCAGGACCTGCTCACGCATGGCCAGTGCGCGCGGTCCGGCCCCGAGCACGTCGATCAGCAGGACCCGGGCGAAGTGCGGCTGGTCGGCCAAGATCGAGACCCAGGTCTCGAGCGAGACCCGCAGGCGGGTGCGCCAGTCCGGATCGTCGAGGGAGCGCAGCGCTTCGTCGATCTGGGCGATCCCGTTCTGTACGTGGTCGCCGACGTGCGTGGCACCGGCGACTCGGGCGGTCAGTTCGGCCTGTTCGATCGGCCCCAGCAGCAGGACGGCGCCACGCTCGTCCGGTGGGCGGCCAAGCTGCCGCACTCCGACGGGAAGGTCGGGTTGTACGGCGATTCCTATCTGGGGATCAACCAGTTGCTGACGGTCGGACAGCTCGGACCAGTGGGTGGCCACGCTCGAGGACGTTGCGCCGGACGGCACGGCCACCCCGATCACCACCGGGGCGCTGCTCGGATCGCTGCGCGCGGTCGACGCGTCCAAGAGCTGGACCGAGCCCGACGGGCGGATGATCCTGCCCTACCACCCGTACACCGCGCAGTCCAAGCAGCCCGTGCCCACCGGAACGGTCACGCGGTTCGACATCGAGATCCGGCCCACGTTCGCCGATCTGGCGGCCGGGCACCGGCTGCGGCTGAACCTGACCACTTCCGACCTGCCGGCGCTGCTCCCAACCGTCGCCGACGCCACGAACCTGGTGGGCGGCGTCTACCAGGTCCAGCGCAACCAGGCGGCCGCGTCGTATGTGGAGGCGCTGAGCGGACCGGCCTCGGAGGTCGCGCCGTGAGGCGCTAGCGGCCGCGCCTCACCACCACTTGCGCTCGCGGGCAAGGTCGGTGCCGCGGGTCTTGTCGAGGTCGTCCAGCGCCGCCATGTCCTCGTCGGTCAGCCTGAAGTCGAAGATCTGGGCGTTCTCCTCGATCCGCTCGCGATGGGTCGACTTGGGGATCACCGGGATCTCGCGCTGGAGGCACCAGCGCAGGAGCACCTGGGCCGGCGTGCGCTCGAGCCGCTCGGCGATCCGGGTCACGGTCCCGTCGTTCAGGTGGCGCCCGGTGCCGAGCGGGCTGTAGGCCTCGAGCACGACGCCGCGCTGCTCGCACTCCTCGAGCAGCGCGCGGCGGTACTCGAACGGGCTGAACTGAACCTGGTTGGCCGCGGGCGGCGTGCTCGCCTCGCCGAGCACCGCGTCCAGCTCTCGGGCGCTGAAATTCGAGACGCCGATCGAGCGGGTGTAGCCGAGCTCGCGCGCCTTCTCCATCCCCGGCCAGGCCCAGGTCGGGCCGCCCTCGGGCCAGTGGATGATGTACAGGTCGACCTGGTCGACGCCCAGCCGGCGCAGGCTGCGCTCCGCCTCGGCCGCCGGATCCCCGCGACGCCGGGGATAGAACTTGGTCGTGATGAACACGTCCTCGCGCGGGATGCCGCTGTCGCTCAGGGCACGGCCGACGCTCTCCTCGTTGCCGTAGGCCTGGGCCGTGTCGATGTGCCGGTAGCCCAGCTCGAGGGCCCAGCGGACCGCGTTCACGCACTCCGGGCCGTCGGGCACCTGCCACACCCCGAGTCCCAGCAGCGGGATCTCGCTGCCGTCGGCCAGCCGGCGGGTCGCCGCGGTCATACGCCAGCCTGTTCTGTTGCCGGACGCCAGCCGATCGCCGGTGCGATCTCCCGGGCGATCGTCTCGAGCAGCCGGGCGTTGTACTCGACGCCGAGCTGATTGGGCACGGTCAGCAGCAACGTGTCGGCGGCCTGCACGGCCACGTCGCGGGCCAGCTCCTCGGCGATCTGGTCCGGCTCGCCGGTGTAGCTGCGTCCGAACCGGGCGTATGCCCCATCGAGGTAGCCGAGCTGGTCTGAGTCCTCGCCGCTGCGGGCGCCGAAGTAGGCGCGGTCCTCGTCGGTGACGATCGGGATCACGCTCCGGCTCACCGACACCCGCGGCTCGTGCGCGAAGCCGGCGTCCGACCAGGCTTGACGGAAGAGGCCGATCTGCTCGGCCTGGAGCTCGTCGAAGGGGACCCCGGTGTCCTCGAGCAGCAGCGTCGAGCTCATCAGGTTCATGCCCTGCTCGCCGGCCCAGCGGGCGCTCTCGCGGCTGCCCGATCCCCACCAGATGCGCTGATCGAGCCCGGGAGACTGAGGCTGGATGGCCAGCCGGCCAGCGACGCCGGTCATTGCCGGATCCGCCTGGACGACGCCCGCGCCGGCGATCGCGGCCCGGAAGAGCGCGGTCTTCTCCCGAGCGAGATCGGCGTCGGACGTGCCGTCGGGCGGCAGGTAACCGAACGCGTGGGCGCCGTTCAGCGCCGGCTCAGGCGAGCCGCGGCTGATCCCGAGCTGGAGGCGTCCGCCACCGATCAGGTCGGCCGCGGCGGCGTCCTCGGCCATGTACAGCGGGTTCTCGTAGCGCATGTCGATGACCGCGGTCCCGATCTCGATCCGCGCCGTGCGCGCGCCGATCGCGGCCAGCAGCGGGAACGGGGAGCCAAGCTGGGGGGCGAAGTGATGGACGCGCACGAACGCGCCGTCTATGCCGACCGCCTCGGCGGCTTCGGCCAGCTCGATCGTCTGCGTCAGCGCCTCGCGGGCGGTCCGCGTCCGTGACCAGGGGGCGTTCTGCCAGTGGCCGAACGAGAGAAACCCAATGCGCTTCACAAAGTGAAGTATAGGAGGTGCCCGTGGAAGATCCGCGCCGGTGCAGGCGTCCCATGGGGTGGGATGCTTGCGACCCGGACCGCCACCGCCACCGCCACCGTCGCCGCCGCCCGCCTGAGCCGGGCCGGCGCGCTGCTGGGCGCACTCGGACTGACGTCGTCGGGGTTCGTGCTCTGGCGGCTGGTCGAAACCTGGCATGTGACGCCGGCGGCGGCGTCGCATCGGGTGTCGGTGCTCGGTCAGCAGCTCACTTACCCGGCGGCCAACCTCGGCGCGGTCGTGGTGGTGGCGCTGGCGCTGGTCGGGCTCGCGGTGATCGCCCTGACCGTGAACGGCGCCGCGCGCGAACTGGTTGCGGACCGACGCCTGCGGGGTTGGCTGAGGGCCCATGAGGTGCGGCGACACGCCGAGGCCCGGGTGATCGAGGATGCGCGTCCCCGTGCATTCTGCGCCGGCCTGGTGCGACCGCGCGTGTACGTCTCGAGCGGCGCGCTCGCGCTGCTCGACGACGCCGCGCTCCGGGCCGTGCTCGAGCACGAGCTTGCCCACGCCCGCCGGCGCGATCCGCTGCGCTTGGCCTGCGGACGGGTCCTGGCCCGGGCGCTCTTCTACGTCCCGGGGATGGGCGAGCTCCACCGCCGCCAGCTGGCGCTGGCCGAGCTGAGCGCAGACGAGTGCGCGCTCGCCGCGTCACCACGGAATCGAGCCGCGCTGGCGCGCGCGATGCTCAGCTTCGCCGAGCACTCGCGACCGGACGACCCGACCGGGCTCGACCCCGAGCGCGTGGATTACCTGCTCGGAGACCCGCCCGGCTGGCGCTTCCCGCTGCTCGTGTTCGCGCTCGGGCTGTGCGCGCTCGGGCTCCTGGCGGCGGTCGGGGTACTGGCCGGCCGCATCGCCGCGGGCTCGGCCACGCTGGCGCCGCCCTTCCTCTCCCGCCAGCCCTGCGTGGTGATGCTGGCGACGATTCCGGCCCTACTCGGTTTCGTGGTGCTCGGGCTAGGGCGCGCCGTAGCCGACGACGGCGCGTCGTAGCGTCGGGGTATCCTCCAGATCGATGGCACGCTCGCGGACGCCGAAGCCACCGCCCGCCCTGCACGAGCTCGAGGCCGAGATCATGGAGGAGGTGTGGCGCCAGGGAGAGCCGACCACGGTCAAGCTGGTCATGGACGCCCTCAACCGCAAGGCCAAGCCCCCGCGCGCGTACACCACGTACATGACCGTGATGCGTCGGCTGAACGACAAGGGCCTGTTGGCCCGCCGGCGAAGCGGGCGGTCGGACACCTACGAGGCCGCACTGACTCGCGAGCAGTATCAGGACCGGCGGGCCGGCGCCGAGGTGCGCGACCTGGTGGACCAGTTCGGCGAGACCGCGCTGGCCCACTTTGCGCGCAGCCTGTCGGCGCTCGATCCGGCTCAGCAGCGCCGGCTCCGTCGGCTGGCCAGCGGCGAGTAGCCGGCCGATCGCTAGACCGCGCGGCTGACGCGCCGGCCCGGGCTCATACTTTCGGCTGAGCACGGATCCCATTCGCCCGGGCGATGTGCGCGCGCCTCGCCGGACCGATGCTTGTGGCATGCAATCGATACATGCCCAACAACATCAAGACGGGCCGGCGCTCGAGACCGCCGGGCTGACCAAGCGGTTCGGCGAGCGCGTGGCCGTCGACACCGTCAGCCTGTCCGTTCCGCGCGGCACCGCCTACGGCTTCCTCGGCCACAACGGCGCCGGCAAGACCACGCTCATCCGGATGCTCCTCGGCCTGACCGGGATCAGCGACGGAACGGCCAGCGTGCTGGGGCTGCCCGTCCCGGCGCAGCGAGCGCGGGCGCTGGGCCGAGTCGGGGCGATCGTCGAGGAGCCCTCGTTCTATCCGCACCTGAGCGGACGCGAGAACCTGAAGATCGCCGCCGCGGTTCGCAGCCCGGAGGCCCGTCCGAGGATCGACGGGGCGCTTGATCGAGTCGGACTCGAGAAGCGCGCCGATGACCGAGTGGGGACGTACTCGCTCGGCATGCGCCAGCGCCTGGGAGTCGCTCGCTGCCTGCTCTCAGATCCCGAGCTGCTGATCCTGGACGAGCCGATGAACGGACTCGACCCGGGCGGCATGCTCGAGATGCGGCGGATGATCCGCGCGCTGGTCGAGCAGGACGGCCGGACGGTGTTCATCTCCTCCCACCTGCTCGACGAGGTCGAAAAGACGTGTGACGTCGCGGCGATCATCGACGGCGGCCGGGTGATCGCCCAGGGCGCGATCCAGGAGCTGGTGGCCGGTGGAGCCGGCGAGCTGATCGTCGAGTGCGACGACGCGGACCGGGCGCTGACGCTGCTGGCCGGTGAGCCGAGCGTGCACGAGCTGCGGCGGGAGCACGGCGCGCTCCGGATGAAGCTCCTCGCCCCTGAGCAGGCCGGCGAGATCAATGCGCAGCTGGTGAAGGCAGGCATTGTGGTCACCCGGCTCGAGCCGGTGCGCCACAGCCTGGAGGAGCGGTTCCTGGAGATGACGACTCGACTGGAGGTGGCGGCATGAGCCGTGGATTGATAGTGGCGCGGCAGATGATCGGGGCGGACCTGCTCCGGCTACGCAAGAAGCGCGGCTTCGTCGCGCTCGTGTTGGCGGCGGTGCTGGCACCGCTGGTGATCTGGACCGGATACCAGGTGATCGAGCATGCGTCGGACCCCGCGCACTATGGGCCGGCGGGTGGGCTGGACCACTTCGCGCGAATGCTCACCCTGCTCGGTGTGTTCATGGGCCCGGTGGCCGCGGTCCTGATCGGCGCCGAGGCCGGCGCGGGTGACATCGCCGCCGGCGTGTTCCGCGACAACGTGGTCACGGGGCGCTCACGGTGGGCGCTGTTCTTCGCGCGCATCCCGGCCGCCCTGATCGTCACGTTCACGGCGATCGCCCTTGGGCTTGCGTTCGGACTGGCGGTCACGTTCGGCTTCGCCGGCGGCCTCGAGACCCCGAGCCTGTCGCTGATCCTCGAGTCGGCGGCCTGGCTGGCGCTGGCCAACGGCGTGGTATGCGTGATCGCGATCGGGCTGGCCACGCTGACCGGATCGCGGCCCGGGACGATCACCGCGCTGATCGGCTGGGAGCTCGTGCTGAGCCCGCTGCTGGTCCAGAGCACGTCGCTCGGCTCGCTGCGGGACGGACTTCTGGACGGGGTGCTGACGTTCCTCAAGCCCGGTCCGGACGTCGGAGGGCCGCCGATCACGATGTCGGTGGGCGTGGCCGTGCTGGCAACCATCGCCTGGCTCGTGGTCCTGCCGGCGCTCGGCGCCTGGCGCACGCAGACCCGGGACGCCTGAGGTCCCGGGGTTACTCTCCGGCCATGAGCCAGATCTCCGCAACGGTGGCGGCGGTTCGCGACGCGATCCGCCGCCACCCGTGGTGGACGGACTCGCTGCTCGCAGCCTTCCTGACGTTCATCTCGGTGACGTCGGCGATCCTCTCGCGCACCCACGCCGGGCATTCGGTCGAAGTGCTCGAGGTCGTGCTCGTGCCGTTCACGACCGCTCCGATCGCGTTGCAGGCGCTACCGGCCGCTCGGCGGTGCTGGCCATCACGGTCAGCGCCGGGGCGGTGATCCTGATCTTCACGAGCCAGGCCCAGTTCCCGGTCGGCGTGCTCGTGGCTCTGTACACGGTTGCGTCGAGGTGCGAGCGCCCCGTCTCGATCCGCGCCGCCCAGTGGGTGGCGCTCCCGATCGCCGTAGGCGTGCTGGTCAGCACAGGGGCGCGTCCGGGGCGGGCGATCCCAGAGCTGGCGGTGTTCGCGATCGCGTGGGTGATCGGGGACAACCTGCGCACCCGTCGCGCCTACCTGGCCGAGCTCGAGGCCCGTGCCGCGCGGCTCGAGCGCGAGCGCGAAGAGAAGGCCGAACGCGCGGTGATCGAGGAGCGCACCCGGATCGCGCGGGAGCTGCACGACGTGATCGCCCACAACGTCAGCGTGATGGTCGTCCAGGCTTCGGCCGGCGAGGAGTTGTTCGACCGAGATCCGGCGCGCGCCCGCGAGTCGCTGGCCTCGGTCGCCGCGACGGGCCGGGCGGCCCTCACCGAACTGCGCCGCCTGCTGGGCGTGATCCGCGCAGAGGAGGAGCCGGGCGGTGGCCCGTCGTACGCTCCCCAGCCGGGGATCGAATACCTCGACGAGCTGATCCGGCAGGTACAGGAGACCGGGCTGGCGGTGCAGCTGTCAGTGCTCGGGCAGCCGCGTGAGCTCCCCGAGGGGGTCGGGCTGTGCGCTTACCGGATCGTTCAGGAAGCGCTGACCAACACGCTCAAGCATGCCCACGCCTCGCGCGCCGAGGTCAGCGTGCGCTATGTCGACGACGCGCTCGAGCTTCAGGTGCTCGATGACGGACACGGTGCGCCGCCGGTCGGGAACGGCGACGGCGAGGGCGAGGCCGGCGGCCACGGCCTGATCGGGATGCGCGAGCGCGTCGCGCTGTTCGGCGGCGAGCTCACGGCACGACCGCGGGGCCCCGGGGACGGCTACGAGGTCCGGGTTCGGCTCCCCCTGGAGGAGGCGCGGCGATGAGCATCCGAGTGTTGATCTGCGACGACCAGGCGCTCGTGCGCGCCGGCTTCCGGGCGATCCTCGAGGCCCAGCCCGATGTCGAGGTGGTCGGAGAGGCGGAGAACGGCGCCGAGGCGGTCGTCCTGGCTGAGCGCCGCTCCCCCGACGTGATCATGATGGACATCCGCATGCCGGTACTCGACGGCGTGGAGGCAACCCGGCGGCTGGTGAGGGGCGGCTCGCCCGCGCGGATCCTCGTGCTCACCACATTCGATCTGGACGAGTACGTGCACGCCGCGATCCGGGCCGGCGCCAGCGGATTCCTGCTCAAAGACGTCACGCCGGCCAAGCTGCTCGAGGCGATCCGGGTAGTCGCGGACGGAGACGCGCTGCTCGCGCCGACGGTGACCCGCCGGCTGCTCGAGCGCTTCGCCAGCACGTTGCCGCAACGCGACCACTCGAGCGCGGCGCTGGCCGAGCTGACCGCGCGCGAGACCGAGGTCCTGCGGCTCCTGGCCGGCGGCCTGTCCAACGCGGAGATCGCCTCCGAGCTCGTGGTCAGCGAGGCCACGGTCAAAACCCACATCTCGAGCCTGCTGCGCAAGCTCGGCCTGCGCGACCGGGTGCAGGCGGTGATCGTGGCCTACGAGACGGGGCTGGTCCGGCTCGGGGGCGCTTAGAACCCGAGCGCGCAGCCGTCCTTACGAGCGTCCGAGCCGCCGAACAACGTGCCATCGCGGAGGATGATCGCCTGACCGCCTCCGAACGGGGCGCGCTCGGTGACCCGGCGGACGTCGTAGCCAAGCCCCCTGACCTCGTCCGCGCGGTCCCACAGCGGCGGCTCGAGGTTCAGCGTGCGGCCGTCGATGCGGAAGCGACCACGGTCGATTGCCACCTGGGGATCCCCCGGGGACCCGTCGCCGGCCAGCAGCGAGCACAGGAACTGGGTGTGGGACTGCGCCTGGATCATGCCGCCCATCAGGCCGAAGGGTCCGACCAGCTCGTCCCCGCGAGTGAGCATGCCTGGGATCAGCGTGTGGTAGGGCCGGGTGCCCCCGACCACCGCGCCCTGCACCGCGAACCCGGCGGCGCGGTTGTTCAGAACGATGCCGGTCGGACCGGCCACCACGCCCGAGCCGAAGGACTCGTACAGGCTCTGGAGCAGCGACACGGCCATCCCGTCGCCGTCGACCGCGCACACCGACACGGTGCCGCCGGCCGGCTCGGCAACCGCGCCTGGAAGCTGGGCGCGGCGCGCGGCCACATGCTCGTCGGAGATCAGGTGGGTGACGTCGGCCCCGTCGCGCACGGTGGCCATCGCGTCCTCCAGGGCCAGACCGACCGCAATCACCTGCTCGCGGATGTCGACCTCGAGGTCGCCCAGGATGGCCAGCGCCTCGAGCGCGGCCACGCCCTGGGTCGGCGGCGGTAGCTCGGCCACGTCGATCCCGCGGTAGGCGGCGGTGAGCGGCTGCACCCAGCGCGGTTCGTAGGCGGCCAGGTCCTCGGCGGTCAGCCAGCACGCCGAGGCGATGGCCTCCGCGATCTCGCCGGCGTACAGGCAGCCGGGGCCGTCGGTCGCGATGCGGCGCAACGTGTCCGCCAGTTCGGGGAGGCGGTAGGACTGTCCATGCCCCGGGGGCGCCCCGAAGGCGGTCGGCGCCCGCGGGGTGTCACCCCAGATCGCCGCGCAGTTGAAGCCGGCCGGAACCCCGCCGGCGGCGAGCGCGATTGCCGGCTCAAGGCAGCGCTCGAGCCCGGCCCGGCCGAACCGGGCCGACAGCTCGCCCCAGCCGGCGACCGCTCCGGGTACGTCGACCGATCGCGGTCCGTCGTAGTCCGGCGGCTCGGGCGGCGCGAGGCGGGGCGCCGGCCCAGCGGCGTCGAGCCCGTGCACGACGCCCGATGGCCCGCGGACGAGCGCCAGCACATCGCCCCCGACCCCGGTGGCGTGCGGCTCGGTCACGCACAACACGGCGGCTGCGCAGATCGCCGCGTCGACCGCCGTGCCGCCCTCACGCAGGACGTCGAGGGCATGGAGCGCGGCCAGCGGCTGGCTGGTCGCGACCATGGCGTGCGAGGCGACCGCGGCCGCCCGCGTGGGGCTCAGTGAGAACGACAACCGAGCGTCAGTGCTCGCCGTATTGATCGACCGCGTACTTGAGGAGGCCGCACGCGTCGAGCCGCTGCACCGGCGCCCGGAAGGTGACCTGCACGACGCCGGGGTGACGCCCGATCTCGATCGCGCCGGCAATCGTGGCCCGGTTGCGGATCTCTCCGACCGGCAGGTCGAGCAACTCGGCGGCGCGGGCCAGCCCGTTGTCGGTCGCGCTGTTCAGGTCGGGCCCCGTCCCGACCACCGAGACCGGCAGCGAGTCCTCGATCTGATCCACGCCGTAGCGCCGGCCGAGCGCGCTGGCTCGCAGGCGCTCCTCGGCGGAGAGCGGCCGGGCCAGGTACGGGAGGTCCTCGGCGACCGGGAACAGCACCGGCCCGTCGTTGCCGAGCTTCTTCACCACCTCGACCTGGAGGGTGACCGTCCCGGACACGTCGCACGTGTGCCCGGCGATCTCCCCGTCGCCCTGGAGCGCGTGCATGTCGCCCAGGTAGAGGCCGGCGCCGGGCAGCTTGACCGGGCAGACCAGGATCGCTCCGGCGCGCACGGCGTCGATGTCCATGTGCCCGTCGGTCTTGTGCGTTTGAAGCTCGTGCGCTGTCAATGCATATGCATGCGAGGCGCCGATCAGGAACGCCCCGAAGTCACCGGCGTTGTGGGAGTCCGGCATGGTGATCGAGGGCGAGGTGCCGATCTGGCCGAGGAACGGACGCAGCCGCGTGGCCAGCGCGACGATGTCGTGCGGGGCGAACGTGAGGATCGGGTTCTGGACAGAGCTGTCGGGGAGGGCGGCGAACCGGGGCGCCTCCCGGGCGAACGATTCGGCCGCCTCCTTGGGCACGGTCAAGCCGACCGTGCGTAGCTCGTCGAAGGCGATCGTGTACCCGTTCTCGAACGTGAACGGTGTGGCGTCGGCGCCGCAGTTGACGCAGCGGACGGCCTCCGGGCCGATTCCCTCGAGCCGGGTCTGCGTCCATTCGGTCCCGCAGCCAGGACACACGGGCGCGCAGAACGGATCGCCGTTGAAGCGCCCCTCCATCGGCTGATCGGTCCCCGACGCCGTGGCCAGCGAGGTGACCTCGATGTCCTTGATGCGGATCGCGATCGCGTCGCCGACCTCGGCGCCCGCCACCGCCACCGGCTGCGCGACCTCATGCCCGCCGCGGATCGCCGGGGTGATCATCGGACCCCAGCAACCCGGGGATGAGTTCCAGACCACGTGGCCGCCGTCGGCCACCGGCCCGGCCATCGCCACATCGGGCCCGAGCAGCCCGTTGGTCAGCGTGTCGACGAAGACGGTCTGGTGGGCGTGGGTTACGCCGGTTTCAGCTGGCTCGATCGCCATGGGTCACTCCTCCTTCGCAGATGGGTTCTCATCCTCCCGCCACCGGGGTCAAGAGCGCAATCTCCTCGCCGGGTGAGATCGTCCGGCTCCGCTCGACGTGGACGCCGCCGACCACGGGCAGCGCCGCGGAGAGAGCCGGGCCAAGCTCGGGCGTGCTGGTGGCCAGGCCGGCATAGAGATCGTCGATCGTCGCGCCGGCGGGAAGCTCGAGGTTGAGCAGAGGCGCCGGGGCGAACCGGGCCAGACTGCTGCCGAGGCGAATCCGAACGATCATGCGCCCGCCCCGATCTTACGACCCAGGCGGTGGCAGGGTCGGCGAATCGTCTAGGAGCAGGGCAAACGGTCATCCACGCGCGCGGGCCGGCCGACTCAGATCGGAGCCGTGCGCCCGCTGTCGACCATTCGTGCTGCCATGACGGCGCTCGGGGTGGCGCTGATCGCCGCCCCCGTCGCCCACGCGTCCAATCTCTACGGACCGGCGATGTCGGCTGCCCAGATCCGCTCCCTCCAGGGCCAGGGCATCCGCGAGATCATCGTCGACCACAAGGCCGGCGTGAGCGCCGCCCAGCAGGCCGCGCTGCGCGTCCGGGCTGGGGTCAGCTACGTCGGCCCGGGTCCGTTGCCGGGAACCGAGATCGACCTGGCGCCGACGGGCGGACTGGCCGCGGCGGTGGCCGCGCTCGGGCGCGATTCGGGCGTCAGCTACGCCGAGCCCGACGGCGCGGTTCACGCCGCCGCCGGCCCCAACGACCCAGGGTTCGGCGAGCAGTGGGGGCTGTCGAACACCGGCCAGTCGGTGCTTGGCACGAGCGGTACTCCGGGCGACGACATCGGAGCGTTGTATGCGTGGCAGCACTCGAGCGGCCTGAACGTGACCGTGGCGGAGGTTGACTCAGGGGTCGACTACACCGCCCCGGACCTGCAGGGACAGTTCGTCAATGGTTGGGACTACATCAACGCCAACAACAACCCGCAGGATCAGTTCGGCCACGGCACTCACGTCGCGGGCATCATCGCCGCCCTCCAGAACAACGGCGTCGGGGTCAGCGGCGTGGCCCCCGCGGCCAAGATCATGCCGCTCCGGGTGCTCGACCAGAACGGCAGCGGCAGCGACGTCGATGTGGCGGCAGCGTTCAACGATGCGGGCAACGACGGCGTCCCGATCGTCAACGCCAGCCTGGGCAGCACCGCGCCGTCGCAGGTCATCGAGCAGGCCATCCAGTCGCACCCGAACACGCTGTACGTGGTCGCGGCGGGTAACGACGGGACGAATAACGACGATCCGAGCACGCCGTTCTACCCCTGCGACGCCGCGGAGGCCAACGTGATCTGCGTGGGCGCCTCGGACCAGAACGACCAGCCGGCGTGGTTCTCCGACTACGGCGCGACAAGCGTCGACCTGTTCGCCCCCGGGGTCAGCATCCTCTCCACTTACCCGGGCGGCTACGCCTACGACGACGGCACCTCGATGGCCACCCCGATGGTGTCGGGCACGCTCGCGCTGATGCTGTCGCACGCGCCCGCGCTCACCGCCGCTCAGCTCAAGAGCGACCTGCTGGCCAGCGTCGATGGGTCGCCGCAGCTGTCCGGGTTGGCGGTGAGCGGCGGCGAGCTCGACGCGGCCGCCGCAGTGGCCACGGCGGGCGGCGACACGCCGTACGCGGCCCCCGGCAACCGGGAGCTTCCCGAGGTGGTCGGCGCGCCGACCGTCGGGACCACGCTGAACGCGAGCCCGGGCAGCTGGAGCCGCCTGCCGACCAGCTACTCCTACCAGTGGCAGCGCTGCCTGCTAGGCGTCTGCCTACCGATCGTGGGCGCCACCGGCACGAGCTATCCGCTGACCGGCTCCGACTACGGGGCGACGTTCAAGGTGACCGTCACCGCCGGAAACGGGGCCGGCTCGGCGCAGGCGACCAGTGCGATCACGGCCGCGGTCGGGGTGCCCGGCTCGACGCCGCCCACGTCCCAGCCAACCGGCACCCCACCGGTCTCGAGCACATCGCCGGCGCCCGCTCTGAGCACCCCGACCCACACCACCCTCGCCCCGGCCCAACCGCTCCGGCTGACTCACGTCGCGCTGGTCGGCAGGCGGGGCACCGCGCGCGGGCAGGCGCTCGTGTTCACGCTGTCGCGGCAGGCCAGGGTGCAGCTCAGATTCGCACGGGCGGGCCACGGCGTGCTCGGCCTGACCCTGAGCGCCCGCCGGGGTCAGAATCGCTACTCGCTGGCCTCGCTTTTGCGCGGCCGCCATCTCGCCCGCGGGCGCTACGCGCTCACCGTGCACGCCGGCAGGCGCACGGTCACGCTGAGGTTCGCCGCTTAGGTCCCGGTGGGGCCGAAGCGCTCGGTGCGAATCCGCTCCGGGGCGTGACCGAGCTCGACCAGCCAGCCCGCCGCCGCCTCGACGAACCCGTTGGGGCCGCACACGTAGATCAGCGGCCGCCCCTCGCTCGGACCGGCGAGCTCGGCGAGCAGCGCCGGGTCGATCCGCCCGGTGTGGCCTGTGTAGTCCTCGGGCCATTCCCGGGTGAGCGCCAACCGGACATCCAACAGGTCGTACTCCGAGGCGTAGCCGAGGAGCTCGGAGCGGTAGATGACCTCCTCGAGCGAGCGCGACGAATACAGCAGGCGCACGGGAACCGTCCGGCTGCCCGCCACCCAGTGCCTGAGCATCGAGCGCAGCGGCACGACGCCCGACCCGCCGCCGACCAGCACCAGCGGCCCGCCGAACGACTCCTCCCACACGAAGAAGCCGCCGATCGGGCCGCGCAACTCGAGCTCGTCGCCGGCGCGCAGCACCTCGACCAGGTACGGCGAGACCTCGCCGTCCTCCAGCCGCTCCACGGTGAGTGCGAGCCGCTCGTCATCGGGAGCCGAGGCGATCGAGTAGCTGCGCTGCGCCTGATAGCCGTCCTCGGCGGTCAGGCGCACGTCGACGTGCTGGCCGGCGCGGTGGCCGGGCCAGTCGGGCAGGTCGAGGATCAGGCTGGTCACGCGCGCGGTGTCGGGCACCAGCTCGACGACGCGCGCGATCTGCCAGGTCAGTCGCCCTGGTAGCGCTGCTCGAGCCACGGGTCGCCGCGGTTGTGGTAGCCGTAGTTCTCCCAGAAGCCCGGCTCATCGTCGAGCGTCAGCGTCAACCCGCGCACCCACTTGGCGCTCTTCCAGAAGTACAGGTGGGGGACGAGCAGGCGGGCAGGGCCGCCGTGCTCGGGGTGAAGCGGCTCACCGTCGAACTCGTAGACGACCCACGCTTTGCCGCCAGTCACGTCGTCCAGGGGCAGGTTCGTCGTGTAGCCCCCGTCCGAGAACGCGGTCAGGTACTTCGCCTCGGTCACGACGTCCTCAAGCAGAGTGTCGACCGAGACGCCCTTCCAGCGCGTGTCGAACTTCGACCACTTGGTCACGCAGTGGATGTCCACGGTGGGGGTCTCGGCCGGCAACGCGAGGAACTCCTCCCACGTCCACGACGGCGCCGAGCGCACCGCGCCGTCGATCCGGAAGCTCCATTGGTCGAGCGGGGTGTGCGGCGTCGGACCGGCGGCCAGGACCGGGAAGCCGCGCTCCTCGTATTGACCGGGCGGCAGCCGCGAGGCGTCCGCCACCGGCCGGCGCCGGCCGGTGAAGCCGCGGGATATCGGGGACATCAGCTCCGGCCCGGGTGCCCGAACTGGGCGCGGATCATCCACAGCTGCTTCTCGAGCTCGCGGAGCACCTCGATGAGCACGTCCTGGGAGGGGGCGTCGATCTCGCCCAGACGATCCATCCGCTCGCGCGCGCGCTCGGCGACGTCGGCCAGGCGGCCGGTGAGCTCGCGCACGACCACGTGGTCCTCGAGCGGTCCACGCTCGAGGCGGCTGAGGTTGCTACCGCCGGTGACCGTCGCGCTCTGGCCGTCGGGGAAGTAGCCGAGCGCCACCGCCCGCTCGGCCACTACGTCGGAGAGCTCGCGCCAGGAATCCACCAGCTCGTCGAGCTGCTCGTGAAGCGGTCGGAACAGCGGCCCGGTGACGCTCCAGTGCAGCTGCTTGCCGAACAGGGAGAGGTCGATCAGCTCGACAAGCATCGCCTGGAGCTGATGGCCGGCCTCGTCGCGCTGGTGCTCGCCGAGGGAAGGAAGATGTGCCTGCGTGGTGGATGACATGCCGGCCTCTCGTGAGTGGGGTTTGAGGGTTTCCAGATTAGCCCCCTCGGTGCGTCAGAATGAGACCGTGAGCGATCAAGGATCGGCAAGCCCGAGCACGCAGACCGGCGAGAAGGCGGTTCCGCCCGCGCCGATGCCGCGCGACAAGCAGGGCTGGCGGGTGGCGCCGGCGCCCGACGGCCGCGGCATGCCCGAGGAGCACAAGCCGCCGCCGCCGCACCGCTGGCGCGGCCTGTGGATCTTCTTCATCGTGCTGCTGGCGATCAACTGGCTGTCGGTGCTCGTGTTCCAGCCGTCCAGCCAGTCGCGGGTCAGGGTGGCGTTCAGCCCGTTCTTCCTCAACCAGGTCAAAGCGGGCCAGGTGTCGTCGATCTCCTCAACCAGCGGCGCGATCGACGGGACGTTCAAGACCAAGCTGCGCTACCCGGCCGACGACAAGAACGCGACGCCGACCACGCTGTTCGCCACCCAGGTCCCGTCGTTCTGGAACACCAACGAGCTGACCAGCGAGCTGCGGGCCCAGGGGGTGCAGGTCAACGCCAAGAACCCCAACACCGGCACCTCGCCGCTGTTGGAGCTCCTACTCGGATTCGGCCCCACGCTGCTGCTCTTCGCGGTGATCTATTACTTCGCCCGACGTGCGATGACGGCCGGCGGCGGCGGGCTTGGGGGCCTCGGGCAGTTCGGACGCTCGCAGGCCCGCCGGGTGGATCCCGAGAAGATCCGAGTCACGTTCGACGACGTGGCCGGGATCGACGACGCCAAGGGCGAGCTGACCGAGATCGTCGATTTCCTTAAGACGCCCGACCGCTACCAGAAGCTCGGGGGGCGCATGCCCCACGGCGTGCTGCTGTTCGGGCCGCCCGGGACGGGCAAGACGCTGCTGGCCCGCGCGGTGGCCGGGGAGGCGCACGCGGCGTTCTTCTCGATCGCCGCCTCGGAGTTCATCGAGGCGATCGTCGGGGTCGGCGCCGCGCGGGTGCGCGACCTGTTCGCCAAGGCTAAGGAGGCCGCGCCGGCGATCATCTTCATCGACGAGCTCGACGCGATCGGCCGCTCGCGCCAGGGATCGGTGGGGATCACCGGCGCGAACGACGAACGCGAGCAGACGCTCGACCAGATCCTCACCGAGATGGACGGGTTCGAGTCGACCCAGGCGGTCGTGGTGCTCGGCGCCACCAACCGGCCCGAGATCCTCGATCCGGCCCTGCTCCGCCCGGGACGCTTCGACCGCCGGGTCGGGGTGCAGGCGCCCGACCGGGCCGGACGGCAGAAGATCCTCGAGGTTCACACGCGCTCGATCCCGCTGGCCGACGACGTCGACCTGGGCCAACTCGCCTCGACCACTTCCGGGATGGTCGGTGCCGACCTGGCCAACCTTTGTAACGAGGCGGCGCTGTCGGCCGCAAGGCGCGAGCACGACAAGGTTCAGATGGCCGACTTCACCGACTCGCTGGAGAAGATCCTGCTCGGCGCGCCGCGCGGGATCCTCCTGAGCAAGGAGGACCGCGAGCGCACGGCTTACCACGAGTCGGGGCATGCGCTGGTCGGAATGCTCACGCCGGAGGCCGATCCGGTGCGCAAGGTCTCGATCATCCCGCGCGGGCAGGCGCTGGGTGTGACGCTCTCGACACCCGACGCCGATCGGGTGTCGTACACGCGAGAGGAGCTCGAGGCCAAGATCAAGGTCTCGCTTGGAGGCCGGGCCGCCGAGGAGGTCATCTACGGCAGGATCACCACCGGCGCCGAATCCGACATCCAGCAGCTGACTCAGATCGCGCGCCAGATGATCGGGCGCTGGGGCATGAGCAAGAAGCTCGGCCCGCTCACCCTGCTCCCTGCTGACGGCCAGGGGCCGCTGCTACCCGGCGCCAGCGAGACCTCGCCGCAGACCCAGTGGCTGGTCGATCAGGAGGTCCAGCAGCTGGTCGAGGATCTGCACACCGAGGTGACCGCGCTCCTGAGCAGTCATCGCGCTCAGCTCGAGAGCTTGACTCGAGCTCTACTTCTGGCCGAGACGCTCGACGCGCCGGCCGCCTACGCCGCCGCCGGGGTCCCGATGCGCGTCCCGGCGACCGAGCCCGAGCCCGCGCCGGTCTGATCACGCCGCGCTGGGGCGCCGTCTATCGCGGATGACGCGCTCGACGTCGTAGGGCACGAGCATGAGCGGCGGGCCCGCGATCCCGTTTCGGTTGGCCGCCCGGATCTTCTCGTTGATCGCCGTAAGGATGCGCCGGGCCTCGGCATCAGATCGCGCGCTGAGGGCGGCTTGCCGCGCGTCGTGCGCCTCTTTGCGCAGCGCCACCGAGGGCGACATGTAGGTCAGCCCCTCGCGGCTGAGCTTGGTCTTGACCCACCACAGGTTTGCGCGCGCTCATACCCCCCAGGGTAGGCAGCTAAGTCGCGATCACCGCGTCAGTCAGCGCATCGATCCCGGCCAGCGCGGGGAGCAACTCGCCGGGGATCTCGTAGCGAGCAGCCAGCGCCGCCGGCGCCGTGTAGGTGAGCCTAGTCTGTCCGCCGTCGTCCCACACCAGCACCTTCAGCGGCAGGTCGAGCGCGACGAGCGGCGCGGCCTGCATGACCGGCGTGCCCGCCTTCGGGTTGCCGAAGATCACCACCTTGGTGTCGCGCAGCTCGAGTCCAACGGCGTGGGCCTCGCCGCTGTGGTCGATCACCCCGAACAGCGTGAGGCCCCGCTCGGCGATCAGCTTGGACAGACGCGCGACCGTGTCGGATACGGAGACCGGGCTGACCTTGGTCACCAGCCCCTCGGCGGTCATCGCAGCGCCGTCTCCGCCGCCGGGGGCACAGTCTCCTCGAGCTGCTCGACCCGGCCGCGCGGAAGCCAGCGAACGGACACGACGAACGTCGCGACCATCACCCCGGCCATGATGTAGAAGACGGTCTGCGTCGAGTGGGCGAAGGCAAGCTGGACGTCGTGCACCAGCGCGGCGGGCTGACCCCGGCCGGCGCCGGCGCTCGGGCCGCTTCCGCCGAACGAGGCGGCGATCCGGTGCGCGACCGAGCCCGGCACGCCGTGCTTGGCGAGGGCTGCGGTGACGTTGGTGCCGTTGCGCGTGATCAGGATCGCGCCGAGGACGGCCAGACCGAGGCTGGCGCCGAAGTTGCGGGCGGTCTGGGTGATGCCGGTGATCTCGCTGTAGCTCGTGCTCGGCGCCCGGTTGACCGCGTCGGTGCTGGCCGGGCCGAGCATCAGGCCGAGCCCTGCGCCGGCGATCGCGATGTCGAGCCGCTGGGCGGACAGCGACAGGTCGGTGAGCTTCCCCGCGAGCAGGAAGAACCCGACCGCGGCGATCGCGCTGCCGAACACGATCGCGGGTCTGGCGCCCCGCCGGTCGAGCAGCCGGCCGCCGACCTGGGACATGATCACGAACCCGATGAAGAACCACAGGATGTACTCGCCCGCCTGGGATGAGGTCTTGCCGAGCGCGACCTGGGAGTAGACGCTGCCGAAGAAGAAGAACGGGACGAACACGATCGAGAGCAGGCCTAGCACGATGGTGTCGACCGCGAAGGCACGGTCGAGGAAGATCTGGAGCCGGAGCAGCGGCTGCTTGATGCTCAGCTCGTAGCGGACGAAGGCCGCCATCAGGACCAGGCCGATCACGATGCTGGCCCAGGTGCCGACGTTGCTCCATCCCCATACGCTGGATTGCTCGAGCCCGAGCACGACGAGTCCCATCCCGCCGGTGATCATGGCAGTGCCGCGATAGTCGAGCTTCTGCGGCTGAGGCTGATCCTCAGGGCAGGAGATCCTGGTCAGGATCAGCGCGACGATCGCCACCGGGATGTTGATCCAGAAGATCGAGCGCCACGTCCACTGCGTGAGGAACCCGCCAGCGATCGGGCCGATGGCGGTCAGCCCACCCGAGATGCCGAAGAAGATCGCCATCGCCTTGCCGCGCTCGCGCACCGGGAACGACGCGACCACGATCGCCACCGCGGCCGGGAAGAGCAGCGCCGCCGTGGCACCTTGGACGACCCGGAAGAAGATGATCCAGGCCTCGGCAATCGAGCCCTTCGGCGTCAGGCCGCACGCGGCCGATGCGATCGCGAATCCGGCCACGCCGATCAGCACCATGCGCCGGCGGCCGAGCACGTCGCCGAGCTTTCCCCCGAACGCGAACAACGCCGACAGCGCGAGCAGGTAGCCGTTGATCACCCACTGCGAGCCGGTGGGCGACAGAGATAGCTCCTTCTGGATCCGCGGGATGGCGATCGCGACGATCGTCTGGTCGATGAACGTCATCGCGACCGCGAACACCATCGCGGCCAGCACCAGGTTCTTGCTGCTCGCCCCGGTGCGCATCGGGGCGGATTTCATCACACCGCGGCCAGGCGCTGGTGGACGAGCCGAACCGCCATCGACCCCTCCCCTACCGCCGAGGCCACGCGCTTGATCGATCCCGCGTGCACATCGCCGACGGCGAAGATCCCGGGGCGACTGGTCTCGAGGAAGAAGGGCTCGCCGGCGTACGCCACCAGGTCCTCGCCCTGGACGTCGCGGCCGGTGAGCAGGAAGCAGTCCTCATCCATGGCTACGTGGCCGCGCAGCCACTCGGTGTGCGGGTCGGCACCGATGAACACGAACAGCGCGCGGCACTCGATCTCCGACCGGGCGCCGGTCCGGCAGTCGCGGATCACGACTGCCTCAAGCACGCTGTCTCCCTTCAGCTCGACCACCTCGCTGTAGGTCATGAGCTCCACCTGCGGGCGCCGCTCGAGCTCGTCGATCAAGTAGCGCGACATCGACTTGCCGAGATCGCCGCCGCGGATCATCAGCCGACAGCTCGCGGCCTGCCCGGAGAGGAACATCGCCGCCTGTCCGGCGGAGTTTCCCCCGCCGACGATCAGCACCGAGTCGCCGGCGCACAGGCTCGCTTCGGCCTGGGTGGCGGCGTAGTACACGCCGAGCCCCTCGAAGCGGTCGAGGTCGGGTAGCGCGAGCTTGCGGTACTGGGCTCCGGTGGCGACGATGATCGTGCGGCCGTTGACGTATGAGCCGTCGGACAGCTCGACCGCGTAGTGGGCGTTCTCGGCGTGCAGGGCGACCGCCTTGGCCGGGACCACCATGCGCGCGCCGAACCGCGAAGCCTGGATGGTTGCCCGCTCGGCCAGCTCGCCGCCCGAGATCCCGGTGGGGAAGCCCAGGTAGTTCTCGATTCGGGCCGACGTGCCGGCCTGCCCCCCGAACGCCACCTTGTCGATCACCTGGGTGTCGAGCCCTTCCGAGGCGCCATAGACGGCGGCGGCCAGACCGGCCGGACCGGCCCCCACGATGATCAGATCGCACATAGGCGGGGCCGCACCGCGCGAGCCGAAGCCGAGCATCGAGGCGATGTCCGCGTTGGTCGGGTTGCGCAGCACCTGCTCGCCGCCGATCACCACGGGGGTCTCACAGGCGCTCACCCCGAGCCCGCGCAGGAGCGCCTCGGCCTCCTCGTCGTCCTCGAGGTCCATCCAGTGATACGGCATCCGGTTGCGGGCCAGGAAGGTCCGCACCCGGCGGGTGTCCTGCGAGTAGCGTGATCCGACCACCTTCACCCCGGCGCCGATGTCGATGAGAATCGAGCGGCGCGACATGAACGCGCGCAGGATCAGGTTGCTGAGCTCCTCGTCCTCGGCGAGCAGCTTGCGCAGCGCCGAGGCCGGCACCTGGATCACCTCGCCGGCGTCGCGGACGACCGCCGACAGGTAGGCCGGCGAGCCGGCGATCAGGTTGATCTCGCCCAGGAAGCGGTGGGGGCCATGCACGGCGATCACGCGGTTCTCGTGTCCGTAGCCCTCGACGATCGCGATCGCGCCCGACTCGACCACGAAGAAGTCGTAGCCGGCATCGCCTTCGCGGAACAGGATCTCGCCCGGGGTGATCGCGCGCATGTGGCCAACCGCGCGCAGGCGTTCGCGCTGCTCCTCGGTCAGGCGCGGGAAGGCCCCGTTGCGGTCGATCGGCTCGGCCATGCCGGCGCCGAGCGGTTCTGCGGTCGCGGTCATGACGTCACCAGGCGGAACATCACGTCGTCCACGTAGCAGTAGGACCAGTCCTCACCGGGCTCGACCGAGGTCACGATCGGGTGGCTGGTTTCGTGGGCGTGCGCGGTGGCGTGCCGGTTGGGCGAGGAGTCGCAGCAGCCGACGTGGCCACAGATGCGGCACACCCGCAGATGCACCCAGTGGCCGCCGACCTTCAGGCAGTCCTCGCAGCCGGCAACGTGCTCCGGGCGCTCGACCGTGACCTGGTCGAGATGGGTGCAGGTGACCTCGCTCATGGCCGGGTGATGGGATGTATGGCGTGCAGGTTCATCGACTCACCATGACAAAGCCGTCAAGGGGGATCGACGGTGGGGCTTATTGGAGGTAGCGCTCGACGGTGTCCGCGTCGCGCACGTGCGCGTCCGAGGGGTTGGCGCCGGCGCGGCGCAGAGCGCGCCGCTGGCGGAGCAGGTCCCAACAGCGGTCGAGCTCGACCTCGACCGCGCGCAGGCGCTCCTGGTCGGCCTCGAGACGGTCGGCGTCGTGGCTGTCTGACTCCTCGCGGTGCCGGAGGTCGTGCTCCTCGGCCACGAGCTTCTCGATGCGGTTGGCGATGGTCTCGTCGCTCATGTGGCCATCGTACGCCCGCGCTCAGGAGCGGTGGTGATTTACGACCTCGATGTTGTTGCCATCGGGATCGAGGACGAACGCGGCGTAGTAGCCCGGGTGATTCCCTGGCCGCTCCCCCGGTTCACCGTTGCTGCGGTAGCCCGCGTCGAGGGCAGCTTCGTGAAAGCCGCGCACGTCACCGTCGTCGCGGGTCGGGAAGGCCATGTGCAGGTGCTCGGTCGGGTCGCCGGGCAGCAGCGAGAACGAGCCCACCTCGCCGTGGTATTGCACGCGCTCGGCGGTGTCGCGGTCCTTGTGCAGGCCGGCGTGCGGCGCGATCGTGTCGTAGAACTCGCGGGCGCGGCTCAGATCGGCCACCCGAATCCACAGGTGGTCGACGATCCCGTTCGTGCGCAGCGTGTCGTGGTGGCACGCCTCGGCGCTGTTGCCGTCCGGGTCGAGGAGGAAGCCGCCGTAGTAGTCCTCGCCGTACTCGGGGCGCGGTCCGGGCTTGCCGTCGTCGCGGTAGCCCGCATCGACGCCGGCTTGCCAGAACTGGTCGACCCGGTCGCGATCGGGCGCGACGAAGCCGACATGGAGCCGGCGCGTGACCAGATGCTCGGCGTCGGCACCGGTCACCAGGAAGTCCTGCCACTCGGAGATCGTGTTGGTCCGGTAGCTCTCGTCGACGCCAAGCGTCTGGAGCACCGTGTTGTAGAAGCGCACCGAGGCGGCGCGGTCGCCAGCGCGTATCGTCACATGGTCGAACATGAGCCCGACAATCTACGTGCCTGACGCGGTGCTCTTCGACCAGGACGGCGTGCTGGTCGACTCCGAAGGCGCGTGGGACGCGGCGAGACGGGCCGTCGTGGCCGAGAACGGTGGCCACTGGAAGGAAGAGGCGACGCGCGCGATGATGGGGATGAGCGCGCCGGAGTGGTCGCGCTACCTGCGCGATGAGCTGGGGGTGGGGCTATCGCCTGGGGAAATCAGCGACCGGGTCGTGGAGCGTTTGCTGACCGGATATGAGGCTTCGTTGCCGCTGTTGCCGGGGGCTGTCGAGGCGGTCAGACGCGTGGCGCAGTGGAGACCCGTGGGTCTGGCCTCCTCGGCTAACCGCGAGGTGATCGACGCGGTGCTCGCCGAGAGCGGGCTCGACGGCGTGTTCGGCGCGACCGTGTCGGGCGAGGAGGTCGCGCGCGGGAAGCCCGCCCCGGACATCTATCTGGAGGCGGCCCGGCGGCTGGGCGTCGATGCGACGCGGTCCGCCGCAGTCGAGGACTCGACCAACGGCCTGCGTTCGGCTGCGGCCGCCGGGATGCTCGTGGTGGCCCTACCCAACCGAGAGTTTCCCCCGGCGCCGGAGGCGGTTGACCTGGCGGCGGTGGTCCTCGACTCGCTCGAGGAGCTCTCACCGGCCACGTTCGAGCGCGCGGGCGTGGCGTGATGTCGGCGCGCCAGAAGCAGCTCGCGCTGCTGGCGGCGATCATGGGATCGTTCGTGGCCGGGCTGGACGCGACAGCGGTCAACGTCGCGCTGCCCGCCATCCGCGCCGATCTGGGCGGCGGACTGGCCGGTCAGCAATGGGTGTCCAATGCCTACCTGCTCGCGCTCGGCTCACTGATCCTGGTCGGGGGCTCGCTGGGTGATCTGTACGGCGAGCGGCGGGTGTTCTCGATCGGCGTGGGCGGGTTCGGCTTGGTGTCGCTGCTCTGCGCGATCGCCCCGAGCATCACCTTCCTGATCGTCTGCCGCGCCCTACAGGGCGCGTTCGGCGCGCTGCTCATGCCAAGTTCGCTGGCGGTGATCGTGGCGGCGTTCTCCCGCGAGGAGCGCGGCGGGGCGATCGGGTCGTGGACCGCCTGGGCGGGAATCGCCACCGTGATCGGTCCCCTCGCGGGCGGCTGGTTGGTCGACTCGGTCTCGTGGCGGCTCATCTTCGCGATCAACGTCCCGTTCGTCGTGGCCACCCTGATGCTGGTCGGGATCGCCGTCCCGGCCCGAGAGCCCGGGGCGCGGCACGCCCGGATCGACTGGGTCGGCGCGGCGCTCACGTTCTTCGGCCTGGCCGGTCCGGTGCTGGCGCTGATCCGGCAGCCCGTCGTGGGCTGGAGCAGCCCCCAGGTGTGGGGACCCGGGATCGGCGGGTTCATCTTGCTGGGGGCGTTCCTGGCCTGGGAGCAGCACACGCCGGCGCCGATGCTTCCGCTCGGACTGTTCAAACGGCGCAACTTCGCCATCGGGAACGTGGAGACGTTCGCCATGTACGGCGGGCTGGGCATCACGTTCTTCCTGCTCGTCCTGTACCTGCAGGAGGTGGCCGGTTACAGCGCGCTCGGCGCCGGCTTCGCGCTGATGCCCTCGACGATCGTGATGTTCCTGCTCTCCAGGCGGATGGGCGGCCTGGCCGACCGCTTCGGGCCGCGCCTGTTCATGGGCCTGGGGCCGCTGGTGGCCGCGGCCGGCCTGGCGCTCATGCTGCGGCTGGGCGGGCACGTTCGGTATGTCACCGATCTACTGCCGGCGCTCATCGTGTTCTCGCTCGGCCTGGCCGGCACGGTGGCGCCGCTCACCGCCGCGGTGCTGTCCGACGCCGAGGAGGGGAATGCCGGGATTGCCTCGGGGGTCAACAACGCGATCGCGCGCGTGGCCGGACTGGTGGCGATCGCGGCGGTCGGCGCGGTCATCTCGGCCCAGTTCTCCTCGACGCTCGATCACCGGCTGGCCGGGGTTCGTTTGTCGCCGGCGGCAAGCGCGGCGGTGGCGCAGGCTCGCCAGCAGACGCTGGCCCGGGTGCCGGCGTCGCGCGGCGGTGTCGTGGTCAGCGACGCGGTCCAGGCGGCGTCGGTCCATGCCTTCCGCGTCGGGATCGGCATCTCGGCCACGCTGGTCGCGCTGGGCGGGCTGCTCGGGCTGGCCGGCATCCGCAACCCACGGCGTGCCGTCCGCTGTGAGGACTGCGCCGGCGGCCAGTTGGCGGGACAGCCGCTCGATGCGGGACACGAGCGCACGCCGGCGGTGGCGCCGGCGCCGGTGCCGACCGACCCGGCTCTGGCCTGATTTCGCTAGACGCTGACCGCGGCGGCCATTGCTGGGCGCGGCGGCTTGCGGAACAGCCCGCGCCCGTCGGTCAGGTACCGACCGGGGGCGAGGGAGCTGCGGCGCAGACGACGGAAGAACGACATGGCTGATGCGAGTATCGGCAACCGCGGGGAGTAACGGCAACCCTACGTGTGGGGAGTCGTGCGGCTGCTGGACGGTTCGCGCTCGGCCTGGACGACGTGGGCCTGGTCTGAGTCCATCCAGATCTCCCAGCGCCCCGAGGCCGCGCCCCGAGGTTCGTTGAAGTGGTAGGGCCGGCGTCCGGAGAACTCCATGCGGCGCAGGTGGCACACGCCGCCCAGCACCGAGGCGATCCGCCGGCGCGGCCAGCCGATCGCATCCTCGATCTCGGGGAACGGGCGGGGCCGATCCGGCGCCTGCGCCAGGCCGTCGAGCAGCTCTCGCATGAGGTCGCTGCAACGGTCGTAGAAGCGCGCGATCTCGTCGGGCTGGTCCATCGAGTTCTCGGGCACGTGCTCGAACATATCCCTGGCCTAGATTGCCATTCGTGGACATCCGGCCTTGCCATGAGAACGAGCGCGAGGCGATCCTCGGTGTGATCAACGCGGCCGCCGAGGCGTACCGTGGCGTGATCCCGCCCGATCGGTGGCACGAGCCGTACTTCCCGGGCTCGGAGCTCGACGAGGCGATCGCCGCCGGGGTGGCGTTCTGGGGCGGCGAGGTCGACGGTGAGCTGGCCGGGGTGATGGGCATCCAGCCCGTGGGAGACGTCGAGCTGATCCGCCACGCCTACGTCCTGCCGGCCCGGCAGGGGACGGGAATCGGTGGGGCGCTGCTCGAGCATCTGATGCAGCGCAGCAGCCGGCAGGTGCTGGTCGGGACATGGGCGGCAGCCGAATGGGCGATCGGCTTCTACCGCCGGCACGGGTTCGCGTCGGTCGCGCCCGGGCAGAGCGCGGACCTGCTGCGGCGCTACTGGACGATCCCTCCGCGCCAGATCGAGACGTCGGTCGTGCTGGCCCGGCCTCCGCTCGGCTCGGACTGAAGACCGCGCCACGGCTGCCGATCATCTCGGTTGCCGGGTTCCCTCGACCCTTCGCGCGGACGTGCCTTCGACCAGCGCCTTCACTCCCAGCCTCCCCTCCGCCAGCGGCTCGCTCGCTGCTGCGATGGCCAACCTGCCGGCCCGCTCCGGCGGCGACGGCACGCTCGCCGGCATCGCCGGCCAGCTCGGGATGAGCGCCGAGGACCTTCAGAGCGCGCTGAAGCAGGGGCAGTCGATCGCCGCCGTGGCCGAGCAACAGGGCGTCTCGCGGGAGTCGATCGGGTCCTTCATAGGCACCCAGATCCAGCGAGCCAGGCTCTACAGCGGCCAGCCGTCGCTCGACGAGGAGGCGCTCGGCCGCATGGTCGGCCGAGCGCTCGACCGCGGCCGCAAGCCGGATGACGCCACTCCGGCCTCGCCGCCGCAGAGCTACGAGGCGGTGGCCACGGCGATCTACGCCAGCAACGCGCGGCCGCTCCCGACGGACGGACCGGTCGGCAGCACGATCTCGATGCTGGTCTGAGCGGTTTTGCCGCATCCTCTGCGGCATGGAGCAGCGGCGCGTGGTGGCGCTCGGAGGGTTCCCGACGGAGCCCGACAACCAACTGCTGGACCGCTTCGTGCTGTCACTCGCGCGCTCCGCGTCGCCCCGCGTGTGCTTCGTGCCGACCGCCAGCGGGGACGCGGAGGGGCACGTCGTGCGCTTCTATCGACGGTTCGCCGCGCTTGACTGCCGGGCCGCCGATCTCCAGCTGTTCAACCGGACGGTGACGGACCTCGAGTCGTTCGTGCTCGCCCAGGACGTGATCTACGTCAGCGGCGGGAGCACCGCGAACCTGCTGGCCGTGTGGCGGACCCACGGCCTCGACCGGGTGTTGCGGCGTGCTTGGCAGGAGGGGGTCGTGCTGTGCGGCGCCAGTGCCGGGATGAACTGCTGGTTCGAGGCCTCGGTCACCGACTCGTTCGACCTCGGACGGCTGGCGCCGCTGCATGACGGCCTCGGGCTGCTCCCCGGGAGCGCCTGTCCGCACTACGACGGCGAGGAGCAACGGCAACCGACGTTCCAGCGGCTGGTTGGCGCCGGGGAGCTGCCCGACGGCTGGGCGGCCGACGACGAGGCCGCGCTGGTGTTCGCCGGACGGGAGCTCGTGGAGGTCGTGGCCTCGCGGGACGGCGCCCGCGGGTACCGCGTCGAGCGAGCGGCGGGCGGAGAGGTCAGCGAGCGGCCGTTGCCGGCGCGCTACCTCGGTGCGTAGGGCGCCCGCCAGGGTCCGGACGGGCCCTCATCGGTCCCATGGATGCCGCGCTTGCGCGGCCCAGCCTCATCCGCGACCGACCCTATACTAAACATTATGGTTCAGTATACTTTCGACGAGCTCGACGCCGTGTTCACCGCCCTCGCCAATCCGACCCGCAGGGCGATCGTCGTCCGGCTCGCCGCCGGCGACGCGTCGGTGTCGGAGCTGGCCGAGCCGTTCAGCGTCTCGCTGCCGGCGATGGCCAAGCACCTGGGGGTGCTCGAGCGAGCCGGGCTCGTGGCCCAGCACAAGGAAGGGCGGGTTCGCCACTGCCGCCTGCGCGCGGCGCCCATGCGCTTCGCGGAGGAGTGGCTGGCGAGCTACCGGGTGTTCTGGGAGACGCGCCTCGACTCCCTGGCCAGCCCCTTGCAGTCGAAGGAGGAGACATGAACGACGCTCCGTCGTCGAGATCGTCCGCAAAGTATCGCGAGGTCGAGCCGCCGGCTGCGGGCCGT
>CAVRBZ010000002.1:0-195557 GCA_963719355.1 uncultured Solirubrobacterales bacterium | reverse complement strand
AAGGACAGTTCACCGCGCTTCTGGTCGGGCTCGGCGCGGTTGCGCTGCTGGTCGGAGCGATCGGGATCGCGAACATCATGGTGATCTCGGTGCTCGAGCGCCGCGGTGAGATCGGCCTACGCCGAGCGCTTGGCGCGACCCGCCGTCACGTCACAACCCAGTTCCTCACCGAATCCGCGCTACTCGCCGTGATCGGCGCAATCGCCGGCCTGATCCTCGGCGCCGGCGCCACCTGGATCTACTCGCAAACCAAGAGCGAGCCGTTCGTCGTACCCGACTACGCGCTCATCGCCGCACCCGGCGCCGGCTTCCTGATCGGCACGATCGCCGGGCTCTACCCCGCTATGAAAGCCGCCCGGCTCAGCCCCACCGATGCGCTACGAGCAACCTGAGCGCACACGAAGCCGCGACCCAACCGTCCGATCTGCAGCCCGGCTCCAGAGGCGAGAGCGACCCTGAATCACCGTGGCCGTGCATCCGCGCGGCGGAGCGGAAGACCCACACGTCGGGCGACAGTTCTGCTTCCACGAAGGCTGAGGCGTTTCGAAGGCCAATTCGCTCTCGCCGGTGGCTTCCGCTCTGGGTCGATGGGCTCGCGGTGCAACAGTCCCTGCCGTCGCGGCCCTGGGGGGCGGGACGTGGCGTCCGCCCGGGCGCGTCGGCGCTGGGACGCCCGGCCAAGCCGAACATGAGACGCACGTTGGGCAGTTCGCCGAGCCGTCCGCGCGCGGGCAGCCGGTGACGCTAACCGCGAGCCTAGCCCGGTGGCGGCGGAACAACGCAGACTTCCGAAACCACGAACGACCCGGGCGCGTCCACGCCTGCAGGCCCCGGTGAGGTGGCTGGTCGCGATTACTTTCATTCCCTGGGGCGGTCGTAACCGATATGAAGCGCGCAGTCGAGGTGTTCACGTTCGAGCGGCGATCAGCACGCTCGCCTCTGGTCGAACAGGCGTGGCGGACACACAGCGAACCGGAGGAGTCGTTCATCTCGGCAGCGGCGAGCCACTGGGAGATGGTCCTCACGCGGCAGCAAGACTCGGCTCGTCTGACGGTGCGAGGGCCCGAGAGGCGGGCCACTACGGCGTCGATTCCTCAGGACGCTCTTTTCGTCGGCATCCAGTTCACGCACGGCACGTTCATGCCGGGACTGCCACCTGGGCAGCTCGTCGATCGCTCGTTCACCGCGACGCCGGCGGGAAGGAACTCCGTCTGGCTCGACGGCTGCCGGATCGAGCTTCCCGATCCGGAAAACGCCGACGCGTTCGTGGAGCGCCTCGTCGGCGCCGGTCTGCTGATGCACGATCCGGTGGCGGCCGCCGCGGTGCGGGGGGACGTCGCGGCTCTCTCCGCCCGCTCGATTGAACGACGGGTGGCTCGGGCCACGGGCCTGACACGAGGTGTCATCAGGCAGATCCGGCGTGCCGAACAGGCGGTCGAGCTTCTCTGCCAGGGGCTGACCCCACTCGATGTGGTGCACGAGGCCGGCTACGCGGACCAGTCCCACCTGACCCGGTCTCTGAAGCGATTGGTGGGGCGAACGCCGTCACAGATCGCATCGTTCGCGACCGCGGACTAGAGATGTCGTTTTCGTTCAAGACGGGCCGCCCGCTCGCTGATAGACGTACTCACGAGCCGCGTGTGGATCCCTGGCGCACCTGCAAGCCACGCGGGACGAGATCGAGACACCAAGCGACCACAGGAGGTCGGACGTGGGAGCAGTTCTAGTGCACGAGTTCATAAGCCTCGACGGCGTGATCGACGCACCGACCTGGACGGCGGAGTTCGGCTTTGACCCGAAGATGGGCGAGGCCATCGGCGGCGTGATCCAGCGCTCGCGGGGCATCCTGCTCGGTCGCACGACGTTTGAGATGTTCGCCCAGAGCTGGCCGACGCGGACCGCCGAGGACGATCCCGGAGCACCATTCTTCAACGACACCACCAAATACCTCGTGTCCTCGACGCTCACCAACCCGACGTGGCAAAACACCACGATCCTCGGGTCCTATGACGCCGATGCGATCCGCAAACTGAAGGACGAGGTCGACGGCGATCTCTACACCAGCGGAAGCGCTCAGCTGGTCCAGGCGATGCTCGCCGACGGACTCGTCGACGAGCTGCATCTGTTCCTCTACCCCGTCACCCGTGGGGCGGGCCCACGGCTCTTCCCCGAGGACGCTACGCCGGGAAAGCTAACGCTGGCCGGCAGTGAGATCTACGAGAACGGCGTGGTCTATCTCGCCTACCAGCCGAAGGCGTGAAGCCCTGCCGAGGAGTCGCAGGACAGTCGCGGCTCGTAGGCTCTCGGTCTATCACGACCGTAGGAGAGTGATGATTTCGCTTGACGAGCGCTTTGACGACGAGCAAGGCACGATTCGGTGGACGAGGGTCGGCGCTGGGCCGCCGATCGTGCTCGTGCACGGAACTCCGTACTCATCGCGGATCTTCGAGAGCATCGTGTCGGCGCTCGCCGAGCACCGCCTGGTCTTCCTGTTCGACCACCTCGGCTATGGACGGTCCGAGCAGCGCTCGGGCCAGGATCTGAGCATCGCGGCGCAGGGCCGCAGGTTTGCGCGCCTGCTCGAGCACTGGGGGCTCGACGCGCCGAGCGTGGTGGCGACCGATATCGGCGGTGCCATCGCTTTGCGCGCGCTGCTGCTCGAAGACGCCGCGTTCGTCGACCTTCTGCTCTTCGACGCGGTGACCGGCGGCGATTGGGAGCGGGGACTGTTCGCGCTCATGCTCGAACACATTGAGGTGTTTGAGGCGCTCCCCGGCTACGCGCACCGCGCGCTGGTCGCGGCGCACATGCAGAACGCCACTCAGCGCGGGTTTCGCCCCGGTGTGGTCGAGGAGCTGCTCGAGCCGTGGGTCGGCGCCGAAGGACAGGCCGCTTACTACCGGCAGTACAGCCAGCTTCGCCAAGCCGACACCGCGGAGTACGAGCATCTGCTCAGCACGATCTCCATCCCGGTCCGCATTCTCTGGGGGCGCCGGGATCGGATCGTTCCGTCCCAATACGCGGAGTGGATCGCCGCACGCGTCCGGCATGCGCCGCTGACCTGGGAGGAGAACGCCGGACACCTTCTTGCCGAAGACGCCCCGGCACGACTTCTCGCCGAAATCCTCCATGCGCCCACTGGCAGCTAAGTCGCTGCGTGCCCAGTTCAGCCGCAATCGCGCGATGGCTCGTGTCCGTCGCCAGAGCAACGACTCCAGAACTGCGGAGCGATCCGCCATACGACACCATGGCCCGACACAGCGACGACTCCGCTCACACCTTCTGGAGCGGGACTGGCTATGCGCCCACGAGGACCGGGCATGCTAGATCAAGCCGAGGGACTGAACGTCGCCACTGCTTCTTTTCCACGAACGACCGGATGCCTCGACGGCTGCAAGATACGAGGCCGTGATTGCTGGTTCACCTATGCGAGCGCTCGAAGCAGAAGTCGCGGGCCGGGGCCGCAGAGGTGACAAAGCAGGTCCTGCTCGAGCTCGGCCGCGTCGAGGCGGCCCGCGACCAGTCGTGGCGGGCGGCGACGATGACGCGCAACGTGTGCTGGCGGGCTCTCCCCTTGCGCCGGGGGGAGATACCTGAAAGATTGAACCGATGCTGACCCAAGTGGCCGACGGTGTCTGGGTCCGGCAGAGCGAGTGGGTCTGGACCAATTCCATCGTGGTGCGCGCGGAGGATGGGTTGATCCTGGTCGATCCCGGCATCGATGGTTCCGAGCTGGACCAGCTCGCCGATGACCTGGACCGGCTCGGCATTCCGGTGGTCGCCGGGTTCTCCACCCATCCCCACTGGGACCACCTGCTCTGGCATCCCCGGTTCGGCGACGTGCCGCGCTACGCCACCCCCGCCGGCGCTCACGCTGCCAGTGAAGCCCGAGAGCGGGCCCAGACGATGGCGGCGGAGAGCGCGTCGGGCATCCCGCTCGAGCTGATCGGGCTCGTCACCCCGCTGCCCGCGGACGGCGGACCCGTGCCGGGCGAGATCATCGAACATCAGGCGCACGCCACCGGCCACGCCGCGGTCCTCCTCGCGGACCGTGGCGTCCTGCTCGCCGGCGACATGCTCTCCGATGTCCTGATCCCGCTCTTCGACTCTCGCCGCCTCGATCAGGTGGGCGCCTACGAGACGGCACTCGACCGGCTCGGACAGGCCGCCAGGCACGTTGATGTCGTGGTCCCCGGCCACGGCGCCGTCGCCGAGGGTCCCGAGGTGGCGGCCCGCGTGGCCGCCGATCGCGCCTACATCGATGGGTTGCGACGAGGAGAGGATCCCCTCGACGCGCGTCTGGGGCCGGATGCGGAATGGCTCTCGGGCCCCCACCAGTCGAACCTGGAACAGGCCCGAGCGCGGAGCACCTGAGGCTCCAGCAGTAGGGGCGCGGCCCGGAGATCGCTACCGTTATCCGATGCCCGTTGACTTCGAGCAGCCAAGGTGGGAGGCGGCCAAATACCCTGGTCGCCACGTCGCTCCCGTGGGCGCTCAGGCCGGGGCCCGAGAGCTCGCCGCCAATGTCTACGAACTCGACCCGGGCGCCGTCGGCTCGCCGTTGCACGTCCACCACGCCAACGAGGAGCTACTGCTCGTCCTCGCCGGGACCCCCTCGCTGCGCCGTCCGGACGGGACGCAGCTCCTGTCGGCCGGGGCGGTGGTCGCATTCCCGCGAGGCCAGACAGGTGCCCATAGTTTGGTCAACCGCTCCGACGCGCCTGTTCGCTACATCGTGGTCTCCACGACCAACCGCCCCGACGTCGTCGAGTACCCCGACACAGGCGCGACGCTCGTCGTGCTCGACGAGCGGCGCCTGGCCTATCCGCACGGTGCCGACGCGCACCAAAAGTCCGTTATCGCCGAAGCGATGCGGGCGGCGGACGATCGAAACGCCTGACGTAGCGGAGGGTGCAGCAACCGCGCTGCCGGGCAGGGCACGGAGGACGTCCTCGGTGACCCCCGGGGTCTGCTGCCTAGCACAACACCGGGCCGTAGACCCGCCTTCACGAACGACCGGGCGCGCGCCAAGGTTGGGCGACGCCCGACGCGAGCACTGTCCGGACCGCTCACCCGTATCGGCGCCCAGCTCCTTCGGGCGTCGGACAGAGCGCCGGCTCCACTTCTCCACGGTCGGTCGACGTTCTCGAGTTAGATGGTACGTACCTGCTCGAGCGTGTCGGCGAGGACATTCGGATGCTCGAGCATCGGGAAGTGACCGCCGGGCAACTCGATCGCTTCGACCCCGAGCAGCTGTTGCGAGATCCAGCGTGACCAGTGGTCTTCGAACAGCTCGTCCTCGCGTGTGTACAAGAGCGCCGAGTGCACCTCAGGCGGGTGCTCGAGCGGATACGGCGCGCCGAACAGGCCTTGCGGCTGAGGGCGAAGCCGTGCGGCCAGTCGCTCGGCGAGTGGGCGGTCGATCCGACCATATAGCTCGGTTACCGCGCGATCGTGCGGCCACCAGCTGCGTCCGCTCGCGTCGACGGGCGGGGGGCGGTAGCCAGCGCGTCGGTACGGTGGGAGATGATCCAGGGGCAGCACAGGTGTCAAGCACTCGTGACCGCGACGTTCAAGCTCGGCGACAAGCGGCTCCCAGCACGCATCGTCGTGCCAGGCGCCTTGAACCAGGCAGAAAGTGCCCACAGCGCGCGTTCTTCCTTGGGTGCAATCTCCCCGCATCCTAGGGGCGGGGTTTGGCGTAGTCGGCGAAGCCTTGCCAATCGATCACCACGCACGCTCAGTGGGTTGAGTCGTGACCTCGCCCACGCATCGCCGTCAAGCCGCCGGGCCATAGTCGATCGGGCGTTCCGCGTCAGCGCTCCACTCGTTGAACGAGCCGTCGTAGATACCGTCCGCGTGAACTCCGATCCGCTCCAGCGATATCAGCGCGACGGTCGCGGACACGCCACTGCCGCACGTCGCGATCAGTTCCCGGGGCGGCCGGTCGGGGTCGATCCCGGCATCCCGCACGAGCCGTCTGACCGCATCGGGGGCGGCCCACAGCCCGGTCGCGCCATCGACCAGCTCCTGGTAGGGCAGACAATGCGACCCCGGGATATGCCCGGTATTCGCGGCGTCCGGCTCACCCAGAAACAGGTGCCGAGGTCGCGCGTCGACCAGCGCCACACCACGCGGCTGTGCCTTCTGCACCTCGGCGAGCGTGCGCCGCAGCCGCGACCTGGGGCGAGCAGCGAACCGCGCTGGCGGCAGCTCGACCCGCTCATCGCTAACCGGTCGGCCTTCCTCGGCCCAAGTGGTCCAGCCGCCGTCAAGCACCCGCGCGTCCGCGCCGTAGTAGCGAAACGCCCACGCCACCCGGGCAGCAAAGATCCCGTAGTAGTCGTCATAAGTGACGACCAGATCCCCGTCGCCGACGCCAAGCTCACCGGCACGGGCCGCGAACGCGTCAGGTTGCGCGACCTGCACTGGCACCGGATCCTCGGCGTCGACGAAGTCGTGCTCCCAGTCGACGAACACCGCGCGGGGAACGTGCCCAGCGACATACTCGTCGCGTTTGGCGTGCGGCAGCGACGAGCTTGGATGCCGGCCGCGCACGTCGAGCACGCGCACGCGAGCGTTTCGGAGGTTCCGCTGCAGCCATTCGCCGGTGACGAGCGGGCCATCGGGCGTCTGGAGTTCTTCGCGCAGTCTGGATTCCATGATGCTCTCCCTTATCCTCGCCATCGCCGGTCGGCGGTGGCGGCTTATGCCTCTTCGGCCATCGCGATCAGGTCCTCACGGGCGACCTTGCCGACCAGCTCGGGGTGATCCGCACGCATGTGCGCCTCGATTACCGTCGCTGCTTCCTCCACGCTCTCGCCGCGTCCAAGGAATCCGCACTGGCACCGGATGACCTTTGCCATGACCTTCTCCTGTTCGTTCGCGAGGGAACCCTAAAGCCGCTCGTTTGCACGCTTCTGCGATTCTCCTTGCACCAACATTGGCCGACAACCCCTCGACTCGAATCCAGCTCTGCGGGCGACTTGCTGTCGAGCTTTCCGGGCGCGAGCTGACCCCGAAGCTCCCGAGCGGTCAAGCGCGGGTCCTGTTCACCTACCTCACGGTCACGCGAGCGCTCCCGTCCGGGCGTGATCAGCTGATCGAGGCGCTGTGGCCATACCGCGCGCCGGCGGCCGCCGACACCGCGCTCAGCGCGCTGCTCTCCCGCGTGCGATCCGTCCTCGGCAGCGACGTACTGCGCGGCCGCAGCGAGATCCACCTGCAGCTCCCAGCGGACGCATGGATCGATCTCGAGGCAGCGGAAGAGGCGATCCATCGCGCCGAGACCGCCGTCGCACAGCAGGATTGGGCGCGGGGATGGGGTCCGTCGCTGATCGCGCTGTTCACCGCCCGCCGCGGCTTCCTCCCGAGAGACGACCTTCCGTGGGCGGAGGAACATCGCCGACGGCTAGAGGAGATTCACGTGTCCGCGCTCGAGTGCTATGCCGCCGTCGCACTCGGGGTCGGCGGCTCCGAGCTCGCGCCAGGCGAGCGCTCCGCGCGTGAGCTCGTCGCCCTCGCACCGTACAGAGAGCGCGGACACGCGCTGCTGATGGAGATCCTCACCGCGCGCGGCAACGGCGCCGAAGCGCTACGCATCTACGAGGCCCTGCGCGAGCGGCTCCGAGACGAACTCGGCGCTGCTCCAGCACCCGAGCTCCGCGAACTGCAACAGCGGCTGCTACGCCGCTGAGATCGACCCCATGCTCACTCGCACATCGCGGCCAAACTGGCTGCGCTGGCATGCCCCCTGCCAACCCGAACGCAGAACTCGACACCAGCGACCGCGAGAGATCTCCTGTTCGGCCATAGGCCAGGTCTTACCGGCGGATCCCTGCAGGCTCTCCCTCCGCCCTCGCATTGCGGAAGACGGCGCGACGCCGACGGCGCTCATCCTTCTGAGCACGAGCGACATCGATTGTGTGGGGAGCTGCGAGATGACTGCTCCGCCTGGAGGTCACGTCCGAGAGGCGCTCCGGTCACGCGCCAGCGGAACGAACCTCTGCGCGCCCGAAGGCATCGCGAGCCGCACGCTGTCCTGATCGGCCCCAAACACCGCCTCGGCGTGCGCTTTCGCACTCACCAGTCACGCTCTGACCGCGGCGTCGTTGCCGGCGCGATCACTGCCGCCCTGGGCTACCGGGCGCAGCATGGCTGATCGTCGGTCCGCGGGGGGATGTCAGGATCGCGCTTGGGTGGCGCGGTGCTTGCAGGCGGCTGGCGCCGGACGTAGTCTCGTATCTGATGGTGCTCGTCCGTAGGTTTGCCCTCGCGTTCGTGCTCTTCGCGTTGGGCTGGTTTCTCGCGGTGACGGCGAGCGCGGCGACCACGACGGACACGGCCACGACGGTGACCTCGACGACGACGGCAACGAGCACGCGCACGGACACGACGACGACGACGCTCACCCAGCCCGCGAGGACGGAAACCGAGACGGTCACGTCGACGGCGGCAAATCCGTCGCATACGACAACGATCAACCAGACGACGACTGTCGCGGCGAGCTCGGGCGCGGGAACGGGTTCGGGCGTGCCTGGGTGGGTTTGGGTGCTGGTCGGCCTCGGGGCGGTCGCAGCGGCGATCGCCGTGTACATGCTCGGTCGAAGCAGCGGCGCCCGCAGCGAATACGAGGCGCAGCAGCGCGCCGCGGCGGCCGCCGGCGCGCCGAGCGGTTACCCGCCGGGCCCTGGCCGGAGTGTCCCGCCGCGCAGGCCGCCGCCCCCGCCCGACTGGCCACCCTGATGACCAACAGGACGCGCGGATGAAAACCGTTCTCGAGCGGCCGCCGAGCACCGCGCCGATCGCGTGACCGGGCTTGTGCTTTTCGACTCGCGAGCAGCGGAGCACAAGCGCGAGGGCGGCGGCTAGTGCCGACGAGGACGCCCGGTGATTCATCGACGTAGCAGTCTCGTCGAACGGGTCCAGGCTGCTCCGACTAGCCGAGGCTGTCGCGCAGACCCAGCCGGCTCGGCTGGGGGCTGCGCGGGCGATTAGCGCGGCCGGGGGGTGTCGGTGGAGTTGTTGGTGATCTCCGCCGCAAGCACGATCTGCTGCTCGTTGACCGCGGCCTGCGCGTTGAAGCCCTGGTTGGAGCGGCCCTCCACGTCAAGGTCGACCTCCATCCATTACGACGGCTCTTGACGAGAATCGCGTTCGCCACCGGTGTCTGACGCCCGCTTGGCGAAAGGTGAGCCGGAACGGGTCGTTCAGAGGGCGACCTGCGAGCCCATGATCACGGTGCGGTCGCCTGGGAGCCCGAAGTGATCGACCGCGCTCGATGCGTTGCGGGCCATGGCGATGAACAGGTTCTTTCGCCAGCGCCGCATGCCGGGATCGTCTGTCGGCGTGATCGTGATTCGGGAGACGAAGTACGAGGCGTGCTCGAGGTCGAGGTTGCGCTCGAGCAAGCCTTGCTTGCGCGCCAAGGCCAGTGCGTCGGGGATGTTGAGATTGTCGTGGTAGCCAAAGCGGGCCGTCATGTGGACGACCTTGAAGCGGCCGTGGCCGAGCACCTCGACCGCGCACCTGTCGAAGGACTCGACGTGGGGAATGCTGACCATGTCGACCGAGGCGATCACGACCTTCTCCGGAAGCGTGTGAGTATGCTCGACGTCGGCGCGCAGCGACAGCGGAGTGGTGTCCTTGTCGCGACAGAGGAAGACCGCGACGCCGGGAGTGCGGATCAGCGGCGGCTGCTCGGAGTCGAGACCGTCGAGGAACTCGTTCAGCGGTCCCTCTTGGGCGACGCGATTCCTGGTGACAATCACCTGGCCGCGGCGCCAGTTGATCATCACGATCGACATCACGAATCCGATCGCCAATGGCAGCCATGCCCCGTGCTCGACCTTCGCAATGTTCGCGCTGAAGAACGCGACCTCCACGGTCAGGAACAACAGCGCGATCGGCGCCAGCTTTCGTTTGGCTGTGCCCCACAGCAACCGCGCGACGGCCAGGAACAGCACGGTGTTGAGGATGAACGTTCCGGTCACCGCGACGCCGTAGATATCGCCCAGCTTGTTGGAGGAGCGGAACACGAGTGTCAGCGTCAGGACTCCGACACACAGAAGCCAGTTGATGATGGGGACGTAGATCTGCCCCTCGACCTTCGACGTGTGCAGGACGCGCAGCCTGGGGAGGAAGCCAAGCTGCACGGCTTGCTTTGCCACGGAGAACGAGCCCGAGATCACGGCCTGGGAGGCGATGACCGTTGCGATTGCGGCGAGGACAACCATCGGCCACAGGGCCCAATGGGGGGTCATCTGGTAGAAGGGATTGAACGTGTTGGTGTCCTTCGCCAGGGCCGGATGGTGCAGGATGAAGACCGCCTGGCCGAGGTAGTTGAGCACGAGTGCCGGCAGCGCGAGGCCGAACCAGCCGATGCGGATCGGGGCCGCGCCGAAGTGACCCCGGTCGGCGTACAGCGCCTCGGCGCCCGTCACCGCCAGCACCACGCCGCCGAGCACGAGGTAGCCGGCTGCACCGTGATCCACGAAGAACCGGACGGCCCACGTCGGCGACAGTCCCTGGAAGACCGCCGGGTCCTTGACCACCTGGCTGAGACCGATCAGCCCGATCACCGCGAACCAGACGAGGAGGATCGGCCCGAATAACCATCCGATCGTTCCCGACCCGAATCGCTGCAGGACGAACAGGCCGAGCAGGATCGCGACCGACAGTGGCACGACTAGGTGAGCCAGCGCAGGAGTGGCGACCTGCACTCCCTGGATCGCACCGAGAACCGAGATCGCAGGTGTGATCATGCCGTCGCCGAAGAACAGCGCGGCGCCGAAGATCCCGAGCGACACCAGCAGCGCGCCGTGGACGACCTTGTTGCGTTGCAGAAGGGCGGTCAGCGCCATGATCCCGCCGTCGCCGCGGTTGTGGGCGCGCATGATGAAGCCTGCGTACTTGATCGATACGACTACCATCAGCGCCCAGAAGATCAACGACGCGACGCCGTATACGTTGGCCGCCGTAATGTGCGACGTGGCAGTGTAGGAACCGAAGATGGCCTGTTCGGTGTACAAGGGGCTGGTGCCGATGTCCCCGTACACGACGCCGAGCGCCCCCAGCACTAGGACCGCCCGCCCCGCGTGAGCTATCACGTCGCGGTTGGAATCGGCCAGGGCCTCAAATCGCTTGCGCGTGGCCTCCGACTCCTGTGCGTGAGCGCTGGCCGCTGGTGGAGCGACGTAGCCGAGCTTGTGGGCCGCCTCGTTGAAGCTTCGCCTCACCCCGCTCGTACTCGATGATTGGCCGGGCTCGACCCGCGCAGGAGCTTCGGTCTTGTGCGCTGCCTCGTGCAAACTACGCCGCCGGGATGGGGTCATCGCAGGGTCTCCTGGCGAGCGCGGACCGGGTCATGCCGCGCGGGAGGTTCGAGAGCAGCGGCGGCCGCACGCAGCCGGCTTCCAAGCGCTCCGGGTTCGGTGGGCCGGTACAGCGGACTCGTGCCGTCGGTAAGCAGCGACTCGAGCCGCGCGACACCCTCGGCACTGACTGGCTCGGGGGCACGCAGCCGGCGGTCCAGGGTCGCGAGTACCGCGCGCGCAGCGATTACCTCGCTCCGATGCGGCCGGACCGCTGCGCTGAAGCCAAACGTACGGGACTCCTCGGCATCACGGACTGCTCGCGTCAGCCCAGCCGCCACGCGTGCGCGATAGCGTGGGCTGGTAAGCCGCTGGCACCTGATCGCGAGGAGGGCACTAGCCACCGGACTCGCGCCTGCCGCGAGTTGACGATCAAGCTCGGCAGCGCGCCAGCTCGCGATCAAGGCGAGACGGATGCGCGGCCAGCGACCCCCGACGGGACGGAGCGACGGCACCGGATACGAAATGCGCTCGAGATCGGCAACAGACATGTCAAATGTGCCCACATCACATGCTCGCCGAGGCTGCGTCAACGCGACGCTAAGAAACCGCTGATGACCGTCAAGATTTCGTCAACGTGAGCTGCAACGGGCGTGGCCGCTCCCACGCGCCGCGACGTCCGCGCCCGCGGGTCGGCGTCTCGCTCACCGCGGAAACCGCGTCTGTCGCGGGATCGCATTCCCCGTCACGCCGGCGCACAGCGGACGGGCGCCTAGGGCTACCGTGCCGAAGGTCTGCTCCGCCTCAGCTTAGAATGGGCGGTGATGTCGATGGCTCCTGACGAGCCGACGGGGAGGGGTCACTGGAGGTGGGGCCTACAGAGCGTCGGAGGCAAGGCGTGCGGACGCGCGTAGCGATTGCCTGCCAGGGCGGTGGCAGCCATACGGCGTTCACGGCGGGAGTGCTCGATCGGCTGTGCGGCGACGCGCTGGATAACCACGAGGTCGTTGGTTTGAGCGGCACATCGGGCGGAGCGGTCTGCGCGCTGCTGGCCTGGTACGCGCTTCGCGACGGAGATCCCGCGGCCGCGGGCCGCCTGCTCGATGAGTTCTGGGCGGACAACTCGGCGAGCGCACCATGGGAGCGGCTGCTGAATGCGTCGGCGATGCTCGCCGGCGATCTGCAGCAGTTCGCGGTCATGCCCGCGATCAGCCCCTACGACAATGTCCTGGCCGGCGCGGCCGCGGAGGAATTCAAGGCGATGCTGCGGCGACGCGTCGACTTCGATCGAGTCGAGCCTGGGCCGGAGGAGCCCGTGCTCGTGATCGGCGCGGTTGACGTGCTCTCGGGCGAGTTCCGTGCGTTCGACAGTCGCCGGGACCGAATCTCAGCCGAGACCGTGCTCGCCTCGGCCGCGATCCCGACGCTGTTTCGCGCGGTCTCGGTCGAGGGAGGGACATTCTGGGACGGATTGTTCTCGCAGAACCCGCCGATCCGAGAGTTGGTCGATTTGAGGCCGGACGAGATCTGGGTCATCCAGATCAACCCGACACGCCGTGATGTTGAGCCGCGAACCGTGCTTGACATCGGCGATCGCCGAAATGAGCTGGCGGGCAACCTGTCGCTATATCAGGAGCTGCACTTCGTGGAGAAGATCGATGAGTGGCTCGAGGCGGGGGTTCTGGACGAGGACGCTGGCTACAAGAGCATCGTCGTCCGGATCGTCGAGCTATCCCCGTCACGCGTCCCCTGGTCGTTGAGTGCCCGCTCCAAACTGAACCGCGCTCCGACGTTCATCCGCGATCTGATCGCCCACGGCCGGGCGCAGGCCGATGAGTTCTTGACCGCACTCGCGTTTGAGCGCGCCTGGAAAGAGCAGAACTCCGAGGCGGTGCTCAGCTTCTTCGCCGACGACGTCGAGCTAACGTCAACCGAACCGTTTCCCAAAACAGGACCGATTCGAGGGGTCAGCCGTGTCGATGCCTTCATCGACGGGCACCTGTCGAGCGCCATCATCGATCTGACCAGGAAGCAAGTCGCTCGTGAGCGCGTAACCTGGACCGTGAAGACCTCCTCCGAAAGCTCAGGCCCGCGCACACGAGGAAGGGCGGAGATCGCTTTGAGCGCGGGCCGGATCACGAGCTTGACACTCGGACCCATCGCGCCTGGCGATTGACACAGCCGCTCGCCCGCGCGGGACAACCGACGCACGCCGGCACCGAGCTTCGCACACCTCGGCCACGGTGATCCTCCAGCAGTTCTGCCGCGAGCACGGCCGCCTCGACGCCTGGCTCGAGTACCAACCGACGAGGCTCGCTACGGCGCAACCCCTCATCGGCGGAGTAGGCTCCGTCTGCGGCGTGGCCGCGAGGACTGGATTTCCGAGGTGGACGTGTGTCAGTGTCGAGCTCATGACACAGAACTCTGGTATGGATCCACGGTCCGCCGTGGTCGGCTTCGTCGGTCTTGGTCAGCAGGGCGGCCCGATGGCGGCGAATCTCATGGCCGCGGGGTATGAACTGATCGTCCGGGACGCTGACCCCGAACGCGAGCGTCGGTTCGTGGCCGCGCGGGGCGGCCGGGGCTGCGACGGCGACCTGAGCGCTCTCGCCCGGGCGGACCGTTTGATCACGATGCTGCCCGACGGGCAAGTCGTGCGCGATGCGCTGCTCGGCGACGATGCGATCGCATCGTGGCTGACGCCCGGAACGATCATCGTCGACACCAGTTCCTCGGACCCGTATGGCACCCGGGAGTTGGGCGCCGAGCTCGCGGAGCTGGGTTTGGTCCTGCTCGACTCGCCCGTTACCCGGCCAGAGGCGGTAGGGGAGGACACCCGGCGGATCACGTTCATGGTCGCCGGCGACGACGATGACGCCATCGACCGCGTGATGCCGCTGCTTCGGGCTATGGCCGAGCGGGTTTTCCGCGCCGGCCGGCTCGGGTCCGGCCACGCGATGAAGTCGCTCAACAATTACGTGTCTGCGGCCGGGCTCGCCGCCGCACTCGACGCGATGGTCGCCGCCCAGCGCTTCGGAATTGACGTGGAAACGATGCTTGAGGTGTTCAACGCTGGCACGGCACGTAACTTCAGCACGGCCAACACCCTGATCGACGAAGCGATGTCCCGTCGGTATGGGGCGGGATTCCAGCTGGCGCTGATGGTGAAGGATCTGCGAATCGCGAGGTCCCTGTTCGAGCGGGTTGACTTCGACGCGCCGATCTCGACACTGGTCCGCGACCAGTTCGCCGAGGCGCTGGAGCGGCTCGACGATCAGCGCGCTGACTTGTCCAGGTCGCTCGAGGACTGGGAGTTCCGGGCCAGCGTCAGGGTGCCGCCGCCGCGGCAGGACACACCTGCCCGCTGATCGCCGGCTGATCGCCCCGGGTGCTCTCATGGCTACTTAGCGGACTCCGCGGTCAGGGGCCGCGTCGACCCGCCGTCGCGACTGCGCTCAAGCTTTATCGACCGCTTTCACGGCCACGACGCCGCTGCGGGCACGAGCCGGCCCAGCAGCGGGTAGCCTCTGGTGTCTCCGGCTCGGTCGCTGCCCCGGCCGGCCTGACGGGGCTGTGACGAGGTGGAGTCGGCACGGCCGGACGTCAGCCTCCATATGGTCTAGCAGTTAGCCTGAACTCTGCAAGCACCCGATGCCCGAGTTTGGCGAACGGGGGGTGCGTGCCCGACACGGGGTCGAGACCTGCCTTTGGTGTGCGCGCGGTTTCCCGGGCCCGCTTGCACGCGTCGCCCCGTCGTCTGTCCCGTGTCCGACGGTGGCGGATCTGACCGCTGCGGGAGATCGTCGTAGTGACGGCTCAGCGCGTCGGGAGCGGCAGTGCCGAGCGCGGGCGTGAGGTGGGCTGGCAGTGGGTGGCGCCTAAGCTCCTGCGCATGAGCGAAACCGTGATCGACCTCGCGGTGCCCTCGCTGAGCCGGCTGCGAGAGCGTCGCAGCGAAAAGTGGGCGCTGTTCGATCCTGATGTGCTCAGCTTGACCGTCGCGGAGATGGACTATCCGATCGCGCCCGCGATCCGTCACACCCTGATCGCGGCGATCGAGAGGAGCGACCTGGGCTATGGGATTCCCGCATCGCAGGCGCTCTGCATGGCGCTGGTCGAGTTCGCGGAGCGCCGGCTGAACTGGACGATCGATCCAGAGCAAGTCACGATCGTGCCCGATGTCATGGTCGGATTGATCGAGCTGTGCAGGGTCATTGCCGGTCCAGGCGGAGCGATCGGGTTCGCGACGCCGGCCTATCCGCCCTTCTTTGGTGAGCTGGGACCGGCGGGCCTACGGATCCTCCCCACTGGCCTCGCGCCCGATGGATCAGTCGATCTGGATGGGCTCGACGCCGCGCTGGAGGCCGGGATCAGCGCGCTTATCCTCTCCAATCCCCACAATCCAACCGGGCGGGTGATACCGCGTGCAGAGCTCGAGGCGATTGCGGAGAGATGTGCTGCGCGCGGCACATGGGTGCTCGCCGACGAGATCCACGCTCCTCTCGTGCTTCCGGGCGCGACCCACGTTCCGTGGCTGGAGGTCTCCGATGCGGCCCGCCGGAGCGGCATCGCTTTGACGTCGGCCTCCAAGGGGTTCAACCTGGCTGCCCTAAAGACAGCGTTCGTCGTGACCGCCGACCCACGGGCACAGGCGCTCGTGCATCGCGTCGGTCCCCAGCACGAGCACGCAAGCCTGCTCGGGGAAATCGCCGCCGAGGTCGCATTCCGCGAGTGCGACGCGTGGCTTGATGCGGTGGTCGACCAGCTCGATCGCAATCGTTCCCAGCTGGCGGCCGAATTGCACGCACGGCTGCCCGCTGTCCGCTGGGAGCCACCGCAGGCGACGTATCTGGCGTGGCTCGACTGCCGAGGACTCGAACTGGACGGCGAGCCGGCGGACGTCTTCCTCAAACGCGGGCGTGTCGCACTCGGCGCTGGGCTGGACTATGGGGCGCCAGGCGCCGGCCACGTCCGCCTCAACTTCGCCACCAGCCCCCAGCACCTCACCGAGGCCGTCGGGCGGATGGCGACCGCGCTGTACGGCTGAGTCTGCACCCCGCTTCCGGTTCGACGCCCACGCGCCACGCTTGCCTTGACTGGCACCCCCTACCCCGACCAGATGCCGCGCCCGGGTAGCCGCCCCAGGCGCGAGCATGAGCATCGAACTACCTAAGTACGCTGCGCGGAGTGAGCGCCACGGTGACCCTCGAGCCCTGGGGCAGCGGTGATCTGCCGCTGCTCGAGCGGCTGATGGGCGACCCGGGCATGACCGAGCACCTCGGCGGCCCCGAGCGCCCGGAGAAGCTGCGCGAGCGTCAGGGCCGCTACGAGCGCCTCGAGGGCGGCGATCGCATGTTCAAGATCGTCGACGTGGTGAGCCGCGGCGGCGTCGGCTCGGTCGGCTTCTGGACGAAGGAGTGGCGTGACGAGCAGGTCTACGAGGTTGGCTGGATGGTCGTGCCCGAGTTCCAGGGCCGCGGCATCGCGGTGGCGGCGACCGCGCAGGCGATCGAGCTCGCCAAGCGCGATGACAAACACCGTTTCATGCACGCCTTTCCGAACGTGGACAATGCGCCGTCGAACGCGATTTGCCGCAAGCTCGGCTTCGAGCTGCTCGAGGCGCGCGAGTTCGAGTTCCCGAAGGGGCACTTCATGACCTGCAACGACTGGCGCCTGGACCTCCGCGCGTAGCTAAGGCGACACTGGCGTGCGGTCGAAGTCGCTGCCGTCAGCGCCGGCCGGCGGAGTCGGACGGTATACAAATTGGCGCTGTGCAGTCCGGAGATGCGATCGGCTTCGTAGGTCTCGGGAACATGGGCGGGCCGATGTCGGCCCGCCTCGGCGTCGCCGGCTTTCGGGTCGTGGCGTTCGACATCGATGTCCGCGCGCGGGAGAGGGCGGCGGGCAACGTCGGCGTGGACGTGGTCTCCACGGTCTCGGCCGTGGCGGCAGGCACCGGCGCGGTGATACTGATCCTGCCGGACTCGCGGGTCGTTCGGCAGGTCGTGCTGGACGAGGGATTGCTCGAGGCGCTGGACCCCGGCGCGCTACTGATCGATATGAGCTCCTCGGACGCGCCCGAGACGCGCGCGTTGGCCGGGCGTCTCGCAGCGCGCGGCGTACGGTTCCTCGACGCGCCGGTATCTGGCGGCGTCGCGGGCGCACAGGAGGGCGGGCTGACCGTCATGGTCGGGGGCGCCGAGAGCGATCTGGCCGACTGCCGGATCGCGCTGGAGGCGCTCGGCAAGGAAGTCATCCATGTCGGCGACATCGGCGCCGGGCACGCGGTCAAAGCGCTCAACAACCTACTATCCGCGACCAGCTTGCTCGCCAGCAGCGAGGTGCTCGCCACAGCGATCGAATTCGGCCTCGATCCGGAGGTGCTCCTCGACGTGGTCAACCGCTCGAGCGGTAGATCCTGGTCGACCGAGCTGAAGCTGCCGAAGTTCGTGCTCACGGGCAGCTTCGATTCGGGTTTTGGGCTGCGCCTGATGCTCAAGGACGCGCGTATCGCCACCAGCCTCGCGCGAAGGATGGGGACTCCTGCCCTGCTCGGCGAGGCGGTCGTGGAGTACTGGGCGCAAGCGGCTGGCGCACTCGGCGAAGATGCCGACCACACCGAGATCGCCAAATGGGTCGCGCAACGCCGGGAAACGGGCGGTGAGACGGAGTGACAGTCGAGTACGAGGTCATCGCTGTTCGGTACGGGACGCTGGTCGCGCCCCGGAGCGCTCTGTACCTCCATTGGGACGCTTACGGCGAGCCTGATGGCGACGAACGCATCGACTACTTCTTCTATGTCCTTCGGCGCGCGGGTGAAACGATCGCGCTCGATACGGGGTTTCATCCCGATGCCGGCGAGCGGCGCGGCCGCACGTGCCTGAGACCTCCGGGCGACGCACTGACCGATCTCGGCATTGACGCGGGTGAGGTATCCCGAGTCATCGTGTCGCATTTGCACTACGATCACATCGGCAATCTCGACCTGTTCCCGCGCGCCCGGGTCTGCGTCCCGGAACGCGAGCTGTCCTTCTGGACCAGCGACATCGCGCGCCACCCGCAGTTCTCCCGGCACGTAGAACCGGCCACGATCTCGCAGCTCATCACAATCGAGCGGCAGAACCGGGTCGATCGGTATTACGGGACGCAAGAGGTCGCGCCGGGGATCCAGGCCATCACGGTCGCGGGCCACTCGCCCGGCCAGCAGGTCTTCGTGGTCAAGACGGCTGGTCAGCCGATCGTACTCGCCTCGGATGCAGTTCACTTCTACGAGGAGCTCGAGTACGACCGTCCGTTTGCGATCGTGGTGAACCTGGTGGAGATGTACAGGGCCTATGCGATGCTCAGACAGCTCCGCCAGGAACTCGGCGCGGTGATCGTGCCGGGCCACGATCCTCGGGTGACCGAGCGCTTCGATGGGTTGTCCGGCTCGCCCTCTGGTCTCGCCTTCCGCCTTGCCTGAGCATGTGACGATCGAGGCGCGCCGTGAGCGCGACGATGCCGTAAATGGCGGTTGACTGGCGAGTGGAGGTCTGATGGCTGTCGAGGGAGATCCGAGCGGTCCGCTCGGGATCATCGGGCTCGGCAGCATGGGTGGCGAGCGTCCGGTCGGCTTGGCCAACAGCCTCGGCTATCTCGATCAGATCAGCAGCCGCGTCGTCGACGTGATCGGAAACATCGCCGGCGGCGTGCGTGTGAGCGAACCCGAACCGACCAGAACGAAGGAGAACCGAACCGATGCAGATCATCCACGGCCGGGCCGCCGGCAGCTCGAGTGAACGGCGCTCGGCCACGTTTACGGGAGAGGTGTGGGCAGATCCGGTCCTGCTGCCGACGGACGGAGTCACGATCAACAACGTGTTCTTTGCGCCGCAAGCGCGCACTCACTGGCACACGCACGAGGGCGGTCAGGTTCTGATGGTTACCTACGGCCAGGGTAAGATCCGAGCAGAGGCTGGCGATGAGCACCGCATCCGCCCTGGCGACACGGTGTGGATTTCACCCGGTGAGCGTCACTGGCACGGAGCGGCCGAGACGACGTGCATGGCGCATGTGGCGATCTCGCTCGGCGGTCAAGACTGGCTCGAATCCGTGACCGACGAGCAGTACCGCGGGAACGGTGGCGATGGGACCGCCTGACACCGAAATCTCGGCGGCGGGAGGGCAAGAGTCATCACGCTCGCGCTCGCCGGGGACCCGCGAGCGCTAGGTTGTGGCCATGGACGCGATCCCGCCCGTCGAGCCGGGGCTTGAATTGATCGGACGCTGCCGCGCCGACCTCGGTGATCCCCTCGAGCTCGGCCACACGCCCTGGGGCCGGCGGCGGATCATCCCAATCCTGGGCGGTGAGTTTGACGGGCCGGGGCTGTCGGCCACGATTCTGGCCGGCGGTGCCGACTGGCAGGTGATCCACGAGGACGGCATGGCGGCGATCGACACGCGCTACACGCTTCAGACGCAAGACGAGGCGCTCATCTCCGTCGCTACCCAGGGGGTGCGCCATGGTCCTCCCGATGTCCTTCGACGTCTGGCCGACGGACAGCCGGTCGATCCGGCCGAGTACTACTTTCGCGTCTCGATCCAGTACGAGACAGGAGCCGCGGCATACCGGTGGCTCAACCGGATCGTGGCCGTCGCTTCCGGGGTTCGGCTTGCCGATCAGGTCATCTACGACGCCTATGCGCTGACATAGCTACGCGTCGCACATCGCATCGGCGCGACGTCGCGCTCATGCCGCAACCGCGACCTGTGGACCGGAGACGCGTGACCCACTGGTCAGGAGGCAAGCACGTCCGGGGCGGTGGCATCGTATGCCGGTATCCATGCGGCGCCGCGGCCCTCGTGGTCCTTCCCGAGACGCCGGCGCAAAGCGATCGTGAGGTCACGTCGCCACGCGGCGATCGGCGAGCTGAGGTGGTTGCTGAGGCCCCGCTCGCGGGCGGCCAGCACGACCCGGCTGGCCCTCGGGCGACGGGTGCGCTCGTAACGCGCGAGCCCGGCCACAGGATCATCCCCCTCCGCCGAGAGCGCTCTGGCGAGCACCGCGCCGTCCTCGAGCGCCTGACAGGCTCCCTGCCCCAGGTACGGGAGCATCGGATGCGCCGCATCTCCGAGGACCGTGACGCGTCCCTCGGTCCACTTCGGGATCGGATCGCGGTCGTACAGCGCCCACTTGTACCACGTCTCGCCGGCCTCGAAAACCCTCAGCAGCGACTCGTGCCAGCCGGCGTAGCGGTTGAGGACCTCGCGGCGATCGCATTCGTTGACCCACGATTCATGGCGATAATGCTCATCGTCGTAGTGGCAGACGACGTTGATGAGCTCGTCGCCGCGCATTGGATACAGGACGATCGTCCCGTGCGGGCCGAGCCACTGCGTGTTGTCGGTCGAGGGCCGCGCGCCTCGCACGGCCTCGGTCGGGACGACGCTGCGATAGCAGACCTTCCCGGTGAACCGGGGATCATCCGGGCCGAACAGCGCCGCGCGCACCCGTGAGTGGATACCGTCGGCGCCGACGATGATATCCGCCTCGACCTCACGGCCGTCCTCGAAGCGGGCGACCGCGACATGACCATGCGACGCGACGCTCGTACAACGCGTCCCGAGACTGACGCTCCCCGGGGGAAGGGCGGCCGCGATCACGTCAAGCAAGTCGGCGCGGTGGACCGTCGCGCCGCTGAGACCGAACGTCGCCGCCTGCTCAGAGCGGCTGATCTTCGAGATGACCCGTCCTGTCCTCCAGTTGCGCGTCGCCGAATACTCGGAGTGACCGGCGACCCGGCGCACAGCGTCCTCCAAGCCGATCATCCTGAGCACGCGCATCGCGTTGGGATGCAGCGCGACGCCCGCTCCGATCTCCTTGAGCTCGGGCGCCGCCTCGTACACTGACACCTCGAGCCCCGCCTGGGCCAGGGCGCATCCTGCCGTGCTCCCGCCGATCCCGCCACCGATGATCGCCACACGCGTCAGGCCACGACCTCCTCTTCGTCAATCGGTACCGCCGAGGACGCAAAGGCTAACTCGTACCGGCCCCCCGGAAGGTCAGCGTCCGGACCGGCGAGGCGAGCGGCCGGGCACAGCACGGCTGGGAGGACGACGAGCCGCCCTCTCGATCTAGCCGCCGACCTTGGTGATCCCGGCGCGTGCGAGGCCCGGCCGATCTCGATCGTGCCGGTCTAGTCGATCAGACCACGCTTGGTTAGCAGTGCCTCGAGCGCGTCGATCCAGGCGGCGTAGTAGGCGGTCGCCGGCGACTCGGTCGGGCTGGCCGGGCGAATCGCGATCGCGCTCATGAGGTGTCGCCGAAATTCGACCCACGGCACCCCGAGCCGGTCGAGCGCGACGACGGCCATGCCAAGCGCCCGCCCCTGCCAGAGCTCCTCGAACACGAGTTCACCGTTGTCGCGCGGGAGTGGCGTCTGCTCGCCGAGGGCGACATCGAGCGTGGCCAGATTGCTCGCGAGTTCGCTCACCTGATCGCCGCCTGGGTCGCGGTAGGCACCGCGGTGCCGATCATGCAGTCGCGAGTGACGATTGCGGCGAGCTCTTCCTCGCTCCAGCCGTCGGTGCCCTCCGGCCGCATCGGTAGCACGAGGTAGCGGACCTCTGCGCTCGAGTCCCAAACTCGGATCTGTACATCGTCGCCGAGCTCGAACCCGAACTCGCGCAGCACGGCCCGCGGCTCGGAGACGGCTCGGGCGCGGTACGGCAGGCTCTTGTACCAGGTCGGCGGCAACCCCAACACCGGCCAGGGATAGCAGGAGCAGAGGGTGCAGACGACCATGTTGTGCACGGTCGGAGCGTTGGCGACGACGACCATGTTGTCGCCTTCGGCGCCGCCGAATCCCAGCTCAGCGATCGCCGGCGTCGCGTCGCTCAGCAGCCGCTCCCGATACGTCTCGTCCAGCCATGCGTGAGCAATGACCTTGGCCCCGTTCTGCGGTCCGACGTCGTTCTCGTACAGCTCGACCACGGCGTCGATCGCGTCGGTGGAGACAAGACCACGCTCGGCCAGCAGCGCCTCAAGGGCGCGGGCCCGGAGCTCGACAGCCGAGGCCGGCCGTGGATGGTGATGGCCATGATCGGCGGTCATGCCGGCTCCAGGTAGCTGTCCCACAGATCAAGGGACACCATCCATGCGGGCTCGTCGCTCGGTCCCCAGAGCTCCGTCGAGCTGAAGCCGACGGAATACACCGGCTCGCGAGCCACCTTCTCGCCGTAGACCGCCCGATCGGGCAGGCGATCGGCGCCGCGAACAGCCTCGACCACGCCTAGCGCCCCACGCACATAACGCGGGCAGCGCGTATGGCCGCGCGGGTGCATGCGCTTAACGCGCACGCGCTGGCCCGGGGCGAAGCGAGCCTCCTCAGGCGGCGGGCCCATGGGGTCGCGCGTTCGCAGGTTCTCGAGCATTCGCTCGGCCATGGCCTCATCCTGATGCTGGGGCATGGACTCGCCGCTGCTGAGGCGCTCCATCATGCGCTCGACATCTCCCGGAGCGATAGTGCCCTTGCGAAGCAGCCGCTGCTCGGCGCTGTAGAGCCAGCGCTCGTAGTAAGAGGCAGCCAGATAACGAGCAGGATCCATCTCCTCACGCACCGCGCGGCCCCCCGGCCCTGCGCCGAGACCCTCGAGACCGACCAGCATCTGGGTCGCGAACACCCGCGGCTCCCACCGCTCGTGGTAGGCCAGCTCATCACCCGGCTCGGAGACCTTCCCGAACCCGTGCATCCCGCCCATGTCGTGAACCCCGTCCATATCAGAGCCAGCCTAACCCAACGGCCGCGAACGCGGAAGCCGTCACGAGCTAAGGGGGTCGGCGTTACGTTCGCCCCAGTGGCGCGGGGGCCTTGGACCGGGCCGATGCCGCCCTCCCAAGCGGGCACGCGGCCAGCTCCCGCGCGAGTTGATCCTCGCACGGCCACGCTTCCAGGAGCGTTTCGGCTTGACCGTGCACGGGCAGCGCCCTAGCCTCTGCTGGAAGGGCGTCGTAGGTGAGCGATGTGAGCCAAATCGGGGACCGACCGGCGTCACTTGAGTGCGATGTCCTTGTCATTGGCAGTCGGATTGCCGGTTCGGTACTCGCCGCCATCTTGGGGGCTGCCGGGCACCGCGTCGTCTTAGTTGACCGAGCTCGATTTCCGAGCTCCACGGTGTCGACGCACTTCTTCCGCGGTCAAGACGGGGTGGGGGCCCTGCGACAGATTGGTGTGCTCGATGACGTGCTCGCTCTCGGAGCGCCAAAGCTCAGCTGCCAATACGACTACGTCGACGGGGACGGCATCCCCGAGCTCAATCCGCCTCAGAGCCCGGGCGACGTTGGATTCTGCCTGTCTGTTCGACGAAGGCCACTGGATGAGATCCTCGTTCGCCGTGCCGCTCGGGAACCGACGGTTCGCCTCCTTGAGGGGACGCGGTTCGTCGACGTGGCGCGAGACGATGGGCGCGTCACGGGTGCTGTGCTCGCGGCTGACGGAGAAGCCCTCGAGGTACGCGCCGCATTCACCGTTGGAGCCGATGGCCGGCACTCCGCGGTCGCCAAAGCCGTGAACGCCGAGCTGGAGTTCAGCGACCGTCCGGCCCGCGCGCTCTTCTACCAGTATGTGCGCGACTTTCCGCCTCCCGGTTCGGATCCCGGACCCGAGTTCTCGCTCCGAGGTGACGAGATCGCTTACGTGTTTCCCAGCGACGACGGCGTTACCTGCGTCGCGGCGTCAGTGAACCTTCGGAACCTTGCTGACATCCGACAGTCGCTCTCCAATTCGTTCCCCCGGGTGATCAGCCGCCATCCGGGTGTGGATGAACGCTTCAGGGCGGCCCGGCCTGCCAGTCGCGTCCTCGGCTGCGGACCCGAACCTCACTACGTTCGTCGGCCGGTGGGGGACGGATGGGCGCTGGTCGGGGATGCATCGATACACCAGGACCCCTGGACCGGAAAGGGCATCGACTTCGCCAGCCGCCACGCCATCTTCCTAGCCGAAGCGCTCATCGACGCGCTAAGCGGAACCCACGAGGTGCAGGCCCTGGGCAGCTATTGGCGCCGTCGTGACGAGCATGGGCTTGACACCTACCATGCCACCAACAGACTGGCGAAGGACCTGAGGCAACTCACGAGTGAGTGACAGGGGCTCGCCGGACTAGACCGAAGTTCCCCTCAATAACTGGGGTTTGATAGGCCGAATCCTCGGTGGATGCTGGGGTTTCGGCTTTTCTTTGCGTGAAGTCTGTAGTCATCAATAGCATCTTTGATCTGTCCGGTAGTGGCGGTATGGTTTGGTCATGTCGAGAAGACCGCGTCCAACGGGCGCGATCCACGTTGTCACCAATAGACGCGAGGGGAAGGGCAGGGAGTACGTCACGCACCTGTTGCGGCGCTCCTATCGGGAAGGCGGGAAGGTCCGCAACGAGACCGTCGGGAACATCTCGCACCTGCCCGGGGAGCTGGTCGAGCTGGTGCGCGCGGGGTTGCGGGGAGAGCCGGTGGGGGTGCTCTCGGACGCGTTCGAGATCGAGCGCTCGCTGCCGGCGGGGCACGTGACGGCGGCGCTGGCGATGGCCAGGCGGCTTGAGCTGGCCCGGCTGCTTGACCGCTCGCCGTCGCGGGAGCGGGATCTGGTGATCGCGATGATCTGCCAGCGGGCGATCGCGCCGGCCTCGAAGCTCGCGACGGTCCGCGCGTTCTCGCAGTCGACGCTGGCCGACGAGCTTGGGGTGGCGGATGCGGATGAGGACGATCTGTATGCGGCGATGGACTGGCTGGTGGCGCGCCAGGCGCGGATCGAGGGCCGCCTCGCCCGCCGGCACCTGAATGATGGGGAGCTGGTGCTCTACGACGTGTCCTCCTCGTACTTCGAGGGGCGCTCGTGCGAGCTCGCCCGGCTGGGGTATTCCCGCGATCAGAAGCGCGGTACGCCGCAGATCATCTACGGGCTGTTGTGCGACAAGCCGGGGCGGCCGATCGCGGTCGAGGTGTTCTCCGGCGAGCTGCACGACGACAAGACGCTCCCCTCGCAGATCGAGAAGCTCAAGACGCGGTTCGCGCTCTCCCGCGTGGTGGTGGTGTCCGATCGCGGGATGGTGACCAAGGCCAACCTGGACCTGCTCAGGGAGCACGGCACCGGCTGGATCACCGCGCTGAAGGCGCCGCAGATCGGAAAGCTCGTCCGGGACGGCGCGCTGCAGCTGTCACTGTTCGATCAGCACAACCTGGCCGAGATCACCTCAGAGGACTATCCGGACGAGCGGCTGGTGGTGTGCCGCAACCCGCTCGTGGCCGCCGACCGCGCACGCAAGCGCGAGGAACTGCTCTGCGCGACCGAGCGTGGTCTGCAGGAGATCGCCGCGCGCGTGGAGCGCGGCACCCTCACGGGCGCCGACCAGATCGGCCTGGCCGTCGGCCCGGCGCTCAAGCGCTACCGGGTCAAGAAGCACTTCGAGGTCAAGATCACCGACACCACCTTCACCTGCAAGCGCAAGACCGAACAGATCACCGCGGAGGCAGCGCTTGACGGGATCTACGTCCTGCGCACCAGCGTCCAGGACGCCGAACTGAACAGCGGCGAGGTGGTGCGCTCCTACAAGCAACTCAAAGTCGTCGAGCGGGCGTTCCATACCTTCAAAGGCCCCGAGCTTCAGATCCGCCCGATCCATCACCGCCTCGAGGATCGCGTTCGCGCGCACGTGCTCCTGTGCATGCTCGCCTACTACCTCACCTGGCACCTACGCCAAGCCTGGACGTCGCTGCTCTTCAAAGACGAGAACCCGCCAACCCAGCCCGACCCGGTCGCGAAAGCCGTCCGTTCGCGCTCCGCCCAACGCAAGGCGCAGACCAAACGCATCACCACCGGCGAGCCTGCCCACAGCTACAAGAGCCTGCTCGCCGAACTCGCGACGCTCACCCGCAACACCATCCGGCTCCCAGGCACCGCGGCCGCGTTCAACAAGCTCGCCGCAGCCACACCCACCCAAGCCCAAGCACTCGAGCTCGCCGAGACCGCGGACGTTCTGACGTAGTCATCACCCATCCACCCTCGATACCGCCAAAACCCAACAACGACGGGCAACCCAACCCCCACCTCACCAGGAACTTCGGACTAGACACAACGGAGCGAGCGAGCCGACGCAGTCGTGCTCGCGGACGCTCGGCGGGAGCCCGGCTGTGGCGCCGATCGTGCCGCGCCCGCTACCCGCTGGCTGAGATCGCCGCGGCGAGCACGACGGAACTGATTCGCAATGCGGTCGCAGGCCGCGCGGGCTAGCCGAACAGCTGGGCGTTCGCCAGCCTCGCGCCCTCCGCGAGCGACCGCAGCTTCGCCCACGCGACCTGCGGATGCACTCGTCCGCCGAGGCCGCAGTCGGTGGAGGCGATCACGTTCTCCGCTCCGACGCCCTGCGCGAACTGGGTGATCCGGTCCGCCACCAGCTGCGGGTGCTCGACGACATTCGTCGAGTGGCTGACCACGCCAGGCAGGATCCGCTTGCCCTCTGGCAGCTCGACCTCGCGCCACACCCTCCACTCGTGTTCGTGACGCGCGTTGGCGGCCTCGAACGAGTACGCGCCCGCGTTGATCTGGAGCAGCACGTCGACGATGTCGGCCATCGGGATGTCGGTCACATGCGGGCCGTGCCAGCTGCCCCAGCAGAGGTGGAACCGGATTCGGTCCGTCGGCAGGTCGCGAATCGCGTAATTCAGGGCCTCGACCCTGATCATCGTGAAGCGCTTGTAGTCCTCGAGGCTCGGCTCGGGGACGATCTGGTCCCAGTTCTCGGCTATGGCCGGGTCATCCAGCTGGAGGGTCAGGCCCGCGTCGATGATCGCCCGGTACTCCTCGCGCATCGCGTCCGCGCAGGCGTAAATCAGCTCCTCGTCGTTCTCATAGTGCTCGTTGCCGAAGCGCGCGCAGCTACCGGGCGCCACCGAGTTGAGAAAACCGGTGTCCAGTCCCTGCGAGGCCAGCGCCGCCTTGAAGTTGGCGATGTCGTGCTGGATCGCCTCCTGGCCGATGTAACTGATCGGTCCGCGGCAGACCGGCGCGATCTCCGGCGGGGTCGGCAGCGCGCAGCCCGAGCTGGGGTCGCGGTAGGCCTGAGCGAACTCGTTCCAGTCCCGGCGCTCGGCGAAACTCGCCAGTGCGAGCTGTCCGGGCTTCGGCCGCGCCTGGGCGATCTCGAGTGCCGGGGTGTGGACCAGCTCGAGCCCACCCAGGCGCTGAAACACATACGTCCACCACGAGCCGTAGTCGTACCGATGGCCCATCGAGTGGCCGTACTCGCCGTCGTTTACGAGGTCGATCCCGATCTCGCGCTGGCGCGCGACGACCTCCTCGACCGCCTGCGTGAGCTTCCGCTGGTAGGCGTCTTCGTCGCTCAACCGCCCCTCCATCCGCTCGAAGTTGAGCGCGACGAGGTCCTCGGGACGGGGCAGGCTCCCGGCGTGACTGGTCAGAATGCGGTCGGGCATCTCCTCCTCCTCCTCCTCCTCCTACTACGCCCGTATGGGGTGGCTCGCTTCGTCCTAGACAGAATCAGCCGCGCGATCCTACTGCGCGAGACTGCCCCGAGCACCACCACGATCCGGGGCGGTGGGAAAAAACCTGGATGCACCGCGGGCAGGTCGAAGCCGTGTGCACGTGTGAAAGCCTTAGCTCACCTGAGTCCGAAAGGAGTTCTGTGCCTGCGTACATCGTCGTCGAGACCGACATCCATGATCCTGAGCAGTACGAGCTCTACAAGCAGGCCTCGCCGGCCGCTGTGGCAGCCGGCGGAGGCCGCTTCATCGCGCGCGGCGGTGAGCTCGCGGTGCTGGAGGGCGATTGGCAACCCAAGCGCCTCGTGCTCCTCGAGTTCCCGGATCTTGAGGCGGCGAAGCGGTTCTACGAGTCGCCCGAGTATCAGGAAGCGAAGCGGCTGCGCGAGGGCGCGGCAGGTTTCAACATGGTTGCGGTAGAGGGAGGCGACTGAGTAGGACCCGCCCAACTCCGCGGTCGCGAAAAGCAGGGCCTCGGCCCGATCGCTGCTGGCGCTCGCGCGTCCGGCGAACTCGCAATCTGAGAGCTCGACCCCGAACAGGCTCGCGTGGGTCGGACCGAAGTTTGGTTGCCTAGCGCGTGTACGCGGCGGCGACGCCGCCGTCGACGTTTAGAACGTTGCCGGTGCTCTTGCCCGACCGCTGGTGTGAGGCGAAATGGAGGACCGCGACGGCGATGTCCTCGGGGAACACGTTGACCCCGAGTGTCGTTCGCTGCCGGTAATGCTCCTCGAGCTCATCGGGCTCGATGCCGTACGCCGCGGCGCGCTCCTCCCGCCAGGAGGATCCCCAGATCCGCGAGCCCTGGAGGACCGCGTCCGGATTTACGCTGTTGACGCGGATCCCGTCGGCTCCACCCTCCTCGGCGAGGCATCGTGCCAGGTGCAGCTCGGCCGCCTTAGCGGACGAGTAGGCCGCCGCGTTCTTGCCCGCCACCAGCGCGTTCTTGGACGCGACGAAGACGATCGACCCGCCGGTGGCCTGCGCCCGGAGGATGCGGAACGCCTCGCGGGCGACCAGGAAATAGCCCGTGGCGAGGATCGACTGGTTCCGATTCCACTCGGCCACGGACGTGTCCTCGATTGGTGCGCTCGACGCGATCCCGGCATTCGAGATCACCATGTCGACGCCCCCGAAGGCATCGAGTGCGGCTCCGAAAGCGTCACGCACGTCTGCCTCCGAAGTGACGTCGCCTCCGACCGCGGCACCCGAGTCGCCCAGCTTCCGGATGGCAGCCTCAGCCCCACCGGCGTCGATGTCGAACGCCACGACGCAGGCTCCGGCGGCCGACAGCGCCTCGACGATCGCGCGCCCGATCCCGCCGGCCGCGCCGGTCACGAACGCGACATTACCCTGGAGCTCACCGGGCGCAGGCCCCAGTGACAGCTTGTAGAGCTCGAGCGGCCAATACTCGACGGCGAAGCTCTCCGCCGGCGTCAGCGACGTGAATCCGCCGAGCGAGCGGGCGCCGGCCATCACCTCGATCGCGCGATGGTAGAGATCACGGGACAGCGAGGCGCTCTTGACCGTTGGCGCTACGCCAATGAGGCCCACGTGCTGGATCAGCACGACCCGTGCGTCGGGGTCTCCGGGCACCGTCGTCTCGTCAGCGTGCTCGTCGACGTATGCGCGATAGTCATCGCGATAGCGGCCCGCGAGTTCGCGCACGCGCTCGCGGAGCGTTTGCCCGTTTTCCGAGGCGGGATCGAACGACACCCACATCGGCACGCGCTTGGTGTGGACAAGGTGATCGGGACACGCCGCGCCGATGTCGGTCAGCTCCGGTGCCGCCTTGGATGAGACGAACTCCAGCACACGCGGTGACGTGTCGATGACCAGCACCTTCTGACGCTCGCTCGACACCGCGCCGCGCAGCGCAGGCAGCACCTCGCGGAGCAGCCCGTCACGGTTTATGGCGGGCCCTCCGAGCGCGCCGCCGAACCGCTCCTGGCCATCCGTTCTTGCGTTGACGAATCCGATCGCGCGGTTGATCACCTCGATCGTGCGCTTGTACGCCTGCTCGGCGGAGTCGCCCCAGACCACCAGCCCGTGTTTGGCCAGCACGACGAGCTTCAGGCGCGGGTTCTCGCGGACCGCGAGGCCGACCTGCTTGGCGAGCGTGAACCCGGGGCGGATGTAGGGAATCCACGCCGCCTCGTCGCCGAAGCACTCGGCCATTAGGCGCTCGCCATCCCGGGTCCCCGCCAGCACGTTGATGCCATCAGGATGTGTGTGATGAACATGCGCCGCCGGGATGAAGGCATGGAGCAAGGTCTCGATCGACGAGCGCGGCGCCGCGGGGTCGATCTGGCAGCGCGCCAGGTGCGCGACCATGTCCGCGTCTGACATCTCGTCGCGCTCGAGCAGCGGCAGGGTTTCGTCCAAGCGCAGCGGCGTGAAGTCCTTGGCCTGCATGGTGGCCAGATCCGAGCCCGAACCCTTGACCCACATCGCCTCGATCGTGCGCCCGATGTGGTCGGTGGTCGTGCCCTTGGCCGACGTGTTGCCGCCACCAAAGTTCGCCACCGCCCGGTCGGATCCGAGTAGATGCGAGGCCAGGAGCACCTGCCCGAGGGCGTCATCCGGGACCTGGGACTGGTCGCTCGGCCAGCGGTCGTCGACCGGAGCGACCATCTGAGCGACGACACTCATCGGCCCCACCCGCCGGCCACCGCCTCGGTGCTGCCTCGTTCGCCGCTCACACGCTCGAGGTATCCGCTCTCGCGCAAGGCCCGCACGGGATCCTCGGATGCGCCGAGTTCGACTCGGACCTTGGCGCAGAGGGGGCGAACATCGCTCCGGTACGAATCGAGCAGCAACTCGTGGGCGCCGAGCACATCACCGCCGTGCTGAGCGTCGGTCAGCGCCTCGCGGTCGATGAGCAACGCCTTGGCGCAGGCCTCCTGCAGGTTGACCACACTCAGTGTCATCGCCTCTACCTTTGCCTCGATGTTGTGAGATTGATCGATCGTGAGCCGCGGCATGGTGCGCCCCGGGGCAGTGAGCTCGACGAAGATCAGGAACAGTTCGAACGGGTTCACCGAAGCAACGATGAGGTCATCGTCGGCGTACTTGCGGTTGTTGAAATGAAAGCCGCCGAGACGCCCCTCGTGGTCCAGGATGGCGACGATCTGCTCGATGTTCACGCCCTGCGCGTGGTGGCCTAGGTCGACGAGCACCTTGGCGCGGCCGCCGAGCTTCTGGCAGACGAGCAGCGCCGAGCCCCAGTCCGCGAGGTCGGTGGCATAGAACGCCGGCTCGAAGAGCTTGTACTCGACCAGCATCTCCTGCTCGTCAGGTAGCGCCTCGTACACGCGCGCGAGACAGTCGAGCATGCGATGCCGCCGCGCAATCAGGTCGTCCTGGCCGGCATAGTTGGTGCCATCGGCAAGCCACAGCGACTGCGCCGTCGAGCCAAGCTCGGTGGCGATGTGCACGCACTCCAGGAGGTGCCGGGCCGCCTTGTCTCGCACCCGTTCGTCTGGATGCGTCACCGAGCCGAGCTTGTAATCGGGATCCTGGAACAGGTTCGGGTTGACGGCGCCGATCCGCAGGCCGAGCGATTGGGCATGAGTCCGGAGCGCCGACGGGTCGTCGATGTGGTCCCAGGGGAAGTGCAGCGCGACCGCGGACGCCGTGCCGGTAAGTCGGTGAACTTCGGCCGCATCCTGCAGGCGCTCGAAGACGTCGCGCGGTCTACCCGGCTGCCTGAAGGTGGCGAAGCGCGTACCCGAGTCGCCGTAGCCCCATGACGGGGTTTCGACATCGAATGCGCTCAGCGCGCGGCTGATCGCTTCCACGTCACGGCCGGTATCCGCCAGCCGCTCGGCCAGTTGGTCGTAATCGCGATCGTGACGGGTCACTCCTACCTCTCTCTGCTACGTGTTGGCATGGTCGCGGTCGTGCACTTCGAGTCTCGTGACGGTCAGAAACCGGTCGTACAGTTCGGTTGACTGGGTGCCGGCTTGAGGCTCGTGCCGAGTCCGCTCCGACGACGCGGCGGCGAGCGCGCGTGCTTGCGTCAGATCCGCGACCTCGCCTGCCGCGATGGCTTGTACGAGGACGTTCCCGAGCGCCGTCGCCTCCACAGGTCCCGCGGATACAGGTAGCCCGGTGAGATCGGCCGTGAGCTGACACAGCAGCCGGTTGCGCGCTCCACCGCCAACGATGTGCAGAACGTCGAACGTGCGCCCGGTGACGCGCTGTAGACGGTCGAGTACGAACCGGTATTTGCAGGCCAGGGAGGTGAGAATGGACCGGACGACGTCACCGGGTTCGCTCGACGGGGACTGCGCGCCGGCGGTGCATGCCTCCCGCACCCGTGCCGGCATTTCGCCGGGTGCGAGGAGCGCCCCGTCGTCGGGGTCGAACACCGCCACGTTCGGATCGGCGGCCTCGGCGAGCGCCATCAGCTGCTCGTAATCCGAAGGCGCACCCGCTTGTCCCCAGGCGCGCCGGCACTCCTGCAGGAGCCAAAGACCCATCACGTTCCGCAGCAGCCGGATCCGTCCGCCGAGACCGCGCTCGTTGGTCAGGTTGTACTCGAGGGCGTCGGCTTCGAGGAACGGCCGATCGGCCTCCGTGCCGACCAGCGACCACGTGCCGGACGACACAATCGCATCCCGCGGTCCGCGCAGCGGAGCGGCGACGAACGCGCTGGCCGTGTCGTGTCCGCCGACGGTCCACACGCTAGTTCCCGCAGCCGCACCGCACGCCTCGTCGTGGCGAGCGAGCAAGGTCCCCACCGGTGTTCCTGGCTCCACCGGATCATGGGCGAACGGCGCTTCGGGCAGGCCAAGCTGCGCGATCAGATCTCGCGCCCACCGGCCGTCTGCGGCTCCCAGAAGACCACTCGTGGACGCGACCGTGGCTTCGCCCACGAGTTCTCCGGTCATCCATAGCCCGAACAGGTCGGGCACGAACGCCAAGCGCTCGGCTATGCGCGCAGACGGGCTGGTGCCCTCGCTCATCAGTTGAAAGATCGTGTTGATCGGCATCGTCTGGATGCCGGTGCGCGCGTACAGAGCCTCTCGGCTGACCTTGGCGTGAACGGCCGCGATCATTCCCTCGGTCCGCCGATCGCGGTAATGAAACGGGAGCCCGAGGACGCGATGGGCAGCGTCGAGCAACGCGTAATCCACTCCCCAGGCGTCCACGCCGATGCCGTCGAGTCGCTCGCGGTCGGCTGCACGCGCGATTCCGTCCAACGAGTCGCCGAACAGCTTCAGGAGGTCCCAGCGAAGGCCATCATTGATCCAGACCGGACGGTTCACGAACCGATGAACGATTTCCAGGCTGACCTTCTCACCGTCCAGGCGGCCGAGGGCGACACGACCGCTCTCGGCACCGAGATCGACCGCGGCAAACGCCCGGGCGCTATTCACGGTCGAGCACCTCGGCATCCGCAACACTCAGCAGCTTCCGCCGGTCCCGGATCTGCCCGCGCCGCATCAGCGTCCGCGCGCGCTGCACGAACGACGCGGCGTTGGGTATCAGCACGCTGAGGATGAGCAGACCGCCGGAGACCACCTGGAAATCGTTCTCGTTGAACGAGGAGGTGAGGAGCAGCGCGCTCCGCAAGCCGGCGTAGACGAACGCCGCCAGGGCAACGCCCAGGATGGTTCCCTTGCCTCCGAAGATCGAGACGCCGCCGAGGAGCACGATCGTGACGACCTGGAGTTCGAAGCCGATGCCGATGTTCTCACCGGCCGAGGACAACTCGAAGGCATAGAGCAGGCCTACGGCAGCAGCGACCACGCCCGAGACCACGAACAGCAGAAGCTTCGTGCGCTTGACCCGGATTCCGGCGTGGAAGGCGGCCTCCTGACTCAGGCCGATCGCGTACAGCGACCTTCCGAACGGCGTCATGCGCAGGACGACGGCGGTGATCACCGCGGCGACGAGGAAGATCGCCACCGACCACGACAGCCACGAGATACCGAGAAAGCCATTGACCCCGAGCGTGTTGAACGGGGCGGGGAAATTAGAAACCGTGGTGGCACCGAGAATCACATTCGCCAGTCCGCGGTACAGGGTCAGCGTGCCGATCGTGACCGCCAACGAGGGAAGCCCCACGCGCGTGATGAGCAGACCGTTGATGAGGCCGGCGATCGCCCCGATCGAGAGGCACACGACGAAGATGAGTGCCATCGGCCAGTGGTGGGTCCAGAGCACGCCTAGAGTCTCGGCCGACACGGCCAGAACCGAGGCGATCGAAAGGTCGATCTCCCCGGTGATGATGATCAGCGTCATCGGCAGGGCCAGGATGGCCAGATCGCCGATGTTGGTGCACAGCGTGAAGATGTTGTAGCTACTGAAGAACTGCGACGAGACCGAGTTGCCGAAGATCATCACCGCGACCAGCCCGATCGTCAAGCCGGTTTCCCAGCGCATGAGCGGGGCGAGGCGCTCCTTGAGTACCCGGCGTTCAGCCGCCAAGGTGAACCCTCCTTCGGCGTAGCGCGGCGGCCAGGCGGAGCTGGATCCCGCGGTCGAGTGTGATCGCCACCAGCAGCAAAAAGCCGGCGATCGCCTCAGTCCAGAGCGACGGCACTCCGAGCACGTTCAGGGCGGAGTTGATCGTCTGGAGCAGGAGCGCTCCGAGCGCCGCACCTATCACACTGCCGCTGCCGCCGAAGATCGCGACTCCACCGACCACGACGGCGGCGATCACCTGGAGCTCGAGTCCGGTGGCGGCCGTGGCGTCGATCGTGTTGTACTGGGTGGCCCAAAGCACGCCGCCCAGCCCGGCGAGGGCGCCGCTGAGGACGAACGCCGCGAAGATGCGGCGGGCGATGGGGATGCCCCCCAGGCGCGCAGCGTCAGGATCCGAGCCAATCGCGTAGAGCTCGCGACCCGCGCGATAGGAGCGCAGATAGTAAGCGGCGACCGCAACGACCCCGGCAACCGCGATGGCGACATCCGGAATGCCGAGCGTCGTGGCGTGGAAGATGTTGATGAACGAGTTGGGCAGGGCGTTAGCGACAACCTGGCCCGATCCCACGATGAGGGTGTCGACGCCGCGGATGATGTAGAGCATCGCGAGGGTCACTACGAGACTCGGGACCCGACCCACTGCAGTGATGATTCCGGTCACGAACCCGCACACCAGTCCGACACCGAGACCCACGACGAACACGACCGGGATCGGGATCCCGTGGTGGGCCTGGAACATGTTCGCCGACACATAGGCAGAGAGTCCGACCACGGAGCCCACCGACAGGTCAACGTTTCGGGTGATCACGACGAATGTCTGGCCGATCGCCACCAGCGCGTACAGCGCCGAGCTGGCCAGGATGAACTGGATGTTGGCGGCGTGGAGGAACCGGGGCTGGATCGCGGTCGTGATCAAGACGAACAGCACCAGCACCGCGAGGATCCCAAAGGTTCGGGCGCGCAGCACGATATCGACGAGCCGTCGCGGGCTGGCCGGCGCGATGCCGGTGGGGGCTTCAGTCGTGGTGGCGCTCACGATTGCTTGCCCTCCATGTGGCCATTGCCGGCCTGCCCCGTAGCCGCTGCGATGATCCGCTCCTCGGAGGCCTCGTCCTGCGCGAGCGAGGAGACCAAACGCCCCTCGCGCATGACCAGGATTCGATCGGCCACCGAGAGCACCTCGGGCAGCTCGGACGAGATCACCAGGACCGCCACACCTTCGCCTGCCAGCGAGGACAGGAGCCGGTGCACCTCCGCCTTCGTGCCGACGTCGATCCCCCGGGTAGGCTCGTCGACGATCAACAGCCGGGGGGCCCGGGAGAGCCATTTCGCCAGCACGACCTTTTGCTGGTTGCCTCCCGAAAGCGACGAAACCGGATTCGACATCCGCCCATACTTGACCTGGAGGCGCTTGGCCCAATCCAGCGAGAACTCGCGCTCGGTGGAGGCGAACAACAGGCCGTAGCGCTGAAGCCGGCGAAGCGAGGCGAGCGCAATGTTGTCGGCCGTCGAGAAGTCCATCACGAGCCCGTGCTGCCGGCGATCCTCAGGCACGAACCCGATCCCCGCGCTCATCGCTGCGGTTGGAGAGCCCGCGGGAAGCGCTTCGCCGCACACCCGCACCGACCCAGCGTCGTAGCGATCGATTCCGAACACCGCGCGTGCCACCTCGCTGCGGCCCGCCCCAACCAAACCTGCCAGCGCCACCACCTCGCCGGCCCGGACCTCGAACGAGATGTCCACGAAGACGCCTTCCCGGGTGAGCCGGTCGACCTCGAGCACGGTGCCGGCGGGAGTGTGCGCCTCGTGCTCCCGGGCGAGCAACTCCCGGCCCACCATCCCGCGAATTAGCTCGTCCGACGTCAGGCCTTTGAGGCGTTCGGACATAACGAGCTTCCCGTCGCGGAGGATGGTGACCCGCTGGCAGAGCGCAAATACTTCCTCTAGGCGGTGTGAGATGAACAGGACAGCGGCGCCATCCGCGCGCAGCGTTTCGGCGATCCGGAAAAGCCGTTCGACCTCGACTGGTGAGAGCGCGGCGGTAGGCTCGTCCATGATGAGGACCTTTGCCTCGCTAGACAGCGCCTTGGCGATTTCGACGAGCTGCTGCTCGGCGATCGACAGGCCGCGTGCGATCCGGTCTGGATCCATCTGCATGCCCAGTCGGTCAAAGATGCGGTTGACCTCGGCCTCCATGGCCCGGTAATCGATCCGCCGACCGCGACGCAGAGGCTGGCGGCCGATGAACACGTTCTCCGCCACTGAGAGATCGGGGAACAGCGTCGGTTCCTGGTAAATGACGGCGATTCCCGCGTGACGCGCGTCCGCGGTTCCGCTGAGCACGACCTCGCGCCCGTCCATGAGCAGCGTGCCCACGTCGGGCCGATGAACGCCGCCCAGGATCTTGACCAGCGTCGACTTACCGGCCCCATTCTCGCCGACAAGAGCATGTGCCTCGCCGGGGTACAGATCAAGTGACACTCCCTCAAGAGCATGCACGCCGGCAAACGCCTTCGAGGCGTCCCGGAGCGACAATGTCGCAGTCGGCCGGCCTGTCGAGGCGTTCGCCGGCTGCCCGCCCGTGTTCTGGTTGCCGACGGCGCCCGAGATGTCAGAAGAAGAAGCCATGAGTGCAGATTGCCGAGCCCGATGGGCCGCCGCAAGCGCGGCAGCCCACCGGTGACCCGAGTAGCGTGGTCTAGAAGTTGAACTGGCTGATGTTCGACTTGTCGAACACGGTCGGCGGCCCGAGTATCAGGGTGCTGTCCGGTCCAACCGTGTACTTGCCCAGCTTTCCGGCCGTGAAGCTCTGTCCTTGCGCGCCGGTGAGCTTCTTCGAGGCAACGTTGACCGCGGCATACGCCGCCAGATAACCGAGCTTCGCGGGATCCCACAGCGCAAACGACTGGATCGTCCCGTCGTTGACGAACTTCTTCAGCGACAGAGGGGTTCCCAGGCCGGTCAGCGCCACCTTGCCGCGGTACTGCGGGGTGTCCAGCACGCCAGCAGCGGCCGCGATGCCCACCGTGGTCGGCGAGATGATGCCCTTGAGGTTGGGATACTTCTGGAGCAGCCCGCTCGTGACCTGCGATGCGGTAGTGGGGTCGTCGTTGCCGTAGACGATCGAGACCAGGTGCATGTTCGGGTACTTGTGCAGTTCCTGCTTCATGAAGCCAATCCAGGTGTTCTGATTCGTCGCCGACGCCGCGGCGGAGACGATCGCGAAGTCGCCCTTGTCGCCCATGTCCTTCGCGAGCAGATCCACCTGGATCTTGCCGATCGCCTCCGAGCTCGCCTGATTGACGAACAGGCTCCGGCAGGTAGGAGCGTCAGAGTCATAGGTAACCACGGCGATCCCACGACCCATGGCCGACTTCAACGTCGGACACAGCGCGGTCGGATCGGTCGCCGAGACGATCAGCGCGTTGGCTCCCTTCGACAGTGAAGCCTGAATCGCCGGCAACTGAGACGCCGACGTCGCCGCCGAGCCGCTGGTCTCCGTGCCCGTCGCGCCGAGCGCCTGCAACGCCGCCAGCGCGCCGCCCGTCTTCATGCTGTCGGCAACCGTGAAGTAGTTGTTGCCCAGGTTCTTCGGAATGACGAAGACTTTCAGCCCCGTCTTCAGCGCACCGCCGCTGGAAGCGGAACCGCTCGAGCCAGTGGTCGCGCTTGTTGTTGGGGACGATTTGCTCGAAGACCCGCACGCAGCAAGAGCGAATGCCGCCACCAGAGCCACGACCACGCCGAACCAGCGGGGGACGCGCCGTAAACGCGCCGCGCCCTTCACGACATCCTGCATTACGAACTCTCCTGTGATGAGAACACCTGTGGATGGACCGTTCATCAGATCCGCCGGGCGTCAGGAGGTGCCGCTTCATGTCGGCGAGTAAGAGACGAGCGACGCCTCTCCACGGGGCCGACGGCACCGTCCACTCCCTCAGAGCAAACGAACAAGAGCGATCAAACCAGAACAACGAAGAGCTGTCAAGAGCACAAAAACAATCAGCTAACGTTTCGGCCTGCTGGCGCTCTGGCGCCGTCTGGCGTCCGGCCCAAGCCGAGTCGCGGGTGTTCGAGTGTGTGCGAAACTGCTGCTGTGAGAAGGGGCAACGGAAAGCGTGTGGTGGTCCCGGCCGAGCGCCGCCGGTTGATCCTCGAGATGCTCCGCGAGCAGGGGAGCCTCACGGTTGGAGCGGTCGAAGAGACGTTCGACGTCTCGCCGATGACCGCGCGCCGTGACCTGGCGCTGCTGGCCGAGGGTGGGCACGCGAGGCGGACACACGGGGGAGCAGTGCTTCCCGAGCTGGCGGCGCACGAGGATTCCTTCCAGAGCCGACTCGGCACGGACGTCGACGCAAAGCGTCGGCTGGCGGAGGCGGTGGTCGAAACCATCGAGCCGGGAGAAACTATCTTCGTCGACTGCTCGTCGTCCTCCTACTACGTCGTCCGCGAGATCCTGGAGCGCGGGCTTCACGTCACCCTGCTCACGAACTGTGTGCCGGTGATGGCGCTGGTGGGTGGGGCCGACGCGCCTCAGGTTGATCTCATCGGGCTCGGTGGTACCTACCGGCAGCTGACGCAGTCGTTCGTCGGTGCGCTCGCGCTGCGCGCGATCGAGAGCTTCTTCGCCGATCGCGTGATCTTCTCTTGCAAGGGGATCGAACGGCAGGGCTACCTGACCGACCCCGACTCGCTCGAGGCTGACGTCAAGCGCGCCATGATCAGTCATTCGCGGGCGGTCTCGTTGGTGGCCGATACCCGCAAGTTCGAGGACCGTGGACTCAACGTCATCGTCCCGGCCTCCTCGGTCAACGTCGCCTACTTGGCCGATCCGCCGGCCGCTGGCGTCCGCCGGCTCGAATCAGCCGGGGTCACCGTGACCAAAGTCTGAGCACGCGGCGGGTCGGTGGTTCGCTGACGTGGAACGCGTGTGCTTCGTGCTGCGAGTCAAGCCTGACCGGCTAGACGAGTACCGGGCTCGCCATCGCGAGATCTGGGAATCGATGCTCGGTGCTCTGCGCGACAGCGGATGGCGCAACTATTCCCTGTTTCTGCGGCCCGATGGACTCCTCGTCGGCTACCTGGAATGTGACGACTTCGCGGCGGCGCGACGGGCCATGGAGCAAACCGAAGTCAACGCTCGCTGGCAGGCCGACATGGCGCCATTCTTCCATCTGCCGGAGAACCGACGGCCGGACACCGCGGGCGAACGGCTCGAGGAGATCTTCCACCTCGAATGACAGCACCAACCAGCTTCAAAAAGCGCGCTGGCGTGCTCGCAGGTGGGTGATGAGCGGCTGCAGTTCCAGGTTCGCGCGACTCGCCGCCCCGGCGGGCAGCGCGGTTTGACAGGCACGAACCGTCAGTATATGCTTACCGTACGTGGCAGCTTACCAAACGGACCCGTGGTCTGCGCTCGGTGATCCGACGCGGAAGGCGATCTTCGAGCTGCTGGCGGATCGCCCGCGGCCGGTTGGCGAGCTCGCCAAGGAGTTGCCGATCAGCCGTCCGGCGGTCTCACAGCACCTGCGGGTGCTCAAGGACGCTGGGCTGGTGTTGGACCTGCCGGCGGGTACCCGCCGTATCTACCGCGTCGACCCCGACGGGCTCGCGTCGCTGCGCGCCGAGCTTGATCGGTTCTGGGGCAAGGCCCTGCTCGCCTATAAGGCAGCCGTCGAGCAACCAACGAAGGAGGAGCAATGAGCACCCACACGCAGGCCTCGGCTACAAGCATCCGCTGCGCGATCGTGGTTGACGCCCCGATCGAGCGAGCATTTCATGTCTTCAGCGAGGACTTCGACCGGGTCAAGCCGCGCGAGCACAACATACTCGACGTTGACATCGCCGAGACGGTGTTCGAGCCGCACGTTGGCGGGCGGGTGTATGACCGCGGCGTCGACGGGAGCGAGTGCCAGTGGGCGCGTGTGCTGGCGTACGAACCGCCTAACCGGGTGGTCTTCAGCTGGGACATAAGCCCGCGGTGGCAGCTTGAGTCCGACCTCGAGAAGACCAGCGAGGTCGAGGTGCGGTTCATCGCCGAGTCCCCGGCGCGCACCCGAATCGAGCTCGAGCATCGGAATCTCGACCGCCACGGCGCGGGCTGGGAGGACGAGCGCGACGCGGTCGGCGGCGGAGGTGGTTGGCCACTCTACCTGCAGCGCTTCGGCGCCGTGGTCAACGAGCAGCGCTGATCGCCCGCGTCAACCAGCGCGAGGAGACGAGATGGCCAGAATCAGCGTCCGCTACATCGTCGACGACGTGGATGCCGCGATCGACTTCTACTGTCGCGAGCTCGGCTTCCATGAGGACATGCACCCGGCCCCGACGTTCGCGATGCTGTCCCACGGAGATCTCCGGCTGGTCCTGAGCGCGCCTGGCGGTGGCCCTGGAGGCGGTCAGGCGATGCCCGACGGAACGATGCCCCGGCCGGGCGGTTGGAACCGATTCCAGCTGGAAGTCGAAGACATCGAAGCAACGGTCGATCGCTTACGCGACCATGGCGTCCGGTTCCGCAATGAGATCTTGAGCGGAGTGGGCGGAAAACAGATCCTCGTTGAGGACCCGGCCGGGAATCCGATCGAGTTGTTCGAGCCGACGATCCCGGACGCCGGGGTGTCGGGCCGCTGAGCACGGAATGCGACAGATTGGGCCCCGATCGTGCGTACGGTTCCCGAAATGAGGGAACGCCGCGCTGGCGCGGATGTCCCCGCGCCGGACGCCCTGCTACGGCCGGAGGATTCCTACCTCGCGCTACGAGAACTCGTCGCGCTCGGCTGCCGGATTCTCGGTGCCAACGGGCATGAGGACTACGTGTGGGGCCATGTTTCGGCCCGTGACCCGCTGGGCCGCGGGATTTGGATGAAAGCCGCCACCTACGGCTTCGAAGAAATCACCGCGGACCACATCATCCTCATCTCGTTCGACGGCGAAGTGCTCGCCGGCGACCACCCCCGTCATTCCGAGTGGCCGATCCACAGCGAGATCATGCGCACGCGGCCCGATGTCGGCGCGGTCGTCCACTCGCACCCGGCGCACTCGATCGCGATTGGGGCTACCGGTCAGCCGCTCCTGCCCGTCTCTCACGCCGGGACGCTGTTCGTCCCCCCGGATGTTCCTCGGTACACGAAGACGGCTGATCTGATCCTGACGCGCGAGCTCGGTGCGCAGGTGGCGGAGTGCCTCGGCGCGCTCGATGCGATGCTGCTCGTCAACCACGGCATTGTCACGTCAGGCAAAGATGTGAGAGACGCTGTCATCCGCGCCGTGCTGCTGGAGAAAGCCGCTCACCAGCAGATGGTCACCTACGCCTTTGGCGAGCCGCGCTTCTGGCCCTCTGACGAGGAGGCCGTAGCGAAGCGCCGGAACGTGTGGTCCGAGAGTCACCGCGTGATGCTGTGGGATTATCTGTCCCGGACCGTGCCTCCGGGATGATTTCCACGTACCCTAATCGGTGACGCTCCGCACTGGGAAGATCTCGTTCCGGTCCCTGTCTGGGTCGATCAGGATCTTCTCGAAGAACTCGACCAATGCCTCGTGTTCATGCAGTGGGAGAACGTGGGAGACGTACTGGTCCGGGCGCACGATGATCATGCACCCGGTCTCGCGGTTCACGCCTCGAAGCTCGAAGATGTCACCGGCGTCGGGATCCGGGCAGAACATCTTCTCGTAATCGATCAGGCCGAACTTGCCCTTCCGCGGCAGCAGGACCGACGGCATCCTGTCCACGGACAGTTCACGATGGCCCTGCTGGAAGATCACCAGGACGTCGATCACGGCGTCGGGCTCGGCACCCGCCGGCGTGAAGCGCTTGATCGGAGAGAGCTCGCAGGTCAGGAACCCGCACAGATCCCGGCCGCGGGACATCTCGTCGGCTGGGTCGGTCGGGTCGGCGAAGATGTAGATTCGCCAGGCGCCGTCCGCGCGGGCGACGTGGCCCAGGTGGAGCGGCTTGGCGTCGGCCAGACGGATGACGGGGGCGGAGTGGAAGCGCATCCCGACCGGGAAACCCTCCGCGAGATGCTGGAACGTCGGTTCGGCGGTGATCATCGACGAGGCGTACCGCGTGGCGATTCCCGCGGTGAAGCGACCCTGCGCGATGAAGTACTCCTGGAACTGCTCCGGGTCGGCTCCCGCTTCCCGGCCGTCATCCGCTTTTCCGGCCCGGGCGCTGAACAACCTGGAGAACTCCCGATCGAAATCGATCAGCTGCTGAGCGACGGCGTGACGCTCCTCGGAATAGGTGCGCAGCAACTCGGGCTTGCCGGTCCGTCTGAGCACAGACGCGAGCTTCCACCCAAGGTTCCAGGCGTCGGCCATCGACACATTCATCCCCTGCCCGGCCTTCGCACTGTGGGTATGGCAGGCGTCGCCGGCGATGAACACCCTCGGCAGGCGAGTCGCCATCTCATCAGCCGGCACGTCGTCGAACTTGTCGCACAGACGCTGGCCGATCTCGTAGACCGACCACCACCCGACGTCCCTCACCTCGAGCGTGTACGGGTGCATGATCCGATTCGCGACCTCGGCCAGTCTCTCCGGAGTAACGCTCCGGCGCTCGACGAGCTCCCTGTCACTGACTTCGTCGAGTTCGATATAGAACCGGACGAGGTATCCCCCCTCACGCGGGATGATCAGGATGTTCCCCTGGTCTGCCGAGTTGATCGCGCACTTGACGCGCACGTCCGGGAAGTCGGTGACCGCCAACACGTCCATCACACCCCAGGACTCGTTCGTCGCGTCGCCGGACAGTTCGCGGCCGATCGCGCTGCGCACGCGGCTGCGCGCGCCATCACAGCCGACGACATACGTAGCCCGGACCGTGGAGCTTTCTCCGGTTTCTGACAGGTTCTTCATGTGCCGCAGCGTGACCGTGACCGGATGTTCGGTCGAGCCGCTCGTGTCGACTTCGACATCGCTGGCGTGCAGACCGTAGAACGGCGCCAATTTGCTGCGGGACCGCTCCATGTGATCCCGAAGGTAGGCGAGCATCCGCGCCTGGTTGACGATCACGTGCGGGAACTCCGACAGCCCCTCCTCTGTGTCCCGGACGCGCCCGGCACGCTTGATCTTGGTCGGCTCCTGTGGGTCCGGCCGCCAGAAGCACACCTCGTTGACCCAATACGCCTCGCCCACCAGCCGGTCAGCCAGATCGAACGCCTCGAACATCTCAACGGTGCGGCAAGCCACTCCGTCCGCCTGACCCACCTGAAGCGGGCCGTCCCTGCGATCGATGATCGCGGTCGTGATCTCGGGAAAGTGAGCCATCTGCGCGGCCAGCACCAGGCCGGCCGGGCCGCACCCGATGATCAGAATGTCAACAGCCTCAGGCAGAGCACCAGAGCGCTGCGCAACCGACGGATGCGGATCCTCGATGAGCGGATCGCCGGGTCGGTAACCGTTCAGATAGAACTGCATCGCTCATGCCCTCCCCGATCTCGACTCTACGACCCATCCGTCACTGCAGCACATACATTCTGGCTCCGCGGCGAGCACGGGTGGCGCCCGACCCACGCCCGCAGACCGCGCACCCCGGTGCACTTCGACACGGTTGCGATTGTCCCGCGTTCCGGAGCGTGGGACGCAGGGTCAGGAGAAGATCATCTCGGGCGCACGGAACGCGTAGCTCGAGAAGCCAGGCGCGGGCCTCGCGATGAGGCCCCACCCGTTACCCGCTAGCCCTTCGTGAACTTGTGCTTGAGCACGAGAACGCGCCCGATGCAGTTGCCCGATGTGGAATCGCTGATTCGCTTGAAAGTCAGAGTGGTTCCGTGCAGGCTGAACCTGTATTTCCCCTTGGTCGGGCAGGCACCGGGCCCAGGGGCATCCTTGAGGGTTATCACGTTAGCCTTGATGCTGTCCGTGCCGCGATCGATCGCCTTGCCGTTCTGGCTCACGTGAAAGGCACCCGGGGTGAACTTGATGACCCAAGTTCCATTGAGGGCGCCGCCAAACGTCTTGCTGCCGGTGATCTTGGTCTTGTACCTGCCGGACAGCGAGCTCCCGGCGAGAGCCGCGGGCGCGAGCGCCAAGACGATGACGGCCGCGATAGCGACTACTGATCGCTTCACGTGACAACTCCTTTGGTCGAGGGCCGGTCCCGGCGAGAGCGTACCGCAGCCGGGGCCGCTGTTCCAAACCTCTCAGTTGTTCGCGAGACGGTTCACCGTGCGCATCGTCGCAGGCCCGTCCGCGGCGCGGTCCGCGCGGGCGGGGCCCGCCAAAGCCTACGTCGGCCGGCGTACCCGTCACAAAGCTTGGCCATCGAGGGTCATGCGAGTAGACCGATGAAAAACCGTCCGCCCCGGAGTCGAAATGGACATAGCCCATTCGTCTTATAGACAGCGCGGTCAACCAATCCGAAGGAACGCGAGCATGGTCTACCCACACATCCAACATCGCGGCCCGGCGTACCCGAACCTGCCCTCATCCGAGAACCCGGCGAGTGCCCGCGAGCTCGACAGTCGCGTCAGCGACGGCATCCACGTCCGCCTGCTCTGGCACGCCGGCGACGGCCATGTGTCGGTCGCCGTGCACGACAGCAAGACCGGCGAAGCCTTCGAGCTGTCCGTCGGACAAGGCGATCGGGCGCTCGACGTCTACCGCCACCCGTACGCCTACGCGGCCCGGCGTCGCCCGGCCGCGGTCGAGCCGGTTCCCGGTCCCGCGCGCGGCGCGCTCGCGCCGTAGCCAACCCAGCGCCTCATCCAAGGATCAGGGGTTGCGCCTCCATGTTCGAGCTCGGCAATCTCTCCGAGCAGTAGATCGGCGGGTTGAACAGCACCCGTTAATCGAACGGCAGCTCGATCAGCAACACCCGCATGGGAGGGTGGCTTCCACGCGCCGATTAGATCGTGACGGCTCCGTTCTCGTCGAGCGTCCAATCCGGGTTGTGCGCCACCTCCCAGACATAACCGTCCGGGTCAGCGAACGCTCCGGTCGTCCCGCCCCATTCTGCGCGACCCGCTGGCCGCTTGATGGTGCCGCCGGCCCGGTCGGCCTCAGCCAACACCGTGCTGACCTCCTCGGCCGATCGAACGTTATGGGCGAGTTCGATTCCCGGTGCTCCTTGGCCACCCAGAGCCGTCCACAGGCCGAAGACCATGCCGCCGGCCTGGAAGAAGCAGACCTCATCGTCGGGCTGGCGAGCTCCCGCCCAACCGAGTGCCTCGTAGAATGCTCGCGCTCTCGCGAGGTCGGTCACGCCAAGCGTGACGAGACTGATCCGTTGCTCCATCTGAGAAGCATCTCACGCCGGGGAGCCGCTGCGGCTCTTTGCCGTTGCCTCGCTTGCCGTTCAGAGCGCCCAAGTTCTCCCGACAAACCCGCGCATGACAGCCTACGAGACCGTGCAGCGAGCGTTCGAGACAAAGTTACTGCGCCCTGACCCGGATGCCGTCGCCCCCGACGGATCTGACGTGCGCGTTCTGCTGCAGGTTCGAGGCGGTGGCCTCGCGCACTTCGAGCTGGCGGCGGGACAGACCTCGGTCGCGGTCCGGCACCGAACGGTCGAGGAGATCTGGTACTTCCTGCACGGCACGGGCGAGATGTGGCGAAAGCGCGGCGAGGAGGAAGATGTCGTGGCCGTGGCCGCCGGCGTCTGCATCACGATCCCGCTCGGAACCGCGTTCCAGTTCCGCGTAACCGGCAACGTGCCCCTGGCGGCGATCGGCGTCACGATTCCCCCGTGGCCTGGCGCGGGCGAAGCGACGATCGAGTCGGGGCCGTGGGAGCCAACCGTCCGGGCCGGCCCGATCTAGGGTCTCGGAGCCGTGCCCACGCCCCCGGGATCGCCTGAGAGGATGCCGGGAGGGGGGCAGCCACTGCGCGTCGCGCACGCCCACGACGAACCATCCCGCGGTCACCGGCACGCCATCGTCGAGCGACGCCGCCGTCACTCCCGAAGCCGGAAGGCCAGGGCGGCATCACCCGTGTTGGGTGATGCCCTCGCTTCGATCTCGTCGTTAGGTGTACGCGCCGACAACCGCGACAACGACGCATTGGAGGAAACGAATGCCGCTGCCCATCGCAAGTTCCTATCCGTTCCTCGACATCCTGTGGACGACGCTCATCTTCTTTGCCTGGGTGATCTTCATCTGGATCGCCATCACGGTGCTCATCGACGTCTTCCGGCGGAAAGACATGTCCGGCTGGGCGAAGGCGGCGTGGACCGTCTTCGTCGTGATCATTCCCTGGCTGGGCGTCCTGATCTACCTGATCGTCAACCATGACGGCATGGCGGAGCGCCGGTATCGCGAGGCTGCGGACTCGCAGGCTCAATTCGACCAGTACGTCCGTCAGACGGCGGGCTCGGGCGGTGCGGCGAGCGAGATCGAGAAGGCCAAGCAGTTGCTCGACAACGGCACCATCACCCAAGCCGAGTTCGACGGGATCAAGGCCAAGGCACTGGCGCACTGACCGCCGGGCGAAGCTGCATGCGACGGTAGAGGGTCGCCCGCGCGCACGCCGACGATTGCTGCCCGCGTAGAGACTTCGTGGTCGCCGGGAAGACCCGGGCGCGCGCGGCGTCTTAAGCCAGCATAGGCCGCGGCTGGCGGGAACGGCGCCGCAAAGCAGAGACGGAGGATCAGCATGCAAGCTTCAGAGCCAGACGTGGGATCGACGGTGCGCGGGCCCGGCGTGAGGAGCCGTCGCTCGTTCCTTGTCGGCGCCGGGTTGGGCGTCGCCGGGGCCACCGTGCTGTCGAATGCGCCGGCGGCGTTCGGGCGCGGCAGCCTGAGTCACGGGGACGCGGCGATCCTGCGCTTCCTGGCCGCGGCCGAGATCCTCGAGGCCGATCTGTGGCAGCAGTACAACGAGCTGTGCGGGATCCAGGACGGCGAGGTGCCGGGCGGGAGCGGCAACAAGGCGTTCACCGATGCTGTGAAGGTGCTTGACGGGGACATGGACCAGTACGTCCACGACAACACCGAGGACGAGCACACCCACTTCGCGTTTCTCGACGCATACCTCTCCTCGCGTGGCGCGCAGCCGGTCAACCTCGATCGTTTCCGCACGCTGCCCGGGAGCACGGCCACCGGCGCGGCCAACGTCAAGCGACTGACCAACCTGATGGAGCTCACCGTCGACACGACCTGGTGGACGCGGTACCGAGCACGCCACCAGAACCCCGATCTGGGCGACAGTTTCCCGCCGGCCGTCCCCGGTCTGGCCCGGGGCCGCTTCCCAGCAATCCCGCGCAGCGACGCTGACCTCAAGCCGGCCAAGCACCTCCAGGCCATCGCCAATACCGCCGGCTTTCACTTCGCCACGATAGAGCAAGGCGGGACCAGCCTCTACCCGTCCCTTGCCCAGCGGGTAAGCGACCCCGAGGTGCTGCGCGTCGTCCTCAGCATCGGCCCGACCGAGGCCATGCACTTCCAGACCTGGAGCGACAAGGCCGGCAATGCGCCTGCCCTCACCGATCCGACCAATGGCCTGGTCTTCCCCGACCTGAACAAGAAGCCCTTCGGCGGCGAGACCTTCCAGACAAACCTGATCATGCCCGAGCCGACGGCGTTCCTCAGCCGCAGGTTCCCGGTGTGCTCGATCGTGCGCCCCACAGCCACGCACGGCGCGGCCATGGGAACACTCCAGTTCCTCACCGCAATGGGCCTGTTCCGAGGTCAGTCGCCGGCGTTCTTCACCACCCTGACCACATTGGCGCGGGAGGCCGACGCCGCTCGACGCGGGCGTTAGCTGGCAGCTCCTCGGCAAGGAACTGGTTTCCTCGCTGCGGCCGATCTCACGTTCTGACTGTGCCCGGCGTTCTAACGGGCATGAACGAACGCATCCACGCCCTCGACTGGGGCCAGCTGAGGCGCGAGCTCGCTCGATGATGAACTTCCAAGGAGGCGGATCTGCGATGCCCTTCACTTTCTACGAAAGCCCGTTTGGACCCTTGACGCTGGTCGGCGACGGCAGCGGACTGCGCCATCTGTATTTCCCTCGCCGGGCGCCCGCACTGGATGAGGCGGATCACGACGCGCAGCCGTTCGCGGCCGCCATCGCGCAGCTCGAGGAGTACTTCCGCGGCCGTCGGACGCTCTTCAACCTGCCGCTGGCGCCCAGCGGCACGGCGTTTCAACGCGCCGTGTGGCGTGCGCTAGGGGAGATTCCCTACGGGGCGACGACCACGTACGGCACGCTCGCGCACCGCCTGGCGCCGGAATGGGGCGGCGATGCACCGAGCCCGCGGGCGATCGGGGCGGCGGTCGGTGCCACGCCGATCCCGATCGTGATCCCGTGCCACCGCGTACTCGGCGCGGACGGCTCGCTCACCGGCTACGGCGGCGGCCTTCACCGCAAACGGGCGCTACTCGACTTCGAGGCAGCCAACGGGAACCGCAGCGCGTTCGACGCCGCCTGGCGGCAGCGGCAGCTCGCGCTGCTGTAGGCGGCGGCGGCGCCGGAGCCCGGCGCCAACCGCGCGCAGGCGCAAGCCGAGCGGCGCGCCCTCGGATGGTCCGCCATTGCCGGTCTGGCGTACGCGCTCGGCCCGCCGCGCCAGCTCGGCCTGTTGCTCACGCGCCAGGAAGTAATTGAGATGTGATGCCATGAGAACCCTCGGAGTAGTAGAGAAATCATCAGATGTCTTGTGAATGACAAGACGCTGGAGCAACGTGAACCTTCCTGAAGCGACGGGAACCTCCTGGACGCGGACAGCCCGGTAGGAGTAGGCTGAACAACACACCCGGGGGGACCATGGTGGACACAAGGCCTGCGCTTGTCGGACGTGCCCGCGAGGTAGCCGAAATCGAGGAAGCGCTCAACCGACTGGCCGATGGCCAGCCGTGGATGGTGCAGATCGTGGGCGAGCCGGGGATCGGGAAATCGCGCCTGATGGCCGAGATATGCCGCCGGGGCGAGGACCGGGGCTACCTTGTGCTGGACGGGCGGGCAGCGGAGTTCGAGCGGGACATCCCCTTCGGCCTGATCGTCGATGCTCTCAATGACTACCTGGGCTCGCTCGAGCCGGCACTGCTTCGCGCGCTGGACGAGGGTCTGCTGGCGGAACTGGCCTCCGTGTTTCCCTCGCTGCCGAGATACGAGCGGAAAGAGCCCCGCCGGGACTACAACGCCGAGCGCTACCGGCTGCACTACGCGATCCGCAACCTGCTCGAGCGGTTGACGGCGCGCCAGCCGATGGTGCTGGCGTTCGACGACATCCACTGGGCCGACGGTGCCTCGGTGGAGGTACTGACCCACCTGCTGCGCCGGTTTCGTGGAGCGCTGTTGGGGGCCATCGCCTACCGGCAGCCGCCGGCGCGGCTGGTGGGCGCGCTCGAGGCGGCGTCGCGCGCGGGCTTCGGCACCCGCCTGGAGCTGTCGCCGTTGAGCTCAGCGGACGCCGAGCGGCTGATCGGCAGGGAGCTCGACGACGCGACGCGCGCGGTGATCTACAGCCAGAGCGGCGGCAACCCGTTCTACATCGAACAGCTGGCGCGGGCCAGCCGTGGCGGGTCGATCCGGCTGGGATCCGGGCCTGAGCGGGGGAGCGGAATGGTTCCTCGCGCGGTGATCGCCGCGATCCGGGAGGAGCTGAGCGCGGTGGACCGCGACGCGCGCCGGACGCTCCAGGCCGCCGCAGTTGCCGGCGAGTCGTTCGAGCCCGAGCTGGTCGCCGCGATCGCCGAGCAGGCAGAGGTCGACGTGCTCAGCTCGGTGGACGAGCTGGTCGAGTTCGACTTCATCCGGCCGACCGAAGCGCCCCGCCGCTTCCGCTTCCGGCACCCGATCGTCCGCCGGGCGGTGTACGACGCGATCCCCCAGGGGTGGCGGATCGGCGCCCACGCCCGGGCGGCCGCGGCGCTCGCGGCGGCGCAGGCCCCCGCCGCCTCGCGGGCGCATCACGTGGAGAGCTCGGCCGTTGTCGGCGACGAGCAGGGGATCGCGCTGCTGGTCCAGGCGGGGCGCGAGGCCGCTCCCCGCGCCCCGGAGACGGCGGGGCGATGGCTGCTCGCGGCCACCCGCCTGCTGCCGCGAACCGAGGGCGACGAGCGCCGGCTGGCCATGCTGAGCGAGGCCGCGACCGCCCTGACCTATGCGGGCGCCTATGAGGAGGCCCTGGAGGTGCTGGCGCAGGCGAGCGATCGCCTGCCGCCCGAAGCGCATGAAGAACGGGCCAGGCTGGTGGCCAGGATCGCCTTCGCCAACCGGATGAGCGGCCGGCCGCTCGAATCACGCGCGCTCGTGGAGCACGCGCTGACCTCGCTGCCCGCGGACTCGAGCGGAGCACTGGAGCTGACGCTCGAGCTGGCCATCGACCACTACTGGCGCGGGGAGTTCGGGCCGATGCACGACGTCGCGCAGGATGTCTGGAGCCGCGCGGGCGATCACCGCGCGCTGCTGTTCGCCGTCTGGGCAGGCGCGCTGTGCAGCCTGGCCAGCGCATCCGAGAACCGGCTGGCGCAGGCGCGCGCGGAGCTGCGGGAGGTCGAGTCTGCGTGCGCGACGCTGTCGGATGACCAGCTGGCCGAGCACATCGACGTGCTGGGATATTTGGCCCAGGCGTCCTCGCTGCTTGAACGCAGCGACGATGCGCTCGAGTACGCGCGCCGGGGGCTGCAGCTGGCCCAGACCACCGGGCAGAGCCCGTACATCCCGGGCCAGCTCGTGCTCCAGACGAACGCCCTGGCCATGAAGGGCCGGATCACCGAGGCGGTCGCGGTGGCGGAGAGTGCGACCGATGCCGCATTGCTGACCGGCAACGACCAGTTTGCGGTATGGGCGCTGTGGGCCGACGCGATGGCATGCTCGGCGGCCGGCGACACCGCCCGAGCGCTGATCAGCGCCCGCGAGGCCGCGGCCCGGGCCGAGAAGATGACCGAGACGTTCTTCTCGAGCTTGTCGCGGCTGCACCTAGCCGCGGCCCTGAACGCGGCCGGAGACGCGGCCGGCGCGCGGGCCGAGCTGGCCGCGTTCGAGGCGGGTCCCGATCAGCGCCTCCTCGATGTCCGTGGCGGCCAGGGCTGGGAGCTGCTCATCCAGACCCAGCTGGCGCTGGGGGACTTCGAGGCGGCCGCCGAGTCGGCCAGGACGGCCGAGGACCGCGCCCGCTCCACGTCGCTCCCCCAGCGCACCGCGACAGCGGTCTGCGCTCGCGCGGCCGTCCTGCTCGCCGGCGATGACGCTGCCGGCGCGGTGTCGGCGGCACGCGAGGCGGTTCCGCTGGCCGACTCGACTGGCAACCCGCTGCTGGGCGCCCACGCGCGGATGCTGCTGGGCGCCGCGCTAGGCCGCCTCGGCGACGTGGAACGGGGGATCGCCGAACTCGAGTACGCCGAGCGAACCCTGTTCGAGGCCGGCGCGCTGCGCGAGGCGGACGCCGCGGCCCAGGAGCTCCGCCGACTGGGGTGGCGAGGCCCGCGGCGAGCTCGGGGCGGGGCCGGTCCGCGCGGCTCGGCCGCGCTGAGCGCGCGCGAGCGGGAGGTGGCGACGCTGGTCGCGTCGGGCAAGCGAAACCGCGAGGTGGCGGTTGCCCTGTTCCTGAGCGAGAAGACGGTCGAGAGCCACCTGGCGCGGATCTACGACAAGCTGGGCGTTCGGTCGAGGGCCGCCCTGGCCAGCATCCTCGCGGCGGATGACTACACGCCGGCCGGCGATTCGCGCAGCAGGGCCCGCGCGACGTACTGACGGCCGCGGTGCAGGCGGGTGGTGATCGTCGACTCGCGCGTGCGCAGTGAGCGCGCCGCCTCGCGATAGGAGAGGCCAACCAGATCCACGGCGATGACCGCGTCGCGATACTGAGGCGGGGCGCCGGCGATTGCCTCCATAATCTCGCGACTTGAGATCTCGCTGTCGTGGCCAGGCTCGAGCAGGTCGGTCTCCAGCAGCTGGCGCTCCCGGGGTCGCTGGGCGGCGGTGCGATACCGGCTGTTGTATGTGTTTCTCAGGGCGCGCAGCAGGTAGCCGATCTCGTCGCGGTTGCGGAGCCAGCGCGGTCGCTTCAGCACGTTGACGAACGTCTCCTGGACGAGGTCCTCAGCGTCGGCTCTGGATCCGCACAGGGCCCACGCGGCCCGGAACAGCTGATCGATATGGTCTGAGAGCGACTCAGGATCGAGCAAGTGGGGCCGCGGCTCTGGCTCGAGGCCGGCGCGCGGGCACTCGTCGGGCAAGCAGGCCGTGCCGCTCATGGCAGGTGCACCTCGCGCACCTCGGCGGCGAGGGTTCGGCGGCCGACGTAGGAGGGAAGCAATGCGAGCGCCGCCTCCGGGCTGGCCGCGTCGACCGTCCACCACACGCAGTGCCCGCCGTGTGCGCATGAGCCGAGCGGATGGCCGTGGCGCAACGGGCTCGAGAAGCCCTTCCAGGCGGCGACGGCCACGGCGCATTCCTCGGGCCTATGCGTGTGGGTGAGCACGTACGTCGGCATGACGCGAAGCTTGCCGCACCTACCGCAACTGCGGTATGGGGAGATTCCCTGAACCTGTCCCCCAATCTTGGGGGCCCCCACTTCGGGGCTCCGGGGCCAGGGAGGGTTAGCCGTCCTCGCTCGCTGGGCACGCGCGGCGGTTGACGACCAGGCCGAACGTGTCGGCCACGTGCCACTCGTGCGAGAGCATCATGTTGGCTGCGGATGGGTATACGCGGCACGGGGCGGTCAAGCAGCTGCACCTTTTCGCGAACCTGAGTCGGTGGATCGAGCACGAGGGCGTCGAGCCTGGCCGGCTCGACCCGTTCCTTGTCTCACCGACGACCTACCGGCGGAACGCGGCTCGGGTTGCGGCCGCGGTCTCGCTGAAGTACTCGGGTGGACGGATGAAGCCCCACTCGCGGAACTTCACGCCGTCGTTGACGGCACGTCGGTAACCGAAGCAGACGAGGTAGAGCGTCCGGATGTACATGACCGCCTCCAGCCGCTCGAGTTCGTCGTCGCTCGGCTCGATGTGTCGGCGGTAGGCGCTGACGGCAGCGTCGATGCGCTCCTGGTTGGGGCGGCGTGGGTTCCACGAGCCCGTACCCCAGATCAGGTAGGCGAAGTCGGCGAGGCGTGGTCCGCGCCCCGACGCCTTCCAGTTGATCGCGACTGGTCCTTGCTCGGTCAGGACGGCGTGATCGGGGGCGTGAAGGAGATTTCCGTGCAGCAAGCCTTCCGGAAGCCCGTCACCATCGTCGGCCGAGCGCACCTTGTTCCTGAGCCGCTCAAAGCGCTCGCGCTCGGCGGTCGCGACCTTCGTATCCACGGCGTCGAGGAACGAGAGGGCGGCGAGCAGGTCCTGACGCGGCGTGCCCTCGCGGCTGGGGTCCTCAGCACTCGCTCCACCCGGGCGCCTGGCGGAATCGTCGTATGGCAGCCCGTGCAGCCGTCCGAGCAGCTCACCCATCATGGCGAACTTCTCCGCGCCGTCGGGGAGCCCGACGCCTTCGACAAACCGTGTCACCAGGACCGCGCTCCCATCGAAGTCAGAGACCGGATCATCGACCGCCAGGCGCTCCGCGGGATAGTCCTGGTGCTCCAGGAACCGCAGGATCGCGGCGTCGCCCTCAACACCGGCACGCGGTCGAGCGGGCGGAAAGGCTCGGGCGACCCACGGCTCGCCGTCCTTCCTGTCGATGCGGAAGACGTAGGTCTTGTGCACGCTGAGCCTGGTCGCTGCGACGGGGTCGATGCCGTAGCGATCGCGGAGATGAGTGACAAGCCGCTCGGCAACGGGCTCGTGGTTCATTCGCGCACCAAGGCCCTCGAGATCTCTCAGCGCTTCGGTGTAGCGCTGCCCGGTCTCCTCGGCGTGACGGCGGACAACCTTCTTGAAGCTGGCGTCCTGCGTCATGGGCAAGCCTCTCCTTCACACCCTCGTCCCCCAGTGACGCGGCGTTGGAAGATGGCCTGTGACATTGACGACCGAGAGGGCGAATCCCCTTCGCCAATGGAACCCCGACTGGGGCGGATGTTCCCCGGCTCGGCGACCGGTCGTCGCCGTGGACCCAGTGTTACCAAGGCGCTCGGGTCTCGTCAAGCCGATCGACGAGCGGGCAGAAGGCCCGGGTGGAGGCCGGCTGTCTCGCCCGGTCTACCCCGGTGGCTCATAGCGGAGCCGCGCCGGAACGGTGATGAATCCGGCGCGCGGACCCTGGCCGCACGTCACGTACGTGTAGAAAGCGCCCGCGCTCGGCAACTCGCGCGCCATCTCGACGATGCCGCTGGCCGCCACGAGGATCGCAACCAGACAGCCCAGGTAGACGAACGGCGTCGCCTCGCCCGAGAACGGCGTGGAGAACTGCGGGTTGAAGAACGTCGAGACGGCCGGTCCCATGATGGCCGCCGACATCACGATCGCTCGGGTCAGCCCGACCGCGTCGCGCCGGAGCCGCGGTTGCCCCGTCGCGCCCCATGCTGTTTCAGTCATCGGAACGAGGACGTGGCGGGCCGTGCGATCCTTCCCGCACGATGACCGCCGCCAACGAACGCGTGCCCGGGCTCCCGATTGGCTCGCGCGTACCTGAGCAACCGGTCGCCCCGTATCTGGATGCGGTGATGGAGTACGCCTTCAGAGGCGCCGCGCGCTACCACGTGCCGGGGCACAAGGGAGGCCCGGGGGCCGACCCTGGGGTCATCAAGGCGATCGGCGCCGATGCACTCGCGGCCGACGTCCCGCAGCTGATCCATGGGATCGACGTCGGCCCGTCACCCACTCCGTACGAGCGGGCCGAGGCGATGGCCGCCCAGGCGTTCGGCGCCGCGCGCAGCTGGTTCCTCACCAACGGCGCCACCCAGGGCAATCACGCCATGTGCCTCGTGCTGGCGCCGCTCGGAGCGCGGGTCGTGGTCCAGCGCAACTCGCACGGATCGGTGGTGGACGGCCTGGTGCTGAGCGGGGGGCAGCCGAGCTTCGTGATCCCGGAGTACGACGAGGAACTCGGGATCACGCATTGCGTCACGCCGCGGGCACTGGCGGCGGCGTTGCGCGCGGCGCCGGACGCGCGCGCGGCGTTCGTGGTCTCGCCGACGTATTACGGGATGGCCGCCGATGTCGCCGGATTGGCCGAGGTCGCGCACGAGGCTGGCGTCCCGCTCGTGGTCGACCAGGCCTGGGGGCCGCACTTCGGCTTTCACGAGTCTCTCCCCGCGACGGCGCTGGCCCAGGGCGCCGATGCGATGCTGACCAGCACGCACAAGGTCGCGGGCTCGCTGACGCAGAGCGCGATGCTCCACGTCGGCCGCGGCGGAGGCATCGATCCCGAGTCGGTGGCGCGCGTGCTCCGCCTGCTGCGCACCACGAGCCCGTCGTCGCTCCTGTTGGCCTCGCTGGACGGCGCCCGACGCCAGCTCGCGTTGCACGGTGAGCAGCTGCTGCACGAGACGCTTGAGGCGATCGCGGTAGCGCGGGCGAAGCTCGAAACGATCGAGGGGATTCGACTGGTGGACTCATCGCTCGTGGGGCGCGCCGGGATCGCGGGTTATGACCCGCTGCGCATCGTGATCGACGTGCGCGGCACCGGATGCACCGGCTACGAGGTGGCAGATGCGCTACGGCGTTCTTATGACGTGCAGGTCGAGCTGCCGACGCAGGCGACGATCGTGCTCGTCGTGGGCCTAGTTGAGCCGACGGCGGCGCTCAGGCGGCTGGCCGGCGACATCGAGGAGACGGTGAAACGGATCACCAAGCCCGGCGCGACCGCCGCGATCGCGGGCACCGCGAAGATGCTGATGGGCGAGATGGCGGTCCCGCCCCGCGAGGCGTTCCTCGGGGAGGCCGAGGTGGTGCCGGTCAGCGAAGCGGCGCAGCGGATTTCGTGCGAATCGATCGCGAGCTATCCGCCGGGCGTGCCCCAGTTGCTTCCGGGCGAGCGGATCACACCCGAGATCGTGAGTCACCTAAGCCGGCTCGCCGAGACCGGCGCCCGCCTATACGGTGCGACCGATCCGCGCTTCCGGACGATCAACGTCCTGCGGGAAGACGGCTAAGAAGCCGGGCTTCGCCGCATCGCCACGCCGGTGAGGATCTCGCGCACGATCCGGTCGCCGACGAGCGCGGCCGGATCCGCTGACGCGACGCCGGTTGGGATCACTTCCACGAGATCCGCGCCGACGAGTTCGAGCTCAGCCGCCGCCGTGCGTGCCGCCCAGAGCAGCTCGCCGGACGTCATCCCTCCCGGCTCCGGGGTTCCCGTCCCGCCGGGGATGAACGCCGGATCGAGTACGTCGACGTCGATGGTGAGGAACGCGGGGCCGCGGCTGATCACCTCGATTGCCTCGCGCATGACGTCGCGAATCCCGCGGTCGCGGACATCATGCATGAACAGGCTCGTGATCCCGTTCTCGGCCTGCCAAGCGAATTCGGCGGGGCCGGGCCAATATCCGCGCAGGCCGATCTGCACATACCGTCGCGGATCGATGTGCCCGCCCTCGACGAGCCGGCGCATGACCGTGCCGTGCGAGACACGCGCCCCGAAGACGACATCCCCGGTGTCGGTGTGTGTGTCGAAATGCAGCAGGCCGAGCGGCCCGTGGACGGCGGCGCACGCGCGCGCGTTCGGCTCGGTGATCGAGTGATCCCCGCCGATGATGACCGGGAGCAGGCCGGCCGTGAGGACCTGCCCCACGGTGTGTTCGATCGCGGCGCGGTTACGTTCGGGCTGCGCCGGCACGATGGGGGCGTCACCGAAGTCGACGATTCGCAGCTCGGCGGACGCATCGAGTCCGGCTTCAAGGTGGGGACCGGGGGGACAGCTCGCGGCTCGGATCGCCCGCGGCGCCAGCCTCGCCCCGGGACGGTCAGAGACGAGCTCATCGACCGGGGCCCCGACGACGGCGACGTCGAACCCGGAGAGCGCGGCCGGGTCCTGGGTGATCGGCAGGCCGCCGAATGTGAGGGGGCCGGCGTAATCCGGCTTTTCCCCGTACTCGCGCCAGCGCTCCATCGGATCGAGCATCGCCGCGTAACCTATCGCCGCTGGTTCGCTGATTGAACCGCCGAGGGAGGAACGATGGCTGCAACGAGGACAACTGACACGCCGACCGCAGGGAAACATCCGCTGGACCCGCTGTCCGCCGAAGAGATCCGCGAGGTCGTCGCGATCCTCCGTCGCGACCTGGGCGTGGGTCCGGGCTGGCGGTTCGGCATCATCGAGTTGCACGAGCCTTCAAAGTCGGTTGTGCGAGCGTTCTCGCCGGGAAACCAGGTTGCCCGGGAAGCGGATGTGGTGTGCTGGAGGCGGGACGACGGTCAGACGTTCAAGGGGCGGGTGTCGATCGGGGAAAGCCGGGTCGTGGCGTGGGAGCACCGTCCGGCCGCGCAAGCCAATTTCACGGTTGACGAGTTTCACGAATGCGGTGACGCGCTGAAGAAAGATCCGCGCGTGATCGCGGCGCTCGAGCGGCGCGGAATCCGTGACATGTCGCGGGTGTTGGTGGATACGTGGGCGTATGGAGGGCTCCTGGTGCCCGAGGGGCACCGCGACCGCAGAGTGGGGTGGACGGACGTGTGGTACTCGAGCGAGGAGGGCGCCAACCCGTACGCGCATCCGGTGAGCGGACTGCACTTTGTCGTGGACATGAACAGTCTGGAACTGCTCGAGATCGAGGACTCCGGAGAGGTGGAGCGGCCCCGCACGATGGGTGAATACGTGCCGCGCCTGGTGCCGGGACTGCGCCTTCGTGACGATGTGAGGCCGCTCGAGGTGGTGCAGCCCGAGGGCGTGTCTTACGTGCTGGAGGGCAACGAATTGCGTTGGCAGCGCTGGTCCATGAGGCTCGGGTTCAACCCGCGCGAGGGGCTGGTGATTCACACGCTCGGCTATCGTGACGGTGACCGGCTGCGGCCGGTGGCGCACCGGCTCTCGTTCACCGAGATGGTCGTTCCGTATCGCGATCCGTCGGACGACCACAAGGCCCGGACGGCGTTTGACATCGGCGAGTGGGGGCTGGGGTTCATGACCACGTCGCTCGAGTTAGGGTGCGATTGCTTGGGCGAGATCGCCTACCTCGACGCGGTGGTCCACGACACTCGTGGCGAACCGCAGACGATCGGCAACGCGATCTGCATTCACGAGGAGGACGACGGCGTGCTGTGGAAGCACGTCGATCCGGCGGCCGGTACGGAGGTGCGGCGCGCGCGGCGGCTGGTGGTCTCTTTTCACGCGACCGTGGCCAACTACGAGTACCTGGTCTACTGGCGCTTCCACCAGGACGGGAGCATCGAGTGCGAGGTTCGTGCCACCGGAATCATGGTCACGAGCAGCTTCTCGGAAGACGACCCGCCCGCGTGCGGGACGCTGGTCGACGAGCGCACCTACGCGCCGTTTCACCAGCACTTCATCGTGGCGCGGCTCGACCTCGACGTCGATGGTGAGTCCAATACGGTGCACATGACCGAGTCCGAGCCGCTGCCGGTGGGGCCGGACAACCCGCACGGACTGGCGATGGTGCAGCGCAGCGTCCCCCTGCGCACGGAGGCGGAGGGAAAGCAGGATTACGAGTGGAGTAGTCAGCGCGCATGGAAGGTGGTCAACGAGGGCTCGATGAATGGCCTCGGCACATCCGTCGGGTACAAGCTCGTGCCCGGCGCGTGCTTCCCGGCGATGATGGACCCCGGCTCACCGATCTTCCAGCGCGCGCAGGTGATCGGCCACACGCTGTGGGTGACTCCGTACGAGCCTGACGAGCGCTGGCCATGTGGGGAGTTCGTGGTCCAGAGCGAACGGGATCGCGGGCTTCCGGAGTGGACGGCGCAAAATCGCTCGATCGAGAAGACAGACGTGGTGCTCTGGTACGTGTTTGGCATCCACCACATCACCCGGCCGGAGGACTGGCCGGTGATGCCCGTCGACACGGTGTCGTTTTGGTTGAAGCCGGTTGGCTTCTTCGACCGCAACCCCGCGCTCGACGTACCCCCGACGGACGGGGCTTGTCGCTAGGGGCTTGTCGCTAAGGGGCGCCGAGGGCGGCCGCGAGTTTGTCGCTAGGTCATGATCAGCACCCCGACGCACCGGTGATAGCCACCACCGTGCAACGGCTTCGAGCGCGCCCCGTCCTGGAGCGCGTCGAGCGCCATCGCCGCGCAGTCCGCGTCTCGGGCGGTCCCGCGTCCGATGGCCAACCACGCGCGCCGGGCGCGCGCTTGCGCGAGCTCGGAGACAGCCGGGATGGCCGCGTGGCCTGGGATCACGGCCAGGAGCGCACTCAAAGGTCTAGCTCCAGCTCGATCACGTTGCCTTGGCTGGCTCGAGCGCGGAAGCCGAGCCGCCTGAGGAGCGCGCGGGCCGGCCGGTTGTCCCAGAGCGTCGACGCCGTGAGCACGGCGAACCCGTTGACACGCGCCCGCCCGATGAGGCAGCCGACCAAAGCGATGCCGATTCCCCTGCGCTGGCGCTGGTCCACCACGGCGACGGCCACGTCCGCAGTGGCCGGCCGCTCCGGAACCCCAGCGTAACGTGCGACTGCGATGATCGATCCGTCGCTCGGGTCGACGGCGGCCAGCGCCTCGTGCCAGCGATGGTCAACCACGGTGAGGTAGGTGAGCTCGCGGACGCTCAGCTCTGGCTTCGGTCCGAGGAAGCGCCGGCGCCGGGATTCCGGACTCATTCGTGTGAAGAGGGAGGCAACGCCGTCACGGTCGGACGGTTCGAGCGGGCGAATGCGCATCCCGGCGGGCAGCCCGATTCCCGGGAAGTCATCGGAGATCGGATGTCCCTGCTCCATGTGGAGGAGGACGTAAATACGCGGCCGATCCTTTCCCGGACGCGACCCCGGACGCGGCCGATCCTTTCCGGGACACGACCACGGGCCCTTCACGCCTCACGCCGGACGACCGGACGCCGAACGGCCAGCCGTTTCCGCCTGTGGCCGATCAGCCGATCAGTGGGTTCAGATACCTATACAGATACTCTGTGTATTCGGGCGGTCGATGTCGTGGATGGAGCAACGGGGGCGTGCTTCGGGTGGGCGCCGAGCGGGTGCCGAGTGTCATGTGCGCCAGGGGCCGGTCGAACTTTGGCGCTGGAGCCACGTATATGTCACCTTGATCGCCAAGGTTCGTGGGGGTCGGGCGTCGCGGGCGAGCAGACACCGGCGTGGGCGTACGGCCCGCCAGTGGCCGCTCCGTCGGCGTCGCTGGCGTCTGTTCGTTCGCTGGCGGAGCCGGCCGACGGGAAAGCTTGAGCACCGCGATCGCGCGCCTGAACACTGAAGGTGGGCCGGGCGGTGCCGGCGTGGGGCGGCCGACGCGCCGGGGACAGGCGCCGGCGCCCGCTGGAGCATGGGGGGAGGTCGGTCGGTGGCGCCGGATCGGGAGGGGGGACCGGGGCCGCGCCCAGTGGCGTCGCGACTGGCGGTGGCGCTACTGCCGGCGGTGGTCCCGGCGCGTCGACTGGGGGTGGTGGCGGGACCGGTCGGATCGGCGCTTGGCGAGAAACCTCAGAGGGCACCGGCCGGAACACCGTTCGGTTCATTCCCGCCGTGCGGCCGAGCTCACGTCGGGGGCAGGCGAAGTTCGCCAGCCGACTGGCCGACTGACCGGTCTCGATCCGCGGGTGGTGGCGGCGTGGGAACTTACTGGCCGGCGATTCGGGCGCCGGAGGCAGCGGTGCCGGCGCTTCAGCGAGATATCGCGACGCCGGCGCTGAAGCCACGAAGCCCGCGCCCGGTGGTTCGCCATCGCGACGCCGGTGGGGTTGACGTACGGGAGGCCAGGTGTTACGCGCGCAGTCGCTTTCTCACCAGATCGGGCGCGCCTACCCCGCTCCCCCGGTGCAAGCCCCGTCTCCCAGTGGTGCTCGAACCACGCGCATGAAGCACTCGCGGATGCGAGCCGGGCCGGCAGGCTCGAGTAACTGCTCCACGATGAGAAACCGATCGCGCCGGTAGCTCTCGATCTGCTCTGGAGTGGGTTCGCTCATCACGTGGTCCGCCGGAGCATCTCGACCACCAGGAAGGCGAGCTCGAGCGCCTGCTGGGTGTTGAGCCGCGGGTCGCAGGCCGTCTCGTAGCGGGAGGAGAGTTCGCTGTGGGAGATCATCTGGGCCCCCCCGAGGCACTCCGTGACGTCCTCGCCGGTGTGTTCGACGTGGATGCCGCCGGGATGCGTACCGAGCTGCTGGTGGACCTCGAAGAACCCTTCGACCTCATCCATGATGCGGTCGAAGTGCCTCGTCTTGTGACCGCTCGGCGACTCTTCGGTGTTGCCGTGCATCGGGTCGCACTGCCATACGACGCGATGCCCGGAACGGGTCACGGCCTCGACGATCGGCGGCAGGAGCTCGCGGACCGCTCCGTTGCCCATTCGGGAGACGAGCGTCACACGACCGTCGATTCGCTGCGGATCGAGCCGCTCGACGAGCTCGACCGCCTCGGCGGGGGTGGCCGTGGGGCCGAGCTTCACCTCGATCGGGTTGGCGATCAGCGCGCCCAACGCAACGTGGGCGCCGTCTGGCTGGCGGGTGCGGTCGCCGATCCACACCTGATGGGCCGAGAGGAGGTACACGCGATCGCCAGCAGGCCGCAGCAGCGCGCGCTCGTAGTCGAGCACGAGCATCTCGTGGCTCGCGTACAGCTCCACGGTCCGCAGCGAGCGGTCGTCGACCCCACAGGCCGACATGAATCGCAGGCTGCGGTCGATCTCGGTGGCCACCCGCTCATAGCGCTCGCCGGCGCTCGAGCGGCGCACGAAGTCCATATTCCACTCGTGCAGGTGGTGCAGATCGGCCAGACCGGCTCCCGTGATCGCGCGGGCCAGGTTCATGGCCGCGGCCGCATTGGCGTACGCACGGATGAGCCGGCCGGGGTCGGGCCGCCGCGCCTCCGGCGTGGGCTCGAACGCATTGACCATGTCGCCGCGATAGGACGGGAGGCCTGCCACGTCGGTCTCGGAGCTCCGCGGCTTGGCGTATTGGCCGGCGAGGCGCCCGACCTTGACGACGGGCATCGAGGTCCCGTAGGTCAGGACCACGGCCATCTGCAACAGCGTCCGGATCGTCCCGCGCAGGTGCATCTCGGTGTTGTCGAGGAAGGTCTCCGCGCAATCTCCGCCCTGCAACAGGAACGCCTCGCCGCGTGCGACCATGCCAAGCCGGGCCTGGAGCCTGTCGATCTCGGCCGGCACCGCGATGGGCGGAACGTTCTCCAGGACCCACCGGACACGCGCAACTTCTTCGGGATCGGGCCACGCCGGCTGCTGTACGGCCGGCCGCGCCAGGGCCTCGCTCACCGCAGCAGCCAGAACATCGGGCAGGCACGGCGCGGCGGCGGGTGGGGTGGCAGTCACGTCGACGGTCCACATGACCCGCTAAGGCTATGGGACCCAGAGTGCCGAGGGCGAGCAGCCTGCACAGTGCTGCCGCCCGTGAGGCAGGTCGCGGCGCCCGATTCGCCTACCGCGGCGGGACCTGGTTGTTGACCTGCGCTCCGTGGTAGAGATGGTCGTGGTCGTTGCAGCCGGGCGGGAAGGTGAACCGCACGCTGTCGCTGCGGACGCCGTTGTAGCTTGCGAACAGGGTCACGTTGCCGAGGGTGCCGACCGTGCATCGCGGGTCGGTGCTGCTGCGCACGCGGACGACGATCTTCATGAGGTTCCCGGGCACACCCCACTCGAGCGCGTGGTGGGAGTGGTAGACGAGCTGGTGCTCCACCGTCATGATGATCAGGCGGTCGGGCTGGTGGCGGGCGCGGTCGACCTGGCAGAGGATGCCGGAGACGGTGTTGGCGGCGAGGTTTATGTCACCGTGCCCGCGGGCGTAGCTGCCGGTCGCGCCCGTGATCGGGGCACCGGTGTGGAAGCCCCAGGGCGGAATCCCGCCGACGATCGGGATTGGGGCGCAGTACTGAACCGAGTAGGCGGTGGCCGAGCCGGCCATGCTGATGAGCGCCAGCAGCGGCGTCAGCACGAAGAGCGCGAGTCCGATCCGCCGCATGGTGTGGTCGCACCGCATCGGCGAGGCGACTATACCCGCCTCGCAGCTACTTCTCCACGCAGCTGCGAGGCGACTATACCCGCCTCGCAGCTACTTCTCCACGCGCGTCGTCACGCTCTGCTCAGGATGGTAGGTGCGCTCCTCCGCATATGCCTCGAGCACGCGGTGGTCAGCCGAGGTATCAGGCGCGCCGACGAGCGACCGCGGATAGAAGCGCTTCTTGAGAACGACGTTCAGCTGCGCGCCGAGCAGGGTGATCATCGACTGGATGTAGAACCACCACAGGATGGTGATCACGGTGGCGAAGTGCCCGTAGGTCGACTGTGCGTTTTGCAGGTAGTGCGAGATGATCAGGGCCGAAAGCTGTTGCAGAATGAAGAACGCCACGCCGGAGAGGAGCGCGCCCGGCAGGACGTCGCGGGTGCTTTCGGCACGCTCGGTCAACAGGCGGAACGCCGCGATGAAGATCCCCACGTCGAGTGCTGCGGCGAACACGTACCCGCCCACCCGGCCGATCGGCCCCAGATGAACCCCATTGGCCGAGGTCACTACGAAACCGGACACCAGGGTGGTGAGCACCAGGCCTACGCCGATCGTCGCCAGGACCCAGAGACTGCGAATGGTTTGCTTGGCCAGTCCGGGGCGCTCGTGGTAGGGAACCTCCCAGACCGAGTCGAATGCGAACTGCAACGTCCGCACGACACCGGTCCCGCTCCAAAGCGCGGTGGCCAGGCCGAGGACGAGAACCCACCAGCTTCCGGTCAGCCCACCGACGGTCGACGGATCGAGAATCGGAAGCATTTTGGCCACGTGGCCGAGTACGGAAGCCTTGTCGCCCGCGGGTAGGAACCACGCCAGGCAGGTGACCAGGACGATGAGCAGGGGAAAGACCGAGAAGAACCCCCAGAAGGCGATCATCGCGGCGAGATTCGCTGACTTATCCTCCGAGAACTTCTTGAACGTGGCGATTGCCACGGCCAGCGGCGTGCTGCGGCGCTGCCTCTCGTCGAGCTTCTGCACGATGCTCATCTCGGCCTCCCGTGGTGGGCCGGCGCCACCCTCGCCTAGATCGCGTGCTACCCCGGTCGAGTTGCTGCTAACACACGACCGGTCACGGCACTAGATGTTCGGCGGCGGTCCGGCGATCCCTCCAGATCTCACGTCCTCGCCGTCCTCGAGCGCGCGGGCGATCGCCGACCGGTTGCGGGCAAGGACATGAGAAATTTTCGGCTTACGAATCGTGCGGAGATACTCGATGCACCAATCAAGTTGGTCAAGGGTCAACTGCGCAGCTTCCCGGTACCGCGCCGCTTCGTCGTCGTCGCGAGCCATTGCTCTGCCCCTCTCCTCTTGTTTGCGTATCCCCGGGCTACCCAAATCAGAGCTACTGCATCGCCGATCAGCCGACCGAATAGCCATCCTGGCGCAGGCGAGCAAAGCCCCCCGCAAGGGCTGCGTCAGCCTGCGTAATCGCCGTGCCCGCCGCCGCGTAATCCGGCAGCGTCGTACGCGAGCGCGCGCCGCTCGGCGGCGACTGCCCGGTCGGAAGGATGCTTGGCTTCAGTGAGCCGTTGTCCATCACTCGCGCGAGCGTGAGCTAGCGTCCGGATGACCGCACCGAGCGCCCGTGCGAACTCCGGGCCCGGCGTCAGCGGCAGCGCGGCGGCCGAGTCCAGCCGCAGGGTCGCGAGGATTCGCTGGCAAGTAGCGGCGAACCGTGTCGCATTCGCGGCGGGGCGACGCACGACCCGATGACGGTGCCGGCGGTGGTCGGCAGCGCGTACAGCGTCTCCGGCGCCGTGCGCCGCGCGGCAGCAGGTCCAGATAGCGGCGATAAGTCCACGCTCCCAACTTCACGGCTGCCCCCGCCGGTGGCGAGAGCAACGTCGCTCCGAAGCCGGCGGTCATGTATTGCGTGCCGGCGCGCGCGGTGGCGCGGGCGATCGCGAAGTCGGTGATCTTCACGCGTCCGTCGGCAGTCACCATCACGTTCTCGGGTTTCATGTCGCGGTGGACGATCCCGGCCGTCTCGGCGTGCGTAAGGGCAGCGAGGATCGCCTCGAGCACGCCGGCGATCTGGGCGACTGAGAGCCGCTTGACGTGGAGACGCAAGGAGCCACGCGCCACGAGCTCCATCACGATGTACGGCGTGCCGCCGTGCTCGAAATACTCGTGCAAGGTGACGATGTTCAGATGGTTCAGAGTGCCGAACGCCGGGGCGCAAGCCTCCCGGCGACAATCGGTGAGCGACCCCGAACTTTCCGTCCCGACCCTGAGAATTGGCAGCGGGCGTCGTTGACAGTAAGGGAGGTGACACCCTGGCGAGCGAGAGAGTGCAATTTGCCGCCAATATGGCGGCAAAGTGAACACACCCAGCCGGGGCCCGCGTGGACGGACGGCTAACGCGCCCCAGCGCCGGCGCTGCGGGAGCGCTGCACATCCGCGCGTCGGCGAACTCCGCGCTCATCCGCGGGTAGCCGGTCGGAGCCGGATTCCTGGCCGTAGCCGCCGCCGGACTCCCGGCCAGAACCACCGCCCGCTTCCTCGCCCTGGCCGCCGACCGATTCCTGGCCGTAGCCGCCTGACTCGCTGCCGTACTGCTCACTCTCTGTCATAAGTGGATGTCCGTGTGCTGGGTCATAGATGAGGCGGAACTGGCTCGGTAATCGGTTGCCCGGACCCGATGACTGGCTGCTGATCGAGCTGACCGAATCGTCGGCTGGGTGACCTGTCGCTCGACCGTGGCCGCGTTGCCGCTCTTCACGCTGGAGCCGAGATCGTTGATCTTCGTCTGCAACGTGGTAACGGGCGCGACCAGCTTCGACAGGGTCGCCGACGACGGCGAACTTGCGTCCGCGGGCCACGACGTAGACGACGAGGAGCCGCAACGCCCGCCACGAACGCGAGCGTCACGAGCAGCGCGATTACGGGGTTAATTTGCTGCGCTAGATCGCCTCGACCCTGCTGCTCCGGGCAAGGCGCGTGCTACTTGGACAGGTTGACGATCGCCTGCGCGCGCAGGACGTACTTGCTCTCAGCAAGGTCTCGGATCGTCCGGATGTTGAACGCGGCCTGAAGGTGCTCGGCGTCGCCGGCCGATACGCCCTCGAGCGCGTCCACGGGTGAATCGGCCAGTTCGCCGAACTCCTTTCCCTCGTAAGCCTTATCCAAGTACCGCGAGATATCTGCCATGTGAGAACCTCCGGCCTAGGGTTATGCGGGCCTCGCTGGTCGCGCGACGCGCGCCAACTTAAGGGCCGCATCGTACTAGCGGCGGAGTCCGATGCCGGTGTCTCCGCCCGAGCCGGCCCTCGCCGTGTCCCGCGGCGGATCGCGGCAGTTCGTGGCGGACCGAGCCGCAGGACGGTCTGTCCGTAGCTCGACATCAAAAGGCGGAGTCGAGAAGCTCGGCGTGCTCGCTCTCGGGCGGTGTGCCGTAGGCGTAGACGAGCAGGTCGACGTCGCCGTGATTGGCGCTCTGGAGTGGTGTGCCCGGCTCGACGTGGAGGACGCCGCCGACCGGAACGTCAATTCGTTGGGGCGGCTCGCGGACGTACATCGACAGGGTGCCGCTGAGGACGACGAACGTGTCCTCCTGCACGGGATGGCGGTGGCGCCGGCCCTTGGCGGCGGGCTCGTAGCGCCACACGTTCCCGCGGGTGTGGGCGAACTGCAGATGTTCGCTCAGCTCGGCCACGTGCCGGGCCGGCTCGTCGGGCTCGTGGGGACGGGTGGCCCAGTCGAAGTCATCGGGGCGCACGACGCGATAAGCCATAGCCCGAGGGTAAGGGGCGGGGACTCAAGCGCCCGTTCAAGGCGCGTGGCCAGGCTCGATCCACTTGGCCCGGCGGAAGGTGAGCGACGATCCCGAGCGATGGGCCTCTCCCTCGATCGGCTCGAGCAAATAGCCGCAGTGATCGCCGAAGGGCAGCCGCTCGAGCACGCGCCCGGCGAACCAGTCCTCGAGACCGGCAAGAATGGGTGCGCCGCCGGGGCCGGGGCGCCACTCGCACTGGTCGAACTTGTCGACCTCGTCGCCGGTCTCGCCGCCGAACAGCAGCGCGAGGTCCTCCGCCTGCTCAGGCACGAAATGGACGACGAGCGTGTTCGCGCCCGCGGAGGCCACGCGGTAGGTGCGGTTCTTGACCGACAGCCCAATCAGGAAGCGGGGCGGATGGATCGAGACCTGTGAGGCGAAGCCGAGCAGGCAGCCGGCGCGCTCCTCGCCCGCGGCCACGGTGACGATGAACAAGGAATAGTCGAGCTGGGCCATGAGCCGCTGGAACTCGGTGCGCTCTTCGGGCATGGATGCGTTGTACCCCGGGTTACCGCCGCCGATCACCGGGTATCCGCGCCAACGTGATCGATACCGGCCCCCCTAGCCGCCAGCTCACCCCGCTCGAGCCGGTGGTGGAGGCGATCGAGTCCGCGCATGTGCTGGACGCGCCGGCCAAGGCGCTCGGCAAGAAGGTCCGCGAGATCGTCCCCCGCGGTCCCGTCAAGGACGCGCTCAGCGGCACCTGGCTCGGTCACGCCGTCCACCCGATGCTGACCGACGTGGTGATCGGCTCGTTGGCCGGCGCCTCGCTGCTCGACCTGCTCGCGCCCGACGCCGCCGGCGTGGCCAGTCAGCGGCTGATCGCGCTCGGCCTGGTCGCTTACCTGCCGACCGCCGCGGCGGGGGCCAACGACTGGGCCGACACCGAGGTGGTCGACGACACGATTCGCCGCGCCGGCGTGGTTCACGCGGGCTGCAACGCGATCGCCGCCACGCTCTACCTCGCGTCGTTGCGGGCGCGCCGGCGGGGAGCGCGAGGCCGCGGGGCGACGCTCGGCTTCGCCGGGATGTCCGTACTGATGGCGGGCGGTTACCTGGGTGGGCATCTGACGCTCAGCAAAGGCGTCGGTCCTGCCCAGACGGTGTTCGACCCTGGGCCGACCGAGTGGACGCGGGCGGCCGACGCCACGCAGCTCGCCGAGGGCCAGCCGGTCAGGGTCGTGGTCGACGATACGCCGGTCCTCCTGCTACGCGCGGGGGAGCGGATCTTCGCCATCCACGACCGCTGTTCGCACCGGGGCTGTTCGCTCAGCGAGGGTGAGGTGGAGGGAGAGGAGATCGTCTGCGCGTGCCACGGATCCCGCTTCGACCTGCGCAACGGCGCGGTCCGGGGCGGTCCGGCGACCTCGGCCCAGCCGTCGTTCCAGGTCCGCGTGGAGGAGGGGCGCGTGGAGGTGCGCCGGCTCCAACCCGCGTGATCGCGGGCCGCCCGCGGTCACGGGCCCCGTCCGCGAGCGGCGGCCATGGCGGTCGCGCACGGCGTGCTCGCGGTGGCGGCGCCGATTGCGGTCGGCGCGGTCGAGACCGGCGGTCGGACCTCGGTTGGGATCTGGGTGCTGGGGGTCGGGCTTCCCTGGCTGATCGGCTGGGCGGCCGCCCGCCAGGCGCAGCTGGGGGCGGCGCTCGAGGCGAATCGCCGCGAGCTGGCCGAGCGGGCACTGCTCGAGGAGCGCCGGCGGATCGCCCGTGACGTCCACGACTTCGTGGGACACGGGCTCGCAGCGGTCATGCTCCAGATCACCAGCGCGCGCCACGTGCTTCGCCGCGATCCGGATGCGGCGGAGGAGGCGCAAACCGCCGCAGAGGATGTCGGCCGGCGCAGCATGCGCGAGCTGCGGCGAACGGCGGTAATGCAGCGACAACGACGAGCCGGGGGTGGCACCGCCGGTTCCGGTCGGTGCTCGCCGGGTGGGCAGCCTTGGGCCTCGCCGCGACTGCATGGCTGGCCCGGCGCACGGCGCCCTAGACACGGATCCCGCGCTTTGCCGTGCGCCGGTGCGTGGATCGCCTCGACGACCGGCAGGCCGGCGGCGGCTGTGGCAAGCCGCCGCCGATTGCCGGCACGAGGGGGGATTCGCGCCTGTGCGACTAAAGACGCTGAATGCGCCGAATCCTTCCCATCCCCCCCGCCGATAGGATTGCGCCTCCTCCCGCTCCTTCGCTGGAAATCCGACACCGTCTGCACTCTTGGCACTCGCCGGGCCATCCTTCGAGATACGGGAGAACCTCGATGCGGACGGGGTTGTCCGGCTCGCGCTGGTGGGCGAGCTGGACATCGCGGTGGCCGACACGGTCGAGGAGCGGCTGCGTCGACTCCGGGAGAGCGATCCCCGGGTTCGGCTCGACCTCTCCGGGCTCGAGTTCATCGACAGCTCGGGAGTCCGGGCGATCGTGCTCGGGCTCAAGCACGCCCGGCAGTGCGGGCATGAACTGGACGTGGACCGCCGCGTCAGCTCTCCGGTCGAGCGGATGATCGCGATCATGGGGATCGGGCCCCAGCTGTGGCCGGGCGGCTCGGGCGGCTCGTGATCCGCGGGCCGGGCGGCTCGGGCGGCTCGTGATCCGGGCTGGGCGCTCGGGCGGCTCGTGATCCGCGGCGCGCCGCGGCGCACGAACGGTTGCAACGTCTCCGCCCGCCGGAGGGATAGCCGGCGGCGTGCCGAACCACGCCACACCCCGATGAGACGCGCAGAGGAGTTATGGATGAGCGACTTCGAAAGAAACGGCGCGACGTACGATGAGCCCGTCAAGCGTCGCTCGCCCGGGACGTGGTTCGCCGATCTCGGCGACAGGCTGTCGCGCGGCTTCAGCAGCTTCGACCGGCCCGTGGAGGACGACCCGACCTGGGGCAACGACGACGAGACGGGCCAGCCGACCGCCGCGGTGGACACGGTTCCGTGGGAGCCCGTCGGCAAACGCTTTGCCACCGCGCTGCACGGCTATGACCGCGAGGCGGTCGACGGGCATGTCGCCGGGCTCGAGCGCGAAATTGCCGAGCTGCGCGAGCAGCGCTCGCCGGTGCCGGCGGTGGAGGCGGAACTCGAGCGCGTCGGCGAGGAGACGAGCGCGATTCTCAAGGTCGCCCACGAGCAGGCGGCCGAAATCACCCGACGGGCCCAGGCCCAGGCCGACCGCTGTCTGTCCGATGCCGCCGCCAACGCGGTGGCGATGACCGAGAACGCGAAGCGCAACCTGCGCCAGCTCGACACCGAGACCGACGCGGTGTGGGCCGAGCGCGGCCGCCTGATCGAGGACGTGCGCAACGTGGCCACGGCGCTTTTCTCGCTCGCCGAGGATGCCGCCGATCGCTTCCCCGAAGACGCGGAGCGCGGCACCCCGACCGCGACGGTGCCGGTGCCGGCGCCTGTGCCGCCCGCCGCCCCGGCGGCTCCGCCCGCTCCGGCGGCTCCGCCCGACAGCGGGGGGGACGGCGAGGGCGAGGACTCAGCGCCCTGGACGGACTGACTCGAACAGCTCGGCGCCGAGCCTGGCCTCGGGGTGCAGCTGCGGCGCGAGCCCCTCGCCGAGGGCGGCCTGAGCCAGGGCACGGCCGAGCGCCGGCGCGTGTTTGAACAGGTGGTTGCCGGCCAGGATCAGCAGCGCTCCGAGTTCCCACACGGCAAAGCCGTCCGGGTGCCAGGGCAGCTCGGTCACCCAGCAGTGACGGACGTCGATCGGCTCGGGATCGAGGCCTGGGAGGGCGCGGGTGACGTACGCCGTGGTTCGCTCGGCGATCGTCGCGAGGCCGTCTGAGTCGATCACGCTGCCGTCCTCGTGCACGGGCGTGTCGTCGAGGCCGACGGCATACGCGGCGTTACCTGGCATGGGATCGGCGTATGCGCCGGGCTCGCCGAAGCTTCCGCTCGCGTCGAGCAGGCAGGCCAGGCGTTCCGGCGGGTCGTGCTTGTCGCGGACCGAATACGTAAGCCGTACGTGCGCGGCCTGACGCATCGGGAGCGGCAGGCCGGCGCCGCGGGCGAGCGCGGCGGTGCCGCGGCCGGCGCACACCACCACGCGGTCGTGCTCGGAGCGCCCGCCGGCCGCGCGCACCTCGGCGGTCCCCTGGCTCGTGGACCGCACGGCCAGGACTTCGTCGAACACCATCCGGCTCTTGCCGACGGCTTCGGTGAGCACCTGGATGCTGGCCCGGGTCCGGATCGCGCCGCCGTCCTCGTCGATGACCGCGGGTCCTGGCCACCGCGCGAGCACCGGGAGCCGCGCCGCGAGGCCGTCGCCGTCGATCAGATGCGCCATGACGCCCGTGCTGCGCATGAGCTCGAGGCGGCGCTGGCCGGCCGCGCCCAGCGCCACCACGCCGTCGCGTGAGAGCAGCTCGGTGCCGAAGCGCTCCTCCCATTCGCGCCAGATCCGTCTCGCCTGACCGGCGAACTCAACCAGGCGGCGGTCGTCATGGGCGTGGCGGAAGATCCGTGACTCACCGCCCGACTGAGCGTTGCCGGGGAGCCCCCGCTCGTACACCGTCACCGATGCCCCCTGCTCGCTCAGCGCGAACGCGGTGGAGAGGCCGACGATCCCGGCGCCGATCACGGCGACGTCCGTACTCGCGTTCATTTCCGCCAGGACAGTAGCTCGGCGACGGCGGCTACCCCCCACCGAGGGGGTCGCGACGATCAGCTCCCTGGTGTCAGCCGCAGTCGATGGGGTAGCCTCGAATCACGAAACAGCGAAGGAGGATTGGCGATGGCAGACGGGCGCAACGGCGCACAGTCGCCCGAAGAACAGGCTCGCGCGCTGTTTGAGGAGGCCGAATCCAGCACCGCGAAAGCGTTCGAGGAGCTGGTGAGCAAGCCGAGCTTCGGCCGTCTTCTCGCACTGAGCGCGGAGAACACAGCGGCGCTGACGCGCATGACGTTCGACGGCATCGATCTTCTCTGGCGCAACCTGCGGCTAGCGGGTCGAGCCGACATCGTGCGGCTGTCGCGGCAGCTGAATCGCACCGAGGACAAGCTGGAACGCGTCCTGCAGGAGGTCGAGACCCTGCGCGATGAGGTGGCGTCTGAGCGCAGCGGGGAGGAGGCGCGGACGTGAGCGCGGTCGATCGGGTCAGGCGCTTCCCGGTCAACGCGCTGGAGTACACGAACATCCTCCTCACCACGGACGACGCGGTGATCGGCGCCACGCCGAAGGAGGTGGTCTGGACCCACCGTGAGACCACGCTCTACCGCTATCGCTCCTCGAACCGGCGCTATCGCGTGCCTGTGCTGCTCGTGTTCGCGCTGATCAACCGGCCGGACATCTTCGACCTGAGGCCTGGCTCCTCGCTGGTGGAATATCTGCTCGAGGAGGGGTTTGACGTGTTCCTCGTCGACTGGGGCTATCCCGACGAGGAGGACGCCGATATGGGGCTCGACGAGTTCGTCTTGGACGAGCTCGATTGGGCAGTCCGCGAGACGCTGCGGGCGGCCGGTACCAAGGATCTGACGCTGATGGGCTGGTGTATCGGGGCCACCTTGTGCGCGATGTACTGTGGGCTCGACTGGGACGGAGCGCGGGGCGGGCGGGCCCCCGTAAAAAACCTCGTGGAGCTGACCATGCCCATCGACGGCCGCGAGTCGACGTATGCCAAATGGGTCGGCGACGAGGACTTCGACGTGGAGGAGGTGGCCGAGCTGTGGGGCACGCTCCCGGGCGGCGCGATCGACTTCGCCAACAAGATGCTCAAGCCGGTGACGAATTTCTGGAGCACCTATCGCCGGCTTTGGGACAACGTGCAGGAGGGGACCGCGCGGCGCGAGGCGTACCAGACGATGGCCAAGTGGGTGGGCGACAACCCGCCGTTCCCGGGCCAGGCCTGGGCACAGTGGATCGAGCTCATGTACCGAGACGCCGGGCTGCTGCGCGGGCGCGTACGGCTGCGCGACCGCCAGGTCGACCTGCACCGGATCGACCAGAGCGTGCTGGTGATCACGGCCGGTGCCGATCACATCGCGCCCCGGCCCGGGACGATGCCGTTCTTCGACGTGATCTCGAGCGAGGACGTCGAGCACTTCGCCCGGCCGGGAGGGCATATCGGGCTGGTCGCCGGCTCGGCGGCGCGCAAGGAGCTGTGGCCGGAGATCTCGGGGTGGCTGGCGGCGCGCTCGGAACCCAGAGAGTGAACAACGCGAAGGAGGCGAGGGATTGATGAGCACTGAAACCGGAACCGCGAAGACCGCTGAGGCCCGCGACACAGTCACCCCGACCGACGAGTCGTTCCCGTCCGGTCTGCGCCGGGCCCGCATGACCGGCCGGGTCGTGTTCGTGACCGGCGGCACCCGCGGGATTGGCGCGGCGATCAGCCGCAGCTTCGCCGAGCAGGGTGCGGCTGTGGCGGCCGGCTACGGCCGGGACCACGAGCAGGCGGAGGGCCTCCTGCGCCAGCTCGAGGAGAACGGCATGACCGGCAGCATCCACCAGGGCAACGTCGGCTCGGCCGAGGACTGCCGGCGCACCATCAACGAAGTCCTCGAGCGCCACGGCCGGCTCGATGTGCTGGTCAACAACGCCGGCATCACGATCGACAAGACCGCGCTGAAGATGACCGACGAGGACTGGTACAAGGTCCTCGGCGTCAACCTGTCGGGCGCGTTCTTTATGAGCCAGGCCGCGCTGCCGCACATGCTCGAGCGGGGCACCGGCCGGATCATCAACATCTCCTCGATCATCGGCTCGACCGGCAACATCGGCCAGGCCAACTACGCCGCGTCGAAGTCGGGAATGTTCGGCCTCACCATGTCGCTGGCCAGGGAAGCGTGCTTCCAGCTTGGCCGGGCCGGGAAACTCACCGACGACTCGATCGGGCTGACCGTGAACGCGGTGGCGCCGGGCTTCATCTACACCGAGATGCTCCAGGCCATGCCCGAGAAGGCACAGGAGCGAGTCAAGGCCCAGATCCCGGTGGGGCGATTCGGCCGCCCCGACGACGTGGCGCGGGTGGTGCACTTCCTGGCCTCGGACTACTCGTCGTTCATCACCGGCACGGTGTTTCACGTGAACGGCGGCCAGGACATGTGAGCTTCGGCAGCGGGGCGGGCGAGTAGTCGCCTATCTCGCTGCCATCACTTCGGTTTCACAACTCCTTCACACGTTGGACCGTGAAGTCTGCGAGCCTCGGAGCATGGCTGGCGGAGGCGCCCCGTGAGCGATGCCCTGCTTGTTGTGGTGGTGGTCACCGCGCTGGCGTTCGACTTCACCAACGGCTTTCACGACACGGCCAACGCGGTCGCCGCGTCGATCTCCACGCGCGCCATGCCGCCCAACGTGGCGGTGGGGTTCTCGGCGATCCTCAACTTCGTGGGCGCATTCATCTCGCTCAAGGTCGCGACGACGATCGCCGGCGGGATCGTGAGCGCGCAGGCGACGACGACCACGGTGGTGTTCGCGGCGCTGCTGGGCGCCATCGCTTGGAACCTGATCACCTGGCGGCTGGCGTTGCCCTCGAGTTCGTCGCACGCGCTGATCGGCGGACTGGTGGGGGCGGCATGGGCGGCTGACGGCGCCGGCGCGATCAAGGCAGGCGGGCTGGTCGACAAGGTGATCGTGCCGGCGATCATCTCGCCCGGACTGGCCTTCGCCGTGGCCTGGGCGGCGATCCTGCTGACCTATCGGATCGTCGGCCGGCGCCGGCCGGGCACGGTGGCGCGGGGCTTCAGGCTGGGGCAGATCCTCTCGAGTGGGCTCTTGTCGCTCTCGCACGGCACCAACGACGGGCAGAAGACGATGGGCGTGATCACGTTGGCGCTGGTCGCCGGAGGTTCGATTTCCGCCAACAACGTCCACGTTCCCACCTGGGTGATCATCGCTTCCGCGACGGCGCTCGGCCTCGGCACGTACGCCGCGGGCTGGCGGATCATCAAGACCACCGGCATGCGGATCATCAAGATGGATCCGAGCCAGGGGTTCGCGGCCCAGAGTGCCGGGGCGGCGGCGATCCTGGCGGCGTCGCACTACGGCTTCCCGATCTCCACCACGCACGTGATCAACGGCGGCGTGATGGGAGCCGGTGCCGCCAAGCGCCTGTCGGCCGTGCGTTGGGGGGTAGCCGGCAACATCGTCGTCGCGTGGACGCTCACCCTCCCGGCCGCGGCCATCATGGCGGCCGCGATCTGGGATCTGACCCAAGTGTTGGGTGGCGGCCTCAGCGGTCCGCTCGTGCTGTTCGCGGCGGCGATCCTGACGGTGCTGCTGGTGTTGTTCCGCCGGCGGCGCGCACACCTCGTCCCGGCGCCTGGATCATGACCGCCGCCGCCGCGCTGACAGTCGGGACGCTGCTCGGCGTGATCGTATCTGCGGTGGCGGCCGGCCTCGGCGTCACGGTGGCGTTCTCGACCGTGATCTACTGCGCCGATCGCGCCGCCGATCTGCGGCGCGAGCGGCGCTCCGGCGCAGCCTGGGCGATGAGCGCGGCCGGGGTGCTGGCGCTGGCCGCGTGCCTGGCGCTGGTGGCCTACGGCCTGCTCCTGGTCGTGGCGAAAGGCAAGTAGCGCGCGGTCAGGACGGCGGCACGGAGGCCGGACCGGGCGCGGGATGCGCGGGCAGGGTCATCGGCGGCCGCGGCGTTTGGCTGAAGTTGAAGTCGGCGGTCAGGTTGCCGAGGATCGGGTTGTTCTCGCGCACATCGGGACGGGGGTCCGGCCGCCCGTCGGTGTGCGGGTTCAGGCGGGCATGGTCGAGGAAGTCGTCCTCGATGAACTTGTTGTAGGCGTCGTGGCTGAGGGTCTGGTGGTCGATGAGGCCCTGCTTGGCGTACGGGCTGATCACGATCCCGGGGACGCGCAGGCCGAAGCCGTTGCGGTCGACGATCGGCGGCACGACGTGGTCGTAGAAGCCACCCCAGTCGTCCCAGGAGAGGAAGATCGCCGTGCTGTTCCAGTCGGGGCTCTGCATGATCGCGTTGATCAGGCCGGTGACGTAGGTCTGGCCGGCACTGACCAAGGCGGGTGGATGCTCGGACACCTGACCGTTGGGGTTGATCCAGGAGACGGCGGGGAGTGTGCCGTTCTTGGCGGCCGTGAAGAAGCTCGAGAGCGTCTGGATGTTGCCGAGCTGCCCGTCCTGGGTGACGTCGGTGAACGAGGGCAGGGGATTCCAGATGCCCGGCGTGGTGGGGCCCTGCTGTACGGGCGCGCAGGTCATCGAGCTGTCGTTCTCGCAGTCCGGCTCGGTGCCCTGGAAGACGTAGTAGCCCCAGCTGACGTTCTGCTGGTGCAACAGGTAAGTGATGTCGGTCCAGGCGTAGTGGAGCAGACCGTCGTTGGAGGAGGCGAAGTGGGCGGCGTCGAGCGTCGAATCCGGGTTGGGGTTCTGGAGGTCGCCGTGGCAGGAGGATGCGTCTAACGGGTTGGTGCAGAAGGCCGACCACTCGGAGACCATGTACAGGTGCTGGGGCAGGCTCCAGGAGGCATTGGGCTCGAACATGTGGTCCTGGAGCACGTAGTTCTCGGCGTAGGCCCAGTAGTTGGGAATCTCGCGGGCGTCGTGATAGCCCATCACGTCGATGCAGGCGGCGTGCTGGCTCTGGCTGGTGCTGTTCTCGGTGCAGGGACTGCAGTTGGGGTCAGCCGAGTTGCAGCCCTGCCCCTGCTCGGCCTGGCCTACGAAGCCGTCCATGCGCCCGCTGTCGATGTCGGCGTTCGCGTTGGCCATGCCGTGCGGACCGCCGTAGTTGAGATCCGAGGAGTCGTGGAACGGGGCCACGCAGCCGCCGTTCATCGGGTCCGGGACGCACACGCCGGCTGGAATCCCATCGACGCCGGGGAACGTCCCGAAGTAGCTGTCGAACGAGCGGTTCTCCTGCATGATGATCACCACGTGGCGGATCTTGTGGATCCCGGTGGCGGCGGCGATCTTGATCTTCAGGACCGGGGATGCCGAGGCCAGGTTTCGCATGCTGGCGGGTACGAGCGCCCGCCACTGCTCCATGCGTCCGGTGGTGAACGTGTGGTTGATCGCGAAGGTCAAGTCGCCTCTGAGGCGAGGTCGCAGCACGGTCAGCCAGCGGGGGCCGACCAGGCGCTGGAGCGACACCTGTTGGCCGCCGCGGCCGGGCTGGAGCTCGCCGCTCAGCGTCTCGGCGTCGCCGGCCACGGCGAACGTCGCGGTGCTCTGGAGCGTTATCACCGGGCGCACGTACTCCGTGAGGACGCGGCTGCGCAGGCCGCGTGCCGTGACCACCCAGTCGCGGTTGGTGGTGACCCCGCCGGGCGAAAGAACGAGGCTGTACCGGCCGCTCGCGGTGGTGCGCGTCTGTGCCACCGCGCTGTAGGCGCGCTGGGCGGGGAAGCGCCGCCACAGGACGATCGTGACGCCGCACCGGTGGACGCCGGGGCGGACGCCGAGCAGCCGCCCGAAAATCTTGACCTGTCGTGCAGCGGTCACCGGGTTGGGTGAGGCGTAGATCGAAAGGCCGTTGGCCAGCGGTGGGCGCTGCGGTTTGCTGGGCGGCGTGCACGGCGGGGGTTTGGTCGGGAGATACCCGCTCGGAGGCTGGGCGCTCGGCGGCTGGCCGCTCGAGGCCGGCGTGAGCGCGGCCGCCGCCGCGGCGAGGGCGATCACGACGATCGAGCTGAGCAAAACGAGTGAACGACGCAGCGGCAATCCTCCCGATAAGGGCTTTCTTGCATTGCTAACCCGCTCGGGCCTTGTGAGTTGCGCGGCGGCTGACGCCCCGGTGCTCTCGGGTTCGAGTGGTCAGGGTGGGTGGCGGTCGACCGTGCGCCCCGTGTAAAACGTGGCAAAGTCACCCCGCAGCGCCCGACCGGGGCCGGCTAAGCCCGTACCGCGATCAGGCCGATCGCGAGCAGCACGAGCGCGATCCAGAGCGCGCGGAGCGCCCGCTCGAGGGGCGCCGAGAGGCCGGCGCGGGTTAGCTCGATGACGGTGCCGTCGCGCAGGCGCTGCTGCCCGACTACCTCGGTGGTGCTGCGCCGCAGCCGGCGCACGGGCGTGCTCAGCTGGCGCTGGGCGGCGCTCAGCAGGCAGCACGCGCCGGCCACGAGCAGGCCGGCGGGCCGGATCGCGAGCGCGTTGACGAAGTAGCCGGTGAAGGCGGGGAAGCCGCCCCAGGCCAAGGCAAACCAGGTGTCCGAGTGGAAGCGGCCGCCGGCGAGCTCCAGGTTGTAGACCGGGACGAGCAGCCCGCCGGCGAGCACGAGTGGCACGAGCAGCGGTGAGACGACGAAGACCCCGATCACGCCGATCGCGATCGCACCGGCGAACGAGGTCGCGGCGAGCGCGATCAGCGTGGACCGCTTGAGCTTGGTCTCGAGGGGGCGCCCGTGCAGCTCGTCGAGGGCGTGGGCGCTGATGCCGACGGCAAGGAAGAACGCGCCGAGCGCCGCGGCCAGCCGGTTGGCGTAGATGTGGGGCGCGGCAGCCGCGCCCAGCGCCACGTAGCTCAGGTGCCAGGCGGTATACGGAGGGTGGAGCAGCGTGACCAGGTCGCGCCAGCCGCCCGAGCGCAACGCATAGAAGGCTGGGCGGTCGAGCTCACGCGGGGCGCTGGCCATCGCCTTCTCCGGCGGCGGGCGCGGCGCCCCCGCCGATCGCGGCGCTCCTGGCGCCGGACATGACGAGGCCGGCGCCGAAGCTCATCCGGCGTTCGCGTACGTCATCGATCCCGGCCGCGCGCCAGAGCGCGGCGAGGTCGGGCTCCTCGGCGTAGAGCTGCTCGATGTTGGGACCCAGGAAGCGGCCGACCTCGAGCCACGCGGGTGACACCAGGCGCCCCACGAGGGGCAGCCCGACGCGCGTGTGCACGCGCCACAGCGCGCGCAGGACGGCCGGACGCGGTACGCCGAACTCGACCATCCCGATCTGGCCGCCCGGCTTGACCACGCGCGCGAGCTCGCGCATGGTGGCGGCCCGATCGTCGACGTAGCGCAAGAGGTAGGTGAACGTCAGCGCGTCGAACTCCCGGTCGGCGAACGGCAGCCGCTCCGCCTCGCCCTGCGCGAAGCTGACCCGGGGCGTGAGGTCGGGGTGCCCGGCCAGCCGTCGGCGCGCGCCGGCCAGCATCTGCTCGCTCTGGTCCAGGCCGATGACCGTTGCGCCCCGCTGGGCCAGTGCGAACGCGACGAGCCCGGTGCCGGTGGCCACGTCGAGGATGCGCATTCCGGGCCTCGGATCGATGACCTCGAGCAGGGCGCGGCGCCAGCGCGGGTCCTGGCCGAAGCTGAGCACGGTACCCATGCGGTCGTAGGCGCGCGGGAGGCCCGCGAACAGCTCGAGGGCCTGGCGCTTGCGCGGCGAGGGAGAGGTGTGGGCTTCGAGTGGCACGCCTACGTGGTGGCGGGTAGCCGGGTCAGGCGCTCGACGAGGCGGCTGTGGCGCCGTCCGGTGTCGGGCGTGCGGGCGGCGCGCGAGACGACCTCGCGCGTGCCGACGATCACCGTGGCCAGCTTGGCGCGGGTGACCGCGGTGTAGAGCATCTCGCGACGCAGGAAGAAGGCGCCGCTGGCGGGATGGGCCACGATCACGCCCACGGGTAGCTCGATGCCCTGGCCACGATGCACCGAGCAGGCATAGGCGAGCCGGAGGCGTTCGGATTGCTCGGGCGGGAAGCGGAACACCTGCTCGTCGGCGCCGAGCAGCAGCGCGGCCGCGTCGTCGTCCTCGGAATCGTCCCCGATCTGGTCAAGGAGCCGGAGCAGCGTGCCGTTCATCAGGCCCAGCTCGTGCAGGTTGCGCCCGGTCATCATCAGCTTGTCGCCGATGCGCAGCCGCCCGCCGCGGACGGGCTGGCCGTCGGGGTTGAGGCGGTCACGCAGCGCCTCGTTCAGCGCGTCGATCCCGACTTCGCCCCGGTACACCGGCGCGAACACCTGGATGTCCTTCACCGGGTCGATCCCGTAGTGGGCAGGCAGGCGCTCGCACACGAGCGAGACGATCTCCTCACGAGCGGCGCGCGGGTCGGACCGCTCGATCAGGAACAGATCGCGGCGCATGCCGGGCTCGACGGTGAACGCGGGCAGCTCGCCGCGGCGGATCGCGTGGGCAGCCTGGACGATCATGCTCCCCGCCGCCTGGCGGAAGATGTGGGTCAGTCTCGCCGTCGGCACCGAGCCGGAGGCGATCAGCTCGGCGAAGGGCTTGCCCGCGCCGACCGGCGCGAGCTGATCGGCATCGCCCACCAGTACCAAGTGGGCCCGGGTCGGCACCGCGCGCAGCAGCGTGACCAGGAGCTCGAGGTTGGCCATCGAGGTTTCGTCGACGATCAGGAGGTCGCAGGAGAGCGGGTCGTGCTCGTCGTGCGTGGGCCCCTCGCCGGGGATCCAGCCGAGCGCCGAGTGGACGGTGGTGGCGTGCAGCCCGCTCGCCTCGTGCATGCGGATCGCGGCCCGTCCGGTGGGGGCGACGAGCAGGACTCGCGCGCCCTGGGCGCCGGCGAGCCTGGCGATCGTGCGGATCGAGGCCGTCTTGCCCGTGCCGGGGCCGCCCGTGATCAGCGACAGGCGGTGCAGGAATGCATTACGCACGCCGCGCATCTGCTCCTCGGTCAAGCCGTCTTTGGCCGCTTGCGGGTTCGCGAAGTCGGTCCCCGGGCGGATCCGCGAGCAGCTCCCGGACCTGCGCCGCCAGCTCGGCTTCGAGCTCGGCCGTCTCGGTGCGGTAGACCCAGATGTCCTCGCGCACGACGTCGCCGGGCTCGACCAGCCCGTCGACGTCGGCCTCGGTGGGAGAGGACCCGAGCAGCTCGCCCGCGGCGCTCAACAGGAGCTCGAGCGGCATGCAGGTGCTGCCGCCTCGCTCGGCTTCGGACAGGATGTGGAGGATCGCGGCCCGCGTGCGCTGCGGACCGTCTTCGGCCGCGCCGAGGTGCCGGGCGATCCGGTCGGCGATGAGGAACCCGACGCCGAACACGCTCGTCAGCTCGTAGGGGCGCTCGGAGACCACGCGGTGGGCGCCGTCGCCGTAGGTCTCGCGGATCCGGGGCGCCAGATAGGCGAGTCCGTGTGGCGCCAGCAGCAGGTGCAGGCGGCGGGTGACGCGCAGCCGCTCCCAGGCGCGGATCGCCTCGGCGACCTGTCCTCGCCGCAAGCCGGCGGCGGTGAAGGCCGCGTGCGGATCGTCGTCGATCGCGTCGAACACCTGGGCGGCGCCGTAGCGCTCGATCAACCGCGCGGCACGCTTGGCCCCGACGTGCCTGACCCGCACCAGGTAGGCGAGGACGGTATCCGCATCGTCGTCTGAGGGCGGGAGCGGGTGGGCTTCGGACACCTTCACCTGCGGGCCGTAACGGCTGTCCTGGACCCACGTCCCGGTGATATGCGCCCGCTCTCGTTCTTCGAGGTGGATGAGCGGCCCGACGAGCACCACCGGCGCGCCGTCTGGGTCCGCCGCCTCGACCACCGCCCAGCCGGTCTCGGGCCTGGCGAACCGGGTGCGGCGCACGGTCACATCGGCTTCGAATGCGCTCACGCGGCTGACATTAGACGGGGCGCGGGCGGAAGCGAGCGTTTGTGTCAGAGGCTTCACAAAGGGCGCAGCCGGAACGTGGCGATCTCGCCCGGGCGCAGATCGAACTGATCGCGAGCCGTCTCGGCGACGGTCTCATCGAGACGGACGCGCGTGACGTCGACGCCGGCGGCGATGCGAACGCTCGCCGGGGTCGCTTGGGCGTTGAAGCAGCGCAGGATCAGGCCGTCGTCGTCCTCGGCCCCCTTCAGGCACGAGAACACCACGTCGCCGTCGACGCGCGCCGGAGGGTCGAGGTTGACGGCGTGCGGAGTCACGAGGAAGCCGTAGCGGTAGTCCTGCGCGGCACGCAGAAGCGCGGTGTCGTCGAGCGAGTCGGCGCCCGGCAGCAGTGCGTACTCGCATTCGTGGCGGCCGGGGCACTGGCCGTCCGGCGTCGAGGTCTGCGGGCCGGCGCCCAGCGGGCGCGTAGCGAGCGCGCCCGTCGGTCGCGAGATGAGCCCGGCGCACCGAAGCAGCGTCAGGCAGAGCTCGGGGCCGGTGCCGGAGGGGCGGGCTTCGTATTCGGGCAGCCCCTTGGTGAGGAGCGCGAGCGGCCCGAGCGCCACCGCGCCGAGGGTGTGCTGGGTCGGGTCCGGCGGCTCGACCCATTCGGTGTGCGGCGGCGGCGGCAGGAACGGCCGATGGACCAGCGCGAAGTGTCCCTCCGCGCGGACGTCGGTCGCGTCGAAGGCGCCGATCGGGAACACCGCGCGGAGCCGGTGATCCTCGGCCTGGTTGTCGATTGTCGTGCGGAACTCGATCCGGTCGATGCCGTCGATCAGTCGCACGACCGTGGTGACAGAGCGCGTTCGAATCTCGAGCTCCCAGACCACCGGGCCATCGCGGAGCACGCGGCTGACGGCGCAGTCGGGAGACCACGTTCGCCCGCCGGGGACCGGGCAGAAGTTGTAGAGGTCGCCCATGTCCGGCTCGTCCTCGAGCCGGTGCAGGTGCTGCCAGCGCCGGCCGGTCCGCTGGTCGGTCAGCGTCAGCGTGCCGTCCGCGGCGGCTTCGACGCGCAGGCGGTCCGTCTCGATCGACGTGCCGTCGCGCGGCGGCTCGGCGGCCGGGGTCGCCGGGGCGAGCTCGACCTTGCGCGCGCTGAAGCCGGCGAGCTCGACCGTCGCCGGCTCGGTCCCGGGCAGCTCGACGAGGCCGCGACGGCGGTACGGGAGGAGGTTGACGACGCCGGCGCCGTTCTGTCGCGCGAATCCATCGAGGGCACCGCGCTCGAGCTCCGAGATCGCCCGGTCGAGCTGCTCGTAGCGAACGAGCATGTCGCGGTGCACCTCGTCGCACGAGCAGCCGCAGATCGAGTCGTGCGGTTGGCACTTGAGCAGCCGCCCCCAGACCAGCCTGAAGTCCGAGGTGGGGAACGACCCGCCGGTGTGCAGCGCGGCGAGCGCACTCAGGGTCTCGACCTCGAGCAGCCGCCGTTCGGCGCGTTCGTTGGCCCGCTTGAGGTAGAGCCGCGCCGAGTTCACACCCCGCAGCACGTTCTGAAGCCGGCTGCCGAGCAGCTCTCCGGTGTAGCCAGGCAGCTCGTGGGGCTCGACGGCAGCCACGTAGTCGCCGTAGCGGGCGATGGTAAAGCTGGCGCCCGGGAGCCGGCGCTCGAGCTCGGCGCACAGCGCCGGCAGGTTGCGCCGGATGCGGCGGTGGTCGTCGCCGTCGCAGAGCAGGACATCCTGGAGACCGGCGCGGGCAAGCGCGGCGCCGAAGCGCTCCGCGACCTCGTCGACTCGCGCCCGCGCCGCGTCCGCGTCGGCGACGTTGAAGTTGCTGTAGGAGGGCAGCTGCTGGATCGCGCGAACCTCGCTTCCGTCAGGCGAGCGCCACCGGAAAACCACGCCGAGATCGTCGAGCTGATCGCCCAGCCCGCGCGAGAAGATGAAGCTGTCGATCCCGAAACCGGCCAGGATCTGGGGCAGTTGAAGCGGATGCCCGAAGCTGTCTGGCATATAGCCGACGGGTGACGGCTCGGCCCCGAAGCGTTCGCACACGGCTCGGCCGAGCAGCAGGTTGCGAACGAGGGACTCGGCGCCGACGAGCAGCTCGTCGGGCAGCACGTAGCTCGGGCCGACCTCGAGTCGCCCGGAGGCGAGCAGTGCACGCAGGCGGGCTTCGTTCTGTGGCCTCGCCTCGAGGTAGTCCTCGAGCACGATCGCCTGACCGTCGAGGGTGAAGGTGGTGAAGTCCGGGTCGGACTCGAGCACGTCGATGACTTCGTCGACGACTGAGGCAAGCCTGAGCTGGAACGCCTCGAACGGCAGGTACCACTCGCGGTCCCAGTGGGTGTGCGCGACGACGAAAAAGCGGCGCAGGCCGGCCATCGCGGCTGTCGCTGGTTCGGCTGCCATCGCGGCTGTCGCTGGTTCGGCTGCCATCGCGGCTGTCGCTGGTTCGGCTGCCACGCGGCGAGCCTACCGTTGCTCGGCGCGCCGGAGCGCCGCCTCGAGGCCGTCGTTGCCGATCAGATTGGCGAAGGCGCCGACCAGGGGGCGGACCGCGGCCACGCCGACGCGCCCCTGAGCGCCGATCGCCTCGACCCGCACCTCGGCGTGCAGCTCGGTCGGGTCCTCTTGCACCCAGCTGGCGAACAGCACGCGTGCCGTGCCCGGCGTGGACCAGGCGCGGAATGCGTCGGGGTCGCGCAGCTGTGGGTAGTCGCGGCGCAGGGTCCAGATCCGCCCCACCAGCCCGGATGCGAGGGCCCGCCCGGGTTCCTCAGTCAGGACGAGGAACGGCGGGGCGCGGAACATCTCGTCGAACGAGAGGTCGGGCGCGAGGCCCGGGATGCGCCAGCGCACCAGCCGGCCGAGCAGCCGGGCATCGCTCAGGCGGACCTCCCGGGCGGCCTCCCAGAGGCGCTCGGGCGGGGCCGCGATGGCGCGGCGGTGGGCCACGCGGATGGATGGCTCGGGGAGCCAGAAGTCGAGGTCGGGCGTCATCGGATGACGTGTCACGTAACCCGGAATATGTCCGAGTTACGTGACACGCGAGTCTCGATGGCGCTCACGCCGGGTATGTGTTCGGGTGGCGTGACGGGCGAGTGGCTCGATGGCGACCAGGGCGGGCGGGCGCGGACTGAAACCCATCATCAAAATTCTCGCCGTGATCGCCCACCTGCTCGCCCCTCATGTTCCGCGGGCCGCACGGGCTCTCGGCATTCAGCGCACGGTATCCGGCGGCGTGGCGCTGACGTTCGACGACGGCCCCCACCCCGAGGGGACGCCGGCGGTGCTGGAGGTGCTCGAGCAAGCGGGGATCGAGGCTACGTTCTTCCTCGTGGGCGAGCAGGTAGACCGCCGGCCGGCGCTGGCCGCCGAGATCGCCGCGCGCGGGCACGTCGTCGCGCTGCACGGTTACCGACACCGCCCCCAGCCGGCGCTGAGCCGGCGCGCCGTGGACGAGGACCTGGCGCGTGGCGCGGCCGCGATCGCCGAGGCCGCGGGGATCGAGCCGGTGTGGCACCGGCCGCCCTACGGGTTGTACAGCCCGGCGGGGCTCGAGGCGGCGCGGGCCCGGAGTCTGAAGCCGCTGCTCTGGTCGCGGTGGGGGAAGGACTGGCGCCGGCTGACCACCCCTGAGCGGATCGCCGGCCGGGCGCTGCGCGATCTGGGCGCCGGGGATGTAATCCTCCTGCACGATGCGGATTTCTACAGCTCCAAGGGCTCGCACGAGCGGACTGCCGAGGCCCTGAAGCTGATCGTGAGAGAACTCAAACGTCAGAAAACCGGTACCGTCCTACCCCTCTGACAGGCTGGATCGTGAGCGCCTGGCCGGCATAGCAGCGCACGACGGGGTGCCGGCGTGCGCGACGAACACGATGACCACCGTTTCCTCGCAACAGACCGACGCTGAGCCTGACCATGCGCGCTTCGCGATTGCGTTCGACCCGCGCGATCGCGCCCGCTTCCATGCCCTGATCGACGAGGTGATCGACTCCGGCCGGTGGTCGGAGGGCGAGATGACCCGCCGGTTCGAGGCGGCCTGGGGCGCCTACAACGGACTCGAGGCGGTCGCCTTAGGCGGCTGGACCGGGGGTGCGCTGGCGGCGCTGCATTTCGCCGGCGTCCGGGGGGAAACCGTGCTGTGCCCGTCGAACACGTTCATGGCCACGCCGCTGGCTGCACTAAACGCCGGCGCCGAGGTGCAGTTCGTCGACTGCAACCGCGAGGACCTGTGCATGTCGTTTGCCGATTTCCAGGCCAAGGCCGAGAGATTCAAGCCGCGGGCGGCGTTCCTCGTCCACATCGGTGGCCACATCGCGTTCGAGACGCAGGAGATCGCCGCATTTTGCGGAGAGAACGGGATCTTCCTGGTCGAGGATTGTGCGCATGCCCACGGCGCCGAATGGAACCGGCGCCGGGCCGGAACCTACGGAGACGCCGGTGTCTACTCGCTGTACGCGACTAAGACGATCACGACCGGCGAGGGTGGCGTGCTGGTGTCGCGGCGTCCTGAAGTAATCGAACACGCGCGCGCGTTCCGCAACTACGGTAAGCCCAGCTACGAGGTCCAGGGACTCAACTTCCGCATGAACGAGTTCACCGCCGCGCTGGGGCTGGTGCAGACCGAACGCCTGCCCGAGATCGTGGCGTGGAAGAACGCGGTGGCGCGGGACCGGCTCGATCCGGTGTACGCCAGCCGACTGGAGCTGCCCGAGGGCATGGTCTCGGGGCTCTACAAGTACATCGTGTTCGACTGGCTCGAGCGCTCGACCGGCCGCGTGTACGACGAGCCCTGCCACCGGATCATGGGTCACCAGGTCGACCTGCCGAATTCCGACTGGGTCGCGCGCAACCATTCCTGCGTCCCGCTGTACTACCGCCCGGAGTCGCAATCAGCATGAGAGTCCTCGTCACCGGCGGGTCGGGGTTCATCGGCTCGCACGTGGTCGACAAGCTGCGCGAGGCCGGGCACGAGCCCGTCATCTACGACCTGCGCCCGTCCCCCTGGCACGAGCCGGGGAGCGTGGACACCGTGCTCGGGTCGATCAGCGACCGCGAGGCTCTGGAGCGGGCATTACATTCGTGCGACGCGGTCGCCCACCTGGCCGCCGTCGCCGACGTCAACGACGTGCACGCCGAGCCCGAGGACGCCGAGCGGGTCAACGCCCGCGGGACGGTGGCGGTTCTAGAGGCGGCGCGTCGCGCCGGGGTCAAGCGGCTCGTCTACGCCTCGACCATCTGGGTCTATTCGGATTGCCAGCAGGAGGTGGTCGACGAGGAGACCCTGCTGCCCGCCCCCAGTCACTTGTATACGAGCACGAAGCTGGCCGGCGAGCTCTACTGCAAGGCCTACCAGGAGCTGTACGGGATCGACTACACGATCCTGCGCTTCGGGATCCCTTACGGTCCTCGCGCGCGCGAGGCGGCGGTCATCCCGGCGTTCGTGGGTCGCGCGTTGCGCGGCGAGGCCTTGACCTTGGCCGGCGACGGGGGGCAGTCGCGGCGGTTCGTGTACGTCGAGGACCTGGCCGAGGGCGTCGTCGCCGGCCTGGCCGAGGTCGCCCGCAACCGGGTCTACAACCTAGCTTCGGACGAGAACGTGACGATCAGGCAGATCGCCGAGCGGGTGAGCGAGCTGCTGGGGGACGTGGAGATCGTCCGCACGGAGCCGCGGCCGGGCGACTTCAACGGCAAGGTGGTACTGAGTGAACGGGCCGCGCGGGAGCTGGGGTGGCGTGCGCGGACGCCGTTCGCCGATGGCGTGGCGCGGTATGTCGAGTGGCGGTGCGACCAGGAGGCGCGCGCGGGTGAGCGCGAGGCGGCCGCGGTGATTCCGGCCGGCGAGCCCGACGCCGAATCGCGCCCGCGTCACGTGCTGATCATCTCGGCCGACATCGGCGAGGGCCACGACCTGCCGGCGCGTGCGGTGGCGCGCGAGTTCCGCGACGAGGATCCCGACGCCGTCGTGTCGATCGTCAACGGGCTGCCGGCGATGGGCTGGTTCGTGACCAAGCTGCTGCGCGAGAACTCGGCCTTCATGTTCCGCTGGCTGCCCTGGCTGTTCGACATCCAGTACCGGCTGTACATGGGTTTCCGGCCCGCCCGCGTGTTCTCGATGAAGATGCTGACGCTGCTCGGCCGGCGCGGGCTGCTGCGGCTGATCAAGGCTCACAACCCCGACGTGATCGTCTCGACCTATCCGGGCGTGACCGCGGTGCTGGGCGAGCTGCGGCGATCCGGCCGGCTGAAGGTGCCCTGCTATTCCTCGATCACGGACCTGGCCGGCATGCAGTTCTGGTCGCATCCGGGCATCGACCTGCACTTCGTGACCCATCCCGAGACGATGGAGGAGGTCGAGTCGATCGCGGGCCCGGGCAGCGTGCGCTGGGCCAAGCCGCCCACGTCGGCGGCCTTCCTGGCCGCGCGTTCGCGCAGTGATGCGCGGCGGGCGCTGGGATTGCCGGGGGACGAGACCAAGGTCATCGCGGTGTCGGGCGGCGGCTGGGGGGTGGGCGATCTGCTCGGGGCGACTCGAGCTGCGCTTCAGGTGCCGGGTGCGATCGTGCTGTGCCTGTGCGGGCGCAACGACAAGCTGCGGGCCCAGGTGTCGCGGGAGCTGGCCAACGAGGCGAGCCTGCGGGTCATGGGCTTCACCGACCGGATGGGCGATGTGCTCGCGGCCAGCGATGCGCTGGTTCACTCGAGCGCCGGGCTGACCGTGCTCGAGGCGATCATCCGCGGCTGCCCGGTGATCTCCTACGGGTTCGGCTACGGGCACGTGCGGGTCTCGAATGAGGCGCTCGTGCGCTTCGGCTTGGCCCAGGTGGCCGCGGAGGTCTCGGACATCGGTCCGGCGCTGGATCGGGCGCTGGCGCATCGTCCCGAGCCGGACGGCCGATTCGCCCGCCGCCCGTCGACCGCTTCGCTGATCCTGAGCGACGAGCGCCGCGTGCGCCCGCTCCCCGCCTGGCGGGTCCGCACGGCTCGGGCCGTGGCGGGCACCGCGGCGGCGCTGGTGCTGGCCAGCTGGACGCTCACCACGGGCGCGTCCTACAGCCTGGTCTCACATTTCGTGCACATGCGCCCGGTCACCGCGGTGGCCACGAGCCGGCCCGAGGTCGGAGTGCTCGTCAACGCGCCGGAGCGCGAGGTCCCCGCCATCGCCAATTACCTGGCCGGCCAGGGGATCCGCGCCTCGTTCGCCGTCGGAGCGGCGGCGCCACTCCGGGACACGGTGGTGGTCGCCTATGGGGATCAGGCGCTGCCGCGGCTGCCCAAAGGCGGGCTGGTGCGCTGGCTCGGGACGCGCGAGCAACTCGGCGACCTGGTGGCGCGGTTCGGGTTCCACCACCACTTCCTGTACTCGTCGAGCGGGCCGAGCGTCGGCCAGTGGTGGATGGCGCACGGCGCCGGCGGGAGGCTGGTGGCCGGCGCGGTCCGGCTCGAGGACGGCGACAACAGTGTCGGGCCCCTGCACGCCGGCGAGGTCATCGAGCTGTCGGTCTCGAGCTCGCGGCAGTGCCCGTCGCTGGTGGGGAAGCTCGACCGCAGCCTGACGACCGAGCATCTGCAGGCTGTGACAATCGGGCAGCTGATGCGCGACGCCGGCAGCTCGGTTTAGCCCGAAGTTCCCGGTATCGGTGAGGCCCTCAACTTAGCCCAGGCGTCGCGCGGAGGACTCCGCGGTTACCAGTGGACGCCGCGGGTGGCCCTGACGAACGCGCGCTCCTCGGGCGTGGGCTGGTGGTCGGGCTCCTTCGGGTCGCCCTCGGGGATCAGGTGATAGGCGCGGTTGACCAAGAGGTCCTGGGCGCCCGGCGCGATCGCGTAGGTGAGCTGGCCCAGGCTGCCCAGCGCGGTGGCGATCCGCTTCGGGCGCTTGCGGATCGCCTCGGCGATCATGTGTCCCGCGTCTTTCGGGCTGAGTGTCGGGAACCGGTCGTAGATCTTGGTCGGGGCGATCATCGGCGTGCGCACGAGCGGCATGTAGACCGTGGTGATGTGCACGCCGTCGTTGATGATCTCGGGGCCGATCGAGCGGGAGAACGCATCGAGCGCTGCCTTGCTCGCCACGTAGGCGCTGAAGCGGGGCGTGTTCATCTGTAGCCCGATCGTCGAGATGTTCACGATGTGGCCGCTTTTTCGTTCGCGCATCGTGGGAAGCAAATTCAGGATCAGCTTGACCGGCGCGAAGTAGTTGAGCTGCATGGTCCGCTGGTAGTCGTGGAAGCGGTCATAGGCCCGGTCGATCGAGCGGCGGATCGACTTGCCGGCGTTGTTGACCAGGATGTCGACCGTCTGGTGGCGCTCGAGCACCTCGGCGCACATCCGGTCGATGTCGTCCATGTTGGTGAGATCTGCGGGATGGACGTGGCCGGTGCCGCCTCGATCCGCGATCTCGTCCGCCACTTCCTGAAGTTGATCCCTGCGGCGGGCGACGAGCAGCATGGTGCCGCCGGCCTCCCCGATCTCGAGCGCCGCCGCTTTTCCGATGCCGGATGACGCGCCGGTGATCATCACCGTGCGGTGCTTGACCGCGTCGCTGAGCGACCGGGCCAGGACATCGCCGGCGCCGGGGATGCGCTGACCGAAGGCTCTGAGCGTGCGGATGCTCTCCGACGCGATGTCGAACGGATTGGGCGGCGCCATCGGACGTGACCGTACCAAGGTCGTCCGTCCGAGGCTCGTGCGAACATGTGTTCGCCATGATCGCATGCGTTCTCCTACCCCGTTTTCAGCTCACCGTCGCTTCCAGGGAGCGGACCGAGCTGCTGCAAGCCCCCACCGCCCTGGCTCCCGAACCCGGCGGGACGCAGCAGATCGGCGAGGTCTCGCTGTCGGCCGAGGCGTTCGGGGTCCATCCCGGGATGCGCCTCGGGGAGGCGCTCGCCCGCTGTCCCCGCCTCACCCTGGTTGCGCCCGACCCGGCCGGCGTCGCCGACTTCTGGGAGCGGCTGCTCGTACGGCTCGAATCGATCGGGGCCGCGGTCGAGCCTGAGCGACCGGGCCTCGTCTGCTTCGACGCGCGGGGGCTGTTGCGGCTGCACGGCGGGATCGAGGGGGTGCTGGTGGCGGCGCGCCGCAACCTGCGGGTGCCGGCTCGCTACGGGGTGGCGCCATCGCGGTTTGCCGCGGTGGCGGCGGCAACCCGCGCCAGGGTGCGCCGGCCGGTGATCGTCTCCGGCGGGCGCAAACAGGCCGGCACGTTCCTGGCGCCGCTTCCGGTGTCGCTGCTGCGCGCCCGTCCGGCGCTGGCTGATCTGCCGGAGGCGCTCGAGCGGCTGGGCATCAAGACCCTCGGTGAGTTGGCCGCGCTCGCTCCGGCGGCGCTGGCCGATCGTTTCGGGACGGCCGGGCTGCACGCGCACGAGCTCGCCAGCGGCGGCGACGGCGCTCTGCGACCGCGGCCGGCGAGCGAGTTCCTGCGCGAGGCGCTCGAGCTGCCGGAGGCGGCCTCTGGCGTTCAGCTCGAGCGGGCGCTCGGGCTACTGATCGATCGTCTGCTGGCGCGGCGGGAGCGGCGGGGTCGAACGCTGCGCGCGGTGGTGCTCTCGGCGGTGCTGGTCGAGCAGGGCGGAACCTGGCGCGAGCAGGTCGTCTTCCGCGAAGCGCTGGCCGACCCGGCGAGGATGCGGCTTGTGCTCGCTCCGCGCCTGGCCCTGTTGCCGGCGCCGGCGCAGCAGCTGCGCCTGGCGGTGGAGCGCTTCGGGCCGCCCGCGAGCGATCAGCGCGGGCTGCTCGACGATCCCGTGGCCGCGCGGACCGCGCGTCTGCGCGAGGCCATCCGCCAGGCACGCGCCGCCGCGGGCCCTGACGCCGCCCTGCGCGTGCTCGAGGTCGATCCTGAATCTCGCTTTCCAGAGCGGCGAGCGGTGCTGACGCCATTCGAGGGATGACAACCAGATACCGGTGTATCAGTTACATGCGGATCGACGATGAATAGCCCTCGCCGACTATCCGTTCCGCACCGCGCGGCGGTCAGCGCGGGCGAGGACGGCTGCCCGTTGATCATCGATGACCGCACGGTGGACGCGGTGCGCGAGTCGTGGCTGGTGGAGGATCGCTGGTGGACCGACCGGCCGCTGCGCAGGCGCTATTGGGAGGTCGTCACCACGTGCGGGCGTGACGAGATCGTCTTTCACGACCTCGAGCAGGGGAGGTGGTGGAGGCAGCGCTGAGCATCCCTACACTGCATCACCCTATGGCTGATCCATCCCCAGTCGCCGTGGGCACGTGGAGTGGCGGTCGGTTCATGCGCTTCGGCGAGCCGCTCGACGACGAGCGGTTCCTGGCCCTGATCGCGCCCGACGAGTCGATCCCGACGGTGATCACCGCGGACGTATACGGAGCGGGCGAGGCCGACCGGATGCTGGGCCGGGCGATCGCGGGCAAGGCACGCGGCGAGATGTGCATCGTGGGCGCGGTCGGACACGACTTCTACTTCGGCGAGCGCGACGGAGCCAAGGGCTTTCCTCGCTTCACCGACCGGAGCCTGCGCGACGAGACGGATTACGCCGACTACCTGCGCATGGCGACCGAGCGCAGCCTCGAGCGCTGCGGCATCGACAGCTTTGATCTTCTCCTGCTGCACAACCCGGACCGAACGGGCTACACGAGCGAGCGGGTGTGGACGGGGATGGCCGCGCTGCGTGACGCCGGGCTGACCCGCCTGATCGGCGTGGCGCCCGGGCCGGCCAACGGGTTCACGCTCGACCTGATCGACTGTCTGGAGCGCTTCGGCGCGCTGCTCGACTGGGCCATGATCATCCTCAACCCACTCGAGCCGTGGCCGGGGGAGCTGTGTCTCGATGCCGCCGCGGCGGCGGGGGTGAAGGTCATCACCCGCGTGGTCGACTACGGCGGGCTGTTCTTCGACGACGTGCTGCCCGGCCAGGCGCTGGCGCCGCAGGATCACCGCAGCTTCCGGCCGGCGGGGTGGATCGAGCAGGGCCGCGAGCGGCTCGAATACATGCGGCCGGTCGCGCAGCGGGCCGGGCTGACCATGATCCAGCTCGCGTGTCAATGGAACCTGTCGCACGCGCCGGTGGCGTGCGTGGTGCCGACGTTGATCCAGGAGGTAGGCCCGGGCTCGCAAACGGTGGAGAGCAAGCGCGCCGAGTTGGCCGCCCTGCCCGCGGACATGCGCCTGACCGCGCAGGACGTGGAGGAGATCCGCCGGATCGGCGACAACACAGGCTGCATGGCGCTCAAGGGCGCCAGCCCCGCGCACTCGGGCGAGGAGCGGCCGGACCGCTGGGATCTCGACGATCACCTGGCCCACGTGGCCGAGCGCTGGGGAATCGCTCCCGAACGTGACCTGACCACCTTGGCGGCGCGGGCCTAGCGCCGAGCGATGGCGACGAACTTCCGACAGACCGGCGGATGTGGCTGCGGCGCGGTCCGCTTCGAGGTGACGGCACCGCCGGTTTCGGCGCAGTACTGCCACTGCACCCGCTGCCAGCGTCGCACCGGCACGGGCGCGTCAGCGAGCGCCCGGCTCGAACCGGGCTCGTTTCAGATCGTCCAGGGCGAGGACCGCCTCCGGGCTTGGAAGCCCGAGGGCGGCGCGGAGAAATGGTTCTGCGGAGACTGCGGCTCGGCGTTGTTCAGCCGTGACCCCAAGGACGCCTCGAACGTCGGCGTCCGCCTGGGGGCGTTCGACGAGGATCCTGGCGTCCGGCCGACGGCCCGCCAGTTCGTGGCCTACGCGGCGGCGTGGGAGTCGATCCCCGACGACGGGCTCCCGCGCTATCCCGAACGCCGCGTGGCCGACTGATCACACGGCCTTGGGCTGTGCGGCCTGCTCGGCGCGGACCCACTCGCACCCGACCGAGAGATCCTCGACCCCCATGGCGGCGGCCACGTTCAGCCACATGCCATAGCGGAAGAACTCATCGACCCGCTCGGGGTCAGCCTGCGAGAGCCGCTCGGCCTCCGTCACCAGCCGCGCGTACCAAGTCCGCACGCGGTCGCGGATCACCGGATCGTCGCAGGCGGCGTAGGAGTGAAGCTGGAGCATCAGGTAATCGCGGTTGGTTTCGAGGAGCTCGACGTAGGCCTTGCCCATCGCGTTCAGGACGTCCACGTCGGGCGGCGCGGTGGCGGGATCGAAGTTTTCCGCCGCCCTGGTGAACGCCTCGGCGATGAGCTCGAAGCCGCGCTCGACCGCGGCGAGGAACAGCTCACGCTTGCTCCCGAACAGGCTGAACACGTAGGGCTGGGCCACGCCGACGCGGCGGGCGATCCGGTCGACCGGGGTCCCGTGCAGCCCGCTGTGGGCGAACTCGTGCACGGCCGCCTCGATCAGCGCGTTCCGGCGCTCGGACGCCGGGACGCGCTGACGGGTGGTCCGCTCGACTGTCTTGGATGTCGTTGCCATCGTGCGCATGAGCGATCCTACGGCAGTGTCAGGCGGGGAGCGGCACCGGGGCCGAGGCGTCGGCGGTCTCGGCGGCGGCGTGCTCGGCCGCCGAGGCGCGGGTGCTGAACGGCAGCACCAGCGGGATCAGGGCGCCGGCGGCGAGCACGGCCGCGCCCACCCACAGCGCCGGCGTCAGGCCGGCGACGTAGGCCTGCGGCGAGGCGTAGCTGCCGTGGCTGGTGAACACGGTGGCCAGCAGGGCGATGCCCAGTACGCCGCCAAGCTCGCGGATCGCGTTGGTCGCGCCGGACGCCTGGCCGGTCTGGGCCGTCCGCACCGAGGACAGCACGGCGTTGGCCGAGGGGGCGAACACCAGCGCCATCCCGCTACCGGCGAGCACGAACGGGATCACCATGCTGACGTACGTCTGATCGACGCTGGCCAGCTCGGCCAGCATGCCCAGCGCGACGGCCTGCAGTCCGAGGCCGGCGGCCATGAACAGGCGGCTTCCGTAGCGCTCGGACAGGAACCCGGCCAGCGGCGAGACCACCATGACGGCGCCCGTCCAGACGAGCAGCTTGACCCCGGCCTCCAGCGGGCTGTTGTGGAGGACGGTCTGGAGGAACTGGCTCAGGAAGAAGATCGAGCCGAACATGCCGAAGTACATCGCCAGCGAGATCGCGTTGGTCACCGCGAAGCCGCGGTTGGCGAAGAAGTGCATCGGGAGCATCGGCTCGGATGTGCGCAGCTCCTGCACGATGAAGGCCAGCACGAGCGCGGCCCCGCCGACCAGAGCGATGACGACCTCGGGGCTGGACCAGCCGAGCGACTGCGAACGCACCAGCCCGTAGACGATGCCGAACAGCCCGCTCGAGGCGAGCGCCAGCCCAGCGAGGTCGAGGTGCTTGACCTCGCCCCGGCTTTCGGTGAGCCGGGTTGCCGCAAATGGGAGAAGGACGATGCCGATTGGCACGTTGACCCAGAAGATCCAGTGCCAGGACGCCAGCTGGGTGAGCGCGCCGCCGACGAGCGGGCCGAGGGCCACGCCGATGCCGCTGATGCCTGACCACACGCCCAGGGCGAGCCCGCGCTGGTTGGGCGGGAACGCCTCGGCGATGAGCGTGAGGGTGAGCGGCGTAACAAGGGCGGCGGCGACGCCCTGGACAGCGCGAGCCGCGATCAGGAAATCGATCGTTGGAGACATCGCGGCGGCTGCCGAGCCGGCGATGAATAGCGCGATGCCGGCGATGAACATGCGCTTGCGGCCGAGCCGGTCGCCGAGCGCGGCACCGGTCAGCAGCAGCACGGCGTAGGCCAGCACGTACGCGTTGACCGTCCATTCGAGGGTCTGGATCGAGGCGCCGAGATCGCGTCGGATGCTCGGTAGCGCGACGTTCACGACCAGGTTGTCGAGAACCATCATGAACAGCCCGATCGAGACGATCGCGAGAGTCCAGCCTCTGCGGGGGGTGTTGGTGGATTGCATCTGCCCGCTCCTCCTTAGTGAGTGCTAACTAGCAACAGATTAGCAGCCACTAATAACTTGTCAAGCGCTAGGCGAAAATTGCGGATTGCCTACAGGGCGATTCGCCGGCCGGCGCGCCCGGGCCGCGGGAGGTCGGCGTGGGCCGTGGCGAGGCTCTCGACGCGCCGGCGGACGCCGTCGCGGACCGGCGAGGCGCGGCCCGCGGTGGCGTCGACGTGGACGAGCATGTGCTCGCCGGTCGCCACCGGCGTCTGCTCGCCGATGCGGGTGATCACGTGGAAGAGATGCAGGCGCTTGTCGTCCCAGCCGAGCACCTGGGTCGCGGCCTCGACGTGGTCGCCGGCGTAGAGCTGGCCGAGGTGGGAGATGTGGGTCTCGACCGTGTAGTAGCTGCCACCCGAGCCGACGTAGGCCGAGTCGACGCCGATGTAGCGGAGCAGGGCGTCGGTGGCCTCGCCGAGCACGTCGAGGTAACGGCTCTCGGTGACGTGGCCGTTGTAGTCGATCCACTCCGGCGGGATCTCGCGCGAATACAGGGTGAGGGGCACCGCGGGGCCGCCGTCGACCCGGGTGCTTCCGTCCGCGCCCTCCGCGCCGCCCGTGCCGTCCGCACCGCCCGTGCCGCCCGCGCCGTCCGCACCGCCCGCGCCGTCCGCACCGCCCGCCCCCCGCCCCGACGGCGCCGGCACGACGTCGAGCAGGCGGCGCTCCCACGCCGCCACGGTGGCGCCGGCGCCGGCGTCCTGGGCGCGCAACGCCTGGAGGATCGCCACCAGGCAGTCATCGCGCCGGCGCTCGAGCTCGGCCAGCGAGCGGCCGTTGGCCTGGAGATCGGACTGACGGGCGAGCTTCTCGACCATGGCCGGGGTCAGGTCGGGGGCGTCGACCAGCTTGGTCCAGGGAAGCGACAGCGCCGGCCCGAACTGCTCGATGAAGTGCGCGAAGCCAGCCGCGCCGCCGGCCAGTCGGTAGGTCAGGAAGGTGCCCATCACCGCCCACCGCAACCCGGCGCCGTAGCGAATCGCATCATCCACCTCGGAAACGGTGGCGACGTCGTCGTGGACCAGCCACAACGCCTCGCGCCAGAGCGCCTCGAGCAGGCGGTCGGCGAGGAAGCCGTCGATCTCGTTCCGGACGACCAGCGGGTGCATCCCAACCGCCCGGTACACCGTCGCGGCGCGGTCGACCGTCGAAGGCGCGGTCCGGGCGCCGGCGCACAGTTCGACCAGCGGCAGCAGATACACGGGATTGAAGGGATGGCCGACCACGAATCGCTCGGGATGCTCCATGTCCGCGGCGAGCACCGAGGGCCGCAGCCCCGAGGTCGAGGAGCAAAACAGCACGTCGGGACCGGCGGCGGCGCTGGCCATGGCCAGCAGCCGCTGCTTGAGCTCGATCCGCTCCGGCGCGGACTCCTGCACCAACTGCGCGCCGGCGGCTACCTCCTCGGGTGACCCAACGAAGGTGATCGCCCCCTCGGGCGGCAGGGGCAGGACCGTGAGCCGGGCATAGGCTCGGCGCGCGCCGGCAAGCATCTCGTCCAGGCGACGCGGCGCCTCGGGATCGGGATCGTAGACCTGCACGTGTATCCCGTTCAGGGCGAAACGGGCGGCCCATCCGGCCCCGATCACGCCGGCGCCGAGGAGGCCTACCGAGGAAGGGAGCGGCGCCTGAGCGGGGGGTGTCGCCTCAGACACGGTCGCGCAGCGAGAGCCTCTCGCGCACCTCGTCGGGCCCGAGCACGCGCACCCCCATGCCGTCGAGCAGGCCGACGGCGCGCTGCACCAGCTCGGCGTTGGTGGCGAGTCGCCCGCGCGACAGGTACAGGTTGTCCTCGAGACCAACCCGGACGTTGGCTCCAACCAGCGGCGCGAGCGCCGCATACGGCAGCTGCAACCGGCCGATGGCGAACGCGGAGTACACGGCGCCGGCGGGCAGGCGGGCCACCGTGGCCAGCAGCGTGGCCAGATCGGCCGGCGCGCCGTACGGGATCCCCATGCACAACTGGATCATGGGTGGGTCGTCGATCAGCCCCTCCGCGATCAGCTCGTGCACGAGGACCAGGTGGCCCGTGTCGAACACCTCGAGCTCAGGACGGACGCCGAGCTCCTGGACGCGGCGGGCCATGGCCCGCAGCATGCCGGGCGTGTTGGCCATGATGTACTCGCCGCCGGCGGCGAAGTTCATGGTGCCGCAGTCGAGCGTGCAGATCTCGGGCATGAGCTCCTCGACGTGGGCCAGTCGCTCGCTCGCGCCCGCCATGTCGGTTCCGTCCATGTCCGGCGGCAGAGGCGAGTCGATGCCGCCCAGCACCAGGTCGCCGCCCATCCCGGCGGTCAGGTTGAGAACGGGATCGACATCAGAAGCCTCGCGGATGCGCTCCACCACCCCGCGGAACAGGGCAGGATCACGGGCGCCGCGACCGCTGGCGGGATCGCGCACGTGGATATGGACGACCGCCGCCCCGGCTCGCGCCGCCTCAAGCGCCGAGTCGGCGATCTGGTCCGGCGTCACCGGGACGTGCTCGCTGCGCCCGACGGTGTCGCCCGCGCCGGTCACCGCGCAGGTGATGAACGCCTCGGAGAGCACTCACGCCTGACCCGGGAGTGGAGCCGTGTCGCCGTTCAGCTCTGGGCCGTGGGTGCGCGGGTGCGGATGCTGTGTCCCGAGTCCGGCCACGTCGAGCAGGATCTGCTCCCAGTGGCTGTACTGGACGTCGTGCCCCTCGCCCGGGTAGCCCCGCAGCGCCGCCACCCGCGGCAGGATCCGGCGCCACTCGCGCACGTGCTCGACCGGCACCACGTCGTCGTCGTAGCCCCAGTACAGGTACGCGGGCGCATACAGCCCGCTCAGATCGGGCACGGGCTCAGACGTCAAGAGTCGCCATTCGTGCGCCAGCGCCGGATCAGCCGCCAGTTGCGCCGGCTGGGCGTACAGCAGCGAGACCGTGCCGCACGAAGTCACCAGCGGTCCGGCGGCCGCCGCCGCGAGATGCAGCGAGAGCACGCGGTGCGCAGCGCGCGCCGCGAGGGCGGCCGCGTACGGCGCACCGCCCGAGATCGCCACCACGGCAAACCGCCGCACGCGCAACGTCTCGAGCACCGAGAGCACGTCCTTGACCGCATCGCCGTACCCCAGCGACGGATCGAACGCGGTCATCCCGAACCCGTTGCGCTCCACGCTGATCACGCGCAATTGCAGGCGCTCGCGCGACTCGCGCGCGAACTCGGTCTCGGAGAACGCGCCGAGGTCGGTGCCGAGCCCGCCGAAGAACACCACCGGCCGCCAGCCCTCCTCGCCGGTGTCGATGAAGCGCACGGGGCTGCGCGCGCGAGGCTCGATCGCGTGCTCAGCGGCCGCGGCCATTGCCGCTCAGAGCCGCCTCGATCGTGGGCGTGTTGGCGAGCAGCTGTCTCGTGTAGTCGGCTTGGGGCGCCTCGAACACGTCGCCTATCGGACCGGTCTCGACGATGCGCCCCTCGGTCATTACCGACACGCGGTCCGCGATCGTCCGGATCAGCGCGAGGTTGTGGGTGATGAACAGGATGCTGAGCCCGGTCTTCTTGCGCAGCGCGGCCAGCAGCTCGACGATCGCGGCCTGCACCGACACATCGAGGGCAGAGGTGATTTCGTCGCACACGAGCACCCACGGCTCGGCCGCGAGCGCGCGCGCGATCGCGACGCGCTGGCGCTCGCCGCCCGAGAGCTGGTCCGGGTAGCGGTCGGCCGCCCTGGCGGACAGCGCCACCTGCTCCAGGCACTGCTCCACGCGCTGGTCGCGGTCGCGCCCCGAGCCTGGGTCGAACAGCGCGAGCTGGCGCGCGATGGTCTGGCCGATGGTCCGCCGCGGGTTCAGCGATGCGTATGGGTTCTGGAAGATGTACTGGATCCGCTGTCGCGCCTCGCGGCTACGCTGGCGCGCGCTGCGCGGAAGCGTGGTCTCGCCGAGCTTGACGGCGCCGGTGTAGTCGTGGTGCAGGCCCGAGATGCAGCGGGCCAGTGTCGTCTTGCCGCTGCCCGACTCGCCGACCAGCGCCATGCACTCGTTGCGCGCGACCGCGAGGTTGATGTCGAACAGCGTCTGGTGCTTGAGGTAGCGGGCATCCACGTGCTCGGCCGCGAGCACGACCGCGCCCGAGCTCGCGGACGCGGCGGCGCGGGCCGGCTCCAGTACGGGCCCCTCCTGCGGCGTCTCGTCGGCCCGGTAGCAGCAGACCCAGTGGCCGGGCTCATACTGCACCGCCTCCGGGAAGGCCGCGCTACAGCGGTCGATCGCCAGCAGGCAACGCGGCGTAAAGAAACAGCCCTGGGGGCGGTTGCCCGGCAGCGGCGCATGCCCGGGGATCCCCGCGATCGGGCGCTTGCCCTCGAGGTCGGGCACCGCCCGCAGCAGCCTGCGCGTGTACGGGTGCCGCGGGCGAGAGAAGATCAGATCGCGTGGCCCGCGCTCGACGATCCGCCCCGCGTACATGACCGCGACCTTGTCGGCGAGCTCGGCCACGACGGCCAGGTCGTGGCTCACGTACAGCGCGGCGACCTGGTGATCCTGGCACAGCTCCCGGATCGTCTGCAGCACGCGGGCCTGGGTGGTCACGTCCAGTCCCGTGGTCGGTTCGTCGCAAACGATCACGTGTGGCCGGCAGGCGAAGGCCATCGCGATCGCTACGCGCTGCTGCTGGCCGCCAGAGAGCTGGTGCGCGTACCGCTTCAGGAACTCGTCGGTGGCGGGAAGCGCGACCTCCTCGAGCGCCTCACGGATCCGGGCGTCGCGCTGCTCTTCGCTGGTGGACCCCTGGTGAGCCTCGAGCATCTCCGACAGCTGGCGGCGCAGCCGGAGCGCTGGGTTGAGCGCCGTGCCCGGGTCCTGGGGGATGTAAGCGACGGTGCCGCCGCGCAGCCGCCGCAGCTCGCCCAAGGCCATCTTGCGCACGTCGTGCCCGTCGATCAACACGTCGCCGCCGACGACGTGGCCCCCCGGACGGCAGTAGCCCATCAGTGCCATCCCGACCGTGGTCTTCCCGCTGCCCGACTCGCCCACCAGCCCCAACACCTCGCCGGCGACCACCTCGATCATGATCCCGTCGACGACATCGGTGCCGTCGCGCACCAACTCGATGCGCAAGTTGCGCACCTCGACGGCGCCGCTACTCGCCGGCGGCTTGGGCTCTGTGGTTGTGGTCATGTCATTCTCCTCGTCCGATCCCGATCACGACCCGGGCGTAGCTGTCGGTCAGCAGCCCGGAGCTGACGGTCAGAAGCGCGATCGCGATGACCGGGAGCATCACGCCCCATGGCTGCACGATCAGCGACAGGCGGTTCTCGTTGATCATCAACCCCCAGTCGGCGTGGGGCGGCTGGATGCCCAGCCCCAGGAAGCTGATGGCCGCGATGAGCCCGATCGAGTAGGTGAGCCGCAGCCCCGTCTCGACCATCAGCGGGCTGGTGACGTTGGGCAGCAGCTCGCCGAAGATCACGCGCCGGCGCGACTCCCCGACCGCCTCGGCGGCCTTGACGAAGTCCCGCTCGACCACCTGCTGGGCGGCGCCGCGAATCACCCGTGCCACGCGCGGAGCGTGGGAGATGCCGACCGTCAGCACGATCAGCCACAGCTTCGGGCCCAGCGCGGAGACGAGCAGGAGCGCGAGCACGATCTGCGGGAAGGCCATGAACACATCGGCGATCCGCATCAGCACCTCGTCGACGACGCCGCCGAGGTAGGCCGCGCTCAGGCCGACCACCAGCCCCAGTCCGACCCCGATGATCGTCGCGGCGGCGGCCAGACCGAGCACGCTCCGCCCGCCGTATAGGAAGCGGCTCCATACGTCGCGCCCCAGACTGTCGGCGCCGAACAGCGCGTGCGACGATGGACCGCTGTTGGGCGCGGCGACGAACTCGGTCGGCGAATGCGGCGCGAACAGCGGCCCGGCGAGCGCGATCACCACCATTACCACGAAGATCACCAGCCCGATCTTCGCCCGCGATTGCCCAAGCGTTGCGCGCGCCAGGGTCGCCGCTCGCCCGCGCCTGACGGGCTCGGGCGCCGGGGCGAAGGGCTCGACTGTCGCGGCTGTGGTGCTCATCGTCCCGCCGTCCTCAGTCGCGGCGTGACCAGTATCGTCGCCACATCGGCGAGGAGGTTGAGGATCACGTACGCCGCGGCAATGATGATCGTCAGCGCCTGCACGACCGGCACGTCGCGGTTGGCGACGGAGTCGACCAGCTGGGCGCCGATCCCCGGATAGGAGAACACGAACTCCACCACGACCACCCCACCGGCCATGTAGGCGAGCTGGAGCGCGGAGACCTGGATCGCCGGCACGATCGCGTTGGGCACCGCATGGCGCCAGATCACCACGCGGTTGGACAGCCCCTTCAACCGCGCCATCGTCACGTAGTCGGACTCGAGCACCTCGACCATCGAGGCGCGCATGATCCGGCTGATGTATGGCGTGACGGCGATCACCAGCGTGGCTGCTGGGAGCACCACCACGCTCGGCTCATCCCAGGCGTGCTCACCCGGCGGCACGAGCGAGACCGCCGGGAACACGTGCGCCACGTTGGTCGCCAGCAGGGCGACCAACACAATCCCGATTACGAACTCGGGCAGCGCCGCCAGCACGAGCGTGGTCGTCGACAGCACGTGGTCGGCGGGGCGGTCGCGCTTGACCGCCATCCACACTCCGAGCACGATCGACAGGGGCAGTGCAAAGATCGCCGCCACCAGCACCAGGAAGGTGGAGTTCGCGAGCCGGCCGCCGATCAGCGAGGCCACCGACTGCTGCGTGGCGGCCGAGGTCCCGAGGTTGCCGCCGAGCACTCCCCCGAGCCAGTGCAGGTATTGCGAGGTGACGGGTTGGTTGAGATGCAGCTGCGCGGTTAGCGCCGCCACCCGCGCCGGCGTGGCGTCGCGTCCCAGGATCGCCTGGGCCGCGTTGCCCGGCAGCGCCTGGGTGGCCGCGAACACGACGACCGAGACCAGGAACAGGGTCAACAGCCCGAGGATGATCCGCCTGATCAGAAACTTGCTCATCGCATCCTCCTTACTGGTCGCGGCCGGCTAGGCCTTGTACCCCACGTTCTTGAACCAGTAGTTGCCGAGTGGGAACCCCGATTTGGCCTGCACGAAGCCCGTCAGCTTGGTGCTGTAGGCATCGACCTGGTCAGAGAAGTACGGGATGATGTAGCCCCCCCGCTCGTACTCGATCGTCTCGGCCTGGCGCAGGATCTCGTTGCGCTTGGCCTGGTCGAGCTCGGCGCGGGCCTGCTGGATCAGCTTGAGGAACGTCGGGTCGGCCCAGTGGGTCTCGTTGAACGGCGAGCCGGGGAGGCTCCCCTGAGCGACCTGCGGCAGGTACTCCCGCGTGGCCCAAAAGTCCTGGGCGAACTTCCACCCGAGGTAGTTCGGTCCAAAGAAGGTGGTCGTATCGACCTGCTTGATCGACACCTTGACGCCGGCGGCGCTCGCCTGCTGGGCGAACACCTGGGCGGCGGCCACGACCCCCTGGAAGATCGGCGCGGTGACCAGTTGCACGGCCAGGCTTTCGCGCCCGGCCGCCTTGAGCAGCGACTTGGCCTGCTCGAGATCCTGGTGGCGTTGGGGCAGCGAGGCGTCATACGCCGGGTCGTATGGCGAGTACATGTCGTTGGCGAGCCGGCCCTGGCCGAGCAGGACCTGCTCGATCATCTGCCGACGGTCGACGATCAGCCTGAACGCCTGGCGCACGCGCACGTCGTTGAACGGCGCCTGGTCGACGCGCATCGTGAACGGCTGCCACTCGCCCGTCTGCGAGACCAGCACCTTGAGCGCCTTGTTGCCCTGCAGCTCGGCGATCACCCCGGTCGGCAGGTTGTCGATCGCGTCGACCTCGCTGCCCAGGAGTGCGTTGACACGCGCGGTGTCGTCGGTGAAGTCGATGATCGTCAGCTCATCCACGTGGGGCTTCGGGTGCTCCCAGTAGTTGGGGAACCGCTTGAACACGCTCTGCTGGCCCGGGGTGAAGCTGTCGAACATGAACGCACCGGTGCCGACCGGCTTCGTCGGGTCATAGCCGACCGGCACGATCGCGTTGAAGTACTGGCCGATGTCGTCGGGGAACGTGGCATTGGCGAACTTGAGCGGGATCCGGAGGGTGAGGTTGTCGAGCTTCTTCATCCGGGCCGTGTCGATGTAGCCGATCGAGGTCGCCCCCACCTTGGGGTCCTTGGGGTCGATGATCCGGTTGATCGAGAAGATCACGTCGTCGACGGTCACGGACTTCCCGTTGTGGAACTCGAGCCCCGGCTTGAGCCTCACGGTCCATGTCTTGGCAGAGCCCTTCTCCGGCTCGATCGACTCCGCCAGCAGCATCTGGAGCGGACCGAAGTCGGCCGGTCGCGTGGCCAGCGACTCGTACATGTTCCAGTTGCGCATGATGTCGGGGTCGGCAGTCGGCAGGTGGGCGTCGATCACGTCCTTGGCGCCGCCGCCGGTGGCCCCGACCCGAATGCTGCCGCCGGGCTTGATCGGCTCGATCGGGGGCGGAATCAGGACCGCGGGGGAGATCGAGCCGCCGCACGCCGACAGCAGCCCGCCAGCGCCGATCACCGCGCCACCGGCCAGGGCGCCGCGAAGCACCTGCCGTCGCGTCAGCGGCTGCTCGAGCCGCTCGCCGAGGGAACCCTCGCTCACCGAATCCCCCTTCCGTTTCGATCCGGGATGCCCGAAAGCCTGGCGATCTCCCCGGCGATCAGGCTCGCCGAGAGCCGCAGGTGATCTCTCACCAGAGCGGGGGCCGAGGCGTCGCGCCGGGCGAGCGCGTCGAGCATGATCGCGTGGTCGGCGGCGTACTCAATCGGCGAGTAGACCGGCTGATGGTGCAGGAGCATCTGCGCCTCGGCGGCCAGCGTCTCGTGCGCACGGCTCAGGCGGGGACTGGCGCTGAGGCGAACCATCTCGCGGTGGAAGTCGAGGTCGGCGGCGATCAGCTCGATTCCGGCCGGTTCGTCCGGCGGGCTGGCGTCAGCGGCGGCGATGATCCGCTCGAGCGCCGCCCTGAGCGGCTCGGGGTCAAGCGGCCGCCCGGCCTGGAGGGCGTGACGGACCGCGCTGACCTCGATCGCCTCGCGGGCCAGGTACACGTCCTCGACCTCGGCCACCGACAGCACGCGGACGAACGCGCCGCGGTTGATCCGGTACTCGACCAGCCCCTCCTGCACGAGGTGGCGGATCGCCTCGCGAATCGCGCTGCGCCCGGTGCCGAGAGTGCGCGCCAGCGCCACCTCCCGCAGCGGCTCGTTCGCTCCGATCCGGCCCGCGATGATCGCCGCGCGCAGCTCGGCCAGCACATGGTCGGTGGTCGAACGCCGCTCGACCGCGGTGAGGCCCCAGGTTTGGGTGTCGGCCAGAACCGCCTCTTCTCCTCGTTGTCGACAACCTACGTGCAGACAACCGCCGAAGTCAAGCGCACCTCGTGTTAAGACGGACTCCATGTGGCGGCGCCGCGCCGCCCGGCATGGATGCCGGGCGGAACGGTCCCAGGGATGCCGAGCGGAGCGAGGCCCATAGATGTCGTGTCGCTACGCGGCTTGCGGCTGCGGGGCGGGGAGCGCGACACCGGCCTGCGCCCGACCGCCGGTCAGCGTCGCGGCGACGATGCCGACCGCCGACAGGCCGACCGCCACCCACACGGCAGGCGTGAAGCCGTGCATGAACGCGTGTGGGCCGGCGTAGCCGCCGTTGTGGATGAACACCGAAGCGAGGATCGCGACGCCGGCCACGCCGCCGAGCTCGCGGATCGCGCTGTTGGCGCCGGAGGCGACGCCGGCCTCCTCGAGCGGCACGCCGGTCATGATCGCTCCGGCGACCGTGGGGAAGCAGAGCGAGGTGCCGATGCCGGCGACCGTGAACGCGGCGCCGAGCGCGAGGTAATCGACGCCGGGTGCGGCGATCGCGGCAACCCAGGCGAGGCCGACCGCTTGCATGGCCAGGCCGAGGACCATGAACGGGCGGTTGCCGTAGCGCTGGGCCAGGGCGCCGGCGAGCGGGGCGATGATCATCGGCGGGAACGTCCAGGGCAGCAGTCGCAGCCCGGCCTGCAGCGGCGAGTTGCCGAGCGCGGTCTGGAGCAGCTGGCTCATGAGGAACAGGGCGCCGAACAGCCCCGCGTACATGAAGAAGCTGACGCCGTTGGCGGCGCGGAACGAGCGGGACTTGAACAGCGCGGGGGGGACCATCGGGTTCGTCGTCCGCCGCTCCCACAGCACGAACGCCGTCGTGAGGATCGCGCCGGCGATCATCGTGGCGAGCACCTCCGGGCTGGTCCAGCCGAGCGTGTTGGCGCGCACCAGGCCCCAGGTGAGCCCGAGCGTGCCGGCGAGCGCGAGCGCGAGCCCGGGCAGGTCGAGGTGAGGACGCGGGCCGTAGCTCTCGGTCAGGCGCGCCCGCGCGGCCGGGATCAGGGCCAGGCCGATCGGGACGTTCAGCCAGAAGATCCAGTGCCAGTCGATGCCCGACACCACCGCGCCGCCGATGACGGGGCCGGCGGCCACGGCCATGCCGGTGATCCCGCCCCACATCCCGATCGCGGCGCCGCGCTTCTCGGCCGGGAACGCCTCCGAGATCAGCGTCAGGGTGAGCGGGGTGACGATCGCAGCGCCGGCGCCCTGCAGCGCACGTGAGATGACCAGCGCCTGCACGCTGGGGGCGAGCGCGGACGCGGCCGAGGCGGCGGTGAAGGCGCCGAGGCCGATCGAGAACATGCGCCGGCGGCCGAACCGGTCGCCGAGGGCGGCGCCGGTCAGGAGCAGGCAGGCGAAGGCCAGGTTATAGGCGTTGACCGTCCACTCGAGGCCGGACAGGCTCGCGTGCAGGTCGGTGCGCAGGACGGGCAGCGCGGTGGTGACCACGAGCGTGTCGAGCGCGGTCATGAAGGTGGCGAGCCCGGCGAGCACGAGCGTCCAGGTCTGGCTTGGCTTCGGCGGGCGGGCGGGGCTGCGGCGCTGGTTCATCACTCCTCCTTTGGACGGGTTGTCGTCTGCACGACGAACGGGCAGCCGCCGGGGGGACAGCGCCGGGAGCTGAATCGGGGGCTACTCGAGCTCGGCAATCCGCCGCTCGAGGAAGCGGCGCTCCGGCTCGGAGCGCGCGAGCGCGAGGGCCCGCTCGAACGCGGCGCGGGCCTCCTCGGCGCGGCCGAGGCGGCGCAGCAGCTCGGCGCGGGTGGAGTGCAGGTATTGGTAGCCGGCGAGCTCGTCTCGCACGCGGTCGACGAGGACCAGAGCATCTTCGATGTGGCCCGCCTGGGCGAGGGCAACGGCGCGGTTGAGCTCGACCACTGGCGAGCCGGTCGTGTGCGCGAGCTGGCCGTAGAGCGCGGCGACCTGGTTCCAGTCGATCTGCTCCTCGGTCTGCAGCGAGGCGATCGCGGCCTGGAGCACGTAGGGGCCACGACCGTGCAGGGCGATGGCGCGGTCGAGCATTCGCCTCCCGGCGGCAATCTCTTGCGCGTCCCACAGCGCGCGATCCTGGTCTTCGAGAAGGACGAGCTCTCGGCCTGCGAAGCGGGCGCGGCGCCGGGCGTGGTGGATCAGCATCAGGGCCAGCAGCCCGTGCACCTCGGGCTCGTCCGGCATCAGCTGCGCGAGGACGCGGCCGAGCCGGATGGCCTCCGCGGCCAGGTCGACGCGCCCCGAGTAGCCCTCGTTGTAGATGAGGTAGACGACCGCGAGCACAGCGTCGAGGCGGTCGGGCAGCAGATGCGCGTCGGGTATCTGGAACGGGATTCCAGCCTGCTTGATCTTCGTCTTGGCCCGGGTGAGCCGGCGCTTCATGGTCTCCTCGCTGACCAGGAACGCGCGCGCGATCTCCTCGGTAGTCAGGCCGCCGAGCGCGCGCAGGGTCAGCGCCACCTGCCCCTCCAGCGCCAGCGCGGGATGGCAGCACGTGAAGATCAGCTCGAGGCGCTCGTCCTCGATGACGGTCTCTGCGTCCGGTTCTGGTTCTGGTTCGTTCACGACGACGCCGAGGGCCTCGAGCTGTCGGGTCTTGATGGCGAGCGTCCGCTCGCGCCGGATCCGGTCGATCGCGCGGTTGCGAGCCGTGACGGTGAGCCAGGCGCCCGGGTTGGGGGGCATGCCCTCGCGCGGCCATCGCTCGGCGGCGGCGGCGAACGCCTCCTGGGCGGCCTCCTCGGCGAGGTCGAAATCACCGAGGAAGCCGACCAAGGAGGCGAGGACCCGTCCCCACTCGTCGCGGAAGACCTGATCGAGCAGCGGCGCTCCTAACGATCCACGAGGGGCCGGACCTCGATCGAGCCGCCGGCGATCCGGGCCGCGGGCACGCGGGAGCCGAACTCGATCGCCTCGTCGAGGTTGGCCGCCTCGATGATGTAGTAGCCGCCGAGCACCTCCTTGGTGTCGGCGAACGGGCCGTCCGTGGTCAGGGTGCGGCCATCCTGCACCCGGATCGTGGTGGCGGTCTCCACCGGCTGCAGCTGCCCATTGGCGAGGCAGCGCGGGTCCTCGGTCAACGTCATGTACTCCTGGAACATCGACCGAAAGCCTTCCTCGCCCAGCGCCTCGTGTGCGCCCGGCTCGGCGTAGATAAGCACCGCGTACTTCATCTCGATCCTCCTGTGGAGAGGGTGGATTGTCGGTCCTACGACGAACGGGGATGCTCGCGGGGGACATACGATGCCGCGGGTGAATGGTTCAGTGCGCCCGAACGTGCTGGTGATCATGGTCGACCAGCTCGCGGCCCAGTGGCTGCCGACGTATGGAGCTTCGGTGGTTCGTGCGCCGGCGTTGGCCGGTCTGGCCGCCGAGAGCCTCGTATTCGACGCCGCCTACTGCGCCTCGCCCTTGTGCGCACCCTCGCGGGCGGCGGTGCTGTGCGGGCGTTTTGCCTCGGCGGTTTCGGTGTGGGATAACGCGGCCGAGCTTGCGGCGTCGGTGCCGACGTTCGTTCATCTCCTGCGGGCGGCGGGCTATCGGACGTGCCTGGCGGGGAAGATGCACTTCGTCGGGCCCGACCAGCTGCATGGCTTCGAGCGGCGGCTCACCACGGATGTGTACCCGTCGGGGTTTGACTGGACGCCCGATTGGACGCGGCCGGTGGCGGACCGCCTGCCCTGGTACCACTCGGTCGCGAGCGTGCTGGAACCGGCACGGACCGTGGCCAGCCTGCAGACCGACTACGACGACGAGGTGGCCTTCCACGCCGTGCGCGAGCTGCACGACATGGCGCGCTCAGCGGACGACCGGCCATTTCTGCTCGTGGTCTCGTTCGCCAACCCGCACGATCCGTGGGAGGTGCCGGGTCGCTACTGGGACCTGTATGACGTGGCTGCGATCGATTTACCGGCGGTGCCGATGCCGCCGTGGGATGAGGCGGATCCGCACAGCCGGCGGCTGCGGCAGATGTCCTCGATCGACGAGGTGCGGCTCAGTGACGCCGACGTGCGGCGCGCGCGGCACGGTTACTACGCGGCGATCAGCTATGTGGACGAGCGGATCGGTTCTGTGCTCTCGGCGCTTCGGGAATGCGGCTTTGACGAGGACACCGTGATCGTGTTCACCGCCGATCACGGGGAGTTCCTGGGCGAACGGGGACTCTGGTACAAGATGTCGTTCCTCGAGCCGGCGGCGCGCGTGCCGCTGTTCGTGAGGCTGCCGGGCGGTGCGTCGGGGCGGCGGGTGTCGGCGCCCGTCTCGCTGGTCGACCTCGCGCCGACGATGGTCGAGTTGGCCGGCGGCTCGGCTGGGCCGTGCGTGTGGGATGGGTCGAGTCTGGTGTCGGGGGTGTCGGGCGCGGGTGGCGCGGGTGGCGCGGGCGGGGCGGGCGCGGTCGGCGCGGGGGGTGTGGCGCGGGGGGCGGTCATCTGCGAGTACCACGCCGAGGGCGTGAACGCGCCGGCGGCGATGATCCGCGACGAGCGTCACAAGCTGATCGTGTGTCGGGGCGATCCGGACCAGCTGTTTGATCTGTCCCGGGATCCGCTCGAGCTCGTGAACCTGGCCGAGTCGGCCGAAGGTGCTTCGGTGGTTCGCCGCCTACGCGGTGAACTGGAGCGTCGCCTCGACCTGGCCGAGATCGAGCGCCGGGTGCTCGAGAGCCAGCGCGAGCGCCGGCTGGTCGCGGCGGCGCTGTCGGCCGGCGAGGTGCTCGCCTGGGACTACCAACCGTACGTCGACGCCTCCATGCAATATGTGCGCACGCGCCAGGACCTGTACGAGCTCCAGCGGCGCGGGCGGCTCGAGGCGCGGTAGCCGGTGGCGATAGCCGGTGGCGGGTCGCGTCGGGCGGCGGCGGTCCGGGTCGGGGGGCGGTGTCGCGGTCGGGCGGGGCGGTGGTCGCGGGCATCAGGCGGTCGCGGTCGTGAGCTCGTGCTCGACCGTGGGCGGCTCGGACGCCTCGGTCGTTGCCGGCGCGTCCTCGCTTTTGGGGCGGCGGCGCAGAAGCCACACCGCGCCGAGGACACCGGGCACGACGGCGACCAGGTACGCCGGCGCCGGCCCGGCGGCCTGGTCGACCGCGCCGGCGAGCAGCGGAGCAAGCACCAGCCCGGCCGCCCAGGTCCCATTGAGCAGGCCGATGACGAGGCCGTCGGCCAGGCCGCTGCGGGCGGCCGAGTCGGTCGCCAGGGGGTAGGCGACCGTGCTGACCACGGCGCGCGGGGCGGTGGACGCGACGAGCACCGCGACCAGGATGGCCGCGCCGCCGCTCACCGTGGCCGGAAGCAGAGACAGCGACAGTGTCAGCCCGGCCAGCGCCGCCGAGACGACCGTGGTTGCCCGCCGCCCGAGCTTGACGACGAGCGCGCTGACCACGATATACAGCCCTGCCGCGGCCGAGAACGCGATGCCGGTGGCGCCGGCGGAAAAGCCGGCATGATGCAGCTCGAGGGGCACCAGCAGCTGGGTGACGCCACTTACCGCACCGCTGATCGCGAGCACTGCCGCGCCGGTGACGACGCCCGGCTGGTTGGGCGCGAGGCGGGCGAGCGACCACAGCGAGGTGTCGCGCACGTCATTCGCAGCGCGGTTCGCCGCGTCCGGCTGCCCTTTCAGCCCGCATGCCAGGGCGCCGGCGAGCACGGCCACGACCAGGAACGGGACCGAAAGGCCGAATTCGTCGGCTAGGACGCCACCGATCGCGGGTCCGGCGACCATCCCGACCGCGGCGCTCGTGGCCACCGCGCCCAGTCGCGGCGAGCCCGACTCGTTGTGGGAGCCGGACATCCAGGCGACGCCGCTGGTCCACACGATGCCGAAGGCCAGGCCGAACGCGAGACGGCCCGCCATCAGCACGAGGTAAGCCGGCGCCGCCTGGGCGGTTGCCGCGGCGGCCATGAGAGCGGTAGCGGCGATCGTGACGCGTCGGCCGCCGAGGCGGTCAGCGAGTGCTCCCGCGGGCATTGAGACCACCAGCGTGGCCAGGCCGGGCGCGGCCAGGAGCAGCGCGCCGGCCGACGGCGAGAGGCTGTAGGCGTGGCTGAGCCGGGGCAGGAGCGGGACGATCGCGCTCTGGGTGGCCGCGGCGACGAAGAACAGCGCATGCAGGAGCGGCGCCAGCAGGGTCGGCGCGCGTCTGCCTGAGGCCCTGGCCGGGGCCAGTCGGCCGGTCGGCCGGTTCGCGGGATGGGGGGCGGGGCGATGGGTGGCGCGGCGGCCGGCGCGGAGGGCGGTGGCGCGGCGGCCGGCGCGCGGGGTGGCGGAGCCGCGACTGGCGCGCAGGCCGGTGGCGCGGCGGCTGGCGCGGGTCATCCGCGCGAGCGCGTGCTCGCCTCGGCTGCGGATCGGTCGCTGGTGGCGAGATCGGTGGAAGTCGGCCACAGGTCCAGGATAAGATGCGCACTGTCGTTCGAAAAATGAAAGTGATGGCGTGCAACGATCAACAACGTCGATCGAAATCCGGCTCGATCTGCGGGGTCTGAGGGCAGTGGTCGCGGTTGCCGATTGCGGCTCGTTCCGAGCCGCGGCTGCCCAGCTCGGCTACACGCAGTCGGCCGTGTCGCACCAGATCGCCGAGCTTGAGCGGGCGCTGGGAACTTCGCTGTTCGATCGCCCCGGCGGTCGCGGGCACGTCTCGCTAACGCGGGCGGGAGAGGCCGCTTACCTGCACGCGCGCCGGGTGCTCAGCGAACTGCACGCGCTCGATGCGAGCGTCCGCGGTACGCGTCGGGCGGACCGCACCGTCGTGCGCGTGGCACTGTTCCAGACCGCGGCCGCTGAGCTTCTGCCGGCGGCGCTCCAGCTGCTGCGCGAGGAGTGGCCGGGGATCGAGGTCGTCCTGACCGAAACGGACGACGATCCTCGCCTGGTTGATTGGCTCGCCGAGGGTCGGCTCGACCTGGCGATCACCATCAACCAGCAGCCGGACGACCGGGTCGAGCTGATCCGGCTGTTCGAGGATCCGTGGGTCATCTTGACGCGGCGCGACAGCGCGCTGGCGGAGGTGGAGCGGCCGAGCTTTGAGATGTTGGACGGTGCCGATGTCGTGGCGTGGACGTCGCGCTGGGAGATCCAGGGCGAGCTCGAGGCGGCCTGGCGCCGGCGCGGTATCGAGCCCCATGTCGTCTACCGAACCGACGACAACCTGGCCCTGCAGCGCCTGGTCGCTGCCGGCCTTGGCCATGCCTGCGTAGGGCGGCTGGCCGCCGCGCGGGCCATCGACCCGTCGCTGACGTGGCTCGCGCCACCGGACGTGCTCACGCCGCGGACGGTGGCGCTGTGTCACCCGCGGCGGCGGGATCTGGCCGAGGCCGCGGGGGCGTTGAGCGCGGCATTGCGCGCGCAGTTCGGGCGGTGACCGCGTCGGCTCTGCGAGCTTACGTCCGCCGGCGCTTGACCACCCTCGTGCGGTGCAAAACGCCCCAAAGCGCCCCTCGTCTCCGGGCTTCGGGGACATAAGCATCCCCTGGATGTATTTCGCCCGATAGTCTGCGGCCGCCGGCCACTTGTCACGCCCGCTGAAGCGCCCGCCGCTCCAGGGCCAGCGAGGGCCGATCCGTGACGATGCCTTCGACGGCGGCGTGGGCGAGGTAGCGATCCATCGCCTGAGGCGCGTTGACGGTCCAGATCACGCAGGGGATTCCGGCTGCGGCGGCGCTGGCCAGTGCGGTGGCGTTGGCGAGCCTGCGATGAAGCCCCAGGCAATCGGCGTGTGATGCGTGGAGGCGGGTGGTGAGGGCTTTGCGGAATCCGGCGGCGATCAGCAGAGCGGTGCGCAACTCCGGGGCGAGGGCCTTGGCCTCGCGCAGGACGTCGTGGAAGAACGAGCTGAGCAGGCAGTTGTCGAGGCCGAATGGGCGCAGTAGCGCGATCGTCTCGTCGACGTAACCGGGCTCCTTGAGCTCGACGTTGAGTGCGATCTTTCCCTTGGTGAGCGCGATCACGTCCGCCAGCAGGGGCGGCCGGGACGTGCTCCCCTTCACCTTCAAGGCGTCGTAGCGCAGCGAGCTGGTCGGAACGGTCTTCACGCGCGCGTCGTGGAAGACGACGAGGTGGCCGTCGCGGGTGCGGCGCACATCGAACTCGATCATGTCGGCGCCGAGCGCGATGGCCGCTTCGAACGCCTCTAGCGTGTTCTCGGCAGCGGCGGTGGACGACGCCGGCCCCCAGACGCCCCGGTGGGCGATGACCAGACAGGAGCTGCTCATCTCATTCGGAGCATGGCACGTCCGCGGGAGATGCGAACATGTGTTCGTCATGTACGTCGAGCTCCATTGTCACTCAGCCTTCTCGTTCCTCGACGGCGCCTCGCTTCCGGACGAGCTGGTTCCAACCGCGCTCGAACTGGGCTACCAGGCAATGGCCCTGACCGACCACAACACGGTCTCGGGCTCGATGGAGTTCGCGGTCTCAGCACGGGCGCTGGGGCTGCGCCCGATCCACGGTGCGGAGATCGACCTGGCGGACGGTCGGCACCTGACCCTGCTCGTACAGGACGCTGGCGGGTGGTCGAACTTGTGCCGGATCCTGACATGCGCGCACGCACACACGCGCCAGAAACCGGGACCACCGTCGCAGGCGTTCGTTCAGCTGAGCGACGTCCTCGAACATGCCGAAGGGCTGATCTGCCTGAGCGGGTGCGCGCTGCGGGGTGTGCACGATGAGTTCACGCTCAGGCGCCTGCTGGATGCCTTTGGTCCCGATCGCCTGCGGATCGAGCTTCAGCGGCCGTTCCTGCGCGACGACCGCGCGCGTAACCGGCGGCTCGAGTGGATGGCAGAGCGGCTCGGCGTGCCCTGCGTGGCGACAGGAAACGTACACGCGCACACGCGGGCGCGAGCGCCTTTGCAGGACGCGCTGGTCGCGGTACGCATGCACACCACACTCGACGCCTCGGAGCCTCAGCGGCGGGGCAACTTCAGCCACGTGCTGGCGTCGCCGGGGGCGATGGCAAGCCGCTTTCCCGAGCACCCGGAGGCGGTGGCGGAGACCAAGCGGCTGGCCGAGCGGCTGCGATTCGATCTGAGCAGCGACCTGGGCTACCGCTATCCGGGCTCCGAGGATGAGGAGGCGATGCGCAAGCTCGCCGAGCTGTGTCAGGCGCGCCTCGAGGAGCGTTACCGCGACGCGGCGGCTGACCTTCGGCGGAGCGCGACGGGCCGGCTAGAGCAGGAGCTGCGGATCATCGAGCGGCTGAGGCTGCCCGGATTCTTCCTGCTCCATCACGACCTGTTGGAGCTGGCGCGCGAGGTGGCGCTCGAGGTGCGTGGGCCGGACAGCGTTCGGGGGCTGCTGCCGCCGGGTCGTGGTCGCGGCTCGAGCGTCTCCTCGATCGTCTGCTTTTTGACCGGGCTCTCGCACGTCGATCCGATCGCCAACGACCTGCTGATCGGGCGCTTCCTGAACGACGAGCTGACCTCGCTGCCGGACATCGACCTCGACTTCCCGCGCGACATCAGGGAGAAGCTGATCCCGCGGGTGCACGAGCGCTACGGGCACGATCGCTCAGCGCTGGTGGCGGCATTCCCCACCTATCGCGCGCGGGGGGCGATCCGGGAGCTCGGCAAGGCCCTGGGGCTGCCCCCCGGGGAAATCGAGCGGGTGGCGCGCGGCAGCGAGGGATGGGACGCGCGCGAGGTGGGCAAAGACATCGCGTCGGCCTTCGGCCTCGAGGTTGCGAGGAACGACGGACGGCGGGGCACTGGCGGCCGCTGGGCGTGGCTGGCGCGTCTGGCCGCCGAGGCGCACGGGTTGCCGCGCCACCTCAGCCAGCACTCGGGCGGGATGATCGTGGCCACACGTCCGCTGATCGACTGCTGCCCGATCGTGCCGGCGGCGATGGAGGGCCGGCAGATCGTGCAGTGGGACAAGGACTCCTGCTCGGACGCGGGATTCCTGAAGATCGACCTGCTGGGATTGGGGATGCTCTCGGCGGTCGAGCGTTCGGTCGAGCTGATCGCGCGCACGCGGGGCGATCGCATCGATCTCTCGCGGATCCCGTACGACGATCCGGCCACGTATGAGTGCATCCAGAGCGCCGAGACAACCGGGGTCTTCCAGATCGAGAGCCGGGCGCAGATGCAGTCGCTGTACCGGACGCGACCGGAGAACCTGAAGGACCTCACGGTGCAAGTCGCGATCGTCCGCCCGGGGCCGATTCAGGGAGGCGCGGTCAACCCGTACATCGAGCGCCGGCAGCGCATGCGCGTGGATCCCGACTACCAAGTGCCCTATGAGCATCCCTCGCTCGAACCCGCGCTGCGCGAGACGCTGGGCGCGATCATCTTCCAGGATCAGGTGATCGAGGTGGCGATCGCATTCGCCGGTTTCTCCCCCGGCGAGGCGGAGGGCCTACGGCGGGCGATGAGCCGCAAGCGCTCGGACGCGGCGATCGAGGCCTACCACAAGCGATTCGTCGCCGGCGCGCGGCGGCGGCATGGCGTGGACGAGGAGACCGCCGAGCGGGTGTTCGCGATGGTCCGCGGCTTCTCGGGCTTCGGCTTTCCGAAGGCGCACGGCGCCGCGTTCGGCCTGCTCGCCTACCAATCCACCTGGCTGCGAGTCCACTATGGCCCGCAGTTCCTGTGCTCGCTGCTGAACGAGCAGCCGATGGGGTTTTATCCGCCCGACGCGCTCGTCCACGAGGCGCAGAGGCGGGGGATCGAGGTGCTGCCGCCGGACGTCAACGAGAGCGATGCGACGTGCGAAATAGCTGACGGCGGCGCAGTTCGGGTCGGGCTCGGCTATGTCCGGGGAGTCGCTGAGCAGGAGGTGAAGGAGCTGGTGGCGGTGCGCGAGACCGGCGGGCGGTTTCGCAGCCTGGCCGATCTCGCCTCGCGGGCGAGCTCGAGCGCCGCCTCGTTGGAGCTGCTGGCGTGGTCGGGAGCGTGCGACTCGTTGGTCGAGGACGGGGCAGCCGGGTCGGCACGCCGGATCGCGCTGTGGCAGTTGGGGGTGGCGACGCCGGGCCGCCGGGTTCCCGGCGGCATGCAGCTGGCGCTCCCACTGGATCTGCCGGCGCCACCCGAGCTGCGCGGGCTGACGTCCTGGGAGTCGATGCTGGCCGACTACAGCACGACGGGGCTGACGGCCGATGCCCATCCGATGGCCTTGTTGCGAGGCCGGCTGCCCGAGGGGCTGATGACGAGCCGAGATCTCGCCACCCTGCCTCACGGCACGCGCCTGGGCGTCGGCGGGTTGGTCGTGGCCCGCCAGCGTCCGGGTACCGCCAACGGCATCGTGTTCCTGCTGCTGGAGGACGAGCACGGGACGATTAACCTGATCGTCCCGGCTCCGGTCTACGAGCGTTATCGCCTGACGGTGAGAACCGAGCCGCTGATCGTGGCGGATGGGAAGCTGGAGCGGCTGCCAGCCGCCGGCGGCGCGATCAACGTGCTGATCGATCGCGTGCAACCGATCGCGGCGCCGGATCACATCGCGGCCGAGATCAAGGACTTCTCGATGCTGGACGAGCAAGTGCGGCGCGGGCGGGCGGAGCAGCGGCGATCCTCGCGCGAAGGCGATGCCGAGCGCGGATCGTCGCCCCAGGCCGACGCGGAGGACTTCCGCGCGGTGGCGCCACCGGTGCTGAGCTTCGCCTCGGGGCGGCGGCGATGAGCCGTTCGCCGGGTGAGCGCGGTAAGGTGCCGCTCCGTGCTCGCCGTCCTGCTGTTCGCAGCCTTCTGGGTCGTGCTCGGTCTCGGCGTGTTCTTCCTCGGGATCCGCGGGGGCCCGAAGGCGGCGCTCGAGACACGGCCGTCGGGCTCCTACCGGGCCCGCAGGGCGCTGGGCTGGTCGCTGGCCGTGATCTACGTCGCGTTCGGCATCGCGATTCCGGCCCTGTTCCTGACCGGCAACCACAACAACGCCAACGGCCAGGTCGGGGGGATCAGGCTGACCGCAGCCGAAAGACACGGCCGCGAGGTGTTCGGCGAGAGGTGTGCCCAGTGCCACACGCTGGCCGCCGCCAACGCGGTTGGCAAGGTGGGGCCGAATCTCGATGTGATCCAGCCAACCTATTCGCTCGTACTGCACACGATCGTCAACGGCTGCCTGCAGAATCCACCGCCGGGCAGTCAGGAGGCGTGTCTCGGCTTCGGGACGATGCCGGCCAACGTGGTCCAGGGGACCGACGCCGAGAACGTGGCGAAGTTCGTGAGCAAGGTGGCGGGCAAGGAGTAGGCGGCGGGCAAGGAGTAGGCGGCCGGGCAAGGAGTAGGTGGCGGGCAAGGAGCAGGTGGCGGGCCAGCGCCGCGGCCGCGCGGGCCGCCGGGGAAGCCCGCATATTGCGCGAAATTAGTCGAGCGACCGACCGCACTCCGTCCGCCGGTGTTGTTAAGATCGCCGCGCGAAAGCTGAACTCCCGCGCCGCTCGCGCGAGGCGGGCGGCGGGAGCGGGGGACCCAAGGTGTTTGGGGCGAATCGCCGCATTGCGTAGCGCCACTCTTTCGGCGCGAGCCCGTCAGCTAACCCCGTAGGCAAGAGAAAGAGGTCGGTGACATGCCGCGAGCAGGCATTTCTGCGCGTCCTGCGCGTCGGGAAGCGCCACCATGGTGGGAGGACCTCGAGCGCGAGGCGTTCCGGTTCCCAGCGGCGCGCGAGGTGCATCCACGCGAACTACGCCCACGCGAGCTACGCCCAGGCGAAATGCGTACGCGCGAGGTGCGGGCGGGTGCGCGCCCAAAGCGGCCCGTGCCCACCCCCGAGGCCCCGGCGCCGGTCGCGCCCTTGCCGGCGCCGGCCTCGGTCTCGCAGGCGCCGGCCTCGGTCTCGCAGGCGCCGGCCTCGGTCTCGCAGGCGCCGGCCTCGGTCTCGCAGGCGGACGGCGGTCGCAGGACGGTGACGATCCGCGGCTATGGCGCGGAGCGCAACCTGCCGGTGGCGCGGCCGACGCTGCGCCGGCACGAGCGCCCGGGCTTCCGGCCGGATCGGGTGGCGCTGTGGGCCGTGTTGCTGGGGCTGTGCCTAATCGTGGTGGCGGCCGCGAGCGCGCACGGCGCGGTGCTGCACTGATCCGCTGTACCGCACTGGGCCGCTAGGCCTTACGCACGTCACGTACAGCGCTGAGCCGCGCTTTAGCCGCCGCGGCAAAAGTCCGTGCCGTCCTCTTGTGCGCCCAGCGCCCCCGGCCTAGACTTATCAACCGTAAGCAAGTCTCGAAAGTGAAGGGCATTAGGCCCGTTTCAGCCCCCGGACCCATGGGTGGTCAGCTATGAAAACTTCGATGAGCAGATTCCAGATCCACGACGACCTGACCGCACCGGAGGGTTCGGTTCCGGTACTGCGCGGGGCACTCGCCACCGGCGGCCAGCTGCCCAACTTCCTCGGCGTGCTGGCGGGCTCGCCGGCGGCGCTGCGGGCCTACGCCCGTTTCCGCTCGGAGCTGCGCCACGGCAAGCTGACGCTGTCCACGCTCGAGCGGATCGCGCTGGCGGTGGCCGAGTACTACCAGTCCGAGCCAGGCATCGCGATGCACTCGCGCATGGGACGCGCCGCCGGGCTGGCCCTCGACGAGGTGGCGGCAGCGCGCCAGTTCACGTCCAAGGATCCGCGCGAGGCGGCCCTGCTGCAATACCTCAAGGCGCTGCTCGAGGAGCGCGGCCGCGCCCCGATGCACCTGCACGAGGAGGCCAGAGAGGCAGGCTGGGACGACGAGCAGATCCTGGAGGCGATCGCCAGCGTCGCGCTCGAGGGCTTCACCGCGATGGTCAACGTGGCCGGCGAGGTGCCGGTCGACGGCTCCAGCGAGGCATCGCGGGCGCTCCAGGCGGCGTAAGCTTCCACGTGGCGATGGGAGCGGCCGACGACACGGCGACGGCTGAGCGCAGCGAGACGGATCGCGGCGGGTCGCGCTCGCCTGGCTGCTGCCCGCTTTACCACGAGGCCGTCGAGCTGGTCGGCCGGCGCTGGACGGGGGCGATCCTCCGGGTACTGATGGACGGCGCGTTCCGCTTCTCGGAGATTGCCCAGGCGGTACCCGAGCTCTCGGACCGGCTTCTGTCCGAGCGGATGAAGGAGCTCGAGCGGCGTGGCATGGTAGAGCGGCGGGTCATCTCAGGCCCGCCGCTTCGCGTTGAGTACTCGCTCTCGGAGATGGGGCGCGAGCTCGAGCCGGCGCTGTCAGAGCTACAGCGCTGGGCGAATCGCTGGCTCGGGGAACGCCGCAGGTCAGCCCGGCTGTGATCGCCGGCGCGGGGCAGGCGAGAGACGCCCGCCGGCGCAGGCGAGAGACGCCCGCCGGCGCAGGCGAGAGACGCCCGCCGGCGCGGGCGAGAGACGCCCGGCCGGCACAAGCGGTAAACGCCCGGCGAGCAAGTAACGTTCGGCGCGCCATGTCGACCACCGCCTCTCCGCTGAGCCGCGACGACGTGATGGCGCTCGTGCAGGAACGGGACATCAGGTTCATCCGCCTGTGGTTCACCGACATCCTCGGGCACCTGAAGGCGTTCTCGATCAACGCCACCGAGCTGAACGACGCGTTCGAGGGCGGGATGGGCTTCGACGGCTCGTCGATCACCGGGTTCAACCCGATCGAGGAGTCGGACATGATCGCGATGCCCGACCCGATGACGTTCCGCAGCCTGCCGTGGCGCCCGGCCGAGCAGGGGGTGGCGCGGATGTTCTGCGACATCCTCACGCCCGAGCGCACCCCGTACGAGGGCGATCCGCGCCACGTGCTGCGCCGGGCGCTCGAGCGGGCCAAGGCGATGGGCTTCGACCACTACTACGTGGGACCGGAGCTCGAGTACTTCTACTTCAGGAACTCCACCTCGACGGAGGTGCTCGACGAGGGCGGCTACTTCGACCTCACAACGCTCGACGCGGGCTCGGATCTGCGGCGCGAGACGGTGCTGGCGCTCGAGCAGCTGGGGATCCACACCGAGTACGCGCACCACGAAGTGGGGCCGAGCCAGCACGAGATCGATATGCGCTACGCCGATGCGCTGAAGGCGGCCGACGACTGCATGACCTACCGGATCACGGTCAAGGAATACGCGATGAAGTACGGCCTGCACGCGACGTTCATGCCCAAGCCGCTGTTCGGCAAGAACGGCTCCGGCATGCACACGCACCAATCGCTGTTCCGGGGCGAGCAGAACGCGTTCTTCGATCCCGACGACCAGTACTACCTCTCGGACGTGGGCAAGGCGTTCATCGCCGGCCAGCTGCGCCACGCGCGCGAGAGCTGCTCGATCTTCGCCCAGTGGGTCAACTCCTACAAGCGCCTGGTGCCCGGCTATGAGGCGCCGGTGTACCTGGCCTGGTCGCGCCGGAACCGCTCGGCGCTCGTCCGTGTGCCGATGTACCACCCGGGCAAGGAGCGGGCCACCCGGATGGAGCTGCGCTGTCCGGACCCGGCGTGCAACCCCTACCTGACCTTCGCGGTGCTGCTCCAGGCCGGGCTCGAGGGGATCGAGCACCGCTACGAGCTGCCCGACCCGATGGAGACCAACCTCTACCACCTCTCCGCGGAGGAGCGGCGGAGGCTGGGAATCGAGCAGCTGCCGGCCACGCTGGGCGAGGCGATCGAGCTGACCGCCGAATCCGAGCTGGTGCTGCGCGTGCTCGGCGAGCACATGTTCAACCGCTACATCGAGATCAAGCGCCAGGAATGGGACGACTACCGGGTGCAGGTGACGCCCTGGGAGCTCGAGCGCTACCTGCCGGTTCTGTGAGGAGAAGCCGGCCGGGCTACGGCGCGGCGCACGCGCGCACGTAGCGGCAGGCCACCACCGTGGGCTGCTCGACGGGATGCCCGGCGGCGATCGACCAGGCCAGGCGGATGAACTGCGCGTGGCTCCAGGCCAGGGGCGTGGCGGAGAAGGTCGGAGTGCCGGGCGCGAACCCGGGCTGGCCCGACGGCGGGTTCTGGTCCCACACCTGCTCGGGAATGAAGCCGACCGCGTTGGCGGCGGCGGCCATCGCGCGGAGCTCCGCAGCCGCCCCGTGTCCGGCCGCGAGCTCGTACTCGCCGCGCTCGCCGGCGAAGATCGGCCAGACCCGGCCGATGGTGGTCTGAGAACCGGCCGGGAAGCCCACATCCCATGGCGCGCCGTTGCGTTGCTCGCCGTAGCCGTCGCCGTTGTAGCGGTGCCAGAAGCGCCCGTTGGGGGTGTTCACGGACAGCTGGGCGTCGACGACGGGCAGGGTGCTGAGGATGTGCGGGTCATCGGGAGCGACCACGCCGAGGCGGACGAGCTCGAGGAAGCTCGGGTCGACGACCGCTCGCTGGTCAAGCGTCGGGCCGCTGTCGCCGACGCTGTAGGTGGTCGGCGCGTTGGGATTTCCGTCCTTGGTCAGGCGCAGGTAGTACGACCCGGACCCGTACGGACCCGTGGTGGTGAAGGTCCACGCGTTCAGCTGGGCGTGCCAGGCATCCGCGGTCTGGAGGTACTTCGCTGCCGACGCCGTATCGCCGTTCTGCCGAGCGATGCTGGCCGCGCACACCAGGCCGGCGATCTCGGCGGCGATCGTCGCGGGGGAGTAGCCGGCCTGGTTCTCCCAGCGCTCCTGCGGCGTGTAGGGCGCGGTATGGCCCTGGTCGTCATGCCAGCCCACGATGAAGTCGGCGGCCAGCTTGACGTGTGACCAGGTGGCCGGGTCGTGGGCGCCGAGCTGCCAGGCGAGGATGATCGGGTCGGCCACCTCATCGAGTTGGAGGTTGGTGAGGGCGGGCTTGCCGGTGACGTCCGAGTTCTGGGGGAACGAGCCGTCGGGCTGCTGCTGGTTGAAGAACAGGAAGTCCAGCGCGCGCCGGGCGCCGGCCACGTCGCCGTCGGCGATCAGCGCGGTGGCGATCTCGTACAGATCGCGCGACCACACCAGGTGATAGGGGCCCGAAGGCGTCTGCAGCCCGGTGCCCCACGCCCACGGCATCGTCGGCGAGGCGACGAACGCGCCGCGGTAGGTCTTGTCCTCGCTGGCCGCGAGCACGATCTCGGAGGCCGCGTACTCCTGACGCTCCTGCACGGTCGCGAGGCTCCGGGGCGGATGGCGCAGCGTGGTCAGGTACGCGTGCCAGGCGGCCGCGTACCGGCGGGCGACGGCGATCCAGCCGGGGCCAAGCGAACTGCGCGCGGCGGCCAGCGCGCCACCGCGGGTGGTGGCGAAGGCAAGGGCGAGCGTCAGCCGCTGGTGGCGCCCCTTGCCGGTGAGGCGGGTTGCCGCGGTGCTCGCCACGATTCCGTCGCTGCCGGCGCCGCACGTGAGATGCCTCAGAGCCGGACGGGCGGAAACGGCGATCGCCATCTGCGCGTCACTGGCCAGCACGCCCGACGGCGAGCACGCAGCGGGGCTGGTGTCCGTCTCGTTGGAGGGGGCGGCGTCGGCGAGCATCGACACGCGGTGTCGCCGGCCGTCGAGCGACTGGAAGTCGACATCGATCAGGACGACGGAACGCAGCGGGTCGGTGACGTAGGTCTTGACCAGCCGCCACCGGTGGCGTGTGTCGGTGTTGATCTGCCGGTAGGTCGGGCTGCCCGGGTCGAGCAGCATGGCTCGGTGCACGGTGCCGTCGCGCTCGCTCACGCCGTCGACCGAGAACTGCAGGTCGCGGAAGCTCGGCGTATCGAGCCTCGGGTAGTAGACCTCGCTGAGCTCGCCGCCCTCGAGCGTGAACCACACCTTGCTGGCCAGCGTGCGCGAGGTGCCAAAGCCCTGCTTGTCGGCCGGCAGCCAGTTCGGCTTCGGGGTGGTGTCGGCCGCCGCAGCCGCCTGCACCGACGCTGCGCCGAGAACGGCTAGGACGAGGCCGAAGAGCAGCGGCAGAATGACCCGGACGCGCATCCTGTACGCCTTCTGCCCAGGATGGGCAGCAGCAAACCCACAGCGGGGGCCGCGCATCGGCGAAGCCCCGAGCCGCGCACGGAGCGCGCCGGCTAGAGCCGCCGGTAGCGCGCCTCGAACAGCGAGTAGACGGCGAACACGAGCAGTCCGGCCGCGATCAGGCCGAGCAGCCACGGCCCGAACGGCTGGTGGTGCACTCGGGCCAGGGCCCCGTCGAGGCCGACCGCATCGCGCGGGTTGAAATCGATCGCGGTCTTGACCAGGAAGTAGCCGACGAGCGCGAATACGAGCGCGCGGGCGACCAGGCCGACGTGGCCGAGCACCACGAACATGCCGGTCGCGACCGGCCCCATCTCGCGCAGCTTGGCGTCGTCGGCAAAACGTCCGCGGAACGCGTCGTAGACCTGATAGGCGCTGATCGCGATCAGCGCGGCGCCGACGATCCCCACGATCACCGATCCGCCCGGCCAGCCCAGCACGCCCGCCCTTGCCGCCGCCCTCGGGGCCGCGGCCGAACGTCGCCTGCCCGAGCTTCCAGAGCGCGTACGCGAGCAGCCCGGCGGCAGCCGCGGCCACAGCGACGCGGCCGAGTGGCGCGCTCGCGATCAAGGACAGCGCGCCCTGCTGGTTGGGGGCCTCGGACCCGGCGCCGGCGCCGATGGCCAGGGCCAGCGTGATCCCCCCGATCACGCCGTAGGTCACGGCCGGGCGACGAAGCCGGCTCGCACCATCAGTTCGAATGGCCGCGAACGCTGGACGTCCAGAACCTCGCGCCGCGCGTCGGAAGCCGCCCGTTCGGCGGTTGCCCCGGCAGATGCCATGGCGGCTAGCTACCCGCTACGGGCGATCACAGCGCGGCGGCGAGAGCCTCGGGGCTGGTGACCGGCGCCTGGCAGACGAAGTGCTCGCACACGTAGGCGGCGGCGCGACCGTCGACCGGCTGGCGCCCTTCGAGCAGCGGGACGCGCGCGGGTGTCCCCCCACCGCCGCCGTGGCCGTTGCCGGGGGCAAGAACCAGGTGGGGGCGGTAGGCGCCCCGGACGACCCGCAATAGCGTCTGCGCCTCGGGCGAAGGACCGACGATCGCGACCTCCTTGACCGGCGCCAGGTAGAAGTCGGCGGCTTGGAGTAGGTGCCCGAACGCCTGGGGGTGGCGCACGGCGAGCGGGAAGATCAGCCGCAGCACGCCGAGCGCGTGGCGCTCGTAGCCGCCCTCGCCGGCGAGCAGCGACAGCCGCAGCAACCCCAGCGCGGCGGCGGAGTTGCCCGATGGGATCGGCGAGTCCTCGAGGTCCTTGCGGCGTACGGCGAGTGGCTCGTGATCGTCGGCGGTGGTGAAGAAGCCGCCGCGCTCGGGATCGGAGAAGCGCTCGATCATCAGATCGGCCAGGTCGCTCGCCGCGCTGAACCAGCGTGGATCGCCGGTCGCCTCGTAGAGCGCGGTGAGCGCCTGGACCATGTAGGCGTGGTCCTCGAGGAAGGCGCGCACCTTTGCCGTGCGCATCAGGAAGCCATCCGGGGCGCGCCGCTCGCGCGCCAGGAACTCGGCACAGCGCACGGCCGCCTCGAGGTAGTCGGGGCGCTCGAGTATGGCGCCGGCGTCGGCCAGGGCGGAGATCATCAGCGCGTTCCAGGAGGTCAGGCGCTTGTCATCAAGTCCAGGGCGGACCCGGCGCGAGCGCGCCTCGAGCAGACGGCGGCGGATCTCGGCAAGGGCGGGCGGCGCCGGCTCTGGACCACGGCCCTCGAGGATGAGCCCGTGCTCGAACGGCCGCGGCGCGAAGTAGGCCAGCGCCTCATCGGCCAGGCCAGCCGGCGCGAGCACCTCGCGCAACTCGTCCACGGTCCACACGTAGAACTTGCCCTCGACGCCCTCGGAGTCGGCATCGAGTGCCGAGCAGAAGCCGCCCTCGGGGCCTTGCATCTCGCGCAGCGCCCAGTCGAGCGTCTCGCAGCACACCCGGCGGAAGCGCTCCTCGCCCGAGACCTGCCAACCGTGCAGGTACGCCCGGGCCAGCAGCGCGTTGTCGTAGAGCATCTTCTCGAAGTGGGGGACGGTCCAGGTGGCGTCGACCGAGTAGCGGGCGAAGCCGCCGCCGATCTGGTCGTAGATCCCGCCGCGCGCCATCGCCGCGAGCGTCCCCAGCGACATCTCGCGCTCGCCCCGAGCGAGCAGGAACTCGATGACCGAGGCCGGCGGGAACTTGGGCGCGCCGCCGAAGCCGCCGTGCGCGCGGTCATAGGACGCCTGCAACGCCTCGATCGCGCCGCGCACGAGGTCGTCACGGATCGGCTCGTGCGACGGCTCGAGCCGACCGGTGGCGCCGAGCGCCTGGACCAGTCGCGCCCCCTGTTCGCGGATCTGCTCGCGCCGGTTGGCCCACGCCTCGGACACGCCGTCGAGCACCATCCGCCAGCTCGGGAGCCCGTGCCGCGACTCGGGCGGGAAGTAGGTGCCGGCGTAGAACGGCACCCCCTCCGGGGTGAGGAACGCGTTGAGCGGCCAGCCGCCGTGCCCGGTCATCGCCTGACAGGCCTCCATGCAGATCGCATCGATGTCGGGACGCTCCTCGCGGTCGACCTTGACGCACACGAACCGCTCGTTCATGAGGGCGGCGATGCCCGGGTCCTCGAACGACTCGTGGGCCATGACATGGCACCAGTGACAGGCCGAGTAGCCGATCGAGACGAGCAGGGGGCGGTCCTCCTCGCGCGCTCGCGACCGCGCCTGCTCACCCCAGGGACACCAGTCGACCGGGTTGTCCTTGTGCTGCAGGAGGTACGGGGAGCTCTCGCCGGCGAGGCGATTCGGCACCACCTGAGGGTACCCGCGGGCAGACGCGGGCAATACGCTACGTAGGCGCGCCCCCGGAGGAGGAACCAGTTGCCAAAACACCGCGAGTCGATAACGGCGCCCGGCGCTCCCGAGGCGGTCGGTCCTTACGTCCACGCTGTGCGGGCCAACGGCCTGCTCTTCTGCTCCGGCCAGATCCCGCTCGATCCGAAGACCGGGGAGATCGTCGGCGCGAGCGCCGCCGACCAGGCCGGTCGCTGCCTGGAGAATCTGGCCGCGGTGTGCGAGGCCGCCGGCGTGACGCTCGGCGATGCCGTGCGCCTCACCGTCTACCTCACCGACATGGGCTCGTTCGCGTCGGTCAACGAGGTGTACGGGTCGTTCTTCGAGTCCGACCCGCCGGCGCGGGTGGCGATCGCGGTGGCGGCGCTGCCGCGGGGGGCGCTGGTGGAGATCGACGCGGTGGTGGCGCTCCCTGCCTAGGACCCGCGCGGGAATTATTGATGTTTTTGACGGCGTCTGGACGCGCCTTGCGCCACTGGCTCGCCCTCAAATACTCCCGGTATTATCGCGGCGAGGCGGTGGCGCCAGACACGCCCAGTCACTCGTCAAATTCCACCACTAATTCCGCGCGAGTCCTTCGGGTCGTTCGGTCTCCCTCCACGGACGACATGCGCCGCGCCGCGCAGGCGGGCGCCGGCGTGGTGCGCGAGACGCCGGTGCTCAGCTCCCGGACGCTGAGCGAGCGCGTCGGCGGGACGGTGGCGCTGAAGGCCGAGAACCTCCAACGCACCGGGTCGTTCAAGCTGCGTGGTGCGTTGTCCAAGCTCGCGGCGCTCGGGGAGGGGTGCGCGGCTGGCGTGGTCACGGGCAGCGCCGGCAACCATGCCCAGGCGGTGGCCTATGCGGCCCGGGCGCGGCGGGTGCCGTGCTACGTGTTCATGCCGGAGACGGCGCCGATCGCCAAGGTCGAGGCGGCGCGCGCGCTCGGCGCGCACGTGCAGATGGTCGGCGTGACGGTCGATGACGCGCTCGAGGCGGCGCAGGAGCGGGCGGCGCAGGATGGGCGGATCGCCTTCGTGCACCCGTTCGAGGACTCCCACGTGATCGCCGGGCAGGGGACGCTGGGACTCGAGCTGCTCGAGCAGGTCCCCGACCTGGCCCGGGCGATCGTTCCGGTCGGCGGCGGCGGCCTGGTCAGCGGCGTGGCGATCGCGCTCAAGTCCGCGCGGCCGGCGATCGAGGTGCTCGGCGTGCAGGTGGCGAGCTGCGCCCCCGTCCGCGGCTCGCTCGACGCAGGCAAGCCGGTGCCGGTGACCTCGGCGCTCACCATCGCCGATGGGATCGCGGTGAAGCGACCGGGCGAGCTCACCCTCCAGTTGATCGGCCGGTGGGTGGACGAGATGGCGGCGGTCGAGGAGGACGAGGTGGCCGAGGCGATGGTGTTCCTGCTCGAGCGGGCCAAGCTCGTGGTGGAGGGCGCCGGCGCGGTCGGGGTGGCGGCGCTGCTCGCGGGCCGGCTGCGCGCCTCGCCCGCCGGAACCACCGTCGTCGTGCTGTCGGGCGGGAACGTGGATGCCGGGCTGCTGGCCGAGGTCGCGCGCCGTCACGAGAGCCAGTCCGGGCGGCGCCTGGTGCTGCTGGCCTCGCTGCCCGATCGTCCGGGCTCGCTGGCCCGGCTGCTCGCCCTGGTCGGCGAGCGCGGCGCCAATCTGCTCGACGTAGGGCACATCCGGGAGGGGTTCGACCTGCACGTGCGCGAGACCGCGGTGCAGCTCGTGCTCGAGACGCGGAGCTCGGCCCACGCCGAACAGGTGGTCGACGCGGTGCGGAAAGCCGGCTACTCCGAGCCGCGCGCGCTCCGGTAAACGCGGTGTCCGTTGCCGCTGGCCCGCGCGTCGGACCGGTAGCCCGCGGCCTGCTCGACCAGGGCGCCGAAGACGCGGCTGCGCTCGTCGGCCTCGGGGTGCCACTGCACGCCGAGGACGAACCGGCGCCCGGGCGCTTCGAGCGCCTCGGGCAGGTCGTCGAGCACCGAATGGCCGGTGACCTCAAGGCCGGCGCCGACGACGGCCACCCCCTGATGGTGGTGCGATTTGGTGCCGTGGAGCTCCTCGCCGGCCGCGCGGGCGGCGAGTGAGCCCGGCGTCAGACGCACGTCGTGGTCGGCGTCGTCGAAGCTGCCGGGCGTCCGCCGGTGCTCCTCGTGGCCGAGTTCATCGGGGAGGTGCTGGCTGAGCGTGCCGCCGAACGCGACGTTGATCAGCTGCATCCCGCGGCAGATGCCGAGGACCGGCATGTCGCGCGCGATCGCGCGGCGGGCCAGGGCCAACTCGCTGCGGTCGCGCTCGGGCACGGTGTGGTGGGTCTCGGGATGGGGGTCGGCGCCGTAGCAGGCGGGATCGATGTCGTTTCCGCCGGCCAGGATCAGTCCGTCGAGGAGATCGAGGATCTCATCCGGGCCGTCCACGAGACGCCCGTCGGGCGGGATCATCACGGCCAGTCCGCCGGCGCGCTGGATGGCGGCGATGTAGCTGACCGCGAGGAGCGCGGCATCGCGCTCCCACACGCCCCATCGGGCACGCGCGAGCGCGGTGCAGATTCCGATAACGGGCCGGCGCTCGGGCATTCGCGAAGTCCAGCCTAGCGCGGCGCGGGGGCTTCGCGCCGCAGCTGCGCCCGCCGGATCTTTCCCGATGCAGTCTTCGGCAGCTCCTCGGCGAAGTCGACGATGCGGGGGTACTTGTAGGGGGCGGTCTGGTCCTTGACGTGCTCCTGGAGCTCGGCGACCAGCTCGGGGCCAGGGGCGAAGCCGTCGCGCAGGACGACCACCGCGCGCACCGCGGCTCCGCGCTCCTCGTCCGGGGCGGCCACGACCGCCGCCTCCGCCACCGCCACGTGGGAAACGAGCGCTGACTCGACCTCGAACGGCCCGATGCGATAGCCGGCCGAGATGATCACGTCGTCGGTGCGCCCCTCGAAGTAGAGATAGCCGTCCGCGTCCTCGCTCACCCGATCGCCGGTTCGCCAGGGTCGGCCGGCCGGGGCGGCCGTGCCGTCGAGGTAGCCGACGAAGAACGTGGGGTCGGTGCCGGGGTCGGCCAGCACGAGCTCGCCGTCGTCGACCCGGAGGTCCACTCCCGGCAGGGGGCGGCCCATCGACCCGGGCCGGACGGGCTCACCCACCGAGTTGCCGGTCAGCTGTCCGGTCTCGGTCTGGCCGTACCCGTCACGGATCTCGAGGCCGATTTCCTCGCGGAAGGCGCGAATCACCTCGGGGTTGAGCGCCTCACCGGCGGCCACGAGCGAGCGCAGGTCGGGGAACGGCCGGAGCTGGGCGCGCTTGGCGATCACGCGGTACTCGGTGGGGGCCATGCACAGCACGTTGACGCGCTCGGACTCGAGGATCTCGAGCCGCTGGGCCGGCTCGAAGCGGGCGTCGTGCAGCAGCGCGGCCGCGCCGCGCAGCCAGGGCGCGATGAACGTGTTCCGGGCTGACTTGGACCAGCCGGTGGCGGCCGTGCACCACACCAGATCTCCGGCTCGGGCATCGAGCCAGTGCTCAGACTGCAGACGCTGTCCGGGCAGATAGCGCTGACCGTGGACCACCCCGGTCGGCTCGCCGGTGGTGCCGCTCGTGAACGTGATCAGGCAGAGGTCGTCCGGCGCGAGGTCGACCGCCGGCGCGGCTTGGGCAGTTCGTTCGAACAGGCGCTCGTCGGGCACGGCGAGCACGGAGCACTCTGGGCCCGCGGCGGACAGCTCGGACAGGTTGCGCTCATCGGCCACGATCAGCCTCGGCCGGGCGGCGGCCATCCGGTGGACCAGGTCCTTGGTCCGGAGCTGCTCGTTGCAGGCCAGCGCGACGGCGCCGATCCGGAAGCACGCGACCATCGTCAGCACCCACTCGGGCCGGTTGCCGATCAGCGTCATCACGACGTCGCCGCGGGACACACCGTGCGTCTCGACCAGCGCCCCGGCCAGGCGCGCGCTGCGGTCCGCGACCTCGCCGAACGTCCACTCGCGCCGGCGGCCGTCTCGGGCGAGCTCGACTAGGGCAAGGCGCTCGCCCGGGGCGGCATCGACGACGTCGCGAGCGAAGTTCATGGGGCGGCCAGTGTGCCAGGATCGAGCACGGTGACATTCTGGAACGGCGTGCTCTGGCTGCACCTGCTCGGCATGGCGTTCTTCGTCGGCGGGCAGCTGATGCTGGCCGCGGTGGTGGTGCCCGTGCTGCGCAGCGCGGGCGAACGCGGGGCGCTGCGGGCGGCGGCGCGCCGGTTCGGGATCGGGACGCTGATCGCGTTCGCGGTGCTGATCCTCTCCGGCACCGCGATGGCCGCCCACTTTCACCGCTGGGGCGACTCCACGCTGCAGGTAAAGCTGGGCCTGGTCGTCGTGGTGGGGATCCTGATCGGCGCCCACCTGCGCCGACCTCAGTCCCACGCGCTGGATGCGGCGGTCTTCCTGGTCTCGCTGGCCATCGTCTGGCTGGGCATCGTGGTGGCGGGCTGACGCGGGGCCAGGCGCGTGGCCCAAGACGCGTGGCAAGCCGGATGGGGAAGAAGCTCCTCATAGGACATCCGTCCATTTTGGCCATCCTCTGCCGAAGATTCGGCGAGAATCCCGCTCGGCCGCCGGCGCAAGGGGGCCCAGATCGATTGAATGCGGGTTCGGCTCCGAGCGGAGCTCGCCGAGCGGAAACCGGCGATCGATCAGGTTGCAGCCGGCGGCTTTTCCCCTTAAGCTCGCGATCGCATGGGGCTGATGTCCGGCACAGGGCCGTTGGGGCGTAAACCCGCGGGCACGTTCAACTTCAACACGCCGGCGCCCGGCCACGCGATGTACATGGAGCGCTCGCCGAAGTGGGTGCGGGTCGTGCTGGGTGGCGAGACGATCGCCGACAGCCGCAACACCCTATTGCTCCAAGAGTCAGGCCATCAGCCGGTCTATTACTTCCTGCCCGAGGACGTCCGCGCGGATGTGCTCGAGCCGTCCGACCGCCACACCCGGTGCCCCAAGAAGGGCGAGGCGTCCTATTACACGATCCGCGTGGGCGACCGGGTCGAGGACGCGGCTGCCTGGTCCTACCCGGAGCCGCTGGAGGGAGCCGAGCCGCTCAAGGGGTTGATCGCGTTCTACTGGGCCCGGATGGATCAGTGGCTCGAGGAGGACGAGGAGGTGTTCGTCCATCCCCGCGACCCCTACCACCGGGTCGACGTGCTGGCCACCTCGCGCCGCATCCGGATCTCCTTGGACGGCGAGGTCCTGGCCGAGTCAGATGACGCGATCGCGCTGTTCGAGTCCAACCTGCCGACCCGCTGGTACCTGCCGCGCGAGGACGTGTCGGCCGAGCTCGAGCCGAGCGACACCGTCACCCGCTGCCCGTACAAGGGCACGGCGGCGTATTTCTCGGTGCGCCGTGAGAACGGCGAGATCGTCAAGGACCTGATCTGGTGCTACGACGAACCGCTGCAGGCGGCCGACAAGATCGCCGGGCGGCTGTGCTTCTTCAACGAGCGCCTCGAGGTCGAGGTCGACGGTGAGCTCGAGAGCAAGCCCGAGACCGACTGGAAGCACGGTGTCAAGTCAGAGGCCGCGGCGATCGCGCGTAGCGGCAGCTGATCCAGGACTTTTACGGACGGCGAACCCCCGATGGCTGGATATGCTCGGCTGCTCCCCTGAGAACCGAGGAGCAAGCACGACCATGGCCATCGCGACTCCCTACAGCGAGAAGACCGACGAGCAGAAGGCGATCACCGAGATGATGCGCCAGTTCGCCGACGAGCAGATCATCCCGAACGCCGAGCATTACGACCACGAGGACGAGTTCCCGGAGCCGATCGTCGAGCAGATGAAGGAGCTCGGGCTGTTCGGGGTGACGATCCCCGAGGAGTACGGGGGGATGGGGCTCGACCTGACCACCTACGCGATGATCGTCGAGGAGCTCTCGCGGGGATGGATCTCGATCGCGGGGATCGTCAACACCCACTTCATCGGCTCGTACCTGTTGATGAAGTTCGGCACCGAGGAGCAGAAGCAGAAGTACCTGCCGAACATGGCCACGGGCGAGATGCGGGCCGCGTTCAGCCTGTCCGAACCGGAGCTCGGCTCTGACGTGGCGGCGATCAAGACGTCGGCCAAGAAGGTCGACGACACGCACTACGAGATCAACGGCACGAAGATGTGGGTGACCAACGGCCTGCTCTCCGCGCTCGTGTTCGTTCTCGTCCGGACCGACCCGACGGCCGATCCCAAGCACCGCGGGCTGACCTGCTTCATCGCGGAGAAGGAGCCGGGCGTGTCCGAGAACACGGGCGAGTACGCCGGCTTCAGCGTTCCGCCCAAGATCAAGAAGATGGGTTACAAGGGCGTGGAGTCGACGGAGCTGGTGTTCGACGGCTACCGCTGCCCGGTGGAGAACATTCTGGGTGGCGAGGCGGCGGGTGTGAACAGGGGCTTTGCCCAGATGATGGACGCGCTCGAGCTGGGGCGGGTGAACGTGGCCGCGCGCGGGGTGGGCCTGGCCCAGCGCGCGCTCGAGCTCGCGCTGAAGTACGCGCAGGAGCGGCGGGCGTTCGGCAAGCCGATCGCCCAGCACCAGGCGATCCAATTCAAGCTGGCCGACATGGCCACCCAGGTCGAAGCGGCCCGGCTGCTCACGATGCGCGCGGCGCGGCTCAAGGATGCCGGAGAGCGCTCCGACATCGAGGCCGGGATGGCCAAGCTGTTCGCCTCCGAGACGGGCCGCCTCTGCGCCGAGGAATGCCTGCGCATCCACGGCGGGTACGGCTACTCCAAGGAGTACGAGATCGAACGCCTGTACCGCGACGCGCCGCTGCTCTTGATCGGTGAGGGCACCTCGGAAATTCAGCGCATGGTGATCGGGCGCAAGCTGCTCGAGCGCCACAAGATCTGAGCATGGCCTCCGACACCAAGTCCCTGATCGAGACCGCGGTCAAGCGGTTCCTCGACGAGGTGCCGGCGCTCGCCAACTTGAAGCTGGTGGCCGGGCTCGAGCTCCGGGGTCGCGGTGACGTGCAGATGTACCGGATCGAGCTGCCCGGACCGAAGGTGAGCAAGGACATTGCCGCCGACGCCAAAGTCCGGATCTCGCTGCCGCGCTCGCACTTCAACGAGCTGGCGACCAAGGGGCATGTGCGCGACTGGCGCGAGGCATTCGAGAAGGGCGACGCCAAGGCCACCGGGATAGACCAGGTGATGAAGCTGATCGTCAACGTGGTCGCGCGCCAGGAGGAACGCGCGCGCACGCGCAAAACCTCATATCACTGATTGGCGAGCTGCTCGGCCTCCGCCAGCTGCTTCTCGACCAGAGCGAGCCCCGAGTCCCAGAAGCCAGGATCGGTGAGATCTATGCCGACGATCTCGGCGAGCTGCTCGGGGCTGCGCGAGCCGCCGGCGGAGAGCAGCTCTAGGTAGCTCGCTACGAACGGCTCGCCTTCCTCCAGGTAGCGGCTGTAGACGGACAGCGCAAGCAGCAGGCCGTAGGCGTAGGCGTAGACGTATCCAGGCGTGTTGATGAAGTGGGGCACGTAGGACCACCACAAGCGGTAGCCCTCGGTCATGTCCACCGAGTCGCCGAACAGCTCGCTCTGCGCCTCGACCCACAGCTCGCAGATCCGGTCAGCCGACAACTCTCCGTCGCTGCGCCGGCGGGTGTGCACCAGGTGCTCGAAGCGGTTCATCGCCACCTGGCGGAACACCGTGGCGATCGCCCCGTCGATCCGCTCGGCCAGCAGCCCCAGCCGCTGCTCGTCGTCGCCGATCTCGCTCAGCATCCGGCCGAACACGAGCGCCTCGCCGAACACCGAGGCGGTCTCGGCCAGCGTCAGCGGCGTCGACTGGTGAAAGACGCCCTGGGGCTGGGCCAGCGCGGCGTGCAGGCCGTGGCCGAGCTCGTGAGCCATGGTCAGCACGTCTCGGCGCTGGGCGGTGAAGTTCAGCATCACGTACGGGTGGACGCTCGGGACGGTGTAGGCGCAGAAGGCGCCGCCGCGCTTGTGCGGCCGGGGCGGCGCGTCGATCCAGCGTTCCTCGAAGAAGCGCCGCGCGAGCGCTCCGGCCACGGGGGAAAAGGACTGGTAGGTGTCGAGCACGAGCTCGCGCGCCTGCGCGAACGTGTAGGTGGCATCCTCGCGCAGCACCGGGGCGGAGCGGTCGTAGTCGCACAGCCGGTCGATCCCCAGCAGCTTGGCCTTCAGCCGGTACCAGCGCTGGGGAATGTCGAAGCGGGCGCGAACCGCCTCGATCAGCGCCATCACCGACTCGTCGGAGGCCTCGTTGGAGAGGTTGCGGCTGGCCAGCCAGTGCGGGTAGCGACGCAGGCGATCCTCAACCGACTTGTCGTAGAGCAGCGTGTTGTAGATGAAGCCCCGCGTGCGCAGCCCCGGCTCGAGTGTGCGGGAAACGGCCTCCGCGGCGGCGCGTCGGACCTCGCGGTCGGCGGTCTGAAGCCGGCTGAGCGCGACGTCGAGAGTCAGCTCCTGCCCGTCGAGCTCGACCCTGAGCGCGGCGACGAGCTCGCCGAACAGCCGGGCCCAGGCGGCCTCGCTGGAGATCGACTTCTCGGTGACGATCTTCTCCTCGCTCTCGGAGAGCAGGTGGGGGCGGTAGCGCCGGACGCTCTCGAGGTGATGGCGGTAGCGCTCGAGCTGCTCTGAGGCGAGCAGCTCCTGCGCGCGGGCGTCCTCGAGCGTCGCCCACTCGAGCTCGAAGAACAACAGCAGCGTCTCGATCTCGGTGCCGCGCTCCTGCACGAGCGCCAGCAACGCGCCGCGCGCGGGCTCGGCGGTGTCGGTGGAGAAGCGCAGGCTGGCGTAGGAGCCGACGCGCCCGACAAGATCGTTGACCGCCTCGAGCTCGCGCATCGCGCCCTCGAGACCGTCGGCGTCGAGCCCGGCGACCTTGCCGGCGTACGTCTCGGCGAACTTTGCGGCGCGCTCCCTCGCCTCGTCGAGCATGCCTTCGGCGGCGGCGCGCTCGTCGCCGCCGGTGACTCGCCCGTCGAGGAGCGGGCTGAGGTCCCACTCGGTCTCGAGCAGCTCGGGATCGGCCAGGGGGTCAGCAGTAGCAGACATCAGCAGCTTTGAGCTTACCCGCAGCTCATCGGGTCGAACGGAGCACGGATGCGGTAGACGACGATCGGCTGGCCGTTGGCCACTTCGCGGAACACCGCCTGCGCCGCGGGGTCCGACGCGGTCCAGCGATCTTCCGGCGAGGGTTGCAGACTCCGTGGGTGCCAAGGGTCGCGCGCGGGTGTGGTGATGATGTATTTCAAGTGGTCGGTGTTCAGCCGGGCTCGCCATCGAGCGCAGGTGCTGATCGGCGTGAACGAGCCATGGGGGCCGCGCTCCGCCACGTACTGGACGTGGTTCGAGGCGTCGAGGCCGTACAGGGGATAGGAGAAGAAACCACCGAACGTGCCGACGACGCCGACGCGGGCGTGCTGAACGGTCCGGAACAACGCCCAAACCTTCGCGAGATACGAGACGCCCGGCCGGTAGGCGTAGCGGCCGCGCAGATAGTGGCCCTGGAGGGCGTAGCCGCCCACGATCAGGACGAGGGCGGCCGCAGCGAGGACGGCGAGTGAGGCTCGGCGCGGACGGCGGGCCGCGAGGACGGCGATGCCGATAAGGAACGCCGCGCCGACGGCGATCGCGCCCACCGCGTGGCCGGAGGGCCACAGCCGCGGCTGCGCCACCGTGCCGATCAGGATGACGGCGAGCGCGATCATGGTCGCGGTGCGGGCACGCGGCGCCTGAGAGAGCGGCGGCGCCAGCGGTGCCACGACCAGCGACAGCGCGAGGGCCGGCGCGAGGTAGCGCAGGTTGAAGCCGAAGCCGACCGGGTCGCCAGTCGGGCCGGCGGCCGTTTCTGGCGTGACGAGGTAGGCGGCGAGGGAGAACAGGGCGACGGCCCCGAGCATCCTTACGGGTGCTTGGGAAGAAGCCTCAGGATGGACGTGGTTTCTTCCCAAGCGCGTCGGGAGCAGGCAGAGGAGTGGACCGATGATGGCCGCGGCGAGGATCAGGTACCACCAGCGGCCGAGGCCGTCCGCCAGGGCCGGCTGGGCGAAGTGGCTCCAGAAGTGCGAGCGGCCCAGATAGTCGGCGACGGAGTAGCCGGTGTGCTGCTGGAGCGGCGGGGCGGGCGTGGGCAGGACGCCGCCGAGGCTGGTCCAGGGCAGGGGATTGCCGACCGCGATCAGGTTGCGCGCGTACCAGAAGCCGCCGGCCAGGATCAGCGCTCCGAGCCACAGCCCGGCGGTGCGGAGCCGCTCTCTATGCGCGGCGATCGCGACAACGCCGATGGTGAGCGCGAAAACCGGCGCGAGCACGGTGAGCTTGGTGCCGGCGGCGAGCCCGGCCGCGATCGCGGCGAGCACTCGGGCCGCAGGGCGCTCCGGCGCGGGATCGTTCACGAGCAGCGCCACCGCGGCGAGCAGGAAGAAAACCGCGACCACATCGTTGGCCGCGCTCCCGGCCTGCGAGTAGTCCATCATCGTCGTGGCCATGGCGAGCGCCGCGCCGAGCAGGGTGGCGGCGCCTACACCGCGCGGGCGCCCGATGCAGTAGGCGGCCAGCAGGGTGCCCGCGAGCCAGACCATGTTCAGCCCGGGCGAGAGCGTGTCGCGCCCGAGCAGCACGATCCCCAGACCGTGCAGCAACTCGGCGGTGGCGGGATAGAACGGCGTCAGGTACTCGACGTCGGTGAAGCGCAGCGGCGTGATATGCCCGGTCTGCGCGAAGCTCGCCGCCCACGGTAGGTGGTACCAGAGCGAGTCGAAGCCGCGGATGCCGACGTCGTAGGACTGGATGGTGAGGGCGCCCCACTCGGCGAGGACGGTGGCGGCGCCGAGGAGCGCGATGACGATGCCGGCGCCGATCGCCGACGAGCGCTGCCCGCGGAGACGGCCGGCCGCGGGGGTGGCACGGATGATGGCCGCGGACGCGAGGAGGCAGGCAACCAGCACCGGCCCGAGCTCGAACAGCCCGACGGCGCCCAGCAGCTCGAGGATCGCCACGAGCAAGGCCAGGCCGATGACCGTCTCGGCCAGCCGCGCGGGCGACCCTGTCCACTCCGGCAGCGCGCGGCGGCGAATCGCCACGGCGGCGAGGGCCAGCGACCCGCAGATCACCGCGAGCGCGGCCACGCCCAGCGCGTAGCGGCCGACGCCCGTGTTCATGCTCGCCACCACACGAGCCGGTCCGGCTCGAGTCGGAGGATGGGGCCGTCGGGCGTCCGGTCGCGGTACTGGGCATACCGGCGCGTCAGGGCGGCGAGCGCGTCCGGCGCCTCAGCGGCATCGAGGATCTTCACCCGGCCGATCGCCTGCACCCAGGCCAGCCGCGACCAGTCGTCCTCGTAGTGGTCCACGGTCAGCGCGGCACGGGGTCGCTCGCGCAGCCAGCGCACGCGCGCCAGCCGCTCGGGGGGTCGGGTCTTCGGCTTGTCGTCAATCGCCGTCACTAGCGCGCCGTCGGCGAGCGCGTAGGTAACCGGCAGCACGCGCGGAGCGCCGTCGTCGTCGAGGAGCCCGAGCCGTGCCACGCGCGATCGATCGAGCAGCTCCCGGGCCCACTCGGGGAGCTTGGCTACGCTCTCGCTCCGACCCATGACCGGCCGAAGACTAGGCGCCCTCGCCGCCGTTGCTCTCGTTGCCGGCTCGCTTGCGGGCTGCGGCGCGGCGAGCCAGGCTCAGCGCACCCCGACGGCGAGCGCGGTGCCGCTCGTGGCCGGATCGCGGATCGTCCAGCAGTTTCGCCGCTGCGACCATGGGGCGAACGCGTTCTGCGCGGTCGACCTGGTCGTGACCAACCGCTGGTACGACTCGTCGGATCTGCTGGCGCAGGACGAGGGCCACGTCCTGCGCAAGCGCGGCTGGTCGCTGGCCAACGGCGACACCGGGCTGCAGAGCGCCGCCAACTCACCCGGCCACAAGCTGCGCCTCACCTACGCCACGGCGAGCAGCGACCTGCGCGAGATCGTCCTTGGGAGCATCACGCGGCCGTGGCCGATCATCTACGCGCTGTCGAACTCGATGTTCGATCGTGCCGCCGCGATGTCCATGCGGCTCGAAGTGGGCGCGTCGTGAGGGCCCGCGCTAGCGATCGCTGACCGCGAGGCGGCGATGCCGCCCGACCGAGATGGCGCGTCGGCCCGCCAGCAGCTCGCGCAGGTCGGCGCCGACAAGCTCCGAGCGCCAGCCCTCGAGGGTGCGCACGTCCGGCTCGCGCTCGCCCCGGCGCGTGGCGGCGACGATCAGCTCGAGCTCGCTGCGCGAGGCGATCAGCTCATAGGCGAGCCCGGCCTCGAGCGCGCGCGCCCGCAGGAGCGCCTCGGCCAGCACGATCAGCGGGGCGTCCTCGGGGTCCGAGCGCCCCCGGGGCTCCTCCCGCGGAATCGGCGGCGCCTTCATGCCGGCCGCGATCGCCTCGAGGATGGTCGCGCCGCGCCGCTTGATCCCGGACGGGTGCATGCCGCGGATGTGCTCGAGCGCGTTCAGGTTCGAGGGGTGGCGCTTGGCCAGCTCGACCAGCGCCGGATCGGCCAGCACCGAGCCCACCGGGCGGTCCTCGTCGGCGGCGGTGCGCTCGCGCCACGCCGCCAGCTCGCGCGCGACGGCACGGGCGCGCGGGTCGAGCTGCCCGATGCGCGACAGCCGCTCCCAGGCGGTGTAGGGGTCGCGCTCATCGGTGGCGGTCTCCAGCCGCTTGCACTCCTCGCGCGCCCAGGCCTCGCGGCCCGTCTCGCGCAGGCGGCGCTGGAGCTCGTCGGCCAGCTCGAGCAGGTGCGCGACGTCCTCCGCGGCGTAGCTGAGCTGCTCATCGCTGAGCGGCCGCGCGTCCCAGCGCGTGTAGCTGGCCGTCTTGCCCACGCGGCGGCCGAGCATCGTCCCGAGCAGGTTGCCGTACCCGGTCTGGGCGCCCGCGCCGACGAAGCCGGCGGCCAGCTGGGTGTCGAAGATGTTGTTGATCTCGGTGTTCCAGGCGCGGCGGAGGATCGCGATGTCCTGGCGGCCGGCGTGGAGCACCACCTCGATCGACGGATCCGCCAGCAGCTGCGCGACGGGTGTCACGTCGATGTGGTCAAGCGAATCGATCAGGTCGATGCGCGGCTTGGGTGCGTCCGCGGCGTCGTCGACGGCGATCTGGACCAGGCAGAGGAGCGCCCGGTAGCGGCCCTCGGACATGAACTCGGTGTCGATCCCGATGCGCCCCCGCTCGCGCGCGGCGGCCGCGGCGGCCGCGACGTCTTCGGAGGTGGCGAGGGGGCCGGTGGAGTCGCGGCGGACTGTCTGGGCGCGCATCTCGGCTGAGCGTAGCGGGGGGCGGTCGCCCGCCGGGCATGGATGCCCGGCGGAACGGTCCCAGGGACGCCGAGCGCAGCGAGGCCCAGTATCGGCGTGTCGGGCAATCCGACCGTGCTGGTAGGATATGCGTCCGATGATCTTCTCGTCCAAGGCGGAGTACGGCGTGCGGCTGATGGTCGAGCTCGGGCGCCAGTCGCCCGAGCAGCCGACCTCTCTGAAGGCGATCGCCGACGCCGAGGGCTTACCGCTCGCGTATCTGGAGCAGGTCGTGGCGCGGCTGCGCAAAGCGGGCCTCGTGATGAGCGCGCGCGGCGCGCACGGCGGCTACTGGCTGGCGCGGCCCGCGGAGGAGATCGCGATGGTGGACGTGGTGCAGGCGCTGGAAGGCGCCATCGCGCCGATGGAGTGCTTCGTGCACGACCACACCGAGCGGGTGCTGTGCTCGCACGAGCCCGACGCCGGGCGCGGCTGCGCCACCAAGCTGTTGTGGACGCGCGTGCAGGGCGGAATCATCCGCTCGCTGCAGACGACCACGCTGGATGAGCTCGTCGAGTTCTCACGGCGCACCGAACTCGCGCGGACAGCCTGACCGGTTCCCGAATTGGAAAGCTTGATATGGCAGATCTAGAAATACGAAACCTCCACGTCCGAGCGGGCGAGAAGGACATCCTGCGGGGTGTGGACCTGGTCGTCGACCGCGGCGAGATCCACGCGCTGATGGGGCCCAACGGCTCGGGCAAATCGACGCTGGCGAACGCTGTGATGGGTCACCCTGGGTTCGAGGTGACCGAAGGCCAGATCGTGTTCCACGGTGAGGACGTGACCGAGGCCGACCCCGACGAGCGCGCCCGGATGGGGCTGTTCATGGCCTTCCAGTATCCGGTCGCGGTGCCGGGCGTGACGGTGACCAAGTACCTGCGGACCGTGTTGAACGCGCACCGCGAGGCGCGCGGGGAAGAGCCTGTGCCTCTGCGCGAGTTCCGTCAGACGGTCGAGGCCGCGATGAAGCTGACGAACGTTCCGCGCGACTTCTCCTCTCGGTACCTGAACGAGGGGTTCTCGGGGGGCGAGAAGAAGCGGATGGAGATATTGCAGCTGGCGCTGCAGCGGCCGTTCATGGCGATCCTGGACGAGACCGACTCGGGATTGGATATTGACGCGTTGCGGGTCGTGGCCAACGGGGTCAATGCGGTCGCCGGGCCGGACATGGGCGTGCTGATCATCACCCACTATCAGCGGATCCTGCACCTGGTCCAGCCCTCGCACGTGCACGTGATGTACCAAGGACGGATCGTGCGCGAGGGTGGGCCGGAGCTCGTCGACGCGCTCGAGGCGCGCGGTTACGCGTGGATCACCGACGAGATCGAGGCGGCGGCGTAGTGACTGCGGTCTCGGGTCGGGTTTCCGGTCGGGCTTCCGGGGTTTCTGTCGGTCGGGGTTCCGGCGTCTCCGGGGTTGCTGTCGAAGAGGTGGCCTCGCAGTTCCCGGTGCTGCGAAACCGGTCGTTCGACGGGCGGCCGGTGGTGTATCTCGATTCGTCGGCGACGTCGCAGACACCGGATGCGGTGATCGATGCGATGACGTCTTACTACACGCAGTCGCGCGCGTCGATTCATCGCGGGGTGTATCCGCTGGCGGCCGAGGCGACCGATCTGTACGAGGGCGCGCGGGCGCGGATCGCTGCGTGGCTGGGCTCTTCTCCGGAGGAGACGATCTTCGCGGCGAACGCCACCGCCGCGATCAACATGGTCGCGTACACGTGGGGGCGGCAGAACGTCCAGCGCGGCGACCTGGTGGTGCTGACCGAGATGGAGCACCACTCGAACATCGTGCCGTGGCAGCTGCTCTGCCAGGACAGAGAGGCCGAGCTCGCGTATGTGCCGGTGAGCACTGACGGCTTCCTCGATATGGAAGCGCTCGACGCGTTGCTGGCGCGCGGTCCTCGGCTGGTGGGTGTCGTGCACGTCTCGAACGTCCTGGGAACCGTGAACCCGGTGGCTTCGATTGCCCGGCGCGCGCATGCTTGCGGGGCGGTCGTGCTGGTGGACGGGACACAGGCGGTGCCGCAGATGCCGGTGTGGCTTCCTGACTTGGATGTGGACTTCTACGCGTGGACGGGACACAAGGCCTACGGGCCCACCGGCATCGGGGTGCTGCACGGGCGGCGCGCGCTGCTCGAGGAAATGCCGCCGTTCATCGGCGGCGGCCACATGATCCGGACGGTGGCGGCCAACGAATCGACCTGGACCGACCTGCCGTGGAAGTTCGAGGCCGGCACGTCGCAGATCGCCGAGGCGATCGGCCTGGGTGCGGCCGTGGACTGGATCCGCGCGCTGGGCGTGCCGTCCATTCGTGCGCACGAGCAGGCGCTGGTGGCGGAGACGCTGGAGCGGCTGTCCGTGGAGGTTCCGGGCCTGGCGGTGCAAGGGCCCACGAGCGCCGCGGACCGGGGGGCGTTGGTGTCGTTCACCTTGGACGGCGCCCATCCGCACGACATCGCCGACATCCTCGGTCGGTCGGGGGTGTGCGTCCGGGCCGGACACCACTGCGCACAGCCGCTGATGCGCCGGCTGGGCGTGCCGGCGACGACGCGGGCGTCGTTCGCGGTGCATAACTCTTCGGGGGATGTGGATCGTCTGATCGAGGGGCTGGGCCGGGTGCGCAGCACGCTGCAGCTGGACTGAACGCGGCGGGTGCGCGGCGCGCTGCGCCGGCGCGGGCGCCGGTAGGCTGCGGGCCGAGTTGGCCCCGATCAACCTGTACAGCGACACGCAGACGCGTCCTACTGACGAGATGCGCGCGGCCATCGCTTCTGCGGTGGTCGGCGACGAGCAGCGCGGTCTCGATCCGACGACCCAGCGGTTGGAAGAGCGCGTGGCTGAATTGCTGGGCCACGAGGCGGCGGTTTTCCTGCCCAGCGGCACGATGTGCAACGAGATCGCTTTGCGGTTGCACGCGCGGCCGGGTGGCGATGAGGTGATCCTGGACCGCACGGCACATCCGGTGAACTCGGAGGCGGGCGGGCCAGCGGTGCTTTCGGGGCTGATGGTGCGCGTGCTGGCCGGCGACCGCGGCGTGTTCACCGGTGCTGATTTGGAGGCTGCGGTGCGGCCCTCTGGGAATCGATACATGCCGCGGTCTCGGCTCGTGTGCGTGGAGCAGACCAGCAACCTGGGCGGCGGACGGGTCTGGCCCTTGGATGCGGTTCGCGGCGTGCTGGAGGTGGCTTCGCGGTTCGGGCTGCGGGCACACCTTGACGGCGCCCGGCTGCTGAATGCGGTGGTGGCGTCGGGAGTGCCGGCTTCTTCGTTCGCTTCCGGATTCGACACAGCGTGGATTGATTTCACCAAGGGCCTGGGGGCGCCGGTGGGCGCTGTGCTAGCCGGCTCGCGCGAGCTGATCGACGAGGCGTGGCGGTGGAAGCAGATGCTCGGTGGCGCGTTCCGGCAGTCGGGGATCGTGGCCGCGGGATGCCTGTACGCGCTCGATCACCACGTCTCACGGTTGGCCGAGGACCACTCGAACGCCCAGGTGCTGGCCCGCGGATTGGCGGCGTTGCCCGACGTGCGGCTGGATGTGGCGACCGTCGAAACCAACATCGTGATCTTCTCGGTCGACGATGCGCCAGGGCTGGTGGCGCGGCTGGCCGACCGAGTCGAGCTCCAGGCGTTCGACGCGCACCAGGTGCGCGCGGTGACGCACCTGGATGTCTCGCGCGTGGACGTGGAGCGTGCGGTGGCGGCGATCGCCGGCGAGCTGGGCTGACGCGTCGACGGCGTTGGCGATGAGCTGCGCTGGACGGCGGCCGCTTCGAGTCCGACGTGCTTAACCGAGTCCTCCAGACCGCTGAGGCGCCGGATGGCGTCGCGCGCGGACTCGTCTGCGTTGTCGGACAGCTCCTCGATTGCCCGCCTCTGCTGACGCTCCTCGAATGGTTCGCAGCGTTCTCGCCGGCGCTCGACGATGCCCTGCTATGCCGGGTGGACCAGCGGGAGCCTCGGCCAGCCACGGGGCATGTGCTGGTTGGCCGGGATCTTCGTCAGATATCCCGACGGCGCACCCAGCCACGCCAGGAGGGCGTTGAAGTTGCGCCCTTCGATCGACGACCAGCCGCCCGGATCACGGCAGGAGCATTGGTGCCTGCGGGCGGCCGCCAGCGTCCAGGCGCCTCGGCCCAACGCCCAACCGAGCTCCAGGTTCGGGGAGCCCTCATGAAGGACGGCGATCTTCTCGCCGGCCCTCACCATTTGCCCCGCCTTGACGCTGATCGTGATGTTCTCGACCACGTAGACGTACTTGCCCGCGAACGGGCCGTCGACGAGCCGGTACACGATCATGGTCCCCGGCGGCGGCACGCAGGTCTTTCCCCAGCAGCTCTCGGGGCCGGCGAGCCGATCGGTGGCGAGCACCACCTGTGCCCGGCCGATCGCGAGGATTGGACCTGAGCCCGAGTAGTCGACGCCCATGTCGATGCGGCTCGCCTGTAGCCCCGCCACCATCCGGAGTGGGTTCACGTATGCCCAGACGGTGTAGTGGACGGTCTTAGTGACCGTGTTGCCGGCGGCGTCGGTGGCGGTGACCGTGAAGCTGTGCGGGCCGGCTGAGCGCGTGTCGAGCGCATGACCTGGCGCCAAGCTTCCCTGGCAAGTGGCGGCGGGTTGCGTGACCCCGCCGGCGTGGATGCGAGCTGCGGCGGTGCCGCGCGCGGCGATGTCACGTTCGGTGGTTCTGTGTGCGGCGGCCATGCGTGCGGCGCTCCCACGTGCGGTGAGCCGGTGTGCGGGGAGCCGGTGTGCGGGGAGCCGGCCCGCGACAAACCCGCGTGCGGCGACGGCACGCGCGCCACAGGTGAAACGCGCCAAGACTCGTACCCCACGCTCGTAGGAAGCGCCGTTGCGTGGGGAGGTGATCGTGATCATCGGGCTCGCCGGCGCAACGGTGGCGGTCCGGCTGGCGGCGCTCGGGCTGATGGCTCCTCCTAAGCTCGCGGCGCCGAGAACCACGGCCGCGCCGGCGGCGGCCCGCAAAGCGCCCACTGCTTTGACACTCGGTTGACGCCGGCTCACAGATTGGCTGCGGCTCTGCCTCGCATGCAAACCGCTACGCAAGATATACGCCACCGCTAAGGGTGGTGCAGGTCGGTGTCCTCACCGCCGGGCGGCGCGATCAGCGCGCGGGAGAGTGGGCGCGCGGGAGGGGTCGGTCGCGCGGGAGAGGTGGGCTCACGGACCCGGAGCCGCAATCGCTTACTCCCGGAGCCGAGGCCGCAATCGCCCGAACTTCGCACTCGAGCGGCCGGGAGGAGCGAGTGCGGACTTTGCCGCCACTATCGCGTCCAACTCCGCGCTCGCGCCGCGCGCGCCGCCGAGTGCGCAGTTGGACGGCAACCCATCGCCCGCCCTCCGGGATAACCGCAGGTCACCCCGGCGAACGGAGCGCTGACCGCCCCGGGGCCCGCCGCCGCGCTCGGCGAGGGCGCCCGTGGGTGCTCCCCGAGCAATGCGCCAACCGGAACGTCCGGCGGGTGTGACCTGACGCAACAAATCCCCCGCGCCGCTTTCTGTGCAACACCGTCCGCTGGAACGGTTCCGTCCTGGCCGGCGACGCCGGGCGTTTCCGCGGAAACGAAACCCGACGGTTGCGCGTGGGTCTGCCGACCGGCTCGATCGTTGCGTCCGACGGTGCCCGTACCATATCGAACATGTGTTCGACTGAGCCGAGGCAGGCGGAGGCGGAAGAGCCGCGGATTTCGCTCGCAGAGCTCGAGCGTGAGATCTGCGAGCTGGCTGCGCACATTGCGGCGGCGACGTGCCGGTGGCTCGAGCTGGTGGCGGAGTTCGACGACCGCGGCGGTTGGGCGGAGTGGGGCGTCAAGTCGTGTGCGCACTGGCTGTCGTGGAGGTGCTCGATCGGGCTGGTCACGGCACGAGAACATCTGCGGGTGGCGCGGCGGCTGCGGGAACTGCCGTTGACACTGGACGCTTTCTCGCGCGGCGAGCTGTCGTATTGCAAGGTCCGGGCGCTGAGCCGGGTGGCGACGGCGGAAACCGAGCCCGGGTTGTTGGAGATCGCGCGGCATGCCACCGGCGCGCAGCTGGAGAAGCTCGTGCGGTGCTATTCAGGTGCGCTGTCGGCGACGCTCAGCGCGGCGGAGCGTGCGCATGAGCAGCGCTATCTGAGGTGGAGCTGGAACGACGACGGGTCGCTGCGGATCGAAGGCCGGCTGGCGGCAGAAGCCGGCACGCTCGTTGTGAATGCCGTTCGGGCGCTCGAGGCGGCGCCCGGCGAGGGTGACCAGTACGTGGCGTCGCCCGCCGGGGCGTGCCGGGCCGATGCGTTGGTGGCGATGGCGCGGGGGGCGCTGGCGCAGTCCGCCGCGGCGGGTGGCGGGGCTGATCCATGCGAGCTGGTGGTGCATGTGGATGCGCGGACGCTCGAGTCGGACGAGGTGGTGGAGCGGTGCCATGTGGCGGATGGGCCGGCGCTGGCGCCTGAGACGGCGAGGCGGCTCGGGTGCGATGCGGCGGTGGTGCGGATCGTGGAGCGGGACGGGCGGCCGCTGAGCGTGGGCAGACGGACGCGGAGGATTCCGCCGGCGCTGCGGCGGGCGCTGCGGAGCCGGGACCACGGCTGTCGGTTCCCCGGGTGCACGCACGAGCGGTTCCTGCACGCCCACCACATCCAGCACTGGGCGAAGGGCGGCCCCACTTCGATCGAGAATCTGGTTCAGCTGTGCTCGTTTCACCATCGGCTGGTGCACGAGGGTGGGTTTCGGGTGGAGTCGGCCGGTAGCGGGGCGGTGAGGTTCAGACGGCCGGACGGGCGAGTGGTGGCAGCGTCGGTTGGGTGTGGCCCGGCACGCGGAGAGGGGCTTGCCGAGCGGCAGAGCGCGCGCGGAGGTGCGGTGGATCAGAACACGTGCCGGCCGCTATCGGCCGGGGACCGGCTGGACTATGGATTGGCCGTGGAGGTGCTGATGCAGCGGAACGCTACGCTAGTTGGCGATGGACGAGCTGTACCGCGAGAACATCCTCGACCACTACAAGCACCCCCATAACTGGAGCCCGCCGGGGGCTGAGATCGAGCGGCCGGATCTGGAGTTCCACGATCTCAATCCGCTGTGTGGGGATGAGCTGCGGGTACAGCTGGCGGTGGACAGCGAGGGGCGGATCGAGGACGTGCGGTTCTCCGGGCACGGGTGCGCGATCTCGCAGGCGGCGGCGTCGATGACCTCGGATGAGGTTAAGGGGATGCCGGTGGACGAGGTGCTGCGGCTGGATCGGTCGTTCGTGCTCGACCTGCTGGGGATTGACATCTCCGCGACGCGGATGAAGTGCGCGCTGCTGTCGCTGAAGGTGCTTAAGGGCGCCTCGCTCGGGCATGCGGTGGACTGGGAGCCGGAGAGCAACGCGGCGTAGAAACCGTCGGTAGCGAGCAATCCGGCAGCATGGATGTTCTGCGGACGTCCGGCCGTCGGGCTAATCGGGTCGGCGCTCGCCTCGCTCTGGCTGATCCTCATCCTGCATGGCGGGTGGGCGCCGTAGCCGGGCGTCTGCCGGGGGCCGGCGGGAGGCCGGCGGCCGCTAGACTCTGCGGTATATCCGATCAAAACGCTAGGACTTACGTGCCCGAGATCATCGACGTCTGCCCCGTAGAGGAGCTTCCGCCCGGCGAGAGGCGCCTGGTCGAATGGGAGGACCTCGAGATCGGAGTGTTCAACTGCGGCGGGACCCTGTACGCGATCGAGGACCGGTGCTCGCATGACAACGGCCCGCTGGCGGAGGGGGAGTTCGATCAGGAGAACTGTACGGTTGAGTGTCCGCGGCATGGATCGCAGTTCGACCTGAAAACCGGGAAGCCGAAGACTTTGCCCGCGTACGTTCCGGTGGACACTTTTGCGGTGATCATCGAAGACAAGACGATCAAGCTGGAGGTGGAGTAGTGGCCGTCACAGAGAATGAGGCCCTCGCGGCGATCAACGCCGATTACGAGCAGCGCTACGGCTTCCACGACGCCGAGAACTATCTCTACAAGGCCCCCAAGGGGCTGAACCGCGAGATCGTCGAGAAGATCTCGGAATTCAAGTCAGAGCCGCAGTGGATGCGCGACTTCCGCTTGAAGGCGCTGGATCACTTCCTGTCCCGTCCGCAGCCCACGTGGGGCTCGCCGCTGCTGGCCGAGGTGGACTACGACGACATTCACTACTTCGTGCGCGCCTCGGAGAAGCCCGGCCGCTCCTGGGACGACGTGCCCGAGGACGTCAAGAACACGTTCGACCGTCTGGGCATCCCCGAGGCCGAGCGCAAGTTCCTGTCTGGCGTGGGCGCCCAGTACGAGTCCGAGGTCGTCTATCACCAGGTGCGCGAGGACCTCGAGAAGCAGGGCGTGATCTTCAAGGACATGGACTCGGGGCTGCGCGAGCACGAGGACATCGTGCGCGAGTACTTGGCCACCGTGATCCCGCCCAACGACAACAAGCTGGCGGCGCTCAACTCGGCCGTGTGGTCCGGCGGATCGTTCGTGTACGTGCCCGAGGGCGTTCACGTGGAGATGCCGCTCCAGGCCTACTTCCGGATCAACACCGAGAACATGGGCCAGTTCGAGCGGACGCTGATCATCGCCGAGCCCGGCTCGTACGTGCACTACGTAGAAGGCTGCACGGCGCCCACGTACTCGAGCTCCAGTTTGCACTCCGCGGTGGTCGAGCTGATCGCCAAGCCCGGCGCCCGGATCCGCTACACGACGGTGCAGAACTGGTCGACGAACGTGTTCAACCTGGTGACCAAGCGCGCGGTGGCGCAGGAGGATGCCACGGTGGAGTGGGTCGATTGCAACCTGGGTTCGCGGCTGACCATGAAGTACCCGAGCGTGTACCTGCTCGGAGAGCGCGCCCACGGGGAGATCCTGTCGATCGCGTTTGCGGGCAAGGGTCAGCATCAGGACGCCGGCGGCAAGATCATCCACGCCGCGCCCAACACGACCTCGAACATCTTCGCCAAGTCGATCTCGAAGGACGGCGGGCGCGGGTCCTATCGCGGCCTGCTCGAGATCGCGAAGGGCGCCCACGGCGCGCGCTCGAAGGTGGTCTGCGACGCGCTGCTGCTCGATGAGCGCTCGCGCTCGGACACCTATCCGACAATCCGAATCGGCGAGGACGACGTCAACGTCGGCCATGAGGCGACCGTCTCCAAGGTCGGTGACGACCAGCTGTTCTACCTGATGGCGCACGGCATCCCCGAGGACGAGGCGTCCAAGCTGATCGTCAACGGATTCATCGAGCCGATCACCAAGGAGCTCCCGATGGAGTATGCGGTGGAGATGAACCGGCTGATCGAGCTGCAGATGGAGGGCTCGATTGGCTAGCCGGGCGCCGGCGCCGGGAGGCGGCGGATCGCCGGCGGGGCCCCAGCTTCCCGCCTTCAAGGGCCGGCCCGGCTGGGAGTTCACCGACATCTCCGATCTGAACCTGGCCGCGTATCGGCCGGTGCGCAGCGGCGAGGAGCTGAGTGCGGCGCAGGCGCCGGAGCTCCTGTTCGACCCGGCCACGGGCGAGCTGCCCGAGGGTGTAATCGTCGCCTCGATCGAGCAGGCGGCGACCGAGCACGGTGAGCTGCTGCGTCGGCATCTCGGCACGCTGATCGGCGAGGGCGATGACGTGTTCGTGTCGCTTAACGACGCCGGCTACCGCGCCGGCTCATTCGTGTACGTGCCGCGCGGGGTCGCGCTCGCGGCGCCGATCTCGCTGAAGACGGTCCAGGCCCAGGACGGAACGCTGCTCAACCAGCGCACGCTGGTCGTGCTCGAGGAGGGCGCGCAGGCGGAAGTCTGGGAGCAGTACCTCTCGGCCGAGGCGGAGCTTGACGGGATGGTCAACGTGGTGACCGAGCTGATCGTCGGCGACGGCGCCCGGCTGCGCTACGTGTGCGGCCAGGCGCTCTCGGAGCGCAGCTGGATCTTCGGCGCGCAGCGAGCGGAGGTCGGTCGCGACGGCGTCCTGGACTGGGTGGCGCTCGGGTTCGGCTCGGCGCGCGGCCATGTGCGGATGGAGACGCGGCTGGGCGGCGAGGGCGCCGAGGCGCGGGTGACGGGCGCATACGCGACTCACGCACGCCAGCACATCGACTTCGACACGACCCAGGAGCACGCGGCCCCCAACACCACCTCGGACCTGGCCTTCCGGGGCGTGCTCCAGGACCGCTCGACCGCAGTGTGGAAGGGCAACATCATCGTCGACCCGGGCGCGCAGAAGACGGACGCGTTCCAGGAGTCGCGCAACCTGCTGCTGTCCAAGCGCGCGCACGCGGATGCGATCCCCGGGCTCGAGATCCAGGCCAACGATGTGCGCTGCACGCACGCGGCGGCGGTGGCGCAGGTCGACCCCGAGCAGCTCTTCTACCTGCGCTCGCGCGGGCTGCGGGTGGAGGTGGCCAAACGGCTTGTGATCGAGGGCTTCCTCGCGGCGCTGGTGGAGCGCTTCGAGGAGGGGCCGGTGCGCGAGCACCTGGGCGAGGCGCTCGAGCGGCGGCTCTCCCTGATCTTGGGGTGATAGGGGCCGGCCAGGAGTGATCCTGGGGCGCTAGGACGCGGCGGCGAGCTCGTCCAGGGCTTCGAGCTCGTCGTCCTCGAGTTCGAGCTCGGCCGCATCGATGTTCTCGTCGAAGTGGGTGATCGAGCTGGTGCCGGGAATCGGCAGCGTGACCGGGGCGTGCCGGAGCAACCAGGCGAGCGCGACCTGGGCGGGGGTGGCGCCGTGACGCCCGGCGATCTCGGCCACTGCGGTGCCGGGCTCGGCGAGCTCGCCGGTGGCGAGAGGGAAGTAGGCCAGGAAGGCGAGTCCAGCGTCCTCGCAGAAGCGCACCACGTCCTCCGACGCCCGGTCGATGACGTTGTAGTGGTTCTGCACGGAGACGACCGGGACGATTTGCTGGGCCCGCTCGATCTCCTCGACCGTCACGTTCGAGAGGCCGATGTGGCGGATCTTGTCCTCCTCCTGGAGTTCGGCCAGGGCGGCCACCGAGTCCTCGATCGGCACCTTGGGATCGACCGTGTGCAGCTGGTAGAGATCGACCCGCTCGAGCTTGAGGCGCAGCAGCGATGACTCACAGCAGCGCTTAAGGCGATCGGGTCGGCCGTTGGGTTCCCATCGCCCTGGTCCGGCGCGCTCGTAGCCGCCCTTGGTGGCGATCACCAGGTTCTCCGGATACGGGCGCAGCGCCTCCGCGATAAGGTTTTCGGACACCTCGGGACCGTAGGAGTCGGCGGTGTCGATCAGGTTGACGTCGCGCTCGACCACGTGGCGAAGCAACTCGCGGGCGGTGGCCGGATCGGGCGGTTCGCCCCAGGTCCCCGGCCCCGTGATGCGCATCGCACCGAAGCCGATGCGGCCGACCTCGAGGTCGCCGCCGAGGAGAAAGGTGGCGGGCACGCCGGGCAGCGTAGAAGAATTTGAATATGGCGCGCCAGCTACCAGCCCTCATCCCGCTCGGCTACGGCAAGTTCGTGCGGGCGGACCGCGTGTTCGCGCTGGTGCCGCTGGAGGGTGCCGATCGGGGCGACGGACGGCGGACGCTGGTCTATGTGGAGGGGATCGAGGAGCCGATCATCGCGTCGCGCGCGGAGGGCGCGATCGCCAGGGACGTCTCCCGCGCGCTGGGACGCGGCGGCCGATCGCGAGAGGGTGTCGAGCTGCCCGGTCAGGAGGCGCTCTTCTGAGGTTCAGGCCCCTGGACGGTTAGCTAATTGCGGGCAGCATGTGCTCGCGATACCAGGCGATGGTGCGCCGCAGGCCGTCTTCGAGCCCGACCGCGGGCTCCCAGCCGCAAGCCGTGCGCAGCTTGGTCGAGTCGAGCCACTGACGGGCGATCTCGCCGCGCGGAGTGCCGGTCCCGCGGACGTCTGGTGCGACGCCCGTGCCGGCGAGACGGCAAACGAGCTCGATGACCTCGAGCACCGACCGCGGGGTTCCGCCCCCGGCATTGAACGCCTCGCCGGCGGCGCGGCCGTGGTCGAGCAGGTCGCAGATGGCGAGATAAGCAGCGACCGCGTCCTCGACGTACAGGAAGTCGCGCTCGGGTGTGCCGTCCGAGCGGATGACGGGGCGCCGTCGCTCGAGGGAGGCCAGGACGGCCTCCGGCACGAGTCGAGAGAAATTGAAATCGCCGCCCCCGTACACGTTCGCGAAGCGCGTCACCGCCACCGGCAAGCCGAACGTGTGCCAGTAGGAACGCGCGAGCATATCCGTCGCAGCTTTGGAGACGTCGTATGGATGCCGTGGCTCGAGCACGGAGTGCTCGCGGTACGGCAGGTCGTCATGGGCGCCATAGACCTTGTCGGAGGCGGCGACGATGGTGCGCTCGATGCCGGCGTGGCGGCAGGCCTCGAGCGTCATCCAGGTGCCGCGGATGTTGCTCTCGAACGTGCTCAGCGGCGCCTTGTTGGCGACGCCGACGATCGTCTGTGCGGCCAGGTGGAAGACCGTGTCGACCTCGTATTCGTTCAGGGCGCGCTCGAGTACCAGCGCGTCGCCCACGTCGCCGTGAACGACGTTGGCCAGCCGCTCGGTGCCCTCGAGCACGAGTGCCGAAGCGGCAGCGGTATCGCGCTTGAGCACAGTCACGCGGGCGCCACGGTCAAGAAGGGCCTTGACCAGCCAGCTGCCGACCAGGCCGTACGCGCCAGTGACAAACACGGAGCGCCGAGTGAACTTTTGCGAACGGTCAGCGGGGGTGGACAAGCGAGCGCGCATTATCTCCTGAGTTTCAAATGTGGCCACCGTCTGGGTGCTCATCGCGGCGCGCGTCATCATCGGCCTCGCCGTCGGCTCGGCCGCCCTGGTGGTGCCGCTCTACCTGTCCGAAGTCGCGCCCACCGAGACCAAAGGTCACAGCCTGGAGGAGATCGAGTCCGACCTGCAGCGCAGAGCCGGCCGCAGAGGCCGAGGCGAGCGCGCCCCCCGGCACGCTGCGGTCTCAGGTTGATGGTTCGCGGCGCGATCATCGCTCGCGCGGCGATGATCGCCGCCGCGCTCTGCCTGCTCGGGGCTGCGCACGCGGGCGCGCAGTCGCCGGGCACCGGCGGGTCGACCACGTCGATCTCGACCTCGCAGTTCGTCAACCAGTTCGACGCGGAACCTACGTCGTACTCGCCGGCGACCGTCACTGCGGCACAGATCAGCGACTACACCCAGATGGAGGACCTGCAGACGGGGACAGTCACGACATCCGGCGTGTGGACGTCGCCGAGCGGCCGCAAGGCAAGCTTCCAATACCAGGTATTCAGCGATCTCGCGAGAGAGCACGTCGCGGTCGTCTCGCTGTCGCTGACGCCCCAGTGGCACGGCAACCGGGAGTGAGCGGGGCCGACGTGCCTGACGTCGACGAGCTCTCGGTCGGTTAGCGATTGGCGCAGGACGGACGGGCCGGCCGCAAAGCGCCGCCACCTGTGGCGGGTCGTGCCGGCGCGGTCAGCGCTTGAAGAAGTCGATGAGCAGCGCCGAGACGCGCTCGGGCTCGTCGTGCTGGACCCAGTGGGAGGCGTCGGGCAGGCGGACGACACGCTCCAGGTTCGGGACGTCGGTGGGGTCGGGCTCGGCCAGCTCAGCGCCCAGGTGGCGGTCGCGCTCGCCCCAGATGACGAGTGTCGGCGCCTGGACGGGGCGGAGCTCGGCGTCAGCGTCGAGGCGGCGGGCAGGCCGGCGCCGCAGAGACGCCCGGTAGTAGTTGATGGTGGCAGTGGCGGCACCCGGCTGCGACCAAGCCGCGCGGTAACGGGCGATGTCGTCCGGCGTGAAGGCGCCGGGGCGGGCGTCGTGTTCGAACCCGTAGCGGAAGAACCACCAGTCGCCGGCGCGGGCCGTGCGCTCGGGAAGCCAGGGGAGCTGGAAGAAGAACATGTACCACGAGCGGGCGAACTGCCTGCCCGGTCGGCGCAGGGCGTCGAGCATCCGGCGGGGGTGCGGGACGTTGAGGATGGCCAGCCGCTCTACCACCTCGGGATGGGCCATCGCGGCGATCCAAGCCACCGCAGCGCCCCAGTCGTGGCCGGCCACGAACGCCCTCGATCCGCCCCGCTCCGCGATGAGCTCGCGGACGTCGCCGGCCAGCCGCCGAGGCGCGTACGCCGACACATCGGGCGGCTTGGAGGAGAGGTTGTAACCGCGCATGTCGGGTGCGATCACGCGCAACCCGGCTCGAGCCAGGGCCGGAATCTGGTGGCGCCAGCTGTACCAGAACTCCGGGAAACCGTGCAGCAGCACGACCATAGGACCGTCACCGGCCTCGACGTAGTGGATTCGTGCCTGCGATAGGTCGGCGTAGCCGTCGCGGAGGTCCATGTCGGCGAGTGCGGCCATGGGGTATGAATAGCGCATGGCGAGCGTCATCGGCGGGGCGCGCAGCTCACAAATCCTCCTGCTGCGCGGGATCAACCTCGGCGCGCGCAAGCGTGTGCCGATGCCCGAGCTGCGCGCGCTGCTGTCTTCGGCCGGGTTCGCGGACGTGCGGACGTACGTGCAGAGCGGCAACGTCGTGCTGGCGGGTGGCGGGGGTGATTCTGCGGCGCTCGGGGCCCGGTGCGAGGAGCTGATCGCCGAGCGGTTCGGATTCCACGTGGACGTGATCGTGCGGACGGATTCCGAGCTGGCCAACGTGGTGGCGCGCAATCCGCTGGGCGGCGTGGCGGTCGACCCGAAGCGCTACCAGGTCAGCTTCCTGGAGGACGAGCCCGACTCCGAGGTGGTGGCGCGGATGGCGGAGAACGCTGCGGGCGACGAGCGGCTGGTGGCGATCGGGCGGGAGCTCTACGCATGGCATCCGGCGGGAGTGGCTCGCTCGAAGCTGTGGGCCGCGCTGGCCGGCAAAGGGCTCGGCGTGCGCGCCACCGCCCGAAACTGGACCACGGTCACCACGCTGCTAGAGATGGCGCGCGGCTCATGAAGATGTACCGCTACACGGTCGCCGACGTGTTCACCGACACGCCGCTCGAGGGCAACCCGGTGGCGGTGTTCACCGACGCGTCCGGATTGTCTTCGGAAGTGATGCAGCGGGCGGCGCGAGAGATGAACCTGTCCGAGACGGTGTTCCTGATGCGCTCCTCGGTCACCGGCGCGCATATGCGGGCGCGCATCTTCACGCCGGCGACCGAGCTGCCGTTCGCCGGCCATCCGGTGCTGGGCGCGGCGTTCGTGGTAGGCCGGGCCATGGGCTCGCCCGTCGTCCGGGTCGAGACCGGGCAGGGCGTGGTGCCGGTGACGCTGACGCGAGGCGGCGGCGGTGCCGATCCCATCTTCGGCGAGATGGAGCAGCCGCTCCCCGTCGTCGAGCCGTTCGCTGCGGTCTCCGATCTGCTGCGCGCGCTCGGGACTGATTCGTTTGCCGGCGGGCTGCCGATCGAGGCGTACCGGAACGGGCCCGCCCATGTTTATGTGGAGTTGCCGAGCGCCCAGGCAGTTGCCGCGCTTTCGCCAGATACCGGCGCGCTGGCGCGGCTCGGGGCGTTCGGCATCAACTGCTTTGCCGGCTCCGGGATGCGGTGGAAGACACGGATGTTCGCTCCCGGGTTGGGCGTGGCCGAGGACCCGGCGACCGGGTCGGCCGCCGGCCCGCTAGCGGTGCACCTCGCGCGCCACGGCCGGATCGAGTTCGGGAGTCAAATCGAGATCGAGCAGGGGGTGGAGATCGGGCGACCGTCGGCGTTATTCGCTCGGGTCGAAGGCGCCGGCGACCGGATCGAGCGGATCGCGGTTGGCGGGTCGGCCGTGATCGTGGCGCGCGGCGAATACCGGCTGGAGTGAGGGTCTTGTCGAGGCGGTGGCGCCGTGGGATACTCGCTCCACCGGTCCTCTCTCTCGGAGGTGAGACATGGCAGAGCCGGCCCATGTACTCGTGGTCGCGCACCAGACGGCGGCGACCAGCGGGTTGCTCGAAGCGGTTCGCGAGCGCGCGCAGCGCAGCCCGGCGAGGTTCCATCTCGTGGTCCCGCAGCAGCCCCACGGCATGCACAAGGTGGTCGATCCCCAGGACGCCGGAACGGACGAGGCCAATCGGGTGCTGGCCGCCGCGTTGCCCAAGTTGTCCGAAGCGGCAGGCCACGAGGTCACCGGCAGCGTCGGCGATGCCGAGCCGCTGATGGCCATCCAGGACGCGGTCAACCTCGGCAGCTACGACGAGATCATCATCTCGACGCTGCCGTTGGGAATCTCCCGGTGGCTGAAGCTCGATCTGATCAGCAAAGCACGCGGTCTGGGCCTGCCGGTGAGGCATGTCCAGGCGCCCAACAAGGTGGAGGCCATCGCGGGCGTGTGAGCCCCGCGAGCGCGGTCGCCCTGTAGGCTGCCGCGCTCGTGAAGCTCGCCACGTTTCTGGCACCCGGTCGGGACGGGCCGCTCGCCGGCTCGGTGCTTGGCGATCGGGTTATCGCGTTCGCCGACCGGGTGCGGGTCCTCGACGTCCTTTCCGGTGGCGCTGAGGTCGGCGAGTCTTCACTCGCTTCCGAGTCGTGGGCGCTGTCGGAGGTCACGCTGCTCGCGCCGGTGCCCGAGCCGGGCAGCGTGTACGCGATCGGGATGAACTACGCGTCCCACGTCGCCGAGATGGGGGGCGAGCCGCCCGAGGCACCGGTGGTGTTCGTCAAGGTTCGCGGGTCGGTGGCGCCGCCCGGCGGACCGGTTCGCTGCCCGTCGGTCGTTCGTCGGCTGGACTACGAGGGCGAGCTCGTGATCGTGATCGGCGCGGCCGGGCGGATCGGCGGCTACTGCATTGCCGACGATGTCACTGCGCGCGACCTGCAGCGCCGGGAGCCGCAGTGGACCCGCGCCAAGGGGGCCGACACCTTCTGCCCATACGGACCGTGGATCACCACCGAAGATGAGGTCCCTGACCCGGGCAACCTGCAGCTGCGCACCTGGGTGAACGGCGAGCTGCGCCAGGACTCGAACACGTGCGACCTCGTATTCGGCTGCGATGAGCTGGTCGAGTTCATCGGCCAGACGTGCACGCTGGTGCCCGGCGACCTGATCCTGACCGGCACCCCGAGCGGCGTGGGAATGGCACTCGATCCGCCCGAGTTTCTGGCGGCGGGCGATGTCATCCGGATCGAAATCGAGGGATTAGGAGTTATTGAGCATCAAGTCGGGTAAAAGGGCGGCTGGAAGGAGACCCGTATGCTGCGACTACACCCCAGCGCGATCGACTATGTGATCATCGGGATCTACTTCGCGGTGGTGCTGGGCATCGGGTTCATCGCCCGCCTCTCGGTCAAGACCGATCTCGATTTCTTCCTATCCGGGCGCTCCATGCCGGCCTGGATCACCGGCCTGGCCTTCATGGCCGCGAACCTGGGCGCCCTCGAGATCCTCGGGCAGTCGGCCAACGGCGCCCAGTACGGGGTCGCCGCGGTGCACTACTACTGGATCGGGGCGGTCCCGGCGATGGTGTTCCTGGGCATCGTCATGATGCCGTTCTATTACGGGGCCAAGGTGCGCTCGGTGCCGGAGTACCTGCGCCTGCGCTTCGGCGATGCCGCGCACGCGTTCAACGCGCTCACGTTCGCGATCGCCACCGTCCTGATCGGAGGCGTCAACCTGTTCGCCCTGGCGCTGATCATCCACCTTCTGCTCGGTTGGCCGGTGGGAGGGTCGATCCTGATCGCCGCCGCGATCGTGCTGGTGTACATCACGCTGGGCGGGCTCACCTCGGCGGTGTACAACGAGGTGCTCCAGTTCTTCGTGATTGTCGCCGCGTTGGTCCCGCTGACGCTGATCGCGCTGCACTCGGTGGGCGGCTGGACTGGGCTCGAGCACCGAATTCAGGCATCCAAGCTCGGCAACGCGGGGCTGCACGCCTGGCGCGGCCTGAGCATCCACCACCCGACCAACCCGCTCATGTCGAGCTGGATCGGGGTGGTGTTCGGCTTGGGCTTCGTGGTGAGCTTCGGCTACTGGACGACCAACTTCGCCGAGGTCCAGCGCGCCCTCTCGGCCAGGAACATGTCGGCCGCCCGGCGCACCCCGCTGATCGCCGCCTACCCGAAGACCTTCATGCCCTTCATCATCATCCTGCCTGGCCTGATTGCGGTGGCCACGGTGCACGGCCTCGGCCTCGGAAAGAGCCTCGCCAACCAGTACAACACGGCGATCCCGCACCTGATCAGTCAGTTCTTCCCGCAGGGGATGCTCGGGCTCGCGATCGCCGCGCTGCTGGCCGCGTTCATGGCCGGGGTGGCGGCAAACGTCACCTCGTTCAACACGGTGGTCACCTATGACCTGCTCCAGGACTACGTCTGGAAGGACCGCGACCCGGCGTTCTACCTGCGCTCCGGCCGTTTGGTAACGATCGGCGGGATTCTCATCTCGATCGCCACGGCGTTCATCGCCAAGGGCTACTCGAACATGATGAATTACATCCAGACGCTGTTCTCGATCTTCAACGTGCCGCTGTTCACGACGTTCATCGTGGCCATGTTCTGGAAGCGCGCGAGCCCTTGGGGCGGCTTCTGGAGCCTGGTCGCCGGCACGGCCACCGCGTACGGGGTCAACCGTCTGGCCGCCTACCACGTGATCTTCCACTTCGGCTCGGCTCTGAGCGCGAGTTTCTGGCAGTCGATCTGGGCCTTCATCATCGGCACGGTGGTGCTGGTGGTGGTCTCTCTGGTGACCATGCCCAAGCCGGAGGAGGAGCTCCGGGGGCTGGTCTGGGGCCTCACGCGCAAGGACGAGCGCGAGGTCAACCCGGACCCGCGCGACCGGCTGTGGTGGCGCTCGCCGTGGCTGCTGGGCGGCGTCGTGATGGCGATTGTCGTGGCGCTGAACATCATCTTCATCTAGGAGCAGGTCGTGAGCTCAGGCGATACACCATTTGGCGTTCCCGGCACTGAGGACGAGGGTCGGTCGCCCAACGGAAGCAGCGACGAGGAAGAGGCGCAGGCCGCACGCGCGGCGAACAAGTTCGACATCCGCCGGCTGATCGGCGGGCTGTTCTGCCTCTACGGCGTGATCCTCGTGGCGCTGGGCGTGTTCGGCTCGCACGAGGTCAAGAACAAGGCGGCGGGGATCAACGTCGACCTGTGGACGGGCCTGGGCATGCTCGTGTTCGGCGGGCTGATGATCTTCTGGGCGCTCTCGCGTCCGGTCGCCGTCGTGCGGCCCGAGACGCCGGACGAGGGATCGGGCGCGATCCGGCGGGCGCCGGCCACGTAACGCCGCGCGACCCGTGCGGTCGGGTTGCGCGATGTGTCCGGACGGGGTAAACGGTCCCAGGGACGCCGCCGAAGGCGGCCCCCAATCCTCAGTGGTGCTCGATAACGCGGTCGATGAGACCGTACTCGACGGCCTGGTCGGGCTTGAAGAACCGATCGCGCTCCATGTCGGTGTGCACCTGCTCGACCGATTGACCGGTGTGGTGGGCATAAATCTCGTCGGTCCGGCGGCGGATGTTGAGGATCTCGCGTGCGTGGATCTCGATGTCGGTCGACTGGCCCTCGAACCCGGCTGAGGGCTGATGGATCAGGATGCGGCTGTTGGGCAGCGAGAACCGCTTGCCGTTGGCGCCGCCGGTGAGGAGCAGCGAGCCCATCGACATCGCGATGCCTACGCATATCGTCTGGATGTCGGGCTTGATGAACTGCATCGTGTCGTAGATGGCCAGGCCGGAGTAGATCGAGCCGCCGGGGCAGTTGATGTAGATCGAGATGTCCTTGTCGGGGTCTTGGGACTCCAGGTGGAGCAGCTGCGCCACGATCAGGTTCGCGATCGTGTCGTCGATCGGCGTGCCGAGGAAGACGATCCGCTCGTTGAGCAGGCGGCTGTAGATGTCGAACTCGCGCTCCCCGCGCGCAGTTCGTTCAATCACCATCGGGATCAGGGGCATGAGATGCAGCGTAGTAGGTCTACGGAACGATCACCGCGCTGCCCTCGAAGCGGCCGGCGCGCAGGTCGCTCAGCGCTTGTTCGGCCTGCTCGAGGCGGTATGTGCTGATCGTGGTCCGGACCGGAACCTGGGGCGCCAGCGCGATGAACTCCTCGCCGTCTTGGCGGGTCAGGTTGGCCACTGAGACGACGCTGCGCTCGCCATACAGAAGCTCGTAGGGAAAGCTCGGGATGTCGGTCATGTGAATGCCGGCGCACACGACGGTGCCGCCGGGGGCCAGAGCGCTCAATGCCTGCGGCACCAGCTCGCCCGCGGATGCGAAGATGATCGCGGCGTCGAATTGCTCGGGTGGTTGCTCATCGCTTCCGCCGGCCCAGGTGGCGCCGAGGCTGTATGCGAATTGCTGGGTACGGGTGTCGCGTGGGCGGGTGAAGGCGAACACCTCGCGACCCTGGTAGATGGCGACCTGGGCGATCATGTGCGCCGCCGATCCAAAGCCGTACAACCCGAGTTTGGTGGCGTCCCCCGTGAAGCGGAGCGCGCGGTAGCCAATCAGTCCGCCGCACAGCAGCGGCGCGGCCTCCTGGTCGGTCAGCTCGTCGGGGAGGGGGAGGCAGAAACGCTCGTCCGCCACGGTCAGCTCGGCATAGCCGCCGTCGATGTCGCGCCCCGTGAAGCGCGCGTTGATGCACAGATTCTCTCTGTTGGTCCGGCAGTAGTGGCACGTGCCGTCGGTCCAGCCGAGCCACGGCACGCCGACTCGGTGTCCGTCCTCGGTCCGGGCGACGATCTGGTGGCCGAGGACGACCGGGAGCTTCGTTGCTTCGATCTCGTGGTCGCGCAGGTGCAAGTCGGTCCGGCACACGCCGCAGGCGCCGATGGTTAGTCGAAGCTGTCCCGGTCCAGGCGTCGGGTCGCGCAGGGTGCTGGGCTTCAGGGGCCCGCCCTGGCGTTCGAGGAGGGCGGCGCGCATGATCGTGCTAGGTGGGCTCCGGGGCTAATAAGGGACTGCGTCGAGCCACGCGCGGCGCGTCGTGTGGAGGGCCGGCGTGATCCCCTCGCTCAGTTCGCGGCGGATCTCGCCGAGCGTGCCGAAGCGTTCGGCCACCACGTTGTGCTGGTGAATGGTCTCCATGTTGACCTGGCGGGCCTCGACGAACGCGGCGTCATTCAGCTGCGGGAAGGCGTCGATCACGCCGCGGACCATCTGCCGGACGCAGTCCTCGACGAAGCGCGGGCGCCGGTGAGCCTTCTCGACCACATGCGCCTCGTCGGCGCGCTTCATCAACTCGTAGATCTCCGAGGACATCGCGTGCTCGACGATCGCGAGTAGCGTGGCCGCGTCGATCTCGTCGTCGCACAGCTCCGTGCAGCCGATTTGCAACGTCCCGAGCCCCCGCTGGTTGTGGGTCGCCACCGGTACCGCCTCGAGGATTTTTTCTATGTCCTCGTCGTCGAAGCCTTGTGCATCGAGGTTCTCGCGGGCGTAGCTCGCCACGAGCTCCTGAGCGCAAGGGCAGGCGGTCATGCCCTGGGCGGTGACGCCGACCAGCCGGCGGGTGCCGACCTCGCTGCAGGCTGCCGAGCCATGCAGCGTGTACAGCTCCTGGGTCTGGATGCCGCTGACCGGGGCCGGCTTGTGCTCGGGGAACCGTGCCTCGATGCTGACCTCGGCGCGGCGCGCTCTCTGCCGCGTCCGCACGAGTTGGGCGATGTGCTCGGCCAGGGTCTCGGCCTTGAACGTCGACTCGCCGAGGACGACCTCGCCGATCGCGTCGTTGACGACTTCCTCGAAGCGCGACATGTGGGCGCCCTTCTGATTGGGTCCGAGCTCGACCACGCACTCGAAGCGGGCTGAGAACAGCTGCTCGGCGCCGTTCTGGCGGATGCGGATCACCTTCTCCACGTCGGTCACTCCGACGCGCGAAAGGCTCAGCTGAACCGATGGCCGGCGTGCCTGGACGTCAGTGATCGAGACGCTCGATGAGGGATTGGAGGCCATCGCGCTCCCCTAACAGGGTAGTCAGCGCGACAGAGTAGCCCTCGGGGGCCGCCCCCGGCCAATCCATGGACGCCGCGCCACGCGACTCCCGGCCGACGCCCCGTGGCTCGCCGGCTGATGCCCCGTGGCTCGCGCCCGACGCCCGGTGGCTCGCGCCCGACGCCCGGTGGCTCGCTGCCCGACGCCCGGTGGCTCGCTGCCCGACGCGCCCCGCGAATCCCTGGACATCGGCCGGAATTGTGGTATGACTCCTCCTCGGCGCATTTTGGGAGACAAGCGAGAGAGATGGTCGGCGGACGCCCCTTGGCCGGGGAGCTTGTCGGCGCGCAGTTAGGGAGGAGCTCAGGGGCGAGTGAGCGACAAATCGACGATCCTATTAAGTGATGACGCTCCCATCGTGGAGCTCGAGGAGCTCCGGCCGCTGATCGCGGAAGGGCAGGAGCGTGGATACCTGACGTTCGGCGAGCTCCAGGCGTGGCTCGAGGAGTCGGAGGTCACCAAGGAGCAGGTCCAGGAGCTTCATGCCTACCTGGACGACCAGGGGATAGACGTGGTCGAGGCCGACGGGCGGCCGGCCAAGTCCGAAGGCTCGAGTGTCGAGGCGAGCGCTGCGGCGGCTTCTGAGCCGCGGGCCGATCAGTCTTCGAAGAAGGTCGAGATCGATCTCACGGTAGAGCCGAGTCTCGACGCGCTGCGGCTGTACCTGCGTTCGATTGGTCGCGTACAGCTTTTGACCGCGGAGCAGGAGGTGACGCTAGCCAAGCGCATCGAGCGCGGCGACATGATCGCCAAGCAGCGCATGATCGAGGCGAACCTTCGGCTCGTCGTGTCGATCGCCAAATCATATTTGGGCCGGGGCCTGACGTTCTTGGACCTGATCCAAGAGGGCTCGATGGGTCTGATCCGTGCCGTCGAGAAGTTCGACTACCGGCGCGGCTACAAGTTCTCCACATACGCCACCTGGTGGATCCGCCAAGCCGTCACCCGCGCCATCGCCGACAAGGGCCGCACGATCCGTATCCCTGTGCACATGGTCGAGAAGCTCAACAAGGTCGTTCACGTGGAGCGCCAGCTCGTCCAGCAGCTCGGTCGCGAACCCACCTCGGAGGAGATCGCCGCCGAACTCGAGACCAACGTGCGCGAGGTCCGCGACGTGCTGCGCATGGCCCAGCAGCCGGTCTCGCTCGAGAAGCCGATCGGCGAGGAGGAGGAGTCCGAGCTCGGCGACTTCGTCGAGGACCAGACCGCGGAGTCGCCGTTCGAGCTGGCCTCCGAGCGTTTGCGGCGGGAAAACCTGCGTCGTGCGTTAGCCGCGCTTCCCGAGCGCGAGCGTGAGGTGATCGAAATGCGCTTCGGCCTGACCGGCGAGCGACCCTACACGCTCGAGGAGGTCGGGCGGGCGTTCAACGTCACCCGTGAGCGAATCCGGCAGATCGAGAACCACACGCTAAAGAAGCTCGAGGCGCTGCCGGAGGCGCAGCGCCTGCGTGACGCGTCGTAGACGGCGCAACCAAACACCGACGTTAGACTCACAGGCCGCGGCGGGATTCCCGAGCGGTCAAAGGGGTGTGGCTGTAAACCACATGGCACTGCCTTCCCAGGTTCGAATCCTGGTCCCGCCATTCGGGCCGCACCGAGCTCAATCACCAGACGTGGCTTGGCCCATCGCACGGTGTCTGGCTCGGCCTCAGCGGTCGTAGGTCGCGATCACCCGGAGCCGTCGTCAAGAGTCGGGCGTGCGGCGGAGATCGCGCCAGCTCGGATCTGATCGCGCTCCAGGCGCCGCACGATCCTCGGCGATCGAGCCGGCTCCGTCTTTGACGTAAGGGGCCAGCCCGTCGGCCGTGATCAGCCAGTTGTCCTCGGCCGATCCGGTACAGACCTGAGAATTCCTCCTAATTGCATGTTTTATTGCAGGAGCCGTCCGAGCCGACGCCGCAGCTGGACGGCGTGTTAGCGTGCCCGCGGCCTGAGCGACCTGGGCGGAGACAGGGGCGTGCCTCGCAGCCAAACGCGGAGGCCGCCAGAGGACCGATGCGGATTCGACGGATGCGATTTACCCATGCCGCGTGCGCCTTGCTCGTGGCGATTGTCATCGGCGCCGCGTGGGCGGGGGTCGACTCGCCGCCGCCTTTCGCCCGCGCGGCGAGCATCGGCCAGCTCCAGCAGAAGATCGGCGCCGGCCATGGGCACATCAGCGCCCTGTCGGGAGCGGTAACCGCCGCCTCGCGCCGCATGGCGAAGCTGAGCGCAAACATCGCCGCGCTGGCGCGACGTCTGGCCCGCGTCCAGGCTGACCTCGCCGCCAAGCGCGCCGAGCTGTCCAAGATTCAGGCCGAGCTGGTTGTCGTCCGTATCCGCCTCGGCCAGCTCGAGGCGTACGAGGCCTACGCCGAGCAGATCCTCGCGCGGCAGCTGGTCGCCAGCTACGAGTCGGATAACCCCGACGTCGTGACCGTGGTGCTTAACGCGACCGGGTTCCGCGACCTGCTCGAGCGGCTTGCCTTCATGCAGCGAGTGCGCAAGCAGGACACAGACATCATCAGCCAGGTCCGCGCTGCTCGCCGCGCCGTCGCGGCGGAGGCGACGCGTCTCGGCAAGCTTGAGGTGCGCCAACAGGTCGTCACCGCGCAGGTCCTGACCGAGCGCAACAGCCTGGCGCGGGCCAACGCGAGCCTCATGAGCCAGCGCGCGGAGGTGGCGCGCTTCCGGGCCTCCAAGGCCGGTCAGCTGGCCAGCGCCCGCGCCGAGGTGAGCCGACTCCAGCAGCAGCTCTCCCAGCTCGAGGCCGCTCAGGCGGCACTTGCCGCGCGGGCGGCGCTTGCGGCGCGGGTGGCACTCGCGGCGCGAGCGGCCCGCCAGGTGTCGCGGTCCTCGGGTGGCGGGGGTGGTGGTGATGGCGGCGGTGGCGGCGGTGGCGGTTTCTCGCCGTCGATCGCGACCGCTTCCGCTCCCGCATCCAGCGGCGGGTTCACCTTCCCCTTGCCCAAGAGCGCCGCTTCACCTCCAGGCACGTGGTCGCCCGACCAGGGTGTCGACATCTCGGCTCCGGGCAACACGCCCGAGTACGCCGTCTGCTCGGGCACCATCGTCCTGCACGGCATCGGCGGCTTCGGCCCGTGGGCGCCCGTGCTCCACTGCGACGGCTCCCTCAGCGGCTACAGCTACGTCTACTACGGTCATGCCGGTCCGGCGGATCAGCTTCCGATCGGCACCCACGTCGGGGCCGGCCAGGTCATGAGCTCGATCGGCCCCGGCATCGTCGGCATCTCGAGCGGCCCACACCTCGAGATCGGGTTCGCTGACTCGAGCGGCTCCCCGATCGGTGGCGGCAGCGCCGGGACGATGTTGTCCCTGCTGCACGCCGCGTACGGAGGCTAGCCCCGTCCCCCGTAGAAGCGCTACGCTGGCGCCCAGCGCCCTCTTAGCTCAGCTGGTAGAGCACTTCCATGGTAAGGAAGGGGTCGTCGGTTCGAGTCCGACAGAGGGCTTTACCGCGTGATTTCCAGGGCTTTTGTTGTTGGTAGGGCCTAGTCGACATCGGCCTTTCCGTCCACATTTCGTCCACCAGTTTGACGTGAGGCCCGGATGGAGGCCTTCCGAGCAGCTCGAATCGAGGCCTCCGCGGGGCGCTGTTTCCCGTCCCAGTTGGCGATCACGCCGGCGTAGTGCTGCTCGATCATCCGGACGCTCGTGCCGACCTCGCGCGCGATCTGCGTCAGGGGGATCCCCTCGTAGATCGCGGAGGGTCACGTAGCTCGAGCGGAGGTCCCGCGGGCCGCGTGCCTTTGGGTGCCGCGCCGGGGCGTGCGGGGTTCGGGCTCTTGCGATCCCGGCGCTGGCGCTCGGGCTCGCCCTGCCATGTTCGCCGGCGCCAGTTGCGCCAGTCGTCCGCGTTCCAGAAGCCGCCGTCGTGCGCGGGGAACACCGGTCGATTGCCGGTCGGCCGACCGGACGCGAGGAACCACTCGTTCAGGTCGTCTTTGAGGGGCTTCAGCAGCGGCGTGTGCCGGGTCCGGTGGCGCTTGGTGTCGACGTAGCGGATCGCCTGCTCGCCGACGTCGTTCCAGGTGAGGCGGCAGACGACCTCCTCGGGCCGGGGCCCCGCTGTACGCGAGGGTGGAGACGAGGGTGCGGTCTCGGAGGTCTCCGAGCTTGACGCGGATCGCTTCGACGTCCGCCGGGAGGAAGATGTGCGGCTCGCGGGCGCGCTCGTAGCGGGGCTTGGTGACGCTGGCCGCAGCGTTGTACTCGACGAGCTCCTCGCTTACTGCGAAGCGACGGATCGATTGCACGATCGTCATCGCCTTCACGATCGTCGCGGTGCCGACGCCGGACTTCTCCAGCTCCGCGCGGAACCGCGTGAGGCGCTTGGGCGTGAGCTCGCGAACGCTGTACTCGCCGAGGCGAGGCAGCATGTGGAGTGCCCACACGCGGCGGTACAGAGTGCGGGTGGCGGGGCTGAGGTTCGGGATCGCGTGCAGCTGCCAATAGGTCTCGATGAACTCGCCGAGCTTGACGTCGTCCGGGACTGCGGCGTGGCCGAGCTGCCGGCGCCGCCGTAGCCATGCCTCGTAGTTGGTTGCGTCGGACTTGCGATCGAAAGTCCGGCTGTGCCTGCGACTACCGCGGCCGCCCTCCCGCCAGCGAACCTCCCACTTGCCGTTCGGCTTCTTGTAGATGTCCACGGTGCTCAGCTCCCTTCGATTGCACGGAGGCGAGCAAAGCTTCCCGGATGTGAGGGGTCGATGGCTGGGCGTGGCGTGGGCGCGGGCGCTCGCGCCGCGGTGCCGGCGTCGGTTCGGGCTTACGGGGCTGCGCCGGGCGGCGTAGCCAGCGCTCGTACTCGGCCACTTCGATTCGGTAGTGGCCGGGCACGGGCTCGAAGGCTTGGAGATCTCCGCGGCGGATTGCGCGGAGGATCGCGTGGTAGGAGAAGCCGGCGCGGTCCGCGACCTCGTGGGGGGAGAGGACGTCGCGGTCCGTAGTCGTTGTCGGCGTGGCTGGCCGGTCGTGGTCTTCGGCCGGGTCAGGTGCCCCGATGATGATCGTGTCGGGTTCGTCAGCCACGGCGCTCGGGCTATCCTACTAAGTCATTCTGTATATCGTCAAGTATTGTTATTAGTCTCAAGCGGCTTACTTGAAGGCATTCTGGCACGCCGCTTGCGCTCGGTGATCAACCCAACATGGTCTGTTGTGTCGTGATACCATCGTTTGACGAGCGCGGGAATCTTCCGTTCGGCATCCACCCGGCGACATGGGACGAGATCGTGGAGCGGTACGCGACAAATGAACGACGCGAACAGCTTGTGGATGGTCTGCGCGCCGCGATCGAGTCGCTCCACGCGGCGGGCTGCTCACGCGTGTATCTCGACGGGAGCTTTGTCACCGACAAGGAGCTGCCGGGCGACTTCGACGCGTGCTGGGAGGCCGGCTCCGTCGACCCAGGCTTGCTCGACCCGGTTCTGCTCGAGTTCCGCGACCGCCGCGCCGCGCAGAAGGCGAAGTTCGGCGGCGAGCTCTTCCCCGCGCAGCTTGCCGCGGCGCTTGGAGGGACGACGTTCCTCGAGTTCTTCCAGCACGACCCGCTCACACAGGAGCCGAAGGGGATCATCGCCATCGACCTCGGGGCATGGGCATGATCACGAACGAGCGCCAGTACCGAATCTCGAAGGCGGCGCTCAAGCGCTTCGAGGAGGGGCTGCTTGCAGCTGAAGGCCTCGGGGCCCGGACCGGATGTCCACCCTCGGATCCATCAGGCGATGATCGTGGCGAACGAGAGCCAGCGCGACGAGCTTCGCGAGGAGCTCGAACGCTACGACGACCTCCGCTCTGGGCGCGTCGCGCAGCGCACTCTGAATTCGCTGCGCGAGCTGCCGATCGCACTGATCGAGGCGCGGATCGCCGCGCGGTTGACCCAGCGCGAGCTCGCCCAGCGACTGGGCGTGCCAGAGCAGCAGGTTCAGCGTTGGGAGGCGAACAGCTACTCCGGGGTCGCGATCGACCGGCTGCAGGAGATCGCCGACGCGCTTCAGCTCCAGGTGCTCGAGACGGTCACCTACGCCGTCCCGGCCTGAGTCGGGCGTCAGACCCTCGGGCGGCTATCCGAAGACCGTCGTGGACATCGGCGGGACGCCGAGCCGATTGGCGGTTTCGAGATAGTCGGCGACCAACGCGAGCAGAGCCGCATAGCCGTCCTCCTCGAGTCCACGCTCGACGAGGTAGGCACGGCCGGGTCGGTCGACGCGGACGTCGGTGACGCGGACGACCGTCGCGACGCGCTGGCCGTACAGAACACGCTCGACGCCCGCGGCGGTGCGATACCGGCCCAGCTCCGTCCGCTCGCCGACGTCGTGGGTGCGCGTCTGATTCTGGGCGGCGATGGGGACCGTCATGACCGCCTGCTCCATGCCGCAGATGAGCCGTATCCGGTGACTTCGTCCCGGTTGACGCGGACGCTGTCCTGCGCTCCTGTGGTGATCGCGTCGGCGATATCTCCGCGCTCGATCTTCCGTTCGAGCCGGCTCTCGGTCGGCGTGGCCTTCAGCCTGTGGATCTCGGCGCTCGCTTCTCGGCTTGTCCGTGGCATGGCGAACGTCTGGCCGGTGCGCTCCGCGAGCGCCCGGAGGTAAGCGAGCTGCTTGGACGTGGGTGGCTTGCTCGACATCGGTTGCTTCTCGTGGTTGGGTGCGGGCATGCCCCGCCCCGACCGCGAAGGGCGGCGGGCTGTCAAGCGCCGTCCCGTCAGGGATCGCCGCAGGCGACGCCGAAGGCGCGGCGTTTGACTGACCGGCGGCCGGCGCGGTACGGGTCATGGAGGCAAGGCCGCAGCCGACCGGCGAGCTGCTCGAGTTGATCCAGCCGAACCACTGCTGACGAACGACGCGGAATGCCGCCCGTCGTCTGCCCGATGCACCCCACCGTGCAGATCATTGGCTGCTCACCCGGGGGATGCGTCATGTCATCGCTCCTCGGCGAATCAGCGCTACGGGGCACCGTATTCGCTGGTCGGACTCTGAGCGCATCGCCGCGGCTCACCGGTTCAGCGAAATGCTCGGAGGCGCGGCGCGCGCGGCCGGCTGGCTCCTAGGATCCGCCCATTCGAGCCCAGGCCGAAATGCGTCGTGCCCTCCGGCCTCGGGGTCCGGCAAGCCCCTATGCAATGGTGTCTCTTGGACTCGATTAGATTCAAGCCGTGCCAGATGAGTTCCTGACCGTCGCCGAGGTCGCGGACATGCTGAAGCTCAACCAGCAGACGGTTCGCAACATGATCGACCGCGGCGAGCTGGGCGCGGTGCGCGTCGGGAAGAGGCGCGTCCGAGTCAGACGGTCCCAGCTCGACGCATTCCTGGCTGCAGGCGTAATGACCAGCGAGACCGTCCCGGCCGCTGCGGCGGACGCCGCCGAGAGCCGCTGGCAGGCAATCCGGGAGGCGACCGACGCCGTGGTGAGCGCCGTCCAAGGGCAGGATCGTGACGCCTTCGAGCAGGCGCTGTCAGCCCTGACGAACGCCGCGGGCGAGCTGTAGCCACGGCGAGCGGGTGGGCGGCGTACGGTGCCCCGCGCCTGCCGGGTGGCGATCACCGGGGAACGCCGCGGTCTAATCGAGGCGACGTCTAGCCGCGTAACACGTCGAGGACACGCCCGAGCGACGTGGATCAACTCGGAGCACGGTGGCTCGTCGACGCGTGCTTCCCCCAGATGTAACGCCGCGCGCAGCAGCTGGGTGGACCCGTCCTGCTCATCGGGCGGGTCGCGCTATAAGGCGCAACGGAGCGCGACGCCTGTGCATTCGGGTTGATGACCCGAAGAGCCATCACCGGTCGACGAGGCCCAGGAGGCTCCGAAGGCGAGAAAATCGGACGAGGTCCTCAGGGCAATGGGTTTATGAGCGCGTACTGTATGAGCCATCCCCTGCGCCCTGGCTGTAAAGGGAAGATGCCTTAACGGATTCATGCGGCTACGTCAGCTTAGTCTTACTGGCTTCAAGGGCGTGGAAATCACCCTGACTTGGCAGAGAGCCAACGTCCTCTTCGGGCCGAACGACGCCGGGAAGACAAACGTACTCGAAGCCGTCGCCAGTGCCTTTGGATCGGGCGAACTCGTCCGACCAAGCGCTCGATCTCCGTCCCCGCGCGCGAGTGCGCTCCTTCATTTGGGCCCGGAGAAGTACGACGACCAAGTGTTGGCCGCGCTGCTCCGGTGGCGCCATGTGCCCCCTCTGTTTCCCGCTGCGACACCGCGCGGTTGGAGTGAGGTCGACGTGAAGACCGCTGATCCAGCGCCGGCCCGCCTTAAATGGGCGGCGGCTGAGCGCGGGGGTCGGTCATTCGTGCTAACGGCGAGCGTCGAACCGTCCGATCCCGACCCGCTCGATGTCGTTCACTCTGAACTTACCGCACGAGTACTCACCACGCTGAGGTCGCGGCTCAAGGGAGACGAGGCCCGAAGCGATGTCGAGGGTCTGCTCACCGCCGCCATAGAGGCGGGTTATCTCCTTTTCGACCGCAGCACTGTCACTCTTCTCTGTCCGGCGCGGGAGGATTGCCACGAGAGTGCAGTCACAGCCGCAGAGCGGCTCGCCGCCTCGGGTTGGCGCGATGATCGGATCATCGGCCCGATGGTGAAGCAACTCGCTGACGGTCTTCCAGACCGTCAGCCGCTTCTGAGGATGCTCGACCGCCGCTCACTTCGGCTCTTCGACATCGTCTGGGCGGCCGCCGAGGGCAGCGGAGATCAAGACGTCGACCGGGCACTCCGACGAGAATTTGATCGATGGTACTCAGAGACAGCGCGCCTCACGACGGCCGCGCGCGACCTTCTGCGCATCGCGCCAGGACCACCCGAGCTATTGGATTACCTGAAGGACCTTGTCCGCGATGGCAAGATCTCCGCGAACACAACGCCGGACGACCGGTGGCTCCGCAATTTCCCGATGAGTGACTTTCAGCCGGCAAGGTGGGTTGGCATGCTCACCGGACTCGTGACAGAGGAGGCGAACCGGCTGGCTGCGCCGATCGTTCGTGAGAGTGGCTGGCTCAATCTTGACATTCTGCCACCGCGGTATTGGTTAACTGAGGACCGCCGGCTAGAGGGTGTCGTCTTCCAGGACCACCGCGACCAGCCGACGCGACTGCGGGATCTGGGCCTCGGAGTCCGGACTTGGGCTGCAATCGCGCTGATCGAGGCCGCAACCGAGCAGCGTCAAGACGATCTCCCATTTGTCACGTCCTACCTTCGCGGCATGCAGGCGAGAACGGAGCCAAGCGACTCCGGTTCGGCGCATCTGCCGGTCGAGCGACAGTTCGGCCGAAGGCATCGGCTTCTGATAGTTGATGAGCCGGAGCAGCACCTACACCTCCGGGCGCAGCGCGAGATTGCGGCGTGGCTAGCAACGGGTGCGGACCAGCGAGACACCCTCCTAGCGACTCACGCGCTGCCGTTTGTTGATCTCCCATTCGAGCGAAGTGCATACGTACTGGTCACTAGACACGAGGACGGGATCACTCGCGGGCTGGACATCAGCAATGATGTGTTTCGGAACCTTGACAAGCTCAGTCGTGAGGCTGGCCTATCTGGGCGGGCGGAAGCGCTTCAGACTCTCCGCGCTGTGTGTCTGGTCGAGGGACGACACGACGAGTGCGTTCTGCGCCACTTCTTCGGCAAGGAACTGGCGCGTCACCGTATCTTAGTCGTACCAACACGCGGTGCACGGAACGTCAACGCACTTGTCGACACGCCATGGCTTTCACGAGTCCATCTACCGATTGTGATCCTGTTCGACGACGTCCACGCCTCGCGCGCGCTAGGAAGAACCCGCCCAGGGGGACGAGATGTTGCTGGGCGCGCGGTATGGGACCTCCTTGCCCACTGGGACGAATCGAGACCTCGGCCAGCCGTCGCTTCATTTGATCTGCCAGACATCTTTCGCGCACTACCTGAGTCGTGCGTCGACCGAACGGTGGGGAACGCTGGCGGGAGATTCCCAGGGTGGGATGCGATAGACGCTCGGTTCCAGCAGCAAGGCGGCAGCGTCGGATATAAGAAGGTGTTCCTGGAGAGGTCGGGATTGGCGCCAGACACGGACCTTGATGTGCTGCTCGACGAGCTGCTCGCGACGTGCCGGAGTCGGCCACATCGCTCGTTACAGAAAGCCGTGCGCGAAGTAATCGACCTTTCCGCGCACCCGCTGGGTTGATTTGCACTGTTTGCGAGCGCCGGGTCGCGGCCGGTCGGGCGAGGGTGCGAAAGACGCTCGGCGTGAGCACGCTGCAGAAGCCGCGTAGCATACCCTCGTGTCGTAGCGGTACCGCCGCATTTCGCCACCGCGCGGTCCCTGCAGATGGACAGAAACCCATGGGTAGGTCTTCGGGTTCAGGAACCGCCGAGCCCGACGCCGGCGCAGCGCGATCGCTGCGCCACCGGCGACCCTGCGAAGGTCCGACATCCTTAATCGGGTGATCGAGCATCCGAACGAGCCGCGAGCGGGCATACGGACCGCTCGCCGTCGAGGTCGCTACCTTCGAGGCCGCGCTCGTGATCGGGCAGGGCCCGCCGATCCCGATCGGCGACGCCGTTCACATGGTTATGGAACGGATCACTCTCCGTGGCGGTGAAGACCTCGAACAGGTCGCGGAGGACGTCTGCCTTGAGGCCGACATCGCTCACGACGTGCTAGACGTGATCTCGATGTGCCGTGCCTGCCGCGACTCCCCCAGCGTCAGGCGTGCTCGCGCTCGGCAGCTGGTGGCGCGAGGTCCCGTTCATGATGAGCCACACCGACGGTCAAGGCGTCGACCACACGCCGCTCACGAACGGCCGGGTCGGCCTCGTCTTCAGCGACGGCGACGAGCTCGTCGTCATCGGCTGCAAGACCGACAAGGACGTGATTGAGGAGACGCTGAGCAGTACGCACTCAACCACCACAGCGGTCAGAGCGAGGTGTACTCGCGCGGGCGTTCGACAGCAGCCGGGCTAAAGGCTCGCGAGGTCGCGTTCGTCTACTGCAAGGCCGGAGCCGAGGTACGGCTGCGCGAGGGTAAGGTTCTGCGGTGAGTTCTGGATCAAGGCGTCGGCGGGGTGGGGATTGCGCGCGCGGCACGCAGTACATGGGAGAGTTTGCGTGATGATCGACACCGCGCTGATCGCCGATGCCCTCGCTGGCTACGACCCGAACGCAAGCGAAGACGACGTTGCCGCGGCTGAGCGACAGCGCGCCGACTTCCTCGAGATGTTTCCGAAGGACGCGTGGCCTGCGATGACGCTCGACCGCTACGCGCTCGGCCAGCCCGACCACCCGGACAACTTCTGCCGCTGGATGGAGTTCGTGACGATCGATCTTGGAAGCATCCGCGGCGGCAGCGCCCGCAAGCACCTCATCTACTTCCAAGCCAAGACCGGCGAGTGGTGGTTCGACCACAAGCTGTACGAGACGATCGAGGAAGCCTGGGGAGCCGTCCACGCCGGCTTCCTTGAGGCGATCCGCCTAGCGGAGGCCGGGCAGTGGGCCGAAATCGAGCAGATCGCGAGCCTCCGCGGCGGTCGCGCGCTCGTGAACAAGACGCTGGCCACGTACTTCCCCGACCAGCTCCTCCCCATCAACTCCGAGACCCACGTCCGCCACCTCCTCAAGGCCCTAGGCGAGCCGCGCGCCAGCGACCCAGCGCTGGCAACGACGACCCTCAACCGCCTCCTGCTGGAGGACCTCCGGGCCGTCCCGGAGCTCGACGGCTGGTCGACCAAGCAGCTGGAGCGGCTGCTGTACACGTCAGACCTCGATCCGTTCATGGCAATGCTGCCAACTGGACCGATTCCGGACGTTCCGAGCTTCATCGCAGCGACGCTGTCGGACTCAGGAGACGAGCGCGTCGAGGCGCGTCGCCAGAGCGAGGACCAGGCACGCCAGCTGCTCGATGCGTCGGCGGGGCAGATGTCAGAGGTGCAGGCCCGCGAGCTGCTTGCCCTGTTCAACTCCGACTCGAAGCACGGCAAACCGAGGCGCGACCGCTTCGCGCCCGGGTTCGGCGGCCAGATCGCCAACGCGCTGCTGACTGACCTGGCGAACTTAAACCACTGGACCGGGCGATTGTGGAACGGGTCGGACGAGGAACGCCGGGCAGCCCTTGGAGAGCTGCTCGAGAACCGCAAACTGCTCCCGTCGGCCGGCACCTCCTATCCGACGATGCTCGCCTACCTCAAGGATCCAGAGGCTGCCGCGATCTGGCAGCGGAGCACCGACCGTGGGCTCCAACGTCTGACCGATTACAAACCCGCGAAGGGACCGGGAAACGGTCTCGCAGCGGACTATGACGTGTTCTGCGAGGCCGCGTCGACCCTGATGAAGACGTACGAGATCCCGCCGGAGATGCTCGACGCACTGCTCGCGATCGCCGCGCGGGTGGAGGAGAGCGGGCCCGAGCCTCCGCCGCCGGGCCCGGTCATCGACCCGTCTGGGCCGCGAGCGTGGGTGTTCCAAGCGAACCCGAGCATCTACAACATCGATCTGGCGCTGAGTGAGGTGAGCGAGACGACGTGGGCGGTCCGCCAGCACAAGGACGAGATCCGCGAGGGCGACCGGGTCTACATCTGGCGGTCGGGCAGCGATGCCGGCATCGTCGCGACGGCAACGGTCCTCACAAACCCGGCCGTCAGTTCCGAGGCCGAGGATGATCCATACACCCTGAAGCCGGAGGCGCTGCCAACCGGCGAGCTGATGGTGCGGATCAGGATCGACTCGCAAGTCGCCCCAGTCCTGCGCCGTAGCACGCTGCGCGAGCATCCGGTCCTCAAGGACCTCGAGGTCATCCGCTTCACACAAGCCACGAACTTCCGCGTGACCCCGGAACAGGACGCGGTCCTGCGACCGCTCGTGACGGGACTTCGGATGCCCATCTTGCGGCCGGAAATCGAGGCGCGCGTGTTCCTACCCCGCGACTGGCTCGAGGATGCGCTTGAGCTGCTCAAGGAGAAGGGCCAGATCGTCTTCTACGGGCCTCCCGGAACCGGCAAGACGTTCGTCGCGCTCGCGCTCGCGGACGAGATAACCCGCGACGGCGGCGCGTTCCGAGTCGTCCAATTCCACCCCTCCTACAGCTACGAGGACTTCGTCGGCGGCTTCCGCCCCGTCGAGGACGAGGGTGCACACGGGGTGCGATATCACCGCACCGACGGTCCGCTGCGCGAGATCGCTCGAGACGCGGCGGCCGATCCGTCGCGGCCGTACGTCCTGATCGTCGACGAGATCAACCGCGGCAACATCCCGAAGATCTTCGGGGAGCTCCTATTCCTGCTCGAATACAGACAGAGACCTGGCGGGCGTCCACGTCCACGCCCGTCACCTCGCCCATCAGCACCTCGGTGTTCTTCTGGTGCGCGAGGACGGCCCGGAGCGGCGCGGCGATGTCGTCGGCGGGCAGCTCGCCGGTCGCGACCTGGTACAGCATCGGCTGGAACAGGTGGAAGTTGTTCTTGTCGATCAGGGTGACGCGCGCGGGGGCGCCGCCGAGCGCCTTGGCCGCGTACAGCCCGGCGAACCCGCCGCCGACGATGACCACGCGCGGCCCGTCCGCCCCGTCCCCGCCGGCCGAATTCTTCCTGCAGGGCCCGAACGGCGGCGTACGCGCCCGCCAGCCCGGCGGCCACCCCAAATACCATCCCCGCCGAAAGGCGCGGCTTCTTCGATGACACGTGGCTGCTCCTCTTCCCCGCAGGCCGGCGCTACGTCAGGTTCAGGCTGTAGCTGCCGGTCGGCAGGATGTCCTTCCACTGCCGGATCAGTGTCTTGTAGCCTCCCCGACCGGGCGGATCTTGCGGTCCAGGTCGTACAGGCCGAGCGGGTTGACGCGCCCGGCGTCGTCGCGCAGCGCCGTGTCCCAGTCCACCTGGTCGGTCAGGCTGTACCAGGTGAAGCCGATGATCGGCACGCCGTCCTGGCGCAGCCGGAACAGGTTCGCCCACTCCTTCCACAGCCACTTCGGCGCCTGCTCCGCGTCGGCCAGGTTGGTCTCGGTGTGCATCACCGGCAGCCGGTAGCGCTCGTAGTACTGGTGGGTGATGACGTAGTAGCCGAAGATCTCGCCGGACGGCCGACAGGCTGCCGTCCGCGTGGACGAGGTGCTCGTTGGTGACGTAGTAGTCGTTGCCCATCACGCAGCTGGCCTTGACCTGGTGGTCCAGGAACCAGTGGTACTCGTCCCGCGTCATGCCGTTGTCCAGCAGGTACTCGTACATGGTCACGTTGATCGGGTGGCCGTAGGTCAGGTCCAGCGACAGGAAGCGCCTCTCGTTCAGGATGTTGGCCTGCTCGAGCACGCCCGGGTGGATCGGGTGGAAGTATTCCGACGACTCGCTCTGGATGAAGATGGCGTCGGGCCGCACCTCCAGGATCGCGCGCATCGCCAGCACGTTGGCCCGGCACAGGTTGCTCAGGGCCGTCACGAACGCCCCGGTCGCTGGTCAGCCGCTCGTTCCACCAGCCGTACTGCCCGGAGAACATGGCGGCGATGAAGATCTCGTTGACCGGCGTGTAGTAGCGCACCCACGGGAAGCGCTGGGCGAACGCCCGCGCGTACTCGGCGAAGTAGCGGCGGCCAGTCCGGGTTCTGGAAGTCGCCGATCCAGTCGGGGACGCCGAAGTGGCACAGGTCCACGATCGGCGTGATGTCCATCACCCGCAGCGCGTGGAACGTCTCGTCGGCGAAGCCCCAGTCGTACCGGCCCGGCCCCTGGTGGGTCCGGTACAGCGGCGGGCCGTAGCGCAGGTAGCCGATGCCCAGCTCCTTGACGCAGCCCGAAGTCCTCCTGCCAGCGCTCGTAGTGCCCGCACTTCTCCATCTCGTCCACGCGCTTGGTCGTGCCGTCCGGCAGCGCGATGGTGGGGTAGCTGTTCTCGATCCCCGTCGCGAACATGAACTGGGCCATGACACCCTTGCACTTTCTAGAGAATGTCCAGCCGCCCGCCGTCCACCACGAGCGTCGTGCCGTTGACGAAGCGCGCCTCGTCCGAGGCCAGGAAGCAGATCGCCGCCGCCAGGTCCTCGGGCTTGCCGACCGCGCCCTCGATCTTCTCCGCGCCGCTCTTGACGTTCGGATTGTTCCACAGCATCGGCGTGTCCACCGCGCCGGGGGCGACGCAGTTGATGCGGATCTTCCGGTCCGCCAGCTCCTCGCTGAAGCCGCGCGTGAACGCCTCCATCGCCCCCTTGGAGCTGGCGTAGGGCACGACGTTCTTCGTGGTCTCGTGCGCGTGGACGGAGCTGACGTTGACGATGGCCGACGCCCGGCCGCATGTGCGGCACGCCGTACTTGCAGAACAGGAACACGGAGCGCAGGTTGACCGCCATGCACCTTGTCCCACTCGTCTTCGGGCAGGTCCACGATGGGCGTGAAGGTCATCATGGCGGCGTCGTTGACGATCACGTCGAGCTTGCCCCACTCGGTCCACGGCCGTCTTGATGGCCGCCTGCACCTCGCGCCGAGTCCGACACGTCCGTCTTGGCAAAGACCGCCTGGCCGCCCGCCTTCTCGATCTCCTGCACCGTCTCGCTGGCCGTCGTCGTTGATGTCCACGACGACCACCCGGCCGCCCTCGGCGCGCCAGCCGCAGGCACGTCGCCTTGCCGATGCCGGACCCGCCGCCCGACACGACGCACACCTTGTCCCGGAACCGCATCGCCGATTCTCCTGCCATCAGTCACATCTCCTGCGTCAGCTCCAGCAGGCTGAAGCCCTTCGCTCGATCTGCAGGACGTGGCCCCGCCGCAGCGTCTCCGCCGTGACCACGCCCCGGTCGATCCACTGGCCCAGCAGGCTCTCGTAGAGCCGCACCCGGTACGCCCCGGACAGCGGCACGTCCGACCTGCACCGACGTGTTCACCGTCGGCTCGCTCGTGTTGCCGGCGAAGAGCACCAGGCTGTCGCCCTGGCGCAGGCCCATCGTGCAGACCGCGTCCAGGCCCGGCCTGCACCTGGCGCGCTGATGTCCTCGTCGTAGGCCTGGTACGGGTCCGGCGTCCTGCGGGTGGAAGTTGGTGTAGAGCTGCAGGTCCGGGTGCGCGCACGACGAACCAGGTCAGGCGCTTGCCCGCGGTACGGCAGGTTGCGCACGCCCAGCCACTTCCAGTCCGGCGCCAGGCGCGGGTGCAGGCGACAGGTCGTCGTCGGACAGGTCCAGGCCCGCCGCGCCCTCGACGGCCGCCCAGAGGTAGCGCGGCGGGTCCCAGGGCGAGAGCATCATGCCCTCGTTGGTCAGCGTCTCGCCGTGCAGCCACTCCGAGAACTGGCCGGGCACCGTGTTGTTGCGGCGCGGGTCCCTGGAGAAGTTGCGGAACGAGGCCGACAGGGCGTGGTCCATGAACTCCGGGTTGTAGCGGGCGGCCGCGAAGGCGAACCAGAACGAGACGCCGACCCAGACGCCGCCCAGCAGGCCCTAGCCGCCCGTTGCGGGCCGTCGGTCGTAGTCGGGCGCGTCGCGCGGCGTCGTGCGCATGCCCGCCGTCGGTCCAGAAGTCGCGCGTCGCTCAGGCGGCTGATGATGCGCGCCGCCGTCTCCTCGTCGGCGACGCCGAACATGACCGGGAAGACCAGGTCGGAGGTGACGTCGCTGCGCGGGTAGCCGTCCACGTCGATGTTCAGGTAGTACAGGCCGTTCTCGGGGTTCATGCAGGTGCGTGTTGATGGCCGTCTTCAGCGCCTCGGCCTCCCGCGGCGAACTCGGCGCTCTCGTCGTGCTTGTCCAGCACCCGCGCCATGTGCGAGACGGTCTGCAGGGCGGCGTAGCACTCGGAGTTGACCTCCGTGGTCGCGCCCGGACAGCCGGTAGTTCGCGATGACGTTGCGCCAGCCGATGATGCCCCAGTCCGACGTGCCGGTCGCCGTACACCAGACCAGCCCCTGCTCGTTGCGCTGCGACAGGATATAGCGGGCGGCCTTGACCGCCGCCGGGATAGACCTCCTGCAGAAAGTCCTTGTCGCCGGTCGTGTTGTAGTGGTGCCAGAGCGCCAGGATCAGCAGGGGCGTGTTGTCGTTGATGTTGAGGTCGTAGTCGGCGGTCTTGCCGTTGCGGATGTCGTAGTACTCGACGACCTTGCCGCTCTTCTCCTGGTTGTGGACATAGGCCAGCAGCGACTCGCGCACGAACTCCGGGTTGAGATAGTCGCCGCCGTAGGCGAACCAGGCGGTGTCGCGCCCGACGCTGTTGTTGGAGCGGGTCGGGTCGTTGACGAAGCACCAGCCGGTCGGCGCCTTGACCATCACGCGCAGCATGTTCGCCTTGGCCCAGAGCACGCCCCGGTTGACCTGCGGGTTGGGCGTCAGCACGACCGCCCGCCCCAGCGCCTCGTGGTAGTGCGCCTTGGTCCGCGCCAGCGCCTCGTCGGCGGGCGGGCAGGCCCGGTAGTTCTTGCGCGCCTCCGCCCGGCCCGTGCCGAAGCGACAGCAGGTAGTAGAACCGGACCGTCTCGCCCGGGCGCGATCGTCGTGCGTGTGCTGGAAGACGCCCAGCGGGTCGGTCGGCGCGTCGGTCTTGTTGGACAGCGCGCCGGGGCTGATGTCGGCGACGGCCTTGGCCATGTCCAGCGTCGTCTCGTAGCTGTCCGGCGTCTCCGAGCAGCCGAAGACGCGCACCCAGTCCGGCTGGGACGGCGTTCCAGGCGACCAGCGCGTTCAGGCTCTTGTCATACTCGGCGACCACGTCGTGCCCGGTCTGCCCGCGCAGGTCGGCGTAGGCGTAGGTCGCGATCCGCACCGGCTCCGCGCCCGTCGTTGCGCAGCTCGACCGCCAGGTAGACGCCCGGCGGGTCGACGCTGCCGTCCTCCTGCGGCTGGCCGCTCAGGACGAAGATGGTCTCGTGGACGCTGCACGCCGTTGCGGCAGGCGTGAAGAGGTGTTCCTGGTGCTCCGGGTGGATGATGAACGTGCCGGCCTGGTCCGGCGCCAGGTGCATCCCCGTGACGGCGTCGTAGTGGCGCAGCAGCACCGTCCCGAACAGGATCTGCGCCGATGTCGATGGCGTAGACCGTCTGCGATGGCCCCGGTCGCCTTGATGATGCAGGCGGCCTTCGGCCCGCCCAGCGTGCTGCCGACGGCCAGCTCGTTGTCGGCGACCTCGTAGACGGCGACCTGCTCGCTCTGCCCGATCTCCTTGACGATGCTCATGGCCTCTTCCCTGAATGCCGATACGGCGCTAGGTTCGCTGCGAGTAGGAGAGTTCCCGTCTCTACAGACTCCCCGCCTGGCGCAGCATCCCGCCGTCGATGAAGTACGTGCTGCCGGTGATGTAGCCCGCCGCGTCCGAGGCCAGGAAGACGGCCAGTCCGGCGACCTCCTCCGGCTTGCCCCAGCGCCCCAGCGGGATCTCGGCCATCAGCTGCTTTTCGAGCTCCGGGTTGGCCTCGATGTCGGCGTCAATCGGCGTGAAGATCGCGCCCGGCCCGATGTTGTTGACGGTGATGCCGGTGCGGGGCGAGTTCCACGGCGATGGTGCGCATCAGCATCCGCAGCCCGCCCTTGGTCGCGCAGTAGGGCGCGTTGGTCGGCATCGGCAGGTCTTCGTGGATCGATGAGATGTTGATGATGCGCCCGCCGCCGCCCTGCGCGATCATCTGCTTGGCCGCCGCCTGGCTGCACAGAAACGGGCCCTGCAGGTTGACGGCGATGATCTTCTGGAACTGGTCCAAGGGGAACTCGATGAAGGGGTGCTTGTTCTCGATGCCGGCGTTGTTGACGAAGATGTCCAGCTCGCCCGAACTGTCTGCACCGTCTGCTGGATCAGGCTGTTGACCTGGTCCGGGTTGCGACACGTCCGCCTCGACCGCCAGCGCCTTGCCGCCGGCGCTCTGGATCTGCTGCACGGTGTCGTCCGCCGCGTCCGGGCTTGCCGACATAGTCCACCACGACCGCCGCGCCCTCGCGCGCCATCGCGATCGGCGATCGCCTGCCCGATGCCCGTCGCCGCCCCGGTGACGACCGCGACCTTGTCCTGAAGTCGCATCTCGGTTCCTTCCGCCGCCCGCGCGGCCAAAAAGTGATCGCCGTGCAAATTTGCCGTGCTGCCGCATGGGATTGTAGACACGCAGGCATGTTCTTAAACCTGCTCCGCTCCGGCCCGGGCGGGGCCTTGCGGTAGGCGCGGGCCGGGCGCAGGCGGTGGACGCGCGTCGGTCAGGCTGCCCTCCCGGACCCGCATCTTGCGGCGCGAGACCTCGCCGATCGGCACGCCCAGCGTCATCTCCAGCCCGCCGACTTGGAGAAGCCCAGCTTCTGGCTGGCGTACACGCTGCGGTGGCCGACCAGCAGGTACGCCGTCCAGGCGCACAGGGCGGCGTAGACCCCCACCGGCGCCGGGCAGCAGCTCCATGCCCATGACCGCCGGCGGCGATCGGCGTGTTGGCCGCCGCCGCGACGACCGCGACGAAGCCGAACGCGGCGAACGCGCCCGGCGGCAGGTGGAAGACGTGGGCCAGCGCCGCGCCCGCCGGTCGCGCCGATGAAGAACAGCGGCGTGACGATGCCGCCGCTGCCGCCGGTCTCCAGCGTCACCGCCGTCGCGACGATCTTGAGCAGGAACGCCAGCAGCGGCGACGTCGACCGTCCCGGCCAGCGCCGCCGTCGATCGTCGCCCGTGCCCAGCCCGGCGTACTGCGCGCCGGCGCAGCGGATAGAAGCGCGGCCAGGACAGACGCCGCCCGCCGGCGGCGACCCAGTACGGGTGGCCGCGGAAGCGGCGCAGCCCGCGCTCCAGGCCGCGCATCGTCTCGATCAGCATCAGCGCCATCAGCCCGAAGACGGCGCCGAAGCCGAGCGCCAGCAGCGACCAGCTCCGGCTGGGCCGAGCCGCCCGAAACTCGTCCGCGAGGCGCGGGACCGGCGGCGCTGCGCCCGCAGACCAGATGGGCCGTGATGCCGGCCACCAGGCAGGGGAACAGCACGGGGTACTCGATCCGGCCCAGATACAGGACCTCGATCCCGAACAGCGCGCCCGGAGACCGGCGTGCCGAAGACGGCGGCGAAGCCCGCGCCGATGCCGCAGATGACCAGCCGCCGCCGGTCCTCGTCGGACAGGCGCAGCAGGTCGGCGAACAGGCTGGTGATGGCCGCCCCGATCTGCGCGCACGGCCCCTCCTTGCCGACCGAGCCGCCGAACGCCAGCGTCAGGACGGTCGCCAGCAGCTTGACCGGCGCGACCTGCCAGGTCGACCCGCCCGTACTCCTGATGCACGGCGGCGATGACCGCCTCCGTGCCGTGCCCCTTGCGCGGTCGGCGCGAACGTGCGGATCAGCCAGACGCACACGGGCAGCGCCAGGGGCAGCAGGTAGTAGGCGTGGAACCCGCCGACGTCCAGCCGGTGCGCCTGCGCGGTGGCCCAGGCCAGCGCCCAGAGAAACGCGCGCGTCCCCAGGCCGACGCACACGCCGGCCAGCGCGCCCAGCAGCGCCCACTTGATGGTGCTGATCAGCAGCGCGGCGTGTTCGGTGTACCAGCGGCTCTCGTCGGCGAGTTGCGGCGGCTCAGGTTCTTGCATCATGACGCTAGGATACCCGATCGGGCCTGCGCCGGCCGGTTGACGCACGCCGAAATCGTGGAATAACGGGGCAAGGGCTGATGCCCTTCCCTTTCTCTGGAGGTCTCTCATGCGCGGGCGCGCGGGCGTCTGGATCACCTGGTGGATCGTCCTGGCCGTGCTGTGGCTGCTGCTGGTCAGCAAGGTCAACCCCGTCTACGTCGGCACGGGGATCGTCCTCGGCGCGCTGGCGGCGGCCTGGGCCGCGCTCGTCAAGAGCCACGGCCTGACCAACGCCGTCGCCCGGCTCGGCTGGCTGCGCCTGCTCGGGCGCCTGCCCGGCACCATCCTCTCCGACACGGCCCGCGTGGCCGGCGCCCTGCTGAAGTCGCTGGGCGGCGCCCCCCCGCCCGCCGGGGAGTACCGCGACATCACGTTCCACCCCGGCGGCGACGACCCCGTCTCGGCGGCGCGGCGCGCGCTGGTCGTGCTCGGCGTCTCGCTCTCGCCCAACACCTACGTCGTCGCAGGTCGACCGCGAGCGGGGCCTGCTGCGCATCCACCAGCTCGTCCCCTCGGCGCAGCCCTCGGGCGAGGACAAGGAGTGGCCGCTGTGAGCTTCCACCTGAACATCTGGCTGATCGCGGCCATCGCGCTCCTGCTGGGCGTGATCCCCTGCGGCCTCGTCTGCCTGCGCGGGACGCGCGCCTCGCGCCTGGTCGCCCTGCAGCTCGCGTCCGTGCTCGCCGTGCTGGCGATCTGGATGGTCGCCCAGGGGATGCAGCGCTCGTCGCTCGACGACCTGGCGCTGACCCTGGCGCTGCTGTCCTTCCCCGGCGCGCTGGTCTACGCGCGCTTCCTGGAGCGCGGCGACCTATGACACCCCACCCCGTCCCCGCCTGGCGGGCCGACACCGCCGCCGTCCTGCTGACCCTCGGCGTCGCCGTCGAGCTGCTCTGCTGCCTGGGGCTGGTGCGGATGCGCCGCGCCGCCGCCCGCCTGCACTACCTGACGCCCGTCCACGCTGCTCGGCCCGCCCCTGATCGCCGCGGCGGTGATCTTCGGCAAGGCCCAGTCTCAGGCGGACACCAAGGCGGTCCTGATCGCCCTGACCCTGCTGCTGACCGGCCCCATCGCCGGACACGCGATCGGGCGCGCCATCCACCGGCGCGAGGCGGAGGGGGACGAGACATGACCTGGGTCCAGATGCTGGCGCTTCGCCCTCGTGGCCGTCGGCGCGACCGGCGTCGTGCTGACCCGCGACCCGCGCCGGCAGATCTTCGTCGTACGGCCTCTACGGCACGCTGCTCGGCGTCCTGTTCTTCACCCTGGGCGCGGCCGACGTGGCCCTCTCCGAGATCGTGATCGGCTCGGCGGCCCTGCCGCTGCTGGTCCTGCTCGCGCTCGCCAAGGTCCGCAAGACGGCGCAGGAGCAGGAGAAGGAGAAGACGGCCCGTGAACCCGACGGCCCGCCTCTGGCTCTTCCTGGTCGCCGCCGCCGGCTTCGGCGCGCTCCTGCTCTGGGGGATGCGCGGCCTGCCCGCCTTCGGGCACTACCGCGGCCCGTACGGCGACGTCATCCTGGACGTCTCGCCCCACGAGCGGCGCCTCCAGAACGTGGTCACGGCGGTCAACTTCGACTACCGCGGCTTGGACACGCTCGGCGAGGAGTTCATCCTGTTCGCCGCGGTCGCGGGCGTGACCCTGCTGCTGCGCAAGCCGGCGCGAGGACGCGGAGCAGCCCGGCGACGGAGCTCCGGCGACAGCCCGCAGGAGGAGAAGTCCGAGACGGAGCGGGCGGCGCTGCGGGGCGACGCAGCGACGCCGTCCGCGTCTGCTCGGACGTCCTGGTCGCGCTCACCATCCTCTTCGGCCTGTACATCGTCTCCACGGCCCAGCTCACGCCCGGCGGCGGCTTCCAGGGCGGCGTCATCCTGGCGACCGCCTCGCTGCTGGTCTACCTGGCCGGCGGCGAGCGCCTGTTCCACCGCGCTCAGCCCGACCAAGGCGCTGGAGGCCGCCGAGGCGCTCGGCGCGGGCGGCTACGCCCTCGTCGGCCTGGCCGCGCTGCTGCCGGGCGGGGCGTTCCTGGAGAACGTCCTGCCGCTGGGCCACATCGGCAGTCCTGCTCTCCGCCGGGCACGATCCCGCTGATCAACGCTCGCCGTCGGCCTGGAGGTCGCCGCCGGCTTCGTCCTGCTGTTCGCGCGAGTTCCTCGAGGAGACGCGGCAAGAGCCGTCGCGGAGACGGACCATGAGCTTCCTCCCCTACGCCGTCGCCGCCTGGCTGTTCCTGGTCGGCCTGTACGGCATCGTCACCAGCCGGAACCTGATCCACCTGATCGTCTGCCTGTCGGTCGTGCAGTCGTCCACCTACGTGCTGCTCCTGTCGGTCGGCTACCGCGCGGCGGCGGCGCCGCCGATCTTCGCCGACGTGCCGCCCGGCACGCCCGCCGTCGACCCGGTCGTGCAGGCGCTGACGCTGACCGACATCGTCGTCGGCGCGACGGTCACGGCGCTGCTGCTGGCGCTGGCCGTCCAGGTCCACAAGCGACTGCGGCACGCTCGACCCGCGACGAGCCTGCGCGGCCGATGCGAGGATGAGACGACGTGACGCTCACCTGCCCGCCGCTGCCCGTCGCCCTCCCGCTGCTGTGGCGGCCCTGCTGACCGGCGGCCGCGCCGCTGCTCCGCCGCCGCTGGGCCGACGTCGTCGCCATCCTGACCGCGCCGCCGCCGTCGACCGTCCTCTGCGCCCTGCTGCTGCGCGCAGTCGCTCGCGCCGGCACCGTCGTCTACTGGTTCGGCGGCTGGCACCCGCGCAACGGGGTCGCGCTGGGCATCTGCTTCGTCGATCGACCCGTTCGGCGCCGGCCTGGCGGCGCTGGCCGGCGGCGCTGGTGACGCGCGGCGTTCGTCTTCTCCTGGCGCTACTTCGACGAGGTCGGCACCCTCTACCACGCGCTGATGCTGGTCTTCCTGGCGCGCGATGGCCGGCTTCTGCCTGACCGGGCGACCTGTTCAACCTGTTCGTCTTCTTCGAGCTGATGAGCGTGGCGGCCTACGCGCTGACCGGCTACAAGATCGAGGAGGAGCGGCCGCTGGAAGGGCGCGCTCAACTTCGCCGTCACCAACAGCGTCGGCGCGTTCCTGGTCCTGACCGGCATCGCCCTGCTCTACGGCCGCACCGGCGCGCTGAACCTGGCGCAGATCGGGCAGGCGCTGGCCGGCCACCCCGCCGACGGCCTGGTCATCGCGGCCTTCGTCCTGCTGACCGCCGGGCTTGCTGCGTCAAGGCGCGCTGTCGTCCCGTTCCACTTCTGGCTGGCCGACGCGCACGCCGTCGCCCCGACGCCGGTCTGCGTCCTCTTCTCCGGCGTGATGGTCGAGCTGGGGCTGTACGGCGCGGCCCGCGTCTACTGGACCGTCTTCGCCGGCGCCGCTCGGGCCGCACGCGCCGGCCGTCGCGCGGCATCCTCGTCGGCCTGGGGGCGCTGACGACCGCTGGTCGGCGCGGCTGATGTGCGTCGGCGCAGCGCCACCTCAAGCGGCTGCTGGCCTTCTCGACCATCAGCCACATGGGCGTCCTCCTGATCGGCGTCGGCCTGCTGACGGCCAAGGCCGCTGGCCGGGGCCGCGCTCTACGCGCTGGCGCACGGGACTGATCAAGGCCGCGCTGTTCTTCTGCGGCGGGCATCCTGCTCAACCGCTTCGGCTCCGTGGACGAGGACAAGCTCGCGGGGCCGCGGCCGGCGACCTGCGCTGGGTGCAGGCGCTGTTCGTCCTCGCCGCCCTGGGCCTGGCGGGCCTGCCGCCGTTCGGGACGAGCCTGGGCAAGTCGCTGGTCGAGGAGGCCGGGCACGAGCTGCACCTGGAGTGGCTGCCGCCGCTGTTCCTCGCTCGGCGCGGCGCTGACCGGCGGCGCCGTCCTGCGGGCGGCGGGGCGCGTCTTCTGGGGCTGGGGCCGCGCCGAGCAGGACCCGTCCCAGTCCGAGGACGAGGCGCCGGAGACGCAGGAGACCTACACGCGCGCGCCCTTCGTCATGCTCCTCCCCGTCGCCCTGCTCGTCGCCGCGTCCCTCGCGGTCGGCCTCTGGCCGGGCCTGCGGCCCGCCGCCGCCGTCGGCGCGCAGCGCTTCCTGGACCAGCCGGCGTACCTGTCCACCGTGCTCGACCGCGTCCCGGCGGTATCGGGCGGCTTCCCGGTCGCGCCGGACCTGTCGGGCATCCTCTGGAGCCTGGGCGCGGCGCTGGCGCGCCGTCGGCGTCGCCGCCTGGTCGCTGTTCGGGCCGCCCGCCCTGTGCCGCGCGGGCAGCGCGCTCGCCCGCCCGCTGCTGGCCCCGCTCCGCGCCCTGCACAGCGGCGCAGGTCGGCGACTACGTCACCTGGATCGTCGTCGGCACGGCCGTGCTGGGCGGCCTCTGCGCCTTCACCCTTCGCTAGCCGGCTTCTTGCCGTCCTGCGGCGCCACCTGCGCGTAGTTGAGGGCCGCCACCAGCGTCACGCCGCCGAGGATGTTGCCCAGCAGCGTCGGGACCATGAACTGCCCCCAGTACGCGCCCCACGGGTACAGCCCCAGCGTCACGACGTAGAACGCCTCGACCGAGCCGGCGATGATGTGCGCCAGCCCGCCCAGACCGACCAGGTACGTCAGGAGGATGATGATCTGGAGCCGCGCCTGCTCCGCGGCCGGCAGCAGCCAGACCATCAGCGCGATCAGCCAGCCCGCGAAGATCCCGCGCAGCAGGTGCGCGCCGAAGCCGCCCTTCATCGTCTCCCGGCCGATCTCCGTGAACGCGTGCCGGACGTCCGGCCGGAACACGTCCGTGTGCCCGACGACCGCAGGCGAAGACCAGCGCCCCGAGCAGGTTGGTCGCCAGCACCATCGCCCACAGGCGCAGCACGCGCCCCAGCGTCTTGGCGTCGCGGTTGTTGAGCAGCGGCAGGATCGGCGTCAGCGTGTTCTCCGTGAAGAGCTGCTGGCGCCCGAGCACCACGACCACGAACCCGACGCTGTAGCCGAGCTTGGCGACCAGCGGGCGCCAGGGCGCGTCCGGCAGCGCGCGCGCGCAGCAGGCCCTCCGCCACCAGCGAGAAGCCCATGGACAGCCCCGCCGCCAGCCCCGACCACGCCAGCGCGGCGGGCGTCCGCCCCAGGTCCTCCTCGCCCGCCCGCCGGATCACCTCGTGGACCACCAGGGCGCTGGCCCGCAGCCGCTCCTCGACCTGCCCCTTCTCCTGCTCGTCCAGCGCCGGCCCGCTCCCGTCGCCCTGGCCGTCCTGGGAGGGCGCGTCCCGCCCGTCCCGCTTCGTCCGCTCCTGTGTGCTCATCCCCGCTCCCATCTGTGGCAAACAATCCCGAGGGAGTATAGCCACTGCCGCCGGGATTAGAAACCCCCCGGCGTGGGCACAGAGTACCACCGAACAGGAAACGGAGAAGGAGAGCACGCACATGGCAGGACGATTGGACGGGAAAGTCGGCGGTCGTGACGGGCGCCTCGTCGGGCATCGGCGAGGCGACGGCGCTCGCGCTGGCGGCGGAGGGCGCGCGGGTCGCCATCGCCGCGCGGCGCGCGGACCGGCTGGAGGCGCTGGCCGGGCGCATCGCGGAGAGCGGCGGGGCAGGCGTTCCCGATCGTCGCCGACGTGGCGCGAGGAGGACGAGGCGCGGGACATGATCGTCGACGGCCAACGCCCACTGGGGCGGCGCTGGACATCCTGGTCAACAACGCCGGGCGTGATGCTGCTCGGCCCGATCCTGGACGCCGACACCGAAGACTGGCGCCGCATGATGCACACCAACGTCCTGGGCCTGATGTACGCCACGCACGCCGCCCTGCCGATCATGAAGGCGCGGGGCGGCGGCCACATCGTCAACGTCTCCAGCGTCGCCGGGCCGGACCGCCCGCGCCGGGGCGGGCGTCTACAACGCCAGCAAGTGGGGCGTCGGCGCCTTCTCCGAGGCGCTGCGCCAGGAGGTCTCCAGGGACAAGATCCGGGTGACGATCATCGAGCCGGGCGCGGTGGCGACGGAACTGACCGAGCACATCACCCACGCCGAGTCGCCAAACAGCAGATCCAGGAGTTCGATGCAGGCCATGACGCCGCTGGAGTCCGAGGACATCGCCGCCGCCATCGTCTACGCCGTCACCCAGCCGCCGCGCGTCAACGTCAACGAGATCCTGATCCGCCCCACGGACCAGGAGCGGTAGAGCAGGACAGGCTCCGCCCACGAGCGACCGCCCGGCGACAGGGCCAGCGTATCCTGACGATTCTGGCGGTTTTCTGGACAGTAAAGCCGATTCTGTGATATACTTGAGGAAACGAGATAGCAGCAGAGGCAGTACTCCCCGAGTAGGACTCGAACCTACAACATTTCGGTTAACAGCCGAATGCTCTGCCATTGAGCTATCGGGGATCAATGGCGCGCAGCCGGAGTATTATAGCCAACCCGCGCCGCGCTTGTCAAGAGTCCGTTGCAAGCGACCATCCGTCCAGCGTAATTCGAGGCAGGAGATCGCCTTGAAAATCACGGAAATCGTCTTTCTACAACACCAACCGCGCCCGGCTGGTCGTCGAAATCCCCGAAACCGATCCTACACGACCAGCGGAAGCGCCCCGCATCCCCCGCATCCTGTTCAAGCTGTTCCCGCACCTGGCGACCCAGCGCTGCTACAACGACGGCGGCTACTCCTTCCGGCGCGAGGCGCAGGCCACGGAGATCCCGCACCTGCTTCGAACACCTCATCATGGAGATCCAGGACCAGGTGCGGCGCGGCGTCGGCCTGCCGTTCGCCGGCGAGACCCACTGGAACTGGACCGTGGACCCGCGCGGCCGCTTCTATGTCACCGTCGATTACGACAACGAGATCGTCGCCCTGGCCGCCATCCGCCTGGCCGAGCGCGTCATCAACGCCCTGGACAGCAAGGACATCGCCCAGATCGACATGGCCCGCGAGATCGCCCGCCTGCGCGAGCTGGCCAAGCATCAGCCGCCGCTTCACCGCCGCCCCCCACGGCCCGCGCCGCCCGGCGCGCCGCCAGCCGCCGGACGACGAAAGCGACGGCGCCTCCGTCCCCGCCTAGACGGGGACGGCAGGGCGCCTCGACCGGCCCGGATTCCGTCCGTGATCCTAGCGGTGGAAGATCGCGAAGATGCCGACCAGCGTCCCGATCACCGTCAGCGGGTCTGGCGTGAAGCCGGGGCTGCCCTGCGGGATGTTGATGTTGTCGCCGGGCTGGATCAACGTACGTCGCCCTGCATCTGCCGGGTCGCTGAAGTCCAGCTTGACGTCTGGCCTTGCCCGGCCGGCGGACGTGCGGATGATCGTCACTTCCTTCTTGCGCGGCCCGGTCGCCCAGCCCCCGGCCCGCCGATGCGCCTCGGCGAAGGTCGGCGGCGGCGTCGTGAGTCGGTACTCGCCGGGCTGCGCACCGCGCCGGTGATGGTGTAGACGTGCGGGCTCGGCGGCGTGGACGACCTCGATGGTGTCGCCGTCGAGCAGGACCGGGTTGACCTGCCGGTTGTCCGGCTGCTGGCGGGCCGTGGTCGTAGTCGAACGGGATCTGCGTCCGTCGGAGCCGGCGTGCTGGACGAGATGCGCTGCCGGTCGGCCGTGTTCAGGCAGGCCGCCCGCGAGTCTGCATGCGCGTCATAGGCCGTCGTGTTGGCCGGCACCGGCTGGCGGCCCGGCTTGGCGACCTCGCCCGCGGACGCTGACCAGGATCGGCTGGTTCTCCTTGCGCGGGACGTAGATCACGTCGCCGTCCTGGAGCGGCGGGTTGCCCGCCGGGTCCTGATGTTGAGGAACGCCAGGTAATCGACGGTGATCTGGTCTTCTCCGTCGCCCGGGTAGCCGTGCGTGATCTGTACTTGCGCCAGGTCGGCGTCCAGGCCGGCCCGGCCTGCTGCAAGACATCGTTGAGGCGGGCGTCGGAGCGCACGGTGCGCGTCCCCTGCGTCGCCACCGCGCCGGTGACCTCCACGCGTGATCCCGCCCTTGCTCACGAGCGTGACGACCACCTGCGGGTCGACGTAATACTTCCCCAGCGCGGCCGTGACGCCGCGTTCTGCGGCCTGGGCCGGCGTCAGCCCGGCGACGTGGACCTGTTGACGTACAGCATCTGGATGTTGCCGTCGGTGTCAACCCGGTAGTCGCCGCTGAGGTCCGGCTCGCCCGCCACCGTGACGTGGAGCACCGCGTTGACATCAATCGTGTCGGCGGTCTGGGCCAGCGCCGGGCGGAGTGTCAGCGCCAGTCCCAGCAGCAGCACGAGCCAGGCCAGGGCGGCCACGCCCCGGCGGCACGGCTGCCGGAAGAGGAAGACGATTCATCGTGATTGGCTTCTTTCTCCGGCGGGCACGCACACGCGGCAGCCCGCCGTATGGGCATTTCCAGGAGGCGGCCGCAGCCGCCTCCGCTCAGGCAGACGAGAGCGCCGGCCCGCAGGTTCCCCCGCATAAGACGTACCAGGACAGCCCGCGGGGCCGAAACGCGCCCGCGGGGCGGAAAACACGCGCTTATGCCGGGACGACGCGACTCAGGCCGCGCTGACGGGCCGCGCGGCACGACGTTCTCGGCCTGCAGCCCCTTCGGCCCCTCGCCGACCTCGTACTCGACTTCCTGGCCCTCGCGCAGGGACTTGTAGCCCTCCTGCTGGATGGCCGAGAAGTGGACGAAGAGGTCCTTGCCCTGCCCGGTGTCGATGAACCCGTAGCCCTTGGCGTCGCTGAACCACTTGACCTTTCCGATCGGCATCGTCGTGATCTCCTTTTCGTGCCCGACCCGGTCTCCCGCGCCGTCCCTGCGCCGACGCGTGGGAACAGTAGTCTTGTCGTCGCAGGGGCCGAGTGTTCCCAACTACACGGTAACACAAACCCGTTATTTTGTCAAGGCAGACAACCGATCTTGCGCTCGAACAGCGCTGTGTGCCATACCGGAAGTTGTTGCCCCAGGGGCGCCGGCCCACCCCGTGGAGAGGATATGCCACCCCACAGTGCTTTCTGGAGCACAGCAGCCTGCTCGCCGGCCGCGTCCTGACCGGCGACCGCCCGCGCCGCCTGATCGTGGTCCTCTGCAGGCACGACTACAGGACGCAGTGGCAGACGGATACAAGATCAGCCCCGCGTTCGACGCCCGCCAGACCGGACCGCTCCGCCGTCCGCTCACCGACCACTGCGTCCGGCACCGGGACGCGCGCAAGTTCCCGGCGGCGAATTACGGGCATTAGGTACCTCGCCCCGGCCGCTGGACCCGGCGTTGAAACGCCGGGCCATTGCCAGGCAAAGCCTGATAAATCAGGCTGAGGACACGCGCTGACGGCGCCTCAACCGGCTTCAGCCGGTTTCCCGTGGCAATAGCGCGGCCCATCAGGGCCGGGCCCCCATGGCGTGTCCTCCCGCCAGCAGTGCCGGCAGGAAAACCCCGCCCGGCCGGAGAACTCCCCCCCATGACACCGCTTCCCGTGGTCTCCGAGACCGTACGCAAGCACAAGGAATATCTCTTCCCGGCCGTCGCCACCTACTATCAGGAGCCGCTGGCCCTGGTGCGCGGCGAGGGCATGTACGTCTGGGACGACCGGGGCGACAAGTATCTCGACTGCTTCGGCGGCGTCCTGACCGTCAGCGTCGGCCACTGCCACCCCGACGTGTCCGACGCCGTCGCCCGCCAGGTCCACACGCTCCAGCACACCTCGACCCTCTACGCCAACGCGCCCCAGTCCGACCTGGCCGAAAAGCTCGCCGGAGATCGCGCCGGGCCGCCTCAAGAAGTCCTTCTTCACCAGCAGCGGCACCGAGGCCGACGACACGGCCATCACCGCCGCCAAGACGTACACCGGGCGGCACGAGATCGTCGTCCTGCGCCACTCCTACAGCGGCCGGTCGGCCACCGCCCTCTCCGCCACCGGCCACGCCCCCTGGCGCCCCCTGCCCGCCCAGGTCGCCGGCATCGTCCACGCCCGCGCCCCCTACTGCTACCGCTGCCCGTTCAAGATGACCTACCCCGAGTGCGGCCTGGCCTGCGCCGACGACATCGAGGAGGTCATCCAGACCACGACCACCGGCGAGATCGCCGCCTTCATGGCCGAGACGATCCTGGGCGTCGGCGGCTTCATCGTCCCGCCGCCCGGCTACTTCGAGCGCGCCGCCGAGATCGCCCGCCGGCACGGCGGCCTGTTCATCGTCGACGAGGTGCAGACCGCCTGGGGCCGAACCGGGCGACACCTGGTTCGGCATCGAGCACTGGGACGTCGAGCCGGACATCATGACCTCCGCCAAGGGCATGGGCAACGGCGCCCCCATCGGCTGGACGGTCGCCACGCCCGAGGTCGCCGACGCCTTCCCCGGCCTGACCTTCGCCACCTTCGGCGGCAATCCCGTCTCCACGACGGCGGCGCTCGCCGTCCTGCGGGTCATCGAGCAGGAAGACCTGCGCCGCAACGCCGCCGAGGTCGGCGCCCACCTGCGCGCCGCCTGGAGGGGCTGAAAGACAAGTACCCCGTGGTCGGCGACGTGCGCGGCATGGGGCTGATGCAGGGCCTGGAACTCGTCAAGGACCGCCGAGACCAAGGAGCCGCACCCGCAGGCGGTCCTGCAGGTCTTCGAGGAGACCAGGCGCCGCGGCGTCCTCATCGGCAAGGGCGGCCTGTGGGGCAGCGTCATCCGCACCGGGATGCCCCTGATCGCCACCCGCGCCCACGCCGACGAACTGGTCGCCGCCCTCGACGCGGGGCTGGCCACGGTCCGGACGACGCGTCTATCCCGGCTCGCTCGAGCTCGCCAACCCCCTGGCGCCCGGAGGGCCTCGGAGGGAAGGGTCCGGTAACCCGGCCGCCGGCAGCGTCAAGGCGACGTCAGAGGCGGAGCCGTGTCACCGAACCCTTCCCTCCGAGGGAAGGGACAGGCGCGCAGCGCCAGGGTTAGGTTCCTCATGCCGACCGAAACCGTTCCCACCCTCCTCGATGGCCGCTGGACGATGCCGGAGGCGGACACCTACACGGACGTCCACAACCCCTCCACCGGCGAGGTCATCGCCCGGACGCCGATGGGCGGGGCCGCCGACGTGGACGCCGCCGTGCAGAGCGCCGCCGCCGCCTGGCCCGCGTGGGCCGAGACGCCCGCGCCCAAGCGCGCCGCCGTCCTGTTCCGCTACAAGCAGCTCCTGGAGGACCACTTCGAGGAACTCAGCGCCCTCGTCACGCGCGAGAACGGCAAGACGCGCGAGGAGGCGCGCGGCGACGTGCGCCGCGGCATCGAGGTCGTCGAGTTCGCCTGCGGCGTCGCCCAGCTCACCAAGGGCGAGACCCTCCCCCAGATCGCCGAGAACATAGACGGCCAGACCACCCGCGAGCCGCTCGGCGTCTGCGCCGGCATCACGCCGTTCAACTTCCCCGCCATGGTCCCGCTGTGGATGTTCCCGCTCGCCATCGCCTGCGGCAACGCGTTCGTCCTCAAGCCCAGCGAGAAGGTCCCGCTCACGGCCAACCGGCTCGGCGCGCTGTTCCTGGAGGCCGGCCTGCCGCCTGGCGTCTTCAACATCGTCCACGGCGGCCGCGAGGTCGTGGACGCCCTCTGCACCCATCCGCAGGTCTCCGCCGTCAGCTTCGTCGGCTCCTCCCCGGTCGCCCGGCACGTCTATCAGACTCGGCTGCGCCCACGGCAAGCGCGTCCAGGCCGCCGGCGGCGCCAAGAACGTCCTGCTGGTCATGCCCGACGCCGACCCGGACCCGACCCTGCGCGCCATCCTCGGCTCGGCCTACGGCTGCGCCGGCCAGCGCTGCATGGCCGGCTCGCTCCTGATGGGCGTCGGCCCCGCCGCCGACCCCCTGCGCGAGCGCGTCCTGACGGCTTTAGACGGCCTCAAAGTCGCGGACACGGGCGCGGACCCGCAGGCCGGCATGGGGCCGGTCATTGACGGCGCGGCGCAGGCGCGAATCCGCCAGTCCATCGGCCGTATCGCCGGCGAGGGCGCGGAACTGGCCCGCGACGGGCGCCGGGGCGTCCCGGACCGGGGCTTCTTCGTCGGCCCCACCCTCTTCGACGGCGTCACGCCCGACATGCCCGTCTTCACCGAGGAACTCTTCGGCCCCGTGCTGGCGATGCTCCGCCCGCAGTCGCTCGACGAGGCCATCGCCTGGATGGCCCGGAACGGCTACGGCAACGGCGCGACCATCTTCACGCGCAGCGGCGCCGCCGCCCGCCGGTTCGCGCGCGCCGTGCCCTGCGGCATGGTCGGCGTCAACGTCGGCGTCCCCGCCCCGATGGCCGTCTTCTCCTTCTCCGGCTGGAACGGCTCGTTCTTCGGCGACCTGCACGTGCAGGGCATGGAGGGCGTCCTGTTCTACACCCGCCAGAAGATGATCCTCTCGCGCTGGGACAGCGACTATGAGCGACAACAAGGCTGGTAAGCCCCGCGCCCGCGACCTCGGCGTCCCCTTCGAGGGACAGCCCGGCCCGCTCAACGCCATCACCGACGTGGCCGGCGTCGAGGTCGGCCACACGACCCTGATCTCCGGCGACGGGCCGCTCGTGGTCGGCAAGGGCCCGGTGCGCACCGGCGTCACGGCCATCCTCCCGCGCGGCAAGGCATCGACCGACGCCGGTCTTCGCCGGCTGGTTCTCGCTCAACGGCAACGGCGAGATGACCGGCACGCCTGGCTCGAGGAGTCCGGCCTGCTCGAGGGCCCGATCGTGATCACCAACACGCACAGCGTCGGCGTCGTGCGCGACGCCGTCATCGCCTGGCCGTCAGGCGCGGCCGGCCGGATGCTGCAGCTCTGGTGGTCGCTGCCGGTGGTCGCCGAGACCTACGACGGCTGGCTCAACGACATCAACGGCTTCCATGTGAAGCCGGAGCACGTCTTCGCAGCGCTCGACGGCGCGCCGGCCGGGCCGGTCGCCGAGGGCAACGTCGGCGGCGGCACCGGCATGATCTGCTACGGGTTCAAGGGCGGCATCGGCACGGCGTCGCGCGAGCTGACCGGCCGGCAGGGCGGCTACACCGTCGGCGTGCTCGTGCAGGCCAACTACGGCGCGCGGCAGCAACTCCGCATCGCCGGCGTGCCGGTCGGGCCGGGAGATCACCGACGACGCCGCCCGGCCCGGCCGAGAGCGCGGCTCGATCATCGTCGTCGTCGCCACCGACGCGCCGCTGCTGCCGCACCAGTGCCAGCGCGCTGGCCAAACGCGCCGCCCTCGGCCTGGCCCGCACCGGCGGCGTCGCCGGCATCGGCTCCGGCGACATCTTCCTCGCCTTCTCCACCGCCAACCCCGAGGCGCCGAGCCGTCCGAGACCGCTCCCCGTGCAGATGCTCGGCCGACCACCGCATCAACCCGCTCTTCGAGGCCGCCGTGCAGGCGACCGAGGAGGCCATCCTCAACGCCCTGGTCGCCGCCGAGACCATGACCGGCCGTGACGGCCACACCGCCTACGCTCTCCCTCACGATCTTCTGCAGGACACGCTCAAGGAGTATGGGCGGAGTTCGCCTGATTTAGGACCCACTCTCTAGTTCGCGAATTCTCTGGCCGCGTCTGTGTCCCCGGGATGATAAGCCGCGGGGCGGTCCTTCTGATCAGTGGCTGCCCTGGCCGCAAATAAGGCCGGGTAGCAGCGCTTCAGAGTGGCCAGGTCACGTTCCGTGACCGGGTGGGCGGACCTGACGCCTGCGCCCGGTCAGACCCGCCGTGACGGATGGGCGCGGGAAACATCAGGTCGTCGGGATCACGGCTATGGCCGCTGATCCCTAGGGCATGTCCGAACTCATGCGCGGCGGCTGTCTGCAGATCACCGGGCGTCTTCCCACCGGTGGCCAGCACGATCTCGGCCTCCTGCAGCACATGATCCAGCCAGAAAGTCGTCGTCAATCCCACCAACCCGGGGTGGCCGGGCACGATCGGGACCGGTACGAAGCGGACGGTGATTTGCGCGTCGGAAGCGGCATCGACCCGTGTATAGGAAACGACTCCTCGCGTGGCGCGGACCCATTGATCAAAGCCGGCGGTCGCCGTGCGCGCCCACTGCTTCTCCTGCCCGCTATCGGCAGCGATGAACACACGGACGGGAAGCTGAGGCCAATCATCGAGATCATCTACGGCTTCGGAGCGCGGCTGGCCGGGCGAGACCACCATCGCGGCAGTGCTCAGGTGATCGCCGGGGAAAGCGCCATCCAGGTGCATCCAGGCTGCGACCGTACCGATTGCCAGCAGGAGGAACGAACAGACGAGACGCGAAAACGAGGAGCAGAATGGGCGTAACATTGATCCTTCCTAGACTTCCTGATGACTGGCCGGCGGTGGGGTACTGCTGCTACAGTATCGGAATGGGACAGGCTGGACGAGAGGAGCGGCGCCTGACGGATGCTCCCCCGGTCTCCCTCTCTTATCATACGCAGAACCCCGATTTGAAGTTGCCGAGGACGGCGGCCCGAGTTACCTGTGCCCCATCACGAATGGATGCGCATGGACGCCGGAGCCGCAGGTCACCGAGGGGGCAAGTCGCCTTATCATACCGTTCGCGGATTTATATCGATCTGTTGATAAGATTTTGGCTGGTAAATATGATAAGAGACAGTGAATGGCAGGAAACTCAACTATAAAGCGCCGTTAACGTTTGATGCTCTCCCGGCCGTGGGTATC
>CAVRBZ010000001.1:0-517660 GCA_963719355.1 uncultured Solirubrobacterales bacterium | reverse complement strand
AACCCGGTCAACCCAGTCCCGCGCCGGGTTCCCGATGCTCGTCCGACGTGTCCGCGTCTTCCTAGAGCGGGCGATCACCTCGCGTCGAAGCGCCCCAAACTCCACCACCTCGTATCGAGCGGCCACGAGGGCCTCGCGGTCAAGGGACGCGGCCCAGGCCAGGCTTGGAGACACGGCGCGACTGTACTCGCCGGCGGCGATGCTCGATCCTGCTCGGCGGCGGACGTGCTTCTGACCCAAGTCCGGGGTCGCAACGAGTCGGTGGCCGTCAAGTCCGCAGGCCGTCAAACCTCTGGACTACGCCCAGTTCACTGCCCCGCGCGGTGGCTTCCCGTCCCAAGCGTGCGCCGGTGTCGCGGGACGTGGTCGCCTTGCTCGTACGGAGGCCCTGCCTACCCGAGCGTAACGAGCTCCGTGGTCGGCGCCGCCCCCGCGAGCCTGAGGTCCGTGCTCAACACCGGGGCGTCGAGCTTCTTCCCGAGCTCGACATACAGAGCGTCGACGAGACGCAGGCGATCGCGCGCGTGCCAGGCAGCATCGAGCAAGTCGGCAAGGTGATGTCGCACGATCGGTGCCGATCGCAGCTCACGCAGAGCAGCCTCGACGGACTCAGCGGGCACCTCCCCGGCCCGATGTAGCCGGCCCAACGCAGACAGAACCTCGGCATCGAGATGTGCCGGAGCGTGAAGCTCGCATCCACGCATCCTCGCCCGCATCCCGGCGCCGAGCTTGGATCCGATTAGGGCTTCTACGAGTCCGGACGCGTCAACCACATGCCGCTTGGATGGTCGGTCAGGCACCGAACTCATCGCGGACCGCGTCCACCGTCTCGATTACGGCTTCGTGTGACACGTCGTAGGACGGCAGTCGGTCGAGGCGCTCGAGCCAACGGTCGACATCATTAGCGGCCAGAGCAGAACGAAGGGCGTGCTGTGTGACGGCCGAAATACTGAGCCCGGCGGCCCGTGCCTGCTCCGCCAGGTCGTCCGGCAGGTAGACGTTCACTCGTGCTATACACACAGTCTACACACTTGGTTCGGTCGGCCCTCCGCTGGGTGCGCGAGGACCTGGCTCTCGAACGCTGGCGGTTCTGACCGAGTTGTGCCACAGGAGGCGCTCGCCCAGGGTGATGCGGTGATGCGGCAACATCAAGCTGTGCGTACGACGCTCGACATCGACGATGACGTAGTCGCGGCGGCGCGCGAGCTTGCGGCGGGCGAGCGCCGGTCGCTTGGCTCGGTGATCTCAGAGCTCGCGCGGCGCGGCCTCACACCGGCGCGTGTCGAAGCCGAGGGGGATCTACCCGTAATCAGGGTGCCAGCCGGGAGGCCTCCGATCGCGGCGGAGATGGTTCGCCGCGCACTCGAAGAAGGATGAGGCGCTCATGGGGCGGCTCGATGTCAACGCGCTCGTCGCGCTGGCATGGGACTCGCACATTCACCACGGGGCGACGCGAAATTGGTTTGAGGCAAACGCCGCCGCCGGCTGGGCCACCTGCCCGCTGACGGAAAGCGGCTTCGTTCGCGTTTCCGCCAACCCCGTCGTCCTGCCCAGCGCGATCGGCGTCGAAGAGGCGCGGCGCGTGCTGGGACTGCTCCGCGCCGCCGGCAGGCACCAGTTTCTGGTCGACGACGTCTCGATGACGGACGACGATGTTCCACCGTTGCTCGGTCATCGGCAGGTAACCGGTGCGCACCTCCTAAGCCTCGCCCAACGTCATGGGTTGCGCCTGATCAGCTTTGACGGTGGTGTCCGGGCACTGGGCGGTACGGATGTCGAGCTTCTGAGGGCGCTATGACACCGGCCGCTCGTCCCAAGCGTCGCGTTCACGACCCGGGTGTGTGACGGGCCGTTGTGCCCTGGCGGCGCGTCGAGCCGCTTTCTTCTCAGCGACCTGTCGGGCGCGTTGCTCGATCGTAACGACCGCGGCCGGACGTTCGCGACCAAAACGCTTGTAGTAGAGGTCCTCGATGAAGATCGGAAGCGGCGCCTTCCACGGTTCCTGCCGGTGGTTGTCGATCTTGCCCATCTTCTTGGGGTTCATGCCTAGCTCGCGTGCCATCTGGACGTGTGCGTGCGACAGGTGGTGGCGCCGGCGGACGTCGATCCAGATCTGCAGGTCGGGCGGAATGGCGTTGGGACTTTTGCGCTTGCTCATCGGCCGGTGGTTCGCAGATCGGCGATCAGGTCGTCGATCACCATCTCCTCGGCGAGGCCGCAGGATAGCCGCCGAACGCTGTCCTCCAGGGTCGCGGCCGGCGCCAGCGTTTGCCCGAGCGTCGTGCGCAGCGTCTCCACGTCGAATCGCCACGGCACGGCGGCGTAGCAAGCCTCGAGGTCCCGGAAGATCTGCACTCCGGCCTCGTCGAAGTCACCGTGGTGTCGCACGCGGACACCGGCGCGATGGACGGTGCGAAAGCAGCCGCCGTACCGCGTCCGACGGCCGTCCCGCTGTGCATATGAGCGGCGGGCAGGCCGCGCCGAGGCGTTGTTCTGCGGCGATGAGCACCGACGGGTTCTCGCAGCTGAAGCAGAGGACACCGGGCGGCCACCGCAGCTCGGCGGCAGCCAGCTGTCCGTAGGTCAAGAGCACATGTGTTCCGCGTACCGCGCGAGCGATCACCGCGGCTGGCCCATCCCCGATCGGTGGCAGGTTGAGCGCGGCCACATTCGACGAGATCGGATCGACGAGCACATTCCATGCCGCCCACACCTCGCGCGCCGAGGCCTCGCATCCCAGGCCGGCTGCTGCCGCGAGCAGCGAGATCGTCAAGCCGTGCAGCGGCGTGCCGACGTCGAGCGCGTGCGGATCCCCCCCAAGCATCCGTGCCGCCAGCACGCCGCGCTGGACGGTGTCCTCGGCCGGAAGTGCGGCCAGAACCTGGAGCGCCCGCTCGACCAACGGGCGCATGCCTTCATGGACGCGACCCTGTCGCATCACCTGCTCGAACCATTCGCCCGCCGTCGGCTGCGCGACCACCACCGGATGCGACATCAGCCACGAGCGGAATTCGCCGCGACGTGCCTGCTGCGCGGCGCGCTCGGCCGGCAGATCGCGAAGCGACCGCCCACCGACCCGTTCGTATTGCGCCCGGGGATCGATCCCGCACGACCTCAGCGCCGCTTCGAACTGGGACACCGCAACACGCAGGGTCGTGCCGGGCACAACGGGCTTGCGTCGAGATGTAAACAGGAGACCATCGAGCGCCAGCGCCTCCTCTGCCGTCAGGTCCGGGACCACCAGTCGGCCATCGCCACCGGCGCCGCGTTGCTCGCGTTTGTCACGCGCCGCGAGGATTGCGCGGTCGAGCGCCGGGTCAGGCGTGGCCGCGCTCAAACCAGCAGCTCGTCCTGCTCAAGCTCCCGCAGCACCTCCCCGTCCCACAGGAACGGGATCGCGTGCACCCCGAAGGTGCCGTTCTCGCGATGGAGCTGGTAGATCGCGAGCTGTGGCACCGATCGGTACGTGCCCCAGAGCTCATGTGAGGTCATCACCAGGTCCAGGTCGAAGGCGACGGTCGCTTCGAGCACCCGCTCGCGGGTCTCGTCGTCGATGCCTGACAGGGCCTCGTCGAGCATGATCAACCGCGGTGCCTCCGAGTCGCCGAACAGAGCCGCGGCCGCGGCGAACAACGGCAGATGGATCAGCACGGACTGCTCGCCGCCCGAGCCTACAGCGTGGCGGCGCTTGGTCAGCCGGACCCGGTTGGAACCGATGCGCTCGTGGAGCGTGAAGGCAAACCACGTGCGGTAGTCGAACGCGTCCATCAGGGTCGCGGCCATCGGCTTCGGCTGGCCACCGAAGGCGTGCTCGCGCCGCCCGGCCTCGATCCTGCCGCGGAAGAAGGCGACCAGCTCGGCGCGGTCGCCCTCCCCGAGGTGCCGCACGTCCCGGCGCAGCCGGCCCAGGGCTGCGCGCTGGGTGCCGGCGTCGTCCTCGAGCGCCTCCCACTCGAGCTCGACCGTCTTACCGGCGGCGGTTGGGCTGCGCCGCAGCACGGCGTTCATCCGCTCGATCCGACCACGCACTTCGTGGATGCGATGTCGCAGATGGTCGGCGATCTCCTCCACCAGCGCGTCGCTGAACACGCGGCGCTCCTCGGCGGTGAGGATCTGCTCGCGGTCGGCGATCTCGGCCTCCAGCGTGTTCAGGATCTGTCCGAGCGTCTGCTCACCGCCGCCCTCGGTGACGTGGACGAGCAGCAGGTCGTTCTCGCCGCGAGTCGCGTAGGCGCCCATATCGGCCTCCGCCAGCTCGCGATCGAGCAGCTGCACCCCACGCTGCACCTCGACCCCGAGCTCGCCGGAAGTGCTGCGGACCGACAGCAGCTCCGGCGGCAGAGCACGCGCGACCTCGAGCGTCCGCGTGAAGGTCCAACCGGGGGACTGGTCCGAGTCGGAGGGCACGTCGTCCCGCAGGACGAGCTGCAGGATCCCGGCCTGGGCGAGCTGGCGGAACGAGACGCTCGCGCGCTCGCGCCGTTCGCGCGCGGTTTCGTGCTCCTGGTGGCGCGCCCGCTCATCGTGCTCGAGCCCGACGACGCCGACGGCGGCGTCCTGTGCAGCCTCGCTCGCGTGCCTGAGCTCGTCTCGCGTGGCCTTGAGCCCAGTCACCACCTGCTCGTGGCGGCGCCGAAGCTCCACCCCGGTCGCGCCGAGCGCCTGCTCGCGGGCGGCGTGCTCGGCAGCCAGACGAATGGCCTCAGCCTCCTCATCGCGTGCCCGCTGCGCGTGCTCAGAGGCGGTCTGCTGGGTTTTCGACAGTCGCGCGGCCACCGCATCCGCCGCCTGCGCCTCGCGCTCAGCGATCGTCCAGGCGTGCGCCACCGCGCCACAGGCCCCGGTGAGCTGGGCGGCGGCGTCGCGCAAGACGTCGACGGCCTGTTCGTCGAGCGCGGGGGAGAGGCCATGGGCGACGGCGTGCTCGCGGCGCGCCGCGGCCGCGGCCAACTCGGCGTCGGCCGCCGACCGAGCCGCGCCGGCGGCGCGCTCGTGGGTGCGCTCGGCCTCCGATTCGAGCGCGCCCGAGACCCGAACGGCATCGAGCGCGGATCGCGCCGCGTCGACCGGCGGCAGCGCCTGCAGCTCCGCTTCGAGCGCCTGGCGCCGGCGATCGACGTTGGCGATCTGCGCATCGTGGCCCGCGATCTCGGTCTCGAGCGCGGCGATCCGGTCGCGCAGCTGCGCGATTCGGACCGCCCGCCGCGCCTCGCGCGCGGCGGCGCCGATGTGCTCGGCCTGGTCCTTGGCCCCGCGCCCGCGCAGCGGCCCGAGGGCAAAGCTCCCGTCGACGCCGACCCAGGACCCCGTCCCGTGCTCGCCGAGACCGAGGCACGACAGCAAGCGCCCGACCACATCGACCGCCACCGGCTGATCCGGCACCGGCTCGAGCACGCCGAGCAGGGAGTGGCCGTCCGCCGGCGGGGCGCCCGCGAAGACCACATCGGCGAGCTCGCGGTCCTCGACGCGGCCGCTCGGCGTGACCCATGCGTCGAGCAGACCGGCCGCCTCCAGACCGGCCTCGAGCGCCGACCGCTCGTGGGCCGGCACCTCGGCGCGGAAGTCGATGAGCCGCCAGAGCGGCGCGCCGTCGCGCTCGGCCCTGTCCGCCCGCAGCCACTCAGGCGGCCGGGGCCCGTCGTCGTGCGCGCCCGCGAGCCGGTCGATCTCCTCCTCGGTGGCCGCGACCGCGGTGGCGGCCGCCTCGCGGGCCGCCGCGTGCGCGGAGCGCTCGTCGGAGAACGAAGCGCGGCGGCGATCGATCAACGGCGCGAGCGCGGGCAGCGGCGAGGATCCCTCGTGCGCCAGCTCGAGGGCCGCCTCCGCGGCGGGTTCGTCCACCTCGAGCTGCTCGAGCGCCGACCGCCAGTGCTCGAATGCGGTGCCAAGCGCGGCACGAGCCTCCTCGAGCTGCTGCTCGCAGGCGGCCCGCCTCGCCGCCGCCTGCTCCAGGCGCGCCATCGCCTCGCGCTCGCCGGCGCGCGCGCGCTCGGCTTCGCTGGCGGCCTGTCGCAGCTCGCGCATCAGCTCGCGGTGGCGGTGGAGCACGTCGCGCCAGTCGGTGGCGAGTTCGCGCAGCAGCGGGCTCCAGATGTCGGCGGCGAGGGCCCCGGTGCGGAGCTGGTCGGCGAGCGTAGCCGCTCGCCGTTCGAGCCCGGCCTCGGCGGCCAGCGCGAGCAACGCATCAAGCTCGTCGCCCGCCCGGGTTCGACGCTCGGCGGCGGCTGCCCGCACGGTGATCAGCTCGGCCTCGAGCGCGCTGGCCGCCGCGGCGGCATCGTCGGCGTGCCGGCGGAGCGCTGTCGCCGCCCGGGCCTGAGTGTGCGCCAGCTCGCGGAGCGTCTCGACCTCGGCCACCGACGACCATGCGGCCGAGGTGACCAGCGCGTGCTCCTCGGCGCTCAGAGCGTCCAGCCGAGCCTGGGCCTCGTCTCGCTCTTCGCTCGTGCGCTGAGCCCGCTCGCGTTCCGCCCCGAGCGCGGCAGCGGCGACGCGCAGCCGCTCGGCGGCGCCCTCGACCGCGCTGTTCGCCTGGCGGAGCCCGTCGGCGCGCTCGCGCACGGCAGCGCGCGCGTAGGCGCTGTAGGTCCGTTGGTGGAAGCGGCGCACGCGCTCGCGCACGTCGCGGAGCCGGGCAAGCCCGCGCTCGAGTGTCTCGAGCTGCTCGAGTCCGCCGGCCAGCTTTCGCATCAGCGTCTCATCAACCTCGGGCAAGCCGACCGTGAGCTGGGCGGCCACGCGGTCGGGATCGAGCGTCTTGGAGAGGTGGGGCCGGCGGAGATCGCGCATCAGGCGCAGCATCGTCTGATACTGCTCCTCGCCGGCGAAGCCGAACAGGAGGTCGTTGAGCCGGCTGCGGTAGTCGCGGCCGGTGTCGAACACCTCGCCATCGTCGCCGAGCGCGGCGGCGAGCTCCGCCCTGCTGATGGTGTCGCGGCCTCGCAGCAGCGACAGATCGCATCCGACGCTGCGGTTACGGGCGACGAAGTACCAGCGGGTGACGTCCGCCTGGTCTTTGGCGTAGCGCATGCCGACCCCGACGGTGAGGCGCTGGGCAGTCCCGGGTTCGCCGATGCGTTCGAACTCGAGCCAGGCGTAGCCCACGCGCTTGAGGTCGCCGGTGCAGCCGATGAGGTTCCACTTCATGTCCTTGTAGCCAGCGCCGAATGGGTCGAGCTTCTTCGGGTTGATGTCGCCGTCGAGGCAGAACGGCAGCAGGAGCTCGAGTGCTTTGGTCTTACCGGAGGTGTTGTGGCCGCGCAGCAGGAGTCGGCCCCCGGCGAAGTCGAACACCTGGTCGGTGTACTCGTATAGGTTGATGATGCCGGCGCGCCGCGGCCGCCAGCGCGTGGAGCCGGGGCTCATTCTGGGCCCTCCGCGGCGTGGAGCGTGGGCGAGCGAAAGCGCGCCGCGAGCGGTGTTGCCCTGACTCCTCCGGATGGTCCGGAGCGGCGAGCGAGGTCACAGGCGAGCAGGATGTCGGTGGCCGCTGCGGTCAACGCCGCGACCTCGTCGGGATCGTCGGGATTGCGAGCCCAGTGACGACGGTGCTTGCCGACGAGGCCAGCGACGGCGTCGCGCAGCGCCTCGAAGCTCAGCTCGCCGTCCGGGCCGGAGTCGGCGAGCACGTCGCACAGCAGCAGCGCGACCTGCTTGAGGGTCGAGTTCGTCGGGAACGGCAGGTCGGTGAATGCCCGGTCGCCGAGGATCAGCGCGCTGCCCTCGGTCCGGCGCTCGACCTCGTAGCCGGTCGCCGCAGCCACGGCACCCTCGATCCGCGCTCGCTGGCTGAGGAAGTAGGCGCGGTCGTCGCCGTCCAGATCGGCGAGCAGCAACGCTGGATCCTCGGTCAGCCGCCGGGCGAGGCGCTCGGCACGGGCGCGGTTCTCGCCCTCCGGGGTCGGCGAATACCGGCCGCTCTCGTCGACGAGCTGTTCAAGCGTGGTTGCCTCGAGCGCCGCGGCCGGGTCTCGCAGCAGCAGCGCGAGCCGCCGCCGGTCGAGCGTGAACAGCGCCTCGTCATCGCCCTGCTCGTGGCGCAAGTAGCTCTCATGCGATCCCGACGTGTGCTCGATGATCCCCCACCCGCACAGCAGGTCCAAGCCGTCGGCGAACGCCATGCGTTCGCTCCGCTCACGGAAGTCGACGCTGATCGGCGGCTCGATGTCGGCGCCGGCGCGCTCGACCTCGTGAGCAAGCTCGGCAATCGCGGTCTGCGCGCCGCCGCGCTCGAGCGCGACCAGCGTCAGCAGCAGGAGCACGCAGGCGCGGTCGCTGAGCGTGGCCCACTCGTCCGGCGCGCGCTTGCGGCCGCTGACCGACGCCGGCCTGATCCGGAGCGGACGGCGCAGCCCATCCGGCGTGGGGAGGCCGGAGGCGCGCGCGGCCGTGCTGCCAACCTCGAGCTGGTAGCCGTAGGTCACCTGCAGGGTGCTGGCGAGCTCGCGTTCATGCCGGCGGACCAGGGCGTAGGCCGGCTCGTCGGCGCCGACGAACGGAGCGGCGAGAAGGGCGCGCAGCGCTCGCGTGCGCTCCTCGCGGTCGTCGAGCTCTCGCAAGCTGGTCATCGGGTTAGCACCTCGAGCTCGTAGTCCGGGAGGTCGAGCGTTCCGTGCGGAGCGCTCAGCTTGGTGCGCTCGCGGTGCGGATCGGTTGGTTCGCGCAGCGCGATCGTCGCTCTGCCGTCGGTTGAGCTGGCGCGACGTCTGCCGTCGGCGCTGACCGGTGATTCGTACGCGCGGCCGATCCATGCGAGAAGGTGGCGGAACTCGCTCCGGTTCACGCGCGCGACCGAGGAGAGCTTGATCGGACCGTTGATGGACAGTCGCGCGAGCAGCTCGGCCAGCTCCCGGTGCTCGGCACGCCGGCGCTCCTCGAACCGCCTACGCCCCTCTGACAGGTCTCTGATTTGGGCGCCGCGCCCCGTGCCGGGCGCCCGCACGCCTGGTGTGCGCAGGTGGGCTACTACCGGTGCGGGGGGCGCCTCGAGCCACGAGACGCGGCCGCGATCCGCCAGCTGCTCGTCATCGCTGTGCGGGACTCCGATGTGGCGGGGGCTCCGGATGCCGAAAGCGGCGCGAAGCCAGGGGGTCGGTTCTCCGGCAGGCGCGGCGGCCGCCTGTGCAGCGAGATGGAGAAGCACGGCGGCGCGGTCGATCCGCTGCGAATGGCGCTCGATCAGCCGCTCGGCGATCGCGAGGACGGCGCGGATCGCGTCCACGACCTGATCGTTGAGCGTCCGCCAAGGCGAGCCGCTGTCCTGCTCGCCGACGAACCACGCGCGCAGCCCCGACCAGCGTTCGAGCAGCTCATCGCGTCGGCGGGTGCGTTGGTCCTCGATAGTGGCGCCGCCCGGGAGCGCGACGAACAACTCGGCGGCGACGATCGTGCCGACGAGCTGGTCGGGACCGTGCTGCTCGATCCGCTCGATCAACGCCAGGATCTCGGCTGAGTGCCGCATCCGGCTCTTGCGGAAGCCCTGGAGGTGTTCGAGGAGGGCTCCCTTGCCGCGCTCGAACTCATCCTCGCCCACCCGCTCGACGGTCCGCATCAGGTCGCCCAGGGAGCGCATGAACGCCAGCGCTCCGGCGTGCAGCGCCTCGACCTCGGCCAGCAGACGCTCAAACAGGGCTCTCAGGTGCTTACCGTCAGGCTCGTCGGCTTCGAGCTCCTTGGCGAGGTTGGCGAGCGCGTCACGGATCGCCGGCAGGCGGGCCGTATCGAGCCGGCCGATCTCTTCTCCGAGCGCGTCGAGTTGAGCGAGGAGTGCTTCGGTCAGTCGACCCGCGGGGGTGACGTCGTAGGTGTAGCGGTTGCGCCGCCACTCGGCGGCCGTCGACGCCAGGCTGGCGTCATGGTCCTTTTCCACCGCACCCCAGTTGTCAAGGCTCGTGAGGCGGTCCTCCAGCAGCTCCTGGTCGAGGGTCAGGGCGTAGCGGTGCCGTAGCCGGTCGGCGACCTGCGCCGGCCGCAGGCGGAGCCCGAACGACTGATGTTCGAGATACAGCACGCGCATGATCCGCCTGTACGTTTCCGCTTCGTCGGCGACCGCGTATCGGAGCACCTGGTGGGCGCCGAGGCGCTCATTTGCGGGCGCCGCCGTCGGCGGCTGCGTCTGCGGATCTGCCTGTTGCCCGGGGCCTGCCGCACCCGCGAGCTCGAGGGCCGAGCGGACGAGCGCTGGTGAGAGCTCAGGCGTCATCGTTGCCGCTGTGGCGCCGCGGTTCCGGGTCGACCACAACCCTGTGGTCTCGGAGCGGCTCGGCTCGGACCAGATCCGAGCGGTCCAGTCGGGCGAGGGCGTGCGGCGGTGGCGCCATACGGGCCAGCGCATCCGCGGCATCTCGGGCCGCGGCAGGTAGTTCGATGTGCTGCTCAGCGAGCGCCATGATCTCTTGCTGCTCGGCGACGGTCAGCCGGCGGGACATCGGCGGCTGGCCGCGACGGCGCTCGGTTGTCGGCACTCGGCCCCGCTCCACCGCGGTAGCAAGGACCTGGGCGCCGAGGCGCAGCACCCACTCGACGCGCGCTTCCCCGGATGGCGCGGAGTCCCACCGAAGGTGAGCGGCGGCGAGGGTCTCCGTCGCCAGGTCGTAGGCAAGCGCTGCGTCGCGAACCGCGCGCAGGACGACCGCGACGAGCGGCGCGAGCCACTGAGAGACGAATGTTTCGTAGTCGGTCTCTCGTCGCTGATCCGTCACCTCACCCATCGTGAGCAGGTTGGCAATCGGTCCGGACGGAAACGGATTGGGTGGTCGCGAGTGCGAGGCGCCCCCAGCGCATGCCTCTGAACGGCGGCGCTTCCTTGCTGTAATACGCGACAGGCTACTCGTATGACGATGCTCAGCTTTCGCGTGGCAGACGACGAAGCGGCAGCAGCCCAGGAGTGGGCGGATCGGCTCGGGGTGGACCGTTCTGAACTCCTGCGGGACGCGCTACACCGCCACCTGGTCGCTCTCCGCAGTCAACGCGAGGGGGATCGTTACGATCAGCTTCCACTTACGGAGTCGGAGCTCTCGCTAGGCGAGATCGCAGATTGGGGGCCCGCAGAGGACTGGGCGGACTGGGTCGAGAGCGCGGACGATGAAGCGCGGTGAGATCTGGTTTGCCGCGACACCGGGTGGGGATCGTCCGGTGCTCGTGTTGACGGGTGATCCCGTCGCAGATCGGATTGGCTCTGTGACGGTGGCGGCGCTAACCCGAACCAGGCGGGACCTGGTGTCTGAACTCGAGCTCACCGCGCAGCGTGATCGCGTTCCAAGCGATTGCGTAGTGAACTTCGACAACGTCCACACGATCCCCAGGCGAGCGTTCCGTCGACAAGTGGCGACGCTTTCCGACGGCCGCATGGCCGAGGCCTGCCGCGTGCTCTGGGACGCCGTCGGCTACTGACCCCGTCGGCAATCTCACTTACTTTCGCGACCCGGGTCCACGATGGGCAAATGGGCGAGGACGAACTGCCCAGCACGAGCCCGAACGAGTCGGTCCGTCCCGCCGGCACGACTCGACGCGCCGGCGGACACGGCAATAGCCAGCGGAACGGAGGCGCGGGGTGCGGATCCCAGCGGTCTCCGTCCCCGGCCCAATAAATCCGCCGCTGCGGCCGCATGGGCGATCCGGCATACTGAAGCGATTCAGTGAACCGGTTCAACGAAGCAAAGCCAATGCGCATCAAGAACGAGTCGCCTCGCCGGATCTACGCCGCCGCCCCCTCGGCGCGGGGCGTCTGCGCTGCCGAAGTTCGGCGTCTGGAGTGCCCCGCCGCATGAGACAAGATCTGGTGGTCATCGGCGGTGGGGTCATGGGTCTGTTCACGGCGTACCACGCGTCCGAGCGTGTCGATCGGGTTGTGGTGCTGGAGCGCGGGCGGATCGGGGATCCGATGACCGCGTCGTTCGGGCGCACGCGGTCCTACCGCAGCGATTACCTGGATCCCGGGTATGCCCGGCTGGCCCGTGACGCCTTGCGGCTGTGGGACGAGTTCGAGACGGAGACGGGCACGGCGGCGCTCATCCGGTGCGGCTGCATGAACATCGCGAAGCGCTCGGTGACGGGGGACCTCACGACCACCTACGGGCACCGCAGCCATCGTGTGCTGCAGGACCTGGGCGTCCCGGTCGCGTCGCTGGCGGGGGAGGCACTGCGGGCGCGCTTTCCGTACCTCAAGGCCGATGTCGGCTACATCGATCTCGACGGCGGCGTCGTGAACGTGCCCGCCGTCACAGCCGCTCTGCAGCGGGCGCTGACCGAACGTGGCGTGCGCGTCATCGAGGGTGTCACCACCCGTCTGGCCGCGCGTCGCGGCAGCGAGATCCGTGTGGTTACGGATGCCGACGAGTGGGCGTCGCGATCGCTGGTCGTGACCGCCGGGCACGGAACGAACGACGTGCTCGCCCGCCTGAACGGGGCGCACCTCCAGGTCCCCCTCACGCGCGACCGCCCGATCGACGCCAAGTACTTCACCCCTCCGGCCGGCGTCGGCGAGCAGTTCGCCTCGCATGCCATGCCGGTCATCGCCTATCTCGACGCCGGAATTTACTGTCATCCGATCATCAACGGGCTGATTGACAAGGTCAAGATTGGTTATTACCACCCGCCGGACCTGCCACGCGTGACGACCACGATCGACAGCGTCATGTCGTTCGTCGAGCAATGCGTGCCTACGCTGCTGGATGCGCGAATCGAGCCCGTTGATGACGTCGACGGGTGCGACTACGACCTCGTCGCGGACGATGAGTTCGTGCTGGGCGCCGTGCCCGGCTTTCCACGCGCCTACGTGGGCGTCGGATGGCGAGGCACTGGTTACAAGTTCGCCCCCTGGGTCGGGCGAGTGCTGGCAGACCTCGCGGTTGAACAGAGCACCGTGTACGACGTCACCCGCTTTGACCCTGCGCGATTCACGAAAGGACGCTTCCATGCAGGACCGACCGTCAGCGCGAACGCTTCAGCAACGTCTCGCTGAGGACGTGATCCTCGGCGCCGAGGGCTACGTCTTCGAACTCGAGCGCCGCGGCTACATCAAGGCCGGGCCGTACGTTCCCGAGGTCATTCTGGACTCGCCAGAGGCGCTGATCGAGCTGCACCGCGAGTTCATGCGTGCCGGCGCTGAGGTCATGGTGGCACTCACCTATTACGCCAACCGCGAGAAGCTGAAGATACTCGGTCGCGAGGGAGACCTCGAAGAGATGAACCGGACCGCCGTGCGCATCGCTAACCAGGTTGCTCGCGAGGGCGGGGCGCTCGTGGCGGCCAACATCTCCAACACCTGGTCCTACGATCCCGCGGATCCGCGGCGCACAGGTGCCATCGTGCGCGCGCAATACGAGGAGCAACTGAGCTGGGCGGTGGATGAGGGCGTCGACTTCGTCATCGCCGAGACCAACGACTATCTCGGCGAGGCGCTGATTGGACTGGAGGTCTGCCACGAGCTCTCTCTACCGGCCATGGTCACCTTCGCCAGCGTTCACCCCACCAGCACCTACGACGGCTACGCCTACGTGGAGGCGTGCCGGCGAGCGGCGGCCGCCGGCGCGAACATCGTCGGGCTCAACTGCTCGCGCGGACCGCAGACGATGAAGCCGCTGCTGGCCGAGCTCCTCGCGGGCGTCGATGCGCCTATCGCCGCACAGCCGGTTCCCTACCGCACGTCTGACGCGACGCCGGCCTTCGAGTCGCTCACCACGACCGAGGGCAGCCGAGCCTTCCCAATACAGCTCGAGCCCTTCTCCTGCACGCGCTTCGAGATGGCGGAATTCGCGCGCTGGGCCCAACGCGCGGGCATCCGCTACATCGGCATCTGTTGCGGAGGCGGCCCGCACCACGTTCGCGCCATGGCCGAGGCGCTTGGTCGCGAAACCCCGGCAAGCCGCTACTCTCCCGCGCTCGACCTTCATCCAGTGGTCGGCACGGGCGCGGTTGACCACGCCGAGATGGGGGGCTGGGTGGCGCAGCGCTGACGCCATCGCGTGAGGCGGTTGCTTGAACCATTCGACCTGCTCGGCACGAGCGATTAGATCGAGCCACGCGGCCCGGAGAGCCGCCCATCGCCGTGCTCGTCCGCTTCTCGTTCCACACCCGTGAACACGACAGTCCTCAGAGTCGGGCGTCACCTCCCGGACCGGCGCCGAGGGGTGGCCCTACAGCACCCCAGAAGCGGCGGGCTCGGCCGTCACCGGCCCGAGTCCGCCACCTCCCGGATGCTCAGTCTTTGGCGGCGAGACGCGCCGTCTCCGGCTTCTCGAGCGTGACCTTGGGCGCTTCCTCGGTCACCTCGGGATCAGTCAGCGGGCGAGTTTGCTCGAACTCATCCCACATGCGACGGCTCGCCTCGGCCTCCTCAGCCCGGCGCCTGAACCACCACTCTTCGCACACGGCGAGACCTCCTGGGTTCGACCCTGTCCATGATGCTCCCCGCGGAGGGCAAGCACAAGACCCCTTCGACCTGCTGGATGCGCGAAAGCTAACGCCCGATCGCGAAGTGGAGTAGACCGTCTAAGCCAGGCGCCGTACGCTGGGGGTCAGGCGATCACCGGCCGACGGTTGGTCCACGGGCGCTCGGCTTCCAGCTCGGCGGCCAGCCCCAGAACCGTTCGCTCCTCGTGCGGCCGGCCGACGATCTGCACCGCGAGCGGGAGACCGTCCCGGGAGAACCCGGCGGGGACCGAAGCCGCCGGCTGGCCGGTGATGTTCCAGAGGATGGTGAACGGCACCCAGCCCGTCTCCCACAGGTAGGTCACGGTGGCGCCACGTCCTTCCATGATGCCCGCCGGCACCGCCGGGGCCGACATGACGGGGGTGAGGAGCACATCGTGATTCTCGAACATCGCCGTGAGGCGAGCGGCCATTGTGCGCTCGGCGTCCAGCAACCGCTCGGTCGCGCGGTCGGACATGAGCGCGCCGGCTCGGGCGAAGGCGCGCGTGCGTCGCTCAAGCCGCTGGGGCCGCTCCACGTCATGGACAACGTCGCGGACGGCTCGGAAGATCAGCCCCATGATCACCGGCACATCCCGAGCACGCATGTCGATCCTGCGCTCCTCGACCGTGTGTCCGAGCGAGCGCAGCAGGGCGGCCGTCTCGTCGAGCGCGACGCGAACGTCCTCGCTGAGACGGCCGCGCGTCCCGGCGGGGAAGTCGGCAGCAACGCCGATACGCAGGCGCTCGGGTTTCGTCTGCGCAGCCCGCGTGAAACCTTCTTCATCGGCGCTGAGCACATCGAGCATCAGGCCGGCGTCCTCGACCGAGCGCGTCAGCGCCCCGAACACCACCCAGTGCATGCCGTCGCTGTCGTGGGGCGCGCGCGGTACCCGGTCGCGTTGCGGCTTGAGCCCGAATAGGCCGCAGCAGGCGGCTGGGATCCGGATCGAGCCGGCGCCGTCGGCACCCAGCGCAGTGGGCACCATGCCGGCGGCCACCGCGGCGGCGGACCCGCCACTCGAGCCGCCCGGTGTCCGCTCAGGATCCCAGGGATTGCGGGTCACGCCCCAGGTGACCGACTCCGTGAACGGCCACAACCCCAATTCGGGCATCTTGGTCTTGCCGACCACGATCGCCCCGGCCGCCCGCAGCCGCCGCACGACCTCGGCGTCGACCGGCGCCTTCGTCACCATCGCCCCCGTGCCGTGGCTGGTGATCTCACCAGCGATGTCGATCTCGTCCTTGACCGCGACCGGCACCCCAAGAAGAGCACGATTCTCGCCCGCCCGCGCGCGAGCATCCGCTTGCGCCGCCTCAAGCAGCGCACGTTCTGCGTAGACGGCGCCGAACGCGTTCAACTCTCGATCATGACGTTCGATCCGGCCGAGCACCAACTCGACCAGCTCTCGCGCCGACACCTCACCACGCCGAACCAGATCGGCCTGGCCGGTTACCCCGGCGAACGCTACCTCGTCATCCAACACGACGCCGATCGTAAGTGACCACGGCGCCGGAATCCAACGAGCCCGGAGCAAGACGGGCATTCGGGCGTCCCGATCGCGCTCATCCGTCAGGCGCCGGCCGGTGCTGGTTGAGCGATCGGCTCGAGATGGTGCTCGAGCTTGGGCAGCCAGTGCAGCCAGCTGGGCAGGTACCAGTTCCAATCCCCGAGCAGCTTCATGGTCGCCGGGAGCAGGACGCCGCGGACGATCGTCGCGTCGATCAGCACGGCGCTCGCCAGCCCGATCCCCATCTCTTTCATATCGAGGATCGGGAGGGTGGCGAAGATCGCGAACACCCCAACCATCACGATCGCGGCGCTGGTGACCGTGCCCGCGGTGGTCTTGATGCCGTGGGCTATCGCGTCCTCCGTGCTCATGCCGCGGTCATGCGCCTCCCGGATGCGGCTGAGGATGAACACGTGGTAGTCCATCGACAACCCGAACAGGATCACGAACATGAACAGCGGCAGCCAGGGCACCACCGAGTGATTGGAGGTGAAGCCGAGCAGGTTGGTGCCCCAGCCGAACTGGAACACGGCCACGACGACGCCGTACGCTGCCGCCACCGACAGCAGGTTGAGGACGACGGCCTTGGCCGCGATCACCACCGAGCGGAACGAGGCCAGCAGCAGGAGGAACGCGAACGTGAGCACGAAGCCGAAGACCAGCGGCAGCGAGTTCTTCATCATCTCGTTCCAGTCGTAGGACTGGGCGGTGGTGCCGGTGACCCCGTAGCTGGCGCCGGGGATCTTGCCGATGGTCGCCGGCAGTAGCGGACCACGCAATGTCAGCAGCGCATGGTTCGAAACTCCATCTGTCCCGTTGCCGGGCAACGGGATCGCGATTCTTCCCACCGTGTGTGTGGCATTGCTGTCGACGCTGATGGCTCCGTAGCCCTGGTGGGTGGCGGCCGCCGCCGACTGCAGTTGAGCGGTTGCGGCCTTGAAGGTGGGCGACGTCGTGTTGGTTTTGACCGCGATCACGGCTGGACTCGCCTGTCCCGGGAACGCCGCCTGGATGCGGTTGATCGTTTCTACCGTGGGCGCGCTGCGGGGCAGCGTGTTCAGGCCGGAGGACGCGGTATGGATCTTCAGGGCGGGGACCGCCAGCGTGGCCAGCACCGCCACGCTGAGCGCCGCCGAGATGGCCGGCCGGCGGAGCACCGGGTTCAGGATTCGCGACCAGATCCGCCCCTCGCCGGCTGGGCTGCGGAACCTGCTCAGCCACGGGATGCGTCCCTTCTCTACGCGGTCGCCGAGCTTCGAGAGCACCGCCGGCAGGACCGTCAACGACCCGATCATCGCCACTGCGACGACCATCATCGTCCCGATCGACATGGAGATGAACGTCTTGTCGCCGGAGAACAGCATCCCGGCCATGGCGATCAACACGGTGATCCCGGAGATCAAGACCGAACGCCCGGAGGTTGCCGCGGCCGCGTCGAGCGCGGCGCGCTCGCTCCGCCCGGCCGCCCGCTCCTCGCGCTCGCGGCGCAGGTAGAACAGCGTGTAGTCGACCCCGACGGCGAGGCCGACGAGCATGACCACGGCGGATACGTTCGGGTCCATCGGCGTGATATGGCTGACGATGGCGGTCAGGCCGACGGTGGCGATGACGGCCTGCAAGCCGAGCATCAGTGGAATCCAAGCGGCCAGCAGCGATCCGAAGACGAGCACGAGGATCACCAGCGTGAGCGGTATCGAGCGCTCACCCGCCTGACCGAGCTGCTCATCGAACAGCTTGGTCAGTGCTTTGTCTGAGCTCACCGCGCCGGCTTCGCCGATATAAAACCCCGCGTGTCGGGCAGCGGCCGAGGCGACCGCCGAGGTGAGCCGGTCGATCTGCTTTTCGGCCGCGTCGCGCTTGCCGCTCATATCCCATTCGACGAGGGCCGTCCGGCCGTCGCGGGATACCTGGTCCCCGTGCGCCCGGCCATGCGGCCAGCGGAGGTTGTGGACGTTGGAGAGCGGGGCCACGGTCCGCGCCACGTCGTCGATCGCCGCCTGGAATCCGCGGTTGGCGATCGTCAAGTGCTTGCTCTGGACGACCGCGATCTCGGTCAGCGGCCCCGACTGCGAGAACCCGCCGCGCTTCAGGACCTGGTCCGCCCGCTGTGACGGGCCGACGCTACCACTGTTGCTCTGGTCGATCGTCTTGGTGCCGACCGCCGTGCCGATGACGATCGCGGCGACGACGAACGCGAGCCAGCCGACGATCGCCAATTTGCGATGGCTCGCGCTCCAGTGGCCCATCCGGGCGGCGAGATGGCGAGCGGGGTTGCGGGGTGCATGTTGCATGGCATTTCCTCCGTTGCGGTGGGTCTGGAGCACGGCGCCACGATCTCACCCGGTCAGGTGGCTGTCTGTGCGGGGCACTGGCGTCTGTGCGTTCGGGTTGACCCCACCGAACGTGCGGTTAGCCGTACTGTGCGCGTACCGGCAGGCCCGAAGGCCCGATGCCGTTCCCACCTCTGCGCTGGCGGCATTCGCGCCGAACCTGAGCACCTGCTGATCGAGGCATCGGATGAACTCCAGAGCGCCATCGACGAGCTCAGAGAACTCGCTCGCGACCGCCAGCATCCGAGCGTCCGGCCGTTAGGATCGCGCTCGCAGCAGCGTATTTCACCCTCGGCAGGAGAAAGCGAGACGCAGATCGTGGCCGACTACAACCCCTACGACCATCTACCCAAAGTCCCGTCGTTCGAGCTGACCAGCGAAGACGTGCGAGATGGGGAGGAGCTCCGGCAAGCGCACCTCAGTGGCCTGTTCGGTGCCGGCGGCGAGGACGTATCGCCGCAGCTGTCTTGGAGCGGGTTTCCCGATGGCACCAAGAGCTTCGCGGTCACGTGCTACGACCCGGAGGCGCCGACCGCCAGCGGCTTCTGGCACTGGGCGGTCGTCGACATCCCGGCAAACGTGACCGAGCTCGCGCGCGGGGCGGGCGACGAGCACGGGAGCGGTCTTCCGTCAGGGGCGTTCCAGCTGCGCAATGACGCTGGAGTCAGGCAGTACGTCGGTGCGGCCCCACCACCCGGCCATGGTCGCCACCACTACTACTTCGTGGCCCACGCTGTCGATGTGGAATCGTTGGGGATCGACAAACACGCCACGCCTGCCTTTCTCGGCTTCAACCTGTTCTCGCATACGCTCGGCCGGGCGATGATCGTCGCCTGGTACGAGGCTCCGGACGGATCGGCGTAGAGTCACGCAGACCGTCCAGCCAGGAGGTCACAGTGGTGATCCGCAGCCCGTTCCGGATGTCGAGAGCACCCGGACGGCGCCGTCGGCCCCAGGCGCGGGGGTGCGACCGAGCTCTAGCGCCACCAGCCGCGGTTTTGATACCCCTCGCGCTCGAGCGTCTCACCGATGAGCCAGATCATCGGGGGCCAGAGTCCCACGAACAGCGCGCGACGCTCGGCGTTACCGCGCTCATCCTGATCGACGGTCTTGGCGCGGATCCACAGGCCGATGCAGAGGCCGATGGAGCCGAACGAGGCGAGCTGCAGATGCCAAGCTCGCAGTCCACTGCGATGGAGGCGGCGGGTCAACATGTAATCGAGTCTTTCCCGAGAACGCGAATACCTAAACAAGGTGTTTAGCTTTAAATCATGGGTATGTTAAGAGCATGCCCAAACGCCCGTCCGCGACCCGCCGCTGGCTGACCGCCGCAACGTGGCCGGGCGGGATCGCGCTCACCGCGTGGGACTACATGTGGCGCTCGACGCCGATGCGCCGGAGCGAGAGCCTCGAAGGTTCGGACTCGTGGCGACCGTGGCCGGCGGTGGAGGCTGCCTCACTCAGCGAGGAGATCCAGGGCGTCGAGAAGGGCTACGGCCCGCTGTTTCATCGCCGCTATCGAACCCGGATCAGCGACGCGGCGATCGGTCCGGAGGAGGCCATGAGTGTCCTTCAGGCCAACCTGAACCGGGCGGCGCCGACTACGTTCGCTCGATTTCAGAAGGTTCACGGCGACCGGCGAATCATGCGCATCGGGGACGAGTACGTGGTGCGGATGCCGGGACCGTGGGACGGTCCTGTGCGGGTGATCGAGGCTGGAGCCTGCTCGTTTCGCCTCGCCACCCTCGACGGCCATCTCGAAGCAGGCCAGATTGAATTTCGCATCGGGAGCTCGGAACGTGGCCAGATGGCGTTCGAGATCGAGTCGTGGGCGAGGAGCAGCGGCCGCGTGTCAGACCTTCTCTACCAAAGGGTGCGCTTCGCCAAGGAGGTTCAGGCCCACATGTGGATCTCGTTCCTGGAGGGCGTGGTCTCGCTGTGCGGCGGGCGCATGACCGGCGGTATCGAAATCGAAACCCGGCGGATCGACGACCCGATGGCCGATGACGCCGTGCTTGGCTCGCCGGCCATCCGCCGGCGGCTGGACAGTCTGTCGCGGCGGAGCCTCAACTTCGATCCCGCCGCACTGCGGCACGCCCGCTCCGAGGATGGGTGGATCATCACCGACCTGTGTCAGACGCTACCGCCCGAGCCGCCCGGGATGCCCGTCGAGGGCGGCAGTTGGGGTATAGCGCGGGCGCTCATGCAGGGTTACGAGTTCGCCGACCCCTCGATCGTCCGCGCCTACTACGATCCCGCGGCGCCGCTGGAGGGGCGCAACATGCTGCTCAAGCTCCATGCGCTCGCGCTGTTCTGGCTGTTCGTAGGCGTCAGGGTCGGTGAGGTCTACGACCAGATCCGCCACACGCCGTCCGGAGATGTCCGGGTATGGGGCTGGAACTATCGGACGCTCGACGGGCATGTGGAGGTGGGCCAGATGGACTGGGAAGTCTGGAAGTGGCCCGACAGCGGGACGGTCGAGTTTCACGTCCACTCGGTCTCACGCAGCGCCCCGATTGCCAATCCGATCGTCCGGCTCGGCTTCCACCTCCTGCGCGAGCGCGAACGCCACGCGTTCCTCCAGAGCACCAAGCAGAGGATGCGGGCGTTCACCGACTTGGCGCTCCGGGACGGGGGCCGCGCAGAGCCCCTGCGCTCAGCCGCCGTCGAGCTGACCGCCCGGCGGTTTCGGCCCTCCGACCAGGCCTATGACGAGCTGACCCGTCGGCTGCGCTGAACGATGCCTCGGCGCTATCCGATCTTCCAGTCCCCGAACCCGCCGCTGATCGTCGCGATGCTCGCCGGCGCGGTGGCACGAACCACGCGAGGACCGACGGCGCGCGGCGCTGCGGTCATCTCCGCGCTGGCGCAGCTGGTGTGGGCCTACCAGGAGATCACCGAAGGCGCCAACGGCTTCCGGCGGCTGCTCGGCCTCGCCGGAGCCGCGCGGGGCTCAGCCGAACTGGTGCGCATCGCGAGGCCCGTCTCACGGTCCTACTTCAACCAGGCCTGAACTCATCGACATCGTGGCCCGCCCGGCCCGGTCGCTGTCGGTGATGCGTGCACCAACCCTCGGATACTCCCTGCGCTGGGGCCGGCCGGATCTGTTCGGGCGGCCGATGAGTTGTCCGCCCTCGCGCCGTTACCACGAGAACGAGGTCAACACGGAGGAGTCCGATGAAGGTCAGCAGCGAGCAGGAGTGGCAGGCGGCTCGCAAGGAGCTGCTCGCGGCCGAGCGCGAGCTCGAGGAGCACGCCGAGCAGGTCGAGCAACAGCGGCGGGAACTGCCTTGGGTCCCGGTCGAGAACGAGTACGGCTTCGCGACCGAGGACGGGCGGAAGTCGTTGCCCGAGCTGTTCGAGGGGCGCTCGCAGCTGCTCATCTACCATCTCATGTTCGGGGAGGACTGGGAGGTGGCGTGCCCCGGGTGCTCGTCCCTTGCGGACGGACTCAGTGGCACGGTCGTCCACCTAAATGGCCGCGACGTGACGCTGATCTGCATGTCGCAGGCGCCGCTCGAGAAGCTCGTCGCCTACAAAGAACGGTACGGATGGACGGTGCCGTGGGTGTCCGCATACGGGAGCGACTTCTTGTTCGACTGCGGCTACGCGTTCCGCCGAGAGGAGATGTCCGGCATCGTTCGCGAGGAGTTCGACATCGGGCAGCTGCTCCGCGAGGCGCCGCCGTGGCTGCGGGATTACCGACAGGAGGTCGGAGCGCCGGACTCGAGTCGGCCGTTTCCGTGAGCGCCGGGTGGAGCGTCTTCGCGAGGCGAGGCGGCACCGCCTACAACACCTACCGCGTGTATCCGCATTCGCGCCTCGTGACGCCGCTGTTCTCCGTGCTGCTTAGCCTGCTGCCGACAAAGTGAGCCCAGCGCGCGCCGCACGGAAACCGAGGTCGTCGAGGCCCGTCGCCGTATCGCCCCAGCCATGCCCGTCGACCCACCTCCACATTTCCGTGAGCGTCCGCCGCGGCCCCTCCTTTGGCGTCCCGACGTGGCATTCCCGTCACCACCGACGATGGCCCTCCAAAGCGCGGAATGCAGAAGCCGCGTTGAGAGTGCCGCTCGGCTATCCGACCTCTGGGGCCGTGATCCGTCGGCTTCTGCTTCCGGATGGCGCGGGCCTGAAGGGGAAGTTCGGCGTCGAGGCGACGGCCGCGGGCCGCTTAGCTCGTAGTTCGTGGACCGGGGGCGTACTGGCGTCTCGACCGCCGTCACGACGGCGTACTGGCGTCTCGACCGCTGTCACGACTTCTGCGTTGGCGATCAGGAAGGGTTGTCCAAGCGCTCTGAACCGACTCGCGTCGCGTGGCGGTCCCGGTTGCGAGCTCAGTCCTCAGCTCACCGCCTTCATCACGAGCTCGCTGATCCTTTTCTCTGCGGTGCCGGTCCACGCTGTGAGCGCGAATTCGACCGGCCACATGGCGCCTTCGTCGAGGTTCGCTTTGTCGCTGAAGCCGAGCGTCGCGTACCTCGTCTTGAACTTCTCCGCAGGTTTGAAGTAGCAAAGAACCTTGTCGTCCTTGGCGTATGCGGGCATCCCGTACCAGGTTCTCGGCGAAAGGGCCGGCGCGCTGGCTTTGATGAGCGCGTGGAGCCGCTCGGCCATGTCGCGATCCGATTCCTGCATCTCGGCGATCTTGGCAAGCACGTCGCTTTCTCCGTCCGCCTTCTTCCCGCGCGCGGGCGCCTTCAGCTCTCGGCTGCGCTCCTTCATCGCGGCTCGTTCCTCGGCCGTGAAGCCGTTGGAGCGCGTGACTTTCTTCGCCGTCTTTGTCTCAGCCATTGCGAGTCACCTCGTTGTCTTGGATCAGCCTGAGGACACTGCCATAGGGATCGGTAACGGTGGACACCGGGCGGCCATCACCCACGTCGCGCGCGGGCTCCTGCACGTTCGCACCGTTGGAAGAGTCGGTCATCGTCGCTCCTATCGCGTGATACGGGATGCACACGGCGTCACATGCTAGGTGCGCCTCGGTGACCGCGCTTCTCGATTCCTGATCGGTTTGGCCGGCGACCGTTGGGCTTGGATCCTCGCGCCAATGGCTTGACGCACCACCCACGCGGCTGCTGCTTCGTCGCGTGCGCAGCACTCGGCTGCAGACCGCCGCTTTGATCGAGATGCAGCATCCCGCACGCGTCCCGGGGTCGCGTCTCACAACTCGTTGCAGCGCCTCCGTGTGAGACGCTGATTGCGGACATGAGTTTTGGAAGCGGAATCTTCCTGCATTGTGCCTCGCCGGCCGGTCTTGTCTCATATACGGCCGTTTTATGAGAACGGTCGCCTTGCGACCGCACAAGCGAAAGCTCTGGGCTCGCTCTTGGGCGATTCCAAGAGTGGGTCGGCAGACGAGATTGATCGGAGCGGCTCATCGAAGCGACGTCCGACCGGCGGTGAAGGACTGGGAAATGCACGAGCCAGCGGTGGTGGAGCGTCAGCTTCGAGTCTGACCACGCGTGCTCAGCTTGGAGGTCCGTGTCCGTAGCGTGTTTAGGCACGCGTGTAAGGCGGCGTCGTGTCGGTTGGGCTCTCGCTCCGCCGATCTTAGGTCGGTGCCAACTCACAGCCGACCCCACAGCCATTTGAGCGCGCCTTGAGGTCAGCGCCTGTCAGGTCGCCAGGTGGGTGATGATCTGCACCTGGAGCTCGCCGAAGAGGAATCCCAGCGTCGCGCCGAGCGCAATGACGATCCACTCGTCGTCCTGGAATGCAGGGCGGAGCAGGTCCTCGTAGTCGTCGGTATCCATCATCCGCATCCGCTCGACGATCGTGTTCTCGATGTCGAGGCGCTCGGTCGCGTAGGCCTCAACCCGGCGCGACGTCTCGGGGATTTTGTCGATCACGAGCTGCGCGATCGACTTCTTCATCTCGTTGTACTTGCGGGAGCCGACGGTGAGGATGATCAGACGCCTGGCGACACCCGTCTGTTGGTCGATGGTCTCCTGGATCTCGTCCTGGATGATCTGGAAGAATTTGTCCGACATCGGCCCGGTGAGCAGACTGTCTATGATCGCCGCAGGAGTGATGATGTCCTTGGCTAGCAGCGCGCCGTAGTCGCGGGTCACCTTCTCGCGGCGGTTGTGGAACAGGCCCTGCCACCTTATCCCCGGGGCGATCCGCTTCTCCTCCTTCGGGCGGAAGATCATCGTCAGCGCGACGTAGTCGGTCAGGCCTCCGGTGATCAGCCCGAACAGCGGCAGCACGAGGTCGGATCCTGTGATCCCGAACACGGTCACCTGAACCAGCCCGATGTAGAAGCCGAAGTACAGGCCGGATCGGATCAGGAACCTGAACGCGTCGGCACCTGCCTCCTGGAACATGCTGTTGAGCACGCGCTTGTCGCGGACCAGGTTGGAGACCACCATGTGCTTGATGTCGAAGACCTGATCGAGGTTCTTACGCAGCTCGGAAATCATGTTCTTCGTCGCCGCGGGTGCCCTTCGCTCGACGTTGGCGACCACTGCGCGCTTGGCAGCGTCGGGCATCGCGGTCCAAAGCCGGGGCTGGTACTCGGTCATGATCGTCTCGACGATCTCCTGCGTGGCGGCGTGCAACGGGCCCTCGAGCTCTTTGGCCAGGTCGCCGGGGTCGATGCGCTCGAACAGCTCCTCCTGCGTGAGCGCCTTGGATGTGACCGAGTCGACGGCGATCCCGGCCATCTTGGCGGCGCGCTTCGGAATCTGCCCCTGCCAGCCCAGATACGGCCGGATGCCCTTGAACTCCACCGGGTAAAAGATCATCTTGACTGCGACGATCTTCGTGAACCATCCCACGACGGCTGCCGCGATGGGGATGGAGACGTATACCCAAAGCGGCTCGTGGAAGCTGAGGAAGCCCAAGACGATCATCTCCTGCGGGCGACTATCCCGGACCCCGCTCGCCCCTTTCCCATAGGTGTAGCCATGCTCACGCTCCACGACGCAGCGCTGGCGGCGGGGCGCTCAGCATGTCAGCGTGCTGGAGCCGTACGCGTCAGCCGGGTGGCACGTTTGGGTGGTCGGCGTCGGCGTCCTCCGGCGGGTTGGCCGCCTCCCAGAGCTCTCGTCCGAGGTCGGAGATCCGTACCGTCCGGCGGATCATTCGCGCACCCCGTGGGCCTTTCCCGATCGACGCGATTGTCGCTCGCAGTTTGGGCTCTGTGAGCAGGACGTCGTATTCGTCCTTGAGCGCATGATCCTCCGGCCCGGACTCGACCAGCCCGAGCCGGCGGAGATGCGAGACATAGATGTGGACGCGATCCGGCAGCGCCACGCCCGCCGCGCGCCCGACACTCGAGGCGTTCTCCAGCACGAGCTTCTGGTAGGTGCCGACGCCTGGCTCGGCGATGTGTACCAGCGGAAACGTTGAGCCGTCCGACATCGCGGCGAGGATCCTCGCCTCGTCTGGGACGAGCTCGTCGAGCAGTGCCTCGTGCAGCGTCCGGCGGCTCTCGGCGGGCGTATCGCGCACTGAGCGCGTTAGGAGTGCGCGCAGCCTCTGGTCGATTGGCGACCCGTCGCCGACGGCCGCGGCGGGCTGGTTCGCGCCCGGCTTAACCGGCGGAGTCTGAGTAGCCGTGGGCCCGATGGGCGACTCGATCTCGTCGAGCCGTCGCTTGATCTGCCTGAGCAGATACCGCTCGCCCGAACTGGCCTGGGCCTCGATCGCACGCACACCGGGGATCGCGCGGGCGGCCCTGCCGAACTCGTGCGTCACGGCCCTCAGCGCTGCCGCGAGGGCGTCGAGCTCGCCGCGGGCTCGGTGGGACGCGCCGCCTGGATCCGTCACGCCACACGCCCTTCAGGCGCGGCGAACGACGGGTGAGCCTGATCGAGGTACCAGCCGAAGCTGCGGTCGATCAGCCACTGACGGCCGAGCACCCGAAGCGCGGACGTTAGGAGCCGCGGCGGCAGGACGGGGACCATCTGCTGCAGCCGCCCTGCGATCGCGAACGCGCGCGCATGCCCGGCGCTGAACGACGTATAGCGTTCAAGCGCGTCGAGTCGCGAACGCTGTTGCCCGAGGACCGCCTTTAGCTCCCGACCGCAAGCGATGCCGAAGTAGAAGGCCGTGCGGATGCCCTCACCCGAGAGGGGAAAGCAGTGACCGGCCGAATCTCCGACGAAGAAGATGGAGTCCTCGCCGGCGGGGCGCAGGCGGTGAGGGAACCAGTTGCCCTGGTAGCGCACCGGCTCGAGCGCCAGCCGCTCTGCCAACTCGACCGTCGGTTGGCGTACGTGATCGCCGGGTGCGTACGAGGCGACCCCGACGCGGGCTTCGCCAGCCGCGGGCACCCGCCAGCCATACCCCCGCCGCACGAGCGATCGCTCGATCCAGACGTCGAGATCCTCGCCCTGAGCATCCGGATGAACCTCGAGTCCCCGCGACAACGGCGCCCCAGGAGGTTGGTAGCCGCTGCGCCCCAGCACTCGCCGCCAACCCATGGCGTCGACCACGAGCAGCGCTTGCAGCACGCCACGGTCAGTGGCAACCGCGATCGGTTCCCCGGCAGCCGGCTCGGCAAGCGGAGAGCGACCGTCCACCTTCGCTGTCTCGAAGCGCGCGCCGCTCTGAGCGTACAGGAGCTGGCAGAGGTGACGGTAGTCGAACGCCGACCAGCTCCAGGGAAGGCGATAGTGCACCGAGCCATAAGGTGTCGTGAACCGCATGTGCGGGATCTCCTGGAGGATCGCATCGCTGAGGCCCAGCGCGTGGAGCCAGGGCGTCGGTGCCGCGCACGCCGACGTCGCGCGCTCACCCACCTCGTAGCGGTCAACGAGGAGCACCGAGGCGCCGCAGCCCGCGAGCTCCCGCGCCACGGCCAGGCCGGCGAAGCTGGCACCGCAGATCAGCACGTCCGTGGTGGTACCGTCGAGCGAGCGCCGCTCGGCTCCGCGCGCCGTGGCCCGCACGGTCACGTGACCAACCTGGGCCAGCTACAAACGGCCGCTTCGGTCATAAGTAGGAGCCGCGGCGCCCGCGCCAGTCGGGGGTCGGCACCGCGGCCATCGCCGCACCGCCCAGCCGCCACGCCGGCACGCGGACGCGATCGCGCAGGACGTCGAAGCCGATCGCCTCGACATGGTCGAGAACGCGCTCGTAGACCGAGCGGGCCAGGCGAACCCCGGGGCGTGTCGACGGATGCAACACTTCGTCGAGCATCGCGGTGCTCGCGAACATGTGTCGCGCTCGCCCCACCTCCGCCGCCAAGAGCTTGCGCAGGCCGCTGGTCATCCGCCGCATGGCGATGTCATCGACGCTGACGCCGAGGCTGGCTCGCTCGTCGGCAGGGAGATAGACCCGATCGAGCTCCAAGTCCTCGCGGACATCCCGGATAAAGTTCGTCAGCTGGAAGGCTGTGCCGAGCTCGGACACAGTCGGGTGCAGCTCCCGGGGGACGCCGAGCAGCGGCGCCATGATGAATCCGACTGCGCCGGCGCTGCCACGCATATAGCCGTCGAGCTCGGCGCGGGTGGCCATCCGCACAGGGCCGCAGTCCAACCGCATCGAGTCCATGTATATCGACAGCTCTCCAAGCGGGAGATCGTGCCGGCGGCCGGCGTCCACCACGGCTGCGATCACCGGATGCCTCGAGTATCCGCTCGCGATGCCACGTTCGAGCTCGGCTTGCCAGCGATCGAGCGCCAGCCGACGCATAGCCGGATCGGGCGCACGATCGGCCCCGTCGACGATCTGATCCGCGCCGCGCACGAAGCCGTACAGAGCATGGACGGCAGGACGCACGTCTCGGGGGAGGCGCAAGGTGGCGCAGTAATAGGTGGGATCATGTCGGCGCTGCATTCGCCGACAGGCCCGGTAGGCCGAACGCAGACTGGGGTCGGCGCCCGCGTTCAACCGCGGCACCCTGACAAATGAACGCAAGAGACCATCCCTGGACTAAGGCTAGTCGTGGTCACCGGCGCGCGGGGCGAGGTGAGAAGACCGTCTCGGCGCGCCTGGCGGGTGCCCTGTGACGCATCCGCGTGTCTTCCATGAGATCGCCGGCTCCCTCCATTCGGTAAGGCCGAAGGAGGGGCCGCGCGGGCCGGTCCCGCCGCGCCGTCTCTTCGAGATCGACGCCGAAGCGGGGAGAGTGGTGATGATCCCACGGGCCGGGCCGACAGCCGGGGTTGAGCGCGTCGGGTATTCCCAGCGGCGCGTTGACGCGCCGCTCGGTGACGAGACGAGCTCTGCCTGGGGTCGTCTCGAGGGACCGCAGAACGGACCAGGTCAGCGTGATAGCGGTGTCGGAGCACGACGTAACTGTCGAGCCTTGTGACCGTCCCGAGCTCGACGCGCAACCGGTTGAGGAACGGGTAATCCGTGACGGACCCTGCTCAGTCATCGGCGCCCAATCGCCGCACCTGAAATCCGAGCTCCCGCAGCTTGGTCGTGGTCTCCGTCGCCCCGCTGAGATCGGAGTCAGCAAGTGGCCCGAGCTTGGGGTACTGGTGTCCGTGCGCCGCGGCGAGAAGTGCCTCGGCGGGATACCGCCGCCCATCGACGACCGCGACCAAGTCACCCGCCGGCCCAAAGCCGTACTCGTAGAGGAACGCCTCTTCACCGAGTGCCTCGTATTCTCGCGCTGCGGCTCGGACCGCTTCTTGGGAAGTGACGTCAGCGACACGCATCGACTGACGATTATCCACGATTCGACGAGGCAGCTGGGACCCTTCGAGGCTTCGGCAAACCTAAGCAGTGACGACGCCGGCCCCGCGGCGGTGAGACCAACGAATCCCAGTCACACGCCCACAGCAGCCGCGTGGCCGCGACGAATTGCTCAACGCCCTCCGCGCGGGGCAGGGAATCCGTCGGCGCGTTCACGCAACCTGTCCGATGGGCAAAGCGGACGTCTCAACCACCGGCCGGGCAGATGCCCTGCTCCACCCTCCAGCCAGGCGTTGGTCTGGGTATCACGGCCGCATTCGGCCAGGATGAGCTGACCAGGCAGGCGCACGAGACGTCTTTGAGTCGGATAGATCGAGCGCAGCAATGCGCTCGACCTACCGATCTGATCGACAAGCCGGCGGCGCGCAGCCGGCCGACGGCGGCACATCGGCATAAGCCGGTTTAGAGCTGAGTCGCCCGCACACGCGCATTGGCGCGGTTTCCGGGTGCTGAGCAAGGATGTCTTGTCCAGATCTCGGTAGCTTGCGCGTTCGTCGATCCGCCGACCAGCGGACTGGACATGTGCTTCTCTGCTCGCCGCGCCGGGACTGTCCGCCAAGTCCGTCCTCGCGCGTTCGCCCAGAAGCACTCGTCCCGCGTCGACTGGCTGGACACTCAGGTTCAACGAAACGAAGCGCTGCCTTACGCCCGAGGTGATTCAAGGTGACGGAGTCCTAATTCGAGGTGTCGCGGTGCTCCTGGACCAGCTTCTGGTCCTACGCCCCCCCAGCCCGCCCGCCGGGCGGACTGGTGGCCGCGATCGAGGACGCCGCCGAGTCGCGGCCAACGCGATCCTCAGCCGAGCCGCCTCGGCGATGTCATCCACGCGCTCGGGTCGGGGGGCGGCGTAGCGGGCAGCGGTGCTCGGCGCACGAGAACCGAGATGCTAATAATGCGCACCATGGCGCGCCAGGGCGTAGAAGAAGGCGTTCTCAATGCGGTTCGCGAGTTCGATCGTCCGGTGCGGTTTGCCGACATGGCCGGCAAGCTCGCTGAGTCCGGCATACGCGAAGCGCGGTCCACAACGCGGTCTACCGCTTGGGCAAGCAGAGGCGCCTCGGGCGTTCAGGCAGTGGTCGCGCAATGACGTACTCAGTCGACTGACCACTGGCCTCTGAGAGCTAGCTGGCCGAGAGACGCCACCAACCTCGGCCGCTCGATCGACGCATCGAGATGCCAACGCCCTAGAGCCTGTGGCATTGACGTAGGCAAGCACAGCTCGGCTTGCTGTTTCGCAGCCCGCTGCGCCGAACGACCGCGCTGGAGGCCTATCGCGAGCGTGACCCGAATCAGCTTCTTGACCTCAGCCTGGAACAAGGCAACGCGCGGCCGTGGGAACTGCTGCTCTCGAACACCTCCGACTTCGGTCCCGGAGATACCGTGCTCGCGGTGCGGTGAGACGGAGCATCTGAATCAGCCGGACGAGTGCGCCATTTTGCGCGCCGAGGATCCGCGTGTAGCCGGAGTCGAACCGCTGCGCGTCGATCAGTTCGATGTGGGCGGCGTCGTGCGGTCGTCGCGGAGCTTCTCGAACAGGGCGGTGTTGCGGATGAACAGCTGCCCGTCAAATTGCGTGAAGGCGAGAGGAGCCAGCGCTGTACGTCGTGGGTAGGGATACCGTCGGGGCCGTTCGGTGCGCCGCGCCAGGTGGGCCGCGACACCGATGGTCGTGAACTTCACTGAGTCGTCAGGGGGCGAGCAGGCCTGGGCGCTCCGGCGGCCCGTACACCCACTCGCCCGCCACGAGCGTCCCACACGCCCGTAGGTCGTCGCCGAGGATGGTTAGGTCCGCGTCGAATCCCGGCGCGATCGCCCCCTTGCGGCGCTCGAGCCCCAGCAGGCGCGCCGGATTCCCACAGGCAAGCACCACGGCTTCCTCGAGCGAGATGCCCAGGAACCTGACGGCGTTGGCGACAGCGGCATCCATGGTCAGCGTGCTCCCAGCGATCGACCCGCCACCGGCGATCTCGGCACGACCGGCCGACACGATCACGGTTGCGCCGCCCAATCGGTACTCGCCGTTAGGCATGCCGGCCGCCTGCATCGCATCGGTGACCAGCGTGGCCCTGGAGAGGCCCTTGGCGCGAAAGGCGAGGCGCAGCGCGGCAGGATGCACGTGGATGGCGTCGCAGATCAGCTCGCAGGTGAGCTCATCCAGATCGAGCACGGCGCCGAGCAGCCCCGGTGCGCGGTGGTGCAGGGGCGGCATGGCGTTGAAGGTGTGGGTCGCGCAGCGCGCGCCGGCGGCGACCGCGGCGCGCGTCTCGTCGTAGGTCGCGTCGCTGTGCCCAAGCGAAACGGTGACTCCGGCGGCCACGAGCGCGCGGATCATGTCCAGGGCACCCGGCAGCTCCGGCGCAATCGTCATCATCCGGACCGTTCCGTCTCCCGCTTGGAGCAGTCGCTGCAGCGATCGTTGGTCCGGCTCGATGAACACCGCTGGATCCATCGCCCCCGGGCGGCGGCGGCTGATGAACGGACCTTCCAGATGGGCGCCGAGAACCGCCGCACCGCCGGAGCGCGAGGTGCATGCGGCGATTGCCGCGAGCCCGGCTTCGAGCTCCTCGATGCTCGCCGCCACGGTGGTGGCGAGCAGCGCGGTGGTGCCGTGCGTGGCGTGAAATCGCGCCATCGAGAGCACTTCGTCGGGATCGTCGGTGTTGCACTGCGCGCCGCCACCACCGTGAACGTGCAGGTCGATGTAGCCGGGGAGCACCGGCCGCCGGCCAAGATCGAGTACACCGGCCGCATCGGTCCGCCCGCGCACTGCCGCGATCCGTCCGTTCTCAACGACCAGCTCGCCCGGGCCCACACCGTCGGCGGTGACGATCTGCTCACTGGCGAGAATCACGGCCGTGCCTGCCAGGTGCGCAGTCGCGCCTCGTCGAGGCCGGCGGCCCGCCAGGCGCCGATCGCGGCCCCGTAGCGTCCGGCCTCTTCTCCCAGCCACGCCGGGACAACCGGGGGCGGCTTGCCAAAGCGCATGTGTGCTTCCAGGCGGTGGCGAAGCGAACCGAACAGCTCGTCGCCGGCTGCGGCCATACCTCCGCCGATCACGATCAGCTCCGGATCCATGAGCGTGACGTAGTTGGCAACCGCGATCGCCAACGCGTCGAGCGCGTCTCGCCACACCGCGCCGGCAATTGCCTCACCGTCGGCGGCTCGGTGAGCGACTTCGCGCGCGGTACAGCCTTCGGCGCGGTCGCCGACCATCGCCCGGTAGCGCAGCGCGATATGGCCGGCGGAGGCGAATGCTTCCAGGCATCCGGCGCGCCCGCAGCCGCATAGAGGCCCGCGCGGCTCGACGGCAACGTGCCCGAACTCGCCGCCAAACCCATGGGCGCCCGTGTATGGCTGCCCGCGGATGACCATCGCCGCACCGACACCGGTGCCGAGCGTCATCAGCAGGTAGTCGTGAGCGCCCCGGGCGGCGCCCATAAGCCCCTCGGCCAGCGCCGCGGCGCGCACGTCGTGCATCACGGCCACAGCGGTCCCCAAGCGCTCCCGGGCCAGCGATCCGATCGGGACGTCGCGCCAGCGCAGGTTCGCCGCGCGGATCACCGTCCCCGTCTCGTCATCCACGACGCCGGGCAGGGCCAACCCGACCGCGGCGCTGTCCGGCGAGCCGCTCATCAAATCCGCGGCGAGCGCCAGCACCGCGTCGATCACCGCCTCGGGACCGTCTGCCGCGCGCGTCGGGCGCCGCTCCAGCGAGAGCGCGTGCCCGTCGCCGTCCACGACGGACCCCTTCAGGCTCGTACCGCCGACGTCGATCGCGACGACGTGCTCCGACGTGACCGGCCTCACCGTTCCAGGACGACCGAGCGCGTGAGGTTGCGCGGGCGGTCTGGATCGAGACCTCGCGTCAATGCGAGCTCGACCGCCAGCCGTTGCGCGCGCACCAGCTCGGCCAATGGATCTCCCTGCGGGTTCACCACCGTTGCGCCGGTGGCCGTGATCTGGTCCTCGAGACCAGCGGGGAGGGACTCGAGCGCCCAGACGGTCGTCGTGCCGTCTGCGACGCTGATCGGTCCGTGGCGGTATTCCATCGCGGGGTATGCCTCGCTCCACGCCTGTGCCGCCTCCCGGACCTTCAGCGCCGCTTCGTGTGCAAGTCCGACGCTGGCCGAGCGGCCCAGGAAGACAAGCTGACCTATCTCGTCCGGCTCGACCGGTAGCGGCGCGCTGAGCGCACGCTCGGCGTCGGCGACCACCGAGTCCAGGCACTCTCCAAGGTACGCCCGGAACAGCGCCACTGTGCAGGTGGCAAAGCGCGTCTGCACGACCGATCGCTCATCGGCGAACGCGAGCTTCACAATCCTGGTGGCGAGCTTGCCGAGCGGACTGTCGTCTTGCGCGGTGATCGCCAGAACCGGGACCGACTCGCTCAGCCGGCGCGTGAGTTCCACGACCTCGGTGGTTGTCCCGGACCGCGATAGGGCGACCACCAGGTCGTACCGCCGGCCGGACGGCATCTCGGAGGCTGGGAAGGCGTCCGTTTCGCCGTGGCCCGCGGCCTCGCGGGCGACGGCGATCGCCTGCGCGACGTAGAGCGAGGTTCCGCAGCCGAACAGCGCGACCCGCGCGCCGCGCTCGGGCAGGACGGCAGCCTCCTCAGCCGCCAGCGCGGCAGCTCGCCGCCACAGCGTGGGCTGACTTTCGATCTCCTCGGCGACGAACGTCACGTGACCGTGACCTTGCTCAGGCCCGCAGGGCTGTCGGGATCGAGCTCGAGCGCGAGAGCCAGAGCCCGCGCGACTTGTTGGCCGCGCACGACCGCGACGATCGGCGCCAGCGTTTCGGGCATGCCTTGCGGAAGTGGGATATCCGCCTCCGCGTCGGGTGAGATGAGCAACGTTCTGGCCCCGCGCCGACGGAGCTCCGCCACGAGATCGAGCACGTCGTCGTCGGCTGGTCCAGGCGCGCTGAGGGCAATCACCGGGAAATCGCGGGTCACCGCCGCGATCGGACCGTGGCGAAGGTCAGCCGAGGAATAGCCGTCGGCGAGGATCGAGCACGTCTCCTTGATCTTGAGCGCCGTCTCGAGCGCGGCGCCGTAGAGGAATCCGCGCGCAACCACGATCAGGTGCGAGGCGTCGACTAGCGCCTCGGCCGCCGCTTCCGCGGGCTGCGGGTCATCCAGCACCTGCTGGACCCATTTAGGCACCGCTTCGAGCTCACCTCGCGAGAACGGCGTGTCACCTAGCGCTTGCGCGATCTGCGCGAAAGCCACGAGTTGCGCCGTCACCGTCTTGGTGGCAGGCACCGCGCGTTCTTCTCCGACTCCGAGCTCAATTACGCCGCGTGCCGCCTGCGCGATCTCGCTCGTGCCGTCGTTGGTGATCGCCAGCCCGCGCGCGCCCGCCTCACACATCCGCCGAAGCGTTGTGACGATCTCCGGTGTCCGTCCCGACTGGCTGATCGCGATCGCGAGCTGCCCTTCATAGTCGGCGCGGACGCCGTAGAGCGTGTGCAGGCTCGGCGCGGCGAGGCTGATCGCCTTGCCCGCCGCCTGTTCGAGCAGATACCGCCCGTAGACGGCGGCGTGATCGGAGGAGCCACGCGCCACGAGCGTCACCCCACGCAGCGGACGCGGGGCGACCGTGCGTACGGTCGCCTCGACCTCATCCGTGCGGGCGATCAGCTCGCGCAGCCGCTCGGGCTGCTCGGCCATCTCGGCGCTCATCCGGCTTCCGTTCATCGTGCCACCACCGATTCGCGACGCTGGTCCGCTTCGCCCCTGGCGGGCGTCCCCGGCTTGGGCGTCCAGCGGCCACCGTTCTCCCAATAGACGCGGATCGCCTCGAGCGGCCGGCCCTTCGTCTCCGGCGCCATCCACGCGATGAAGGCGAACGAGAGGACGGCCAAGCCCAGGAAGAGCGCGAACGTCCCTTCGCCGCCCATGTCCTGCAGCACGGTCAGGAAGAAGCGCGAGATCAGCAGGTTGGCCACCAGATCGGCTGTAAGCATCGTCGAGGCGCCGGCTGTGCGCAGCCGGGCCGGAAAGCTCTCCGACGCGTACACCCACACCATCGCGCCGAAGCCGAAGTTGAACCCGGCGGTGAAGAACAGGATGCCGATGAACCCGAGGGCCGAGCGAAGGCCGCCGAAGTGGCCGCCGGTCGCATACAACACGACCATCAGCGCGTTAGAGGCGATCATCACGCCGACCCCGATCAGGAGCGTGAGGCGACGCCCGATACGGTCCACGAGCAGAACTGCCGCGACCGTGGCTGCGACCGAGAACACCTCGATGAGGGCCTGTAGCAGCAGCACGGAATGCCCACTCCAGCCCATGTCATGGAAGATGAACGGGCTGTAGTACGTGATCGCGTTGATTCCGGTGATCTGCACGAGGAAGCCAAGCACGAGCACGAACACTGTTGGCCTGACGAAGGGGAGGCGAACCATCTCGCGCAGCCTGCCGCCGCGTGCGGCGCCCACGTCCTGCTCGATCTCGCGCACGGCCTCCTCGGGGTCGCTTGCCGGGTCGACCATCCGCAGCGTCCGTATAGCCTCGTCTCGGCGGCCGCGCATCAAATACCAACGGGGAGTGTCCGGGAGCCTCAGCAGCACGATGAGTACCAGCCCGCTGGCGATGGCGGAGAGTCCCAGCATCCACCGCCACGAGCCCGAGCCGGCCAGCGCCCAGTCCGCGAAGTACGCCACCATGATCCCCGCCACCGTCGCGACCTGGTATCCCACGATCAGCGCCCCCCGAACGTTCACAGGCGCGGACTCCGCGATGAACACGGGCGCAGCGACCGTCGAGATCCCGATGCTCACGCCCAGGAAGAAGCGCGTGAAATCCAGCCACACGATGTCCTGCGCCAGGCCCTGGAGGATTGCGAAGATGGTGAAGCCGAGCGCGATGATCACCATCGCGATTTTGCGCCCGAAGCGGTCCGCGATCCGGTTGGCCGCCAGGGCTCCGACGATCAGGCCGATCCCGGTGAACGTGGTAATCCATTCCGTGGCGGTCGTAGAGAGATTGAACTGAGCCGGCACGAACAGCAGTGCCCCGGCGATACTGCCGGTGTCATAGCCGTAGACAACCCCGACGATCGCTGCGGTGAGGGCAATCGTGATCCCCATGCCGCGCCTGGTCGTTACCGCGTTCGGCGTTATGGTTGAGGTCATATCCGCCTCCTCCCTCGGGGTATTGTGGCTTTACCCGCCGTTTCCCGGCGCGGCGCGCTGTGAAACGCGTTGCGGCGGTCGCCACGAGCTGAACGCGGACGCTGGCACGCCCTGGTAAGCAGACTGACACTCTGGTGATCGAACGAGGAGATTGTCCTCACACAGCGCTGGGTACTCGGCGGCACGAGGGAGACATGCAATCGGCAGCTACCACGACGCGCCGCACAGCGACGGGTGACGGCTCGGCCCCGACGCGCGACAGCAGCTCACCGGCCGAGCGAGACGGCGGTTTCGAGCGCGGCATCGGCCTGCGTCAGGCGATCGCGATCAACATGACCCAGATGTGCGGGATCGGGCCGTTCGTCACGATTCCATTGATGATCGCCGCGCTCGGCGGGCCGCAAGCGGCCTTCGGGTGGATCGTCGGCGCGATCCTCGCCCTTGTCGACGGGCTCGTATGGGCCGAGCTGGGCGCGGCGATGCCGGGCGCCGGCGGCACCTATCTATATCTGCGCGAGGCATTCCAATACCGGTCCGGACGGTTGATGCCGTTCCTGTTCGTGTGGACCGCGATGTTCACCATCCCGTTGATCATGGCCACCGGCGTGATCGGGTTGGTCCAGTATCTCGGCTATCTCGTGCCGGGGATGTCGTGGATCGAGATCCACGCCATCTCGCTGGCGGTGGTTGCGGTGGTATTGATTGCCCTGTACCGCCGCGTCACCGAGACGGCAGCGATCAGCCTCATTCTCTGGGCTATCGCATTGCTCAGCCTGCTGATAGTGATCGTGGCCTCGCTGACCCATTTTCACGCGCATCTCGCGTTCACCTATCCACACAAGGCGTTCGCCTTCGGCGGTCCATTCTGGGCCGGACTCGGCGGCGGTCTCCTGATCGGGATCTACGACTACCTCGGTTACAACACGACTGCCTACATGGCCGCGGAGCTCAAGGATCCTGGCCGTGTCCTGCCGCGGTCGATCATCTATTCCGTGATCGGGATGATGGTGGCGTACCTCGCGATGAACATCGGTGTGCTCGGAGTCGTGCCCTGGCAGACCGCAGCACACTCGCAGTCGATCGCGTCCCTGGTCCTCGAGCGAACTTGGGGAAAGGCCGCCGCCGACATCACGACAGTGCTGATCGTGGTGACCGCGTTTGGTTCGATCTTCGCCGGGCTTTTGGGTGGATCTCGCGTCCCCTTCAACGCCGCCCGCGACGGTCTGTTCTTCCGCGCGTTCGGACGACTGCATCCACGCCATCACTTCCCGCACGTGGCGCTGCTCGTGATGGGCCTGATCACGGCCGTGGGCAGCTTCTTCTCGCTGAGCACCGTGATCAACGTCCTGCTCGCCGTGTTCGTGATCGTGCAGGCGATCGCGCAGGTGGTGGCTCTGACGGTGCTCCGCCGGCGACAGCCGGACCTCCGCCGGCCCTACCGGCAATGGCTGTATCCGCTGCCGAGCCTGGCCGCCCTGGCCGGTTGGATCTACGTCTACACGTCCTCGGGCAGCACCTCGATCATCTTCTCGCTCGTCGTCCTCGCCGTGGGGCTGCTCGCCTTCGCCGTGTGGGCCAAGGTCGAGCAGCAGTGGCCGTTCGGCTCGAAGATGGTCGACGAGGCCTTCCTGGAAGCTCAGCGCCACAGCGATCGACCGATAACGGCGTGAACGGCGTACGGCGGCCCGGCTTCGTCATCGGCGTCGACTTCGGCGGGACGAAGGTGGCCGTAGCCAGCGCGACCCTCCGGGGCGAGATCGTCAAGCAGGTCCAATTCGAAACGGAGGCCGCTCACGGTGCCGAGCAAGCGGTGCATCGGGCGGGGGAGGCCTGCCGGGCGATCATCGCGGAGACGGAGGCTGAGAACGGCGGCACGTGCGTCACCGCCGGGGTGGTCTGCCCCGGGATCGTGCTGCGAGATCGCATCGCTCTCGCCCCCAATGTCCCCGGCTGGGAGAACCTTCGGCTCCAGGAAGCGATGCAGGAGGAACTCGACCTCGCGCCGATCGCGGTGGACAACGACGTCAAGGCGGCTGGGCTGGCCGAGGCCCGGTGGGGTGCCCTCAGCGGCTTTGATCCGGCTGTGTTCCTGAGCCTGGGCACGGGGGTTGCTGCATCAGTGCTCGTCGGCGGCCGGGTGCTCCCGGGCGCTCATGGCGCCGCCGGCGAACTCGGCTACAGCCTCTGCGGGAACGCCGAGGGAGGCGCGTTCGCGCAGGGCCGTGCTCCGCTGGAGGAGTTCGCGGGCGGGCGCTTTATCGGGATTCGCGCGAGCCGGATGCTGCAGCGCAGTGTGACTGCCGCGGACGCCTTCGCAGCCACAGACAAGGACGTCAGAGAACTGGTCGATGGCGCGCTTGACGAACTCGCGGTTCACGTCGCAAACATGGCGATCATGCTCGATCCCGAACGGATCGCGGTCGGCGGCGGACTCATGGGCTCCGCTGATCGGGTCCTGGCCGCCCTCGAGCGGCGGCTGAGAGCTGCTGTTCCGTTCCCCCCGTCGCTTGTCTCGGCCTGCTTCCTCCACGACGCCGCGCTGCGCGGCGCGATTGCCCTTGCTCTTGACCTACCGGCCGTACGCTTCGCGTCCGTGCGCGGCGCTGGCGAGCGGCCACCGCCGCGGCTGACCGGCTCCGTCGCCGGCACGGCATCGGTGTGCCAACCTTCCTGCCATGAGCTCTCTAACCGCGTACAGGCTTGATCGTCCCGGGACGGCGCGCGTGGACGCCGGGCGCAGCGCACTTACCGACCTGCTCGGCGCCGATCGTGTCGGCACGGGTGCCGACACCCTCGCTCAGCATGGTCACGATGAGTCATTTCACCCGGAGGCGCGACCCGACATGGTGGCGTGGCCGCGCAGCACCGAGGAGGCCGCAACGATCGTGCGGATCGCCCTCGAGCATCGTCTGCCGCTCGTGCCGTTCGGGGCCGGCACCTCGCTCGAGGGACATGTCGCGGCGCTGGCCGGCGGCATCAGCGTTGACATGCGCGAGATGGACGCGATCGGGCGACCGTCGCTGGATGACCTCGACGTCGCCGTGCAGGCTGGCGTGACGCGGCGCGCACTGGATCAACGTCTACGCCCGGAGGGGGTCTTCTTCGCGGTCGATCCGGGGGCGGACGCGACGGTCGGCGGGATGGCCAGCACCGGCGCCTCGGGGACGATGACCGTGCGCTACGGGACGATGCGCGAGAACGTCCTCGCGCTGACGATCGTGGACGGCCGGGGTGAGGTGGTTCGCACGCACTCGCGCGCCCGGAAGTCCTCAGCCGGCTATGACCTAACGCGCCTGATGATCGGCTCGGAGGGGACCCTGGGGCTGATCTGCGAGGCAACCTTGCGGATCCATCCGATACCGCCGGCGGTTGCCGCGGCGGTATGCACCTTCCCCAGCATCGACGCTGCTGTGCAGTGCGCGGTGGGCGTCCGCCAGTACGCCATCCCGGTGGCACGGATCGAGCTCGCGGACGAGCTGCAGATCGAGGCCATCAACCGCCACGACCAGACTTCGTTCCGCGCCGCGCCCACGCTGTTCCTGGAGTTCCACGGAACGTCGGAGGCCGATGTCGCGTCGCAGGCGCAGGAGGCCGCGAGCATCGCCGCCGAACTCGGCGGCAGCGGCTTCGAATGGGCCTCCGACGAGCGGGAGCGTCGCCGCCTCTGGCACGCGCGCCACCGCGCCTACGATGCCGCCCGGGCGCTGCTACCGGGCCGCGCCGGCCTGACCACCGACGTCTGCGTGCCGATCTCCGCCCTGGCCGACTGCGTCACCGCCGCGCAGGCCGACATCGCCGAGCATCATCTGACCGCGCCGATCGTGGGCCACGTGGGCGACGGCAACTTCCACGTTTGCGTGCTGGTGGATCCAAACGACGTTGATGACATCGCGCGCGCCGAAGCCTTCCACGGTCGCCTCGTGGAGCGCGCCCTGGCGCACGGTGGCACCTGCACCGGCGAGCACGGCGTCGGCTACGGCAAGACGCGCTTCCTCGCCGCTGAACACGGCCGGACCGGCGTGGAAATGATGCGGGCGGTCAAGCACGCGCTTGACCCCCACGGGATCTTCAATCCGGGCAAAGTCCTCGGCTGAATCGCGGAGACCGCTACTTCCGATCCGGATCCGGGAGCATGAAGTCGCGGATCGCGGCAACCAGGTCCTGATAGGAGCCGATGAACCCGCGGAGCGTGCGCACGGTGGCGCCGTAGCTGTCGAACTCATGGGGCTGCATCCCGTCAGCGTCGTAGGCGCGCCGGAAGTCGGGGAAGTGGTCATACAGCTGATCGATCACCCCGTCGGGGAGGGGGTTGTCGATACGCGGCACCACCTCGATCGAGGAGTCGTTGAACAACCGCTGCCAGGCGTGGGGGATGGTCAGGACGATGTCGCCGCCGATCAGCTCCGACCAGTGGAGGTGGTGACGGTAGGCAGCGGCGAGCAGCCGGGCGCGGTATCCCCGCTCGTGGAACAGGCCGTAGGCTCGCTTGAAGCAGGCGATCCCGGCCCAGTGCACGAGGCCGGGGTCGACCAGGATGCCGTCGCGCTTGACGAGCACCTGCATCCAGTCGTCGAGGCGGCCGACCATGATCGTGCACACCGGCGCCATGGTTGCGATGTCCTCGCCCGCCGCAGCGCGGCGATCCAGCCCGCGCTCGACGGCCTCGGCGACCGCCAGCGCCTGAGGGACGGTGAAGCAGACGGTGGCGTTGATGCTGGCTCCCGCGGCCGTGACCTCCTCGATCGCGGCGACTCCGGCTTCGGTGGCCGGGATCTTGACCTGCATGTTGGGCGCGAGCGTGGCGAAGTGCATCCCCTGGGCTACTAGCCGCTCGGTGTTGCGGTAGAGCTTGGGGTTGGTCTGGATCGACAGCCGCCCCTTGAGCCCTCCTTCTCGCTCGAAGATCGCTAGCAGTGGCCGGCTGGCCCGGACGGCCATCTCCTCGATCAGCTGCCAGGCGACCTCGTCCTCGCTCCAGGTCGGATTCCCCGTGATGATCTGAGCGATCCGATCCCGCCACAGGTGCATCTCCTTGCCGAGCACCTCGCCGACGATCGTCGGGTTGCTGGTCGCGCCGACCGCGCCTCGCTCAATCGCGTAGGTGAGCTCGGCGATCGAGCACGAGTCGTTCCAATAGTCCGTGGCGGTGAGCGCGGTGCGGTGCAGCGGCGCAAGCGCCTGCTCCGCGGTATCTGGTGTGCTCACGGCATCTGCGATCGTGTCGCTCATCGCTCTTCCTTCGGCTCGAGTACGAACAACATCATCGCGCAGGTCACGCCGGCGCGGCGAGCGGCTCGACGCCGAGATAGCGACGCTGGGCCTCGATGTCCCGGGTCAGTCTGGCCCACGATCCACCGGCCTTGTCACGTAACCGGGAAATAATCCGGGTTACGTGGCACGTCCGCCCGACCGCGCGGGCAACACGCCGAGGCGGCGCGCAACGACCAACGCATCCTCGAGGCCGCACGTACCGTGGCCGGGGTCCTCGCCTCGATCGCCCGGGCGCCCTGGCGCTCGTCGCGAGCGCGGGGTAAACGGAGGGCGAGGCTGGCTTGAACCGCGTCAGTCCATTCTAAGTTTCTGACGCCAGGTTGGCGTGCGGCGCGCCTCAACGAGCCGCGACCAGAGCGCGACGAGCACGACGCCGATCACCACCGCGATAACGAAGCCCAAGAAGCCGTGGATGAGCATCCCCGCGATCAGAACAGATGCGACGCCGATAACCATGGTCATGAGAAGCCCCATCTTGTCCCGGCCGGGATGGAAGAGGCGTCCGAGCGCGCCGACGACCAGCCCGATGAGAACTAATCCAATGATGTGCAACACGACCTACTCCTCCGTAGATTGGATCCCTAACGGCCTGCTGCCCGCGGACGCGTGCGGGCAAACCCGGGACAACCTTGGAGAAACCTGCCGATCAGTCCGAGATCAGCGAGGGGGCCCGATCGACGCGCTGTCGGGGCGACGGCAACCGACTGGCATCCCCCCGCCTTACCGCCCTATCCGCTGCTTCGCCTTCCCCTTTCGGGTCCTAGCCGTCCCCCGGGCGCGAGCCGCCTTCCCCTTTGCCTTCTTCTTTGAGCCGCCGGTCAGCCGCCCCACCAGCTCGAGTACTCGACCGCCGAGCCGGTCCAGCCGACCTTCCGCTTTGTCCCGCCTTGAGCTCTTGGGCATCATCGCCTCCGCCGGTTGTGCCGGTCAAGTTCCCGCACGCACTGTCGGTCAACTTCCCGCACGCACTCCGCGCAAACCTCAAACGCCAGGCCCCGTACCGAGTTGCTCGACGCCAGCGCGAGCGACGTCCTGTTCCTCGATCACCTCGCCACCGCGGTCAACGGCCGCCACCAGCGCGGCGTGGGCGATCCCCAGCGTCGTCCGTAGGTTGCGTGCCGTGCGCGAGCGGTTGAGTTCCGCGAGTGCCTCGATCGCCGCGGGGGTGAGGACGTTGTCGCCGGGCGCGCCGTCGGCGAGCTGAGCGCGACGCTCGAGGATCCGCTTGAGCTGTCCGCTGACGACGGGCGGGACGGCCACGAGGCGCTCGAGCGCGCCGTGCTCCCGCCGCGCTCGCTCGAACGATTCCATGTGGAGATACTCATCGTGAACGGCCACGACCAGCCCGGCCTGCAACTCGGTGAGGGCTCGTAGCACCCGGCCGAAGAACGCGGCGACGAGCTGGTCTCTGGTGCTCCGGCTGCCCTGGCGGCGGGTGAAGCTGTCGGAGTCGTCGACGACGATGACCGGCTGGCGCTCGGCGACGCGGATCGTCTCGAGGGCGCGATTGACGTTCTCGAGCATCTCGCCGGCGGGTCGCTGGAGGTCGACGCCCTGAAGGATGGAGGTGACCTCGCCGGCGAGTCCACCCGTGGCGACCCAGAACTTGGCCCCGAGCTTTGCGGCCAGCCGGCGCTCGCTGCCGGGGAGCGGCCGTCTGGAGGCCGCGGCGGCGAGGATTGCGTCCCGATCACGCGCGCTGAGCGTGCCGGCGCGCTGGGCGTCGCGCACGATGCTTTGGATCAGGTGAGCGGCGAAGCGGCGGACGTCGAGGACGACCTGGTCGTCGTCGAAGGCAACCGACACCCAGATCGGCGCGATCGACGCGTTTGGGTCATCCAACGTGTAGCGCAGCACGCTCGTCTTCCCGCAGCCAATCGGCCCGCCCAGGCCAAGCCGCTCGGTGCTGCGCGCGGCCCGCACGACGCTGCTCTCGGTGCCGGTCCGCCCGCGGTCATCGAACGGGACGTGGTAGGCAGGCATGTCGACATGCAGAGGGCTCCCGTCGAAGGCGTGCGCGTCGAGCAGCTGGTTCAGGATCTGGTGACTCATGCAGGCGCTCTCAACGCGAAGCGGCGTGCCGGGCGCCCGCGCCGGCCGGGCTCATGCTTGTCGATCGTCTCAAGCAGTCCGGCGGATTCGAGCCTGTGCATCAGCTGGCTGGCCCGCTGCCGGCTCGCGCCGAGCTGGCGAAGCAGCGCCTGATCGGAGGCGGCGGCCGGCCCGTGGGTGGCGAGGTACTCCACGAGGGCGCCGGCGAGTGGCCCGGCAACCGCTACGGCCTCGCGTTGCACTTGATCAGTCGACGCGATGGAGGGTGCGATCCCCGCTTCGATCTCACGGGCCGCGCGCAGCAGCCGGCGCGGGTTGCCATCGCCGACCGCGATCGCCTCCTCGACCTGGGGGTCGCTCAGGTTCGGGGCGTGGGCACGCAGCAGCTTCGCGGCGTCGTCGTGGCTGAGCGGGCCGAGCTTGACGGTCTGCGCGAAAAACGCGTCGGCAGGCGGCTCCAGGTAGAGCGGCTCGGCCGCAGTGTCGCCAGCGACGACCCAGCTTGAGCCATCCAGCGCCCAAAGCTCGTTGCGCAGGCTCCCGAACAAGCCGTGGGCGACGGCCGGCGCGATCCCATCGACCATCAGGCACACCGGTCGCTCGAGCTCGGCCAGTCGCTCACCGAGGAGGTCGACGAGCTCCATCAGGATCGCCGGCCGGGCAGCTTCGCCGAACGGGCCGTCTGGCATCGACAGCGCCCGCAGGTCTTCGATCCACTCGGCGCGCGAGCGTCCCGAGTTGCCCAGGCGCTGCACCCGTGCCACCAGCACCCCCAGTAGCTGGGCGGCGTCGCGCGCGACTTCGCCGGAGACGAGCACTGCGTCCCGCGGCTGGTCCTCGCGCGCAAGCAGCCAGGCCGCGTGGTTGAGCAGCGACGTGCGTCCGCTCCCGTGCTCCCCGAGCAGCAACACCGGCTGCGAGGCGGCGACAGCGCGGACGATCACGTCGGTTTCGCGCGTACGATCGACGAACCGGCGCTGGTCGGCGCGTGACTGCGCGAGGGGCTGCATTACCATAATGGCAATATTAGCAAAAAAGTTGTGCTAACTACTAGCACAAAGAGCATCAGCCGGGCATCGAGCGATCGGCATGAGAGTCGCGCCGAAGTTGGCACAGGATTGGCACGACTGTGTCTTGATCCGTTACAGGGATCGGGGCGATGCTCCCGGCATGGCAACCCTGGCTGAGAAGATCGAGACCGAGAAGCGGATGCGGGAGTTCCTGGACGAGCACGGCCTTCCTCAACCGGACTTCGTCGAGTACGGCTTCACGTGCATCAGGCTCTTCTACAACAGCAGCAAGACCGTGGTGGTTATCGATATCGACGCGCCTGAAGGCGCCGAGGCGTCGCTCGACGCAGGCGCCGGATAGACCCTGCTTTCGCGGGCCGCCGCGAGCGGCGGTACAGCGTCGCCGGTGCCGGATCCCGGGCCAGCTACTGTGTGACCCACCGATGTCCGCAAGCTCGCTGGTCCCTGCGCCGCCCGGGCCGACCGGCTGCCTCGAGCGATTCCATCCAGCCATCCGAACCTGGTTCGAGCGGCGGTTTCCGGAAGGACCGACGGCCGCCCAGGCCGGGGGCTGGCCGGCGATCCTCGACGGCCGCCATACCCTGATCTGCGCGCCCACCGGCTCGGGCAAGACGCTGGCCGGCTTCCTGGCGGCGATCGACGCCCTGTACCACGCGCACGAGGCCGGCGAGGCAATCGAGGGCGCGACGCGCGTGGTGTATCTCAGCCCGCTGAAGGCGCTGGCGGTGGACATCCACGCCAATCTCGAGGAGCCGCTGGCGGAGATCGCCGAGGTGGCGCGGGAACTCGGCCATGAGCCGGCGCCGGTCACGGTGGCCGTACGCACCGGCGACTCGACCTCGAGCGAGCGCCAGACGATGCTGCGCCGGCCCCCCAACCTTCTCGTCACCACCCCGGAGTCCCTGTACCTCTATCTGACCGCGGAGCGCTCGCGCGCCACCCTCAGCACGGTCGACACGGTGATCGTGGACGAGATTCACGCCCTTGCCCGCGACAAGCGCGGCTCCCATCTGACCCTCACCCTGGAGCGGCTACACGCCGTCACCGAGCACTCACCGGTCCGGATCGGCCTGTCGGCGACGGTCAGGCCAGTCGAGGTCGCGGCGCGCCTGCTAGTCGGTGCCGGCGAGCCCCTTCCGGTGATCGTCGACAGCGGGCACCTGCGCCACCGCGAGATCTCGCTCGAGTTGACCGACGGCGAGCTTGAAGCCGCGATCTCGAGCGATCAGTTCGACGAGATCGTCGACCGGGTGGCAAGCCACGTGGAGAGGCACCGCACCACGCTGGTGTTCGTCAATACGAGAAAGCTGTCCGAGCGGGTGGCCCATCTGCTCGGCGAGCGGCTCGGCCAGGAGCTGGTGGCGGCCCATCATGGCTCGCTGTCGCGCGAGCGCCGTCAGCGCGTGGAGGAACGGCTGCGCGCCGGCGACCTCAAAGCGCTGGTGGCCACCGCGTCGCTCGAGCTCGGCATCGACGTCGGTCCGGTCGAACTGGTTTGCCAGATCGGCTCGCCCCACAGCATCGCGACCTTCCTGCAGCGGGTGGGGCGCGCGAACCATCATCGCACCGGCGTCCCTCGCGGAGTCCTCTATCCCACCACCCGCGATGAGCTGGTTGAGTGCGTCGCGTTGCTGAGCGCCGTCAAGCGCGGGCGGCTGGATGCCCTCGAGCCACCCGAGCAACCACTCGACATCCTCGCCCAGCAGATCGTGGCCGAGGTTGCGTCCCGGGGCGAGGAGGGCGTTGCCGAACACGAGCTACTGGAACTTTTCACCCGCGCCTGGCCGTATCGCCAGCTGACCCACGAGGTGTTTGACGAGATCGTCGAGCTCGTCTCGAGCGGGATCGAGACGGGGCGGGGCCAGCGCATGTCCTACCTCCATCGCGACCGGGTCAACCGTCGACTCAGAGCTCGCCGCGGTGCACGCCTGACCAGCCTCACCTCGGGTGGAGCCATCCCGGAGACAGGCGACTACCGGGTGCTCATGGAGCCGGGGGACGTGTTCGTCGGGACGGTCAACGAGGACTTCGCGATCGAGTCGATGCAGGGCGATGTGTTCCTGCTCGGCACCCATCCCTGGCAGGTCGTCAAGGTGACCAACGGCGTGATGCGGGTCCGCGATGCCGCCGGCAAGCACCCCACGGTCCCGTTCTGGCTCGGTGAGGCGCCGGGCCGAACCGACGAGCTGTCCGACGAGGTATCCAGGCTGCGAAGCAGCATCGGCGAAGAACTGGATGCGGGGGGCCGACAGGCCGCGATCGAGCTTGTACAAAACGCTTCAGGCGTCGACGTCGTGGCGGCGGCCCTGGTCGTGGACTACCTGGCCGCCGGGCGGGCAGCGCTGGGCGGAGTTCTCCCGACCGCGGACGACATCGTGTTCGAGCGATTCTTCGACGAGACGGGTGGGATGCAGCTGATCGTGCACAGTCCGCTCGGCGCGCGGATTAACCGGGCGTTCGGCCTGGGCTTGCGCAAGAAGTTCTGCCTGACCTTCGACTTCGAGCTCCAGGCGGCGGCCAGCAACGACGCGGTGCTGCTCTCGCTCGGCCCACAGCACTCGTTCCCGCTGGAGGACGTGCCGGCGTTCCTGCGCTCGCACAACGTTCAGGATGCCGTCTCGCAGGCGGTGCTTCGCAGCCCTATGTTCACGGCGCGCTGGCGCTGGAATCTCAACCGCTCGCTCGCCGTGCTGCGCCGAAAGGGAGGAAAGGTCAACCCGTTCAACATCCAGCGTATGGAGTCCGATGACCTCATGGCTGCTGTGTTCCCGTCTCTCGCCGCGTGTCAGGACAACGCCCCGGCCGGCCCAATCGAGATTCCCGATCACCCGCTGGTCCGTGAGACCCTGCACGACTGCCTGCACGAGGCGATGGACATCGACGGGCTGGGAGCGCTGGTGCGCCGGTTCGAGGACGACGCCGTCCGGCTGTACTTCGTCGACACGGTCGAGCCGAGCGTGCTGGCCCACGAGATCCTGAACGGAGCGCCGTTCACTTACCTCGACGAGGACACCGAGATCGGCGAGCGGCGCTCGCGTGCCGTACCGCTGCGCCGGGGTCTGCCGGTCGAGCCGCGCGAGCTGGGTCGACTCGATCCAGCCGCGATCGAGCGGGTCCGAGCGGAGGCGACGCCGGACGTGCGGGTCGCCGACGAGCTGCACGACGTGCTCCTGTCGCTGGTGGGCACGCGGCCCAGAGCGGACTGGGCCGCGTATTTCGAAGCGCTCACACAAGACGGGCGCAGCTTCGAGGTACACATCACCGACGACGCTGTGCTCTGGGGCGCGACCGAACGGCGCGCCGAACTCGAGGCACTGTTCCCCGACGCGCGGTTCGTCCCCGACCACCCGCTTCCGGCTGACCTCGTTCCCCAACGCGACGTCGGCGATGACGCCGTGGTGACACTCGTGCGCGGCCATCTCGAGGTATCAGGCCCCGTCACGATCGACGATCTCCGTGCCGCCACAGGACTTGCACCATCGACGGTGACCGTCGCGCTGGAGGCGCTGCGAGGGCGCGGCTTTGCGGTGGCCGGTCGATTCGAGGCCGGGCGGGGGGAGCAGTGGTGCGCCCGCCGGCTGCTGGCCCGCATTCACTCCTACACGCGTGAGCGCCGCCGCGCGGCGATCCGGCCGGTGACCCAGGAAGAGTGGCAGTCGTTCCTCGAGTCCTGGTCGCACACGGCGGCGGGTACCCAGCTGCACGGGCGGGCGGGACTTGCCGAGGTGATCGAGCAGCTCCAGGGCTTTGAGTCGCCCGCCGGCGAGTGGGAGCGAATCCTCGCCGAACGTGTCTCGGCCTATCGGCCTGAATGGCTGGACGATCTGTGCCTGTCCGGCGCGGTCGTGTGGGGTCGGCTATCTGTCCTGGAGCCGATCAGGGAGGCGGACGACGTCTCCGCTGAGGCTGCGGCCGGAGCGCCCAAGACACCGTCCCGCCGAACGCCGATCACGTTCATGCTGCGCGAGGACTTGCCCTGGCTCCTGCAGGCGCATCGCGGTACGACCGCGCCGGCAGAACCCGGCGCCGGAGCTGGGCGGGAAGTGCTCGCCGCGCTGCGCGGGCACGGCGCACTGTTTCACTCGGACCTCAGGACGATCGCCAGCCTCCTGCCCACTGAGGTCGAGGAAGGACTGTGGGACGGCGTCGCGAGAGGGCTCATCACCGCCGACGGATGGGCCGCCGTACGCTCGCTCCTGAGCGCCCGCTCGCGCTTCGCCCGCCGGCAGCGAACGGATTCGTATTCCCGAGCCGCCTCCCCCGGACGCCGCCCGCCGTGGCGGCACGCCGCCGAGGGCCGGTGGACGCTGCTGCCCGCCGCGCAGCCATGTGAAGAGATCGAGGAGCTCGCCGAGACGCTCGCCTGGCAGCTGCTGCGGCGCTGGGGAGTCGTCTTCCGCGACGTCTACCTCAAGGAGCGACTTGCCATCCCGTGGCGCGAGGTGCTCTGGGCCTTGCGGCGGCTCGAAGCTCGAGGTCTCATCCGCGGCGGACACTTCGTCACTGGCGTGACCGGAGAGCAGTTCGCGGAAGAGACGACGCTGCCGCTCTTGCGACCTCGTCGACGGGCAGCATCATGACCGCAACATCGCGGCCCCGAGGCCGTGCTGAGTTTTCGCCTCTATAGCGACCAGATTCAGCACACCCCGTCAACCCGTGGCTTCGACCCCCGACAGCGTGCCGTCGACCCCCCGACAGCGTGGCTTCGATCCCACGACACCGTGCCGTCGACCCCCCGACAGAGCAAGACCGGGCCGCCTTCCGGCGGCCCGGCCTCGATGCGGGGAGTGGATTTGATCAGTCGCGGTGGCGATGAATCGGATTGGCGAGGAGTCCGTCCGTGTTGCCGTTTGCGTCCGTGTAGAAGCCCACAAGCTGACCGCGGTCGTTGACGCCGTTGATCGTGGTGGCGCCCACTCCGGCGGGATCATCAACGTTGGTCTGGAAGCCATGCGCCGGCGTCCAGGTGAAGCCGTGCGTCATGGCGTTCTCGCCGGTGCCGACCTGGTAGACGCCGACGACCTCGTCGTGGTCGTTGATCCCGAGCGCCTGAGTCTGGCTCGACCCCGGCACGTTGAGGATGGTCACCCGGCCATCGCGCCGGAGCAGGTATCCGACGAGGACCCCGTTCGAGGAGTCGCTCCTCGCGTCGGTCCCGAACCCGGCGATGTCGCCCTGGTTGTTGATCGCAGCGCCGGTCGGATTGGTGATCCCCGACGGCGTGACCTCGTTGAACCGGTTGCGACGGACGTCGAACGTGTAGGCGTGGGTGTTGCCGGGGCCGTCGTTGTAGAACCCGACCGCGATGTTGTGGTCGTTGACTCCCAGCAGCTGGTCAACCGGGGGAGACGCCGGGTTATCGGTGGGGAAGTCGCCGTCGATGAACGATCCGCGGACGGAGACGAACGCGCGGTTGTCATTCACCGGCGTGGTGCCCCCGTTGTTCGTGCTCGACCAGAAACCGACGGTGACACCGCGATCGTTCAGGCCGGTGACCTGCGTCTGGGCCGACTGGGGCCAATTCTCGTCCAGATATCTTGCCTGACCGTGACGGGCGAGAAGCAGGTAGCCCTTGTTGGGATGCCCCATCGCCCCGGAACCGAAGTAACCGGCGATCAGTCCGTTTTGATTGATGCCGAGCAGCTGGTTGAAAGTCGGATCGTGCTGGTTGTCGATCGTGCGGAACTGGTAGTTGGACGCTGCGCCCTGAGCGTTCGCCAGGGCTGGACTCGCGACCGAGCCGGCGGCGATCACTGGAGCTGCGGCAGCGACAGCAACGCGGACCCACCTGGCTGCGCGCTTCCTGCGAGCGGCTTTCGACGAGCGCGCCACCGGGCGCGCATGCTTCGCATGCGTGAGCATGTGTTCTCCTTTGAGTTGTGACGGACCGAGGTCACACCCAGCGGCGGGAGAAGTCACTGACCTTCTCTTCTCCCGGCCCCCACCAGGTGCCGATAACGAGTAAGACGCAGGCCCTCGCCGGCGTATTCCATCGCGCTTGCAAAGAAACTCTTCATCTTTTGCCGGGGATCACGCCCCGCGCATCGTGGCTTCGCTGCCCGACGTCGCCGGCGCGGCAGCCGCGCCCGCGTGCCCGTAGCTGCGCAACAAAATTCGTCTGCGGAGGATGGAATACGGCGAGCGCCGATTGCGTCTTAACCAGCGTGGACTATGCCCGCGGCAGCCGATCGTGGAGCGTCCAGTCCGACCTCGCAGGCGCGACCTGGAATGACCAGCGCTGCCGGCTCGTCACTACGTAGATCACGTCCTATGATCAGACCAAACCATGCGATTCCGGCCATCACCCGAAGAACTGCAAGCGGCCCAGATCACGCGACTCGTCGATGACCCAGCGACCGACACCCCCTCCTCGGAGGAGGGCGCCTGGGCGGCGGGGCCTACCGTCCGACGTCAGGTCGCCTCGCAGCGACGCGTGGCGCAGGAGCTGAGGGCGGGTGGCCCGGACGTCCCCGACCGCCTGGTCAGCGCGGTCGAGGCCAACGTGCGCCAGGCGTACGGCCGGCGGCCGGCTCGCTCCCATCGTGCGACATCGGGTTGGCGCCCTGCGGTCGCGGTGGCCGGCCTTGCCGCGATCTGTGCGGCGATCGTGATAGCGGCGGTCGGGGTCGGCGGCGGTAGCCGGCCGAGCATCCCCGCGGCGGCCGAGCTCGCCTACGCGCCTTCGACCGGCCCGGCGCCGGCCGCCCGGAGCGCCATGTATCTCGACGCGTCCTACGGGGGCGTGACGTACCCGAACTACCAGAAGCTCTCGGTCCCGCCCACCGGCAGGCGCACCGACCGGATCGGCGGTCGCCCCGCGCGGACCGTGTTCTACCGCCTCCCGAACGGAACCCGGCTCAGCTACACGGTGTTTTCGGGCAAGGCTGTTCCCTTGCCGGCGGGCACGAAGAGCGTCGTATTCGAGGGCGTGCCGCTGAAGACGTTCACCACCTCGTCCGGCTTGTCAGTCGTCACGCTGGTCCGCTACGGCCGCACGTGCGTCCTGGCGGCGAAGGTCAAGCCAAATGTCGTGCTGGGGCTCGCCGCCGCCCCGGTGCTGGCGCAGGCCGCGGCGTAGGCACCGCGGAGCCACCCCGGTGCTCGCGCAGGCCAAGGCCTAGGCACCCCAAAGCCACCCGCGTGCTCGCGCAGGCCACAGCGTAGGCGCCGCGAAGCCGCTCAGTCCCCCGGCTCGAGACGGGCGGCGATCTGTCCCCGGCCGCGATGAAGGCGGCTCATGATCGTGCCCTCTCTCGTCCCCAAAGCGCGTGCCGCCTCGCGATAGGAGAGACCCATGACATCGACGGCGACGAGCGCCTCCCGCAGCGGCAGGGTCAACTCCTGCAGCGCCTCGTAAACGGCCGCGCTCTGGATCGCCTGCGCGATCGGGTCGGTCGGCGCCTCGATGGCCTCGATCTCCTCACCGGCGGCAGCGCTCGCCACCTGGCGCTTGGCGCGTCGCGAGCTGATCCAGGTGTTCCGCAGCACCCGCAGCAGATAGACGACGTCCTCGTCGCGCCGCAGGAAGCGCGGGCGCCGGAGCACCCGCTCAAAGGTGTCCTGCACGAGGTCCTCGGCATCCTGGCGCGACCCGCACAGGCCATAGGCGGCGCGGTAGAGCCGCGCGACGTGCGAGCCGAGCGAGTCGGGGTCAAGTGGGCGCGGGCTGCTCTCCACAGCAGCGCGCAGTCTCACAAATTGACGGGCGTTCGGGAGAGGTCGTGTTTGACCAGCGGCGCTGTCCGGAGCTGGGGGTAGGCTCGCCTAATGAGCACGAAGAAGCGAAGGTACCGGCGTGGAGGTCATCCTGCGAAGGTTGCCAGGCGGCGTCACCGTGATGGCGCGAGAAGCGAGGCAGCCGCCCGCGGGCCGAATCGGCTGGCGCGTCCGATTGTGCGTGATGCGCTCGGCCTGACCGATCCGCTTGATGCGGAGCTGTGGGGCTCGGCCCTAATGGGCATGTTGTGGGGCCGACGCTTCGCGCTGCGACTCGAGAACGTGGGTTCAACCGACTACGCCCTCATGTTCGGTGCACCGCTGGTTGAGGCGATACGCCGGATCGGCGGAGCCGGAGCGCGTATCGCGCTTTCGGTGATCGAAGCGGTCGACGATGGCGAACTTGGGCTGCGCGCCGGTGAGTTGGCGCGCGAGCTGCCCGAGGACGCTGGTCGCGGCGTACCGGGCTGGATGGCCGCGCTTGGTGAGGCGGAGATCACGGACGCGGCCGTGATGCGCGACGACGTGTTCGACGACGCCTGTACGGTCTTTCTGGAGGCCCGGCACCCGGATGGCGACGTGCATGCCGTCGGAGTTCTCATCGACCATAACCTCGGAGGCATGGCCAAGGACGTCATGGTCGTCGATTCGATTGACGGCGTGGCACAGGTCATGCGCGATCACCCTGAGCCCAACGGCACTCTGAAGCTCGAGCGGATTTCGCCCGGGATAGCCGCCGGGAGGATTCACGCCGCTCTCGAGCTGACGGACATGACCTGGGATCCGCCCATTTCGGAGGATTACGCGGACCTCCGGGCGCTGGCACTCATGCGAGCGGATGAAACGCCGCAGTTGGTGGTCGCCAACGACCGTCCCGAGATGTCTCGTGCGGATCGCGATCGGCTGCGCGATGAGTTCCTCGGCTCACCGGAGGGCCAGGCTTTCGCGCCGGACAGCGACGAGGCATACGCCGTTTCGCTGGCGATTGACTTTTGCGCCGACTATGTCGACGGACGGCCGCTGCGCTGGAGCCCTGTTGTCGTCGAGCTGTTCATGGCCGATTGGATTCCCCGCAAGATACTCAGCGACGGGGACCTGCTTGCGCGGCTCCCGTCGGCGCTCGATGCCTGGGTGCAATTTGCCGGCCGTAAGTCGAACCTGCCGGATTGGGCGCTCGCGGCCACGCGCGAGGCGATCCCAGCCTGGACCGAGACCATGGTCGAACGCAGCGATGACCCAGCGGCAGCCGGGCCGGCCAAGGAGCTCTTGACGGCGGTTCAGCAAGCCGGGATCGATCCCGAGGACAGGGACGCGCTCGACACCTTCGTGGCGGGGTGGAACGCGCGCAGCGCATGGGCTGACGCAGTCCCCCCAGCGCCGGGAACCGGCTGACCGCTGGGGGGCGCCCGCGCCGGCTGACCGCGGATCGGCGCCCGCGCCGGCTGCCCGCCGCAGCGCCGCTACCTACCGCAGCACTGCTTGTACTTGCGCCCGCTGCCGCAGGGGCACGGGTCGTTGCGCCCGACGTGAGCGTGGCGCCGTTCCGGGGCCGGCATGGCCACCGGCTCCGGGAGGCCGCTCGTGCGCGCCGAAGCCTTTCCGATCGCCCGCCATCCCGAGGGGTTGCTCGTGCGGGCCCGGGCGATGCGTGACCACGTGATCTCGTCGGCGAGCGCCCGATGGTCCTCGCACATGGCGCCCTGGGCCTCCGACAACTCGCCCGGGAAACCGAAGCGAATGCCGGCGCAGGCCGGACAGCCGGGGCGCGGGGCGTCGCTCGACGGGAGCGCGACGAGGGATCGGTCGAGGTCAACCGGCCCGAAGGCCTCTTGAACGAGATCCTGGATCGCGCCGAGGCCGATCGGCTCCCACCCCAGTTCCGGGGCGCTGATGGTCGGCGTCCCGAACTGTCCGCTATCACGGTCCGGCACGAGAAAACGCGGCGCCTCCCCGCGAAAGGCAAGGTCCGGATAGGCGCCGGCGAGCACGATCCCCTGGCAGCCGATCGCGCCCAGCAGCACCATCTCGCACAGCGGTCCGACCGCGCTCGCAACGTCCCCGCTCGTGGACGCCAGGCGACGCTGGACCTCCGCGCGCGTGACGTACACGGGCAGTTCCAACACGTCGCCATCCGCGTTGCACGTCGCCCACGCGCTGCCGCGATCGGGCAGCCAATCGAGTGGGTCGCGCGTGATCACGAACAGCCTCATCGCGGCGGCGAATTGTGCTTGGACCCCCGCCAGGTCATCCCAGTCCGCAGCCAGTTCGAGCAGCGCGAACTCGTCCCGCTGCGGTGCGCCAATCAGTTCGAGTAGGTCGGGAGGAGAAAGCATGCGACGAGCCTACCGCGAGCCCATGTCGTGACGGCAGGCGCTTAAGATGACACTCGCCTACGAGTGGCGACCCAAGGAGGAGAGCGATTGTGTTCCGTGCCGAAGTGGTTGGTTCGATGCTGCGCCCGGCTTATCTGAAGGAGGCTCGCGCAGCGCTCGAGGCAGGGCAGATGACCATCCGGCGGTTCAAGCGCATCGAGGATCGGGCCGTTGACCAGGTGATCGCCACTCAGGAGGGCTCGGGGGTGGAGGTGGTGACCGACGGTGAGATGCGCCGGTTCCTGTTCATGGGACCGATCACCGAAACGGTGAGCGGAATCGAGTTTGTCGAGCACGGCAGCCTGATGCCGTGGGCGACGCCGGAGGGCGAGACCGAGTGGACCTCACCCGCCGCGGTGACGTCGAAGCTCCAGAAGAAGCGCTCGCTGGTTTGCGAGGAGTACAGCTACGCTCGCGCGCGGGCGCGGCTGCCGCTGAAGGTGACCGTCCCCAGTCCGCTCGTGCTGTACGGCTTCTGGAACGACCGCTACTCGACCGCTGCGTATTCGGACGCGTTCGAGATGTTCACCGACGCGGCCGAGGTGGGGCGATCAGAGATCGAGGAGCTGGTGGCGCTCGGCTGCGAGTACATCCAGGTCGACGCGCCCGAGCTGGCCACCTTGGTCGATCCGCGCGTGCGCGACTGGGCGGAGGCCCAGGGGATGCCGGCGGAGCGGATGCTGACCGAGGGAATCGACCTGATCAACGGCATGGTCGCAGGCATCGCGGGCGTGCGGCTCTCCATCCACCTGTGCCGCGGCAACAACGCCGGCATGTGGATGGCCAGCGGCGGCTACGACTACATCGCGAACGCGCTGTTCGAGCGCGCGACCGCGTTCGACGCGTTCCTGCTCGAGTACGACGACCCTCGCTCGGGTTCGTTCGAGCCGCTCGCCGAGGCGCCACAGGACAAGCAGGTGGTGCTCGGGCTGGTCACGACCAAGCGCCCGCGGGAGGAGACAGCGGCCGACATCGCGGCGCGGGTCGATGAGGCCGCGCGGTCGTTCCCGCGTGAGCAGCTCGGCATCTCGACCCAGTGCGGCTTCGCCTCGATCGCCGCGGGAAACCCCATCTCCGAGGATGACGAGGAACGAAAGCTCCGCCTCGTCGCCGAGGTGGCGGACACCGTCTGGGGTTAAGGGTGTTGCATAAGACTCAGCGGAGCCTGGTCGACAAACCCCCCTATATCGTCGGTTTCTCATCCAGGCCGCCGACTCCGGCGGTCGGCAACGCCAGCCAGACAGCCCTCGGCAGCGCCGGCCAGACAGCCCGTAGTTCAGAGCCGGCTTCGCAAAGCGCTCCGCAGGTCCTCGTCGCAGAACGCTGCGTCGATCGCGGTGCGGGTGATCTCGCGCAGATCGTCGTCCGTGAACCCCATCCGCGCCGCGCAGACCGCGTACTCGCCGGCGATCGTGGCGCCGAAGTAGGGAGGATCGTCGGAGCCGAGCGTGAGCCTGATCCCTGCATCCCGCAGCCGCGGCAGCGGGTGGTCTTCATACGAGGGGTACACGCCGAGGACAACGTTGCTGGTCGGGCAGCACTCGAGCACGATGCCACGGGCGGCAAGCTCGGACACCAACGCCGGATCCTCGATCGACCGCACGCCGTGGGCAACGCGCGTAACCGGAAGTTCCAGCGCAGCGCGAACGCTGTCCGCCCCCGCCCACTCGCCGGCGTGGATGGTGCAGCCCAGGCCGGCGCCGGCGGCGAGCGCGAACGCCTCCGCGAAGTCGCCGGCCGGAAACCCCGCCTCGTCGCCGGCCATGGAAAACCCGACCACGTACGGGTGGGGTCGGTGGGCGGCATAGCGGGCGACGCGCAGCGCCCGCTCGACGCCGTAATCGCGCACCGACACGACCAGGATCCGGCCCTCGATGCCGGTGTCGCGGCGGGCCTCGTCGATCCCCCGGGCGATGCCATCCAGATGCTGTTCGTCGCTCAGACCGACGGACGCCGCGTGATCGGGTGACGCGGTGAGCTCGACGTAGATCGCGCCGGCGCGGGCGCACGAGCACAGGTACTCGTAGGTGATGTCCCGGTAGTCGTGACCGGTGCGGATCACGCTGGCCGCGAGATCGTAGGTGCGCAGAAAGTCGAGAAAGTCGGTGTAGCGAAAGCGCCCGTCCACGCCAAGCAGCCGCTCCGGCAAATCCATGCCGTTGCGCGCGGCGATCCGCCGCACCAGCTCCGGTGGCGCGGTGCCCTCGAGGTGGACGTGCAGCTCGGCCAGCCGGACAGGGCGCTGGCGCGGCGTCGCTTTGGGCAAATGCGTCATCGGGGCGGAGGTCTATCAGGCGGTTCTGATATGTCTGAGCCGTGAGGGTTCTCGTAACCGGTAGCTCTGGGCATCTCGGGGAGGGGCTGATGCGCGTGCTGGCCGAGCGCGGCCACGAAGTGATCGGTCTCGATGTGCTCGACTCCCCCCACACCAGCGTGGTCGGATCGATCATCGACCGCGGATGCGTGCGGGACTGCGTGGCTGGCGTTGACGCGGTCGTGCACAGCGCCACGCTCCACAAGCCGCATGTCGGCTCGCACAGGCGAACGGACTTCGTCGCCACCAACATCGCCGGCACGCTCAACCTCCTCGAGGAAGCCGTCGCCGCGGACGTCAGCCGGTTCATCTTCACGAGCACGACCAGTGCGTTCGGACGGGCGCTGCAACCGGGACCGGGGGCGCCGGCGGCCTGGATCACCGAGGACGTCGCCGCGATACCGCGCAACATCTACGGCGCCACCAAGGCCGCCGCCGAAGATCTGTGCGAGCTGATCGCGCGGGAGCACGGGTTGCCGTGCGTGATCCTGCGCACCTCCCGGTTCTTCCCCGAGCGGGACGATCGCGACGAGGTTCGCAACGCCTACGACGACCTGAACAGCAAGGTCAACGAGCTTCTCTACCGCCGGGTCGACGTCGAGGACGTGGTGAGCGCGCACCAGCTCGCGCTGGAGCGAGCGCCGCTCATCGGCTTCGGCCGCTACATCATCAGCGCCACGTCGCCGTTCACGCCAGACGATCTCACCGTCATCCGAAACGACCTCCCGACAACGGTGCAGCGGTACTTCCCAGACTACGAGGAGATCTACGCCGCGCGCGGGTGGCGGATGTTCCCCTCGATCGAGCGCGTGTACGTCAACCAGCGCGCTCGAACCGATCTCGGTTGGCTGCCGCGGTACGACTTCCGCTCCGCCCTCGATCGCCTCGCCGAGGACGCGGATCCGTTCAGCCCGCTCACCCGCACCATCGGGCTCAAGGGCTACCACGAGGTCTCGACCGGCGTCTACACCGCCCGCTGAACCTCGATCACGGGCGCCGGGACCTCGGGGACCGCGTGGCCGACCGCGTAAGCGGCGCGCACCGCGTCGCCCGCGCGGCGGGCGCTTTCCTCATCCCGCGCGTGCACCAGGGCGAGCGGCCGCCCGCCGGGCTCGACCCGCTCGCCGAGCGCCGCCACCTCGGTCAGTCCGACGCTGTGGTCGACGCGGTCGTCGTCCCGGGCGCGGCCGCCGCCCAGGTTGACGACGGCGATCCCCACCGCGCGCACGTCGATCGAATTCACCACGCCCGGCATCACCGCCTCCACGGCACGGACGACGGCCGCGCCTGGCAGATGGCGGGAGGGGGCATCGATCAGCCCAGCGGGTCCGCCCAGGGCGACGACCATCGCCTGGAACTTGTCGGCGGCGGCGCCGCTCTCGAGCGCCGCGGCGGCCGCGGCGCGCGCCGCGGAGACGTCGGACTCGAGCCCACCCAGGACGAGGGCCTCGGCGCATAGGGAGAGCGTCACGTCGAGGAGCCGCTCGTCGCGGGCCGCCCCGGTCAGGTGATCGATCGATTCCCGGACCTCCACGGCGTTGCCGGCGGTTCGCCCGAGCACCTGGTTCATGTCGGTCAGCAGCGCCACCGTCGGCAGTCCGCTGCCAAGCGCGACCTCGACGATCGCCTGGGCCAATTCCCGCGCCCGGTCGAGCTCCGCCATCATCGCGCCCGAGCCGGACTTGACGTCCATGACCAGTGCGTCGAGACCGGCGGCGAGCTTCTTGGACAGGATCGAGCCGACGATCAGCGGGATCGATTCGACGGTGCCGGTGGCGTCGCGGATCGCGTACAACCGCCGGTCGGCGGGGGCCAGGCGGGCCGTCTGGCCCACGATCGCGCAGCCGACGCGAGTCACGGCGCAGCGAAGCCGATCCGGCGACGGACCCACGTCGTAGCCCGGGATCGACTCGAGCTTGTCGAGCGTGCCGCCGGTATGGCCGAGGCCCCGGCCCGAGATCATCGGGACAAAGGCGCCGCAGGCGGCCAGGATCGGGGCCAGCAGCAGGCTGACCTTGTCGCCAACGCCGCCGGTGGAGTGCTTGTCGAGCACGGGGCCGGACAACCCGGCGTCGCTCCAGTCCAGGACATCACCCGAGCGGGTCATGGCACCGGTGAGCGCCACGCGCTCGGCCGCGCTCATACCGCGCAAGAAAATAGCCATGGCCAAAGCGCCGACCTGAGCATCGGTTACCGACCCGTCCGCGATCCCGAGCACGAGCTGCGAGATCTCATCCGGCGACAGCTCAAGGCCGTCGCGCTTCCACCGGATGAGCTCAGCCGTCAGCATCGCTCAGGCGGGGGATGAAGGCGAGCAGCAACCTCGTCAGATCTCCGGCGCCGGCTTCGGCCGCGCGCAGCGTCTGCTCGTGGCTGAGCGGCTCGTCCGTCATGCCCTCGGCGAGGTTGGTGATCACCGACACCGCGGCGACGCGCAGACCGCAGTGGCGCGCGACGATCGTCTCATGCACCGTCGACATGCCCACCGCGTCGGCGCCGAGCGTTCGGAAGGCGCGGATCTCGGCCGGCGTCTCGAAGCTCGGCCCGCTGACCGCGAGGTACACGCCTTCGCGGAGCGAGACCCCGACATCGCCGGCCGATTCGCGCAGGAGGTCCACGAGGGCGGGGTCGTAGGCGTCACGCAGAGACGGAAACCGTGGCCCGAGCGAAGGGTCGTTCGGACCGATCAGCAGGTTCACACCGGTCAGGTTGATGTGGTCGGTGATCGCCATCAGCGATCCCGGGCCAACCGCGGGACGGAGCGACCCGGCCGCGTTCGTGAGGATCAAAATCGACGCCCCGGCCGAACGCAGCGCACGGACCGGCGCCCTGACCGCCTCGACATCGCCTCCCTCGTAGAGATGCGCCCGGCCCTGGAGCACGGCCACCCCGACGCCGCCGATCCTCCCGAGCACCGCCCGCCCGGAGTGTCCGGACACCGTCGGGCGCGGAAAGCCCGGGAGCTCCTCGTAGCCCACCACGACCGGGTCCTGCACGACATCGGCGACGGCGCCCAGGCCGGACCCGAGCACGACGCCCACCCGCGGCTCTCCGAGGCTCACTCGCGCAGCGCCTTCCGCCCGAAGGACCCGGGCAAGAGTTCGCCCAGCGTGACAGTGACCGCGCTCCCGCCCGGGCGGCCGAGCCACACCGGCGTCTCGGGCCCCCCGAACTCGGCCAGCCGCTGCCGGCAACCCCCGCACGGCGGACACTCCTCGAGCTTGTCGGCCACGACCGCCACCGCCGTGATCGCGACCTCGCCGGCCGCCACGAGCGCGCCGAGCGCCGAGGCTTCGGCGCACTGCCCCTGCGGGTAGGCGGCGTTCTCGACGTTGGCGCCGGCGTAGATAGCGGCGCTGCCCCCCCGCACCGCGGCACCCACCTTGAACCTCGAGTAGGGCGCGTACGCGTTGCGCATCGCGCTGTCGGCCGCGCGCAGCAGCACCTCCGGCCCATCCATGAGCAGCTCCGCATAACCCACCGACACCAGCGCCTCGTCGCGGATGCCCAGCTCGGCGCGGAGGCGGGCGAGCTTGGCCTGCGCCTCGGGCAGGTCCCCGGCGTCGGGCAGGACGGCCTCGAACTCGACGAAGCTTCCCAGCCCCTCGACCTCGTCCAGGTGAATCCGGACGCCCTCCCAGAGAAACAGTCGCCGGCGCTTTGATACGACCACCACCGTGCCGAGCGCCGCGCCGAGTGCTTCGCACACCGCGTCCGGCTCGGAGACCGGCGCCAGCACGTATGTGCTCTCGGCCGGCTCGGCAGAGTCCGGACGCCGATAGGCGATCAGCTCGGAAGCCTCGTGGCTCTCGCGGACCTTGAGCCGTCCGTGCCGCGCCATGAAGTAGCTATCGCGCTGCTCCAGCACGCCCTGGTCGGCGGCACCGAGATCCATGCAGCGCGCAAATGTCAACTCCGGGGTGGGGTCGCGAGCCTTCAGCTCGACGTTCACGCGCGCCATCGCGGATAGCATCGCAGCCGTGACCCACGGGCTCATAGTGGTCGAGCATCCCGTGCTCGCCGACCGCCTCACCTTTCTGCGCGACCGCGGCACCCCCCACGGCGACTTCCGGCGGGCTCTGTATGAGGCGGCGGCGATTATGGCCGTCGAGGTGGCGCGGGGACTGCCGGTCAAGGAGGTCGAGATCGAAACCCCCCTCGAGCCCACAAAGGGCGTGCGCCTGCGCGACGAGGTAGCGGTGGTGCCGGTGCTGCGCGCCGGCCTCGGGATGGTCGAGGGCTTCCTGCGCCTGCTGCCGGACGCGCGCGTCGGTCACGTCGGCATCTACCGCGACGAGGAGGAGCACGTGCCGGTCGACTACTACGAGCGGCTTCCACGCGATATCGCGAACGCCCGCGTGTACCTGCTCGACCCGATGCTCGCCACCGGCGGGAGCGCCGTGGCGGCGCTGGACAAGCTCAAACAAGCCGAGGCCAAGCAGCTCGAGCTGGTCTGCCTGGTCGCCGCGCCGCAGGGCATCGAGGCGGTGCAGGACCGTCACCCCGAAGTCCGGATCTGGACGGCGGCGGTCGACCGCGAGCTCGACGAGAACGCCTACATCCGCCCCGGGTTAGGCGACGCCGGCGACCGCGTGTTCGGAACCGGCTGAGAGCCCTCGCCCCCGCTACGGCGATCGAGCCACTTATCGGTCGCGCGGTGCTCGTAGGTCGCCAGGCGCTCGAGCAGCGCGCCGGCCTCCCGCTCGACGAGCAGCGTATCCAGGTGCTCCGCGCGCAGGAAGCGCTCGTCCACCGCGTGATCGAGGAACCGCAGCAGCGGCTGCCAGTAACCGGCCACATCGAGCAGGCCGATCGGCTTGCGGTGCAGGCCGATCTGCTTCCACGTGAAGAGCTCGAACAGCTCATCTAGCGTGCCGGTGCCCCCGGGCAGCGCGATCACCGCGTCCGCCAGCTCGGCCATCAGCGCCTTACGCTCGTGCATCGTCTCGACCACGTGCAGCTTGGTGAGCCCGGCGTGGGCGATCTCGTGCTCGACCAGCCGGGTGGGGATCACGCCGATCACCGTCCCTCCGACCGCCAGAGAAGCGTCCGCCAGTGCGCCCATCAATCCCACACTGGCCCCGCCATAGACGATCTCTACTCCTCGGGACGCCAACGACCGACCGAGGTCGGCCGCGCACTCCGCGTACGAAGGACGGCGCCCCGGGCTCGAACCGCAGAAGACCAACACCCGTTTCACGATCAAGGAGCGTAGTAGCCTCGCAAGCGTGATCCGTCGTCTGCCACACGTCGACCGGGTGGGCGTCGAGGAGCGCGCCGCGCAGCTCGGCAAGCGCTCGATCAAGACCACGGCCAAGCAGCAGGGCATCCGGTTGGCCGTGTCGATGCTCGACCTGACCACGCTCGAGGGGGCGGACACCGCCGGCAAGGTCCGCCACCTGTGCGCGAAGGGCGTGTGCCCCGCCCCGACCATGCCGGAGATCCCCTCGGTGGCTGCCATCTGCGTCTATCCGTCGCTGGTCGCTACGGCCAAGCGGGTACTCGAAAACACCGGCGTCAAGATCGCCTCGGTGGCCACCGGCTTTCCCGCCGGCCAGGTCTCCCTGGAAGCCAGGCTGCGCGACACCGAGGACGCCGTCGCCGCGGGCGCCGACGAGATCGACATGGTGATCTCGCGCGAAGCGTTCCTGGCCGGCGACGACACCCGCGTGCAGCAGGAGATCGTGGCGGTCAGGGAGCGCGCCGGCGAGGGGGCGGGTGGGGCCCTTCTGAAGGTGATCCTGGAGACGGCCGAGCTCGGGTCCTACGACCACGTCCGCCACGCCTCGATGCTGGCCATGGAGGCGGGCGCGGACTTCATCAAGACCTCGACCGGCAAGGCGGCGAGCGGCGCAACCCCCGGCGTGTGCCTGGTGATGCTGGAGGCGATCCGTGACTACGCCGAGCGGACCGGGCGGATCGTGGGCTTCAAGGCGGCCGGCGGCGTCTCGACGAGCAAGGCTGCGCTGCATCGCCTTGTGCTGGTCAAGGAGACGCTGGGAGATGAGTGGTTGACACCTGAGCGCGTCAGGTTCGGCGCGTCGTCCGTGCTCAATGATCTCCTTATGCAGTACGCCAAGACCGAGACCGGCCGCTACGGCCGCGCCGAGGACTTCTCCAAGGAATGAGCTCCTCCGTCGAGACTCGAACGAGCATCGTCTGGGACTACGCCCCGGCCCCCGAGTCGGTTGACCACGTCCGCCTGAAGGACCGCTATGGGTTGTTCGTGGACGGCGACTTTCGTGATCCGTCCGACGGGCGATATGTGTCGACGATTAACCCCGCCACCGAGGATCGGCTAGCGGACGTGGCATACGGGGGCCCGGAGGACGTGACCGCGGCCGTGGAGAGCGCACGGGCTGCCCATCCGAGGTGGGCGGCGCTGCCCGATCTGGAACGGGCCAAGTACCTGTTCCGCATTGCCCGCCTGATCCAGGAGCGCTCCCGCGAACTCGCCGTGGTCGAGACGATGGACGGGGGCAAGCCGCTGCGAGAGTCGCGCGACGTCGATATCCCGCTGGCCGCGGCGCACTTCTTCCACTACGCCGGCTGGGCCGACAAGCTCCGCTACGGGGTGAACGCCCGGGAGGTGAAACCGCTCGGGGTGGTGGGGCAGATCGTGCCCTGGAACTTCCCGCTGCTGATGGCCGCGTGGAAGCTCGCGCCGGCGCTGGCCTGCGGGAATGTGGCGATCCTGAAACCGGCGGAGACCACTCCGCTGACCGCGCTGCTGCTGGCCGAAATCTGCCAGGAGGCGGAGCTCCCCCCGGGCGTGGTGACGATCCTGCCCGGCGACGGCGCCACCGGGGCGGCGCTCGTGCGCGCCGACGGGATCGACAAGATCGCCTTCACCGGCTCGACGGCGGTCGGCCGGGACATCCAGGCCGCGCTCGCCGGCAAGGCCATCCCCCTCACCCTCGAGCTCGGCGGCAAATCCGCCAACATCGTGTTCGAGGACGCCGCGCTCGACCAGGCGGTCGAGGGGATCGTCAACGGCATCTTCTTCAACCAGGGCCACGTGTGCTGCGCCGGGTCGCGGCTGCTCATCCAGGAGAGCGTGCGCGAGGAGGTGATCGCGAAGCTGTGGCAGCGGATGCGCCGCCTGCGCCTCGGCGACCCGCTGGACAAGAACACCGACGTGGGGGCGATCAATTCGGCGGAGCAGCTCGAGCGGATCGAGATGCTCGTCGCGGCCGGGGAAGAGGAGGGCGCCAGCCGCCGGAGCATCCAGTGCGAGCTGCCCGAGCGCGGCTACTGGTTCGCGCCGACGCTGTTCACCGATGTCTCGCCGGCTCACCGGATCGCGGTCGAGGAGATCTTCGGCCCGGTGGTGTCGGTGCTCACCTTCCGCACGCAGGCGGAGGCGATCGAGAAGGCGAACAACTCGCGCTACGGCCTGGCGGCCGGGATCTGGACCGACAAGGGAGCCAAGGCGTTCGAGGTGGCCAGCGCGCTGAAGGCCGGAGTCATCTGGCAGAACACCTACAACCACTTCGACCCCACGGCCGCCTTCGGCGGCTACAAGGAGTCGGGGTTCGGGCGCGAGGGCGGGCCGGCCGGACTGCGCCCGTACCTCCGCGTGGTGCGGTGACGCGAGCGGTGATTTAGTGCCCGGGCGCCTGGCGGTCCGCAAGACGTACAAGCTCTGGATCGGCGGCGCGTTCGTGCGCTCGGAGTCCGGCCGCTACGACGAGGCCCACGGCTTCAACTTCCCCCGCGCCTCGCGCAAGGACATCCGGGATGCCGCGCAGGCCGCGCGCAAGGCCGCCGGCCCCTGGGCCGCCCGCACTGCCTACAACCGCGGCCAGATCCTCTACCGCGCCGCCGAGGCGCTGGAGTCGCGCGCGGAGGTGATGGGGGTGCCGCGCGACGAGGTGGCGGCGGCCGTCGACGTGCTGCTCCACTACGCCGGCTGGACCGACAAGCTCGCGCCCGTGCTGGGCGGCGTCAACCCCGTCGCGGCGTCGTTTCTCTCCTTCTCGCTGCCCGAGCCGACCGGCGTCGTGGGGATCGTCGCCCCCGATGAACCCGCGCTGTTGGGACTGATCGCCGAGCTGTCCCCTGCGCTCGCTGGCGGCAACGTCTGCGTCGCGATCCTGTCAGAAAATAATCCTCTGCCCGGTCTAGACCTGGCCGAAGCACTGGGGGTCGCCGACGTGCCTCCGGGAGTCGTGAATCTCTTGTCCGGACGGCGCCGAGAGCTGGCGAGCGCCCTGGCCGGGCACCGCGACCTGAACGCGATCCTCGACGCCGCCGGCGACGCCGAGCTGTCAGCCGAGCTCGACCAGCTGGCCGCGGAGACGATCAAGCGCGTGCGTCACGGAGATCCCGCGACGAGCTACGAGGAAGCGACAAACGACGCCCTCGAGCGCCTGAACGCGGTCACCGAGCTCAAGACGGCCTGGCATCCGGTGGGAGCGTAGGCATCCCGGACCTGGTCGGCTCCCGCCCCGGCACCTCGCCCAACACTCCCTCCAACCGGAGAATGCGCCGGAGGATCGCCAACGAGGAGGCGTAGGTCGAGTCCATTCCGTAGTAGCTGAGCCCCTGGGCGCCCAGCGTGCGGGCCTGGGTGTACGGGGTGTCTGAGGCGTAGTGGATGACCCCAAGGTCGATCGGGAGCTTCGAGAAGTTGATCGCCTCGCCGACCGGGTGGCGATCGGCGTCGGCAATCTCATAGACCGCGTTCAGGTACGGCCCGGTCTCCATCTCGACCACGGTGAACGCCTCGCGGTAGTAGAAGTCGAGGTAGGAGCGGTTCTGCAGGAACGTGCTCTTGACCGTGACCGCCCGCTGGTTGTCCAGGCCGGTGCCGAAGCGCAGATCCGGGGCCAGGTCGTCCACGCTGAAGGCGTTGTCGAGCCAGTAGGTCGAGCCGGCGTGCTCGTCGTGGACCACGTTCGAGATCATCACGTCGCCGACGTCGGCGTTCAGGGTCGCGGCCTTGCCCAGCACGTAAACCCCGCGCAGGCCGGTGCGGTCGACGGCGACCTCGCGCAGGATGTTGTAGGCGGCGACACCCAGCGGGTAATCGATGTTGACGATCACCGCGCCGCTGGCGGCCAGCGCCCCGGCGTCCACTTCGCCGAGCCGCGGGTCCAGGGCCCGGGGGTCGAGCACGTCCAGCGGAATGACCTGGGCGGGCACCCGCAGGGCCGTCTTGCTGCGCAGATGGGTGACGCCCTTCTCCCGCTCGGCGGCGCGCCGCTCGGCCCAGCCCTCGTGGCCGCGGGCCGAGAAATACAGGCGAGCGACGAAGTACAGGAAGTTCTCCCAAGACCCCTGGCTGTCGCCTTCGCGGAACGCCGTCAGCTCGTGGCGAAGGATGTCCTGCTCCTCCAGTTGCTCGACGAACGCCACCAGCTCGGGTTCTCGCTCCCGGGCGATGCCGGTGACGATGTTCAACAGGCTGTGGGAGTTCGAGCTGACGAAGTAGAGGGGACGCTCGGCGAGGCCCTCGCCGGCCAGCTCGGCGCTGACCGGCGCCCACCAGCGCCGGGTCAGCCGCGCGTAGCCGGTGTGCGAGCCCCCGAGCATTCGGACGCGCAGCGACAGCCGGCGCTGGCTGATCAGCCGCATGCGCGCCCCGAACGAATCGCCCCAGGCGTCGTGCAGGCGCGCCCAGTCATCGACGCTTCCGCCCAGTTCTCGCGCGCACTCTTCCGAGGGCACGTCCGGCGCGTCCGTCTCGGAAGGCCAGCCGGCGGCGCGCTGGCGACCGCGGATCTTGTTCCATTCGATCTGGAACGCCACCAGCGTCGGAACCAGGTCGTCGACGTCCGAGGCGCTGGCCAGCAGCACGGCGAGCGTGCCGCTGCCGCTGTCGTACCATCGCCGCCGGCGGGCGGGCGCCTCGGCCTCCTCCCAGTATTCGACCGGGATGCCGCTCGCGCTCAGCGCCTCGACGTCCTGGCCCATCACGACCAGCTCGGCTCCGGCGATGCCGTCGGGCAGGCGGCGGACCGCGTAGATGAACGCGCCGAGGTCGAGCTCCTCGCTGGCGGCCAGGGGGTGAAGGCTCGAGCCCATCGCCATGTGGGACGGCTCGAGCACGCGCAGCTGCGTCTCGCCGCTCGAGCGCAGCAGCGTGGTGTACGTGCGCTGGTAGAGCTCGACTTCGTCTGAGAGGCGGACCTCCCCGTTGGCGAAGCTGGCCAGGGCGAGTCGAGCGACGGCCATCCCTCACTCCTTCACGTACGGGATGCCGATCGAGGCCGGCGCGCGCGAGCGGCCGACGACGCCGGCCACCGCGACCAGCGTGAGGACGTAGGGCAGCGCTTGGAACAGCGTGGCGGCGCTCTGCGAGAACGTGGGCAGGCGGTCACCGAGCGCGCTGCCGAAGCCGAACAGCAGCGTCGCGATCAACGCGCCGGCCGGACGCCATTTCCCGAAGATCACCGCCGCGAGCGCGATGAACCCCCGGCCTTCGGTCATGTCCTGGTTGAACGAGCCGACGAACGCCACCGACAGATACGCCCCGCCGAGCGCGGCGAGCATCCCGGAGGCGACCACCGCGGCGTATCGGATGGGGATGACCGGCAGCCCGACCGTGTCCGCCGCCCGGGGCTTCTCTCCGACCGCGCGCAGGCGAAGCCCCCAGCGGGTGCGGAACAGGAACAGGCTCAGGGCGGGCACGAGCAGCAGCGCGATCCAGGTCAGCAGGTTGGTGTTTCCGATCGCGCCGCCGAAGAAGCCGACGTGCTGGATGAGCGGGAGCTTGACGTTGGGGACCTGCGAGATGCCCGAGGGCGTTCCGTTCGAGCCGTACTGAGCGATGAAGAAGTACCCGGTGATTCCCAGCGCGAGGAAATTGATCCCGGTGCCGCTGACCACCTGATTGGCCCGCAGGTGGATCGAGAACACCGCATGGGCGAGCGCGAGGAGTCCTCCTGAGGCGATGGCTACCAGACATCCGAGCGCCCATGAGTGGAGCACATCGGCGCCGTAGATGCCGAAGTAGGCGCCCATCAGCATCATGCCCTCGAGCCCGATGTTGATCACGCCGCTGCGCTCGCAGATGATCCCGCCGAGCGCCGCGAACAGCAAGGGAGTGGCGTAGCGCAGCATCGCCGCGACCAGCACCGACCAGGTGAAGACCAGCTTCAGGTGGGCGACGCCGGAGTTCGTGTTCCCGAGCGCGAGCGCGAGCGCGAGCAGCGCCAGCAAAAAGGCGCCGATGCCAACGCGCCGCTCTCCCCCGACCGCGGCGATCGATCCGCCCAGCATCGCCAGCAGCGCGAGGATCACCGACGGCACCGGGCTGCGAACCAGGAACGGCGGCAGCGTAATCACCCAGGCCACGACCGCGAGGACGAGGCCGGCGCTGCCGATGGTTTTCGGCGACCCGGTGCGCGCCGGGGTGATGGCGATCGTCCCCACGCTCACGCGCTCGCCTCCTCGCGTTTGGCGCGGCGCTTGAAGGTGAGGCTGACTCCCCGTCCCGACCGCAAGATCTTCAGCGCGATCACGTCGGTCGAGACGAGCAGGACGATCAGCCCCTGGATCATCCAGGTGAGGTTCGAGGCCAGGTTCGGGTCGAACACGCTGGGGTCCAGGAACCGGTCGGAGGTGCCCGTCTCGAGCGCGCCGAACAGCAGCGCAGCGAACACCACGCCGATCGCGCTGTTGCGCCCCAGCAGTGCCACCGCGATGCCGATGAAGCCGACGGTCGAGGCCTGGACGTCGTTGGTGAACAGGCTGAATTTCCAGCCCAGGATGTCCATGCCCGCCGCGATGCCGGCAAACGCGCCGCAAATCGCCATGGCGCGGAAGTAGTTCTTGGCCACGCTGATTCCCGCGTAGCTCGCGGCGTCCGGATTGAGGCCGACGGCGCGGACCTCGTAGCCGAGCCGCGTCCGCTTCAGCAGCACCCAGAACAGCACCGCCGCCGCGAGCGCGATGAACAGGCCGATGTGCAGGCCCTGGAGTTGCGCATTGCCCCAGAACACGGGCAGCTTGGCCGACGCGGCGACGCTGCTCGAGGTGGGCACGGACGGCTGGTGGGGGTTCTGCAGCGGACCCCCGAGCCCGAACAGCCAGACACCGCCCCAGATCGCGATCCAGTTGAGCATGATCGTCGAGATCACCTCGTTGACCCCGAGCGTCGCCTTGAGGATGCCCGCGATGCCTGCCCAGGCGGCGCCGGCCAGCGCGGCGCCCACCACGGCCAGGGTGATGTGGAGCACCGGCGGCATGCCCGCGAACGACGAGCCGATCCAAACCGCGGTGATCCCGCCGACCGTGTACTGGCCCTGGCCGCCGATGTTGAACAGGCCGGCGCGAAAGGCGAAGGCCACGGCCAGCCCGACCAGGATCAGCGGCGTGGTGGCGATCAGCGTCTGCTGGAGGTTGAACGCCGCGGTGCTCCGGGCGCTCCCGGTCACCCACGGGAACACCCACTGCAAGCCGGTGCCCTCGAAGATGGCCTTGTAGGTCGAGAACGGATCGTGGCCGGTGAGCAGCACGACGAAGCCGCCCACGACGAAGGCGATCAGCGTGGTCAGGATGGGGACGAGCACCCCGCCGCGGCGGACGTAGGCGCCCAGCCGCGCCGGGCTGGTCAGCGACGCGGAGGCGGTGTCCTCCTCGCCGGCGAGGACCTCGCCTTCGGTGTCTTCCTCGACGGTGCTCATGCGCGCATTTCCGCGGGGATGACGTGGGTGCCCGTCATCGCGCGGCCGAGCTCCTCCTCGCTTGCGTCGGGCGCAAACTCGCCTGCGATCCGCCCCCCGTAGATGACCAGGATCCGGTCGGCCAGCGCGCGCACCTCGTCGTACTCGAGCGACACCAGCAGGACCGCCCTGCCTTGGTCGCGCTCCTCGATCAGGCGCCGGTGGACGAACTCGATCGCGCCCACGTCGAGCCCTCGCGTCGGCTGATGGGCGATCAGCAGCTTCGGGTCCGAGGCGATCTCGCGGGCGATGGCCACCTTTTGCTGGTTGCCCCCGGAAAGCGACGATGCATACGCGTCGGCCCCCCCGCCGCGCACGTCGTATTCGCGCAGCAGTTCCTGCGCGCGCGAGCGCATGTACCCGATGCGCAGCCAGCCGCCCCGGCTGTACGCGGGCCGGCGAAACTCGCGCAGGGCCAGGTTCTCGGCCAGTGTGAACGGCAGGACCAGACCGCGACGGTGGCGATCCTCCGCGATGTGAGCCACGCCGGCCTCGGTGGCGGCCCGCACACCGTGGCCGGTGATGTCGCGGCCCGCGACCAAGATCCGGCCTTCGGTGGGTGTGCGCAAGCCCGTGATGGCCTCGACCAGCTCCTGCTGGCCGTTGCCGTCCACACCGGCGATGGCGACGATCTCGCCGGCGCGGACCGATAACGATGCGCCGCTCACGGCCTCGAGGTCGCGGTCGTCACGGACGTGAAGGTCCTCGATCACGAGCATCGGTTCCGCGACGTGGGCGGGTGGCTTCTCGACCGACAGCAGCACGTCGCGGCCGACGACGAGGCGAGCCAGCGTCCGCTCGGTGGCGCCGGCCCGCGGCACCGTGTCGATCTTCTTCCCGTGCCGCAGCACCGTGATGCGGTCGGCGACCTGGAGCACCTCGTGCAACTTGTGGCTGATGAACACGATCGCGGTGCCGTCCTGCTTGAGCCGGTTCAGCACCCCCATCAGCTCCTGCACTTCCTTGGGGGTGAGGACGGCGGTGGGCTCGTCCAGCACAAGGATGCGGGCGCCACGGTACAGCGCCCGCAGGATTTCGACCCGCTGCTGTGCGCCGACCGTGACGTCCTCGATCGTGGCGTCGGGATCGACGGCCAGGCCGTAGCGGTCCGAGAGTTCTCTTACGCGCGCCCGCGCCGCCTTCAGATCGAGGAGGCCGCCGGGTTGGCTGGGCTCCTGACCCAGCACGATGTTCTCGGCCACCGTCATCACCGGCACGAGCATGAAGTGCTGGTGAACCATGCCGATCCCGAGCCGGATGGCGGCGGCGGGTGAGTCGATCCCCACCGACTGCCCGTCGACGATGATTTTGCCCTCGTTGGGCGTGTAGAGGCCGTAGAGGACGGAGACCAGCGTCGACTTGCCGGCGCCGTTCTCACCCAGCAGCGCGTGCACCTCGCCGGGGTACACGTCGAAGTCGACTCGGTCGTTGGCGACGACCGAGCCGAACTTCTTCGTGATGCCCCTCAGCTCAAGCGCTGGGCGGGAGCCGGTGGTTCCCGACGCGGATGCGCTCGCATTCGGGTGGGAGCCACTCACTGCCATTCAGGCGATTTCTACTTGACCGTGTTGGGGATGTTGGAGATCTTCCCGGATTTGATCTCGTCGTAGATCTTGGCGATCTGAGGCGCAAACTTCAGCCCCGCCGGCCCGATCTTCCCGTAGCCGATGCCGCCGTTGGCAATGCTGTTGGTGACGTTGGTGCCGGCGGCGAAGCGACCCGACTGGAGTCCTTTGATCGCATTGAACACCGCGTTGTCGACCTTCTTCTGGGCCGAGGTCAGGATGTAGGAGCCCAGATACGACTGGTCGGCGTCGACCCCGATGCCCTGCACACCCTTCTGCTGGGCTGCGGACAGTGCGCCCAGACCACACCCGCCGGCTACCTGGAAGACGACCTTCGAGCCCTCGGCGAGCTGGTTGAGCGCGACTTCCTTGCACTTGCTCTGATCGGTGAAGTCCTGCGAGTAGGCGTTCAGGGTCTGAATGCCCGGGTCAGCCGCCTTCGCGCCGGCCTGATAGCCGGCGATGTAATGGTCGACCGGCGGGATCTTCTGGCCGCCCACGCTCGAGATGATCTTGTAGCCGTGCTCCTTGGCGTACAGGCCAGCCAGGTAGCCCGCCAGGTAGCCCGCCTGCTGCTCCTCGAACAGAAGGCCTTCGATGTTCTTCGGATCGCCCGCCTCGGCGGTGGCGTCCGAATCCACCATCGCGAACTTCGCGCTCGGAAACGCCTTGGCGACCTGGTCGGTGGCCGTGGCCATGAGGAACCCGACCGGGATGATCAGGTTGTAGCCATCACGGGCCAGCGTCGTCAGGTTGGGCAGATAATCCGCGCCCGAGTTCGACGTGAGCACGCGCCCCTGGATCCCCAGCTGCGCCTCCGCGCGCTGCAAGCCCACGTACGCGAGGTGGTTGAAGCCGTGGTCGTTGAGTCCGCCGATGTCGGTTACCACCCCGACCTTGAGCTTGGCACCGCTGCTCGACGAACCCGTTGTGCCCGATGCGCCGGCGCCCCCGCTCGCGCCGGTGGTCTTGCTGGAACTGCTGCTCCCGCACGCGGCCAGCCCCAGAGCCAGCGCCGCCAGGGCAAGAGCAAGGAGGCCTACCGGCCTGATCCTCCCCGTCACTGAGTCTCCTTTCCGACAGAATCGAATGCGCAACCATAACCCGTGCGCGGGACGGTGGGGAGTCGCCTAACGTGCTCTTCATCGATGACCACCATCGTTCGAGCCCAGGTGGCGCACACGCCACTCGCTGATGCGTCGCGCCACCGATCCCCCCGCCGCGCGCTGATGCGCCGCGCCACCGATCCCCCCGCCGCGCGCTGATGCGCCGCGCCACCGATCCCCCCGCCGCCCGCTGATGCGCCGCGCCACCATTGTCGTGCTCGATGCCTGCGGCGTGGGGGAGCTCCCCGACGCGGCCGCGTACGGCGATCAGGGGTCGAACACCCTGGCGCACCTCGCCGAGCAGGTCGGCGGATTGCGGTTGCCGACGCTCGCGCGCCTCGGCCTGGGCTCGATCGTGCCGATCCGGGGCGTCGCCCCGGCCTCGCGCCCCGCGGTTCACGGTCGCCTGCGCCCGCTCGGGCCCGGCAAGGAGTCCACCACGGGACACTGGGAGCTGATGGGGGTGGTGCCCGCGCGGGCGCTGCCGACCTACCCGCAGGGCTTCCCGCCCGGGGTCGTGCGCGCCCTCGAGGACGCCACCGGCTTGTCCTTCTGCTGCAACCGGCCGTACAGCGGCACCGAGGTGATCGAAGCCTGGGGGCCTCACCACCTCGAGACCGGTGAGGCGATCCTCTACACCTCGGCCGACTCGGTGCTTCAGATCGCGTGTCATGTGGACCGCGTTTCGGAGCCGGAGCTGTACGCGGCGTGTGACGCCGCCCGGCGGGTGATGACCGGCGAGCACGCTGTCGGCCGCGTGATCGCCCGGCCGTTCGAGGGTGCTTCAGGTTCATTCCGCCGCAGCGAGGGTCGCCGCGACTATGCAGTGCGCCCTCCCGGGCGCTCGTATCTCGAGGAGCTTCAGTCCGCCGGGGCGCAGGTGCATGGCGTGGGCAAGATCCATGACCTGTTCGCCGGCGTCGGGGTCGACGTCAAGCACGCCGGCGCCACCAACGCCGCCGGCATCGGGGCAACCACCCGCCTGCTCCGAGAGCTCGACTCGGGCCTCATCTTCGTGAACCTGGTCGAGACCGATCAGCTCTACGGCCACCGGCACGATGTCGAGGGTTTTCACCGCGCCTTGATGGAGATCGACCGCGCCGCTGCCGAATGGCTGAGCCTGCTGCGCGGCGACGACCTCCTGATCCTGACCGCCGATCACGGCGTCGACCCCACTGCCCCGCACACCGACCACACACGCGAATACGCGCCGCTGCTCGCCACGTACGCCGGCGGCGACGGGCGTCGCTACGACGGCCTGCTCGCCGACGTGGGGGCCAGCGTGCTGTCCTGGATCGCCGACCGGCGGGCGCCTGGTTTGCCGGGCGAATCGTTCGTGCGGGCGCCTGGTTTGCCGGGCGAACCGTTCGTGTGAGCCTGCGGGATTGCGCGTCGTGGGCGAAATACCGCCATATTGGCGGCAAATCGCAACCTCGCCCCCCGCCGGCCGCTCGAGGTCACGCCGCGTCACGACGGCGGACTCAGCGCTCATCCCGGCGCGGTCAACGAACGCCCGAACGCGGGAGGATCAGCTGCGACGGGTGCGGTTCGTCGTGCAGGATCTCGATGTCCACCGCGCGCAGCGTGGTGGCGGTCATCGGATCCTCGCCCGTGCCGGGATTGCGGGCGTAGCGCGGGTGCGCGCCGGAGGACACCTGCAGACGGATGCTGCGCCCGACCGCGAAGCGATGGCCGATCGGCCACAGGTTGAAGGCGACCCGCCAGCTCCCATCGCCCAGCTGCTCGAAGCCACCCGCGCTCACCCGCGCGAGCGCGTCGCAGACGTTCCAGGAGGCGCCATGCTCGTCGACGTCGCACACCCGGGCGAAGATGTCGAAGAACGGCGAGCCCGCGCGCACATACAGCTCGACGCGGGCCGGCCCGATCGCCTCCAGGGTGGACTGGAGCCGCGGCGCGGTGTAGGTGAGCACGTCTGCGCGGGCCTCGAGCGGCCGGTTGTCCACCACCGGCTCGCGGGCCAGGAGCACCGGACCGCCCAGCGACGGCGTGGGATCGGATGGGTCGTAGCGATAGCGATCGGACGGGTCGTAGCGATAGGGACCGGACGGGTCGTAGCGATGGCGATCGCCGGCCGTTGGCGCGCCGCGCGGTGGATGCTCCTCGAGCCGAGCGCGTCCGCCCAGCCAGAGCGGGTAGTCATTGGTTCCCGGCGGCGGCCAGCTCGGCAACTCCCGCCAGCCGCCGCCCGCCCGCTCCCCGGTGACGAGCACGCGAATTGCCGCCGGTCGCACGAGCCGGCTGTCCCCCAGCAGCTGGGCTCGCAGCCAGGCGACGCCTTCGCGGATGCCGGCGGACGTGCCGCCCGGCGCCGTGTGCGTCCACGGGCCGATGATCAACTGGACGTTGCGCCCGGCGCTCTGGAGAGCGCAGAAGTCCTCGAGCATCCAGGGCAGGAAGATGTCGTACCACCCGCCGACGAGCTGCACCGGGGCCGTGACCTCGGTCACGCCGGCGGTGTAATCGCGCACCCCCCAGAACGTGTCGTCGCGTCGGGGATGAGCCATCGACTCGCGATACCAGTCGACCCGCCCGCCCGTCGCCAGTTCGTCGAGGTCAACCAGCGGCAGCTCGGACAGGACGCTCGGCAAGCGTCGCAGAGTGCGCGCGATGGCGATCGGCGCAGCCCGGCGTTCCTGCTCGGCGACGATCACCAGCCATGAGGCTGCCGTTTCGAGCGAGAGACTGCCGCCGGCGTAGGTCTGGGCGTGAAACTGCGATGCGCTGAACTGGATCGAGAGCCCGCCGAGTTCGACGCCGGCGTCCGCGCCGACCGCCCACTGCACGAGCCCGAGGTAGCTCGGCCCGATCATCCCGATCGGGCCGCGGTGCCATGGTTGCTCTTGGATCCAGCGCAAGGTGGCCACGCCGTCGGCGCGCTCGTCAAACGGGCTGAACGTGCCCTCGGAGCCGAAGGTGCCCCTGACGCTCTGGATTACCGCCTGGAGGCCGCGCTCGGCCAGCAGGCGGCCGAAGAGCAGCCCGATCGCCTGGCCGCGACCGTACGGTGAGCGCACCAGCACGGTCGGCTGCCGGTCTCCACGCGCCGGCCGCGCCACCCAGCGATCGGCCAGCAGCACAGCGCCGTCATCCATCGAGGCGCGCAGGTCGGGCTCGCGTACGACGTCGCGAGTCTGGGCGCGCGGCAGGCGCATCCGGCGCGCGAGAATCTCGCTCGCGAGACTCATCGCGACAGCATTGCAGGCGCGGCGTCGCGAGCAGCGACCGCGTACCGTTACCGCGATGCGGGCGCCGACCCCACGAAGGTTCGATCAAACGCCCCCCGGAGATGAGGGAGGAGTGACATGGCGGCGATGAAATGGTGGGGGTGGGGGCCCGAAGGCGTCGAGTTCACGCACGAGGACAAGCCGGCCCTGCGCCCTTTCATCCAATGGGCGCTCGGCGTGGACGTGGCGAGCGCGGCGGCCTCGCCCAGCCCGTTCAAAGACCTTCGCGTCCCGGAGTCGAGGCTCACCGACGATCTGCGCACGGCTCTGGAGGCGGCGGTCGAGGGCGGGTTCGTCTCTACGGACCGGCTTGACCGCGTCGTGCACGCGCGCGGGAAGTCGCTCCACGACCTCGTGCGCCAGCGGCGGGGAGAGCTGAACCGCGTTCCGGACGTCGTCGTGCGACCCGGCAGCGAGGACGAGGTCGACGCGATCATGCGATCGGCGATCGGGGCCGATGCGGTGGTGATCCCGTTCGGGGGCGGCTCGTCGATCTCGGGTTCGCTCGAGGCGCCGGCCGACGAGCAGCGGCCGGTCATCTCGATGGATCTGGGTCGGATGAACCGCGTGCTGGGCATCGACGCCACGTCCCGCCTCGCCCGCGTTCAGGCCGGCGTGTTCGGGCCGCACCTGGAGGAGCAACTGAGCGCCCAGGGCTACACGTTCGGCCACTTCCCCGACTCGTTCACGCACTCCACGCTGGGCGGTTGGATCGCCACCCGGTCCTCCGGGATGCAATCGGACCGCTACGGCGACATCGCGGACCTGACCAAGGGCCTGCGGATGGTGACGCCGTCGGGCATGCTCGTCGTGCGCCCCATTCCGGCCGCATCGAACGGGCCGAGCATCCGCCAGATTGTGCTGGGCAGCGAAGGCCGCCTGGGGATCATCACCGAGGCGACCGTCGAGGTGCGGCGGATACCCGAGCGCCGCACGATCCTGGGCTACCTGTTCCCGACCTTCGCCGATGGGCTGGCCGCCATGCGCGACATCGCCGCCGGCGAGTTCTCGGTGTCCGTGACGCGGCTCTCCGACGCACCCGAAACTCAGTTCTCCTTCGCCACACGCCGGCTGCCCACCCTGGTGGACAAGCTCCAGTCCGTGGCGCTGAGGACCTACGTGCGGCGCCGGCTCGGATACGACACCGAGCAGATGTGCCTGTCGTTCATCGGCTACGAAGGAAGCGAGGGCCACGTCGCCCGCGAGCGCAAGGCGGTGGGCAAGCTGGTCAAGCGCCACGGCGGCCTGTGCATCGGCTCCGGGCCGGGCACCCTGTACGACCAGAAGAAGTTCGATACCCCCTATATCCGCGACTTTCTCCTCGGTCGCGGCGTGCCCGGTGACGTGTCCGAGACCGCGGCGCCGTGGAGCCGCCTGGCTCCGGTGTACGACGCGGTCAGAAGCGCGGCATCAGACGCCTTCGCCCGGCTCGGCGTCCAGGGCTACCTCATGTGCCACCTGTCGCACAGCTACCACGCCGGCGCGTGCCTGTACTTCACGTTCGCGTTCCGGCCGAGCTCCGACGGCGACATGCTCGAGGAGTACGACGTGGTGAAGCTCGCCATCCAGCAGGCCTTCGTCGACAACGGTGCGACGCTCTCGCACCACCATGCGGTCGGGACCGAGCACGCGCGGTGGCTCGAGGAGGACATCTCGCATCCCGGGGTGGTCATGCTCGAGGCGCTGTTCGAGGGCGCTGACCCGGGCCGGCATCTAAACCCGGGCAAGATCGTCTGAGCCGGGCGCCGCGCACTTCAGGCCGGGCGCCAATCGAGTAGAACATCAGTCGTGACCGAAACCGCGACGACGAGCGTGATCGGGGCCACCCGCCTCCTCGACTCGCTCGAGCAGCTCGGGGTGGAGCTCGTGTTCGGGCTGCCCGGCGTCCACAACCTCCCGATCTGGAAGGCGCTGTCGGAGTCCGACATTCGTCTCGTGGGCGTTCGGCACGAGCAGACGGCGGTCTACGCCGCCGATGGATACGCCCGGACGACGGGCCGCCTCGGCGTGGCCGTGGTGACCACGGGGCCGGGTGCGGCCAACACCCTGGGCGCGACGGGCGAGGCCATGGCATCGGGCTCGCCGGTGCTGGTCGTCGCCACCGACATCGCCACGACGCTGCGCCGCGAGGGCGTCTACGGCGGCACCCTGCACGAAACGCGCGATCAGACCGCGATGTTCCGGCCGGTGACCAAGGGAGCGCGGCTGCTGGCCAGCGCCGAGGAGATCGCGGCTGCCGTGCTCGAGTCCGGTTCACTCGCGCTGGCCGCGCCGACTGGCCCGGTCTATCTCGGCGTGCCGACCGATCTGCTGCGCAGGGAGCTCCCGGCTCGCGCCCCGGCGATCGAGGTCACGCCCGCGCGGGGGCATCCGCCGGAGCCACTTCCGGCCGCGACCGCTCTGGATCGCGCATCCGAGCTGCTGGCCGGAGCCGAGCGGCCCCTGATCTGGGCCGGCGGCGGGGCGCTGCGCGCCGGCGCGGGGCCGCTGGTCGGCGAGCTGGCGCGCAAGCTGGCGGCGCCGGTGATCAGCACCTTCAGCGGGCGCGGCTTGCTTGCGCGCGACCATCCTTGCGCCGTTCCGGGCCCGGCGCACGCCCGGGAGGTCGGCGTCCTGTGGGACGAGTCGGACGTGGTCCTGGCCGTGGGCTCTGACTTCGACGGCACGATGACCCAGAACTGGCAGATGCCGGCGCCGGCGAGCCTGATCAGCATCAACGTCGATCAGACCGAGGCGAGCAAGAACTATCGGCCGGACCTCACCCTGCTCGGCGATGCCCGCGCCGTGCTCGAGCAACTCGTCCCCCGGGTCGAGCCGCGGGACGGTCTCGGCGAGCTCGAGGGCCGCCTCGCGACGATCGGTTCGGCGGTGGCGGCCTCGGTCGAGTCGGACGACCCGCAGGCGGCCGCGTTCCTGGAAATCATGCACCGGGGGTTGCCGACCGACGCTGTAGTGGTGACCGACATGTGCATCCCGGGCTATTGGCTGGGCGGTTACTGGCAGGTCCCGAAGCCGCGCAAGCTCGCCTATCCGCTGGGGTGGGGCACGCTCGGGTTCGGCTTCCCCGCCTCGCTGGGAGCCGCCCTGGCCGGCGCCGGCCCGGCCATCTGCGTCTGCGGCGACGGCGGCTTCATGTACGCCTGCGGCGAGCTCGCCACCGTCGTGCAGGAGCGGATTCCACTTACGATCGTGCTGGTCAACGACGGCGGCTACGGCATGCTCCGCTTCGACCAGACCCAGGCCGGGGAGGAGCCGTTCGGCGTCGACCTGGTTAATCCGGACTTCCCTGGGCTGGCGAGGGCATTCGGGATTCCCGTGAGGACCGTGCAAGGCTTCGGCTTGGATTTCGAGCAGGCGCTCCGGTCGTCTGTCGCCACCGGGGAGCCGCAGATGATCGAGGTCTACGCGTCGCTCATGCCGCCGCCCACCACCTCGCCGCGGTGGTATCGAAAGCCGTAGGACCCGCGCGAGGTCCTCAGCTCACAGGAGCCGGCGGATGACATCGTCGAGCGTGGGCACAGCCGCGATCTCGGCCGCGATGCCCAACGCGGCACGACGGTAGGACCGCGCGCCCAGCAGGCGATCAGCAAGGGCATCACGGTCGTCAACATCGACCAGATCCTGGCCCGAAGCCCAACACGTTCCAGAAGCAGGTGCAGGGGCTGTCGGGCAACGTCACCTTCGTCTCCACCGCCAGTGGACAGTCGGTCCGGCGAAGCTGCGGCTGTGATTTTCGATGCGCGCCGCGGCTGGTTGGGGTGGGGCGGGCGGGGGTCGAGGGGGGCGGCGGTGGGGCGCCGCCCCTCTCGAGTGACTCGTGTCGGGCAGGTACTCGCCCTTAGGGTCGGTTGCCTGCCTTTCCGGCGACGTTCCGGGTTGGGTATCGGTTTGTCGCTCGTGTTTCCCGCTGTTGCCAAGCGTTCCCGTGTGTGAGTTCGGGGATGGGGGATCTGCCCGGTGTGGGTTGGGGGGTTTTTTCTCCCATGGCTTCTTGGCGTCGTAGGCGCTCGGCGGCTAGGACGGCGTCTCGGCGGGAGTGCACGCCGAGTTTGCGTAGCACGCTTTTGACGTGGCTGTAGATGGTGGTTGCGGATAGGACGAGGCGTTCGGCGATGTCCTGGGTGGAGGCGCCTTCGGCGATCAGCGCGATGATTTCCCATTCGCGGGTGGTCAGGCGGCTGTGTAGTGGCCGCCATCCGCCGTCGGGGAGCTCGGGTATTCGCTCGAGCAGTGGCATGATGAGCCGCCGGGGGACGATGGCCTCTCCGGCCGCCGCGCGGGTGACCAGTTCCGCGAGCTTCGCGGGGTTGATGTCCTTGCTGAGGTGCCCGACCGCGCCGGCGAGTAGTGCGGCGAGCGCGGTGTGGTCGTCGTTGACGGCGATGGTCAGGACGCGGGTGAGGGCGGAGGCCGCTCGGACGCTGCTGAGCAGTCTCACGCCGCCGTCGCGGAGGAGGGCGGTGTCCACGATCAGGACGGTGGGGTGGTAGTACCTGACCAGTTCGAGCACCTCGTGGGCGCTGGCGATGCTGGCGATGACCGCGATATCCCGCTCGCGCAGTGCGGTCTGCATCATCGATCTCGCGAGCCCGTCGTTGTCGGCGATCGCGACGCGGATCCGCTCTTCGCTCGGGAGCGGTGGGTATTCGCGCGAGGCCGTGTGTCCGTTGATGGCCGCGGCGCTCATCGCCCTTCCTCCTCGTCTGGATCGAGCTCGAGGAGGGCAGCCTGCGCGACCTTCACCAGTTCCGGCGAGCCGCGTTCACCGGCACGCTGGAGGACTCGGGTGGCCCCCCGGTGGTCGCCCTCGTCTTTGAGGAGCAGACCGAGGCTGCACGCAGCCTGTGGATGCCCGCGCTGATCGGCGCGGAGGTAGGCGTCCTTGGCTGCGGCCCGCTCGCCTTCTGCTTCGAGCAGGACCGCGAGGTGATACGCGCCGGCCGGGTCACCGCGTCGGTCGGCGCGCTGGTAGGCCTCCTTGGCCGCGACGATGTCGCCCTGCTGTTCAAGCAGCGCGCCGAGGTTGCACGCGCCGACCGGGTGAGCGCGCTCGTCGGCGCGCTGGTAGGCCGCCCTCGCTCCGGCCAGGTCGCCTCGCTGTTCCAGCAGCACACCGAGGTTGCACGCCGCGCCGCCATCACCATGTTGGTCGGCGCGCCGGAACGCGTCCTCCGCCCCGGCGTGGGCGCCCTCCTGCACGCAGAGCGTGCCGAGCTCGAAAGCGGCGTCCGGATGGCCGCGCTGCTCGGCGCGTTCGAGCGCCTCCCTGGCCCCCTCCGGGTCGCCCGCTCGGTTGAGCAGCACCCCGAGGTGATACGCACCGTCCGGGTCACCCCATCGGTCGGCGCGCTGGTAGGCGTCCCTGGCCGCCAGGATGTCGCCCTGCTGTTCAAGCAGCGCGCCGAGGTTGCACGCACCGACCGGGTGAGCGCGCTCATCGGCCCGCTGATAGGCGTCCATCGCCCCGGCCAGGTCGCCCTGCTGCTCGAGCAGCACACCGAGGTTGCACGCCGCGCCACCATCACCGCGCTCAGCGGCGCGCCGGAACGCATCCTCCGCACCGGCATGGTCGCCCTCCTGCAACAACACCGCGCCGAGCTCGAAAGCGCCGTCGGGATGGCCGCGCTTCTCGGCCTCTCGGAACGCTTCCTCGGCCGCGACAATCTCGCCCTTCTGCGCGAGGAGCAAACCGAGCCGCAACGCCGCCTCCCCGTCATGCTCGTAGGCGTGCCGGCTCTCAGTCTCGAGACCGGATGATCCCCATACGTGATCCGCAGCTACGGATGCCGGAACGGCTGCCGGCGCATCCGCACGGGCTGCCGGAGCATCCGCCCGGGCTGCCGGAGCATCCGCCCGGGCTGCCGGAGCATCCGCCCGGGCTGCCGGAGCATCCGCCCGGGCTGGGGTCGCTGGCGCGGGCGCCCGGAGGCGATCATGGCCGCCGGGTTTGACGGCGCGAGCGCCCGCATCGTCGTCGGTGCCTCGCCCTGTGGGCCAGAACCTGCTGGCCAGGACGGCGAGCAGGACCCCGGCCAGGACGATGACCCACACCAGCGGGAATCCGGCCGAATGCCGTGTTGTCTGCCGCGTCGGCTGGGGAGCGGGATTCCCGTGCCGCGCGCCGCCACCCAAAGGTGCCGGTGCCGGATGCGTTTGACGCCGTGCCGTAGACCGACGCGCCGAGGTCTGAGGCGGCCTGCGGCGATCGCCAGGTGAATGAACAGCCTGTAGGTGATTGAGGGTCTGCGGACCCGCGATCCCATCCACCCGCAGATGCCGGGCGCGCTGGAACCGGGTCACCGCCCGCTCGGTCAACGGGCCGTAGCGCCCGTCGAGCGGACCGGGCGAGAACCCCGCCGTAGCGAGGTGCGCCTGGAGTGATCTGACCGCCGGCGAGCCAGCCGGCCCGTATCCCTGCCCGGGATACAGCCCGCGCGGGGCCGCGGCCAGCGCCGCCAGCGTGCGCACACCGGCGATACCGTCAGCCGTGAGGCTATGCGTCGCCTGAAAGCGCCTCACCGCCGCCTCGGTCAACCGACCGTAACGCCCGTCGATCGGACCCGCCTGATACCCGAGACCGGCGAGCCGCTGCTGCAACACTCGCACCGCCCGGGAGCCGCGGATTGTCATGTAGCCGCTGCCGTAGGCCAGCAGATCGGCACTTCGACCCAAGCCGCCGGCACCAGGCGATCGGTCGGAATTGGGGGAGTTATGGGTGAGGGCGACGGACATCTTCGGTGCGCCACCGCGAGCCGGGCCGGCTGAACGCCGGGCCTGCGGGGTGCCGACCTGCCCCAGCGCCACCGGGGTGAAAGTCAGCGTGACCATCGATGCCGCCACTACCGAAATCAGGGAAGCGAGCGAAAAGACCGTGAGGATCGGGCGCTCCTCGGCCAGGCGTCCATGCACCCGGTCCGGAGCGACCCACCGACGCGCAGCGCCAGCCGCACAGCTCTTCGCCCACGCCAAAAGTGAGCGTGACACGAGTCTGTCTCCTATTACTTGTTAGAGCTGTCGCACGCCGCCCCTAAAGGCCAGGCGTGCAGGACCTGTAGACCGGCGTTACGGTCTTAGCCAGGCCGCTCTAGCAAGGAGATAAACGGCTGCGGCGCAATCGCCAGCGCGGTCGCGCGAAGGTTCCAGCTCACGCGCGACATAAGCAGAAACGCCAGCGAAAGCAGCGCCGCAATGCCAAAGAAAAACAAGCCCAACCCGCCGCTCGACGCCGCGCCCCCCGTCCCAAACGCGCCCGGAACAGGAGGAACTACCGACGAATTCGCCACCGGCGTCAGGGGCCCCGGCACGCCATCCCCGGCGTGCGAGATCACAACCCGCAACCCCAACAAATCCCGAGCATCCACCACCCCAAAACCGCCCAGCGCCGAAACCGGGCGCGGGCCAACACCGGGGAAACGCACGCCCGCCGGCAACCCACGAACCGACTGCCGCGGCGGCGCCGACTGGAACGTGATGACGACCGGTGAGCCCGACACCGGCGCGGTCAAACCAGGCGCTCCCCACGGGCTCTGGGAGACCGTCAAAGGCCCTGAACTCGGAACCGCCGTCTGCGCGCCGAGGCCCGGAACGGGGGACGGTTGTCTTGTCGCAGTGCCCATCGACGGGACAAGCGTGCTCACACGGCCGCCGGTCGACGGCAGCTGCGTGGTTGACAACGTGCCACTGATCAGCTTCGCCGTGGGCGCGATGGCGCCGGCCACGACAGCGGTCACGGGCGCCAGCGTCGAGCGAACAACACCCGAGACAGGCGCGACCACACCACCCACGCCACCCAGCACCGGACCCACGGCTCCCCGCAGCGCACCCGTCACGCTGCGCAGCATCGGGGACAGCGCCCCCGTGACGTGCGTTACCGGGGCCAGCGCCGCTGTCGGGACAGCCGCCACGGTCTGCGGAAGGGCCGCCAGCGTGTTCGACACCGTCTGCGGGAGCGCGGCCAGCGTGTTCGACACCGTCTGCGGGAGCGCGGCCAGCGTGTTCGACACCGTCTGCGGGAGCGCGGCCAGCGTGTTCGACACCGTCTGCGGGAGCGCGGCCAGCGTGTTCGACACCGTCTGCGGGAGCGCGGCCAGCGTGTTCGACACCGTCTGCGGGAGCGCCGCCAGCGTGTTCGACACCGTCTGCGGGAGCGCCGCCGCCGTCTGCGGGAGGGCCGCCACCGTCTTCGACACCGTCTGCGGAAGGCCCGCCAGGGTCTGCGACACGGTCCGCGGGAGCGCCGCCACCGTGTTCGACACGGCCTGCGGCACCGCCGCGAGGGTCTTGGACACCGTCTGCGGCACCGACGTCAGCGTCTTCGACACCGCCTGCGGGAGGGCCGCCAGCGTGTTCGACACCGTCTGCGGGAGCGCCGCCAGCGTGTTCGACACCGCCTGCGGGAGCGCCGGCACCGTGTTCGACACGGCCTGCGGAACCGACGCCACCGTCTTCGACACCGCCTGCGGCACCGCCGCGAGGGTCTGCGGCACCGTCTGCGGCACCGACGTCAGCGTCTTCGACACCGCCTGCGGGAGGGCCGCCACCGTGTTCGACACCGCCTGCGGAATCGACGCCACCGTCTTCGACACCGCCTGCGGCACCGCCGCGAGGGTCTGCGGCACCGACGCCACCGTCTTCGACACCGTCTGCGGCACCGACGCCACCGTATTAGAGACCGTCTGCGAGGTCGTCGGCGGGACCGACGTCACGGTCTTCGACACCGCCTGCGGGAGGGCCGCCACCGTGTTCGACACGGCCTGCGGAACCGACGCCACCGTCTTCGACACCGCCTGCGGCACCGCCGCGAGGGTCTGCGGCACCGACGCCACCGTCTTCGAAACCGTCTGCGGCACCGACGCCACCGTCTTCGACACCGTCTGCGGCACCGACGCCGCCGTCTTAGTCACGGTCTGCGAAGCGGTCTGCGGCGTGGACGCCGCCGTATTCGACGTCGTCTGCGAAGCCGACGCCGCCACATTCGACACCGTCTGCGGAGCCGACGCCGCCGTCTTAGTCACGGTCTGCGAAGCCGGACGCCGCCGTATTCGACGTCGTCTGCGGCGCGGACGCCGCCGTATTAGAGACCGTCTGCGGAGCCGACGCCGCCGTCTTAGTCACGGTCTGCGAAGCGGTCTGCGGAGCCGACGCCGCCGTATTCGAGACCGTCTGCGGAGCCGACGCCGCCGTATTCGAAGTCGTCTGGGGAGCCGACGCCGCCGTCTTAGTCACGGTCTGCGAAGCGGTCTGCGGCGTGGATGCCGCGGTATTAGAGACCGTCTGCGGAGCCGACGCCGCCGTCTTAGAGACCGTCTGCGGCGTGGATGCCGCGGTATTAGAGACCGTCTGCGGAGCCGACGCCGCCGTCTTAGACACCGTCTGCGGAGCCGACGCCGCCGTCTTCGAGACCGTCTGCGGAGCGGACGCCGCGGTCTTAGAGACCGTCTGCGGAGCCGACGCCGCCGTCTTAGAGACCGTCTGCGGCGTGGATGCCGCGGTATTAGAAGTCGTCTGCGGAGCCGACGCCGCCGGCTTAGTCACGGTCTGCGAAGCGGTCTGCGGCGTGGACGCCGCGGTATTCGAGACCGTCTGCGGAGCCGAGGCCGCCGTATTCGAAGTCGTCTGCGGAGCCGACGCGGTCGTCGTGGAGACCGTCTGAGCCGCCGTCTGCGGCGTGGACGCCGCCGTATTCGAAGTCGTGTGCGGAGCCGACGCCGCCGTATTCGAAGTCGTGTGCGGAGCCGACGCCGCCGTATTCGAAGTCGTGTGCGGAGCCGGCGCCGCCGTATTCGAAGTCGTCTGCGGAGCCGACGCGGTCGTAGTAGAGACCGTCTGAGCCGCCGTCTGCGGAGCGGGCGTCGCCGGCTGCGAGCTGGTCGGCTGCGAGGTGGTCGGCTGCGAGGTGGTCGGCTGCGCTGCCGAAGTGACCGCCGGCGCCGTGGCCTGGACCGTTGAAGCTGCGGCGGAAACCGCTTGCGAGCCAGCGATGCCTGTCAGGGAGGTTCCGGCGGCTCGCGCCTCGGCGGCGAGAGCGCCCAGCAGCACCAGGACAGCCGCGAAAATGGCCGCTATTTGCCGACGGCGACTCGCAGCAGCCTGCCAGCGTTCCTTGCTGACCGGACCCCCGTTGCTGACTTCAAAACCCCGAACCACGTCGATCTATGCCTAGTTCTGTCCTGTTTGGCTGATCTGGCCTAGCTATCCCAGATGCGGATTTACGAAACTCCACCATTCGGCCAGAGACCCCGATTCACTACTGGCTGGCCGGCCAGCTTGGCTCGAGGCTCGCGTAGTCCGCAGGGCTGGCAAGAATCAAGCCGTCGAATGGTCATCGGATTCAGTACGCATTGGCTAGCAACTATCCAGGCGGTCGTTTCGTGTCGCGTACTGCTCTACCAGGGCGCAGTCAGGGACTTACCAGCAACCGCGCCTCCGGATAGCTCCGGCAAGGCTTTCATCCTTACCATCAGGTTGCTCACCACGCTCCCATCTTCGGCAAAACGCTCTCCGGCGCTGTCGAAGCGCATTTCCAATGCACATTTCTGGGGTTGGAGAGAAACCGCCCAGGCTCGCAACATGCCGTTGTCGCTTGGCTGTCGACAGGGCATCAACTGGTTGCCGGCGGCGTGGATCTTCAGGCGAGCATAACCAAGCAGAGCTAGGAGTGAGGGCGCGCATCGGCGGGCTGATGCCGCGTGGTCGTCGAGGAACCAGCTGGACATCAGCGTGACTAACTGGTCTGCCACCGACCATCGATAGCTCAGCGATTCGGCGTAGCTACATGCGCAAACCCCAGCACACCAACCTCGCACGAGCCGCGTTGCTCGCCTGATCTCACGCATCGCGCTATCGCAAAGCCAAAACCGCAATGCCGGGACACCCAGTACCCAGGACGTAGAAGCGCACCGCTTGCCGCTTAGGGTATACATCCTCTGCTCTGATACTCGATCGTCTTTGGAGGTGCGTGTGTCCGCGTCACAGCAACCAGGCGAGCGGACGCTCGAGGGACCGTTAGCGCAAGTCGCCGAGGCAGCCGGTGCGCGCCTGCGCGCCGAGACCGATGAAGATGCAGACGCAATAACGGCGGCGGCAGACGCTCTCACGCGCTCAGCGACCTCGGCCATGCAAGCCGGATACGCGTTAGCCGACATCGCCCGCGCCGAGGCGCATGGCAAGGACACGATCCGACGCGCGCTTCGCGCTGACGCGCTGAAACTCGTCGAACGTAGCGGCGCCCGCGCACGCGACGCCCAGGCCGAGCACCACCGCGCGATTGCAAGGGCGACACGCCTCGGACTCCCCATGCGCGAGATCGCACAGGCAGCACACGTCACACACGGGACCATCCGGGCGATCACCAACCGCCTCGCTTCACACGACGCGGGCCCAGACGCGGTCGATCAGCGACCGCTAGAAGAAGACACGGCCGACCACCAACCCAGAGAAGAAGACACGGCCGACCACCAACCCACAGAAGAAGACACGGTCGACCACCAACCCACAGAAGAAGACACGGCCGACCAGCGACCGAGAGAAGAAGAACTATTCGCGCAGCGGAGGTATCACGAACTGCAGTAGCGCTAGCTGAGCTAAGCCTGAGTTGGAAGGACCCCGCCCGCTGGATCGCGCGCCCGACGTCGACCGGTGGAACCAGGTGTCCCTCGCGCCCCGAGCAACACGCCCGCAATCACGCGCCGAACGCACAGGTGGGCTACTCGCCGAACTCGCTGCGCAGGCGCTCCGGGGTGAGCGCGTCGAGGTAGTACTGAGGGAGGTGATCGCTGAGCGAGGCGTGGAAGCGGATGTTTCGGGTCGGCCGCAGCCCCTTCGCGAGGAGGGCGAGCGGCGCGGTGGCGAGGCTGAGGAGGTGGTGCAGCTGCTTGCGCGGCGGGCTGGGCTTCCACCTTCCCTTGCCCCCAGGCTTACGCGGCGGCAGGTATCGGTACTCCTGGCCGAAGTGCCTGAAGTCCCCCGACGCCTTCGGCGGAACCTGGGGAACGACGTCGTTGGCGTACACGTAACGGATCACCCTCTCGCGTAGGAAGGCGTGCCCGTTGCACGCGTCGGCGAAGGAGGAGTCGCCGATCATTGGAGAGCCGTAGGTGTACACCGCCCTCAGCTTGGCGAAGATGTCCCCGTATCTGCTTAGGTCGGCTAACAGGAGGGCCGCGAACAGCGCAGCGCTGGCCCCGCCCAGGCTGTGCCCGGTGATGTACAGCGCTTCCAGGGGGCGGTCGGTCGATCTGTCGTCAAGCACGGAACGCTGCGCGATCGCGTCCCGCAGCACCTCGGCAATCTTGAACCGCGTCGAGCGCACATTGCGGTAGAAGCCGCCGTGCACCTCGCCGTCGCGCTCCGCGGAAAGCGCCGGCACACAGATTCGCGCGGGCTCGACTTGGAAGTCGGTCAGCCATGTCACGATGCTGGTGGGCGGCGTCCCGCGATAGCAGAGGATGGCGACTCGCCCGTCGTGGCTTTGGATCACGTATGCGGTGGACGTCAGGAACAGCGCGTCGACGTACTCGGAGATCATCCGGCAGCGATTTCGCGTCAGCCCAAGCCGGTCCATGATCGTCGCCACCGTGTCGACGTCGCCGTAGGCGTACGAGGAGCAGACCGCGAGCACGAACCGGATGTCCTCATCGGGCACCGGAGTCGTGGCTGAGACCAGGCGCGCCACGAGATCGGGATAGACCGGGTTCGCCAGTCCCGGCCCGATTGCCGACTCGTCGTTCATCGCTCTCTCGATCTGATCCGCGCCTGTGGACGCCCCGTCGCGGTGCAGAGCATCGCACGCTTGCGCGTAGCGTTGCAGCGCGTGTAATGTTCGCCTAGCGCGAACAGCATTGCGAAACGTGCGCAAATCGCGAACATCTCATCCCGCGAGGGCTAACGGCAACGCCAGCGGCGACAGCGCGCTCGCGACCCTCATGGGGCAGCGAATCCGCCGGTTGCGCACCCAGGCGGGGAAGACGCTACGAGCCCAGGCTCGCGAAATCGGCATCGCGGCGTCCTCGCTCTCGGCGCTCGAGAACGGGCAGGGCGGCGTCTCGCTCAAGCGCCTTCAGCTGGTCGCCGGGCATTTCGGACTTCACATCACCGAACTGCTCGGAGAGCCCGCCGTGGCCGCGCGGGTCGATGGCGTCGAGATCATTCGCAACTGCGCCGCCACAGTACCCGGGGTCCAACGGGGAACCGGAGTGCTCTATCAGCTGCTCGGCAGCGGTCGTGACCACATCATCCAGCCGTACCTCCTGTCGTTCGACCCAGGCGGTGGTTACGACCGCGACATGATCGGTCATCCCGGTGAGGAGATCGCCTACGTCCTGCACGGCCAGGTCGAGCTGCTGATCGAGGACGAGCGTCACGGGCTCACCCAGGGCGACCTGATCCGCTTCCGGGCGGATCGGCCGCACGCCTTCCGCAACGCTTCGAGTGTCGGCGTGGCGGCAGTGATCGGAGCGGCGACGCCGCCATGGTAGGCATGGTCGACCTGAACGAGATCGTGACGCCGGCGCTGTTGGTCGACCGGCCCCGCCTGCTCAGCAACATCGAGGACATGGCCGAGCGGGCGCGCCGGCTCGGCGTTGTTCTGCGACCACACGCCAAGACCCATAAGTCGCCGGCGATCGCAGCCCTTCAGCGCGAGCAGGGCGCCGCCGGGCTGACGGTGGCCACGGTAGCCGAAGCCGAAGCGTTCGCCGCCGAGGGCATCGACGATCTCCTCCTGACGACTCCGCCGGTCGGGGAGTGGCGCCTTGATCGCGTGGTCGCGCTGGCGCGGCGAGCGCGGGTACGCGTGAGCGTCGACGACGTCGAGGTCGTGGCTGCGCTCGACCGCGCCTGCCGGCGCGCCGGGGCCGAGATCGGGTACCTGTGGGAACTCGACAGTGGGGTGGGCCGTTTCGGTACGCCGCCGGGCGCCGCCACCGCCGAGCTGATCGAACGAGCGCTCGGGAGAACCAGCCACGCGTCGTTCCACGGATTGTTGACCTTCGGTGGGCACGCCTACGCCGCCACCGACTGGGAGGGGATCGTCGCCGCCGCTCGAGACGAGCGGGAAGCCATCACGCGGACCGCCATCGCCCTGCGCGACCGCGGCATCGAACCACAGATAGCCAGCGTCGGGAGCACTCCGACCGCGCACGCACTCGAACGGGACGACGCGATCACCGAGATCCGTCCCGGCAACTACGTGTTCTACGACGCGACGCAGGTGGCGCTGGGAATCGTGCCGCTCGAACGCTGCGCGCTGTCCGTGCTGGCGACGGTGACGTCGCGACCCGCACCCGGCCGCCTGATCCTCGATTCCGGATCGAAGGCGCTCGCGGCCGAACGGCTCACCGTCCTGAGCGCCGGATTCGGGCTAATCGAGGGCCATCCCGAGCTGAGGGTCGAGCGCCTGTACGAGGAGCAGGCGATCGTGCATAGCGACGAACCGTGCGACATCCCGGTTGGTGCGCGGCTTCGGGTCATACCCAACCATGCCTGCGCCGCGGCGAACCTCCATTCTCGGCTGCTGGTCGTGGAAGAACAGGCCGTGGTCGAGGAGTGGCCGGTGGCGGCTCGTGAGTGGAGAGAGGCCGACGCAGAGAGGAGACCGGCGTGGAGCACCAGATAGACGCCAAACGGATTCACCACAATTGGGACAACACACTCGAGCCCACGTTGCGCGTCGCCTCTGGCGATGTCGTGCACTACGAGATCTGGATGGCCGGCCACGACCAGGTGCACGAGGGTGACACATTTGCGGACACCCGCTTCGATTTCGAGACCCTGTACAACCTCCCGGGCCCGGTGTACGTCGAGGATGCGCGGCCGGGGGACACGCTCAAGATCGAAGTCCTCGAGCTAACACCCGGCGAATGGGGCTGGTGCGTGATCCTGCCCGAGCTCGGCACGCTTCCGGATCACTTCCCAGATCCCTACCTGCGGACGTTCGATCTGCGCAGCGGCACGAACGTCGACTTCTCACCCGACATCCGGATCCCGTTCGCGCCGTTCCTCGGCACGATGGGCAACCATCCGGACGAGCCCGCCACCGCCTCCGCGTTCCCTCCGCACAAGGGCGGCGGCAACATCGACACGCGCCACCTCACAGCGGGCTCGACGCTGTGGCTGCCGGTGTGGTGCGAAGGAGCATTGTTCTCGTGCGGGGATCCGCACGCCATGCAGGGCGATGGCGAGGTGTGCGTGGCGGCGATGGAATGCGACATGGGGGCCAGCCTGCGCTTCACCGTCGAGCAGCGGACGATCCCGGCACCGCTGTTTCGCACCGCCGGGCCGCTGACGGTCAAGACTGACACCGGGGGCTATCACGGTGCGATGGGGATCGCGCCGGACCTAATGGAAGGAACGCGTAAGTCCGTGCTGGCGATGATCGAGTGGATCGTCGCCGAACACGGCCTCACGCGCGAGGACGCGTACATGCTCTGCAGCCTGGCCGGCGACCTGAAGATCCTCGAGGTCGTCGACGCCGGGATGTGGAACGTCGGATTCACCCTGCCGTTGTCAGTGTTCGTCAGCTAAGGAGCCGCGAGTTGAGCGACATCGCCCCCCAACAGCATCACGCTGGAGCAGAGGTCGAAAGTGAGCTGCTGCTCGAGGATATGGGCTACAAGCCCCAGCTCCAGCGCGGACTGAACATCCTCGGAAACCTCGCGCTGACGCTGTCTGACATCACGCCGACGGCGTCGTTGCTAGTCGTGGCCACCGCGGTCATCGCCACCGCGGGCACGGGCTCGCTGTGGGCCTACCTGATCGGCGGGTTCATTGCCGTCAACGTCGCCCTGTGCATGGGCGAACTCGGCTCGATGTTCCCGGTGGCCGGCGGGTTGTACTCGATCGTCACCCGGGTCCTCGGGCGCCCGATCGGCTTCCTCGCCCTGCTCGATTACATCGGCCAGGCGATCTTCCTCCCCGCGAGCGTCGCGTTCGGCATCGGCACCTACATCAACGCGCTGTACCCGAGCCTCTCGACCAAGTGGATCGCGGCGGGCATGATGATCTTCGTCGCGCTGATCGCGTGCCTGGACGTGCGCTTCAACGCCTGGATGATCGCGTTCTTCCTGGCCCTCGAGCTCGGCGTGGTGATCATGCTGGCGCTGGCGGGCTTCCTAAACGTGCATCAGTCGCTCAGCACGTTCACCCACCCGCACATGGCGGCCGGCACCAACGGGATCGGCCCGGTGGGGATCAGCGCGATCATCGCGGCGTTAGCCACAGCCCTGTTCTCGGTCAACGGATACGACAGCGCGATCAACTTCTCGGAGGAGACCGAGGGGGCGGCCTCGGATGTCGGCAAGGCGGTCGTGCTGGCGGCGTCCATCGGGATCGTGTTCGAGGTCATCCCGTTTATCGGGGTCCTCCTGGGCACCAAGGACCTGCCGGCGTTCCTGCACTCCTCCACCCCCGTCACCGACGTGGTGCGGACCTCGTTCGGGCACACCGCGGTGGACATCGTCACCTGGGGCGCGATCCTCGCGATCTTCAACGCGTCGCTGGCGATCACGCTCCAGTTCGCGCGGGTGACCTACGCCAGCGGTCGTGACATGGCCTGGCCGGCGCCGATCTCCAATGCTCTGTCCTATGTGCACCCGCGGTTCAAGATGCCCTGGGTGGCGACGATGCTGGTCGGCATCCTGGGCGCGATCCTGTGCGCCCAGTCGAGCCTGATCAGCGTGGTCACCTTCACCGCCGTGCTGATCGTCATCCTGTACGCGCTGATCGCGATCTCGGCGCTGGTCAGCCGCGTCCGGCAGAAGGACCTCGAGCGGCCGTTCCGGATGCCACTGTGGCCGGTTCCCCCGTTGATCGCGCTGACCGGCGTCGGCCTCGCGCTCAGCCAGCAGAAGGGCAGCGACCTGCTCATCTGCGCCGCCATCTTCGCCGGCGGCGCCGTTTACTACTTTGCCTTCCTCAGGCCCCGCCGGGATCGGTACTGGTCACATCTGACCGTGCCTGAGCACGAACTGTCAACGGCCGGCGAGGCAAATCCATGAAGGTCTTCATCTCGGTCGACATGGAAGGGGTGACCGGCCTCACCGACCCGGAGGACGTGCTCCCGGACGGAGCCGACTACGCGCGCGGGCGGATGTTCATGACCGGCGATGCCAATGCGGCGATCGTCGGCGCCTACGACGCCGGCGCCACCGAGGTGCTGGTCAACGACTCACATTGGACCATGCGCAACCTGCTGCTCGAGGACCTCGACCCGCGGGCACGCATGATCAAGGGGTTCCAGAAACCGATGTGCATGATCCAGGGCCTTGACTCGAGCTACGACGCGGCGGTGTTCGTCGGCTATCACTCGTGCGCGGGAACGGAGGGTGGCGTGCTCAACCACACGCTGCTCGGCAAGGAGGTCCAGAACCTGCTGCTGAACGGCGAGCCGATCGGCGAGACTCGCCTCAATGCGCTGGTGGCGGGAGAGCTCGGCGTGCCGGTCGCGTTCGTGGCGGGCGACGACAAGGTGTGTCAGGAGGCCCGGGGGGTGCTCGGCGAGGACGTGCCGACCTACGCGGTCAAGGACGGGCTCGACATGCTGGTCGCCTCGTGCCTGCACCCGGCGGTGACGAGCCAGGGGATCCGCGAAGGAGTGGCCGGCGCGCTGCGCGACGTCGGACGGCGCGAGGCGCACGTGCACGACGGCGAGTTGACCTACACGTTCGAGTGGAACTCGACGACGATCGCGTCGATCTGCGAATGCATTCCGGGCGTGGCCAAGCCGACGCCGCGCACCACCGAGTACCGCGCCGCCTCGCCAAGCGCGGCCATGCCGGTGATCGTGGCGCAGCTCCTGCTCGCTCTCCAGGTCGGGCAGCAGAAGATCTACAGTTGACCACCTCCCGCACGCGATGAGCACAGACCGCACCGTAGATCCCGTCACCAGGGTGGCCCCGGCCGAGGCCGCGGATTGGCCGCTGGTCCTGGACGGCGAGTTGATGCGCGCCGGCGAGGCGATGATTCCGGCGGGCGACGACGGGTTGATCCGCGGCGATGGAGCCTTCGACGCGTTTCCGCTGCGGGACGGACGTCCGTTCGCCCGTGCGGCCCACCTGGACCGGCTCGAGCGCTCCTGCCGGGCGCTGGCGCTTGAGTGCCCGCGCGAGCAACTCGAGTCCGATATCGACCTGCTCCTCACCCAGGCGCCTCCCGGCTATACCGTCGTGCGCGTGGTCCTCACCCGCGGCGGTCACCGGATCTCTCGCCTGGAGTCGGCGGGGGATCCCGCGGCGCTGAGGAGGCCGGCGCGGCTGCTGACGGTCACCTACAACCCGTCGGTGCTGCTCAACGGCGTCAAGTCGCTCTCCTACGCGGCGAACATGGCGGCCTCGCGGCAAGCCCTCGCCGCGGGCTACGACGAGGCGCTGCTGGTCCGCTCGGATCGCGTCGTGCTGGAGGGGCCGACATGCTCGATCTTCTGGGTGCGAGACGGCCGCCTGCAGACGCCGGCGCTCGAGACGGGAATCCTGGCCTCGATCACCCGACGGGTGATCATGGCCGCGATGTCGGCCGAGGAGGGGAACTTCCCGCTCGAGGATGCCCTGCGGGCCGAGGAGGCCTTCCTGGCCTCGACGGCGCGCCTGGCCCAGCCGATCGCGGCGATCGGCGAAGTGGTGCTGCCGGCTGCGCCCGGGCCGCAGACGCTACGCGCGCAGGAAACGATCGAGCGCGCGATGGACGAGGAGACGATCGCCTGAGCGCTGGTTCAAATGCGCGCGTGCGTGACTACGGCATCGTGATCGGCGACGGTGCTCCCGGCCCGGCGAACGCGATCACCGATGTGGCAGGGGTGCGGGTCGGGCACCGGACGCTGATCGAGGGCTCGGGCCCGCTCGTCGTGGGACGCGGCCCGGTCAGGACGGGCGTGACGGTGATCCTGCCACCGGGCAACGTGTGGGACGAGCCGGTGTTCGCCGGTCCCCACCGGCTGAACGGCAACGGCGAGATGACCGGGCTGGAATGGGTGCGCGAGTCGGGGATGCTGACCACGCCGGTCGCGCTCACCAACACCCACAGCGTCGGCGTGGTGCGCGACGCGCTGCTGGCGGAGGTGCTGGCGAGTGATCCGGGGCGAGGATCGGAGTGGACGCTGCCCGTGGTGGCCGAGACCTGGGACGGCATGTTGAACGATTTGAACGGCTTTCACGTCCGCCCCGAACATGTGCACGATGCGCTTGCCGCCGCGGCCGAGGGCGGGGTCCCCGAGGGCGCCGTGGGCGCCGGCACCGGGATGATCTCCCACGGGTTCAAGGGCGGGATCGGCACCGCCTCACGCGTGCGGCCCGACGCCGAGGGCGGCCACACCGTGGGGGTGCTCGTGCTCGCCAACCACGGACAGCGTCGGCGCTTCGCGGTCAACGGAGTGCCGGTGGGCCGCGTGCTCGACGACATCCCGCTCCCAGGCACGCCTGACGTCCCGGGCGACACGACGGGCGCCGGCGCCGCGGCCGGCACCGGCGCCGGCTCGATCATCGTGATCGTCGCCACCGACGCGCCGCTGCTCCCCCACCAGTGCACACGCCTGGCCCAGCGCGCGGGTCTCGGCGTCGCGCGGGTGGGGGGCATCGGCGAGCACACGAGCGGCGACCTGTTCCTGTGCTTCGCTACCGGCAATCGCGGCATGACGCCGGGCAAGATTGACGAGGTGGCGCCGCACACCTTCCGGCTCGAGATGCTCGCCGATACGCACATCGACGGGCTGTTCGAAGCCGTCGTTGAGGCCACCGAGGAGGCGATCGTCAACGCGGTGATCGCGGCGAAGACAACCGAGGGCCGCGACGGGATCGTCGCTCACGGTCTGCCCGGAGAGCGGCTTGCCCGCGCGGTGGCGGAAGCGACGCGCTGAGGCGTCGAGAAGACGTCGGCACATCGAGCCTATAGTGCTGACCGATGTCCCCGGTAACGGCGGCCTCTGACCGGATCGACAAGCTCGCGCAGGATCTGCGCCACCACAAGCGGCTCTACTATCTGGGCGAGCCCGCGATCAGCGATGCTGAGTACGACGCGCTCGAGGACGAATTCCGCGCACTGCTCGATGATCATCCCGAGCTCACGCCGGCGGACAACCCGCTCGAGGAGGTCGGTGCTGAGCTCGCCGGCGAGTTGTACGCGGATGCTCGCCACGAGGTGCCGATGTTGTCGCTGGAGAAGGCGACGAGCGACGCGGAGTTGGACGCGTTCCTGGAGCGACTGCGCGGACACACGTTCGCGCTGTGGCCGAAGTTCGATGGGCTGTCCGTGTCGGTGCTTTACCGCCGCGGGCGCCTGGCCCGGGCCGCGACGCGCGGCAACGGCGAGGTGGGGCAGGACGTGACGGTGAACGTGCGTGGCGGCGAAGTGCACGGGATGCCGGAGGTGCTGCCGGAGCTGGTCGATTGCGAGGTGCGTGGCGAGGTGGTGATGTTGCGCTCCGACTGGCGGGCCTACAACGCGGCGCACGAGGACAAGCCGCTCGCCAACGCGCGCAGCGCGGCCGCCGGAACGCTGCTGGCCAAGGACCGCGCCAAGGTGGCGGAGCGGCCGGTGACGTTCTACGCCTTCGACCTGATCCGCCTGAGCGACGGGCACGCGGAGGGCAAGCTGGCCGACGAGCTGACTGGCCTCGGGTTCATCGTCGAGGGGTACGCGGAGTCAGCCGATCCCGAGGCCATCCACGCCTACGTCAAGCGAATACTCGACAGCCGCCGCGATGTGGACTACGAGGTCGACGGCGTGGTGATCAAGCTGCTTGACCGCGCGGCATACGAGGCGGCGGGGCAGACGAGTCATCACCCAAAGGGCGCGATCGCGTTCAAACTGCCGCCGGAGGTCGCGGTCACACGCCTGCTCGAGGTCGACTGGACGCCAGGGAAGACCGGGCAGCTCACGCCGCGCGGGCGGGTCGAGCGCGTGTTCGTATCTGGAACGCACATCGAGCACGTCACCCTGCACAACCTCGCCGTGATCGCCGCGCGGGACATCCGCATCGGCGACCGCGTCTACATCCTCAGGCGCGGCGACGTGATCCCGTTCGTCTCGGGAGTGCTCAACCCGGCCGAGCGCGACGGCGGCGAGCGCATGATCGAGCCGCCGGCCGCGTGCCCGTCGTGCGGGGGTCCGCTGGCCATCGTCGGCGCGTCGAGGGTGGTGATGTGCGAGAACAGCCAGGGGTGCCCCGCGCAGCGCCTGCGCCGGCTCATCCACTGGTGCTCGCGCGCAGGCGCCGACGTGGAAGGCCTGTCCGAAGCCCGCCTCGAACAGCTGATCGACGCCGGTCTCGTGTCGAAGCCGTCCGACGTCTACCGGCTCGACTACGCGACGCTGATGCCGGATGGCAAAGCACGCTTCGAGGGGTGGGGCGAGCGCTCAGTCCGGAACCTGCTGGCTGCGATCGAGAAGAGCAGAGCCGTCGGGCTCAGGCGGGCGATCGTCGGCTGGTCGATCCCACTCACCTCGGAGGGGACGGCCAAGCGCATCTGCCGCCACGGATATGAGTCGATCGAGCAGGTGCAGGCGGCCACCGTCGAGGAACTATGCGAGGTGGAGGACATCGGGCCGGTGGTCGCGCAGGCGCTGCGCGAATTCCTCGACCAGCCCGCCACCCACGACGAGATCGCGGCGTTGCGCGAACTCGGCGTCAGCCTCGACGTTCGCGAGGAGGATCGCCCCCGACAAGCTCGACCTGACTCACCGTTTGCCCGAAAGACGGTGGTCATCACCGGCACACTCTCGGTCGAACGCAAGGAGTTCCAGGCGTTGCTCGAAGCGGCCGGCGCCAAAGCCTCAGGCTCGGTGTCGGCCAAGACCGACTACCTGATCGCGGGCGAGTCCGCAGGGGCAAAGCTGACCCAAGCCGAGAACCTCGGCGTCGCCGTTCTTACCGAGGATCAAGCGCGCGATATGCTCGCCCCAGCGAGTTGACTCGCGCTCCCGTCCGCGTTCTCAGTCACTCGTCGTCAGGGGCGGCGTCGGTGTCAGGCGGTGAATTCTCCTCTCCGAGCAGGCCGTGAAGCTCGGCGTCTCAAGCGACGAAGGCCAGGAGCCTCACGATTGGTCTGCCCCGCGCTGCGGGGGACGCGAAGTAGTTTGCTTTCGTCTCCCGCACTACCAGCGGTCAGATTCCGCAGTGGCGTTTTGCGCTTGGCGACCGTGGCGGATCGCCCGGCGCCGGCGCGCACCGGCGGCTCGGTCCTCGTCGACGGCGCCAAGCTCAAGGGCACGCTCGCGTCCCTTCCGGGTCAGGTCATAGTGGTCATTCTCCGGGCGCCCAGGCTTTGCCTGGAACCACTCGCGACGCAAACCAATCCATCCGGCGAACTCATGGAGCTCTTCCGGTGTGTCCGCCTGCAGGTGCCCGCCGCCGGTCCATCGTCCCCAGTCGCCGACCGCGAAGGCGTTATCGACGTAAACCGTCAAGCTCGGTGCCCTCGCGCATGCGCCGACCCAGCTGCCACGGGTTATCCTCGCCGCAACATGGCGTGATCCGCGCCGGCAGGGAAGTCGTGCGGCGGGCAGGGAAGTCGTGCGAGATGACGGGAAGCGCGGGGCTTCCTAACCTGCCGGATGCCAGCCCTGCCCGTCCCGCTTTACCTGTCCCTCTGACGCCAGCCTCGGCAGCACGCGGTAGAGGTAGTTGGGCTGGATCTTCATCGCCTTAGCGAGCTCGGGAATGGTCACGCCCGGCCGCTCACGCACCAGCTCGAGCGTCTGGCCGGCGCGCGTGTTACCGCCACGACGCGGAGACCGGGTGCGCGGTTGGCCGGTGCGGCGAGCGGCGCGGGTACGGGTCGAGCGGGTGGCGGGCCCACGGGGACGCCCGCGACGGCGGCCAGGAGCGGTAAGGGCGGAGCGCGCGGCCTGAAGGCGAGACACCTCATCACGCAGCTCGCGCAGCCGGTCGTCAATGTCCCGAACTGCACCGTCAACGAACTCAGGCACGGATGCCTCCTGTCATTTCGACCGACAGATCAATCAGTAACGATACATGGGTGCTTCGATGCCCAAGCGTGAACGAACAGGCTGCACGATTGGTTGCGAAACCCGAACGTGACTGCGATCCCACTATCGGGGTGAACGGTTTGGCTGCTACGGGTGATTTGCGCCGTCGCCGCGTTCCCGACGCTCGCCCGGCGGTGTCGTGGTCGCGTCGAGGAACACCTCGGTGACATCCCGCACGATCTTGCGCATCCGGCGATCGATCTCCTAGGAGGCGCGCTCCACCTGCTCGTCCTCGAGTCCATCCGCGAAATCCGTGGCGGATCGTAACCGCGCGCCACGAGGCACCGCGGGTGCGTATCAGCCGAGCGGAGTCGCACTCTAACCAGACGTAGCGCGCGCGACCCGGTTAAGTCGGGGGCAAACGTCGGGGACGCGCGCGCTACGGCCGGCGCATGATCACGCGACCCCAGGGCACGCCGGCGGCGCGACATCGCCTGGATGTCGAGCGTCCGCCGCCGGCTGCCCTGGGCCGGGCCCTGCCAGCTGCCACGGAGACGTGTTGCGGCACGCGCCCCCCCCAACGGCGCTGGTGAGCGAATGGTGAGCGAACGGTGACCGGCCGGTGAGCGCGCCGGCGGATCCTGCCTCCCGTCAGCGACCACCGGAGCGCACCACCATGACCGCCACACTCAGCCCGCACCCAGCTCCGCGCAGAGCGCAGCGACGTCTCTCCGCCGAGCGGGTGGCCGATCTCGTCAACCTTGCCGCCGCCGGCGACCAGCAGGCCTGGAACTCGCTCGTCGCGGCATTCGGGAACATGATCTGGGCGATCGCCCGGGCGCATCGCCTCGGTGACGCCGACGCCGCCGATGTCTCGCAGGCGACCTGGCTCGCACTGTTCGAGCACCTGGGACGACTGCACGATCCGGCCCGCGTGGGCGCCTGGCTCGGCACCACCGCGCGGCGCGAGTGTCTGCGCATCCTGCGCGACAGAGAACGGCGCGTCCCGGTTGGCGACGAGTTCCCGGAGCACGAGTCGCCTGACCCGGCGCCCGGCGAGGGCCTACTGCTCTCGGAGCGCGACGCGACGCTCCGGCGCGGCTTCGCGCGGCTGCGGGCGAGCGATCAGGCGTTGCTCCGCCTGCTGAGCGCCGACCCCGCTCCGGCCTATGAGGAGATATCGGCAGCTCTCGACATGCCGATCGGAAGCATCGGTCCAACCCGGCAGCGCGCCCTTGCGCGGCTGCGAGAGCAACTCGGCAACGAGCGAGAGCTCACTTTGATGAGCGACTGACGGAGGTCCACCAAATGCTCGACAACACCGACACCGAAATCGCGACGATCGGAGTTCGCCTCATCGACGACGCGTACGTGGCCTGGTTCAACGCCGAGAGCGAGTGCGAGACCAGGCTCCAAGCCTGGTTCCGGGCCACCGGCGAGCGACGCGAGATCGCCTACGTCAGCTACCAGGCGGCGCTTGACCGCGAGGAGGCATCGGCCCGCGACCTCGGGCGCCTGTGGCGCCTGGCCGAGCCCTGCCGGGCCGCCGTGTCGGAGGAAACGGAGAGCGTGCCCGAATGACCGGTTGCGGCCATACCCGTCACGTCGGCACCTGTCCCGCGTGCCAGCGAGCTCAGCTGGCGCGATGGCGTTACCAGCTCCAGCAAGCAACGGAGAGCGCCCACGTATCAGGCCGGTTGCCCGATGCCTCTCACCAACGGTGGATCCAGGCCGATTCGATCCAACGGCAGCCGTCGGCGACGCTGACGAGTTGCTGATCGCGCGCTTGACGGCGATCGCGTCGGCGCTGGACCCGCTCCCAGCTGGCCTGGAAGAAGAAGCTCGCGGACTGTTCGCATCGCGTGTATCACACGGCCCGCCCAACGCTCTTTGCCCCCGGGTTCGACCCAAGTCGCTTCGCCGTCGTCCGCGGCCGCTGGCCAATCGCCGAGCGCACGGGCCATTGGGGTTCAGAGCGCTGAGCTACAGGCCGCTCCTGGTGGCCGCCTGCTCCGGCGCCGCCGGACCGGCGCCACCCGCGCACACGCCCGTGTCCACCGGCGGTGGCCGGCCAGGCTTGCCGGTCTGGTCAGCAGCCAGGCGGCCGTTCTCGGCTTGCCAGAGGGGCGAGCGGGGCCCCGCCACCTCGTAGTTGGCGTCGAACGCGCGCTGAATCGACCCCTCGTTCAGCCTGGCGGCGCCGATCTCGCTCGGCGTGGCAATTCCGAAGTGGCCCTTCCAGCAGGCCCACGGCGTCTTGGCGATGTCGACCAGCGGCGTGGTCGCCGCGCGGAAGGCAAAGCGGCCCGAGCCGCATACGACCCAGTCCGCGACCCGGCCGCGGATGACGCCGAGGGCCGGCGCGTAGCGCAGGCTCTCGCGGCAGTGGGCGTCGTAGGTGGGATGGCCGCCGAGTGCGGCCTGCACGACCGGGTGTCCATCGTCGAAGGTGAGCCGGGGGCTGTTCCACGCGTAGTACTCGCCCTCGCTCGAGTGGCGGGCGGTGTACAGCCACAGGGGCTGCTTGGTCTTGGCGTCGAGGAGGACCGTGACGTGTTCCCAGTCGCCCTGGTGCAGGTCCGTGTTGACGAGGTCGCCGGCGACCGGCGCGTCGTCCATCAGGCCGGCGTCGAACACCGTCGGGTAGTAGTTGTACGGGTAGAAGAACCAGTACTGAAGCGCGATCAGCTTCCCCTTGATCGCGGCATCCGGGGCGGGCCAGGTGGCGGGATTCGTGTTCGCCGCATAGTAGAAATACACCTCGGCCGTGCGCCACGGATCGAGCAGGCCCGGGTCGGCCAGGCGCTGGCGCAGCGTCGGGATCCCGCCCGGGCGAGCCTGCTGGCCGCGCAGGAAGGCCGCGAGCTCGCCTCCCGGGTCGGAGTCCAATGGAGGCGAGACCGGATATTCGAGGAAATCATCCGGGTCGCTGCCGGCGCCGGCAAGTTGCTGCATCGTCGGAGCCGGCCGTGGCTGCTTCGCCGGGCACGACATCGCGGGCAGATGCTGCAAGCAGGTGAGCCGACCGCCGGCACCGCGGTCGGCGAGCAGCGCACCCACCGACACGGGCCAGAACGGATCTGCCACCGTCACGAGGACGGTCGGCTGGTAGCGGCGGGCGAGCGCCGCGATCCCGGGGCTGGTCTGCTCGATCGTGGGCTCGCCGTCCACGGCCTGACCACCCGGCGGGGTCGGACCCGCGACCACACCCTGGCCGAGTTGCGGCGCCGAATACCCGCCACTGGGGACCGGCAACGGATCGCCAGCACAGGTGGCACGGATCGAGCGCACCTCCGGTCTGATCCAGGCCGGCGTGCTCGATTCGATGCCCAAGGCATGCAGGAGAACCGTCGGTAGCGAAGGACGGAGGCCCGAGTCGACGACGAACGGCGTCGTCGTGGTCGCCATCGCTTTCACGTCGTCGGCGGGGATGACCGACACCTGCTCGTTCCTCGACGTCGCGTCGGCGAGCGGGGTGCAGGTCACCACGTACACACCCGCGCTGGTTCGCGCCACATAGCCACCCACGCGCACGCCAGTCGGGGTCGTAACTGTGGTCTGCGAGAAGCTCACCGGGGGGAGCCCGTAGTAGGCGATCCCAACCAGCGCGTACACGGTCAGCAGCAGCCAGGGCAGCGGTGAGAGCACGAAGGCCAGGTGGCGCGGATGCCCGCTCGCCAGCGCCCCCTGGCCGCGTCGGCTCCGGACCTTGCCGTACGCCCGGCCGCCCGAAGCGATCCCAGCCCAGGTCAACAGCAGCACCCCCACCGGAGCCGAGGACACCAGCGCCACGACGACCACGACAACCCAGAGCACCGCGTGGAACAGGCGGCTGCCCCACAGCGGTCCCAACCAGGCCAGAAGTCCCGACAGGATGACCGTGATAAGCGCCCACGGGGCGAGCAGGTCCCACCACGGGCCCGGTGGCCACGCCTGATCGATCGGCGTCTTCAGCACGCGGGCCGCGGCGAGGCCGAACGTCGCCGCGATCACGCCGACGTTGAAGCCGGCGATCACTCTGACGAACCGGTCGCCCACCGGCGCCTCGAAGTCGGCGTCCGGCCGGAAACCCCGCTTGTGCCGTCGGGCGGCGCCGGGGCGACCATGCTTGATCACGCTGTGCCACTCCGGCGCGCGTTGGCCCCAGGTCCAGGCGTGGACGGCGTAAGCGGCCACGCACAGCGCGGCGAACACGATCGCCATCACGATGACCAGGCGCAGCCCGGCCAGGAACACCACGTTGTGATCGATGGCCGGCAGCGAAGCGTCGACCGGCACGCGCGCCGCGGCCAGCCGCACCCACGTGATCACCCAGCCGATGACGTAGATGTACGCCGCGGCCGCGAGGAGGGCGAGGAGCAGTTCGACGATCTCGAGCCAGTCCGCCGGACGGCCGTCGCCGTCAACCCCGCCCGCGCTCGACACGGGCGCCGGATCGTGCGTGGTCATGGCGTGAACCGGGGCGCGGAGATGCCGACGCGCTCGGTGAACGGACTGTTGAACACACCGCTCGCGTTCAGGCGGTTGTGGACCTGCAGCCAGTCCGCGTAGCGCGGGTACATCGTCTCGAGAAGTCCTTCGCTCGCCGTCAGGGTGTTGACCTGGCCCCAGTGAGGCCGTCCGCCCAGCTTGCCGAGTGCCTCCTCGTAGGCTGCGTTGAGCTCGTAGCCGCCATCGCAGCGGCTCAGCTGGATCAACTCGATCATCATCGTGTCTCGGCCCTGCATCATCGACATGTAGGCGTTCGATGCCTTCACGAAGCGGAACGAGATCGGCGAGCTCTGATACACGTCGCCGACGCCCCGGGCCTCGGCGACGACGCGGATGATCGCCTCAGCCGCCTCGATGTGGCGCCCGTCCATCGGCACACCGATCTCGGATGAGTATGCGGGCAGCACGTTGGCCGCGCCGATGTTCAGCACCTTGTAGGAGACCTCGTCGTACTCCTTCTTGATCAGGGCGCGGATCGCGCTCTCCATCATGCGCGGCGAAAGATTGGGCTTGAGGTCGACGGTCAGATTGAGGATGTCGGGCGTGAGGGGGAACGCCGAAGCGAGTTCGACGGCCCAGTTTCGGGTTCGCTTGTCGAGGGGCTTGTGTGACGGATTGGTCGTGTAGTTGCGGGTGGTGACCAGGCACGGGTAGCGGTGCTTGACCTCATACGGGCTGAACAGCACCTCGTAGTGACGGTTCGCGCGCAGCACCTCACCGTCGATCAGGTCGGCCTTGACCTTCTCCCAGGTATGAAATTCGCGCACCTCCCTGAGGTAGTACTTCGGCTCGACCTCGAGCATGGCGGTGCAGATCACGCCCATGCACCCCATTCCGACCGCCACCGCGTTGAACCAGTCCTCGTCCTGGACCAGCGTTCGGGCGTTCCCGTGGTGCGCCTCGTATGCGGCACGGTCCGTGGGTCCGTCCGAGGGCTCGACGCGATACACCGCGCCCCCGGCCGCAACGATGTCCAACGAGCGGACGAAGTCGCCCAGCGGCCCGAAGGTGATGCCCGAGCCGTGCGTGGACGTGGAGATCACCCCGGCGATCGTCTGGTGGTCGTACCCGCCCATGTTCGACAGAGCCAGCCCCTGTCCATCGAGGTAGGCGTTCAGTTCCTTGATGCGGATGCCTGCCTCGGGCCGGACCAGGTGTCTGCCCATCCACTCGGCACGGAGGAAGTCACGCTCGCTGGCAGCCGGTTGGGCGAGCTTGTCGGTCTTCAGCAGGAATCCGCGGGTGAGCGCGACATCGGACCATGAGTGACCGGATCCGACTGCCCGAACCGTCACGTGATCCTGCTCGGCCTCGCGGATGATCGCGCTGACCTCGTCGATGCTTGCCGGCGTGTAGATCCGCAGCGGATCGATCCGCTGGTTGCCGAGGTGGTTCGTCCAGGTCTGTCGAACCTCGAACCGGCTCGCAGCGGTCATCACGGGCCCCGGGTGGCCAGGAGGCGCTCGACGCCGCGCTCGGCCAGAGCGGCGATCGTCTTGGACGGGTTGACGCCTAGCGCCGTAGGCACGATCGAGCCGTCGAGGACGTACAGCCCCTGGTAGCCGTGCAGGCGCCCGACATCGTCGGTCACCCCTTTGGAGGGATCGTCCGACATGGGGCAACCCCCGAGCGGGTGAACGGTGATGAACTTGCCGAGCGGGCCGGCGTCGAGGGCGAAGAATGACTTGGCCTGTGCCGCGGCGGCCAACTCGCCGGCCGCCTGGCGCATCCCGGCGAACAGCCCGGCGCTGTCGGACTTCCTCCAGCGGATGTCGAACGCTCCGAACAACGGAGTCAGCCGCATCTGCCCGTCGGCCGCGTCGCGCCCGAGCATCAGGAACACGAGCGAGTCGCCGATCGGCTCCTGCTGGCGCAGCTTGACGTTGTGGTGTGTGACGTGCGTGTCGGTGATCCCCAGCCTGGTCGCGGCGTTCTTGACCTGCAGGACGACGCGGCCCCAGCCGGTCAGGGCGCTCACGTCGCGGACGATCGCCAGCAGGCCGCCGAAGTTCCCCGGCACGCCGCCGTCGGCGACCATGAACCCGCGTTCGTCGGTGTAGTCGATCCGGCTGGTCATCGTCGGCCCGTACTCGGTCCGGGCGCCGGCGACCCCGCTGGCCTTCGGATCGAGGGCCAGCGCCAGCGCGTCGCCGTTGCCCGAGAAGCGGCTTCCCAGTGCGGGAGACAGGCGGCGCAGCCGCGTGCGGTTCTTCAGCAGCAGGCGACTGCTTCCGATCGTTCCGGCGGCCAGCACGAGGAGCGGCGCCTCCACCGAGCCGTCGATTCGATACTGCAGGTCACGGAAGCCAACGCGCCAGCGCCCGGTGGTCGAGCCCGGAGGATCGATCCGGACCACCTCATGCAGCGGGAACACCTCGGCGCCATGTGCTTCGGCGCGCGCGATGTAGGTGATGTCGACCGTGTTCTTGGCCAGCACGGGGCAGCCCAGGTCACAGCGCCCGAGGTTCTGGCATCCCTGCTGGAAGACGTCGCTAAACGGATGGCGGCGGCTCTCGCCGAAGTGCACGGCGAGGGGGAGGCGGGTGGCGGTGCGCCCAGCCCGCTCGGCCATGGCGTCGAAGGCGCGGATCTTCGGAAGGTCCGGCTCCGCCGGCGTCTGGCGCGGTTCGAGCGCGTCCTCGGTGCGGTCGTAGTACGGGGCCAGTTCGGCGGCGTCGATCGCGTCCGGCCACGGTGGTTGCTGGAAGATGTCGTCCGGTGCTCTGAGCTGGACGTTGGCGTACACGAGCGAGCCCCCTCCTACGCCGGCCGCAGTGACCACCGCGAGGTCCTTCATCAGCCGAAGGTCGAGCATCCCTCCGGGATTCAGCAGGGGATGCCAGAAAGCCAGCGGCGCCTGCTCGGGCCGATCCGGGAAGTCCCCGGCCCCGAACCGCCGGCCCCGCTCGAGCACGCAGACGCGCAGGCCCTGTTCGGCCATCCGGCACGCGGTCACTCCGCCACCAAACCCGGAGCCCACGACCACCACGTCGTATGTGCTCTCCAAAACCCGTCCTGTCTAGATGCCCGCGGCCCGCACGCTATCCCCTCGCTCTTGGAGCGCTGAGAATTGCAGAAGGTGTGGAGCTTCGGTGAAGGATTCGTCCCAGACGCTCACCACAGGCCGCGATAGGCTGCGGCGGTGCGCGTGGCCATCGCAGGAGCCCACGGGAAGATCGCGATGCAGCTTGCTCCTCGTCTGGTCGAGCGGGGTGACACGGTCGTCGGCCTGATCCGCAATCCCGACCACGCCGAAGCTGTCCGCGGGACGGGCGCGGAGCCCGTGGTATGCGACCTCGAGCACGCGACGATCGAGGTGATCGCCGCGGCGGTGAAGGGCGCCGACGGAGCAGTGTTTGCCGCCGGCGCCGGACCGGGGAGCGGCGCCGCGCGGAAGCTCACGATGGACCGCGACGGCGCGATCAAGCTGCTCGAGGCGACCGCGGCCGAGTCGGCTCGCTACGTGATCGTGAGCTCGGTGGGCGCCGAGAACCCGCCGGACGGCGACGACGTCTTCAGCGTCTACGTGCGCGCCAAGGCCGAGGCCGACGCCGCCGTGCAGGCGAGCCGCCGCGAGTGGACGATCATCAGGCCGGGGCGGCTCAACGACGATCCCGGGACCGGTCGGCTGCGCATCGACGTCTCGCCGTTTCGTGGCGACGTGCCGCGGGAAGACGTGGCCGAGGTGCTCGCCGCGGTGCTTCACGACCCGCGGGCGACCCATCGAATTCTGTACGTCAACGGTGGCGAGGAACCGTTGGAGCAGGCGCTCGCCCGTGCGCTCGAGGCGGCTTAGGAGAGATCTATGGCCTCTGTGCATCCGCTGCGGCCACCGAGAGCGGCCACAACCCCGGCCTGGCCGACGTTCAGCGGCACGGCGACCCTCGTCGGGACGAGCAGCAGCGGCGTGACGGTGTATGTCGACCAGGCCTTGGGCGCGCCGGCCTTGCAGAACGCCCAGGACCTGCTGGCCTCGGCCGACAACGTGGTCGCCCAGAACAACGCGATCTTTGGGATCACGGGCGGCGCCGTCGACGTCATCGTGTATGCCATCGGCGGCGCCACGGACGGCACCGGCGGCGCCGACCATGGCGGATGTGACTTCACCACCGGCAACGCGATCGAGGTTGACGCCTCATACGGAAGCCCAAACCGGGTGATCGGGTTGTTCGAGGCCGAACTCAGCGAGTGCGCGATGAACGGGAACCTGTGCGGCTACAGCACGGGCGAGGCGCTTTCTCGCTGGTGCGCGGCGATAGTCAGCTCGAACGCGCTGTCTGACTTCGCCACCGCCCCTGCCTGGGCGCAGGCCGGGATGCCCGACTGGGTAGACCAGACCGAGCACACCGATCAGGATGCTCTCAGCATCGGGTGCGGCATGGCGTTCATCTCGTGGCTGCTCAGCCAGGGCCACCACCTCAGCCAGATCGCGCAGGCGATGGTCGGCCTGGGCGACTCGGGCACGTTGGCCGCTCTCTACGCTGCGCTTACCGGAGACGCGGCAGGCAATGCGTGGTCGAACTTCCAGTCCGCGATTGCGGCGCTCCCCGGCGGGGTCAGCACAGATGATCCGTTCAACGGTTTCTCGCAAGCCATGTCGGCTTCGCTCCAGCACTGAGCACTCACACGCGGTGCCTTTTGAGCCCCCTGTTCACGGCTGTTAGCGTTTTCGAGGTGGGGGAAGTTTGGTTGCGCCTTCTCGGACCGTTTGAGCTGCGTCTCGACGGTGGCGAGCCTGTCGCGCTCGGGGGGCTGCGGCAGCGTGCTCTTCTGGCCATCCTCGCTTTGCACTCGGGCGAAGTCGTCGCCACCGAGCGGATCATTGATGAGCTATGGGGAGAGAATCCACCCTCGTCGCCGACGCACACAATCCAGGTATTCGTGTCGCGGCTGCGGCGCGCGCTAGGTCCCGCGAGCGGCCGGCTCGCCACGGTGGCGCCCGGATACCGGTTCGCGGTCGATGCCATGGAGATCGATGCCGACCGCTGCGAGCGGCTTTACGCAGAGGCCCGCGCGGCGACTGCGGCGAGACGCCCGGCCGACGCTCGGGCCGAGCTCGACCAGGCGCTAGCCCTTTGGCGGGGCGCTCCCCTGGCTGACTTCACCTACGAGCCGTTCGCCCAGGGACCGATAGCTCAGCTCGAAGAGCTGCGCGTGAGCTGCCGGGAAGAGCTGGTCGAGGCCGAGCTGGCGCTGGGGCAGCACGAGAAGGTGGTGCAGGACCTCGAGGCGCTCATCGCCGAGCATCCCCTGCGGGAGCGTCCGCGGGGCCAGCTCATGCTCGCGCTCTACAGGTGCGGGAGACAGGCCGAAGCGCTCGAGGCCTACCACCGGGCGCGGCACATGCTGATCGACGAGCTCGCAATCGAGCCCAGTCTCGCCCTGCGCCGGCTCGAGCGGGCGATCCTCGACCAGGATCCGTCGCTCGGAGCACCCGCGCCGGAAGGCGATACGTGGCACCGCGCGGTTGCTTCTGGCAGCACCGCCGGCGCTGCCACCACGCTCACCCCTGGGCCAGGCTCGCGCGACACCGCATACCTGACCGGCGCGTACGCGCAGTCGCTGGCCGTTCCCCCTCGGGCGGCCGAGGGTGTGTTTGTCGGCCGCGCCGACTGCCTCGAGCAGCTCAGGTTGCGCTGGGATGAGAGCAAGGCGGGCCGCATGAACCTGGTATGGCTCGTTGGTGAAGCAGGGATCGGGAAAACCCGGTTGGCGACGCGGTTCGCTGACGAGGTGTACCAGGACGGTGGAGCCGGCCTGTATGGCCGCGCGGATCTCGAGAGCCTGCTTCCGTACCAGCCGCTCGCCGAGGTTCTCGACCATCTCATGTCGCACGCGGACCCCGGCTTCCGAAAGGCGGTGGAGCAACAGCTCGAGACGCTGAGCCGATCGTTCCCGAACCTCAGGCGTTACACCCGCGCCAGCGGCGTGATCGACGATCGCGACACGATGCGCTATCAGGTGTTCGAGGCGGTCGTGTCGCTGCTCGTGCGCCGATCCCTCGATATGCCGCTGTTGGTCGTACTCGACGACCTGCAGTGGGCAGACCAACCGACGCTGCTGCTCATGCGCCACATGCTGCGGCGGGCCGAGGGAGCGCGTCTCCTCGTGCTCGGGACATTTCGTCCAGACAAATCAAAACAGCCGCTCACCGGGTTCCTGGCCGACCTGAGGCGCGAGCGCTTGTACGACCGGCTGAAGCTGGTCGGGCTTGACGAGGACGGTACCCGGCAGCTCGTTGCCGACCGCGCCGGCATCGAAACCACGCCGGCGTTCATCCATCGTCTCCATCGTCAGACCGACGGCAATCCGTTCTTCATCGAGGAGACCTTGCGGGCGCTGATCGAGTCGGGTGGTGCCGACGGTGCAGTGTTCGACGACCACGCGCTCGAAGAGCTCGGGGTGCCGGAAGGTGTGGCCGAGGTGATCACACGCCGCGCCGAGCAGCTCTCGGCGCTGGCGCAGGAGCTGCTGTCCGTCGCCTCGGTGATCGGGCCATCGTTCAACCTCCGCTTCGTCGAGGACGTGATGCGCGCGGAGCGGCGAGACATTGACCGACAGCTGGACGCGTCACCGGCGGACGCGATCGCCGAAGCCGCCGACGAAGCCGTCGCAGCAGATTTGGTGCTCGAGCTGCCGGATCAGTTCGAGGTGTTCATCTTCGTCCACGCGCTCGTCCGGGAGGTGTTCTACACAAGCCTCAAGGCCGGCCGTCGGGTGCGATTGCACGACAAGGTGGCGCGTGCTCTCGAGCGGTTGTCCGAGCATTCGCAGGTGAATCCGGCCGAGCTGGCACATCACTTCCTCGAGGCGAAGCCGGTGGCCGGCGCGGAGCCGGCGCGCCGGTACGCCCTCGCGGCGGGTCGACGGGCCGCCGAGGCGTTCGCGTATGAGGAGGCAGCGGAACACCTGCGTCGCGCCCGCGACCTGTGCGAGGCCCACGACGAGGAAGAGCGCTGCGACATCCTGCTCGAGCTCGGACGGGTGCAATGGCACATGGGTGACGATGATGCGCGCACGACGTTTCTGGAGGCCGCTGAGAGCGCAGAACGACGGGCTGCCGCCGACCAGCTCGCGCGCGCCGCCATCGGTTTCGGCGAGCGGTACTTCGAGAACACCTACGTGGGGGGGTCGCTCTATCGCGACCTGCTTGAGAAGGCGCTCGCGGCGAGCCCGCGCGCCGATAGCGCGCGACGAGCCGTTCTGCTCGCGCGCTTGGCCGTGAACCTGGCCTTCCCGACTGAGAGCCAGCGCGCTCAGGCCCTTGCCGGCGAGGCGGTGGCCATGGCGCGTCGGCTGGGGGACGAGCGGACGCTCATCGCCACGCTGATCGCGCATCACATCACGCTGCTCGATGTGCGCCACCTCGAGCCACGGCTGGCTTTGGGCGAGGAGCTTCGGTCGATCGCCGGTGGGCACGAGGAGCTCGCGGCCGAGGCTCATCACTGGCGGATGTTCGACCTGCTCGCCGTCGGCGAGCTGGAGGAAGCGCGTGGCGAGCACGCCGAGCTCGAGCGCCTGGCCGAGAAGCTCGGCCAGCCGCTACTGCGCTCGCTGGCGCTCGGCGCGCGCGGCCTGTGGGCTGAGCTTGCCGGGGATGCCGCGCTGGCGGAGCGATGCGCCGAGGAGTCGCTGCGCCTGGCGAAGCTCGCCCACACCGGCGACGCATCGAGCTCGTGGGGTTCGCAGATGTTTGCCCTGCGCCGGCGCCAGGGGCGGGTGGGCGAGCTGGCGTCCCTCGCTGAGGCGCTTGTGTCCGCAGGCGGAGGGACACTCGGATGGGTCAGCGCCCTCGGCGTCCTGCGTCTGGAGACCGGCGACGAGGCGGGGGCACGGGCGCTCTACGATCAGGAGATGGCTGACGGGGCGGCCGCATTGCCGCGTGGGATGTTCTGGCTGACCCGGATGTCGTTGCTCAGTGAGCTTTGCGCTGGCCTGGGGGAAGCCGACGGCGCGGCGCAACTGTACGCCGAGTTGCTGCCCCACGCGGGCCGCAACGTGGTCGTCTCCTACTGCAGCTTCTGGGGGCCGGTTGATGGCTACCTAGCTTTGCTGGCCGACGCGTTTGCCGACAAGCCGCTCGCCCGGCGCCACGGCGACGCGGCGCTCGAGCAGGCCGCGAAGATGGGCGCGCCGGCCGTCGTCCGCGATCTCGAGCGCCGCCGTCACGCTGTGCAGGTGGCGAGTTAGAGGGTTGGTTGCTCGGCCTCCGCCTGCCCGACTCGCGGGTGATGCGCGGCGGACTCGAGGCAGTCCCGGATCCAATCCATCATGCGCGGCGGGCATGATGCGATCTCTCCGCCGGGTTCACACACGCGCGCGCGGTTGCGCTCGTGCCGGAGATGGCTGCTCGCCGGGTACACCGCCCGCCGCACGCGGTTGATCGCGCCCAGCGGTCGATGCGCCCACAGACTGTGCCACGGCGTGAAGCTCAGGTTTTCCCCGAAGGCCCCGCGCTCCCTGGTCGTCATGTCCTGATGCGCGATACGGATCATCGCCACCGTGCGAAATCCCGAATCGCGCTCATTCCAGCGAACCGTGGGATCCTCGATCGGCATGCTGACCGGATCCGCCTGGCGCTGGACGCGGAACTCGAACCAATATTCCGCGTCGACGGGTGCCAGGGCTTTTTCGACCGCTTCCTCGAGGGCGCCCCAATCGGAGGGCGGCGATCCCAAGGCGCCGATCGGAGGGCCTGTCGGCCGGACGGAGTATTTGACGGCATGATCATCTCCGAGCGCGTAGGGCGTCTGGCTCCAATACTCCACGTCCAGAGGGTTCGGCGGTCTCGTATGGATCGTCCTCAGAAGCGTCCCGGCATCGTGAAAATCCCCCCGGCGCAAGAAGAACTCGATCGCGTGGCGCTTGACATCTCGTAGCGACGCGCTGGCGGTGACGTCCTCGGCGAATTCAGCCACGCCCTCTGCGTCTCGGAGGAAGAAGGTCCTGTGGTTGACCAGGATGAAGTCCTGCGTGGTCATGCGGCGTTCGTTCGGCAGGATCTTCTCGCCCTCGACTTCCACGACCTTGATCGCCATCCCGTGGGCATCGCGTTCGGCATCCGATTGGGGCGGGGAGTGGCTGGACGAGAAGCGGATCCACGCGGGGTAGGTCTTCTCGACCGCGAACAATCCGAAGCGGAGGTCTTCCGGCACGTGTTCGACGATGAACTTGGCCTTCAGGACGGCGTGGGCCTTCGGATGCTGGCCACGGCGCATCGGCCGCGTGTGCTCGTAGTCGCGGCGCATTTCCCCGAGGACGAGGTCGACTATGCGATGCGTCGCAGCGGGCTCCTCCGGCGGGATCGTCTCGAGACGACACACAGCCGCGGGCGGGGCGGACAGCCGCTCGAGTGCCGCTATGCCCGGCATGAGCAGGTATTCGCAACCCCGGGTGATGACCAGGCGTGCATCTCTGCCGACGAAGAACGGCGGATCCCCCTCGATCGTCATCTTTCCCGTCTTCCGGCTGCCAAGGAGAAAGTCCTGCTCCGCGCCTAGACCGAAGGCATTCCCGTCGTCGGACCACTGTCCCTGAACCACCTCGAATTGCCGCTCGAGTTCAGCGTTGAAGCAGGTGAAGATGAGCCCGCGCTTCTGGTGATCTGGGTTTTCCGTGCGTTCACCCTCGCCATCCCAACCGTCATACGACGGTCCGTAGGGCATTCCGCGCCTGATGATGCGATGGCGTCGTGCGTCCTGGCCCGTCGGCCCCAGGTCGCGAGGATTGGTCCGGCGAACGTGTGCGCCCACCGGGCAGATGTGCCCGCCGCGGTCGTCTCCGTAGCGAAAGTTGTTATCGAGGTTGGGCGACTTCTTCGTCCGGAGGTCCTCATCCTTATCGCGGGCGGGACCCGGCTCGAGCTCGAGCGCCCGTCCGTCACGCCAGCGGCCGACGAGCTTGGCGGCCATGAGCTCGAACCCGGCGCGTGGGCTCAATGGGCACGTGAGCCGACCGGAATTCAGCTCAGCCTCGGCGTAGGTCTCGGCCTGCCCTGACAGCAGCTGGCGGAATCCGGGCACGTCCTGCTCGAGCTTCCGGTACACCATGTAGGTACCGTCGTACAGGAGCCACGCAGCCGGCCCGCACACTGCGTCTGCGTACTCTCCATCCTCGTTGGGATATCCGAGAATGAACTCGCCCGCTTTGATGTCACGCCACGCGCCCGGATCCGCGTCGGGAGTCCCCTGACCTAGCAGGTTGTTCGTCATCCCTTGGACCGCCGGCTGGCCCAATCCGTCGGCAAAGCCGAAGTGCTCCCGCTGGTCGCCCAGCGCCGCCACATCCTGGCGGTACACCAGTTCCGCATCATGGGTGCGCAACCGCTCCATGAGCCACAAGCCCGCGCACTCCAGTTGGGGGTAGCGCGCCGGCAGCGGTTCTTCTGGCTTGCCGCGGGGCTTCTCGCTTGAGGCGAGGAGGACCAGAATGTGCGTGTCGCGGGTCCCGAGGTGCGGCTCCCAGTCATCGACGTCGTCACCGAGCTGGCGTGGTGCGCGCTCCCGGATCGGCGCGCGAAACGCGCACGGCAAGGAATCGAGAACCGCCTCCTCGACCCCTAAGGTCTTCAGGCCGGAGTGGGTCAGCGCGACGTTCAGGGCGATAGCCGGGGGCTTCGTCCACTCGACCGCTCGGGTGACTTCCGGAAGCAGGTCGCGCAACAACGCGCGCCCGCTTTCCTCATCATGTACCTTGACGAAGTAGTGAAGGCCAGCGGCGAAGTTGTACCCGCGGAGGATATTCCCCTGAATGTCGTGAAAGTTCAGGTTCCCCATGATGGAGACTGCGCGCGGTAGTCGTCCTTGAGTTTCTGGCGAATCGCCTCCGCATGCGCTGACGCGGGGGCCACGGTCATGGCATCCTGGTGCTCCAGCGCGAACTGCGCGAGCCTCTCACGGATCTTGCCGGCTCGTTCGATCTCGCCCGGGGTGGCGTCGGGGAAGGCAGCGTAGTACAGCCCCATGTCGATCTGACTGCTCCGGAGATACCTGACGAAATCATCGACGGGCTCAACGCCGGGGAAGCCCCGGCACTTTCCCCAGACCGCGGCGCATTCGACGGGAACTAGCTCGGCCAGGGCGCGTAGGAATGTGTCGGGCAGGCCATCCGTCCGAGTTGGCGGAGCTGTCAGATCGGCGCTGAAGAGCAGATACGCAGACTCCAGGCGCGACGGCCTCCTGGGGGCGCCGCACCAGTCCGTGCGCAACTGGTCGATCACGACCCACCGCGCAGCCTGCACATCGGGAACCTTGTGTAGGGGGCTTCCGGTCCCGGCGTTGAAACCCCGGAGAACCTCGCGCAAATTCTCCACCTGTCCCCGGTAGATCGGGGTGATGACCGTCAACGCGTACGAACAGCCGCAGCGGTTTGGCGGTGGCGGGGCGAGGAGCAGCGTGGCGGCGCGCTTCACCGTCGTGATGAGTGAGTTGAGTGCGATCACAGGTCGCGTTGAATGGCCGTTACGAGCGTCCTGAACCGCTCGGCAAACCCGGCTGGTTCCAGCCGGTGAGCGGCGTGGAGGAGCTGTGCATTTACGCGCATCACGCGCAGGGCGGAGGCGGCCATCTTCACCGTCGCATCTGGGTTGCGAACGTAATAGTGGTCAATCGTGAACTCGTTGGCCCCGATGTACCGCTTGAACGGTTGGAGGGGCAGGCCGCGAGGAAATCCGTAGGACGTACCCCAGAAGCTCTGCATTTTGTCCGGGATGGCGTCGACGAACGTGTCGATGTACTGGCCGAATGACCCGTTGTAGTTGCTCTCGAACAGCTGGATAGCCTGACGTAGGTGATCGCGGGGCTGCCCGTGGTCCGGGAATCGACGGATCACGGCAAGCCGCGCGGAGTGGATCATCTCCAGTCCATCGATGTCTGTCGTGGGTTCCAGCGGCCCGAGTCTGAACACGAGCCACTGTTTGAAGCGACCCCCGCGCTTGAGCAGCGAGAACACCGTCATGGGGATCGCGCGGTTCTCGAGTTGGGCGCCGCTCGGTCGAGCCTGCGGCTTGCTGTGGTGGCTCCTGGACACGTAATGGCCGCGGGGTGGGACCTCGACCCTAACCGGCTGCTGCGCCCGGGTCTAGGCCAGTCATTCGGACTTCGTCAACAAGATGCTGAAGGGCCCGCGAGAAATACCCGACGCCGCACTTTTTCGCCACTCCATAACCAGCCCATCGTGTGCGCCGATGGCGCGCGGCGGCCGGGGCGCCGGCTATTTGCGAGAGCTCACTGGCGCGCTGACTGGCGCACCGCGTCCCTGATCGCCGCGGCGGTGACCGTGGCCGCCGCCGTGCCCAGGACCGCGATCGTCCAGGAGGCGGCAAGGCCCGGCGGCGGCGGAGGCTCGGATCCCGAGGCAACGCAGAAGATGACATCTCCGTCGATCGGGGTGAAGCTGGGATCGACGGCGCGGGCGACGCCGGCGCTGGCCATCCGGGCGACGATCGCGCAGGTGCGCTTGTCGACCGAGGCGTCGGTGCAAACGCAGACCAGCGTGGTGTTGCCGGTCTCGGCCGCGCCGACGCGGCGGGACTCGGGGAGCTCTGGCATGCCGGGCAGGAGCTCCGACGTGCGGACGAGCTGCCCGCGATCGTCGCGCGGGGCGCCGATGAGCTCCCCGTGCTCGGCGATCACGTCGCCGAACGCGTTGGCCACGGCGATCGCGGCCACGATAGTGCCGTCGGCCAGCCTCGTAGCGCTGAGGCCAACGCCGCCTTGGGTGGCCCGATCGCGGCCGAACAGCTTGCCGACCGCCGTCCCGGTGCCCGCGCCTACGGCCCCGAGCTTCAAGCCCTCGGTCCGCGCCGCCCGGCACGCCGCGTGGCCCTCGGCGGGACCCGGCCGGGCCGCAGATGAGCCCTCGACCAGATCGAAGATCACCGCCGTGGGGACGAGCGGGACCGGACCGCCGGGCGTGGGCCGACCGAGGTCACGCTCCTCGAGCCAGCGCACGACACCATCCGCGGCGGCCAGCCCGAATGCACTGCCGCCGGTCAGCAGGACCGCGTTCGGGCCCTCCGAGTTCGACAGCGGCGAGAGGTTCTCGAGTTCGCGGGTGCCGGTCCCGCCGCCCCGGACGTCAACGCTGCCCCGGCTTCCCGGCGGGGGGAGAATGACCGTGCAGCCGGTACGACCCTCCGGATCGGTCCAGTGACCGACGCGGAACCCCGGAGGTAGCGACGAACCTGTCACAGCTGGCAGGCCGGACACCAATATGTGGTCCTGCCGCCGATGCGGTCGCGGTCCAGCCGATGGCCGTCGCGCGGACACTCCCCCTCCTGCCCGCGCGCCGCGATGAACCGGCCGGTGTGGGCGCCGCCCTTCCGGATGGCCGAGCGGACGGCTGCCCGCACCTCGCGGCGCAACCGATCGAGGTCGGTCATCGAGAGATCGCCGGTGAGGCGCTTGGGCGAGATCCGGGCCTGCCAGAGAATCTGGTCGGCCAGCAGGTTGCCGATCCCCGAAATGGCGCTCTGGTCGAGCAGTCGGGCCTTGATCGGGGCGCGCCCGGCGCCGACCCGCCGCCGAAACTCGACCCGTCCCACCTCGGCGGCATCCGGACCAACGTGCGAGAAATCGGGATTCAGCACCGCGCGACCGAGCCGGCGCTTGTCGCGAAGCACCAACCGCCCGCCGTCGTCGAACGCGAGCGTGAACCGATCCCACCGCGAGGTGTCCTCGGGGTCGACGACGATCCGGCCGGCCATGCCCAGGTGCAGTCCGAGGGCAGGCCCGTCATCGGTCTCGAGCCACATGAACTTCCCGCGCCGGTGCGCGGTGGCGAGCGTGTGGCCGGTCAAGGCGCTGGCTATCTCCCCTGGGGGATGTGGCCGGCACACGTACGCGTCGCGGTCGTCGACGTCGACGATCCGCCGGCCCAGCGCCGACTCGAGCGTTCGGCGGGCGTGTTCGGCTTCGGGAAGCTCGGGCATCAGCTCTCACGCGTGACGGGCGACGAGCCGCGGTGGGAGCAGCACCGCGCCGTCGGACGCTGAGCCCACCTCGGCGGCGTAACGCGCATAGACGCCGCGGGTAAACCTCGGCCGGCGCGGAACGAGAGCGGCCAAACGCCGGTCGAGCTCCTCCTCGGAAACGTCGACCTCGAGGCGGGCGGCGTCGAGATCGATGGTGACCGGGTCCCCGTCCTCGACCGCGGCAATCGGGCCGCCGCGCGCCGCTTCGGGCGAAACGTGGCCCACCATCAGCCCCCGCGTCGCGCCCGAGAAGCGGCCGTCGGTCACCAGCGCCACCGACTCGCCCAAGCCGGCGCCAACCACAGAGGCGGTCAGGCCGAGCATCTCGCGCATGCCTGGACCGCCAGCGGGTCCCTCGTAGCGCACGACCAAAACCTCGCCCTCGTTCACGCCGCCTGCGCGGACCATCTGGATGCACGACTGCTCGTCGTCGAACACCCGGGCCGGGCCGGAGTGCCGGTGCCGCTCGGTCCCGGCCAGCTTCATCACCGCCCCGTCGGGGGCGAGGTTGCCGCGCAGGGCGTAGAGCGAGCCGCGGGGCTTGAAGGAGCCGATCACCTCACCATCCGCGGGCGGCGCGTCGTCGGTTGCCTCGGCCAGCGTATAGCCCTCGACGGTGGGCGCGTCGCCATCCAAGTAGCCGCCGCGAACGAGATCGCGGATCAGCGTCGCCGTGCCCCCGCTCCGATGCAGGTCCTCGGCCACCCACCGGCCGCCCGGGGCGAGATCGGCGATCACCGGAGTGCGGGCGCTGATTTCGCCGAGATCGTCGAGCGACACCTCCACCCCGGCCTCGCGGGCGATGGCGAGCAGGTGGAGGAAGCCGTTCGTGGAGCCGCCACTGGCCACCACCCCCGCCATGGCGTTCTCGAGCGCGCGGCGAGTCAGGAACGTCCGGGCGGTCGTTCCGCGCCCGGCCAGTGATACCGCGAGCGTGCCCGCACGGGCGGCCGCCGCATCCTTCTCCTCGACATGCGCTGCCGGAATCAGCCCGTCCCCGATCACGCCGAGACCGAGGAAATCAACGACGATCGCCATCGTGTTCGCGGTGAAGTTTCCGGCGCAGTAGCCCGGACCGGGACATGAAAGTCGCTCGAGCCGGTCGAGTTCGTCTCGCGACATCCGCCCGCGCTCGTGCGCGCCAACGGCTTCCCACACGTCCTGGATGGTGAGCGCCCGCCCGTTGGTCCGGCCGGCGAGCATCGGGCCGCCGGAGAGCACGACAGCAGGGCGGTCCACACGAGCCAGGGCCATCAGCGCAGCCGGCACGGTCTTGTCGCAGCCGACCAGGCAGAGCACCGCATCGAAGTCGTGGGCGTCAACCATCAACTCGATCGAGTCGGCGATCACCTCGCGCGAGACCAGCGAGGCCCGCATCCCCGGCGTGGCCTGACACTGGTTGTCCGAGACCGCGATCGTATTGAAGATCAAAGGAACGCCGCCCGCGTCCTGCACCGCGGCCGCGGCGCGTTCAGCCAGCCGGCGCTGGTTGAGGTTGCACGGCATCGTGCCGGTCCAGGTCGAGGCGATGCCCACGATCGGTCCGTCGAGCCGGTCCGGGTCGATGTCCATGGCGCGGAAATGCGAGCGCGCGGGCGCGCGCCCGGCTCCTGAGCGCAGGGCGACGCGGTCGCGTCGCCGTGACGTGTCAGCTTCCATCTACCGCGAGCGTAGCCCGGGTTTCGCGCCGGGGCGTTCAGGTGAGACTAAACGTGTCAGGCGAAGCTCGAGAAGGGAGGACGCCTTGGCTACGGGAACGGAGAGGAACCACACGGCCGGCGCACGGGACCGGACGGCGCGCCCGCCGACAGCAGGCCAGCGCGCATCAGCCACACGCACCCGTCCGCGAACCCGCCGGCGATGGTTCATGGTCGGCATGTGCTTCTTCGGGCTGACCATCAACTACATCGATCGCTCGAACCTCAGCGTCGCGCTGCCGAAGATGAAGACGGCGCTGCACCTGGGACCGGGCGCCGAAGGGGTGGTGCTGGCCGCCTTCTTCGCCTCCTATGCGGTCTTCCAGCTGCCCGTCGGCAAAGCGGTGGACCGATTCGGGGAGAAGCTGGTCAACGCGATCACCGTGGCATGGTGGTCGGTGTTCACGGCGCTCACTGCCGCCACGCATAACTTCTCGCAGCTGATCCTGGCCCGGCTCGGCCTCGGCGCCGGCGAGGCCGGTGGCTATCCGTCCAGCGCCAAGGCGGTATCGATCTGGTTCCCGACGCGCGAGCGAGCCTTCGCCACCTCGATCTACGACAGCGGTGCGCGGATGGGGACCGCGGTCGCGCTTCCGGTGGTGGCCGCGCTCATCGCGTGGCTCGGGTGGCGGGGGTCGTTCATCGTCACCGGCGTGCTCGGCGTCGCATGGGTGGTGTTCTGGCTGATCTACTACCGCCGGCCGCGTGAGGATCCCGCCGTGTCGCCCAGCGAGCTCGAGTACATCGAGGAAGGCGGCGCGCGGGTCCCCGAGAAGGAGGCCGAGGAGCAGCATCGCGACGCCGGCTCAGTCCGCTACCGCGACCTGTTCCGCTACCGGACCGTGCTCGGCATGATGCTCGGCTTTTTCTGCCTGAACTACATCATCTACTTCTTCATCACCTGGTTCCCGACCTACCTGGTGGACGCGCGTCACTTCGATCTGCTCAAGCTGGGCGTGTTCGGCGTGCTGCCCGCGCTCGTCGCGATGCCGGGCGGCTGGGTCGGAGGGCTCGTGTCCGACCGCATGGTCAAGCGCGGGAAAAGCCTCACGGTGGCGCGGAAGATTCCGCTCGTAGGCGGCATGGTGCTGTCCTCGGTGATCGCGCTGGCCGTGCTCGTGCCGACGGCCGCGGAGGCCCTGGCGCTGCTGTGCGTGTGCTACGCCAGCCTCACCTTCGCGGCAGCGTCGGTGTGGTCGCTGCCGGCCGACGTCGCACCGACGCCGGGGCACGTCGCCTCGATCGGCGGGATCCAGAACTTCGCCTCGAACCTCGCGGGCGTGCTGGGGGCGACCACCACCGGCGCGCTCGTCGCCATCGCCGGCGGCTCGTTCGTGCCGGCGCTGGTGCTCTCCGGCGTCCTCGGCCTGGTCGGCGCGTTCTCCTACCTGGTCATCGTCGGGCGGATCGAGCCGCTCCCCACCAACTAACCCGCCGGCAGCGGCGGGTTAGCCACATTGGTCTTGCCGACCGCCTGGAGGGCGGTCGGCAGGATCGTGAGCTCGGGCACGTGGGCGCGCGGGGGGAGCGTGACCGCGAACAGGCAGGCGGCGGCCACGTCCTCGGGCTGGAGCATGTGAGCGCGCAGCTCTGCCGACGGCGGCTCTGGACGGCTGTCGAGGATCGGCGTGTCGACCACGCCCGGAAGCACGGTGGTGAAGCGCACGCCGTGGGTGTGCTCCTCGAACCCCGCGCCCCGCGCGAACGCCAGCAATCCCGCCTTGGCGGCCTGGTAACCGGACCCCGATACATCGGGCCAGCTACCCGAGATCGAGCCGATCAGGACCACGTCCCCGCGCGTCTGGCGTAGCGCACCGAGGAAGGCGTGGACGACGTTGAACGCGCCGGTGAGGTTGACGGCGAACAGGGTGTCCCAGCCCTCGGGCGTGAGGCGATCGAGTGAGCGGTCGGGCAGGTTGGTGCCGGCGGCGACGACCACGATGTGAATCGGCCCGGCTTGTGTCAGGGTCCGGGCAAGCCGATCGACGGCGGGCCGGTCGACGACGTCGAGATCGTGCCCCACGATGCCGTCGCCGAGCGACGGTCGCCGGCGCGCCGCCGCGTGCACCTCCGCCCCCGCCCCGGCGAGCATCCGCGCCGTCGCCGCTCCGATCCCGCTGGATGCTCCGATGACGAGGGCGACGCGACCGCTGAGCGGACCCCCGTTCAACGACCGCGCCCCGCCCCGGCGAGGAACACCTTGACCTGGTCGGGCGGTGCCTCGGCCAGGCGCGCGAACGCTTCCGGGCCTTCCTCGAGCGGGAGGACCGGCGCCAGATCCCCGAGCGACGCCCGCCCGCCGACCAGCCACTCGAGCGCCTGCTCGAAGTCGGCCATCGTGTAGGCGTAGGAGCCGATGATCGTGATCTGCTCGCGCACCACGGAATGAAACGAGAGCGTGGTGTCGTCGTTGGCCAGCCCGATACATACGATCCGGCCACCGGGGCGGACCAGATCGATCGCCATGTTGCGGGTGACCTGCGCGCCGACCGCGTCAAGGACGAGGTCGAAGCCAAGCCGGTCCACCGCGCCGCGCGCCGCCTCGCCGTCAGCGTGGGCCGAGTGCGCGCCGAGCGTACGGGCTCGCTCGCGCCGCGCGTCATGGGGCTCGATCACCGCCACGCTGGGGATCTCGCTGAGGAGGGCGGCCTGCAGTGTCACGAGGCCGATCGTCCCCGCCCCGATCACCGCCGCCGAGCTCGCCCTGAACCCGGCCAGCCCGAGCCGGACCGCGTGGACGCCGTTGGCAAGCGGTTCGGTCAGCGCCCCGACCCGGACGTCGAGTGCCTTCGGCAGGCGGCGCAGATTGGCCGCCGGTGCGCGTACCAGATCGGCGAACGCACCATCGAAGTGAACGCCGATCAGCGTGCGCTCGGGGCAGATGTTCTCCTGGCCGGAGCGGCACAGCGCGCAATGTCCGCAACCCTCGATCGGGTTGACGGCCGCGCGGTTCCCGATCCACTGCTCCGCGCCCGGGCCGGCGGCCACGATCTCACCGGCGAACTCGTGGCCCATGACCAGCGGCGGGGACCGGTTGCCCATGTGGCCGAGATAGCCTTCCACCTCCGAGCCGCAGATCCCGACCGCCCCTGGTCGCATCACCACCTCGTCCGGGCCGGGATCGCTCGGCTCGGGGCGCTCGCCCATCTCCAACTGCTCGGGACCCTGCCAGACGATCGCCCTCACGTTTCGGCTCGTTGTCGACCGTACACGAGCAGGATGGCCAGGATCACCACGCCGTAGACGATATCCCGGGCGTAGTCGGGCGCGTTCTGAGCGAGGAGCACACTCACCAGTGTCGTGAGCACGATCGCTCCCGCCACGGTGCCCAGGTAATGACCGCGGCCGCCCAGGATGTACGTCCCGCCGATCACCACCGCGGCGATCGACTGGAACAGGAAGGGGTCGCCCATGCCGATCGTCGCGCCGCCGGCGAAGCCGGCCAACGCGACACCCGCGATCGCGGCGAACAGGCCACTCAGCGCATACAACGCGATCGTGACGAGCTTCACGTTGACGCCCGCCAGGCGGGAGACGCGCTCGGAGTTGCCCACGGCATAGACCCGCCGTCCGAACGTCGTGAACGAGAGCGTGATCGAAACGATCACGATCACCACCAGCCAGATCAGCAGGCTGGTGTCGATGCCGAGAGTCTTACCGGTCATCGCGTTGATCAGAGCGGTGGGCGGCGGCTTCGTGCAGCCTCCGCACGTGAGGCCGTGGGTGACGCCGAGCCCGAGGCCCTGGATGATGCCGTTCATGCCGAGCGTCATCACCACCGCGGGCACGCCCACGAGCGCGATCCCCATCCCGTTGACCACGCCGCACACCACCCCGAAGGCCAGCGCGGCGACGATCCCGATCGCGAGCCGGCTGTCGGATCCATTGGCCACGGCGACCATCAGGATCGCCGCTCCGTTCAGCACCCAGGGAACCGACAGGTCGATGCCACCGATCAGGATCACGAAGGTCTGACCGGCGGCGACCAAGCCGACGAACGAGGAGACCTGGAGGATCTGCTGGATCCCGCTGGCGCTGGCGAATCCCGGCGTGAGGATGTCGCCGATCACGAACAGCGCGATCGCAGCGGCGAACCCGTAGATGATCTTGCGGCGATCGGGGTTGAGCGCCGTACGCAGTGCGCCGGGAGTGGGGGGAGACTGAGTGGTCGAGCTCATCTTCGCCTCACCAGGACGCGGCCCAGGAAGATGCTGGCGCCGACCGCGACGACCAGGAATAGCCCCTGATAGAAGGGCTGGAACAGCGGGTCGATGTTCGCGAAGAACAGCACGTCGACCAGCACGGTGAGCACGAACGCGCCGCAGATCGCCCCGACCGCGCTGCCGCGACCGCCGAACAGCGAAACGCCGCCGATCACCGCCGCCGCAATCGAGGACAGGGTGAACACGTTGCCGCCCGTGGCGTCGCCGCCCGTGGTCGTGGTGGCCAGCGCGATGCCGGCGGCCGCGGCCAGCGTGCCAGCAAGCACGTAGACGATCACCTTGGTTCTCGCCACCGGAACCGAGTTCGCCCGCGCCGCCTGCTCGTCGTTGCCCACGGCGAAGATCTGCACGCCGAGGCGAGTGCGCCGGAAGGCGACCCAGGCCAGCGCGAGCAGCACCACGAAGATCAGCGCGCTCGGCGCGTTCGGGTTGAGGAACAAGCTGGTGTAGCCGCCCGCCACGTGGCCCCCCGGCGATGGCAGCACCCACAGCGCCAGCCCCTGGAAGATCGACAGCGTCCCGAGCGTGACCAGGATCGGCTGGATCCGCCCGAAGGCTACGAGCATGCCGTTCAGGAGGCCTCCGGCCGCCCCCACAAGCAGGATGATCACCGTCCACAGCGCTTCGGTGGCGAAGCCGCCCTGGAGCTTGAGCGCGGCGAGCGCGTTGGTCAGGTCCATCATCCCGCCGATCGAGAGGTCGATCCCGCGGGTCAGGATGACCAGGCTCTGACCGACCGCGGCGAGTGCCAGCGGCAGCGCGTGGTTGGTGATCGAGGCGGCCTCGAACGATCCCGGCAGAGAGCTGAGCGAGATCGCGTACAAGACGGCGTAAATGACGAGCATCGCCAGCAGCAGCATCAGGGCGACGGCGAGCGGGGCGTTCTGCGCCAGCACCTGGCTGTGGCGAGGCCCTCGCCGTGCTGCCGAGCGGCCGGCGGCGCGAGCGCCCAGGGCTCCCTCAGGCATGGCTCTCCTCCCGGAATGAGGCACCGATGATGTCCTCGGCAGAGACGTCGGGCCCGTCGAGCTCCTGGGCCACGGCGCCCTCGCGGAGCACGAGCACGCGGTGGCACAGGTGGGCGATCTCCTCGGTGTCCGAGGAATAGAAGAGGACCGCGCGGCCTTCGGCCGCCAGCTTGATGATCAGCTCGTAGATGTCCTGCTTGGTGGCCACGTCGACGCCGCGTGTGACGTCGTAGAGCAAGAGGATCTGGGAGTCGGCCAGCAGCCATCGGCCGAGCAGGACCTTCTGCTGGTTACCGCCGCTGAGGGTGCCGACGGGCTGGCCGGGCCGGCGCGCGTCGATGTCGAGCCGTTCCATCATCTCCACCGCCGTCCTGCGCTCGCCGGCCGGGCGAAGCAGGCCGGCCGGCGCGATCCGCCGAAGGATCGCGAGGGTCAGGTTCTCGCGCACGGTCATGGGCAGCAGTAGTCCCTCCGCCTTGCGGTCCTGCGGGATGAAGGCGACGCCGGCCTTGATCGCGTCGCGCGGGCTGTGCAGGCGAATGCGCGACCCGCGGATCGAGAGCTCGCCGCTCGCCGGGCGCGCTCCGAACAGGGCGTTGAACAGCTCGCGCTGACCCTGACCCTCGAGCCCGCCGATCCCGAGGATCTCACCGGCGCGCAGCGAGAGCGACACGCCGTCGAGCCCGGGGGCCATGAGGTCGGCGGCCTCGAGCAACACCTCGCCATCCGGCTCGCCCTCCCGTTCCACGTAGGCGGTGGACACCTCGCGGCCGGTCATCAGCTTGACCGCCTCCTCCTCGGCCAGCCGGTCGCGTGTCCCCACGTCAGTGCCGTTGCGAAACACGGTGATCCGGTCGGCCAGGTCGGTCACCTCACTCCAGCGATGTGAGGTGAAGACCACGCACGCGCCGTCGTCGCGCAGGCCGCGGACCAGGCCGAACAGCCATTCGACTTCGTGCCTGGACAGGGCGGAGGTGGGCTCGTCGAGGATCAGCACATCGGGCCTGCGCATCACCGCGCGGACGATCTCGATGAGCTGCTGCTGGGCCAGGGGCAGGTTCTCCACGAGCTCGCCGGAGTCGACCGAATCGACGTCGTGCTCGGCCAGCAGGTCCGCCGCCGCGGCCGGCAGCTCGCGCCGGCGGATCAGGCTGAGGCGACCGCGAGGCTCGTGCCCCATCAGCAGGTTCTCGGCCACGGTCATGCGGGGGAGGAGTGTGAGCTCCTGGAAGACGGTGGCCACGCGGCGACGCAGAGCGTCCTCCGGCGAGCGGAGCCGCACCTCCTCACCGTCGATCAGGATGCGTCCATCGTCCGGGCGGATGACACCGGCCAGGGCCTTGATCATCGTGCTCTTACCGGCTCCGTTCTCGCCCACCAGTGCGTGGACCTCTCCCGGGGCGGCGCGGAAGGTGGCGTCGTCGAGCGCGAGCACGCCGCCGTAGGCCTTGCGCAGCCCGGCGCCTTCGATCGCGCTTGCGTCGTGGTCGGTCATGCTCTCGGGAGACGGACGGGCATCGTGGAGCGGCTGGCCTTGCCGGTCAGGACGTCTGAGAGGGGTACGTCGACGATGTGGGCCGGCGTGTTGTCGGTGAATGGCGTGAAGAACGAGTCCTGGAGCTGCGGGAACACGCTCACCCCCTCTTTGACCGTGTGCGTGGTCGCGGTCTGGAACGGAACGGTGAGGTTCTTGCGCGGGTACTCGCGGCGCAGGATGCGGCGCGCGAGCTCGAGCGCGAGCAGCACCAGGTAGGTCGGCTGGCCGATCGAGTAAGCCGGGAGTTTCTTGCCGGTCTTGCCACCGCTCATGAACTCCCGGAACCCGTTCTCGGACTCACCCGCGGTGGGCGGCAGCGGTCGCCCGGCGGCCAGGAACGCCTTGAGGATGCCGTCCGTGCCGCCCTGGGCCCAGATGCCGTCGATCTTGGGCAGGGAGGGGAGCACCGCCGCCGTGTTGGTCTGCGCGACGCTCGAGTCCCACATCCCGGAGTACTTGTTGACCACCTTGATCTCCGGGTGCCGGGAGAACACCGACATTCCTCCCGCAGTGCGCTGTGTGTCGACGAACGTGCCGGGGACACCGGTGACCATGATCACGTTCCCCTTGCCGCCGAGCTGACCCACCAACCAGCGAGCCAGGTCGCGTCCGAAGGCGAACTGATCGGTGTTGACCTGCAGCGCTCCCGACGCCGTCACGATGTTGTCGAACGAAATGACCAGGATGCCTCGGTCGATGGCCTGGCGGACCACGCCGTTGAGTCCGGTCGGCGAGGCGGCGTCGATGACGATCGCGTCGACGCGCGCCGCGATCAGGTTGGACAGCTGCTGGGCCTGATCGGACATGTCGTTGCTGGCGTTGTAGACCTCGCCGTACACCGTGGAGCGGTACGGCTCGGCGCCCAGCGCGGCCCGGTAGGTGTTCTCCATCTCCAGGCGCCAGGTGTTGCCGATCGAGGAGTTCGCCAGCGGGATCTTCAGCTTGTCCTGGACCCGGGCGCCCGCCGCGCCGGCGCAGCCGGCGACGCCCAGCGTCATCAGACCGGCGGCGGCCTTGGAGGCGCTGCCGATCACTTGCCGGCGTGTCAGCACAGCCACGGGCGGCGTGCTCTCCTCCATCGAGCTTGCCTTACCCGGGCCGGCAGACGGCAAACCGCGGTTCCGGCGCGAGGAGCTGATCAATCGTGTCGATCCCGAGCTGCTGTACTGATCCTGTGGCCCAGGTGACGTGATCGGCGCGTGAGCCGGGGACTCAGACCAGCGCCACGGGGCGCACCATCGAGCCGGTCGCCCCGCGGATGGCCAGCGGAAGGCACACGAAGCAGAACTCGTAGACGCGATCGCGCGCCAGCTCCTCGCAGTCGACCATTTCGATGATGAAGATCCCGCGCTCGTTCAAGAGCGCGATGTGCACGGGATGGGGGTTGCCGGCGATCGTCGAGGGCAGCACCTCGAGCGCCTCGGTGTCCGCCGCCACGGCGACGACGCCTTGCTCGGCCAGCCACAGCGCGGCGTCGCGGTCGATCCCGGCCTGCTCGTGCTCCGCGATGAACTCGGCATCCGGCCAGCCGGAGAGATAGCCGGTCCGGATCAGCGCCACGTCGCCGCGCCGCAGCTCGACGTCCTGCCGCGCGAGCGCTTCGCCCAGCTCCTCCGCCCCGATCGCCTCGTGCGCGCCGACAGCGTCCACGCCGCGGGAGCCCGCGACGTCGATGAGTACGCCGCGGGCGATCAACGGCGGGATCTCGGTGGCGTCGCCGCGCAGAGGGCCGAAGTCACCCAGGTCCCGTTCCTCGACGCCACCCCCGAACCACTTGTGCTCAGCGCCGCAGGTGATGTGCGCGAAGGCGTCGACGTGGGTGCCCGAGTGAACCGTGCCCATCACCATCTCGGTGTTCCAGTAGTAGTCGACCTCGTTCTCGCCCAGCCAGTCCTGGTCGGCCTGGTTGACGAGCCCGCGCGGTGTTCGGTAGCTGAGAACCTGAAACGGCGGGTGGGCGGGGAAGATTGGCATACCGGGAAAACGACCGCAGTCGAGGCTGTAGACGCGTCCCTGCTTGACCAGCGACAGCGCACTGAGCACGTCGGCGGGATTCGTCTGCAGCGCCGGCACCGGGGTTGTGTCGTCTGCCCGTCGGGTCCCCTCCACTGGTTCGGCGTACCCACAGCCCGGAGTGAAAAAACGCAAATCGGAACAGCATGTGCGCTAGGCCTGCGTTGTGGGTAGGGGAAGGTGGAGTGGAGGATTGCCGGATCACCACTGTCGACGTCCGCGACGTGCGCTTCCCGACCTCGCGCACGCTGGCCGGATCGGATGCCATGAACCAGGCCCCGGACTACTCCGCCGCGTATGTGATCCTGGAAACCGACTCAGATGTGCGCGGCGACGGGATGACCTTCACGATCGGACGCGGCACCGAGGTCGTGGTGGCGGCGATCCATGCGCTCGCGCCCCTGGTGAGCGGTCGCCGGCTGAGTGACATCGCCGCCGATCCGCGCGGCTTCTGGCGCGAGCTCACCGGCGACTCGCATCTGCGCTGGATCGGACCGGAGAAGGGCGTGATCCACCTCGCCACGGCCGCGCTCGTGAATGCGGTCTGGGACCTGTGGGCCAAGGCCGAGGGCAAGCCGCTGTGGAAGCTGTTAGTCGACATGCCGGCCGAGCAGCTGGTCGGCTGCGTCGACTTCCGCTACATGACCGACGTGCTGACGCCGGAGCGGGCCATCGAACTGCTCGACTCCCGCGCGCAGGGCAAGGCGGAGCGGGAAGCCGAGATGCGCCGCGACGGGTTCCCCGCCTACACCACCTCGGTCGGGTGGCTCGGCTTCGCCGATGAGGAGGTCCAGCGTCGCTGCCGCGCAGCGGTCGACCAGGGATGGATGCACCTGAAGATGAAGGTGGGCGGCGATCCGGAAAGCGACCGACGCCGCGCCGCGCTCATCCGGCAGGAGATCGGGTCCGAGCGCTTGCTGATGATGGATGCCAACCAGGTCTGGGAGGTCGACGAGGCGATCACGGCGACGCGGCGCCTGTCCGAGTTCGACCCCTGGTGGATGGAGGAGCCGACGAGCCCGGACGACATCCTCGGCCACGCTCGGATCGCCCGGGAGGTGGCGCCGGTCCGCATCGCCACCGGCGAGCACTGCCACAACCGCACGATGTTCAAGCAGCTGATGCAGGCGGGCGGGATCGGCGTCTGCCAGCTCGACGCGTGTCGCCTGGGCGGCGTCAACGAGGTGCTCGCGGTCCTGCTGCTGGCCGCCCGGTTCGACATCCCGGTCTGCCCCCATGCCGGCGGAGTGGGCCTGTCCGAGTATGTGCAGCACCTGTCGCTCGTCGACTACATCGCGATCGGCGGCGAGTTGAGCGATCGCGTGATCGAGTACGTCGACGAGCTCCACGAGCACTTCGTGGCTCCGGCACAGATCCGTGACGGCCGCTACGTAACGCCGGAGACGCCCGGGTACAGCATCGAGATGCACCCCGAGTCGCTCGAGGAGTATGCCTTCCCGGGTGGCTCCGCCTGGAGGGGCGGAAACGTATGACGGCAGCGCTGACAGCGAAACGGCTGGTCCGTCTACGCGACGCCGACGCGCACGTCCATGTCGCCGTCGTGCGCGACGGAGAGCTGAGCGTGCTGGCGAGCGACGACATGCTGGCGACGCTCGAGCGCGGCGAGCTGCCAGACGCGGTCGAGACCGTTTCGATTGCCGATCCCGAGACGCTCGAGCCAGCCGCGCCGTGGGAGCTGCTCGTCCCGGTCCTCGCGCCGGAGACGTGGGCCGCCGGCGTCACCTACGAGCGCAGCCGCGCGGCTCGCATGCACGAGAGCCAGGCGGTCGACGTGTACGAGCTCGTCTACGAGGCCGAGCGTCCCGAGCTGTTCCTGAAGGACGCCGCGGGGCGCCGCACGGTCGGGCCCGGCGGCGCGATCGCCACGCGCAGCGACGCGTCTTGGACGGTCCCCGAGCCGGAGCTGGCCGTGGTCGTGGGTGCCGGCGGGCCGCTGGGCGTGACGATCGGAAATGACGTCTCCTCGCGTGACATCGAGGGCGCCAACCCGCTGTATCTGCCCCAGGCGAAGATCTATGCCCGGGCGTGCGCGCTCGGGCCCGCGGTGCTCGTACCCGAGTCGTGGGACGCGCACTTCCGGATCGAGTGCCGGATCCTCGACGCCGCCGGCGCGATCCTGTTCGCCGAGGAAACCTCGACGGAGAGCATGTGTCGCTCGATCGACGAGCTGATCGAGTACCTGCGCCGCGACAACCCGGTCCCCGCGGGCAGCGTGCTGCTGACCGGCACCGGCCTGGTGCCGACGGACGACGTCACGCTCGAGCCGGGCTGCACGGTGGAGATACGCATTCCCGGAATCGGCCTGTTGCGCAACCCGGTTGCCGCGGCCACCTCACAGGAGGCTGAACGCCATGTCTGACACGATTACTGCCCCCGGCGCCGCCAACTTCGTGGCCGGCAAGTGGACCGCGAGCCGCGCCGGGCGGACCTATCAGCGCCACAACCCCTGGCGACCGTCCGAGGTGGTCGGCGAGTTTCCGAGCTCGAGCGCCGAGGACGTGGATGCCGCGGTCGGCGCCGCCTCCCGGGCGTTCCCGGAGTGGGCGGGTCTGCCCGCGGCCAAGCGGGGAGCGATCCTGGCCCGCGCCGCCGAGGCGATCGAATCAAGGGTCGAGGACATCGCCCAGGACATGACCCGGGAGATGGGCAAGCCGTTGCGCGAGTCGCGCGTGGAGTCGGCCCGGGCGGCCCAGATCTTCCGGTTCTTCTCGGGTGAGGGCTGGCGCGCGGTGGGGGAGATGTTCGAGCAGTCGGCCACCGGCTCGGCCGTGTTCACCCGGCGGCGTCCGCTTGGCGTGGTCGGGCTGATCACTCCGTGGAACTTCCCGGCGGCGATCCCGGCTTGGAAGACCGCGCCGGCGCTGGCCTACGGCAACACGGTTGTCCTCAAGCTGGCCCAGGACTCGCCGCTGACCGGGCTGCATCTGGTTCGCGCCCTCGAGGAGGCGGAGCTCCCGGAGGGCGTGCTCAACGTGGTCATCGGCCGGGGCGGCGAGGTGGGCGAGCCGCTCGTGGCCGATCCGCGCGTGCGCGCGATCTCGTTCACCGGCTCGGTGCCGGTCGGGCACGGCGTCCGCGAGACCGCGGCCTCGCTCGGCAAGCGCGTGCAGCTCGAGCTTGGTGGCCACAATCCGCTGATCGTCGCCGAGGACGCCAAGCTCGACGCCGCTGTGCAGGCGGCCTACGTCGGGGCGTTCTGGTCCGCGGGGCAGAAGTGCACCGCCACGCGCCGCATCTACGTCCAGGACGGGATCTACGACCAGTTCCGGCAAAGGCTTCTACAGCGCATCGAAGAAGGCAAGGTCGGCGATCCGAGCGATCCCGACACCGAGGTCGGCCCGATCGTCAACGAGACGCAGTTCGAGAGCGTGCTGGAGGGCATCGCTCGCGGTCGCGACGAGGGCGGCACCGTGCTGACCGGCGGCGAGCGCGCCGACCCCGACGCCTACCTGATTGCGCCCACGGTGTTCGAGAACGTTGCCGATGACGCCTTCCTGTCCTGCGAGGAGGTGTTCGGCCCGGTCACCACGCTGTATCGCTACGGCACGCTGGAGGAGGCGATCGCGCGCGCCAACGGCGTTCGCTTCGGTCTCTCGGCGGCGGTGTTCACCGCGGACCTCGGGACCGCGACGCGCTGTGTCGACGAGCTGCAGGCCGGAATCATCCACGTCAACTCGCAGACCGCCGGCGCCGACGTGCACGTGCCCTTCGGCGGATCGAAGGCATCGGGGTACGGACCGCACGAGCAGGGCCGCGCGGCGATTCACTTCTACACCGAGGAGATCACCGTTTACCAGGATGCCTGAGCGGACCAGCCCCGACGGCTTGATCCCCCGCCGGCTGGCGGATCGCCGCGCGATCGTCACCGGTGCCGGCGCGGGGATCGGCCGCGCGATCGCCATCCGTCTGTCCGCCGAGGGCGCGCGAGTCATGGTGGCGGATCTCGACGCCGAAGCCGCCGAGGTGGTCGCCCGCGAGATCGGCGCGGGCGCCTTCGCGCACGAGGTGGACGTCTCCAGCGAGGACAGCGCCAAGGCGATGATCGCTCGCGCGGGTGGGCAGTGGGGCGGACTGGACATCCTGGTCAACAACGCCGGGATCGGGATCGCGGCCACGACACCGGACACCGAGGCGACAGATTGGCGACACGTGCTCGAGGTGTGCTTGACCGGAACGTTCTTCGCCATGAAGTACGCCATCCCGCTGATGCGCGAGCGGCGGTGGCGGCGCGATCATCAACATGTCGTCGGTGGCGGCCCTTGTCGGCGTCGCCGATCGGGCCGCCTATTGCGCGGCCAAGGGCGGGATCCTGGCGCTTACGCGAGCGGCGGCGATCGATCACGTGCGTGAGGGCGTGCGGGTCAACTGCATCGCTCCCGGGACGGTCGACACCCCGTGGGTGCAGCGCATCACGAGCGGTTACGAGGATCCGGAGGCGGCGCGGGAGGCGATGGAGGAGCGACAGCCCCATGGCCGGCTCGTGTCGCCGGAGGAGATCGCCGCCATGGCCGCGTATCTCGCCTCGGACGAGGCAGCGTCGGTGATCGGCGCGGCCATGGTGGTCGACGGCGGCATGACCGCACGCTGAACGGAGACTCACCTCTCACTTTTCTTCACTTGCGGTTTCTCTTTCGGCCAGCGGGGAAAGGTCAAACCTGAGGAGATGGCCCAAACTGCCGGCACTAACGGTGCCGTGGTCGAGATCCGCGGCGTGAGCAAGCGGTTCCCCGGCGTACAGGCGCTCGAGGACGTGAGCCTTGACGTCCGGCCGGGGGAGATCCACGCGGTCGCGGGTGAGAACGGGGCAGGGAAGTCGACGCTGATGAAGCTGCTCTCCCAGCTCGAGCGCCCGAGCGAGGGAACGATCGAGATCGACGGCCAGCCGGTCCGCTTCCGCAACCCGCGTTATGCCCAGCGGCTCGGGATAGCCATGGTGCACCAGGAGTTCGCCCTCGCGCCTCACCTCACTGTCGCCGACAACCTGGCGCTGGGCCGGGAGACGACGCACGCCGGGTTGATCGTGCGGGGCTCCGAGAAGCAGCGCGCGCGGGAGTTACTCGAGCGGGTGCGTCTGGACATCGACCCGGGACGGCGGGTCTCGACATTGTCGGTGGCCGACCAGCAGCGGGTCGAGATCGCCAAGGCGCTCGCGGTCGACGCCAAGCTGATGATCATGGATGAGCCGACGGCAACACTCACCGCGGCCGAGATCGACGACCTGTTCGAACTGATCGAGCAGCTCAAGGCCGACGGCATCGCGATCTTCTACATCTCGCACCGGCTCGAGGAGGTGGTACGGATCGCTGATCGTGTGACGGTGATGCGCGACGGCAAGGTGGTCGAGACGCTCGAGAAAGGTGACTTCGACGAGTCACGGCTGGTGAGCCTGATGGTGGGACGTGAGATCGACGACCTCTACCCGAAGGAGAACTGCGAGATCGGCGACGTCGTTCTGCGCGTGGATGCAGTCACCCGACCCGGGATCCTGCACGACTGCTCGTTCGAGGTGCATGCCGGGGAGATCCTCGGCTTCGCGGGGCTGATCGGAGCGGGGCGCACCGAGCTCGCGCGCGCGGTGTTCGCTGCCGATCCGATCACCGAAGGCCGGATCGAGCTCGATGGCGAGGAGCTCAAGCTCGGCTCGCCCAGTGAGGCGATCGCGGCGGGGATCGGGTACCTGACCGAGGACCGCAAAGGGGAGGGACTGGCCATGCAGCTGTCGGTCGAGCACAACATCACGCTTGCCCACGTCCCCGGGCCGGGCGTGTGGATCGACCGCGGACGCGAGCACGAGGCGGCCGGGGCTCGGGTCGAGCAGCTCGACATCCGCACCCCGTCGCTGCGCACGCCCGTGGAGGCGCTGTCCGGCGGCACCCAGCAGAAGGTGGTCGTGGCCCGCTGGCTGGAGGCCGACGCGCGCGTGCTGTTCTTCGACGAGCCCACTCGCGGGATCGACGTGGGGGCCAAGGCGGAGCTGTTCAAGCTGATGGGGCGCCTGGCCGCGGACGGGAAGGCGATCATCCTGATCAGCTCCTACCTGCCCGAGCTGACCAACATGTGCGACCGGATAGTGGTGCTCCGCGACGGCCGGACGGTGGGGGAGATGAGTCGCAACGAGTTCGACGAGGAGCGGATCATGGCGCTCGCGTCGGGCGTGGAAAGGGAGGCTGCATGAGTACTCACGCTGGAGCGTCACGAGCGCCGGTGACACTCGGTCTGCCCGATCGGGTGCGCGACCGGATGCAGGACGTCGCCTCGCAGCTGGCCGCGGCCGGCGGCCTGATTCTCGTCGCCATCCTGCTGACGATCGCCTCACCCTACTTCCTGACCGCCAACAACCTGTTCAACATCGGTGTGCAGGTCTCGATCGTGGCGATCATCGCCGTCGGTGAGACGCTGGTGATCCTGACCGGCGGGATCGACTTGTCCGTCGGGGCGGTCGCCGGGCTGGGTGGAATCCTCGGCACGATGGCCATCGCCAAGGCGGGCATGCCGATCGCGGTGGGGATCCTCGCCGCCGTCCTCGCCGGTGCGTTCATCGGGTTCGTCAACGGACTGCTGGTCACGCAGGCGAAGCTGCCGCCCTTCATCGCCACGCTCGGCACGCTGAGCGTGGCCGGCGGACTGACCTTCATCGTCGGGGGCGAGAACGCGGTGTACGGCTTACCGGCCAGCTTCCGGCTGTTCGGCGAGGGTCAGATCGGCCCGATCCCGATGCCGATCCTCTACCTGATCGTGATCGCCGGGGCCGGCCACGTGATCCTCTCCCGCACGAAGCTGGGCCGTTATGCGTACGCGATCGGGTCCAACCAGGAAGCCGCGCGGCTCTCGGGCATCCCGCTCAACCGCTACCTGATCGTCGTGTACATGATCCCCGCCGCGCTGGCCGGATTCGGCGGCATGATCGCCGCCTCACTCGTGCATTCCGGTCAGCCGAACTACGGCGTCGGACTTGAGCTCAACGTGATCGCCGCCTGCGTGATTGGCGGCGCCAGCCTGTTCGGCGGCGTCGGGACGATCGGCGGAACGATGATCGGTGCGTTCCTCATCGCGGTGGTCACCAACGGCGCAGTGCTGCTGAACATCACGCAGTACTACCAGCAGGTGATCATCGGCGTGATCATCTGGCTCGCGGTGTGGTGGGACCAGGTCCGGCGTCGGCGGCTGTCCGCGGCATCCGAGCAGAGTGAGCGACGCAAGGCCGACGAAGGGAACGAGCCGCGAGGGGGCGCGAAGGGGGAGCCTGGGAGCGCCCATGCGACCTAACAAGCTGACCAGCATCCTGCTCGGCGTTCTTGCGCTCGCGATCTCCGGGTGCGCGGTCGTCAAGGACCACAAGACCAAGGTCACGCTGCAGAAGACGCCGCCGATTCACCTTGCCGTGATCCCCAAATCGGTCGGCCTGGACTACTGGACCAAGGTGCACGAGGGCGCCACGTGCGCGGTCTCTCAGTTGCCGGGCGTCCAGGTTACCTGGAACGGCGTGACCGACGAGACCGACGTGGTCGGACAGCTCAACCTGCTCAACAACTACATCGGCGAGGGAGTCAACGGGCTGGTGTACGCGGCCACCGACGCGACCGCGATGAACGAGGTCTCGACCAGCGCGACCAAGGCGGGAATCAAGGTCGTCTCGATCGACTCGGGCACCACCCCTCAGCCGAAGAACGTCCCGCTGATCGCCACGAACAACATCGCCGGCGCGAAGCTCGCCGCCGACCAGTTGGCCAAGGCGATCGGGCCGGCCGGCGGGAAGATCGCGATCATCGCGTTCCACGCCGGGAGTCAGACCAACGACCAGCGGGTGCAGGGGTTCCAGGAGGAGCTCAAGAAACACCCGAAACTGCACCTCGTCGGCATCCAGTACAGCCAGAACGACTACAACACGGCGCTGACCGTCACCGCCAACATCCTCACCGCCAATCCCGACCTCAAGGGGCTGTTCGCGGCCAACGAGGCGAGCGACGTGGGCGCCGTGGAGGCCGTCCGGATCGCCCATCGCGCGGGCAAGGTCAAGATCATCGGCTGGGACACCTCGCCCGACGAGGTGGACGGCGTCAAGCAGGGCCTGGTCGCGGGCTTGATCTCGCAGGATCCGTTCCGCATGGGCTACGACGGGGTGCGCGCCACGGTCGCGCTGTTGCGCCATCAGAAGCGCCCCGCCAACGAGAACACCGGCGCGGTGATGGTCACCAAGGCCAACCTGAACAACGCGACCGTGCGCCAGTTCGTCACGCCGCGATGCGGATCGCCGCATCAGGTGGATGTTGGCTGACGCGCCGCGCGTGGACGCGCACCAGCACTTCTGGAGTCTGCGGGACGGCGACTACCCGTGGCTGACCCACTCGCGGTACGCCCCCATCCACCGCGACTTTGAACCCGGCGACCTCAAGCCGCTCCTGCGCGGCGCCGGCATCGCGCACACGATCACCGTGCAGGCGGCCAATTCCTACACGGACACCGATGCGATGCTGGCTCGCGCCGACCGACATCCCTGGATCGCCGGCGTCACCGGCTGGGTCCCGCTGCTCGAACCGGGGGAGGCGGCGCGTGCGCTGGCGCGCTACTGCCTGCATCCGGCCTTCCGCGGCGTCCGCCACCTCGTCCACGACGAGCCGGATCCGGATTGGCTGCTCAGAGCACCGGTCCGGCAGAGCCTCGCGCTGCTGGCCGAACGCGGCATCGTCTTCGAGATACCCGCCGTGTTCCCGCGCCATCTCGTGCACGTACCCGGTCTAGCCGAGGAACTGCCGGGACTCAAGATCGTGATCGACCACCTCGGGAAGCCGCCGATCGCCGCCGGCGAACTCGAGCCGTGGGCGACTCAGCTGGCCGCTGCGGCGGCGCAGGCGAACGTGTACGCCAAGGTGTCGGGGCTGAACACGGCGGCCGATCCCGAGCACTGGTCCGCGGATGATCTGCGCCCATTCGTCGACGTCGCGTTGGAGCGGTTCGGGCCGGAGCGCCTGATGTTCGGCTCCGATTGGCCGGTGTGCCTGATGGCCGGCGACTACGAGCGGGTGTGGAGCGAGACACTGCGGGTCCTCGATGGCGCGCCGGGGGCGACGCGGGACGCGGTACTGGGCGAGACCGCGGCGGCGCTGTACGGGCTGGCGCTGTGAGTGCGGCGGTCCTCACGGGTGCCGGCAATGGGATCGGTGCGGCGTGTGCGCGGGTGTTCGCTCAGGCGGGATGGGACCTGGTTCTCGTCGACCGCGACGGGGACGCGCTGAGAGGCGCCGCCGAAAACGGGAGCCAGACGATCGTCGGCGACGTCGCCACTCGTGAGGTGAACGACGCGGCGGTCGCGCTGGCGGAGGATCGCTTCGGCCGGCTTGACGCGGTTATCGCCAACGCCGGGGTGAACCTGGCTCGCTCGATCGACGACACGACCGACGAGGACATCGACCGTTTGCTGTCGGTGAACCTGCGCGCGGTCGTCTACCTGGCCCAGGCGGCCCACCGCGCGCTCGCGCGGACGACCGGCAGCCTGGTGGTCATGGCGTCGAAGACGGGGCTCGTGGCCCAGCGCGACTCGCCGATTTACTGCGCCACCAAGGGCGCGGCGATCCAGCTGGCGCGAGCGCTCGCGCTCGACTGGGCGCCCGAGGGCATCCGCGTGAACGCGATTTGTCCTGGGATCGTCGACACGCCGATGCTCGAGAGCTTCTTCGACGAGCTGCCCGACACCGAGCGCGCGCGTGAAGAGTTCGCCACCGCCCAGCCGCTGGGGCGGCTGGCCCGACCCGAGGAGTGCGCGGCGGCCGCGCTCTTTCTCGCCTCCGACCAGGCGTCGTTCATCACCGGGGTGGCGCTGCCGGTGGACGGCGGGTTCACCGCTCAGTGACGCGCCGGCACGAGTCGGCCTCGCCAGGCAAACCGCCGGATGAACACGTGACGTGGACCGAGGCTCGGCGGGCTGACCGTCAGCCGAGCGTCAGCAACTTGTCGCGGTAGTCGATCGTCACCGAGCCGAACCGGGACAGCACATCTGAGCCGAGGAGACCGAAACCGAAGCCGCCCGTCCCGACGATCGGGGAGCTCGACGCGACGATCGACGGGAGCGGCTGGCCGCCGATGCTCCAGTTCGAGAGTCGCACACGGCGCGCCAACGAGCAGCCGGTAACGCCGCAGAACTTATGCGGCTTGCCGACCGTCCTCAGGTGAAGGCGCCGGGCCAGGGTCGGGTTGACCAGCGTCACGCTCGCGCCGGTATCAACCAGGAACGGGAAGGCGCGGCCGTGGATGACCACCTTCGCGGCCACCACAGTGCCACCCGTCCTCGAGTGAAAGACGACTATGTGAACGACGGAGGCGGCGCGCGCGGGTCTCGTCGATGCCACGGCGCCGCCGACGGCGCCGAGCCCGACGATGGTCGTGAGGCAGACAACAATGAAGCGTCGCACGGCTCCTCCTTACGGGCCCTCAGGTGCCCTGGGCGTGGGCGGCATGGATCTCACCGTCGAGGCTACTGTGGCAAAGGGGCGACGCGGCGCGAAGCGCCGGGCATGGATGTCCGGCGCAACGGTCCCAGGGATGCCGAGCGCAGCGAGGCCCAGGTTAGAACGCCGTGGCCAGCGCCACCGGCACGACACGCGCGGCGCCGGCGCGGCGCAGTTGCCCGCCGACCATGGCCAGCGTCCACCCCGACATGCGGCGGTCATCGAGGAGCACGCCCGTCCCGGCCGGCGGCGTCGCCACCACGCGGAAGGCGCCTCGCACGTTGGCGACCTGCTGCGCCGCGTTGGCCATATCGCGCTGGGGCGGACGCCGGGCGACGCGGTCCAGGAGGCGGACGAATGGGACCCCGAGGCGATTGCCCAGCCGCTCCACCGCGTCGCCCAGCCGCACCGAGGGCACGCACGTCACCCAGTCGGCGCCCGCGGCGCGTAGGAGATCGGCCAGCGCGGCCGCCACGTCGTCTTCGAACTCGCCCGCGCGCAGACCACGCTCGATGGCCGGCCACCAGCCGCCGTCGCCAAAGCGCGCGAGCGCCCACCCGGGCTCGACGCGCACGTCCTCGGGGATCTTGCGCATCGTGCCAGCGGCGTCAGGCGCCATCTTCTTGACCTCGAGTTCGATCGGGCTCGAGCGCAGATGCCGGCCCGCGGCTTCGACGAGCGCGGGATCGAGCGGTGCCGCGAAGCGAGGACCGGCGCACACCGAACAGCGCCCGCAGTCGGCCGCCGCGGGGTCATCCAGCTCCTCCTGGAGAACGCGCATGAGGCAGCGCCCGTCCGATCCGAACGCGGCCATGGCCCGCTGCTCGGCGCGGCGGAGCGTGGTCACGGCCGCGTAGCGCTCGGCGTCATAGGTCCAGCCCGCGTCTGGAATCAGCTTCCAGCGGGTGCCGGCGCGAGCGACGGCGCCCTCGACGTCGAGGATCTTCAGCATTGCCTCGATCCGCCCCGCGCCGAGGTTCACCACGGCCATCAACTCGCGGGTCGTGCGTCCGGTATCGCCAGCCTGCTCAAGCTCGCCCAGAACCGCCATGACGTGCTCGCGGGCGGGAAACGCCTGCTCGATGAAGAAGTCCTGGATTCGCCGGTCCTCGCCGCCGCGCAGCAAAACGATGTCGGCCTGATCGACGCCGCGCCCGGCGCGCCCGATCTGCTGGTAGTACGCCACGGCCGAGCCCGGTGCCTGGTAGTGCACGACGAAGCTCAGGTCAGGTTTGTCGTAGCCCATGCCGAGTGCGGTGGTGGCGACGACGACCTTGACCTCGTTGCGCAGGAGCCGGTCCTCGATGGCGATCCGCTCCTCGGACTCGTGCTCGCCGCTGTAGGCGACCGCGTCGATCCCGCGGCCGGACAGGAATGCCGCCACCTGCGCGGCATCGCGCTTGGTCAGGGTGTAGACGATGCCCGAGCCGGGCAGGCGGGGCAGGTTGCTCGCCAGCCAGGCCAGGCGCTGCGCGGGTTGAGGGAGCTCCAGCACTTCGAGGCGCAGGCTGGCGCGGGCCAGCGGTCCGCGATAGGAGCGAAGCGGCTGGCCGCCGCCGGCGGCCAGCTGAGACACCACGTCCGCCACCACACGATCGTTTGCCGTCGCCGTGGTGCCGAGCACCGCGACGTCCGGGTCCAGGGCATCGAGCATGTCCTTCACGCGCCGGTAATCGGGACGGAAATCGTGGCCCCAGTCCGAGATGCAATGCGCCTCGTCGATCACGAGCAGGCCGACCGAGGCCGCGAACAGCGGCAGCATGTCCTCGCGGAACTTCTGGTTGTTCAGACGCTCGGGGCTGATCAGCAGCAGGTCGATGGTGTCGGCGGCCAGCCGCCCGCGCACGTCGTCCCACTTGTCGAGATTGGTGCTGTTGATCGTGTGCGCCCGGAGGCCGAGCCGCCCGGCGGCGGCGATCTGGTTGCGCATCAGCGCCAGCAACGGGCTGACGATCAGCGTGGGTCCGGCCCCTGCCTCGCGCAGCAGCGCGGTGGCGACGAAGTACACGGCGGACTTTCCCCAGCCCGTCCGCTGCACGCAGAGCACGCGGGCGCGGTCCTCCACCACGTCGCGGATCGCCTCGAGCTGGCCGTCGCGCAGTTGTGCGGCGGCGTCGCCGGTCACCGTCCGGAGCCGCTGCAAGGCGATGGCGGCGAAAGTGTCGGGGCGAGTCCTCAGCACTCATTCATAGAGTCGCAGGTGCCCCGGAAATCACCCCCCGGCGGCGAGACGCCGGCTGGGCCGGGCCTGATTGCGTTAGGTCGTACTAGCTTCCTGAACAATGCTCCACGTCCATCGAGCCGAACGCGCCGATCGTCTGGCCGCGGCCCTGGCCGACACGCTGTGCTTCCCGCTCGAGGATCCGTTCACGCCGGACATCGTCGCGGTACCGACGCGCGGTATCGAGCGGTGGCTCACGCAAACGCTCTCGACGCGCCTGGGAACGTCTGAAGGCGGCAGGGACGGGGTGTGCGCGAACGTGGACTTTCCCTTCCCGGGCCGGCTGATCCTGGCCGCGCTCGCCGCCGCGACGGGGATCGATCCGCAGAGCGATCCCTGGCCGGCGGAGCGGTCGGTCTGGCCGCTGCTCGAAGTGGTAGACGAATGCTTCAGGGAGCCGTGGCTGGCCGCGCTCGAGCGGCACCTGACGGGCGCGCGGGGCGGGTCCGCGGAGCCCGCCCGGCGCTTCGCGGTGGTGCGTCACATCGCGGATCTGTTCGACCGGTATGGGGTGCACCGGCCAGACATGGTGCGGTCCTGGGCGGCCGGCGCGGCTGGCGTGGCCGGGGCGGCCGGTGCGTCCGGCGGCGATCACGACGGATGGCAGGCCGAGCTGTGGCGCCGGCTCCGGCAGCGCATCGGCCAGCCGAGCCCGGCAGAGCGCCTGAGCGACGCGTGCGCCCGGATCCGCGAGGAGCCCCCCTTGCTCGACCTCCCGGAGCGGCTGTCGCTGTTCGGGCTGACGCGGATGCCGCGCTCCTACCTCGACGTGCTGGCCGCGATCGCCGCCGGACGCGAGGTGCATTTGTTCGTCCTACACCCCTCTCCGTCACTGTGGCACCTGGCCGCCGGTGAGCTGCGCAGCGGGCCGGGGATCACGAGGCGGGCCGGCGACCGGACGGCCGAGCTGCCGGTCAACCGACTGCTCGCCTCCTGGGGCCGGGACGTGCGGGAGCTCCAGCTCGTGCTCGCGAACACCGGCGAGAGCCTCGACCACCACCACGCGCTCCCCTCGGCCGGAGCGCAGACCCTGCTGACGATGATCCAGCGGGACGTCCGCGAGGACCGGCAGCCACCGGGGCCGCCGTTGCCCGGCGAGTTCGACCTGCGCCCGCTCCTCAGCGGCGAGGACCGCAGCGTCCAGGTCCACGCCTGTCACGGGCGCGCCCGTCAGGTCGAGGTCCTGCGCGACGCGGTGCTCCACCTGCTCGAGGACGACCCGACGCTCGAGCCGCGCGACGTGATCGTGATGTGCCCTGACATCGAGACGTTCGCGCCGCTCATCCAGGCCACGTTCGGGGCGGGCGGGACCGCCAGCGGCGAGATCGACGATGACGACGTTCCAGCCGCGCCACGGCTGCCGGATCTGCGCGTCAGGCTCGCGGACCGCTCGCTGCGGCAGACCAACCCGGTTCTGGGCGTGGTCAGCCAACTGCTCGCGCTCGCCGACCAGCGGGCGACGGCATCACAGCTGCTCGATCTCGCGGCGCGCGAGCCGGTGCGCCGGCGCTTCGGCTTCGACGACGACGACCTGTCCCGCATGCAGGACTGGGTTGCCGCGAGCGGGATCCGCTGGGGCTTCGACGCCCCGCACCGGGAGCCTTTCCGGCTCGGAACGGTCAGCGCCAACACGTGGCGCCGGGGCCTCGATCGAGTGCTGGCGGGCGTCGCCATGACCGAGGAGGATCGGCGGCTCGTCGGCGGCGTGCTTCCCCTCGACGACGTGGAGAGCGGCGCGATCGATCTCGCCGGGCGCTTTGCCGAGTTCGTCGGCCGGGTGCAGGCGGCGGCCGACGCGCTGTCGGACGCCAAGCCGATTGACGCCTGGCGCGAGGCCATCGCCGGCGCCGCCGAGGCGCTCACGGCCACGAGCGACCGGGAGTCGTGGCAGCGGCGCGAGCTCGAGCGCCTGCTCGACGACGTCCGCAGCGAATCCGAGGACGCGAGCGCGTCCGGGGCAGCGACGCTCGAGCTGGCCGATGTTCGCGTGCTGCTGGCCGACCGTCTGCGCGGGCGTCCCACGCGGGCCAACTTCCGCACCGGCCACCTGACCGTCTGCACCCTCGTGCCGATGCGCTCGGTCCCGCACCGCGTGGTCTGCATCCTCGGGCTCGACGATGGCGAGTATCCGCGGCGCGTTCGCCGTGACGGTGACGACCTGATGCTGGCCGAGCCGCACGTCGGCGATCGCGACGCCCGCGCCGAGGATCGCCAGATGCTCCTCGACGCGCTGCTCGCGGCGACCGAGCGCCTGATCATCACCTACACCGGCAACGATGAGCGGACGAACGTGAGGCGCCCGCCGGCGGTGCCGGTCGGCGAGCTGCTCGACATCGTCGACCGCACGGTCCAGTGTCGGGACGGCCTGGCGCGCGAGAGCGTCGTCGTCCACCACCCGCTGCAGGGCTTCGATCCGCGGAACTTCACCGTGGGCAAGCTCGTTCCGGGCCGGCGGTGGGGCTTCGACCCGCAGGCACTGGCCGGCGCGGAAGCGATGAAGCGCCAGCGGCCGGACCGCACGCCATTCCTGGCGGGAGCGCTTCCGCCTCGCAGCGAGCCGGTGGTCGAGCTCGGTAGCCTCATCCGGTTCGTCGAGCATCCGATCCGGGCGCTCCTGCGCGACCGGCTCGCGGTCAGCGTCAGCGAGTACTTCGACGAGGTGGTCGATGCGATGCCCGTCGAGCTCGACCCGCTCGGCGAGTGGGCGGTCGGGCAGCGACTGCTCGAGGGCGTCCTGGCCGGGGCGGAGCTGAAGGCATGCATGCAGGGCGAGATCGCCCGCGGCGCGCTTCCGCCGGGTGAGCTGGCGCGGCCTGCGCTCGCGCGCATCGGCGGCGTCGTCAGCCAGCTGGCGGCTGCCGCCGGCAAGCTCACCGCCGGGTCTCCCGGCTCGCTCGACGTCAACCTCGCACTACCGGACGGGCGCACGCTGGCCGGCACGGTCACCGGCGTGTGCGGCGAGGTGATCCGGACGATCTCCTACTCGCGGGTCCGGGCTCGCGACCGGCTGCGCGCCTGGGTGATCCTGCTCGCGCTGAGCGCGGCACGCCCCGAGCAGCCGTTCGAGTCCGTGGTCATCGGACGCGCCCGGGCCGGCGTTCGCGGCGCCGGCGTGACGGTCGCCCGGATTCCGCCGGTCGCGGACGCTCCGGACGCCCGGAGGTGGTCGGCGCTCGAGCATCTCGCCGTACTGCTCGACCTCTACGACCGAGGCATGCGCGAGCCGCTGCCGGTGGCGTGCGAAACATCTGCCGCCTACGCCCACGCCGTGGCGAGCGGCGGGGACGGCGAGACCGCGGCCCGCGGGGCCTGGGAGACCGCGTACCGCTACGAGAAGGAGGATCGCCAGCCGGAGCACGTGCTGGTCTATGGCGAAGGCGTCCCGTTCGCCCGGCTCCTGGCGGAGGCCCCGCGAGCCGATGAACGAGGGGCGGCCTGGGACGAGACGGAGAACACCCGGTTCGGGCGCTACGCGATGCGGCTGTGGCGCGGGTTGTTGGCTGTCGAGACGCTCAGCGACCAATGAGCCTCGCGCAGGCCTACACCGAGTTTGACCTGTGCGGGCCGCTGCCGTCCGGCGTAACCGTGCTCGAAGCGAGCGCCGGCACCGGCAAGACGTACACGATCGCCGCCCTGGCCGCGCGCTATGTGGCGGAGGGGACCCCGCTCGATCGGCTGCTCCTGATCACGTTCACGCGAATCGCGACGGGCGAGCTTCGCGACCGGGTGCGCGAACGTCTGGTCGGGTGCGAGCAGCAGCTCTCGTCGATCCTCGACGGTGGGCCCGACCCCGGGAGCGATCCGGTGGTCACGCTGCTGGCGACGGGGAGCGAGGAGGAGGTGCGTTCCCGGCACGAACGGCTGGCGCGCGCCGTGGCCGACTTCGACGCGGCCACGATCGCCACCACGCACGGCTTCTGCCAGGAGGTGCTGGCAGAACTCGGAACGATCGGCGACCTCGACCGAGAGACGGAATTCGTCGAGGATGTCTCGGAGCTGCTCGAGGAAACGCTTGACGACCTGTACGTGAGGCGCTTTGGCCCGCGCAGCGGCGGGGGCGCCAGGTTCACGCGCGCCGAGGCACTGCAGATCGGCCGGGCGGCCGTGGAGAACCCGATGTCGGAGCTCGAGCCGCGCGACGAGCCGGCGGAGAGCACCGCGGCGATGCGCTACCGGCTGGCGGTCCGGGTGCGCGAGGAGCTCGAGCAGCGTAAGCGGCGGCTGGCCATCATGACCTACGACGACCTGCTGACGCGGCTCAGGGACATCCTGCGCGGTCGGAGCGCCGAGGCGGCGAAGGAGCGTCTGCGCACGCGCTACGACGTCGTCCTGGTCGACGAGTTCCAGGACACCGACCCGAGCCAGTGGCAGATCCTCTCGCGCGCATTCGTCACCGAAGGGGTCACGCTGGTCCTGGTCGCCGATCCCAAGCAGGCGATCTATGCGTTCCGGGGCGCCGACGTGTACGCGTACCTGGTGGCCGCCGCCACCGCCCGGGAGCACGCCACCCTGGGGGTCAACCGGCGCAGCGACCAGCCCCTGCTCGACGCCTTCGACGCGCTGTTCGCCGATGCGCGGCTCGGCCACGCTGACATCGTCTACCGCCAGGTGAGGGCGGCGCCGGCGCACCAGGAGGCGCGCCTGCGCGGCGCGCCGGAGCCGGCCGCGCTGCGCGTACGCGTCGTACCCCGGTCCGAGCCGAGCGTCGAGTTGACCAACTATGGATATGCCAGGGCGCCTTCCGCCCGGACCCATGTCGCCCGTGACCTGGCCGCGGATGTGGTCCGGCTGCTGGCGTCGGGGGCGAGGCTCGAGCAGCGATCTCCTGACGGAGAGCCGACCGGCGAGGAGGCGCTCTGCCCCGGGCACATCGCCGTGCTGGTGCGCACGCACGCGAACGCCGAGCTGATCTGCGCGCAGCTGCAAGCGGCCCGCGTGCCCGCCGTCATCAACGGCGGCGGCAACGTGTTCGCCACCGTCACCGCCCGCGGCTGGCTGCGCCTGCTCGAGGCGCTCGAGCGCCCGGCTTCGACGATCCGCGCCCGCACCGCGGCGGCGACTTTGTTTCTCGGGTGGGGGGGCGAGCGCATCGCCACCGCGACGGAGGCGGAGTGGGAGGAGGTGCATCGGCGGTTGCACCGCTGGAGCCGGATCCTGCGCGACGGCGGCGTCGCCGCGCTCACCGAAGCGATCATCGTCAGCGAGGACCTGGCGGCCCGGGTCCTGGCCGAGACGGGCGGCGAGCGGCGGCTCACCGACCTCAACCATCTGGCTCAGCTGCTGCACCGAGCCGCCAGCGCCGAGCGGCTCGGAGTGACGGCGCTGCGCGGCTGGCTCGCCGAGCGGGTCGCCGACGCCGGGCGCGAGGACGCCGAGGACGAACGAACCCGGCGGCTCGAGTCGGACGCCGAAGCGGTGCAGGTCCTCACGATCCACCGGAGCAAGGGGCTCGAGTATCCCGTCGTGTACTGCCCGTTCCTGTGGGAACCGAGCTACATCCCGCGCGAGCCCGAGCCGGTGTTCTTCCACGACCCCGCGACCGGCTTCCGGCGGACGGTCGACGTCGGCCTGGAGGGGCGCGCCTGGGATGCCCACGTGCGGCGGCATCGCGACGAGCAGCGGGGCGAGGACCTGAGGCTCGCGTACGTGGCGCTGACACGCGCCAAGCACCAGGCGGTGATCTGGTGGGCAGGCTCGTACGACAGCCGTAACTCTCCGCTCGGGCGCCTCCTGTTCGCCAAGGGACCGGAGGGGGACATCGCCCCCGAGGGAAGGTCAACCCCCACCGACGACGCCGCTGAGGAGCGCTTTGCGGACATGGCCGCGCAGGCCGTGGGCCGCATCAGCATCGAGCGCTCTGTCCTCGGGATGCCGACGACCTGGAGCCCGCCGGTCGAGCCGCCGGTCGACCTCGGGGCCGCGCGGTTCGACCGGCAACTGGACCTGTGGTGGCGGCGCACCTCCTACAGCGACATCACCGCCGAGGCACACGACCCGCTGGTGGCGAGCGAGCCCGAGCGGCCGGTGCTGAGCGACGAGCCCGAGGCGCCGGCGCCCGTTCCCGGCGGCCCACCGGGCGCCGCTGCGCCGGCCGCCGCTGCGCCGGACGCCGTACCCGACGCCGACCGCGTGTCGCCGCTCGGCGCGAGTCCGGTGGGCGTCGCCTTTGGGACCTTCGTGCACGCGGTTCTCGAAGCCACCGATTTCGCCGCCGACAACCTCGACGCGGAGCTCGCGGAGCGCGTCGCGGCGGCGCAGCTTCGCCGGCCGCTGGAGCTTGGGGAGCCCGCCCTGATCGTCGAGGGGCTGCGCTCCGCGATCGAAACGCCGCTGGGTCCGCTCGTGGACGGCAGGCGGCTGCGCGACATCTCACGTCGCGACCGGCTGGACGAGCTCGAGTTCGAGCTGCCGCTGGTCGGTGGCGACGAGCCCAGCGGCCGGCTCACCGTGCGGGCGATCGCCGAGGCGCTGCGCAGGCACCTGCCGCCTGAGGATCCGATGGCGGCCTACGCCGCCCGGCTCGAGGATCCGTCGCTGCGCGCGCAGGTGCGCGGTTTTCTCACCGGCAGTATCGATCTCGTCATCCGCATCAACGGTCCGCGGTTCGCGATCGCCGACTACAAGACCAACTGGCTCGGGCCGACGGACGAGCCGCTGCTCCTCGCCCACTACCGCCCCGACGCCGTCGCCGCGGAGATGAGCCGCGCTCACTACGGACTGCAGGCCCTGCTCTACACGGTGGCGCTACACCGCTACCTGCGCTGGCGGATGCGCGGGTACGACCCAGACCAGCATCTGGCCGGGGTGCTCTACCTGTTCGTACGCGGGATGGCCGGCGACCCGGGGCACGGGGTGTTCGCCTGGCGTCCACCGGGCGCGCTCGTCACCGCGCTCAGCGGCGTGCTGAGCGGCGAGAGGGGTTCCCGGTGAGCGCGGTGGCAGATCCGTTCGCGGCGTCCCGCGCGGTCGGCGCCACCGGGCTGCTGCGCGCGTTCAACGACGCCGGCCTGCTCTCCCCGGCCGACGTGCACGTGGCGGCGCGGGTGGCCGAGCTGGGCGAGGAGGAGGACGATGCGGTGAGGCTGGCGGTGGCGCTCGCGGTGCGCGGGCCGCGACTCGGTCACGTGTTCGTCGACCTGGCCACGATCCGCGAGACCGCGAACGTCGAGACCGAGGAGCCGGTCGACCTGGCTTCGCTTCCCTGGCCCGAGGCAGGTGCTTGGGTCGCTGCGGTGAGGTCCAGCCACCTGGTCGCGGTGGGCGAGGAGGATCCCGCAGCCGAGGCCGACCGGCCCCTGCGGCTGATCGGCACGCGCCTGTACCTCGATCGCTACTGGCGCGAGGAGCGGGCGGTGGCGGCCGATCTGAACGAGCTCACCGCGAGCCGGCGCCTGTCCGTGATCGCCGGCGGGCCCGGCACGGGGAAGACCACGAGAGTTGCTCGGATGGTCGCGGAGCTGGTCGAGCAGGGCGCCGCTCAAGGGTCGCGGCCGCCGCTGATCGCATTGGCGGCGCCCACCGGCAAGGCGGCCGCGCGCCTGCAGGAGGCGGTGCACGAGGAGGCCGCTCGGCTGGCCGTCGGCGAGGAGATCCGTACGCGGCTGATAGAACTGCGCGCGTCAACCGTGCACCGGCTGCTCGGCCGGCGTCCGGGAAGCCACAGCCGCTTCGCCCACCACCGTCTCAGTCGCCTGCCGCACGACGTCGTGATCGTGGACGAGACGTCGATGGTGTCGTTGTCGCTGATGGCGCGCCTGGTGGAAGCGGTGCGGTCCGAGGCGCGGCTGGTGCTGGTCGGCGACCCCGGGCAGCTCACCTCAATCGAAGCCGGGGTCGTCCTGGGCGACATCGTCAGCGCGGCCGGGAGGGAGGTCGGGGAGGGGATCGTGGTCCTCGAGCGCGTGCATCGCTACGGTGACGCCGTCGCCAAGCTGGCCGACGCGGTGCGCCGGGGCGATGGCGACGCGACCGTGGCCGCGCTGGGCGAGGCGCCGGGCGAGGTGACGTGGCTGCCGGTTGACGTCGAGCAGGCCGGGGCTACGGACGAGTTGCGGCTGGTGCGAGAGCGCGCGGTGGCGGCCGGCGCCGCCGTGGTCGCGGCCGCGCGCGCGGGCGGGGCCCGCGACGCGCTCGAGGCGCTGGGGCGTTTCCGCCTGCTCTGCGCTCACCGCCGCGGCCCCTACGGCGTGAGCGACTGGAGCGCGCGCGTGCGGGGCTGGCTGTCGGCCGAGATCGAGGACCTCGACGTCGAGCAGCGCGACTACGTGGGCCGGCCATTGCTGATCACCGAGAATGACTACGAGCTCGGTCTCTACAACGGCGACACGGGCGTGATCGTGCAGGACTCGGCGCAGCACGCGACCGCGGTGTTCGAGCGCGGTCGTCAGCTCATGCACTTCAGCCCGCTACGACTGGGCGCGGTCGACACCGTATACGCGATGACCGTGCACAAGAGCCAGGGCTCCCAGTTCGACACCGTGGCTGTGCTGCTGCCCTCCGCGACCTCGCGCATCCTCACCCGCGAGCTGCTCTACACCGCGGTCACGCGGGCGCGCCGGGAACTGATCCTGGTCGCCGGCGAGGACGCGGTGCGGCGCGCGGTGGAGCGCCCGGTGGCGCGTGCCTCGGGCCTCGGAGAGAGGCTGCGGTAAGGTGGGCAGCTCACGGACCGAGAGGGAGTGTTGTCGATCAGCGCCGGCGGCTACGAGGATCCGCGCTCTGCGATCGTCGAGGCGATCGCGGCGCGGGATTAGCGCCCGTGACCGATAGCGTCGCTCAGCGGCCGGGGCGCCCGCCGGGAACCTCGCGACGGGCGGTGACCCGCACCGCGCTCGAGCTGTTCGCCGAGCGCGGCTTCGAGGAGACGACCGTCGACGACATCGCCGACGCCCTCGGGGTGAGCCGCCGCACGCTGTTTCGCTACTTCGCCTCCAAGAACGACATGGCGTGGGGCGACTTCGACTGGGTGCTCGCGCGCCTGCGCCGCTGCCTGGAGGACACGGGGGCCCACGAGCCCCTGCACGAGGCGCTCGGCCGCGCCGTCGTCGAGTCAAACCGCTATGAGGACGATCAGCTGCCCGAGCTGCGGATCCGCATGCGCCTCATCACGGCCGTTCCGGCTCTGCAGGCGCATTCGGCCCTGCGGTATGCGGAATGGCGCGCGGTGATCGCCGAGTTCGTGGCACGGCGGGTTGGGTGCCGGGCGGATGACCTGATCCCGCAGATGGTGGCGCATGCGGCGCTCGGTACATCGATGGCCGCGTTCCTGGTCTGGGTCGATGACCCGTCGAGTGACCTTGTGGAGAACCTGGAGGAGGCGTACGCACTCCTGGGTTTGGGGCTGCGCGCACTCGATGCGGGGTGAGGGCGGAGCGGCTCACGGCCCAGCTGCTCGCCGGCCCCCCTGCGACTTCGTCGGCACGGGGGCACGGGCAAGATCCGGTGGCGGTGGTCGAGCACTTGCTGGCGATCCAAGCCCAGGACGCGCGGGCGGCGAGGCTGGCGATACGGGCGCGGACCAGCGGCCTCAGCGCCAGCGACGTCGACCGGAGCTTGACGGCGGACCGGTCACTGCTCATCAGCTGGCTGAACCGCGGCACGCTGCATCTGGTCTCGAGCGGCGACTATCCGTGGCTTCATGCGCTGACGACCCCACAGCTGTTCACCGGGAACGCCCGGCGATTGGCTCAGGAGGGAGTCGCGCCGGGCGCCGCCGAGCGCGCCGTCACGGTGATCGCACAGTCGCTCGCCCGCGACGGAGCGTTGACGCGCACGCAGCTGCGCGAGCGCATCGACCGGGCCGGCGTCCGCACCGCGGGCCAGGCGCTCGTTCACCTGCTGATGCTCGCGTGCCTGCGCGGGCTGACGGTTCGCGGGCCGATGGTGGACGGGCAACATGCCTACGTGCTCGTGCGCGACTGGCTCGGGGCGCCGAAGGTCGGCTCGCGCGAGAGCGCCCTGGCGGAGCTCGCCCGGCGCTACCTCACCGGGCACGCCCCGGCTGGCGAGCGCGACCTCGCCCGCTGGGCGGGACTGCCGTTGCGCGATGCGCGGGCGGGCCTGAAGGCGATCGCCGGCGAGCTTGAAGTTCGAGCGGACGGCCTGGTCAGCCTGGCCGGCCGGCTGCGCGTGAGCCGGGTTGCGCCGGCGCGCTTGCTGGGCGCCTTTGATCCGCTGCTCATGGGGTGGTGCTCACGCGAGCAGATCCTCGCAGAGCACGAGCCGCGCGTCGTAAGCGGCGGGATGTTCCGGCCGATCGCCCTGGTTGGCGGGCGCGCCGCGGCGACGTGGAGCCTGTCGGGCCGCCGCGTCGTGCTCGAGCCGTTCGCGCGCATGGAGCGCGGCGCTGTCGCCGCGCTCGAGGCCGACGCCGAGGACGTGGTTCGGTTCCTTGGATAGGACCTCTCCAGGAGCCGGGATGAGAAACCGACGATGTACGTCGCTGACTCGACCAGGCTCCGGTCAGTGATACTGGATCGATGCGCAAGCACCCATCCGGGGCGACGCATGTGGTTGTCGTGGAGGTCACCGCGGGTAAAGGACCCGCGGGCCGGATGCCGCGGGGCGCTATCGTCGCGCTCGCGCTTGTGCTGTTGATCGCATCGGTGGGGGTGCTGTGGTTGGGCGATCGAATTCCTGTCGGTGGTGTGACGCGTGAAAGAGGTCCAGACGGAGTCGCAGCCGCCTACGGCTATCCACTCAGGTGCTTGAGCGTCACCATCCTGGCCACCAACCGCACGTACGCCCGGGCTGACTTCAATCACCTGACCCGGTGCGGGCGGTACACGTGGTACCCGACGGCGATCTTCCACTACGCCTCAGGAAGGTGGCGGACCGTGCTCGACGCGATCAACTACGTCTGTCCGCTCGCTTCGCTGCCGCGCCCCGTGCAGACGGAACTGGGTGTGTGTGACCTATCCGAGCGTCAGTCCGGCTCGTAGGTAATACAGCGTTGCGCGAAGCTCGGATATGTGAACGTCCGGGTTGTAGAGAGGGCTCTGGCAACCGTCAGTCAGCAGTCGGCGCAGGTCAGCGAAGGCCGCCGGATCAGGATCGCCGCATCGCTCGAGCGAATCGGCAAGCTCGAGCAGCTCGGGCCTGACCACCGCCATCCGGTCGAGCAGCAACACCTCGAACCGGCGCCGGTCGCCGTCGCGGTGCAGTCCGCGATCGGCGGCGCGCCGGAGGGAGGCTGCGAGACCGCGACGCTGGCGGGCGGTGACCGGCCTCCGGCGCTTAGCCGGCGCTGACCGGTCGCTGGCGCTTGCCGGCGGGGCCTGACTCATCGGCTTCGGTCGGTGAGACGCCGATGTCGGACAGCGGCTGGCGCGATCTCCACACTGCCCGAAAGAGCCGGCAACGCGCAACCTGATACGAAACGACGTACTGAGTGCCCCGCGCGCAGGCGTCACATGCCCAGCGACGATCCGCTCGTCCTTTCGCCCGGTCGTTTCGCCACGGGGGCTAGCCGACTGTGAGCGATGATCGCGCGGGGAGGACGTGCCCGAGGGCGGTTAGCACCTCCTGGTCGAGCCTGCGGCCTGCTTCGGGTCGGAGGGTGCTGAGGACCTCGTCGGGGTCGAGCGCGCGCCGATACGGCCGGTCGGCGCTGAGCGCCTCGGCCACGTCGGCGACGGCAAGGATCCGCGACGGCTGGTCGAGGTGCTCGCCGGTGAGTCCTCGGTAGTAGCCGCTGCCGTCCAAGCGCTCATGGTGCTCGGCGGCGATCCGGGCCACGTCGGCGAAGGCGCCCACCCGCGCGAGGATCTCCTGCGACCATTGCGGATGGCGACGAACCTCCTCCCACTCCCCGCGATCGAGCGGACCGGGCTTGTCCAGGATCCGGCTGGACACGCCGAGCTTGCCGATGTCGTGCAGCAGCGCGGCGCGGCGAAGGGTCGCGCGGGCATTGTCCTCGAGCCCGAGCAACGCGGCCAGGGCATCCGCGATCGCGGCCACTCCCTCGGAGTGGTGCGCGGTATACGGCGATTTGGCATCGACGATCGAGGCGAATGCGTGTGCCACTCGATCCAGCCGGCCACTGTCGGCGAGAAGGACATGATCCGGCGGCTCGAGTGGCGCCACCTCGGGGGACTCGAGGGCCTGCCAGAAGTCCGAGTCCTCCTCAAGGTCGACTAATGCGTCGGCCAGGCTGGGGTCGAACCAGGTCCGCCGTCGCCGGCGCGCGATCTCGCAAGCGGCATCCCGGCCGCCGTGCTGCCAGAAGACCTCGGCGGTCTGGGCCAGGCACAGCACCCGCCCTTCCACGGAGATCTCCTCTGCTGAGATTCCGGAGGGGTAACCTCCGCCGTCCCAGTGCTCGTCGACGTCCAGAATCGCGCGAGCCGCGATCTCGTCCAGGCCGATTGCGCGCGCGACCTCGGCGCCCCGCTCGCAGCGCAGCTCGATCAATGCGCGGGCGCCCGCCCGCCCAGACCTGAGCACCGCCCCGACATGCCGTCCTCTCGCCAGCAAGGACCTGCCTCTTCCGGCCGTGCGGAGCACATGCAGCACCGCCTGTGAGGTGCTGCTCGTATCCGTCAGCCGCCGTGACCTCTTGACTACCGCATCGTCCGCGCCGAACAGCGCAGCGACCCGCGCCGCGTTCGAGGAGCAGCCCGCGTCTTTGAGCAGCAGGGCATAGAACAGCGACGAGCGCGAGGCGTCGTCCAGGCCCAGGGCGCCCGCGAGACGCATTCCGATGAGGCAGCTGCGCTCAGCGTGGCCGCGGGGCTGACCCTCGGTCATGTCGAGGGCATACGAGAGCGCCGAGAGCACCTCGGACAGAGGAAGCTGCGCGCCCGCGTCGATCGGCTGATCGGTGTCCTGGTGCACCCGGACTAGCATCCCGCATCGGCGGTTCACCTGCACCCGGCTGATCCGGGCAAAAGCACGAGCGCTGCGGTCGCTTCCCCCTTGAGAGCGCTCACATTTTGTGTTTTAGTGTGCCCGCTAGGGGAAGGAGCTGCCCGATCGTAGAGCAGGGGAGGGACAGGCATGGCCTTGGCATCGGCGCGACGCGTTGGCTTGACGGTGATGGTGATCGGAGCGCTGATGGCGCTCGGCGCCTCCGGCGCAGCCGCGGCGTCGCCGGGTGATGTGGGACCGGTTGGCTGGAGCTCGGGCGCCGGCGATGCGAACCTCGGCGTTTTGAATGGCGCCGTGCGGACCCTCAACTTCGACAATGGCTGGCGATTCCAGCTCGTCAACACGGCGAACACCAGCGACCCGTCCGGGGTCTACGGCAATTCGTCGAACCCGCTGGCCGCGTCGCCGGACTTTCCCGACTCGTCGTGGCAGAGGTTGACGCTCCCGCATGACTGGAGCATCACCCTGAACCCGCAGCCCGATCAGAGCAATGCGACGGGCTTCTTCCCAGGTGGCCTGGGCTGGTACCGCAAGACATTCACGCTTCCGCGCTGGATGGTGGGCAAGCGCATCTCGATCGACTTCGATGGCGTGTTCGAGAACTCCTACGTGTACGTCAACGGCCAGCTGGTCGGCAACCATCCCTATGGCTACACCGGGTACAGCTACGACGTAAGCGGGCTCGTGCACACCGACGGCCACACGCCGAACGTGGTCGCCGTGGTCGTACAGAACCTCGAGCCGAGCAGCCGCTGGTACTCGGGCAGCGGGATCACGCGGCACGTCCACCTCACGGTCGTCGACCCGGTGCACATAGCTCGGTGGGGCACGTTCGTGACTACCCCCGATGTTGCCAGCACGATCGGCAACGGCTACGCGAACGTTCGGGTGTCCACCAGGCTCGCCAACGACACCGCCGGCGACGCGACGGTGAGTCTTCACTATGCGATCGCGGACGCCCGCGGGAGGGTGCTCGCGCGCGGCAACTCGGGCCCGACCGCAGTCGGGCAGAGCGGCGCCACCGCGGTGAGTGACCTGCGTCTTGCCCACCCGAATCTTTGGTCGACCACCAATCCCTACCTGTACCGGCTCCGCACCCAGGTGATTCGCGGCCACCGTATCGTGGACTCCGGGACCGTCACGTTCGGAGTCCGCTGGCTGGTCTTCGACCCGAACGGCGGCGTGTCCCTGAACGGTCGGCACCTCAAGCTTCAGGGCGTCGACCTCCACAACGACGAAGGGGCGCTCGGGTCGGTGGACAACTACGACGCGATGTGGCGGCAGATGAGCGCACTCAAGGCGATGGGCGTCAACGCGTTCCGCACCTCCCACAATCCGCCCTCGCCTGAGCTGATCGACATCTGCCAGCGGCTCGGGATCGTGATGATGGTGGAGGCGTTCGACGCCTGGGACGTCGGCAAGCTGAGCGCTGACTACCACCTGTACTTCAACCAGTGGAGCGATTACGACATCGAGGAGATGGTCAACGAAGCCAAGAACTCGCCGGCCGTGATCATGTGGTCGATCGGCAACGAGATCCCCGACTGGACCTCGCCGCAGGCGCTCCCGATAGAGCAGCGGCTGATCGCCGACATCCGCTCGATCGACACCACGCGGCCGGTCGTCGCCGGCTCCGACCGCTATCGGAGCGTGCCGAACCCCGGCTCGGTCGCCGACCAGATGCTGCGCAACCTCGACGGTCTCGGAGTCAACTACGACACCGCCAAGGCGATCGACGGCCTTCACGGCCAGTACCCGACGAAGTTCTTCTTCGCCTCGGAGTCCTCGTCGGAGACCTCGACACGCGGCTACTACCAGGACCCCAGCCTGCTCAACACCGGCCAGAACTTCACCCCGGGCAAGGAGGAGCTGTCCTCCTATGACAACAACCTCGATGACTGGACGCTGAGCGGCGACTACAGCCTCAAAATCGACCGCGACCGGCAGTTCTTCGCCGGCCAGTTCGTGTGGTCGGGCTGGGACTACATCGGCGAGCCTACGCCCTACTCCACGTTCCCGGTCAAGACCTCCTTCTTCGGCCTCGAGGACACCGCGGGCTTCCCGAAGGACCAGTACTACCTGTTCAAGTCCCAGTGGAACCCCGCGCCGATGGTCCACATAGTGCCCATGAACTGGACCGACCACAAACCAGGACACACCGTTCAGGTGTGGACGTACGCCAACGAGCCGACGGTGGAGTTGTTCCTCAACGGCGTCTCACTCGGCGCGAAGTCGTTCACCCACAAGACCACGACCTTCGGGCAGCCGTACCTGGAGACGAGCGAGTGCCCGGGAGACGACAAGAACTACACCGGTGGCGCCTGCCCCGGCAGCTATCAGAGCCCGAACGGAAGCTCGGGCAAGCTGCACCTGACCTGGAACGTGCCGTTCCGACCCGGACGGCTGGTGGCCGTGGCGCGCGACGAGAGCGGCCGCGTGGTTGCCCGCGACGAGGTCGACACGGCAGGGCGTCCGGACGCGCTCAGCCTCACCGCTGACAGGGCCTCATTGCCGGCCGACGGCAAGGCGCTGTCATACGTGACGCTGCACGTCCTCGACGCGCGCGGCGTCCAGGTTCCGGACGCCGACAACACGATCCACGTCTCGGTCAGCGGCGCCGGCACCTTCCAGGGCGCCGACAACGGCAAGGAGGACGACGCCGAGGGGTACAAGTCGACCACCCACGACGCGTTCAACGGCTTGATGCTGGCCATCGTGCAAGCGGGCACCCGACCCGGGCCCATCCACATCACCGTCACCTCGCCGGGCCTGCGCGGCGCCGCGATCACGCTGCGGGCGAGCCGGCACCCGCGCCAAGAGCCGGCCGCGCGCTCACTCCAGCTCCCGCGCAGCCCGTCAACCTCGCCCCCCAGCTCGCTCCCGCCGACCGCCGATGCGAGCTTCTCGGGCGGCGTGTTCCCGGGCTTCGGCTCGGACTTCGGCGTGAGCACCACGCTCCCCGCGACGATGCTCGACGGCAACCCCTCCACGTACTGGTCCAATCGCTACACGAAGGTGGCCACGCAGACGCTGAACGGCGTCACCAACGCGCGGCCGGAGGATTGGGTCAGCGTCGCCTGGGCCCCGGCAAAGCAGGTGAGCTCGCTGCAGGTGTTCTTCATCGTGGATGCCAACGATGAGCTTCCGGCGACTGCGACCGTGTACTACAGGACCCCCGACGGGTGGGCGCCGGTCAGCAACGAGCAGGTGAGGTTCGCCGCCACATCGAACACGCCGTCCTCGATCATGTTCAATCCGGTCACCACCACCGGCCTGAAGCTCGACATGACGAGCGCGGCGCCGTACGACCCCACGACCGGCAACCTCGCGATCTCCGAGCTGCGAATTCCCGGCGTCACTCCATAGGCGACAACGCTTACCGTCGGCTCGGCGGCGGCGGCCGGCGTGGGAGCAACGCGCGGAAGTCGCGGGCGCGCAGGCAACCCAGCCAGATTCCGGCGCCGCGGCTCGACTCATCGGCGAGGCGAAGCACCGCGTAAGTCCCGGGATCGAGCGCCGGTCGATCGGCCAGCCAGTCGACGAGCGCCATGGCTGACAGAAGCGCGCCGAGCCTGATGGCGAGGCCGCGGCGGCGCCGGCCATGGGTCAGGGTGAGCGCCGCGAGCGCGAACGGCGCCCATGGCCCCACCAGTGCTCGGGCCAGTTCGCGCCCCTCGCGCAGCGTCACGTCCGCGCCGAGCTTCGCCGCCCACGCGCCGGCGGCGGGAAGCCGCGCGCCGATTGCGCGGCGGAGGCGGAAGGCCCGGGCGGCGGCGAGGATGACCACGGCCGGTGGCGTGCCGGCGAGTGCCGCGGCCCATGCGGGCGCCGCCGCCGGCGCGAGGAAGAGCACGGGCACCCGCTCGGGATGGCGGCGGAGCAGCGGCGCGACCGACTCGTTGTAGGCCACCCGCCGGCGGTACCAGGCCAGGGGATGCACGCGATCCTCGTGCGCGACCGTCACCTGCGGGTCGTAGCGAAGCTGCCATCCCGCGTCGTGCAGGCGCCACACGAGGTCGACGTCCTCGCCGAGCCACAGGTCCTCGTCGAAACCCCTGCCGAGCGCGTCACGCCGGGCGAGCATGGCCGCACTCGGCACGTACCAGACGGGGCTGTAGGGCCGCACCAGTGACGGTCGGGGGCCCATGTCGAGCGCCGAGCGGCAGCGCTCGTAGGCGGCGATCGCGCCGGACGCGCGCGCGTGGGTGACGATCCGCGGTGCCGCCAGGGCTACCGCGGGATCGTCGAGGTGATCGAGCAGGCGGCCGGGGAAGTCCGCCGGCGGCACGCAGTCGGCATCGAGGAAGGCCACCGCCGGCGTCTCGGCCATGGCAAGCCCGGTGTTGCGGGCGGCAGCGGGACCGCGGTTCTCGCGGTGGCGCACAAAGCGCACGCCAAACTGCTCCGCGACGGCCGCGATGGGGGCGGGATCGGGCGAGCCGTCGTCGACCACGACGGTCGGCCACTTGCCGGCGAGCGGGGCGAGGCACGCGCGCAGCCGCTCGGGATCCGCGTACACGGGCACCACGATCGTGAGCGCGCCGGCGGCGTGTGGCCGCGGCGGCGGATCGGGATCGGCCAGGCCGGCATCGAGCAGGCGGCGCGCGAGCGCCCTTTCACCTGGAGCGTCGCTTACGGGCTGGCCAGCCAGCCAGCCGAGAACAAGAACGCCGGCGCGTGGAGACAACGTCAGGATCCGCAGCGGCGAGCCGCCCATCAGCAGCTCGCCACCCCGGATCACCCGCGTGCCCGCGGCGCGACGCAGGCGCCATCCTGCGGGGACGGGAATGGGTACCGTGGCGGGGATCGCGCGCTCGTCGGCCAGGGCGATGATCATCAAGCGGTCAGTCCGCCGTCGACCGGCAGCACCGCGCCGGTCAGCGCCGCACCGGCCGGGCCGCACAGCCAGACCACCGCCTCGGCGATCTCGCGCGGCTCGATCAGCCTGCGTATCAGGTGCTGGCTGGCGAACTCCTCCTCGCCGGCGAGGTCGTAGACCTCGGCGCTGGCCGCGAGCATGACCCCGCGCGTCGACCCCGGGCAGATCGCGTTGGCGGACACTCCCGTCCCTGCCAGGTCGCCCGCCAGGGCTCGGACGTAGCCGACGCTGGCGGCCTTGGCCGCGGAGTAGGCGGCGAGCTGTGGCATGGCGCGCAACGCAGCCGCCGAGGCGATCGCGACGAAGCGTCCGCGACCCGCCTGGACCATGCCCGGGATGGTGGCCTCGGCCAGTCGCCGGGTGCCGTGCAGGTTGACGTTCATCAGGCTGGCCCAGGCGTCCTCGCTCGTGTCCCATCCCGCTCCTCCCGCGATCACCCCGGCGGCCGCCACCGCGGCCGCCGCGGTCCTTGCCTCCAGAGCGCGCGTGAGTGAGGCGACGAATTCCGCGCTACCGACATCGGCTTGGAGCACCTCGACGCTCGGAGCGCCGGCCTCGGCACATTGGGACGCAAGGGCGTCCAGGTCCGCCGCAGCCGGCATCTCGTACGCGATTCCGGGCTGCGCCGCACACGCGTCGATCAGCAACAGCGACCAGCCGTCTGCGGCCAGTCCGGTAGCGACGGCAGCCCCGATGCCGCGCGCCGCACCGGTGACCACGGCCAGATCGGCCTCGTCAGGCATGCGCCGGCTCCGGGACCGCGAGCAACGCGTCGAGCGAGGCCACGCACCCGGCGATCAGTTCTTCGAGCAGCCGGCGACCCTCGCTCGCGGAGGCGCCTTGTGGATCGCCGAGCACGCCGTTGGCGCTGACCGACCGCACGCCTTCGCTGCGCAACCGATCCATAAGCTCGCTCACCGCCCGGCGCTCACCCGCCTCGGCGAAATCGAGTCGTACGACCTCCGGGGCGAGGTGCAGCAGCAGCGCGGTCTCGGTCCTTCCGGCGTGCGCGTCGCCAGAGGCCGGCGCGACGTGGAAGGCCGCGCACCGCCGGCCCTCGCCACGCAGGCGGTCCACCGCCGCGGCCACCGCGTCCGCGTTTCCGCCGTGCCCGTTGACCAGGAGCATCGCCTCCCAGTCCCGCGTCGCCTCGCGACCGAGTTCAACCAGAACCGAGCAAAGGGCGGCGGTGCCGATCGACAGCGTTCCGGCAAAAGCGGCGTGCTCTCCGCTCGAGCCGAAAGCGACCGGCGGCGCCACGGCCACCCCCTCGCGCGACGCGGCGGCGCCACGGGCCACCGCGACCGCGATGCGGGTGTCGGTGTCGAGCGGCAGGTGAGGCCCGTGCTGCTCGAGCGACCCGAGCGGCACGAGCACGACGCGGCGCACCGCGCCCGCCACCTGAACCCAATTGAAGTCACAGAGATTTGTCACAGAGTGCTAAATTATCGCGCCCGACCGGCCGGCGAGAGAGGAGACGCGACGTGAGCAGCACGCCCGAGCAGCTCGAGAAGACCGACGAAGAACCCGAGCGGGAGAAGAAGCCGATCGCGCGGCCCGAGGCCGAGGAGCTCGTGGTCGAGGACCTGCTGGTCGAGGACGTCTCGATCGATGGCATGTGCGGCGTCTACTGATCCGCTCGATCGCGGCTGGCGAGTCGCGCCGCAGGTCGCCCTGCGCCCCGAGCCGTTCGGCGCGCTGCTCTACCACTTCGGCACCCGCCGCCTGACCTTCCTCAAGAGCCGGCGGCTGCTCGATGTGGTGCGCGTACTCGCCGAGCACGCCACCGCACGTGAGGCATGTGACGCCGCGGGCGTGCAGGTCAGTGAGCGCCCGCGCTACGCGCAGGCTCTGATCATGTTGGCGGGCGCCGGCATGATCGTTCGCCAGGACGCGTCGTGAGCGCGATGCTTGTCGACCAGCTCGAGACCGGCCTCGACGCGCCGATCTGCCTGACCTGGGAGCTGACCTACGCCTGCAATCTGGCGTGCGTGCACTGCCTGTCCAGCTCGGGCCGGCGCGATCCGCGCGAGCTGAGCACCGCGCAGTGCCTGCGCGTCATCGACGAGCTCGAGCGCATGCAGGTGTTCTACGTGAACATCGGCGGCGGCGAGCCGACGGTCAGGCGCGACTTCTGGGAGCTGGTGGAGTACGCGGTGGCGCACCAGGTCGGCGTCAAGTTCTCGACCAACGGTTCGAGGATCACGGCAGACCGGGCGGAGTGGCTGGCCGCCTCCGATTACGTGGATGTGCAGGTCTCGCTCGACGGCACAACGCCCGAGGTCAACGACGCGGTTCGCGGCCCCGGCTCGTACGCGACGGCGATCACGGCGATGGAGCACCTGGCGGGCGCGGGATTTTCCGGCTTCAAGCTGTCGGTCGTGGTCACGCGCGAGAACGTCTCGCAGCTCGACGAGTTCAAGCGGCTGGCCGACGGCTTCGGGGCGCAGCTCCGGCTCACGCGCCTGCGGCCGTCCGGACGTGGCGCCGATGTATGGGGCGAGCTGCATCCCACCGCGGCGCAGCAGCGCGAGCTCTACGAATGGCTGCTCGCCCACGGCGAGCACGTACTGACCGGTGACTCGTTCTTTCACCTCGGTGGCTACGGCGCGGCGTTGCCCGGCCTGAACCTGTGCGGGGCGGGACGCGTGGTGTGCCTGATCGATCCGATCGGCGACGTGTACGCATGCCCATTCGTGATCCACGACGATTTCCGCGCCGGCAACGTGCGCGAGCCGGGCGGGTTCGCGCGGGTATGGCGGGAGTCCGCTCTGTTTAGCGACCTGCGCCGGCCTCAGCACGCCGGGGCGTGCGCAAGCTGCGGCCTGTTCGACAAGTGCCGCGGCGGCTGCATGGCGGCCAAGTTCTTCACGGGCCTGCCCCTGGACGGGCCCGATCCCGAGTGCGTCCTCGGGCACGGCGAGCGGCTCCTGGCGGCGCGCGGCGACGATCCGATCCCGCGGCCATCGGTGGACATGTCGAAGCGGATGCCCCGCCGCCCGCCGGCACGGGCGTGCGACGAGAACCCGCTCGCAGTACTACCGGCGCGATGAAGCTGAGCCGGAACCTCTGGTTCGAGTCGGTGGCCGTCGCCCAGCGCCGGGCCAAGCGGCGGCTGCCGAAGTCGGTCTACGCAGCGTTGATCGCGGGCTCCGAGGCCGGGCTCACGCTCGCCGACAACGCCGCCGCGTTCCGCGAACTGGGATTCGCGCCGCACGTCGGCGGAGCCGCCGCCCAGCGGGACATGACCACCACGGTGATGGGGGAGCAGATCTCGCTCCCGGTCCTGATCTCGCCGACCGGCGTGCAGTCGGTGCACCCGGACGGCGAGCTCGCGGTGGCACGCGCGGCGGCCGCCCGCGGCACCGCGATGGGGCTCAGCTCGTTCGCCTCGAAGCCCGTCGAGGAGGTGGTCGTGGCGAACCCGCAGACGTTCTTCCAGCTCTACTGGGCGGGATCGCGCGAGGCAATTGCCCAGCGGATCGAGCGCGCCCGCGGCGCCGGCGCACGCGGCCTCATCGTCACGCTCGATTGGACGTTCTCGCATAGCCGGGACTGGGGGAGCCCCAAGATCCCCGAGAAGATGGACCTGAAGACAGCGATCCGGTTCCTGCCCGAGGCGCTCATCCGGCCAGCGTGGTTGATCGACTGGACGCGCACCGGCGGCCCACCCGACCTGGCCGTCCCGAACATGGCCGCGCCGGGCGCGCCGACGCCGACCTTCTTCGGCGCCTACGCCGAGTGGATGATGACCCCGCCGCCCAGCTGGGATGACCTGCGCTGGCTGCGTGAGCAGTGGGACGGGCCGTTCATGCTCAAGGGCGTGATCCGCCTCGACGATGCCCGGCGCGCGGTCGACGCCGGCTTCAGCGCGATCTCCGTCTCCAATCACGGCGGCAACAACCTGGACGGCACCCCCGCCTCGATCCGCGCGCTCCCCGCCGTCGCCGAGGCGGTCGGCGATCAGATCGAGGTGCTCCTCGACGGCGGCATCCGGCGCGGCAGCGACGTGGTCAAGGCGCTGGCGCTCGGCGCGAAGGCCGTGATGATCGGCCGGGCGTACCTGTGGGGACTGGCCGCGGCCGGCCAGGCGGGGGTCGAGAACGTGCTCGACATCATGCGCGCCGGCATCGACTCATCGCTGCTCGGTCTCGGCCGGGCGTCGACCGCGGAGCTGACGCGCGACGATGTGCTCGTGCCGGCGGGCTTCGAACGCAGGCTGGGCAGCGCGGCCGAGGCCGCGGTCAGCCTTCGTGAATGATCACGCCGCGAATGTTCTTGCCGGCCAGCAGGTCGTGGTAGCCCTCGTTGACCTGTTCGAGCGAGTAGCGCCGGGTGATGATCTCGTCGAGCTTGAGATGACCTGACCTGTAGAGGCCAAGCAGGTTGGGCATCTCGAAAATCGGGTTTGACCCGCCGGCCAGGGAGCCCTGGATCCGCTTGTGCCAGCCGACCATCGGCGAGCCGGTCAGGCTGATCGACTTCACGTCGGAGCGGCTGACCGAAGTCAGGACGACTCGCCCGGCCTTGCCGATCAGGCTCACCGCGTCGACCGTGATCTCTGGCTCGAGTACGCCGACCGTGACCACGGTCAGGTCCGCCATCTGCCCGCGTGTCATGTCGATCAGTTGCTCGCGCGCCTCGTCGACGCTGCTGAAGCCGTGCGTCGCACCCAGGCGCTTGGCCATGTCGAGCTTGAACGGGTTGGGGTCGATCGCGATCACCCGCGTGGCGCCGGCGTAACGGGCACCCTGCACGGCGTTGATGCCCACGCCGCCCACGCCCATGACCACGACCGTCTCGCCGGCGCGCGTCTCCCCGGCGCGCACGGCCGAGCACCAGCCCGTGGTCACGCCACAGCCGACCAGGCACGCGACCTCGAAGGGAATGTCCTTGTCGATGCGCACGCACGAGTACTCCGAGACCACCGTGTGGTCCGAGAAGGTGCCGAGCGCGCAGAACCCGCCGTAGTCCTCGCCGCTGCGGTGGAAGCGGAAGGTTTCGTCCTGCAGGCAGCCGACGCCGGCGTAGAGGCCGCGATCGCACAGGTTCTGGTGGCCGGTCGAGCAGTAGCGGCACTTCCCGCAGGCGGGGATGTAGGAGGTGACCACGTGATCGCCAGGCTGCACGCGAGTGACGCCCGGCCCGACCGCATCGACGATGCCGGCGCCCTCATGACCGCCGACCAGTGGGAAGCGGATGTGGCTGCCGCCCTCGGCGCGGATGTGCTCATCGGAGTGGCACAGACCCGCCGCCTTGTAGCGGATCAGCACCTCATACTCCTTGGGCGGGTCGAGGTCGAGCTCGGTGATCGCCCAGTCGGTGCCGGGCTGATGCAGCACGGCCGCGCGCGTCGTCATGTTCGCCATCGGGTGTCTCTCCTCGGTCGATCGCGGGTCACATCGAGGCCACCTGCGGGACCACCTCGCTGCCGATCAGCCGGAGGTGGTCGAGGTCGTCGATGTCGAAGATGTGCAGATACACGGTCTCGCAGCCGGCGTTCGCGAGCTCCTCGAGCGAGCCGACAACTTCGGACGGCGGGCCGACCACTCCGTTGGCCAGCATCCGCTCGCCGGGCTGCCCGAGCCGCGTCAGCCGCTGCTGCGCTTCCTCGCGCGTCGAGCCACAGATGACCTGATAGGTGGCCGACATGCGCAGCGTGGCCGGATCGCGACCGATCTCCTCGCAGATCCGCCGGACGTTCTCGAACCGCTCGCGGCTGCCCTTGCCGCCGCCGCTGTTGAACTCGTCGGCGTAGCGGGCGGCCATCAGCGGCGTGCGCCGCGGGCCGGTGCCGCCGATGATGATCTCGGGGCGGGGCTGCTGCACGAGCTCCGGGAAGTTCGCGCACTGATCGAGCTGCCAGAACCTTCCGTGGAAACTGAAGGTGTCGCCGTGCGGCGTTGTCCACAGCCCGGTGATGATCTGCATTGCCTCGTCCAGACGGTCGAAGCGCTCACCAATGGGCGGGAACGGAATACCGAAGGCAAGGTGCTCGCGCTCGTACCAACCGGTTCCGATCCCCAGGCAGATCCGTCCGCCCGACATCTGGTCGACGCTGGCCACGGCGATGCCCAGCACCGCCGGATTGCGATACGTGCCGGCGGTCATCAGCGTCCCCAGCTTGACCGTGCTGGTCTCGCGGGCCAGCCCGCCGAGGGTGGTCCACGAGTCAGTCGGCAGGTAGTCGGTATCGCTCGAGTCGATGCCCAGGTAGTGGTCCGAGCGGAAGAACGCGTCGAAGCCCGCCTCCTCGGTGGCCTTGGCCATGGCCACGATGCGGTCGTAGGTGGCGCCGTGGCGCGGCTCCATGAGCACTCGGACCTTCACGCGTTCTCCTCTTGGTGGGGTTTCACGAGGCTTCCTCAGCCGGTCGTGGCAACGGGAACGGGGCCGGCCCGCCCCCGTCGAGGACGAGCATCTGCCCGGTCATGAACTCGGCACCGTCGCTGGCCAGGTAGCGCACCGCGGACGCGACGTCCGTGGGGCGGCCGACCCGCCCGACCGGCAGGCGCCGGCCTCGCTGCTCCATCTCCGCCGCCACGTCGAGATCCGGGTCGAGGCTCAGCACGGCCCGGCTGGTGTCGAGGGCGCCCGGGCTGATCGCGTTGACCGTGATGCCCCAAGCGGCCACGTCCATCGAGAGCGCTCGGGTGAACCCGATGATCCCCGCCTTCGAAGCCGAATACGGGGTCGACCGGGGCGCCGCGATCACGCCGGCCATCGACGACACGTTGATGATGCGGCCCCAGCGCTGGCGGCGCATCGGCGGCACAGCGGCGCGGCACATCAGCCAGGTTCCGCGCAGGTTGATGCGGATCACCTCGTCGAACACGTCGACGGGGATCTCGTCGATCACGTCGCGATCGAGACCCTGCGGCGCGGCAGCGTTGTTGACCAGGATGTCGATCCGGCCGAAGCGCTCGAGCGCGGTCTCGATCATCGCCTGCGCGTCGTGCTCATCGCCGATGTCCCCGAGCGCGGACGCGGCGGTCCCGCCGGCGGCCTCGATGTCGGCAACGAGCGTCTCGAGCCCCTGCCACGCCTCGGGCTGCGCACCGCCCACGATCTCCTGCCGGCGGTTCGGCACGCCGGCGGCCCGGCGGTCGCTCACCACGACCGCGGCGCCGTCGGCCGCGAGCGCGCGGGCGATCGCCTGGCCGCTGCCGTCCGGCTTGCCGCAGCCGGTGACGAGCGCGACGCGCCCGTTCACGAGCGCACCTTGGTCTGCGCGGGCGCGTCCGTCGTTTGCGACTGCACTCCTGTCTGCGCGGGCGCTTCGGTTTGCGAGTGCACCCCGGTCTTCGCCGGCGCGTCCGTCGTTTGCGACTGCACTCCTGTCTGCGCGGGCGCTTCGGTTTGCGAGTGCACCCCGGTCTGCACGGGCGAGCGGGTGACGCCCGGGTAGGCCATCCGCGCCGGCCCGCCGCCGTCGACCGCCAGCACCTGACCCGAAATCCAGCGCGCCTGGTCGGAGGCCAGGAACAGCACGGCGGCGGCCGCGTCCCAGCAATCGCCCTCGGTCCCGAGCGCGTTCATCTTCCGCCGCGGCTCGCGCGCCTCGACCGGGAGGTTCTCGGCCACCGCGGCCGTCCACAGCGCGCCGAGTTCGACCGCGTTGATCCTGAGCCCGCGCTCCCCGAGCAGGTGCGCGGCCCCGCCGGTGAGCGACTCGAGTGCCGCCTTGGCCAGGCCGTAAACGGTGCCAGCGCGCCGGGCGGCGACCGAGGTGACGTTGACGACCGCTCCACCGTTCGGCATGACGGCTATGGCGTGGCGGGTCATCTGCCAGGCGGTCTTGAGGTTGAGCGTGAGCAGCTCGTCGAACTGTGCCGGGTCGGCGTCGAACAGTTCGGCGGGGCTCCAAGCGGCGACGTTGTTGACCAGCGTGTCCAGCCCCCCGAGCGCGTCGCACGCCTCCCGGACCGCGCGCCGGCATTCTTCATCGTTGGCGATATCGGCGACCACGGGGATGGCCGCGCCGCCCCCGCGCGTGACCTGCGCGACAGTACGCTCCGCGGCGGCCGGATCTCGGTCGAGGACTGCCACCGCCGCGCCGTGCCGGGCCAGGAGCAGAGAGATCGCCCATCCGATCGTGCCGGGGCCGCCCTCGCGGCCGCCGCCACCGGTGACGAGCGCCGTGCGGCCGCGCATCCATTGTGCGTCGAGCGGGGCGTCGACGTCGACGCTCATTCGGGGTAGTGCAGGTCGATCGCCTCGGCGGGGACGGCCAGGGTCTTGCCCAGGATCGCGCGCATCACGTCCGGCGGAGCGAGGCAGTCCTCGCACGCATCGGGCGTGGCGTCGATCGTCACCACGACGCGCTCACCCTCCTCGCGCGCGTCGAGCGCGTACCCGTCCGCGGCCAGCGTGGCCTGCATGTCCTTCAATCCCTGCGTGCTGAACATCTCTCAACCTCCCTTCACGGCCGCCGCCGGCGCCCGCGCGTACTCGATCGGCACTGAACTGTTCGACCACTCGCCGAACACGCGGAAGACCATCGAGATCGCCGCGTTGCGCGCGCCGCCCACGATGATCGGGACGTCCTTGCGCGCGGAGAAGTACGGCGTGAACGTGTGGGCGGAGGCGCGCTCGGACTCCGACGCGGATCGCGCCCCGGGGCCGCTCGCCGACACGCCGTCCTTACCCGCACGCCGGAGGTCCGCCTCGGTCCGCCCGACGTGCTCGATGAACCAGTCCTTGACGTCGCCCTTCGACATGCCTGCGTTGGCGAGCATCTGGGCGTGCTCGGGGCAGAACACCACGCCGGCCGACTGACCCCGGAAAATCAAGGACCCAATCCGTCCGAGCGTGTCGGCGAAGTCGTTCAGAAGCTGCTCGGGATCCTGGGTGTGGCGGTTGTCGACGAACTCGTAGGTGCGGGTGAGGGTGCACGACACAGCATTGACGCCCTCTTGAAGCCCGGTTTCGACCGCCAGCGGCTCCCACGGGCTCTCCTCCTCGTTCTCGCCGAAGCAGATCGACCACCGGCCCGGAATGCCCTGCGTCGTCTGATCGAACACGTGGGGGGCGACGCCGAACGCGTTGCGGAGCATCAGCCCGAGCGCGCGCGGGATCGTCGCGTTGGGACGAAAACCGCCGGCGAAGATCCCGCCCGTGCAGTTGATCCCAAGCTCGGAGCGGATCGGCCCGTTGATCACGATCAGCGGAGCCGGGCCGCTGGTGCTCTGCCACCCGCCGCCCTTGGCCGCCCGGTCCCGCATGACCGCATCCCAGGCGGCGAGGACGATCGGGAAGTACTCGGGCAGGCAGCCCGCCATGGCGGCGTTGATCGCGGCGGTGTGCACGGTGCACTCGCGCCCCAGGTGATCCATCCGCCACAGCACCTCGTCGGGGTCGCGCGCCGTGTGGGCGAGGAATTGATCGACGAGCTCGGCCGAAGCCGGGACGACGGGCAGCCCGTCGGTCCAGCCCTTCTCGTAGCAGTACTCGATGGCCTCGCGGGCGAGGTCGGGGTCGGGGTTGGGGTCGATGGTGGGCCGGCCGGCGTCGCGCGCGGGGTTGGGATCGGGGTCGATGGTCGGCCGACCGGCGTCGCGCGCGAGGTCGGGGTCGACGGCGCCGGCGTCGCGATCGCGGTTGGGGTCGGGTTTGACGGGGCGGGCGTCGCGATCCGGGTTGGGGCCGGGTTCCAGCCGGGTGGCGTCGCGCCCGGGGCCCAGCCGGGCGGGATTCCGATCAGGCTCGGGGGTCATTCCGCCAGCAGCCTTGCCACCTGATCGGCGACTCCCTCGGCCCGCTCCCGCACCTGATCCGGCGCTAACCCCGCCACCGGGTGCGGCGTAGTCAAGTAGCGGTAACCGGGCGCGCCCTGCACCTCGGCCATCGCATCGCCGGTGGCCCTGAATGCGTCGGAGCAGATCACAGCCGCCGGCCTGCCGTGTCTTTCGAAGAGGATTCCGTCGGCGACCGCCGACGCGCTGCACGAGCCTCAATCGCCAATCCCGATCACCACCACATCCGACTCCGCGCTCAGTTCGTCGATCAGCTCCGCCGGTGCCGGCGCGGAGAAGAGTTCCTTACGTCGCAGCGTCATCTCGCCGGCGCCGTGGCGCTCGCGCAGCACGTCGGCCACCTCCTCCAGGAACCGGCGAGCGTTCTGCTTGCCGTTCTCGAGCAGGCCGATCCTCATGCCGGTCAGCTCGGCCGGCCGGGCGGCGAGGGTCAGGCCCTCGTCCTTCTTGGGGGAGGACAGGCCGGTGGGGTCGAGGATCGCGCTGGTCATGGTGAGTCCTCCTTACGCGTCAGTTGCCACCGTGCATAAAGCCGAAATCCCCCCACCGCCAATCGGTGGCGGGGACATAAGCATCTGGGAGATGCTTATGTCCCGGGAGCCGGTGCGGGCGGGGAGCTTTCGGGCGTTTTGCACGGGTGGTCGGTCGGTCGCGGTGGGTTGGGTGGTGGCGGTGGCGTCGGGTGGTGGCGGTGGCGTCGGGTGGTGGCGGTGGCGTCGGGTGGTGGCGGTGGCGTCGGGTGGTGGCGGTGGCGTCGGGTGGTGGCGGTGGCGTCGGGTGGTGGCGGTGGCGTCGGGTGGTGGCGGTGGCGTCGGGTGGTGGCGGTGGCGTCGGGTGGTGGCGGTGGCGTCGGGTGGTGGCGGTGGCGTCGGGTGGTGGCGGTGGCGTCGGGTGGTGGCGGTGGCGTCGGGTGGTGGCGGTGGCGTCGGGTGGTGGCGGTGGTGGTGGCGTTCAGTGGTCGTGGATCAGGATGCCGCGTATGTTGCGGCCCGCCAGCATGTCCTCGTAGCCCTGGTTGATCTCGTCGAGCGTGTAGCGGCGGGTGATCAGCTCGTCGAGCTTGAGGTCGCCGTTCTTGTAGAGGCCGAGCAGGCGCGGCATGTCGTACAGCGGGTTGGCGCCGCCGAACAGCGAACCCTGGATGTTCTTGTGCCATCCGGTCACCGGCGAACCGTGGACGGCGATTGTGTCGCCCTCGCCGCCGACCGCGGTGACCACGACGTTGCCGCCCTTGCCGATCATGTCGATCGCCTTGCGCAGCACCTCGGCATGCATCACGCCCACGGTGATGACGGCATGGTCGGCCATCTGGCCCCGGGTCTGGTCGCGGACGTACTCGAGCGCCTCCTCCGGATCGCCGGTGGTAAACGTGGCGCCGAACTTGCCCGCCATCTCCTGCTTGAACGGGCTCGGGTCGACCGCGACGACGTGCTTGGCGCCGGCATACGCCGCACCCTGCACCGCGTTCATCCCCACCCCGCCGGTGCCGAAGATGACGACGCTCTCACCCGGCCGGGTGCCGGCGGCGTACACCGAGGAGCCCCATCCCGTGGTCACCCCGCACGCGACCAGCGCAGCGACTTCGAACGGGAGATCCTCATCGATCGGCACGCACGAGTTCTCGGGGATCACGAGCCACTGTGAGAACGTCCCCAGGACGCACATGCCGCCGATGTCCTCGCCGTTCTGGTGAAAGCGGAAGGTGCCGTCGGGGAACATCCCGGTGCCGGCGTTCTTGCCGTCGTCGCACATGTTCTGGTGCCCGGTGGAGCAGTAGCGGCAGTGACCGCAGACCGGGATCCACGAGGTGGCGATGTGGTCGCCTTCGCGCACGCGTGAGACCGCCGGCCCCACCTTCTCGACGACGCCCGAACCCTCGTGTCCTCCGACCATCGGATACCGATAGGGACCGCCCTCGCGCACGTGCTCGTCGGAGTGACACAGCCCGCACGCCATCACCCGGACGAGAACCTCATGCTCTTTGGGGTCGTCGAGCTCGAGCTCGGTCACCTCCCAGGGTTGACCCGGCCCTCGAACGATTGCGGCGCGTGTCTTCACTGTGTCTCTCCTGTCATAGACGTAGCTGCACCCACGAGCTGCGGGGCCTCGATGCCGAGGAAGCGGAACGTGTTGTGCCAGGTGATGTCCTCGAGCACGTCCGGCGGCAGATCCAGCGAGCGCAGTGTGCGAGCGCACGGGTCCTCGCGCGGCATGGCGGGGAAGTCGGAGCCCACGAGGACCTGACGGTGGCCGACGAGCTCGATCAGGAACCGGAGCGCGCGCCGGTCGAACACCAGTCCGTCGTAGTAGAAGCGCCGCGTCAGCTCCGCGGGAGACACCTCCGCGGGCTGCGAAGACGCCGGCTCCTCGTTCCACGTCTTGCCCCAGAAGTACATCGCGCGCGGCAACATCATCGGAAAACCGCCGGCGCCATGGCTGAAGGCCAGGCGCAGGCGCGGGTGACGCTCGGCCAGCCCGCTGGTGACGATCCCCGCCGCCGCCAGCAGGGCGTCGGCGCCGACGGCGAACGCCGCGATCGGGATCAGCCCTTGCGGCAGCCGAGCCCCGAAGTCGGCGGGCATGGCATGGATGAAGATCGGCATCTCGAGCCGCTCGGCCTCGCTCCAGAACTCGTCGAACTCGGAACCATGCAGCGCGCGGCCGAGAACATTCGAGGCGATCTCGACCGCGACCAGGTCCATGTCGCGAACGCGTGCGAGCTCGGTGGCGGCCAGGTCGGGTGCTTGCATCGGGACCATCCCCATGCCGTGAAGCCGGCGCGGGTCGACTTCGCACAGCGAAGCGGTGAACTCGTTCACCCGGCGCGCGAGATCCAGCCCCTCGGCGCCGGGCAGCGTGTAGTCGAGCAGGGGCGGCATCGGGGAAACAACCTCGGCGTCGACGCCGCTGCGCTCGAGCTCCTCGAGCCGGCGCTCGGCCGAGTAGAACGCGTCCACCGCCTTGAACTGCATCCGGTCGGTCTCGAGCAGCCGAGCGTGCGGATCGTCGCAGGGACCGACCCTTGGCCCGCGATGATCCTCGCTTGACCCGACCGCATCCAACGAACCAGGGATTACGTGCGCGTGCATGTCAACGAGCACTGGCTGCCTCCTGTGAAGTGGTGCCGACGCCGGCCATGGCCGATTCTGGATCTGGGCAGACGCAGACGTGGATCGCGTCCCCGTCGGCGAGCGATTTGATTGCCGCTTCGGTTTCCGCCAGCTCGAACGTCCCCGAGGACATCTTCTCGAGGGGGAACCGACGCGACTCGATGATCCTGATCGCCTCGATGTACGCGTCGGCGTTTACGCCGAACGCGCCCCGGACGGTCAGCCCCTTGTTGATCAAGCGATCCGTAACGAGTTCGATCGCGCGATTGCCTTTCAACCCGGCAAGGACGATCCGCCCGCTATGTCGCACCGCTTCCACAGCATCGAGCACGGGCTGCGCGGCCATCGGGGTGAGCTCGAGCACGACGTCGGCCATGGCGCCGTCGGTGATCTCGCGCACCCGCTCGACGACGTCCTCGGACTCCACGTTGATCGTGTGATCCGCGCCAAACTCGCGGGCCAGGGTGAGCTTGGCCTCGTCGCGCGCCAGCCCGGTGACGATGATCGTGCCGGCGCCGGCGGCCCGCGCCGCGATCACCGAGGTCAGCCCGCGCTGGCCGGGGCCGAGGATCAGCACGGTGTCGCCCAATCTCACCTCGCCCAGCATCGCGGCCCAGCGCACACCCGCCCCCAGCGGGTTGAACATCACGCCCAGCGCCGCCGGCAGGTCCTTCGAGACCTTGTGCAGGATCGCCCAGGGGTGCAGGTACAGATACTCGGCGAACCCTCCCCACAGTCCGGGCGAGCGCGACAAAGGCGTCATCCCGTAGGCGCCGTCGCGGTTGGGGCAGGACATGTAGCGCCCGGTTAGGCAGTAGTCGCAGGCCCGGCAGGGCCGCAGGATCTCGACGGCCACCCGATCCCCCACCGAAACCCCCCAGCGCTCGGCCGCCCGCTCGCCCACCTCCTCGACAACGCCCAACGGCTCGTGCCCGGGGATCAGCGGGAACATGCCTTCCCGAACCAGATGACCGCGGTACTGCTCGACGTCTGACCCACACACCCCGCACGCCTCGACCCGCAGCAGGCCCTCATCCGGTCCGATCTGCGGACGCTCAAACTCCCGGATCTCGTACGCCATAGGACCCGTCTGAACTGCTCCACGCACTCCCACTAGAACCCTCCCGGCATCGTTTCGTCCTCGTACAGGGGGATCAGCGGCAACGGCTCCGCCTTCTCCGCCGGCGGGGTGTAGCCCCAGTACTTGGCCCTCGCCCCGCCGTCGATCACGAAGTCGCAGCCGGTGATCAGCCGCGCGTAGTCCGAGCACAGCCACGCCACGCAGTGCCCGATGTCGGTCGGCGTGGACGGCTCCATCGGCATGTTTCCCCGCACATCGATCTTCCCCGCGTCCCGCCACCACGACGGCCGGTCCGGCGGGGGCGCGAAATGCCGACGCAATCCGCCCGACTCGCTCAGTTCGGCCAGCAGTTCCGGGTTGTCCGGCCGGGGCGCGGTGGGGGAGTAGGAGTTGACGCGGATCCCGTACGGCGCCAGGTCCATGGCGGCGGCGCGAGTGAAGTTGGCCAGGCCGCCCTTGTGGAACGCGTAGGCGATCACGCCGGCGCAGCCCTGCCAGGCGTTCGAGGAGAGGATGTTGACGATGCTCCCTTTGATCCCCCGCTCGATCATCGAGATGGCCACGTGCTTGGTGTTCAGGAAGGTGCCGGTGCCGGCCACGGAGACCGCGCGGTTCCAAAACTCGAGGCTCTCCTCAAGCACGCCTCGCCCGCCCAGCAGCGCCGCGTTGTTGATCAGGATGTCGATCCGTTCCCACGCGTCGAGCACGTCGCCCACGTAGCGCCTCACGGAATCCTCATCGGTGACGTCGCCGACCGCGGCCATCGCCTCACCGCCGTGGCGCTGAATCCGCCGCACCGACGCCGAGACCGCCTCAGCATCGACGTCGTTGCACGCGACGCGCGCGCCGTAACGCGCCAGCGCCAGCGCGATCCCGCTGCCGATATTCGGTCCCGCGCCGGTCACCAGCGCCACCCTGCCTTCGAGCGAGACCTCCACTACGCGCGCCCGTCGATGATCACGCTCTTGACCTGCGTGTAATCGAGGATCGACTCGGCGCTCACGGTTCGTCCGAACCCACTCGACTTGTAGCCGCCGAACGGCGCCCCGATCACCCCGCCCGACCACAGCGTGTTGATCGACACCTGCCCGGCCTCGATCCGGCGAGCCAGCCGCACCGCCTTGCCCACATCGCGCGTCCACACTGAGGCGACCAGCCCGTAGCGGGTGCCGTTGGCGATCCGGAGTGCCTCCTCCTCGTCCTCGGAGGACAGCACCGACAGCACAGGACCGAAGATCTCCTCCTGGGCGATCCGCATGTCCGGGTTGACCTCGGCGAAGATCGTCGGCTCAACGAAATATCCGCGGTCAAACCCGGAAGGCTTGCCGCCTCCGACGACCACGCGCGCTCCCTCGGAGCGCCCGCTCTCCAGATAGTCCAGCACGCGCTTCTCCTGCTTGGCGCTGATCAGCGGTCCCATGTCGACGTCCTCGTACCACGGCCCCACCCGCACCTGCTTGAACGCGTCAGCGAGCCCCGAAACCACCTCGTCCCGGATCGAGGCGTCGACCACCACACGCGACCCCGCGGCGCAGATCTGGCCCGTGTTCAGGGTGATGCCCCGCGCGATCGTGGGGATCGCCTTGTCCAGCGGCGCATCCCGCAGGACCACCTGCGGCGACTTGCCGCCCAACTCGAGATGGAGCGGAATCAGGTGCGAAGCGCACGCCTCCATCACTCGGCGTCCCGTCTCCGGCGAGCCCGTAAAACTCATGTGGCTCACCCGCGGGTGCGCGGCCAAAGGCGAGCCCGCCTCCGCCCCGTATCCGGTCACCACGTTGATGACCCCGGGCGGGATCCCAGCCTCATGCGCCAGCTTCACCAGCAGCAGGCACGTCAACGGCGCGTCCTCGGCCGGCTTGATCACGATCGTGTTGCCCATCGCGATCGCCGGTCCCGCGTCGTTGACCGTGTTCGGGCCCGGGGCGTTCCAGGGGATGATGCTCCCGCACACCCCGTAGGGCTCGCGCAGCGTCATCCCGATGACGTCCGGGAAGTGGCTCGGCAGCGTGTGACCGGTGGCCTTGTCGGCCAGTCCGGCGGTGAAGGTGAGGATGCCCGGCATCGGCGCCGGGCCCCACTTCGGCCGGCCCACCTCGAGCCGCTCGAGCAGGTCGAGTTCCGCGTCGTGCTCCCGGCACAGCGCGGCCCAGTCGAGCAGCAGCTGACCTCGCCGGCTCGGACTCGTGTCCCGCCACGCCGGGAAGGCGTCCGATGCCGCCGCCACCGCGTCCGCGACGTCGTCGACGCCGCTGCGCGGCACGTGCGCCAGCACCTCGCCCGTCGCCGGGTTCTCGACGGCAAGCGTCGAGCCATCCCGGGCCGGCACCCACTCGCCGCCGATCAGCTGCGTGCCCTCAGGGAACAGCGACCGAACGTCGAGGGTTTCGGGAGCTTCCTGGATGGCCATTAGTGTTCCTCCTGGTCTCAGTTGCCAAGCTGCTGTGGGTTGCCGCCGGCGGCGGGTGCGACGACGCCCGACTGGGCGCGCGCGACCTCCTGCGGGCTCGCCTCCGGCGCCGGCGCATCGACCGCGACGGGGAAGTGGCAGGCCGCGTAGTGGCGGTCGGCGAGCCTTCGCAACGGCGGCTCCACGGCAGCGCACACGTCCTGGGCGCGTGGGCAGCGGGTGCGGAACCGGCAGCCGCTGGGTGGATCGATCGGCGAGGGCGGCTCACCCCGGATGGTCTTCTCCACCGGGGCCTGCGGCGACGCGGGATCCGGGCTCGGAATCGAAGCCAGGAGCGCGACCGTGTAAGGATGCAGCGGCTCTCGATACAACGAGTCGGCCGGGCCGATCTCGACCAGCTTCCCGAGATACATGACCGCGACCCGGTCGGAGACCTGCTTGACCAGCGCCAGGTCGTGCGCGATGAACAGATAGGTGAGGGAAAGCTCGGAGCGCAGGCGCTCGAGCAGGTTCAGGACCTGCGCCCGGATCAGCACGTCCAGCGACGACACGGCCTCGTCGTAGATGATCAGCGCTGGGTCGAGCCCCAGCGCGCGCGCGATCGCCGCGCGCTGCGCTTGACCGCCTGAGAGCGAGCGCGGGCGGCGATCGCCAAACCGGGACGGATCGAGACCGACCAAGTCGAGCACCTCCTCGACGCGGCGCCGACGCTCGGCTCGCGCCCCGGTCCGAAACGCGATCAGCGGCTCCTCGACGATCCGGGCCACGGACCACTTCGGATCGAGTGACCCGAACGGATCCTGGAAGACCATCTGCATGTGACGCCGCGCGCGCAACAACTCCCGTCCCTTGAGCTTGACGAGGTCGGTGCCCTCGAACAGCACCTCCCCGGACTTGGGCCGCGGCGCCTGCAAGATCGCGCGGGCCAGGGTCGATTTCCCCGAGCCGGTCTCGCCGACCAGCCCCAGCGTCTCGCCCTTCTCGAGCGTGAACGAGACGTTTGAGACGGCCTGCACGATGCCGCTGCGGACCCCGCCCTGAGCCCGGACCTCGAACTCCTGCACCAGGTTGCGCACGTCAAGAAGTCCTCCGCCGGTACTCACAGCCGCGCCTCGTCCGAACACGGGTGCCAGCACGCCCACAGGTGGTCGGGCTCATGCTCCTCGAAGGCCGGCTCGTGCTCCCGGCAATGATCTGTGGCGTTGGGGCACCGGGGCGTGAACGGGCACCCCAATTCGAGCAGCGCCAGATTCGGCGGCTGACCCGGCACGGCGGCCAGCCGCGAATGCGACGGGTTCTCCAGGCGGGGGATGGCGTCGAGCAGCGCGCGCGTGTAGGGCATCCGGACGTGGGCGAACAGCTTGCGCGTGGGGGCCCGCTCGACCGCCCGCCCGGCGTACATCACCACGACCTCGTCGGCGAAGCTCGCCGCCAGTCCGAGGTCGTGGCTGATCATGATCAGCGCCATCCCCAGGCGCTGCTGGAGGTCGCGCAGGAGCTCCATGATCTGCGCCTGGGTCGTCACGTCCAGCGCGGTTGTCGCCTCGTCGGCGATGAGCAGCTTCGGCGCGGCGGCCAGCGCCATCGCGATCATCACTCGCTGGCGCATTCCGCCCGAGAGCTGATGGGGATACTGCTCGAGTCGCTCGCGTGCCGCGGGGAGGCGCACCAGCTCGAGCAGCTCGATGGCGCGGTCCTGCGCGGCCGCCCGGGAAACCTTGTCGTGCGTCTGGATCGCCTCCCGGATCTGCGCCCCGATCCGCATGGTGGGATTCAGCGAGCGGCTGGGGTCCTGGAAGACCATCGCCACCCCGCGTCCGCGGTGTTCTCGCATGGCGCTCTCCGACAGCCCGACCATCTCCACGCCGTCGAACCGGATCGACCCGGTGACCGACGCGGTGGGCGGGAGCAGGCCCATGATCGCACGCGAGCTGACCGTCTTGCCCGACCCGGACTCCCCGATGACCGCGACCGTCCGTCCGCGGTCGGCGGAATAAGTCAGCCTGTCGACCGCCCGGACGAGCTGCCCGTTGTGGCGGAAGTCGACCCGCAGCTGGGTCACCTCGAGCAGCGCCTCGCTCACTGGCCGCTCCAGCGGGCTCGGAGCCCGTCGCCCAGCAGGTTGAACGCGACGACCGTGATGAACAGCGCGGCGCTCGGCAGGAACACGTACCGTGGCTGCGCGGATAGCGTGCTCTGCCCCTGGGCGATCATGTTCCCCCAGCTCGGCGCGGGCGGCGGGACGCCGAGGCCGATGAAGCTGAGCGCGCCTTCGAGGATCATCGTGATCCCCATGCCCAGGAGCGCGAAAGTGGTCAACTGGGGGAGGATGTTGGGCGCGACGTGACCGAGCAGCATCCTGGGGAAGCTCGTTCCCGACAGGCGCGCGGCGACCATGAAGGTCTGCTCGCGTACCCGCAGCGTGGCTGCTCGCGCGATCCGCGCGAACGCCGGCACGCTGAAGAAGCACAGCGCCCAGATCGTGTGCAGCTTGCTGGGACCGAGACCCTGCGCGATCGCCACCGCCAGCACCAGCGCGGGGAACGCGATCAGCACATCGAGGATCCGCATGATCACGGCATCCCGGAAGCCGCCCATGTAGGCGGCGACCGCGCCGAGCAGGCCGCCGAGCACGATCCCGATCGCCTGTACCGCGAGCGCGATCTCGAGCGACGCCCGACCGCCGTAGAGCAGGCGCGCCCACTCGTCGTTGCCGACCGCGTCGGTGCCGAGGAAGTGGCCGGAGGAGAACGCGGGCAGGTTCGAATCGAGGATGGTGCCGCCGGTCGGGCTGGGAACCGGCCCGATCAAAGGCCAGACGAAGCAGATCCCGAAGATGAAGGCGACCATCACGGCCGGCACGATCACTCCAAGCGAGCCGCGCCAGCGGCCGGCCACCCGTGCGGCTGCCGCCTCGTCGGCCGGGGGCGCGACGCCGGCTACGACGAGATCACTCGGTAGGTCGGCCATAGCGGATCCGCGGATCGAGAACGGAGTACAGCACGTCGGAGAGCAGGTTGGCCAGTACCACGATCACGGCGAACACGAACACGATGCCCTCGATCACCGGGATGTCGCGGTTGTCGATCGCCTGGAGCAGCTCGTGCCCGATGCCCGGAATCCCGAAGATGTCCTCGATGACCACCGTCGCCCCGAGCAGCGTGCCGAGGTTCAGGGCGACCACGGTGATCAGTCCGAACAGCGAGTTGCGCAGGGCGTGGCGGGTGAGCACCCGCCACGGGCGCACCCCCTTCGCCCGCGCCGTCACGACGTAGTCCTCCCCCTGCATCTGCTCGAGCAGGTCGGCCCGGAGCAGGCGCGTGTAGAAGCACAGCAGGCCCAGCGCGATCGACACCGCCGGCAGGATCAGGTGCTCGATGTTCTGCGACAGGCTCTGGCCCGGCGGAACCCACCCGATCGCCGGCAGCACGTTCAGCTTCACCGCGAACACGTAGACCAGGAGGAGCGCCAGTACGTAAGGCGCGATCGACAGGCCGCCCATGCTGAACATCATGCTCAGCCGGTCGGCCACGCCGTTGGGCTTGCGCGCGCAGAGCAACGCGACCGGCACGGCGAACGCCAGCGAGATCACGAAGGCGAAGGCGACCAGCTCGAAGGTGACCGGCAAGTCCGAGCCCAGGATCGAGCCCACGCTCTGCCCACTCGACAGCGAATGGCCGAAATGCCCGATGACCGCGTTGTGCAGCCAGTCCCAGTACCGGGTCAGGAACGGCTGGTCGAGGCCGAGCTTGTCCTGCAGCTGGTGGATCTCTGAGGGCGTGGCGCTGGCCCCCAGGAGCTCCTGCGCGGCGTCGCCCGGCAGCGAGTTCATCACCACGAAGCTGAGGAAGGTGACCCCGAACAGCACTGGGATCGCGGCCAGCAGGCGCCGGACGATGAACCGCAGCGTGGGCGAGCCGGCGAGCCGGCCCAACCCGCCGGCCCGCGCCGCCAGCGGAGGGCTGAGCGGCGCGGACGTACTACTCATCAGTCGCTGTCCCCTGCCTCAGCGCTCACTTGGTATAGCCGACGTCCTGCCAGAGCGGCGGGGTGTTGACCACCACCGACGGAATGACAGTGGTCAGTCCCGGCCCCACCACACCGTGCACGGCGATGTTCCAGCTGGCGAGCGGGAACAGGAAGGGGCTGTAGGCGTTCTTTGCAATGTATTGCGCCGCCTGCTGATAGACCTTGTCGCGGGCCGAAGGATTGACCAGCCCTTGGCCGCCCAGGATCAGCGCGTCGAGCTTCTTGTCGTGCACGCCGCTGAACGGCGACTGCGACAGGAACCGGAACCCCAGACCGACACCCGCTGCCGGATCCCAGGCTCCCGCGGTCTGCAGCGCCGCCTGCCACGTCTTGGTGTCGAACTGCTGGATCAGCCCAGCCAGGCTGTAGAGGTGGATCGAGGTGGTGATGCCCGCCTGCTTCCACAGCGACTGGAGGGCCTCCATGAAGTTCTGGTTGACGGGCGAGGCGAGCGTGAAGAAGTTCACGTTCAACCCGCCCAGCTGCTTGACGAGCTGCTTGGCCTTGCTCAGGTCGTAGGTCGGATAGCCCGGAACGTTCGGGTAATAGAACAGGCCGCCGGGAGCGGTGAAGCCCTGGACCACCTGGAACTGGTTGCCGAACAGCTTCTGGTCGATGATGGCCGCGTCGGTGGCGTAGTAGATCGCCAGCCGGGCGTTCAAGTTGTTGAAGGGCGCCACCGCGGTGTTCAGCTGGATGTTGTATGGCGAAGTCGCCGGCTGCTCGGTCGTTGTGAAGTGCGACTTGTATGAGCTCACCAGCGACGGCGTCGCCATCCCGTCGTAGGCTTGGGCCCCGCCGGACTGGAGCGCCTCGAGCGCCGCCTCGTCGTCGGCCGTCGCCTTGAACGTCAGGTTGTTGAGGTAAGGCTTCCCGCTCTCCCAGTAGGTGGGGTTCTTCTTCAGCACCAGCGTGTTGCTCAGCGTGTCGCTGACCACGGTGAACGGCCCCGCTCCGACCGGCTTGATCTTGAACGCCTGCTCACCCATCTTCTTCAGCGCGGTCGGCGAGCCGATCCAGTTCAGGTTGGCCACCAGCAGCTGATTCTGGAACGCGCCGTTGGGGGCGGCCATGCTGATCTGCACGGTCGTGGGGCTCGGCGCGGTGAGCGAGGTGACCGGCGGCAGGATCGGCTTACACGTGCACGGCGTCGCCAGGTCGCGCTTCCAGTTGGAGACGACGGCGCTGGCGTCCAGGGGCGTGCCGTCGGAGAACTTGAGGCCCGAATGGAGCGTGATCACCCAGGTCTTCCCGGCGTTCTTGGACGTGGCGGCGGTGGCCAGATCCCCCACTACCTTCCCGCCCTCGGCGAGCTGAAACAGCTGGCCGAAGATCGCGTTCATCTGATCCTGGTCGGCCGCCCCGTTGGTGTTGGTCGCCGGGTCAAGGCCGGCCGGCCACGCGCCGGCGTACCCGCCCAGCTCGAGCGCGGTCAACGAGCCGCCCGGCTTGGGCGTTCCCGTCGCTCCGGACGACGACGACGTCGTCGTGCTCGAGCCCGACGAGGGCGACGATGACGACGAGGAACTGGACTTCGAACTGCCGCACGCAGTGACGACCGCGGCGATCAGAAACAGACAGGCCACAATGACTGCAAGCCTGCTCAAACGGATGGCGTCGCTCATCCTCGGCTCTCCCTCGCTCGTGCAGCTTCTCCCGGGCTGCCGTCGGCCAGATCGCATCGTCTGACCGGGGGCAACGCGGGGCGGATGTTAACACGATTGTCAACGATCTCGTGGTGCTTTTGGAGTGGCGTACACCGGTGGAATGGCGACCGTGCACTCACGGTCAACTCCGGGCTTTGTCCTAACCAAACGTCAACGTCCTGAGTACCCGGATCGGAGCCATAGCAGCCGCCGAACTCACCCATACAGCGCTCGAACACCGGGCGCAAGATAGCTCGGCAGGTTCTGCTCACTGCCGACGTGCTCGAACCATCCCGGATCGTCGGCGACGCTCAGCGGGTCGAGCTGGGTCGGCGCGAGCAGCGACGACAAGGGCGCGTCCGGCGGGAGCGACGGCACACGATCGCTCGGTCCGGTCAGCGCGCCGGCCAGCGGCAGGTGCGGGCGCTGGGTGAAGTCGGTGTGCTCGAACTCATCCAGGGCCAGGCGCGGATGCCCGGGCTCGGTCACCGGCGCCGCGGCGAGCGGCTCAGGCCCGGCCCGACTCGGCTGTGCCGCTTCCTGCTCGAGCCGCATCGCCTTGAGGTTCTGGAGCGCATCCTCGAGCTTGGCTTTGGCCTGGCCCAAACCCAGCGCCGCGACGTCGGGGTCCCCGGTGGCCTGCGTCAGGTACAGCACGCGCTGCTCGCCTCCGAGCGTGAACGTCTCCACCCCCGGGCCGTCGGTCACCATCAGGGTCGGCGTCCCGTAGCGCGGCGTGCCGTTGATCGCCACGAGCTGGATCGTGCGCTCATCCCCGGCGAACAGGGGCCTGACGGCCTCGGCGTCGTTCTGGCCGGCGACCACCACGAGGTCCGCCCGCTTGCCGGCTTCGAGCGAGCCCAGCTCGTGATCCCAGCCGAGGATCTGCGCCGCCTGGAGCGTGGCCAGGCGAACGAGTTGCTCGTCGCTCAACGGATTGCCGTTGTTCTGGCTGTAGACGCGTGCGACCTTGAGCTCGCCGAACAGGCTCTTCGAGCCGCTGGGCGACCAGTCCGAGCCGAGCCCGATCTTGAACGGCGCTTCGGTGGTGCCCGCGGCCAGAGCGCCGGCGATATCGGCGGTCTGCCCGTAGAGGAGCAGGTTGCTGAACGGTGACCACACCATCGAGGCGCCGTGGGCGGCCAGCACCTCGAAGTCGGCGGGCTTCAGCGCAACGCAGTGGATGCCGGCCAGCGACGGCGCGATCGCCCACTTCCCGCCGCCGAGCGCGAGCGCCTCGAAGTGCTTGTGCGCCGCGGCGTCGGTGCCCTCGCTCAGGTGCAGCACGAAGCATGTCTTCTGCTCGATCTCGGTCAGGAACGCCTGCGGGTTGCGCGCGTCCACATCCGCGATGCGGCTGCCCGCCTCGGGCAGCGTCGGCTCGCCCGTCTGCTCGACGTTGCGGACGATGCCGCGGTAGTAGCGTCGCACGCCGGGCGCGCTGAACAGTGCGATCCCCTGGGTGGTGGTCACCCCGCCGACGAGCGCCTTGCACTCGACGTAGCGAACCAGCGCGGGCAGCAGCTCGGTGGCCTCGCCGATCGTCTTCATCGGCGCGGTGACGAGCTGGTGGTACTGCGCCGAGTTGCCCCAGGTGTCACGGTTGGGGTAACGCTGCGGCACCTGCCACAGCGGCAGCACGTTGTAGGCGGTGTGGTTGTGCAGCTCGATCAGGCCGGGCAGCACGGTCCCGGCCGTGTCGAGCGGCGCGACGCCCTCGAATCCCGCGGGCGCGGCGGCCGCGGCCTCGGTGATCGCGGCGATCGCCGCGTCGGCGATCCACACCACGCCGTCAGCGAGCACGGTGGCATTGCTGTCCATGGTGACGATGCGCCCGCGCAGCGCCCACTTGGGGCTGGTAGCGGGGTCGATGGGGGCGCCATGGGCGGCTTGGTTAGCCACGATGCCTACCGTACACTTCGCGTCGGGACCGTTCATGACGCACGCGTTCGACCCGGGCCCGGTCGGCGAGCCATATGCCTCGCTCGTCGGCGCCTACCCCGGCCCCGAGGTGTACCCGCCGGACTCGTTCCGGGTCGAGTGGGGGCCGATCTTCCACCGCGGTCGGCTGGACGGGAGTGCCCGCCTGCTCGTGATCGGGCAGGACCCGGCCCAGTCCGAGGCGATCGTGCGGCGCATCCTGGTTGGAGAGGCCGGGCATCGCACCCAGGGGCTGATGGCCAAGCTCGGGTTCGATCGCAGCTACCTGATGATCAACACGTTCCTCTACTCGGTCTACGGCCAGACCGGCGGCGATCGCCACAAGGACGATCAGCTGATCGTCGACTACCGCAACAGCTGGCTGCAGGCGATCTTCGGCGCCAATCAAATCGAGGCGGTGCTGGCGCTTGGCGCGCTGGCCGATGACGCGTGGCGCAAGTGGAAGCAGACGCCGGCCGGACACGGCCATTCGCCGGGCTACCAGCACATCACCCACCCCACCGAGCCCGAGAGCGCCTCGGGCGGGAACCCGGCCAAGCTGAAGGCGGCAATCGCCGCAATGCTGCACAACTGGAACCGCGCGCTCGCCGCGCTGCATCCCCTGATCAAGAATCCCGACACGCCGACTCCCCTCGTTCCGTATGGCGAGGATTTCGCGCCGGGCGAGCGCGTCGAGATTCCCGAGTACGACGTGCCGGCCGGCCTGCCCGATTGGATGCGCTCGCCGCACGCCTGGGCCCAGCGCGTCGGTAAGACGGCGGCGGCCAAGCGCGCGGACATCACCATCACGATCCCGCGCGGGATTCTCTAAGCGCGTTACCCCTGAGGTAATCGACGTCACCGTCGGCGGCTGGGATCGTCCGCCGCATGACTACGCACGAACTCACATATACGGAGCTGGTCCGGCGCTCGGGCTGGGCGGCGAACCGCTGGCTTGCCCTGTCCGTCGTGCTCGCGGGCACGTTCATGGTCGTACTGGATTTCTTCATCGTCAACGTGGCCTTGCCGTCGATGCAGTCGGAGCTGGGCGCGAGCGCCAGCGCGATTGAGTGGGTGGTGGCCGGATACGCGTTGACCTCGGCTGTGTTCGTGATCACGGCCGGACGTGTCGGCGACCGCGTCGGCCGCCGGCGCATGTTCTCCCTGGGACTGGCCCTGTTTACGCTCGCCTCGGCGGCGTGCGGCGCAGCCGCAACGCCGCTGCAGCTCGTGGTCGCCCGCCTGATCCAGGGTGCCGCCGCCGCGCTGCTGACCCCGAACGTGCTGTCGATCATCGGCGTGCTGTACACGGGTGCCGATCGCCTGCGCGCGCTCAGTGTGTACGGAACGGTCATGGGCCTCGCGGCGGTGGGTGGCCAGCTGATCGGCGGCGTGCTGATCGCCGTGGACCCCGCCGGGCTCGGCTGGCGCAGCTGCTTTCTGATCAACGTGCCGGTGGGTGTGGCCGCGCTGGCGCTCGCCCCGCGGGTGATCCCGGAGTCACGCGAGCCATCCTCACCCCGGCTCGACAAGCTCGGGACCGTGCTCGCCACCGCCGCGCTGACCGCCGTGGTGCTGCCGCTCCTGGAGGGGCGCCAGCACGGCTGGCCGCTGTGGACCTGGCTCTCGTTCGCAGCCGCGCCGGCATTGCTGGGGTGGTTGGTGATCTGGCAGCGCCGGCTGGCGCGTCGCGGCGGAGTGCCCCTGCTGGACATGGGACTGTTCGCGCACCGCTCGTTCAGCGCCGGCCTGCTCACCCAGCTGTGCTTCTGGGCCGGCCAGGCGTCGTTCTTCGTCGTGCTCGCCCTCTACCTCCAGGACGGGCGCGGGCTGCATCCGCTGCCGGCGGGGCTGGTCTTCACGATCCTCGCCGCGGCCTACGTGGCGGCCTCACTGCGCGCGCCGGCGCTGGCCGCGCGTCACGGCCGGGCAGTCATCGCGGTGGGCGCGCTCGTGCTGGCCGGCGGGCACGGCCTCCTGCTGGCCGCCGTGTCCGACATCGGGGTCGGCGGCAATCTGGCCGTCCTCGTCCCCGGCCTCGTGCTGGTGGGCGCCGGCATGGGGCTCGTGCTCGCGCCGCTGGCCTCGACGATCCTCCAGTCGCTCGAGCCCGAGCGGGCCGGCGCCGCCTCCGGGATGCTGACCACGATGCAGAACGTCGGCAATGCGCTCGGCGTGGCCGTCACCGGGGTGATCTTCTTCGGCGCGCTGCATTCCGGCTACGCGCGGGCGTTCGAGCTGTCCCTGGCCGAGCTTGCTGTCCTGCTCGTCGGGGTCGCCGCGCTGACCCGGCTGCTCCCCCGCCCCGGTAGCCATGATGGGCGGGGGCTCCGGCCCCCGCTCGTCAGCTGAGCCGTGGAGCGGCGGGCGCGCGAGCTACGCCACCCCGGCGGCATCGGCGAGGTCCATGTACTGGCCCGCGTCGATCAGCACGTCGCGCAGCCGGTCGACGATCTCGTCGAGGATCGCGCCGTCGCAGATCAGCGGGGGCGCGATCTGGAGCACGCTGTCGCCGCGGTCGTCGGGGCGGGCGATCAGCCCCGCCTCGAGCAGACGCCGAGGCAGGAAACCGCGCAGGAGGCGGTCGCGCTCGGAGCGGTCGAAGGTGTGGTTCGCGCCGTCCCGGACGAGCTCGACGGCCCAGAAGAACCCGCGCCCCCGGACGTCGCCGACGATCGGCAGCGAGCGCAGCTGCTGCATGCGCGCCTCGAGTCGCGCTTCGTGGGCGCGGACGTTGTCGAGCACGCCGTCACGCTCGAATATCTCGAGGTTGCGTAGCGCCACGACCGCGGCGAGCGGATGGCCGCCGAACGTGATCCCGTGGCGGAGCAGCACGCCGTCCCGGTAGAGCGGCTCGGCCACCCGGTCGGACACCAGCACCGCACCCATCGGAGCGTACGCGGAGGTCAGGCCCTTGGCCACGGTGGCGAGATCGGGGACCACGCCCTCGCGCTCCACGCCCAACCACTCGCCGAGGCGCCCGAAGGCGCAGATCACCTCGTCGACCAGGAGCAGCGCGCCGCATTCGTCGGCCAGCTCGCGCAACCCCCGCCAGTAGCCGGGCGGCGCCACCAGGCAGCCGCCGGCGTTCTGGACCGGCTCGACGATGATCAGTGCGACCTCGTCGGCGCCGGCCGCCTCGATCGCCTCCCGCATCTCGCCCAGCAGGCGCGCACAGAAGGCGTCCGGATCGTCTCCGTCCGGCGCCCGGAACGCGTTGGTGTTCGAGACGTGGGTGACGTCGATCGGCGGCGGCCCGAACGGCTCCTTCATCGGCGCGACGCCGGTGAAGGCCAGTGCGCCGAGCGTCACCCCGTGGTAGGCGATGTTGCGCGCGATCGCCTTGCGCCGCTGGGGCTGGCCGATCGCCTCGAAGTGCTCGCGCACGATCTTCCAGGCCGCCTCGACGGACTCGGATCCGCCCGAGGTGAAGAACACGTGGTTGAGGTCGCCCGGCATCAGCTGGGCCAGTCGCTCGGCGAGCTCGATCGCCGGCGGGTGCGCTGTAGCCCAGTTGGTGTTGAAGGCCAGCCGCGGCAGCTGGTCGGCGATGGCGGAGACCATCTCCTCGCCGTAGGAGTAGCCGATCTGCGCGCAGAACAGGCTCGACAGCGCGTCGATGTAGCGGCGACCGGCGGTGTCGAACACGTACGGTCCCTCGCCGCGGTCGAGCACGAGAAGCTCGCCGGCGAACGCCGCCTGATGGCGCGTGAAGTGCAGGAGCAGGTGCTCGCGGGCCGCTTGCTGTAACTCCTCGTGGTTCATGGTCATCGCCCATTATCGAACTTTGGCGATGCAGGTAACCCATACGTACCTTCAGCGCCAAAGTCCGTCCGCGGGTCATGCGCCGCCGCGATCCACCGGAAGCGGGCCGAAGCTCTGGGCGACGGGCATCAGCTCGATCAGGTTGACGTTGACGTGCTCGGGCTGGCTCGTGGCCCATTCGACCGCCGCCGCGATGTCCTCGGGGGTGAGCGGATGCGTGCCGGCGTACACGGCGGCGGCGCGTTCCGCGTCGCCGGCGAAGCGGATCTCGGAGAACTCGGTGCCGCCGATCATTCCCGGCTCGACGCACGTCACCCTGACCCCGGTTCCGTGCAGATCCGCGCGCAGGCCGAGGCTGAACTGGCGAACGAACGCCTTGCTGGCGCCGTACACGTTGCCCCCGGGATACGGATAGGTGGCGGCGATCGAGCCCAGGTTGACCACGTGGCCGCGCCGGCGGGCCACCATCCCCGGCAGCAGAGCGCGGGTGACGTAGACCAGACCGGCGCAGTTGGTGTCGATCATCTGCTCCCAGTCCTCGAGCCTGGCCTCCTGCGCGGGCTCCAGTCCGAGCGCCAGCCCTGCGTTGTTGACGAGCACGTCGACCTCGGCGAAGGCCGGCGGGAGCGACGCGACCAGCCGCTCGATGGCGACCCGGTCGCGCACATCGAGCACTGAAACAGAAATCAAATCCTCACCGAATTCGTCGACCAATCCCCGAAGACGGTCGCCGCGGCGCGCGGCGGCCACCACGCGGACGCCGGCGCCGGCGAAGCGGCGGGCGACCGCCTCTCCCAGGCCGGAGCTTGCGCCGGTGACGAACGCGACTGCCATGGCGGCAGCCTAGCTGTCCAATCTGGGTCGGCTCGAGTACGACGAGAGTTTCCCGCTCGCCGGCGGTGGCGTCAGCACATCGTCGGAGCCGAGCCCGCCGGTGGCGCGGTCCGAGGTGCTGGCGGAGTTCAGGCGAGGAGGGGTTCTACGACTGAGCGCTACTGGCTTCGGTTGCAGCTGGGGTTCGGCTCGATCGCGCTGGTGAATGCGCCCGGCGGGTTGAAGGTGATCTGCCCGTACTGGGCGTCGCCGCCGAACGATCGCCCGGTCCGTCCGGCGTTGCTGAACTGCCAGGTGCAGCCGAGCTGGCGGTCGCGGGCCAGCGTCCAGTACGGGTAGAAGTGCCCCGGTCCGGGCGGCGGCACCGTGCAGCCGGCGCCGGTGGTCAGGTCGCAGCCCTGCTCGGTGGCGGCCAGGTCGGTCTCGAACTGGATCTGCGGGTAGGTGCGTCCGTGACTCGTCGGCTGCGCCTGGGGCATGGTTCCAGGAAAGCGACCGGGCTCGGTCGAAGTCGGCCAGTCGGCGTAATACGACGTCCCGTCATAGTCGAGGTCCCCGATCGCGTCGAAGAACACCACGCAGCCAGTGACGAGATTCGGCGGCACGGTGCCCCCGTGCGTGTCCCCGAACGGATAGCAGGGGGCATCGTCGGGCTCGAGGTTCGGGTCCTCCTTGGCCGTGTCGTATGGGCCGTGGCAGTTGGTGTAGTAGGTGTCTTTGAAGCTGTCCAGCGTGAAGGTCTGCGGACCGGTCACCGTCGTGCACGGTTCGAAGTGGCCGGTCTCGAACTGGGTGTCGAGCATGTACGGGCCGGCGCCCCACGGGAGGATGTTGTTCGCGGCCGCGGTCGAATACTCCGGCTCGAAGTTGAACGGCGTGCCGGTGCACGTCACCGGATCGGTGTTCATGAACCCGTTGGCGGCGGACGCGATCATGTATCCGGATTGCCCGGTGGTCAGGTCTCGCTCACTGGCTTCCAAGGCATGCCCACCCCCGCGCAGCGGGACGTCGAACATGTGCACGACGATCGTGTCGCCTCGATTCATCAGCAGCGTGTGGGAGTTCGGGGTAAATGTGGTGAGGTCCGACAGCTGTGGGCTGGGCGGCCCGGTGGGGTTGCCGTCCCGCTGGATGAAGGCGAAGTTGACCGGCTCGACGCAGTTGTCGTTGCAGGTGTTGCCGTCCGCGCTGCATTCGAGGCTGTCGATGTTGAGCGCCGAGCACCAGTGGGTGTCGTCGCAGCTGATCGCGTCAGCGACGGGGGCAAAGCCCGGCGCGTAGAACTGAAGCTCCACGAACGCCGCGCCGGCGCCCGAGCCACTGATGGCTGGGTTCGGCGCGTTGGAATCCGAGCCCGGCCGGCACGGCCGCATCGGGGTCGAGTTGGGTCGCAGACGTCGAGTGAGAACCAGGGCGCGACGGTCTGCTCGAAGTAGTGGGTGTAGTCGTTGCCGGGGCTGCTCACGGTCGGGAGGTGGGCCGGATCGCTGCCAAGCCGCTCGACGAACGTGACGTCGTTGCCCGCGCCCATCGCGTTCGAGATGAAGCGCACCGCCGGCTCGTCGTGCCCGATGTAGTGATCGTTGTCCTCGAAGCGCTGGTCGCCGCCGATGCCGCGCGGATCGGCAGGCGGCGGTCGGGTGCGCCGGAGACTGGATCGGGCTGAGGCCGTTGCAGTCGATCTCGCCGCTGGGCTTGGGCGCGACGCCGGCGCTGGCCACAGCCTGGGAAGGCGCCGATCACGAGAACCGCCAGTGGCCCATGCGTACGCCCTCGCACGTCCCATGCTCGCTCCTCTCCCAGGCTGCTAGTCCTACCAGCCTCTCCGACGGCGAGAGCGCTGTCAACCCCGCCAGCCGCCGCTATCCTCGCCAAACCTATATGTCGATCAGTACCAACCAACTCAAGAGCGGCAATCATGTCGAGGTGGACGGCACCGTCTACAAGGTGCTCGAGTTCCAGCACGTGAATCCGGGCAAGGGCGCCGCCTTCGTCCGGACCAAGCTGCGCCGGGCCAGCGACGGCGCGGTGATCGACAAGACCTTCCGCGCCGGCGAGAAGCTGCGCTCGGTCCGCAGCGAGGCCCACCGGATGCAGTTCCTCTACGCCGACGGCGACGGCGCCCACTTCATGAACACCGGGACCTACGATCAGATCGCCCTTCCCACCGATGCCCTCAAGGACGCGCTCAAGTGGATCAAGGCGGGCGACCAGGTGGACATCCTGTTCATCGACGACAAGCCGAGTGACATCCAGGTGCCCGGTTCGGTGGACCTCGAGGTGAGCGAGACCGAGCCCGGACTACGTGGCGACACCGCCTCGGGCGGGGGCACCAAGCCCGCCACGCTCGAGACCGGGGTCGTGGTTCAGGTTCCGCTGTTCATCTCCGAGGGCGAGACGATCCGCGTCGACACGCGCGAGGGGAGATACCTGTCGCGCGCATAGACCGCGAGCTCGTCTACGGCAAGCATTCCGTCCGGGCCGTCTTCCTGCGGCGCCCCCGGGACGTCAAGCGCCTGATCCTGGGCGGCAAGCCCGACTATCACCAGGACCTGGTGGCCGAGGCGGGGCGGGCCGGGGTTGAGCCGGAGTTCGTGGATTGGCCGGCGTTCCGCCGTCTGACCGGGCTGACCGACGACGACAAGCACCAGGGCGTCTGCGTGTTCGTCGCGCCGCGGCACGTGTTCGCCGAGCACGAGCTCGACCGCCTGGCCGCGGGGCGGCTGGTGATCGCGCTCGACCAGATCTCCGACCCGCAGAACCTCGGCGCGGTGCTCCGCAGCGCGGCCTTCTTCGGCGCCGACGCCGTCCTGCTGCTCAAGAACCGCTCGGCCGAGCTCACGCCCAAGGTGGCGCGGATCGCCGTGGGTGGCGCCGAGTTCGTCGACGTGTTCCAGGTCATCAACCTGGCGCGCAGTCTGGACCGGTTGCGGGAACTCGGCTACTGGGTCTACGGGCTCGACGAGCGCGGGGAGCGGACCTTGCGCGAAACCGAGTTCGATCCCCAGTCCGTGCTCGTCGTCGGCGCCGAGGGCCAGGGTCTGCGCCAGCGCACCCGCACGAAGTGCGACGCGCTGGTGCGGATTCCGGGTGGACGCGAGGGCGTCGAAAGCTTGAACGCGGCCGTCGCCACCGCGATCGCTCTGGCCGAGATGGCGCCGACAGGCGCGCCGGCCGCCAGGCAGTAGGGACCTCCGCGGCGCTACGGCGCTCTCGCTCGCTGCTGTCCCGCGCCCTCTGCCGGATCGGCGGGCCTGCCTGCGGCAGGTGCGGGCCATTCCGATGCCGCTCGGCAGGGCTCGGCCTGTTCCCACCGTGCGTGACACGCGACGCGGGGCCCGCGCTCGGTTCTCGCGGGCGGTTCTACTCGCCGGTGCGGCGGGCAACCTATCTGGCGTCCGATACGGCTAACCGCGTGGCGGGTTCGGCTGCTGGGGAAGCGGCGCGTCGTTCGGCGGCGGCAGCGTCGAACCGTCACGGAGGATGATCGGCCCGACCGGCACCGGGTTGCCCGGGGGGCGGGGCGGAGGCGGGTGCGGGGCGAGCGGCGGGTCGGGGATCGGAGGGAGCTCGAGGGCGCTCCCGTACGCCGGTGGCGCGGCGTTCGGCGGGCGGGCGGGATCGACCAGGTCGGCGAGCCCAGCGTCATCGTCGAGCCGCGGCACGCCCAGCGCCGGCAATCCCAGCAGCTGGATCGCGGTCTTGGGGATGCTCACGTGCGAGCACCACCGGCTGTCGATCCCGGGCTTCACCTGTTGTGCCAGAGGAAGACGAGTGCCGGGAGGCTGCCGGCCTTCGCGTCGGCCAGGAACTGCGAGGAGGAGACGACGTTGGACGATCCCTTCAGTTGTGTGTAGAAAGCCACCGGGTAGTCGTTCGAAGCAGCGTATGTCCGCCATGGGACGCCGTTCGCGTCGGCCAGGCCGGGGAGCGAGGGCATGTCCCACAGCGGCGGTGGCTGACCCGTTGATGGGTTCTTGAGCGTGGGGGACTGCCCGCCGACGATCAGGAGGTGGTTGGGCGTGGAGTTCGTTCCGAAGCCGGCGCAGTGGTTCTCGAGGAAGGCCCCCGCCAGGGCCAACCAGAGGTAGTACGGGACAGCCGTGCGGGTGTCGAACTGGACATGGACGCCGGTGGAGGCGCCGGTCAGCCATTGGAAATAGGCGTGGCGATCGTGAGGCGCGTCCTGGGCCGGCGGATTGGGCGAGAGCGGCCAGTCGGCGGCGACGGCGCCGCCGTACGGCGCGAGGCCGCGGAAGTAGTTGTCGGTCGTGTGGTTCTCCTGGACCATGATCACGACCCGCTTGACGTGGCCGGCCGGATTGCTGGACACGCGCGACACCTTAGCGCACACATTAACTTCCGTCGTACCCCTTGCAATTGGCGAAAGTGTGAGTTACCCTACTCGGGCAGCAAGGAGAAGAGCCATATGTTCACCTCGATCCCAACATATTTCGCCGCCGGCACCGATACGCGGGTCATGCTCGCCGTGGCGTGCCCCTGCGATCGGGGTTGGCTCAACGCCGACAGCACCCTCGCCGGAAGGTCGAAGCGCTAGCTCCTAGCGCATACCGATCCGACCGCGAGGGCGACCAAATGGTCGCCTTTTTTGTTGCCCGAGTGACGCCGGCGAGTAAGTGTCACATCACATGCGTGGTGACACGCACGTGAACTGATTTCACCCACACATATAACCTACGAGGAGGCCTCCCATGCGAGGACAGTCGCAGGCTGCCAGCACCCGCCTGCCCGCAATCCTGCCCGGCCGGCGCTGGTCGACCTGGCTCGAACAGACCAGCGAGAGGCGGCATCGCGCGCGCGAAGAGCGGCTCGAGACGATCGAGCGGCTCGAGGCCGAGCAGCGGCGCGCGCGGCGAACCGGCGAGTACGCCCGCGACCTCCGCCGCTTGTGGTGAGCCCGTCGCGGGCTCCGCCCTGATTTGGTCAGAGCTGGGGGTCACATGGCCCGGCCCTCGAGATGAAATACTCGTCTCGAGGGCCGGGTTCCCTGCGCCTGCCGGTCCGCCCTCCGGGCTCGCGGGTTGCGCCCGGTACGCTCGGCGGAGTGTCACTCGCATACCGGATCATGTACGGCGTCGGCTTCACGCCATGGGACACGAACCGGGTGCCGACAGAGCTGAGTAAGCTGGACGAGGGTCTCGGGGCGCTGCCGGCCGGCCAAGACGAAATCGTCGGTCCGTTGCGCAAGATCCCGCGAACCTGGTACCCGCTGGTGCGGGCCTGAGACGCTGCTGCCATGGCGATCGCTCCCGCTCTCACACCCAGCCGCACGATCACCGCCCCCCCTCCGCCACCGATGGAGCTGGGGCTGGTGAGGCGGATCGTGGGTGACGTCCGTCGCGAGCGGCGGGTGCGCCAGCGGGCTGCGCTTCCGCCCGGGAGCCTCGCGCCGAGCTGGTCGCACACGCGCAGGATCATCTCCGACCCGCTCACGCTGCTGCTCGAGCACGAGCGGCGGTACGGCCCCGTGTTCACCATCCGCCTCCTGCACGAGCCGATCGTGTGGGCGATCGGAGCGGAGGTCAACCACCAGATCCTGGTCAGTAAGTTCGACGCCTTCGAGTGGCGGGAGGGGCGCTTCGCCGATCTCTGGCCGCTGCTCGGCGACGGCCTGCTGAACACCGACGGCGCCTGTCACCGCGACTTCCGCATGCTGCTGCTGCCGGCCTTCCACCGCGAATACATCGAGGGCGTGGCCGCCACGATGATCGAGGAAGCGCTTGCCGCCGCCGAAAAGCTCGAGGAGGGGCAGGAAGTGGAGATCTACCACTGGGCGCGCGAGTTGGCGCTGCGGATCGCCCTGCGCGGCCTGCTCGGATTGGACGTGACCGGCGGGCGGGAGCAGCCGCTGGCCAAGGCGTTCGAAGCCTCACTGGCCATCCACGGCGAGCCGGTCCTCCTGCAGATGCTGCCGCTGCCACGGTCGCCGGTCGCGCGGGCGATCGCCGCTCGCCGAGCGCTCGACGCGCTCGTGCGGGCCGAGATCGAGGGGCGCCGGCGCCGGGGAGACCCGGGCCGTGGCGTGCTCGGCCTGCTCCTCGCCGCCACCGACGACTCCGGATCGCCGCTGCCCACGGGCGTCGTGCGAGACCAGGCGGTCACGCTGCTGTTCGCCGGCCACGACACGACCACCACCACGTTCACGTTCCTGTTGTACGAGCTCGGCCGGGGTCGCGCGGCGCGGGAGGCGGTCGAGCAGGAACTCGACCGGGTGATCGGCCGCCGCGCTCCCACCGCCGCCGAACTCGACGGCCACGCGCTGCCGGTACTCGAGCGCTCGCTCAAGGAGACGCTCCGCTGCTACCCGGCCGCCTGGGTGGGGCCGCGGCGTTCGGTCCACGACGTCACGCTGGCCGGAGTGAACGTGCCGGCGGACATCGGCGTGCACTACTCCTCCTGGGCCACGCACCACCTCGAGTCGCTATATCCCGACCCGTTCCGGTTCGACCCCGACCGGTTCCTGCCCGAGCGCGAGGCGGCCCTGCCGCGAGGCGCCTACATCCCGTTCGGCGGCGGCTCGCGAATGTGCCTCGGCAAGCGCTTCGGCGAGTACGAGCTGCGCGCGCTCGCGGCGGTGCTGCTCACCCGCGTGCGCTTCGAGCTGTGCTCGGCCGAGCTGCCTCGGATCGTGACCACGCCCACGCTGGGGCCGAAGGGCGGGCTGCGCTTCATGGTCCACGGCCGGTAGACGGCTGTCTCGGCACGCCGCGCCGCGGGTCACGTCCGACTTCACCTGCTTGTGCGGTGATTGGTGCAGCGATCGGGAAGCCCGTCTTCACTTGACGCCTGGGAAGGCATAGAGTCCGTGCTCGCCGCACGCGCAGGGTTATGTTCAACGACGGAGGGAGGACAGAAGTGCGCGCTTTGTGCATCCGTATCTGGCGATCGCGCTGGACGCCGGTCGCGGGGGCTGTTGTCTTGGCCAGCATGGTTCCCATCGGGTTGGCATCGGCCGCGCCCGGGCCCCGCCAGTCCGCACACCACAGGGGCGATCAGGTCAGCTTCGGGCATCACGCGAAGTGGGTATCGACGTGGGCGGCCAGCCCGCAGACCGCCATTCCGGGGACCCCGGACGCGACCGGCTTCAGCAACCAGACGATTCGCAACATCGTCTTCACGAGCGTGAGCGGCAACCTGGTCCGCGTCCGCTTCACCAACACGTTCGGGAATCAGCCGCTCCAGATCGGCGCCGCCTCGATCGCCGTGGCCGGGACAGGCGCCGCCACCACGGGACGGAACGTTCCGCTCACGTTCGGCGGACAGCCGTCGGTCCAGATCCCGGTCGGCGCGGAGGCGCTGAGCGACCCCGTCCGTCTGCATGTGCCGGCGCTCCAGGACCTGGCGGTGAGCGTTTACCTGCCGACGGCTACTGGCTCGGCCACCCTTCACTCGCTCGGCCGGCAGACCACCTACGTCGCCTCCGGAAACCACACGGGCGAGAGCAGCGCCAGCGCCTATAGCACGCTCGACCAGTCGTGGTACTTCATCGACGCGGTCGACGTGGTCGCGCAGCCGCAGGTTCGCGGAACGTTGGTGGCGTTCGGAGATTCGATCACCGATGGGTTCAATTCGACCGTCAATGCCAACGCGCGGTGGCCGAATGACCTCGCCCGGCGGCTCGATACGCGCCGCGACACGCTGGCCGTGGCCGACGAGGGGATCAGCGGCGACCGCGTCCTGACCTCCGACCTCTGCTGCGGGGTCAACGCCCTCGCCCGCCTCGATCGGGACGTGCTCGAGCGGGCCGGCGCCAAGGAAGTCATCCTGCTGATGGGCATCAACGACATCGGCTTCAGCGTCACGCCGCCCAACCCGGTGACCAATCCGCTCCCCGACGTGTCGGCGGCCCAGATCATCGCGGGATACCAGCAGATCATCGCCCAGACCCATGCGGCGGGGTTGAAGATCTTCGGCGGCACCTTGACGCCGTTCAAGGGCGCCGCGTACTACTCGGCTGCAGGCGAGGCGAAGCGCGAGGCCGTCAACCACTGGATACTGACCAGCGGCGCGTTCGACGGCGTGATCGATTTCGCCAGTGTCGTGGCCGATCCGAGCGATCCGACGATGATGGCGTCGCAGTACGACAGTGGTGACCACCTGCACCCCAACGATGCGGGGTATCAAGCGATGGCCAACGCGATCCCGCTGAGGCTGCTCCTGGGCGGGGAGCGATAGCCGGACGAGGCCGGAACGATAGCCGGACGAGGCCACGTCACTCCAGTCGGCCCGCGGGCAGCCACCCGCGGGCCGGCCCTGGTGGTCGTCGCGCCGGGCCGGGGCGTGTCGCCGGCACCCGGGGGGTCGGTCTCGCCGGCGCTCTTGGGGTCCAGCGGGGGGGTCGGTCTCGCCGGCGCTCTCGGAGTCAGCGTGTAAAACGTCGGAAAGTCCCCGCGTGCGACGAGTTGCCGGGACATAAGCATCCACCCGATGCTTATGTCCCGGAGGTGGCCGGGGGCGGGGGAGCTTTGGTGCTTTACGCACGTCGTTGCCGGTCGGTAACCCGAGGGAAGGTCTGGCTAACGCGCGACCGCCGGGGGCCGCCAACGCGCCGGTCATCACCTTCTATGGTGGGGAGACGACCCCCGCATCAACAGACTGGAGAACACGTGCAGAAACGCAAGCTCGGTTCGCTCGAGGTTTCCGCGCTCGGGCTCGGGTGCATGGGAATGTCAGCCTTCTACGGCTCGGCTGACGAGCACGAGGCCACCGCCACCATCCACCGCGCGCTCGAGCTGGGGATCAACTTCCTCGACACCGCCCAGCTGTACGGCCCGCTGACCAACGAGGAGCTGGTCGGCCGCGCGGTCAAGGGGCGGCGCGAGGAGTACGTGATCGCGACCAAGTTCGCGCGGCGCACGGATAACGCCCCGCCGGGTGAGATGGCGACGGTTGGGCCGCTTGACGGCTCAGCCGAGCACGTCCGAAGCTCGATCGATGGCTCGCTCGAGCGCCTGGGCACCGATCACGTGGACCTCTACTACCAGCACCGAGTTGACCCAAATGTCCCGATCGAGGAGACCGTGGGGGCGATGGCGGAGCTCGTGGAGCACGGCAAGGTGCGCCATCTGGGGCTGAGCGAGGCGGCCCCCGAGACGATTCGCCGGGCCCACGCGGTTCACCCGATCACCGCGGTGCAGACGGAGTACTCGCTATGGACGCGCGACCCCGAGCAAAACGGGGTACTTGACACGTGCCGCGAGCTGGGCATCACGTTCGTGGCTTACTCGCCGCTCGGCCGCGGCTTCCTGTCCGGCCGCTTCACCTCGCCCGACGAGCTCGACGAGAACGACTTCCGCCGCCACGGGCCCCGCTTCACCGGCGAGAACCTGAACGCCAACCTGAAGCTGGCGGCGAAGGTCGCGGAGATCGCCCGGGAGAAGGACATCACGCCGGCGCAGCTGGCGCTGGCCTGGGTCCTGGCCCAGGGTGAGGACATCGTTCCGATCCCGGGCACCAAGCGGCGCACGTACCTCGAGCAGAACGCGGCCGCAGCCGACGTGCACCTGACCGACGAGGACCTGCGCCGGATCGAGGCCGAGCTGCCGCCGGTGGCGGGAGATCGCTACGACGAGGCAGGAATGGCCGCCATCAACCTGTAGGGGTCGCGGTGCAGCCCAGCGAGCAGCTGCGCGCGGCCGCCGAGCCGCATGTCGGCGTCGACCGGGTGCCGGGACTCGTCGCGCTCGTCGCAACAGGCGAGGACGTCCACGTCGAGGCGCTGGGCCATCTCAGCATCGGCGGGCCACCGATGCAGCGCGACGCGCTGTTCCGGATCGCCTCGATCACCAAGCCGATCACGGCGGCGGCGACGATGGCGCTGGTCGAGGAGGGGCTGATCGGGCTCGACGAGTCGGTCGAGCGGCTCCTCCCCGAGCTGGCCAACCGGCGCGTGCTCAGACGACACGACGGGCCGCTCGACGACACCGTCCCCGCCGGTCGGTCCATCACCACCCGCGATCTGCTCACGTTCACGTTCGGCTTCGGCTTCGTCCCTGAGATGTTCGCGTCGCCGGCGCCGTGGCCGATCGTCGCCGCCGCTGAGGACGAGCTCCACCTAGCCACGCTCGGTCGGCCGGACCCGACCCTTCAGGCCGACCCCGACACCTGGATCGCCGGCCTCGGATCGCTGCCGCTGCTCGCTCAGCCCGGCGAGCGCTGGCTCTACAACACCGGCGCGTCGGTGCTCGGAGTACTGGCGGCGCGTGCCGCGGGGCAGCCGTTCGCCGAGGTGCTGCGGACCCGGATCTTCGAGCCGCTCGGGATGCGCGACACCGCGTTCTGGACCTCCGAGGCCCACCGGCTGGCCACGGCCTATGTACCGGCCGGGAACGGTCTGAAGGTGTGGGACGAGCTCGACGGCGCGTTCAGCCGCCCACCGGCCTTCGGCGACGGCGCGGGCGGGCTGCTCTCGACGGTCGACGACCTGCTGGCGTTCGCCCGGATGCTTCTGCGCGGGGGCGATCCCGTGCTGGCGTCCGCGGCCGTCCGCGCGATGACGAGCAACCAGCTCACCGACGCCCAGAAAGCGCGCGGTGGCCTGGGGGAGGATTTCTTCGCCGCTATGTCATGGGGCTTCTGTCAGGCCGTGTACGACGGTGGCGCGTTCGGCTGGAACGGCGGCTTCGGAAGCTCGTGGCTGGTCGATCCGGCGCGCGGCCTGACCGTGATCGTCCTCACACAGCGCGCCTTCGAAAGCCCGGCGCTGCCCCAGGTCCACCAGGACATCCAGGCCGCCGCCTACGCCGCGACCGCCTGACGCCCCGGCTCGCCGCGACCGCCTGACGCCCGGGCGCGCCGCGACCGCCTGACGCCCGGGCGCGCCGCGACCGCCTGACACCCGGGCGCGCCGCGACCGCCTGACGCCCGGGCGCGCCGCGATCGCCTGACGCCCCAACGCGCCGCGACCGCCCGACGCCCCGAAACCCGTACCTTCCGCGGGATGTCGATCTCCACCGCCCTGCGATCGGTCGCGGCGATCCGCTACGTCACGCCACTGCGCGAGGGAGGTTCGCTGCCCGGGCTCGTGGAGGCCGACGACGACGGGCTGTACGTGCTCAAGTTCCGCGGCGCCGGCCAGGGGCTGCGAGCGCTGGTGGCCGAGGTGATCGTCGGCGAGTTGGCGCGGCGTGTTGGCCTGCTGGTCCCGGAGCTCGTCGAACTGGAAGTCGATCCGGTGCTCGGCGCCGCCGAGCCCGATCCCGAGATCCAGGACCTGATCACGGGGAGCGCCGGCTCGAACCTGGGGGTCGACTTCCTCCCGGGCTCGCTCCCGTACACCCCCGGCGGTCCGTTCACGCCCGATGCGATCCTGGCGGCCGACATCGTGTGGCTCGACGCGCTCACCACCAACGTCGACCGCACGCCACGCAATCCCAACCTGCTGATCTGGCACGACCGGCTGTGGCTGATCGACCACGGGGCGGCGCTCTACCTGCACCACGGAGGCCTGAACCCGGCCGAGCAGTTCGACCGGCCGTTCCCGTTGATCGCCGACCACGTGCTGCTCGGGCGCGCCGGCTCGATCCTCGACGCTCATGCGCGCCTCGCGCCGGCGGTCGATCAGTCGCTGCTCGAGGAAGTCGCGAACCTGGTGCCGGCCGACTGGTTTGCCGGCGAGGACCCGGACGTATACGTCGACTACCTGAACCGGCGGACGCGCAGCGGAGCGTTCGCGAGCGAGGTCGAGCGTGCCCGAGTCAACGCTTAGCCCGTTCTCCTACGCGATCCTGCGCGTCGTGCCGCGCGTCGAGCGCGGCGAGCGGTTCAATGCCGGGGTCGTGCTCTACTGCCGCCAGCGCGCCTTTCTCGGCGCCAGGGTCGATCTCGACGTGCGTCGCCTGAACGTGCTCGCGCCAGGCAGTCCGGCCGACGAGGTCCGAGCCCAACTGGACGCGCTCGTGCGGGTGGCTGAGGGTGATCCCGACTGCGGGCCTATCGCCAGGATGCCCCAGTCCGAGCGGTTCGGCTGGCTGGTCGCGCCCTCGAGCACGATCATCCAGCCCTCGGATGTCCACACCGGCCTTTCCGAGAACCCGCCGGCCACTCTCGATGGGCTGTTCGCCGAGCTGGTGGAGCCGATACGCGGCGACGGAGCCACCCGATGAGGTCGCCGGTGATCGTCGTGCACGCCGGCGCCGGCGGCTGGGGCGATGACCTGCGCGAGCGGGAAGCCGAGTGCCGCTCGGCGCTCGAGCAGGCGCTGACGGCAGGATCCGACGCCCTCGAGCACGGCGACGGCGCCGTCGAGGCGGCGTGCGCCGCGGTCATGGTCATGGAGGGCTTCAGCCTGTTCAACGCCGGCTACGGCTCGGTGCTCTGCTCGGATGGTTCAGTGGAGATGAGCGCGGCGATCATGCGGGGCAGCGACCGCGCCGCGGGGGCGATGGCGATGATGCGGCGGACCCGGCACCCCATTGCGGCCGCACGCACGCTGCTCGACGCGCCGCCCGTGCTGCTCGCCGGCGAGCGCGCCGATGCCCACGCCGCCGTTCACGGGCTCGAGCAGCACGATCCTTCGGAGTTCGTGACCGAGCGTCAGCGCCGGCGCCTGGAGCGGTGGCTAAGCCGCCGGGAGCAGCCCGACCGCGGCACGGTCGGCGCGGTATGCCTGGACGGGAGCGGGCTGCTCGCCGCGGCCACCTCGACCGGCGGCCGGCTGGGCCAGCGTCCGGGGCGGGTGGGCGACTCGCCGCTGATCGGCGCCGGCACCTGGGCCGACCAGCACGTGGCGGTCTCGTGCACCGGGGCCGGCGAGGCGTTCATCCGGGCCGGCGCCGGCCGCCTGCTCGGCGCCCTGGTCGCGCAGGGCGTCGCGTTCGATGCCGCGGCAACCGCCGTAATGGACGAGGTCGCCGCCTGCGACGGCGTCGGCGGGTTGATCGCGGTGGATGCGGCCGGCGAGGTCATCACGGTGTTCTCGACCGAGGCGATGCCACGGGGGGAGTGGCGCCCGGGACGGCCGCCGGCGGTCGAGATCCCGTAGTTCGCGGGCTGTTCGCATACCATTGCCGTCCATGGGGACGACGATCTCGGCCGGCCAGCGCCTGCGTGCGAAGTGGGAGGCGGGCGAGCCCGCCTTCGGGCTGTGGGCGGCGATCCCAACCTCGCTCACGGCTGAGCTGGCCGCGCTGGCCGGCTACGACTACGTGTGTGTGGATCTCCAGCACGGTCTCGGCACCGAGGCGACCATGGTCTCGATGTTCCAGGCCGCCCAGGCCGGTGGCGCCGTGCCGCTCGCGCGGCTGGCCTGGAACGAGCCCTGGCTGATCATGCGAGCGCTCGACCTGGGCGCGGCCGGGGTGATCCTGCCGCTGATCGACAATGCCCGCGAGGCCGCGCGCGCGGTCGAGGCGTGTCGCTACCCGCCGCGCGGCCGGCGTTCGTACGGGCCGATCCGCGCCGCGCTGGTCGTGGGCTCGGCAACCCCTGCCGATCTCGAGCACGACGCGCTGTGCTTCGCGATGATCGAGACGCGCGAGGGGCTCGACAACCTGGAGGAGATCGCGGCCACGCCCGGTCTCGACGGGCTGTACATCGGACCTTCCGATCTGTCGATCGCGCTGGGCCTACCGCCGCGGGGCGTGGAGAGCGATCCCGGCGAGGACCGCAAGCCGCTGGCCGCGGCGATCGAGCGGGTGCGAACCGCCTGCGAGGCCAACTCCCTCATCGCCGGGATGCACTGCGCCGGCGGCGCCGCGGCCGAGCGCTACGCCAACGATGGGTTCCGGCTGATCACGGTCGGCGCCGACAGCAGCCTGTTCAAGTCCACGATCAGCCGCGAGCTCGCCGCGGCCCGAGGGGCGTGACGTGCCCCAAGCCCCCGACCTGGCCGGCTGCGCGCTCGACGGGCGCTACGAGCTGCGCGAGCTGATCGGCGAGGGCACGTTCGGCCGCGTCTATCGCAGCTACGACCGGCGCCTGGCGCGCGAGGTGGCGATCAAGGTGATCAAGCCGTGGTGGGCCGAGGACCCCGACTGGGCCGACGGCTTCGGACGCGAGGCGCAGCTCCTGGCGCGGGTGAGCGACCCGGGGATCGTGCAGATCTACGACGTGGGCCAGGCCGCTGAGGGGCTCTATTACGTCACCGAGCTGGTCGACGGGGAGAGCCTGGCCAACCGCCTGCGCCGGGGCGGTCGGCTGGCGCCGTGGGTTGCGTGTGACATCGCCGAGCAGCTGTGCCGGGCGCTGGAGCGCGCGCACGGCGAGCACATCGTGCATCGAGATATCAAGCCCGCCAACGTGCTCATCTCCACGCGGGGCAGAGTCAAGGTCGGCGACCTGGGGATCGCGCGGCTGGCCGAGGGGACCACCGAGGGCGGGACCGCCACGATCGTTGGCACGCCCCGCTACATGGCGCCCGAGCAGGCCAGTGGTCTACCCGTCACCCCCGCCACCGACGTCTACAGCACGGGCATCGTGCTCTACGAGATGCTCGCCGGCCATCCGCCGTTTGGCGGCGACAGCGCGGTAGAGATCGCGCTCCGGCACGTGCAGGAGTCGCCCCCGCCGCTGCCGCCGGACACGCCGCGCTCGCTCGAGCGGATCGTGCACCGCGCGCTGGCCAAGGAGCCCGACGCGCGCTACCAGAGCTCGGCCGCGATGGCCGATGATCTCGCGCGCGCCCGGACGCAGGTCGCGACGAAGCGAACGGATAGAGCGAACGGCACCGCGCGGGACACGGATCCCGGCGTCGACCCTACCTGGGTGGCCCCGCCCTACTCGCCACGGCGCAACGTCAACCCGGGGGCCCGCCGGCGGACGATCGCCGTGTTCGCGTTCGCGCTGGTGGTGCTCGGCGCGCTTGCCCTCGCCGCGGCCGCGCTCACCGCGGGTCCGAGGGAGCCCGTGCCCGCGCTACACGGCCTGAGTTCGAAAGCGCTCACCGCAAAGCTCCATCGACTGCACCTGGAGGTCGCGTTCAGCCAGCGCTACGACGATCGGGCCAAGCCGGGCACGGCGGTGGCGCAGACGCCGGCCGCCGGCGCGCGCGTCAAAGAGGGCACGACGATCGAGGTGGCGATGAGCAAGGGGCCACGCCCCGTCGAGGTGCCGCAGCTGAGCGGCGAGAGCTCGAGCGTGGCCGTGGCCCGTCTGCACCGGATCAAGCTGGACGCCAGCCTTCGGGTCGTTCAGGCCCCGGGCAAGGTCCCGGGCACGGTGACCGGCCAGTCGCCGAGCGCCGGACACCACCTCAAGCCGCACTCGACCGTCACCGTGTTCGCCGCCGAGAGTCCGAGCTGGCACGCGATCACGTCGTTCTCCGGGGAGGGGGGCGGCCACTCGCCGCCGTTCCAGATCCGCGGAACGCAGTGGCGGATCGTCTACCAGATGTCCTACGACGGGACGTGCGACCTGGTCCTGTTCTGCAACGGGCCGAGCGCCCAGGTGGTTGGGCCGAGCAACGCGTCGTTCGATCTGAACGACGGAAGCGGCCAGACCCGCGTGTTCAAGAGCGGGCCCGGCGTTTACGAGATCCAGATCCAGCCCGGCTGGGATAACTCTCGCTGGTCGATCACCATCGAGGACTGGCTCTGAGCGCCGCTCGCCGGCTGGTCCTCACCACCGAGAGCGCCGAGCTGGCTCGCCCGGAGCTCGAGCACGTCCCGGGCGTCACAGTGACCGCGCGCTACGAGCTGGCGCATGCGCCGAGCCACGAGGTCCTGGCTCGCGGCCTCGACAGCGCCTGGGGGACCGTCGCCGGCAGCGAGCCATACACGCGCGCTGTCTTCGCGGCGACGCCGTCGCTGAGAGCGGTCCTGCGCTGGGGAACGGGCTCGGACGCGATCGACATCGCCGCGGCGACCGAGGCGGGGGTGGCGGTGATGACCACGCCGGGCGTCAACGCCGAGGCAGTGGCGGATATGGCGCTCGCGCTGATGCTCGCGTGCATCCGCAGGCTGCCGCGACTGGACGACGCGGTACGGGCCGGTGAATGGCGGACGGGGGTGCCGACGCGGGACCTGGCGGGCGCCACCGTCGGGGTTCTCGGCCTGGGGGCGGTCGGCCGGGCGGTGACCAGGCGAGTGCGCGCCTTCGGCTGCCCGGTGCTGGCGCTCGAACCCAATCCGGACCGCGAGTTCTGCGCGCAGTACGACGTCGAGCTGACCGCGCTGGATACGATGCTCCCGCGCCTGGACGTCCTCACGCTCCATGCTCCGTTGAGCCCCACCTCGCGGCATCTGGTCGGGGCGCGAGAACTGGAACTCCTTCCGCCCCACGCGGTCATCGTCAACACCGCGCGGGGCGAGCTGATCGACCAGCCCGCGCTCGTCGCGGCGCTCGAGAACGGCCAGATCGCGGCGGCTGGACTTGACGTGTTCGAGCGCGAGCCGGTACTGCTCGACGACCCGATCCTCACGGCACCGAACACGATCGTGAGCGGGCACATCTCCTCCTTCACCGAGCTGGGCCTGCGCCGCACCGCGGACGCGGTGCTGGCCAACCTGCGCGAGCTGCTCGCCGGAAGGCTCCCGGCGAGCTGTCTGAACCCGGCGGCGTGGCACTCAGCTCGTCTCACCCGCGATTACCGGGACGATCATCGTCGCACCCGCAAGTACCGCGACGACCCCTAAATCCGATGCCCGGATCCCTCTTCGATCACCTTCAGCAGCGCGGAATGATCCAGTTCTCCGTCGCCGGCCGCCTGCAGCGCCGCCAGCATCTGATCGACGATCGCGGTGGTCGGCACGTAGGCGCCAAGCTCGCGCGCGGTGCGCAGGGCGATGCCCAGGTCCTTGTGGTGCAGTTCGAGCTTGAAGCCGGGCGTGAAGTCGTGCTCGAGGAAGTTGCGCCGCCTGACCTCCATCACTCGGTTACCGGCCAGCCCGCCCGAGAGCACGTCGATCAGGCGATCGGGATCGACCCCGGCCTTGGAGGCGAGCACCAGCGCCTCGCTGACCGCCTCGATGGTGACCGCCACGAGGATCTGGTTGCACGCCTTCGCGGTCTGCCCGGTGCCGGCCTGGCCCATGTGCACGACGGTCTTGCCGAGCACTTCGAACAGCGGCCGGGCCCGTTCAAAAGCCGCCTCGGATCCCCCGACCATGATCGAGAGCGTCCCCTCGCGCGCGCCCACGTCGCCGCCCGACACGGGCGCATCCAGAGCGTCGGCGCCGACGTCGGAGGCGGCCGCCGCGACCGTTTGCGCCACCGCCGGCGCGATCGAGCTCATGTCGATGAGAAGCTGGCCCTCCCGCGCGCCGGCCAGCACTCCGTCGTCGCCGAAGTAGACCGCCTCCACGTCAGGCGAGTCGGGCAGCATGGTGATTACGACGTCAGCGCTCGAGGCGACCTCGCGGGCTGAGCCGGCGGCCTCGCCTCCCTCCTCGGCCACGAACTCCTCGGCCTTGGCCCGTGTCCGGTTGTGCACGACCAGCGGATAGCCGGCGTGCAGCAGATTCAGCGCCATCGGCCGCCCCATGATGCCCAGTCCGATGAACCCGACGCGAACCTCAGGCATAGCCGAACTCCCGCATCCAGACCAAGCTCTCCTCGGTCGTGTCGGTGGACGGGTTGTACTCGAGTCCCACCCAGCCACCGTAGCCGCTGCGCTCGAGCAGGTCGAGCACGAAGCGGAAGTTGATCTCGCCGGTCCCCGGCTCGCTGCGCGCCGGGGGGTCGGCGACCTGCACGTGGCCGATGCGCGGAAGCAGCCGCGAGATGGTGTCGGCGAGGTTCCCCTCCATGCGCTGCATGTGGTAGACGTCGTACTGGAGCGCGACGTTGTCGGCGCCGACCGAGTCGAGGAAACTGACCGCCTTGGCCGTCGTGTCGAGCAGGTAGGGTCCGTTCTCGTACGAGTTGACGGCCTCGATCATGATGCTGGCGCCCTGCGCCCGGGCCTGCTCGGCGACCCACGCCACGTTCTCGCGCGCCACCTCGAGTTGCTTCTCCAGCGACAGCCCTTCAACGCGAACGCCGACCAGGGCGTTCAGTCGGCTACAGCCGATCCGGCCGGCGAGCTCGAGCGCGACCGGCACGTTCTCGCGCAACTGATCCCGCCGCGCCGGGTCGCTCACCAGCCCGCGATCTCCGGCCGCCATATCGCCGGCGTCGAAGTTGAACAGCGCGACCTCCAGGCCGGTGTCCGCCACCGCCCGCTCCACGGCCGGGAGCTCCTCGATCCCCGGCCACATGAACTCGACGCCCCGAAACCCGGCCGCGTGGGCCCGCCGGAAGCGTTCGGCGAACGGCGTGTCCTTGAACAGGAAGCTGAGGTTGGCGGAGAATCGCATGGGCCGCGTCTCCGGCATCGTATGCGCACCCCACGCCGCCGCGTCTGGTTGGTCGTCCTGTGCCTGTGGGCGGCAGCCCTCGCCGGACTTGCGCCGAACGCGTCAGCCGAGCAGAACGGCCTGTCGGCGACGCCGCCGATGGGATGGAACGACTGGTACGCGGCCTATTGCGGCGTGGACGCGCAGCTCATCGAGCAGACCGCGCAGGCCATGGTCAACAACGGCATGAAGGCGGCGGGCTACCAGTACGTGAACATCGACGACTGCTGGATGGCGCCCAGCCGCGACCGCGCCGGCAACCTGGTGGCAGACCCCACGCGCTTTCCCGACGGGATCAAGCCGGTCGCCGACTACGTGCACAGCCTGGGCCTCAAGCTCGGCATCTACGAGGACGCCGGCACCACGACCTGCGCGCACTTCCCCGGCAGCTACGACCACGAGGCCCAGGACGCGGCCGCGTTCGCCTCGTGGGGCGTCGACTACCTCAAGTACGACCGGTGCAACATCCCCTTCGGCGACTTTCCCGGCCAGTCGGTGCAGCAGGTTGAGCAGACGCTCTACACGCGGATGAGCAATGCCGTGAAGGCGACCGGGCGCCCGATCGTCTTCTCGATGGCCAACCCCGATCCCGGCGACGATCCCTGGCGGTGGAGTGCCCCGATCGCCAACCTGTGGCGCACCACGACCGACATCCAGGACAACTTCGGCTCGATGTTGGTGAACTTCGAGGGCACGGTGAATCTGTTCGCCGATGCCGGCCCGGGGGCCTGGAACGACCCGGACATGCTCCAGATCGGAAACGGCGGCAGCACGCGCGTCGAGTACAGGACCGAGTTCAGCCTGTGGGCCGAGCTGGCCGCCCCGCTGATCGCCAGCACGAACCTCGCCGCCCTGTCGCCCGACGCATTGGCCATCTACGAGAACCCGGGCGTGATCGCGGTCGATCAGGACCCGCTCGGCAAGCAGGGCATCCCGATCTCCAGCAGCGGCGGGCTCTGGGTCCTGAGCAAGGAGCTGAACGGCGGCGATCGCTCCGTGGTCCTGTTCAACTCGACGGACACCGCGGCGACCATCGCGACGACGGCGACCGCGGTCGGACTGCCGGCCGCACAGGCGTACCGCCTCCAGGATCTGTGGAGCAACTCGCTCAGCGCGTCCCGCGGCGCGATCAGGGCCTTCGTGCCCGCTCACAGCGTGGTCATGTACCGCGTCAGCCCGATCGATCGCCGGCGGGCACTGGCGCTGCCGCCGCACACCGTGCTGTCGCTCGAGCCGGCCGCCGGGCAGCTGTTCAGCGGGCGCTCCACGATCGTGCGCGAGGCACTCTCCAATGACGGGCTTGCGCCGGTCAAGCGCATCAAGCTGACCTTCAGGGTGGGCCTGGGCTGGCGAATCAAGCGTCTGGGTCGAGCGCGCGTGAAGCGCCTCGCCCCCGGGCAGCGCTATACGGTGGCGTTCCGTGTCACCGCGCCCGCTGCCGGCCCGGCGTTCGCGCTCGCCGCGCTGTCCGGTGGCGCCTCCTGGGACGCGCTCGACGGCCCGCGGGGCACCGCGGCGGTCCTTCGTGAGCGGGTGTTCGCGCCCGTGCCGCCGCCGTACCAGACCGCCGATATCACCAGCCGCCCGGCGGCGTTCGGGGCGCGGGACGGCGCCTTCGCGATCAGTGTGCGGGGGACCGGCGTGCTCCAGCCGCCCAACGCTCCGCCCACCGGCTCCTACGCGTCGATCTACGAACCCCAGCGCGCCGGGGTGTCATCGATCGCGCAGGTCACGGTGACCTATGACCCGGCCGGCGGGACGGCGGGTGGCGCCGGCCTGATCGAACGCGACGCGATGACGGCGCCGGCAGGCTCGCCCGCCGGCGTGGTGCTGTTCGTGAACGGCGCCGGTACCGTTGTGATGTCCTGGAACGCAACCGGCAGGCAGGACGTGGACTCGCGCTTTGCCGTTCAGAACGTCATCGTCCCCACCCCCATGACGCTCCGGCTCGTGCGCAGCGGGAGCACCTACACTGGCTACTACTCGACCGATGGGGGCGTCACCTGGACGCCGGTGGACACGGTCACGGCGGCGGCCGGGGCATCAGCGGGCAATCAGGACGTGGGCATGTTCCACGCTTCGGGTTTGCCCACCTGGACCACGACCGCGACGTTCAGAGACTTCTCGGTGCGGTGAGCGGCGGCATCTCCGGGAGGCCCGGCGCCGGCACCAGCGCATCGGGGCCGATGTCCGCCACCGAGCGGCAGCCGGCGAGTCCCATGGTCAGGTCGAAGTCGGCGGCCAGATTCAGCAGGAACTCCCGCACCCCGGCGCGGCCGGCGATCCCCAGCGCGTAGACGTAAGGACGGCCGATCAGCACGGCCCGGGCGCCGAGCGCCAGCGCCTTGAAGATATCGGCGCCGCCGCGCACGCCCGAGTCGAGCAGGACCGGGATACGCTCGTCCACCGCCTCGACCACGGCCGGGAGCGCCTCGAGCGTGGCGATCGCACCGTCCACCTGCCGGCCGCCGTGGTTGGAGACGATCACCGCATCGATCCCCTCGGCCACCGCGCGGGCGGCGTCATCGGGGTGCAGGATGCCTTTGAGCACGATCGGCAGATCGGTCCGCTCGCGCAGGAAGGCGAGCGCCTCCCAGGTCAGGGACGGGCGCGAGTAGATCTCGGTGAAGCGCTGGACGGCGGCGCGGCCGCGTCCGGAGACGAGCGTCCGCCAGAAGCTGTCCGGATAGGTCCGGGTCAACTCGATCAGCGTGCGCAGGGTGGCCAGGGTCACTCGCGGCTGCTGCCCCGGCGGCGCAGAGGGTGTTTCGGCGATCAGCCGCTTGAACACGGGGTCGCTCGTGTACTGGGCCAGGCCCTTGCCGTGCAGGAAGGGCAGGAACGCGCCCTCCAGGTCGCGCGAACGCCAGCCGAGCATCGTGGTGTCAAGCGTGATCACGATGGCTGCGCAGCCGCAGTGCTCGGCGCGGGCGGCCAGGCTCTCCACGAGCGCATCGGACCGGCTCCAGTAGAGCTGGAACCAGTGCGGGGTGTCGGCCAGGATCCGTGAGACGCCCTCCATCGGGCGCGAGGCCTGGTTCGAGAACACCATCCCGGTGCCGGTGTCGCGCGCGGCGCGCGCCACGGCGCAGTCCGCCTCGGGATGGGCCAGCTCCAGCACTCCTACCGGCGCGAGCAGGAACGGGCTGGGCAGGCGCTGCCCGAACAGCTCGACGCTGGTGTCGCGGTGCTCCACGTCACGCAGCATCCGCGGGACGATCCGCCACCGGTCGAAGGCCGCGCGGTTCGCCGCCACCGTGCGCTCGTTGCCGGCGCCGGCGGCCACGTAGGCGAAGGCGGCGGGACGCATCCGCCGTTGCGCCGTCGCCTCGAGGCGGTCGGCGTCGAACGGGATGAGCGGCCGGCGCCCGCTTACACCGCTGACATAGATCTCAGTTTGCCGCCGCACGCCGATCATGGCGCTGCATCACAGCACACATGATCGGGTGGTGCGGCCACGAGCGTGTCCGCCCGTCGGCGCTGCCCTTCCGGTTAGAGCAACCCCCGAAGCTCTGGCAGCGACACAACGTGAATCGTGTGTCCCCGCTCCGGAAGGGCATCCGCCGTTTTTGTCCTGCCCCCGTCTGTGGTGGGCGTGCGGTGGTCTTGGCCCCCAGCCCCGATCGCCGTTCGGTCGGACCCGGCTGCTCCCAGGCCGCTCACGTGCTCCTTCGCGTCGGCCTCCGGTCGCGTCCTCGACTGGCGTTTCGTCATGGTCGAACGGTACGTCCGGGGGCGCCGCATTTCAGCCGACCCTGGGGTGGTTGTGTCACACCTACGCGGGACAGCGAGACCCAGGCGGCCGCGGCTGACCTCACGGCCGCGCCGGCCGGTGCCCTCGCGGCCCTGCAGGCGCGTGGTCACCGACCGTGGCCCCGTTGGTCACTGGATGATGGGTAGCGGCGCGTAGTGGCCCATCACCGTGATTGAGTAAGCGACGCGCATCATGTAGCCGTCCGTGTCGCCCACCGCGTAGTTGAACGTAGCGGTGACGGACGTGGAGGCTTCGGAGCTCACCTCCAGGTCGAAGTCGTCCACCGCCCAGCCGGCGTTGTTGGCCGTGCCGTCGTTTTGGATTGAGCCGAGCAGGACGGTCGGCGCCCACTCCTGAATTACCAGGCCTTGGTTCGATGGCAGCTCGGGCAGCGGAACGTCGAAAAAGGTTTGCCCCCGTTGCCACCGGCTGCCGTCCTGCGGGCCGACAAGCGGCGGGTTCAGGATGCAGGTTCCGGATAGCACGTACACCTGGCGTTGCTGGGAGTCAAGGAAGTGGACCCAGTGCTGGCTGCTGAGGAAATTGGCTGCGGATGTGCTCATCTGGCTGCTCCTTTGATCATGGTCATCAGCCCGGATCGTCGCCGGCCCCGTGATGACATGGAGGAGGCTCGCCTGCCTGTGATACCTGCAAGTCTGGCTCGCGAAGGAGAAGAGGCGCGGCCCTGCCAGCGCGCCGGCGCTCAAAAATCCCGGGGCGCCAGCGCGCCGGCGCCGAGCGCCGCCGCCACCAAGCGGGCGCGCTTCTCGTTCTGCGGAAGCTGGCTCAGGCCATAGCGCTCGAACAGCACGCGCAGATGCGCCTTGACGGCGTCGACGGTCAGGTAGACCTCCTCGGCGATCTGGCGGTTGGTGGCCGGGATGGCGGAGTCGGACGCGTGCACGGGGCGGCACAGCGCGATCAGCACCTTGCGCTGCATCGGCGAGAGCGGGATGGCGGCCGGGGAGTCGATCGCCGAGGCGGTCTGGGTAATGCCGCCCGAGGTCTCTCGATAGATGACCGGGGTGGTGCCGAACACCAGGCGGTCCTTGTCGCGCAGGCGCCGGCGCCCGATCACCCGCGTGCCGTTCACGAACGACCCGTTGCGCGAGAGGCCGTCGTCGATCACTGTCCAGCCGCGCCCGACCTGCTCGAGCAGCGCGTGCGTGCGCGACACCTCGGCATCCCACGCCAGCGGGACCTCGGCCGCCGGATCGCGACCGATCGTCACGCGCCAGTGCTCCTGGTCGAGCAGCAGCAGCCGCTGCTCGCCCTCGCCCGTCCGCCACACCACGAAGGGCTGGCCGGTCCGCTCGGTGGCGATGATCTCCTTGAGCTCGGCCGGGGTCTGCTGCACCCGGGGCCGACGAGGTGCTTCGGCCGCTTCGATCGGCCGACGAGGCTCTTCGGCCGCTTCGATCGTGGGTTGCCGGCTCAATCTGGTGCCCTCTTCTTATCTGACGCTATAGGACGGCTGCCACGCTGAGCGAACTCTGCTCGCGCTGGATTGCGGGCGTGGTCTGAGCCCCTGCCGGGTAGAAAGTCGCACAGGCCACTACACCCAAACGTGAGAGCGGCCGATAAAGGGCTCAGATACTCAATTTTGAGCCCTCTGACTCGGGACCTTGATCATGCTAAGTACCCCGGACCCCGCTTCCGCGGCGCATCTCCGCGTGCAGCTCGACGAGCCTACGAAGGACTGCGGCCACGCGGCCCACGTGGGCACGTGCCCCGCCTGCCAGCGCGCGCAGCTGGCCAAGTGGCGCGCGCAGCTCGCGCAGGTCGACAACTAAGCCAAGCGTTCACGCCCTCACCCGGCCAACGCGCGAGCGCAGGTAGGCGCCGGCCGACTCCCACGTCAGCCCCGCCAGCACGTCCGCCTCGGCGCCGGCGCACAGCGCGAGCTTGGTGCGCAGCTCCTCGTCGGTGGGAGGACGCTCCGGCGCCCCGGGCGGCGCGGCCAGCGTCGCGGCGACCGTGGAGCCGTCCGCGCGCGTGACCTCGAGCTCGATCTCGCCGGCCAGCAGGTACTCACCCCCCTCGGTGGCCGCCGTTTCGACTGCCTCGACCAGCCGCATGGCCTCGGCGCGACGCACCGCCTCATCGTTGAAGCTGTCGATGCCGGGGGGCCCGTCCAGCAGCGCGGCGGCGATGCCGTACTCGAGGCTGAACTTCCCCTCGAGCCCGGTTCGCGGGCGATGGTGGATGAGTGGCGCCAGCGAGCAGGCGGGCGTTCTGACCCGGATACGCCGAACGCGGCGTCCCGGCGGCGCTCCGAGGCCAACCACGGCCGCGATCGGTCGCTGCAGCGCATAGCAGCAGGGGAACAGCTTGATCGCCAGACCGCCCGGCACGGCGGGACCGGTGGTGTCCAGCGCCCCGGCTTCGCCGCCCACGAGCGCCATCCAATCCTCGAGGGCATGAACATCAGCGCTCGCGCCCCCCTCGGCCAGGCTCGCCGCCCGCACCCCCGCCTCGGCGGCGAAGCCCACCTGCAGCGCCTTGGCCGCGGTCCCGAAGGCGCGCTGCACGCCGCCCGCGGCCGGGACGGCGAGCGCAACCGCGACCGCGGTGCGCTCGGCGTCAAGCCCGCGCGCCACCGACGCGCTGACCGCGGCGGCCGGCGCGCCCGCCGTGCAGGTGGCATGCCAGCCGGCCTGGTAGTGGCGCCAGCCGAGCGCGGTGCCCAGCCGCGCCATCGCGCCGGCGCCGGCCAGATAGGCGCGGGCGCCACCCGCACACGCCAGCGCCGCCGGCACGCACACCGCGCTGATGTGGGTGGTGGAAGGCATGTGCAGGTCGTCGTAGTCGAGGACGTGCGCAAGCGCAGCCCAGCGGCCGGCCTCGGCGCCCAGCCGGTCGAACAGCTCGGCCAGCGGATCGGCGCGTGCCGCGACCATCACCGCCACCGTGTCCAGCAACGAGCGCCGCGCCAGCGCGAGATCCTCCTGCGAGGGTTCTAGATCGGTGGCCCAGCGCGCGAGGCGCTCAGCCGCCGCGGCCGCCGGCATCAGCCAGAGCCCGCCACACCCGCTCGGGAGTCATCGGCAGCCGGCGCATCCGCAGGCCGGTCGCCGCGGCGATTGCGTTGGCCACCGCGCCCGCCACGCCGATGACCGGGGCCTCGCCGACCCCCTTGGCGCCGTACGGGCCCTCGGGCGCGGGAACCTCGACGATCTCCGTCTCGATCGGCGGGACGATGCCGGACGTGGGCATGGCGTACTCGACGAACGAGCCGGCGGCGGGCTGGCCCTCCTCGTTGTAGGCCAACTCCTCGAGCAGCGCCCAGCCCAGTCCCTGGGCCGTGCCGCCCTGCATCTGGCCGGTGACCAGCGCCGGATTGAGCGCGCGGCCGACGTCCTGGGCGACGACGTGCCCGAGCACGGTGACCGCGCCGGTATCCCGATCGACGCGCACGTGCGACAGGTGCGCCGCGGCCTGCGGCGCCTGACCCGGCGACACCCGGCCGTGCCCCTCGACCGGCGGGTACGGGCTGCCGAAGGCGAGCACCTTGCTGGCCAGGTCCTCGAGCGGGAGGGCCTTGGCCGGGACGCCGGCCGGCTGCACCGCGCCGTCGGTTATCTCGAGGTCCTCGGGCGCGATCTCGAGCTCCTCGGCCGCGACGTCGAGCAAGCGCTCGCGTGCCTCGCGCGCTGCCATCTCGACCGCGCGACCGACCGTGTAGGTGATCTTGCTCCCGCCGCTCATCCCGGCGAACGGAGCGGTCGAGGTGTCCGCGTACACCACGCGGACCCGATCGGTCGACACCCCGAACGCCTCGGCGGCGATCGCGGCAAAGGTCGTCTCGACGCCGGTCATGTCCGCCGCGCCCGTGACGATCGTGAGCCGTCCATCGGCGTCGACGCGGCAGACGGCGGCCGCCGGCTGATAGCCCCCCGGCCACCAGCCAATCGCCACCCCGATCCCTTCATCGTGCGCCAGCGATCCCCGCCGGACCCACAACGGGTGATCGTGCAGGCGCTCGAGGCACTCGCGGGCGCCGAACACGGTGAACTCCTGGCCCGCCACCGATCGGTCGCCCGCCACCTGCACGTTGCGCAGTCGCAGCTCGAGCGGATCGAGGCCAAGCCGCTCGGCCAGCTCGTCGATGAGCGACTCGACCGCGAAGGCCGCTTGCGGGGCGCCCGGCGCTCGGTAGGCGCCGAAGGTGACGCGGTTGGTCGCCACTCCGTAACCGATTAGCTCGTGGGCCTGCCAGCGATACGGGCCGGCGGCCAGCAGTGCGGCGATCGACTCGATCCCGAAGTCGCGAGTCGATCCGCGATCGGACAGCACCCGTGCCCGGATCCCGGTCAGTTGCCCGTCGCGGTCGGCTCCGAGCTCGACGTCGAGCAGTTCCGCGCCGGCCGGATTGGCGGCGGCGAAGTCCTCGCTGCGCGTCAGGGCCAGCCGGACCGGCCGGCGCAGCGCCAGGGCGGCCCCGGCGGCGAGCGGCTCGACGATCAAGAGCTTGCCCCCGAACCCGCCGCCGAGCGGCGCGGCGCGGACCCGCACCCGGTCGGCTGAGAGCCCGAACAGCTCGACGATCTCATCGCGGGTGGCGAATGCCCCCTGGGTCGAGGTGCTGACCACGAGCTCGCCCTCGACGTCGAACGACGCGATTGCGGTTTGGGGCTCCAGGTAGCCCTGGTAGATCCACGGAGTCTCGAAGCGGCCGCGCACGACCACCTCGCTGCCGGCCAGGGCGCCGTCCACGTCGCCGTTCGCGACGCGCACGGTCCCGAGCACGTTCTCGGAGACTTCCTCTTGCGGCCCTCCCGCGTCCGTCGCCACCGACGCGTGGGCCTCGGCCACGTCCGAAGCGTCGCCCTCCTCGTCGGAGACGCGCACCCGCGCCAGCGGCGAACCCGGCTGGGCGGCCGCCTCCAGGTCGAGCACCGCCTCGACGGGCTCGAGCTCGACGTCGATCAGCTCCAGCGCATCGGCGGCCTGGGCCTCGGTCTCGGCGACCACGATCGCGATCGGCTGACCGGCGTACACGATCTCCTCGCGCGCCAGCGGCTCGCGCGAGCGGGCGGGTCCGGTGGCCACGATCGGCAGATCGTCCGCGGTGAGCACGGCGATCACCCCGGGCAGCTCGCGGGTCGCCGCGATGTCGATCGACCTGATCAGCGCGTGGGCTTCATGGGACAGCAGCAGCCGTGCGTGCAGGAGCCCCGGCACGGCCAGGTCGCCGGCGTACCTGGTGGTGCCCCTGACCTTGGGCTCCGAATCACGACGGGGGGTCGCGGCACCGATCGCCGGTTCGCGCGTGACGGCCACCCCTTCAACCTATCAAGGCGCTCGCCGGTGGCAGGGGCGCAGCGTGCCCGGTAGTGTCGCGCTCGGAGCGATGTCAGACCACAAGTGGGTGTATGACTTCGCCGAGGGCTCGAAGGACATGCGCGAGTTGCTCGGTGGCAAGGGGGCGAACGTCGCCGAGATGGCGCGGGTGCTGGGGACGGAGCGCGTCCCGGCCGGCTTCACCATCACCACCGAGGCGTGCGTCGCGTACATGCGTTCCGGATCGGAGCCGGAGGATCTGGACGAGCAGGTCGCCGACGCCATGCAGCGCCTCGAGGAGACGGCGGGCAAGCGGTTCGGCGACGACGAGGATCCGCTGCTCGTGTCGGTCCGCAGCGGCGCCCGCGAGTCGATGCCGGGCATGCTCGACACGATCCTCAATGTCGGCCTGAACGACCGCTCGGTGACCGGTCTGGCGCGCGTCACCGAGAACGAGCGATTCGCCTGGGATTCCTACCGGCGCCTCGTCCAGATGTTCGGCAACGTGGTCCATGGCGTCAAAGGCGAGCGCTTCGAGAACGCCATCGCCAAGGTCAAGCGATCTGGAGGCGTCGAAAGCGATGCCGAGCTGTCGGTCGAGAACCTGAAAGCGCTGGTGGACGAGTTCAAGGGCTTCTACGAGTTCCCCGAGGACCCGCAGGACCAGTTGCACGAGGCCATCCGAGCGGTGTTCAAGTCCTGGACCGGCGATCGGGCGGTCTCCTACCGGCGCATCAACCGCATCCCCGATGACTGGGGCACGGCGGTCAACGTGCAGCAGATGGTGTTCGGCAACAAGGGCGACACCTCGGCCACCGGCGTGGCGTTCAGCCGCGACGAGGTGACCGGCGCGCCCGAACCGAGCGGGGACTTCCTGGTCAACGCGCAGGGCGAGGATGTCGTCGCCGGGGTGCGCACCCCGCGCGACATCTCCGAGCTGGGGGAGGTGATGCCGGAGGCCTACGAGCAGCTGATCGAGATCCTGCGCACGCTCGAGTCCGAGTACGAGGACATGCAGGACGTCGAGTTCACGGTGGAGGAGGGGCAGCTGTACATGCTCCAGACACGCAACGCCAAGCGTCCCGCCCAGGCCGCCGTGCGCTTCGCGGTAGACGCGGTGTCGGAGGGGCTGCTCAGGCGCGAGGAGGCGCTGCGCACGATCGATGCCTCGACGCTCGACGCCCTGCTGCACCCGACGTTCGACAAGCGCGACGGGTACGAGGTTCTGGCGAACGGTGTGGCCGCGTCTCCGGGCGCGGCGTCCGGCGAGATCGTGTTCAGCGCGCGTGACGCGGTCGAGCGGGCCGCCCAGGGCAAGGCGGTGATCCTGGTCAGGCCGTTCACCGAGGCCGACGACGTGGCCGGCTTCCACGCCGCCAAGGGGATCCTCACCTCCGAGGGCGGCAAGGCCTCGCACGCCGCGCTGGTGGCACGAGGGATGGGCGTGCCGGCGGTGACCGGCGCCGCGGTGGCGGTCGACCTCGAGGCGGGCACGCTCACGATCGACGGCCGCGAGTTCAAGGCCGGCGACCAGATCGCGATCGACGGCTCCGAGGGGTCGGTGGTCGAGCCGGGCGCCAAGCTGATCGAGCCGGAGATCGACGAGCGCTTCGACACGGTGCTCGAGTGGGCCGACGAGCTGCGCCGGCTCGGCGTGCGCGTCAACGCGGACACGCCCGAGGACGCCAAGCGGGCCCGCGAGCTCGGGGCCGAGGGGATCGGCCTGTGCCGGACCGAGCACATGTTCATGGCCGAGGACCGCCAGCCCAAGATGCGCGCGATGATCATGGCCGACGACCGCGACGGCCGGCGCGCGGCGCTGGGCGACCTGCTCCCGCTCCAGGAAGAGGACTTCGTCGGGATCTTCGACGCGATGAAGGGGCTCCCGGTGACGATCCGGCTGCTCGACCCGCCCCTGCACGAGTTCCTGCCCAACCTGCCCGAGCTGCGCGCCCAGGTCGAGCGCGCCCGGATCGAGCAGACCGACGACCTGGGGGAGCTCGAGAAGCTGCTGACCCGGGTGGAGGAGATCCACGAGGGCAACCCGATGCTCGGCACCCGCGGCGTGCGGCTGGGGATCCTCTACCCCGAGATCTACGAGATGCAGGTGCACGCGATCATGCGCGCGGCCAAGGCGGTGGACGAGCCGCCCCACCCGGAGATCATGATCCCGCTGGTGGCCTACGAGCACGAGCTCGAGATCGCCCGCGCGCTGGTCGTCTCGGTCGCCGAGGAGCACGCCATGCGCGAGGGCAAGGACTACACGGTGGGCACGATGATCGAGCTGCCCAGGGCCTGCTTCATCGCCAATTTGATTGCTACGCACGCGGACTTCTTTTCGTTTGGGACCAACGACCTGACCCAGACCGCGCTCGGCTTCTCCCGCGACGACGCGGAGTCGAAGTTCATCCCGACCTACATCGAGGACAAGATCATCGACCGCTCGCCGTTCGAGACGATCGACGCCCCGGGGGTCGGCTGGCTGGTCCGCCTGGCCGCGTGGGTCGGGCGCGAGGCGCACCCGGGCCTCAAGCTGGGGATCTGCGGCGAGCACGGGGGAGACCCGGAATCGATCGCCTTCTTCCATCGCGCCGGCCTGGACTACGTGTCGTGCTCACCGTTCCGGGTGCCGATCGCCCGCATCGCCGCGGCCCAGGCGGCGATCGCCGGTTCCGACGGCTAACCGGCCTCGCTGCGCTCGGCATCCATGGGACCGGTTCCGCCGGGCGTCCTTGCCCGGCGGCGGGGGCGCGACCCCCCCGCCGGGCATGGATGCCCGGGCGCCTGGCCCCACGGACGCCGCGAAGCGGCCCATCACACGCCACCGCCGGCGCGCTGGTGTCTCTAATGGAGCACGATCCGCAGCACGATCACCAGCAGCCCGAAGAGCGCGCCCGCCGCGGTCTGGACCGCCAGGTCGCGGCCCGACTCACCGGCCCGAACCCCCGAGACCACCTCCAGGATCAGGACCATCGCGGCCGACGTCCACACGGCCACGGTCACCGCGGTCGACAGCGAGGCATCGAGCACCCAGCAGAGGAGCAGCGCCACCAGGGGGATACCGGCCCCGACCAGCAGCCATCCTTCGCCGACGAGCGTTCGCCCGAGTCCGACCAGCTTCAGCGGCTCGCCGCTGGCCAGACGTTCACCCGTGTAGTCGGAGTACGCGTGGATGAGGACGTAGATCAGCAGCGTGATCGTGACCGCGCCGACCGTCGCCGCGTACGTCTCCTCCTCGACGCTCTCGGCGGACAGGAGCGCACCGATCGAGATCGTGCCGTAGATAGCGGCGCGGAAATCCACCTTCTCCACGCGGGTCATTGTGGTCCCGCCGGCGGATGCGCGCTGACGGATCGGCGGCGGCCGTCGCGCTGCGTGGCCCTAGCCGGCTGACTCGAGCTTCGGCTGCCGCGCGGCTGGATGCGGCGTATCGCCGTCGGCGGCGTGTTCGAGCGCTCGCCACAGCGTGCGCATCGTGGGGGCCAGATGGGCGATCTCTTGGAGGTGGGCTTCGGCGAGCGCGTCTAGCTTGGCGCTTCCTCTTGGCGTCAGGCTCACGCGCACGACGCTCTTGCTCGCCGGGTCTCGGTTGCGTTTGACGAGGCCGTCCTTGACCGCGCGGTCGACCAGCCCGACGGCGCTGTGGTGGCGTAGTACGAGCCACCGGGCGATCTCGCCGATCGTCGGGCCGGCCGGATCAGGGTGCCCCTTGATCGCCAGCAGCAGCTGGTGCTTGGCCGCGGTGAGCCCGGCCGCGTTGGCCTGCCCCTCGCTCCAACGCAGAAACCGGCGCAGGCCGGTCCGGAGCTCAAGGAGGTGTTCGAAATCAGCCTGATCGAGCGCCATGTCGCAGCACGATATCCAGTTGCTCCTCGTGGAGGAAGACGGGTCACGAAAGCCGCAATCCGTGCTCGTTTCGCGGATACCAAGGGGCGCCATCGAGAGCACGTAGACGCATGGGTGCTGCTAGCGGCGCCGGAACGCTCAGGCGGATGACCGCCCGCATTCCGGGTCGGTCGGGTCCACTATGCGCTGCTCCACGCCTTCGGTTGCCTGCGCCTGCTCAGGCGCGTGCTCGTACCGCGGGTCGGTGGGATCAGCGATGGGCCGAGGAGCCCCGGGGTCCTGGCGAATGGCTCGTGCCGTCACTCCGGCGGTGGGATCCGAGGTCGACGTTCTCATCACAGTCCTCCTTCAGTCGCTTATCTGTATCGTACCACGATATCGTGGTGCGATACTTGGTGCGTTCGCGCGCGGACAGATCCGTCCTGGTGCCCCCCTTGTGCGTTGTGCGCTACTTGCTGCGATGCGCTGTGGCGTTGTGCGCGGCGGTCTGCGATGCGTGGTGGCGGCGTGCGCGGCGGTCGGTGCTGCGGCTTGCGGGTTGCGCCGGCGGTCGGTGCTGCGGCGTGGGGGCTTTGCGCGGGCGGGCGGCGAGGCGGTGTTGCGGCTTGCGCCGGCGTGCGGCGATGCGGAGTGACGGAGTTGAACGCTGCGCCGCGATGTGGTGTTGCGGCGTGTGCTGCGGCGATCCCGGCTAGCCGCCTGCCCGGGCGACGAACCGCCGCCGGGGCGCGGCGGCATTCCGCGTTCCGGCGCCGCCTTGGCCCGGCGACGCTGCCCGCGATCGCGAGTATCTCCGCACTCGAACATTCGCGCGGGCTCGAGTGCGGCGAAACTCGTGCCAGAGCCGACCGAATATGTATTCGGCCGTCGGAGAGGGGCGAGTGCGACTTATTCGGGTGTGATCATGGCCGCCGCAGTGTGCACTTAGCGTCGCCTTGCCCGGCGAATGAGTCGCCTATGACAAGGGAGTCGTCCGCGTTGGGATCTGGCGCGTCGTTGCGGCGGCGACACCCCTCGCGGGTAACCCGTCCGCCCCGCTGAAGCGCAGGTGTTGCTCACGGGCGGCGAGGTTTTGCTTCACCAGGTTTTGCTCACTGCGAGGTTTCTGCTCACGAGCGCGCATGGATAGTGATTGGACGAGTTCGGATCGCGTAAGAGTGCCGATGCGCGCTCGCAGCAGCGCGCAGTTGCCAACCAGCTGGCTCCTGGTGCAGCTGTCAATCGTGACGGTCAACTCCCGGACGCGGCGGATCAGATGCCGCGCGGTCCGCACCCGCACGGTCGGGTTGGCGCGAGCCAGCCGCCGGGCGACCTGCTGCCCCGCGAGTTGGCAGACGCTCGCGCAACTCAAGGCGCGGCACGACGCGCGGCGGCCGGGCTTTCCACCTGGCCGTCCTCGGCCCAGTCAGGTCCGGGCCGTCAAGGCCCGCCCGGTGATCTGCCACTCGGCGAGAGGTCGTGCATCTGCCAGCGCAGCTCTTTGATGAGCCGGGTACGCACGACGCATGCGTGCTCCGTCCCGAGCCGCCTGCGAAGATGTGCCGCAGCGATGGAGGAGGGCACCACACGCACCCGCCTGAACCCCGACGCGTCCGAGCGCTTCACGCCCCTGCGGCGCGAGCTTGGGGTCAGCTCGTTCGGGATGAACCAGATCGTGCTCCAGCCGGGGCAGCGCGGCCGGATCCACCGCCACCGGCACCAGGAGGAGGTCTACCTCGTGCTCGAGGGCACGCTGACTCTGCTACTCGAGGACGATCCGACCGAGCTCGCGCGAGGTGAGCTGATCAGGGTGGCGCCGGGCGTTCGCCGCCAGCTGGTCAACCGCGACTCGGATCGTCTCGTCCTGCTGGCGCTCGGTGGCGCCGGCGAGCACCACGGGCGCGACGGCGAGGCGTTCGCGTCGTGGAGCGACGAACACCCGGTGGCGCCCCAGGAGCTTCCGATGCCGCCCGACCTCGCGCCCGACCAGCTGCGCACGAGCTGATGCACCCCACCGCCGCCAGAGTTCCAGGAGCGGCTGCGCGAGCGCGGCCTCGACGTCTCCGTGCAGGATGCTGCCCGACTCGACGCGCACCGCCGGCGAGGCCGCCGCCGCCGTCGGCTGCGAGGTCGGCCAGATCGTCAAGTCGCTGGTGTTCATGCGCGGCGAGAAGGCCGGTGATGGTGCTGTGCGCCGGGCGATCGCCGCGTGGCCTCCCAGCGGCTGGGATTGCGGTCGGCGAGCGCAGAGGAGGCGCGCGCCGGCACGGGATTCGCGATCGGCGGCATCCCCCCGCTCGGACACGAGCGGCCGCTGGAGACGCTGATCGACGAGTCGCTGCGGCGCTTCGACACCGTGTGGTGCGCGGCAGGCACGCCGCACGCGGTGTTCGAGGCGGAAACCGAGGCGTTGATCGCGGCGATTCCCGACGGCGCCGTGGTGGACGTCGCACAGCAAACGACCAGGAGGAGGGAGACATGACCGGCAAGAGTGACTTCAGCGAAGAGGAGTGGAAGACCGTCCTCGAGGGGCCGCCCAGCGCCGGCGTGATCGTCGCCGCGGCCGACCGCGGCGGGACGTTCAAGGAAAGCTTCGCGATCGCGAAGGCGTACGTGGAGGCGCGCAAGCAGCACGGACAGAGCCAGCTGCTGGATGAGATCGAGTCGGCCAAACCCCAGATCGACCACAGCCGCTTTCATTCCTATGACGAGCTCAAGACGGCCGGCCTGCAGCATCTGCGTGAGGCGATCGCGGTGCTCGAGCGCAAGGCGGCCCCTGAGGACATCGACGCCTACCGGCGGTTCGTCGTGTCGGTGGCAGAACGGGTGGCCAGCGCCCACCGCGAGGAGGCGGGGAGATCAGCGGCCCCGAGCAGGCGGCGATGGACGAGGTCGCCGCCGCGATGGGCACGACGTAGCACTTGACACGAAGTCACATTTCGGTCTGAGCCGAACGGTCTCCGGGGCAACCTGGAGACATGCGTGGTTCAGTCCGCTACCTGGTCGTGCTCCTGACCGCCGTGCTCTGCTACGCGGCGCTGGGCGCGGTGCTGGGCATCCTGCCCGACTACGTGCGCTCGCTCGGAGGCGGCGCGGTGCTCATCGGGCTAGCCGTCGGCGCGCCGGCGCTCACGGGCGCGGCGGGTCGACCGCTGGGCGGTCGGCTGGCCGACCGGCGCGGCCCCGCGCGCATCATGATCGTCGGCGCCCTGGTGATGGCGGCGGGGACGATCCCCGCGTTCGTGCACTCGCTGCCCTTGCTGATCGCGAGCCGCCTCGCGGTCGGCGCCGGCGAGGCGTCGATGATGGCCGCCGCCGTGCTGTGGCTGCTGCGACTCGCGGGGCCGGCGCGCCGCGGGCGCGCGATGGGCCACGTCGGCCTGGCCAACTACGCCGGCCTGACCGTCGGACCGCCCCTGTCGCAGGCGCTGGCCGGGCAGTCTCACCCGAGCCGGGTATGGGTCGTCGCCGCGGTCCTGCCGCTGGCCGCGGCCGGGCTGGCCGCAGTCATGTCGCGCAGTCAAGAGGCGCGCGCCGGCGATGCGCCACGCACACGAAGACGACGTGGAGCCACGCGACGGCCGCAGCACGTGGCGCGTGACGATCCGTCCCGGGTCTCGGGCTGATGCTGGTCAACTTCGGCTACGTCGGGCTGCTCTCGTTCGGGGCGGCGGCAGTCACCGAGCAGCATGCCGGGATCTCCGCGCTGGTGATTCCGGTGTTCGGCATCGGCGTGATCGCCAGCCGCACGGTCCTGGCCGGCATACCCGATCGCTACGGCGCGCCCCGCACGCTGACCGCTCTCGGTGGCGCTCGAGTCCGCGGGTCTGGCCGGGCTGGCCGCCGCCGCCACGCCGCCGGTGGCGCTGATCTCGCTCGTGGTGATGGCGATCGGGCAGGGCCTGGCCGTGCCCAGCCTCGGGCTGCTGGCTCTGGCGTCGGTACCCGCTCGCCGGCACGGGCGAACCGCCGGCGCGTTCTTCGCCTACTTCGACGCCGGCGTCGGTCTCGGCGGCCCGGTGGTCGGTCTCGCCGCGCACGCGGCCGATCCGACCGGCGCGCTGCTCGCAGCGGCCGGCGCCGTGCTCGCGGCCGCGCCCGTCGCGCTGCTCAGGCGCGGCGCAGGGACGCGCGCGGGCGCCACGAGCCGCGGGATGCGTCAGCGGGTCATGTCGTGCGTACGCGGCTACTTGAGCATCCCCCGCGCGGCCGATGTCCATGCTGCGGTCACGTCGCGGACCCACTTCGCCTGCGTCGTGGCGAGCGTGGAGATCCACTCGACGTCGCTCTTGCCGGGACCGCGCTCGAGCGAGCTCGCGATCGCCTTGAGTGCCTTCTCGTAGGCGGTCAGCGTCGTCTCACCGGCGGACTTGCTCTCCTCGATGATGCGCTCGTTGAGCTTGCGGACGCGCTGCGCCATCGCGTCGAGCCGCGGATCGGCCGCGCTCGCGGCCTGGGTGGCGCCGGCGCCGGCCGAGCGCGCTGGCTCCGGCGCTCGACGCACGCGAGCGCGATCGGCTGCCGGCTGCCGCTGCTGCTACTACTCCGCGTCGTACGACGCGTGCCGCTGGACCGGGCGCTGCTCGACCGGCCGGCGCTCGACCGGCCGGCGCTCGACCGGCCGGCGCTGGAGCCCGTCCCGCTCGAGCCGCGCGGCTGACTCGCGTCCGGACGAGCCACCCGAGCTCGAGCCCGAACCACCGCTGCTTCTGGCCTGGGGCATGCCTTCCTCCTCGTTGGGACCGTGGATGGGCGCACCCTACTCGCCGGACGCACGGCGCGCCACGGTTGGCGTCGCATCTGCACGCGCAATACGGGCCAAGCCGACGCGCATACCGAAGCGGCTCGGGTGTGCGATGCCCGCGCGCGGCCATCAGCACGACGTCGATCGCGACCTCGAGCGTCGTGCGCCAGCCGGGGTGGACGGCCAGCGGGCGCGCGCCGCGCCGCGTGCGCAGCCAAGCGCCGACGCGCTCGCCGTCCAGAACCAGCGGCGAGCAGGCGCCGCGCTCGTCCTCCGGCCACTCACCCTGCGCCAGCAGCGGCCGGTGGGTGACGCCGACCGTGGGCACGTCGGCCACCGCGCCGAGCTGCAGCGCGAGGCCGGCGCGGCGGGGATGGTCGCGCGCGGTGGCGTCGACCAGCAGCACGTCGGGCGCGGCTGAGAGCGCGCGCAGCGCCGACTCGAGGCACGGTCCCTCGCGCAGCGCGAGCAGGCCCGGCACGTACGGGCCGGCCGCCGCGCCGGCGACCGTCGCCTCGGCCACGACCTGCCGGCGCCGAAGCACGGCGGCGGCCGACCACGCCGGATCCCCGCGCGCGCCCGCGCCCGTCTGCCCGCGCGCGAACACCACCACGACCGCGCCGATGGCCGGCGGGCGCCCGGGCGGTGGTCGCCACGGATCCGCGCGCTGCTTGCGCCAGAGCGTGCTGGACCTCGATCAGCTCCTCGGGGGATGTCGGCCACACATGGAGGGTGGTGAGTTAACCCCGACGATACGGGGTTTAGTCGCCCAGCCCCGCCGGCGTCACGCGATCGCGGCCACCGACGCCGCGGCGAGGGCGCGCGGTGGCGCCGTGGTCGAGCGCACGACCAGCGACGGTTCGATCAGGCGCACCTCGTTGGCGCGGCGGTTGTCGATCCGGTCGAGCAGCAGCTCGAGCGCCAGGCGCCCCATCTCGGTGCGCGGCTGGTCCACCGTGGTCAGCGACACGTGAGCCAGGTGGGCGATCGAGATGTTGTCGTAGCCGACGATGGACACGTCGCCGGGGACGTCAACGCCGGCGCGGTCGAAGCCCCCGAGCAGCCCGGCCGCGACCATGTCGTTGGCGGCAAACACCGCGCTGGGCAGCTCGAGCAGGCGGAGCAGCTCGGCGGCGGCGTTGACGCCCGCCTCCTCGGTGAAGTCACCGCGCGATCACCAGCGCGTGGCGGGCGAGCCGCCGGCTCCGCATGCCGCGCAGGTAGGCGGAGCGGCGCTGCGGTCCGCCCGCGCCGGTGCCGCCGTCGACATGCGCGATGCGCTCGTGACCCAGACCGACCAGGTGATCGAGCACCAGCTCGGTGCCGTGGGCCTCGTTGATCAGGACGCTGTCGGCGTCCACTCCTCGGACGCTCCGGCCGACGATCACGAGCGGCGCCTCGGCCGCGGCCGCCGCGATCACGGAGGCCGGCATGCGCGGACTGACCAGGATCATTCCGCTGACCCGGTGCTCGAGCAGCGCGGCCAGCGCGGCGCGCTCACGGCGAGCCTGCCGTCCGCCCGCGGCCAGCAGCAGCTGGTAGCCGACCTGCGAGGCGAGCTCCTCGACCCCGCCGGCGATCTCGGCAAAGAACGGATTGCGCAGGTCGTCGAGGATCACGCCGACCGTCTTGGTGCGCCGGCTGGCCAGGCTGCGGGCCATCGCGTTGGGGCGGTAGCCGAGCTTCGCGGCCGCGTCGAGCACGCGCCGGCGGCGCTCATCCGAGACGTTCGGCCGCTCCCGCATCACCAGCGAGACGAGCGCGCGGGAGACACCCGCCTCGTGCGCGACGTCCTCCATCGTCGGCGCGCGACGGGCGAGAGGGTGGCGCGCGGGCCGGCGCGCGGGTGATGGCATCTCGTGGACGACCTTGCTCAGCGGGCGTTTCGGCTCGACCATACTTAGAGCGCGACAATATTGCAATTGTGTTAGCGCGCTCTACAAGGAACGGTCGGCGGGACGCCGGCAATGTCAGCTGGGCCGGCGCTTTTGGGACGCAGCGCTTGGACGCTGGGCGCAGGCGCTTTGGGACGCGGCGCGCCAGGATCGTGCCTGCTGGAGGCCGTGAATTCCTCCGCGCTGGATCCTGCAAGTGCTCCGCGCGAGGTCGCCGCGCATCTTGGCACCCCACCCTTGACTTCACGGGAAGCCACGGGATATAGTCGCCGCACCCGGTCGTTAGAGCGCTCTAATCACATGCGAAATTAGAGCGATCTGGGCCGGCGAGAGAGAGGAATCCACGGGGACCATGCAAGAAACGCACGCACGGGAGATCCGTGCCACGGCAACGGTCACCGAGCGGCTGGCCGGCGCCCCCATCTCCTGGGGCGCGTGCGAGGTGCCCGGGTGGGGCGTGATGCCGGCGCCGGAAGCGGTGCTCGGCGAGATGGCCCAGCTTGGTCTGCGAGGCACCGAGCTCGGTCCGCCCGGGTTCCTGCCCGACGATCCGGCGGCGCTGACCTCGCTGCTCGAGCGTTACGGCCTGGCGCTCGTGGGTGGGTTCGTTCCCCTCGTCCTGCACGAGCCTGGACTCGACGCCGCGCTCGCCGAGGCGCAGCGCTCGGCGCGGCTGATCAGCGGCGCCGGCGGGGAGATGCTCGTGCTCGCGGCCGTTCAGGACACCCGCTGGGGCACGCCGCAGGAGCTGGACGCCGAGGGCTGGAGCAGGCTCGCCGCGCATCTGAAGACGATCGAGTCGCTGGCCTCCGACTACGGGCTGGGCGTGGCGCTGCACCCGCACGCCGGCACGCTGATCGAGACCGCCGAGCAGGTGCAGCGCGCGCTTGAGGTAGTCGAGGTTGGCTGGTGCCTGGATACCGGGCACCTGCTCATCGGTGGCTCGGATCCAGTGCAGTTCGCGCGGGAGCACGGCGATCGGGTGGTTCACGTGCATCTCAAGGACGTGGACGGCGAACTCGCGGCCGAGCTGAGAGCCGGACGGCGCTCGCTCGTGAGCGCGACGCGCGAGGTCTGTTCAAGGCGCTGGGCGAGGGCGATGCGCGGATCGCCGAGGTCATCGACGCGCTGCAGGCGCACGGGTACGACGGATGGCTCGTGCTCGAGCAGGACACCGCCATCACCGGAGACGAGCCGACGGTGGCCGGCGGAGCGATGCGCGATGCTCGCGAGAGCATCGCCTTCCTTCACCACACGGCTCAGACGACGGAGGAGATGAATCGATGAGACGACTGCCACGCAGTATCGGCATCGTCGCCTGTGTGGGTGCTGCGGCCCTGCTGGTGGCGGCGTGCGGTAGCAGCAGCTCGAGCAGCAGCAAGGCGAGTGGTGGCTCGACCACTAGCGCGGTGAACATCGCGTCGGGCAACGGCAGCAAGGTGTGCTCGGGCAAGTTCGCGCTGATCACCCACGGCGACAACGGCAGCTTCTGGAGCGTCGTGTACAAGGGGGCCCAGGACGCCGCGTCCGACCTCGGATGCACGCTCACCGAGAAGTACGGCTCACAGCAGCAGGGCCAGGCGGAGCCCGACGACAACGCCGAGAACGCGCAGATCCAGAACGCCATCAACGCCCACGTGGACGGAATGGCGGTGTCCGACCACGACCCGTCGCTGATGAACCCGACGCTGGCCAAAGCGGCGGCGGCCGGGATTCCGGTGGTGCTCCTGAACGCGGGCTGTGATGACAAGGACATCGCGGCGAGCAAGGCGCTCACCTGCGTCGGTCAGCCGGAGCAGCTCGCCGGGCAGGCCGCCGGCGCGGCGTTCTCGAAGTCCGGCTCGACCAACGTCCTGTGCGTCATCCACCAGTCGGGTCAGAACCTGCTCGATCGCTGCAACGGGATCGCCCAGGCGCTGGGGGTCGGCCAGCAGTGCAAGAGCGGGAAGGCGCCGTCGAAGGGCCCCGCCTGCACCGAGTTGACGCTGTCCACGCCGAACGCGGCGTCGAACCCACAGCAGGCGATCGGACAGGTCACCTCTTACCTGCAGACCAATCCCCAGATCAACGCGGTGATGACGCTCAACAACGCGATCGCCACCGCGCTGGTGACGAGTAACCCGCCGAACAAGCCGAAGATCGCCACCTTCGACCTCAACTCCGGGGTGGAGCAGGACATCAAGAACAACACGCTGGCGTTCGCGATCGATCAGCAGCAGTACCTCCAGGGCTACCTGCCGATCGTGTTCCTCGACCTCTACAGCCGCAAGAATGGTCAGACCGTCGGCGGCGGAACGACCGTGGCCAGCGGGCCGCTGGTCGTAACCAGCGCCAACATCGGCAAGGTCGCGGCGGCGATCGCCGCGGGACAGGACTGATCCGCCAGAAGGAGACTGGTCACCACCAGAGCAAGGTCACCGGGCGGGAAGCCGATCCCGCCCGGTGGCGACACCCCACAACCCAGGACAATGAGCGCCACCTCACCACCGATAGCCACGCCGCCCGCAGCGGAGCAAGACGAACGGCTAGTTCCGATCAGCCGACTCACCCGCGCGCTGAGGCGTCCGGAGCTCGGATCGCTGCTCGCCGCGGTGTTCGTGTTCATCATGTTCGCGATCCTCGATTCGAGCGCACAGCATCTGTGGCTGAAGCAGACGGGGCTGGCCGCGTGGACGCAGCAGGCGGCGTTCTTCGGGATCGTGGCGGTACCGGTCGGGCTGCTGATGATCGGCGGCGAGTTCGACCTGTCGGCCGGCGTGATGACCGGCGTGACCGCGATCGTGATGGCGCTGCTGGTCGGCAAGTGGCACGTGGACACGTGGCTGGCGATCCTCATCACGCTCGTGTTTGCCACCGCGATCGGGCTGATCAACGGCTACATCGTTGTCCTGACCAAGCTGCCGAGCTTCATCGTCACGCTGGCCACGTTCTTCATCCTGCGCGGCGCGAGCACCGGCGGCGTGCTGCTGCTCAACAGCGGTAGCACGCAGATCACGGTCACCAGTGCACACCCGGCAGGCCTGAGCGGCGCCAAGTCGATCTTCGGCAGCTCGTTCTTCTCGAGCGGCGCGCTTCCGAGCGGCTACTCGACGGCGATCCTGTGGTTCATCGCGGTGACCATCGTCGGGACCTGGGTGCTCAGCCGGACCACGTTCGGAAACTGGATCTTCGCTGCCGGCGGTGATCAGAACGCCGCTCGCAACGTCGGCGTTCCGGTCAACCGCACCAAGGTCTTGCTGTTCGTGGCCACCGCGCTGGCCGCGGCGCTGGTCGGGATCATCTCGTTCACCCAGGCCTCCTCCGCGGTGTCCGAGCAGGGCGTCGGCTACGAGTTCTTCTACATCATCGCCGCGGTGGTCGGCGGCTGCCTGCTCACCGGCGGCTACGGATCGGCGATCGGCGCGGCGCTCGGCGCGTGCATCATCGGCATGGCGTTCGAGGGGGTGATCTACGCCGGCTGGGACAGCTCGTGGAACTTCGCGTTCCTCGGGGTGATCCTGTTCCTCGCCGTCGTCGTCAACACCTTGATCTACCGGCGGGCTCTGAAGGCGCGGCGATGAGCGAAGGAGTCTCGAACATGAACGCAGCGGAGTCGACGACGAACGGAACACCCGCGCTCGAGGTGAGGTCGGTCTCGAAGTACTTCGGGAGCGTCAATGCGCTCGAGGACGTCACCCTGGCCGTCTACGCGGGGCAGGTGACGTGCGTGCTCGGCGACAACGGCGCCGGCAAGTCGACGCTGATCAAGATCCTCTCCGGCGTGCACTCCCCGGACAAGGGCGAGATGCTGTTCGACGGCGAGCCGGTCAGCTTCGCGGGCCCGCGCGAGGCGCGAGCGCGGGGGGTCGCCACCGTGTTCCAGGACCTGGCGACCGTGCCGCTGATGTCGGTATGGCGCAACTTCTTCCTCGGCAACGAGCCGACGCGAGGGCGGGGCCCGCTCCAGCGGATGGACATCAAGGGCGCCCAGCGCATCATGCGCGAGGAGCTGGCCAAGCTGGGCATCGACGTGCGCGATCCCAACCAGACGGTGGGAACGCTCTCCGGAGGAGAGCGCCAGGCGATGGCGATCGCGCGCGCGGTGTACTTCGGCGCGAAGGTTCTGATCCTCGACGAGCCCACCTCCGCCCTGGGCGTCCGGCAGTCGGGCATCGTGCTCAAGTACGTGATCCAGGCGCGCGAGATGGGGCGGGCGGTGATCTTCATCACCCACAACCCGCACCACGCCTATCCGGTCGGCGACCGCTTCGTGCTGCTCAAGCGCGGCCGCATGCTCGGCTCCTACGCCAAGTCGGAGACCTCACTCGAGCAGCTGACCGCGCTGATGGCCGGCGGGGCGGAGCTCGAGGAGCTGAGTCACGAGCTCCAGAAGGCCAGCGACCCCGAGATGAAGGCGGTCGCCAAGGAGCTGGCCGCCGAGGTCAAGACGAACCGGCTAGCCATGGCGCCCGACCCCGAGCTGCTGGAGGGCTTGCCGGCGTGAGCGCCGCCGCGAGCACGGCACGCGCCCAAGCGGCTTCGCGTCCCGAGGGCGGGCGGCGCAAGATCGGCGTCGGGGTGATCGGCTTCGGCTGGCTCGGCCAGGCCCACAGTCGCTCGCTCCTGCGGATCCCGACCCTGTTCGAGGACCGGGAGTTCGACCCCCAGCTGATCGCGTGCAGCGATGCGCTGCCGGCGCGCGTCGAGCAGGCGACGAGCTCGTTCTCGTTCAAACGAGCCAGCGTGGACTGGCGCGCGGTGATCGACGACCCCGACGTCGAGGCGGTGTTCATCGCCGCGCCCAACATGCTGCACGTGCAGCTGGTCGAGGCGGCGGCGCAGGCGGGCAAGGCGGTGTTCTGCGAGAAGCCGGTGGGCGGCACCCCCGAGCAGGTGGTCCGGGCGGCGCAAGCGGCGCGGAGCGCCGGCGTGACCAGCGGCGTCGGCTACAACTACCGCTGGGCGCCGCTCGTGCAGTACGCGCGCGAGCTCATCGCGAACGGCGAGCTCGGCGAGATCACCAACTATCGCGGCCGCTTCTTCTCGATGTACGGCGCCGACCCCCTGGGCGTCAACTCGTGGCGCTTCCAGCTCGACCAGGCCGGCTACGGCGCCACGAGCGATCTGATGAGCCACGCGGTCGACCTGGCGCACATGCTGCTCGGCCCGATCACGCGGGTGATCGGGACAATCGACACGTTCATCCGCGAGCGCCCGGTGCCCGCCGACGGCGCGAGCCATTACGGCCGGGGCCGTCCCGATGACCCCCGGACGCCGGTGACCAACGAGGACTACGCGGCGATGCTGTGCGATTTCGCCTCGGGCGCCCGCGGCACGTTCGAGGTCAGCCGGACGATGATCGGTCCCGAGAGCGAGCACGCGTTCGACATATATGGGACCCGAGGCGCGGTCGGCTGGAACTTCGAGCGGCTCAATGAGCTGCGGCTGTACCGCGTGACCGAGGATCGCGGCTCGGGCTACACGCGGGTGCTCGGCGGCGACCGCTTCGGCCACCACGGAGCCTTCGTGCCGGGCAGCGGAAACACGATCGGCTTCGAGGACCTGGTGACCATCGAGGACCATGAGTTCTGCACGGCAGTCAGCGAAGGGAGGCCGTATGAGCCGGGGCTTGAGCAGGCGCTCGCCTGGGCGTCGGTCCAGGACGCGCTGCTGCGCTCCGCGCAGAGCGGCACTTGGGAAACGGTGACGGGCCGGGAGGTTCCCGCATGACCGCAACGGCCACCGCCGTGGCGCCGCTGCGGATCGGGGTGATCGGCGTGGGCCGGATCGGGCGGATGCACGCCGAGCTGGTCGCCCATCAGGTTCCGGGCGCCGCGCTCGGCGCCGTGTACGACGCCTACGAGCCGGCGGCCCGCGACGTCGCCGCCGAGCTGCGGGTTCCCGCGGCGGCCACCGCCGAGGAGATCTTCGACTCGGATCTCGACGCGGTGGCCATCTGCTCGAGCTCGGACACGCACGTCGATCTGCTCATGTCCGCGGCCGAGGCGGGCAAGGCGGTGTTTTGTGAGAAGCCGGTTTCGCTCGACCTGGTGGAGGCCGAGCGCGCGCTGGGCGCGATCGACGCGGCCGCGGTCCCGTTCCAGATCGGCTTCAACCGGCGCTTCGATCCTGCGCACGCGTCGGTGCGCGAGGCGGTGGTGGGGGGAGCGATCGGCGAGCCGCATCTGGTGCGCATCTCGAGCCGCGACCCGGCGCCGCCTTCGCTCGACTACGTCAAGTCGTCGGGCGGCCTGTTCCTCGACATGATGATCCACGACTTCGACATGGCCCGGTTCGTCACCGGCAGCGAGGTGGTCGAGGTGTTCGCACGCGGATCGGTTCGCGTGGAGCCGTGGTTCGCGGAGGCCCAGGACGTCGACACTGCACTGGTCACGCTCGTGCATGCGGACGGATGCCTGACCGCGATCGACAACTCGCGCCGGGCCGCCTACGGATACGACCAGCGCGTCGAGGTGTTCGGCTCGGCCGGCATGGCGGTGTCAGAGAATCCGCCCGCTCACGGCGGGGTTCTCATCACCGCCGAGGGCGAGCGCCGCCCGCCCCATCCCTACTTCTTTCTCGAGCGCTACCTGCCCAGCTACGTGCGCGAGTGGCAGGGGTTCGTCGAGGCCGTCAAGACTGGGACCGTCCCGCCGGTGTCGACCGACGACGCGCGCGCGCCGCTGGTCATCGGCCTGGCCGCGTTGCGGTCGCTGCGCGAGGGTCGCCCAGTGCGTGTCGAGGAGGTGCAACCCGCATGAGGATCTACCTGATGGGAGCGAGCGGGTTCGTCGGGTTCGATCTCGCTCACGTGTGCTCGCGCGAGCACGGCGCCGAGGTGGCGCCCCCACACAGTCGAGCTGACCGACGAGCTGCTGGTCGCGCCGCTCGGTCCTGGCCACGCGGCCCGACGCGATCGTCCACGCCGCGATCTGGAACGATCCGGCCGGGCTAGCGCTCCGACCGCCGCCGCGCCTGGGAGGCGTACGTCGGCGCCACGCGCAACGTCGTCGCGGCGGCCAACGCGGTCGACGCACACGTGCGTGCTGATCTCGACCGACTGGGTGTTCGACGGCACCCAGGGACCGGCCTCGCGAGACCGAGCCGCCCAACCCGATCAACACCTACGGCTTCCTCAAGGCATGCTCGGAGCTGGTGGTCAGCGAGATCGCGCGGCCGCGGCACGGTCGCGCGGATCGCCGGCGTGCAGGGCGTCCACCGCGCGCGTCCGCATCGCGCCGCGCGCACAGGACGCCGGTCTTCGGCTATCTCGTGCTGTCGCTGGTCGCGCGCTGCGCGCCGGCGAGCGGTTCGCCGTCTGGGACAGCCCCGAGATCAACCAGCTCGCCACGCCGACGCTCGCCACCGACGCCGCGCGCGATCGATCTGGCGGCGCTCGAGCGCGAGGTGACCGGGATCCTCCATTGCTGCGGCGGCGAGCACGCCGATCGCCTCGTCTGGCGCGTCGCGCCATCGAGGTGTTCGAGCTCGATCCGGATCTGCTCGACGTGGCGCGCCGCCCGTCGACGCGATCCGGTCGGCGGCCGTCCCGCGCGATACGCGGCTCGACGCACGCGCCACGGCGCGCGCGCTGGGCGTCGAGCTCCCCGATCTGACCGCGATGCTGCGGCCGGCTGCAAGGCCGAGGTGAGTCATCATGGTGTACGGCATGACACGTCTCACGGTGGCCCAGGCGCTGGTGCGCTTCCTCGCCGTCCAGTGGAGCGAGCGGGACGGCCGCCGCGAGCGCCTCATCAACGGCTGCTTCGGGATCTTTGGGCACGGCAACGTGGCCGGCCTCGGACAGGCGCTGCACCAGTACCGCGACATGCTGCCCTATCACCCGGCGCGTAACGAGCAGGGGATGGTGCACATCGCCGCCGGCTACGCGCGCCAGCGCAACCGGCTGGGGACGTTCGCCTGCACGACCTCCGTGGGGCCCGGCGCGACCAACATGGTGACCGGGGCGGCGCTGGCCACGATCAACCGCCTGCCCGTGCTGCTCCTGCCCGGCGACACGTTCGCCACCCGCACGCCCCACCCCGTGCTCCAGCAGCTCGAGGTGCCGCACGATGCCACGGTGTCGGTCAACGACTGCTTCCGGCCGGTGTCGCGCTACTACGAGCGGATCGAACGGCCCGAGCAGCTGATCCCGGCCGCGCTCGAGGCGATGCGGGTGCTGACCGACCCCGCCGCGACGGGCGCGGTGACGCTGGCGCTGCCCGAAGACGTGCAGGCCGAGGCGATCGAGGTGCCCGACGCGTTGCTCGAGCCGCGGGTCTGGACCGTGTATCGCCAGCCGCCGGCGACCGAGGCCCTGGCCCGCGCGGCTGAGTTGATCCGCTCGGCGCGGCGGCCGTTGATCATCGCGGGCGGCGGCGTTATCTACAGCCAGGCGACGGCAGCCCTGCGTGCGCTCATCGACGCCACCGGCATCCCGGTCGGCGAGACGCAGGCCGGACGCGGCGCGCTCGTCTCCGACCACCCGTTGAGCCTGGGCGCCGTGGGCGCCACCGGTACCTCGGCGGCCAACCGCCTGGCGCGCGAGGCCGACCTGGTCATCGGGGTCGGCACCCGCTGGAGCGACTTCACCACCGCGTCCAAGTCGGCCTTCCAGGACCCCGACGTGCGGTTCGTCAACGTCAACGTCGCCGCATTCGACGCCGGCAAGCAGAGCGGGCTGCCGGTCCTCGCCGACGCGCGGGTGGCGCTCGAGCAGTTGCGCGACGCGCTGGCCGGCCACCGGGTCCTCCCGGCGTGGGAGGAGCGGGCTCGGGCCGAGTCCACGGCGTGGGGGGAAGAGGTCAGGCGGGTGGTTTCGCTCGATGGCGAGCACGGCGGCCCACCGACCCAGGCACAAATAATCAAAGAAATCAACGATGCGGCCGGCGAGACCGGAGTGGTGGTGTGCGCGGCCGGATCGGCCCCCGGCGACCTGCACAAGCTGTGGCGGGCTTGCGATCCCGCGGGCAAGTCCTATCACGTGGAATACGGCTATTCGTGCATGGGCTATGAGATCCCGGGCGCAGTCGGCGTGAAGCTGGCCGCGCCCGAGCGCGAGGTGTACGTGCTGGTCGGCGACGGGTCCTATCTGATGCTCCCCGGCGAGCTGGTGACCGCCGTCGCGGAGCGGGTCCCGATCGTGATCGTGCTCGTCGACAACCACGGCTATGCGTCGATCGGCGCGCTCTCGCGGTCGGTCGGCTCGTGCGGCTTCGGGACGCTTTACCGGTTCTCGGACAACGGCTCGATACCGCTCGATCCAGCGTCGTCCGACGTGCTGCCGCTTGACCTGGCGGCCAACGCCGAGAGCCTGGGCGCCCGGGTGGTTCGGGCCTCGACGATCGACGAGCTGCGCGTGGGATTGGCGGGCGCGCGGGGCGCCGATGGTCCGGTGGTCGTGTATGTCGAGGCGGACCGCTACAGGGGCGTCCCGAGCTACGAGAGCTGGTGGGACGTCCCGGTGGCCGAGGTGTCCGAGGAGGAGTCCGTGCGCTCCGCGCGCGAGGCCTACGAGCGGGCGCACGAACACCAGCGTCATTATCTGAAGGCGCCATGAGCGACCTGCTCGTCTCCGGAGCCTCCGCACCCGAGTCCGACGGCACCATCCTGTCCGTGACCCCCGAGTCGGCGGGGTGGGAGCACATCGGCTTCGAGGTTCTGGCCCTGCCGGGCCAGGCGACGGCCGAACGCGCGTGCGGAGCGCGCGAGCTGTGCCTGGTGGTCGTCTCCGGCGTCGTGCACGTGGCCTCCGAACACGGCGAGTGGCTCGACCTGGGCGGCCGCACCGACCCGTGGTCGGGCCTGCCCGACGCGGCCTACCTGCCGCCGCAGTCCCACGTGGGCCTGCGCGCCGGCGAGGACGGAGCCGAGGTCGCGCTGTGCTGGGCGCCGGCCCCGCGCGGCGGCGCGACGCCGCGCGTCCTGCCCGGAGCCGTGATCGAGACCGAGACGCGCGGCCACGGTGCGCTCGAGCGCTACATCCGCCCGATCCTGATGGAAGACCAGGGGGCCGAGTCGCTGCTGGTCGTCGAGGTGCTCACTCCCGATGGCCATTGGTCGAGCTATCCGCCGCATAAGCACGACCACGAAGACCCCCCGCGCCAGTCGCGGCTGGAGGAGACCTACTACCACCGGATCAGACCAGAGCGCGGATTCGGGCTGCAGCGCGTCTACGCTTACGACAGCGCGTTGGACGAGGCAATCACGTTCCGCGATCGCGATTGTGTGCTCGTGCCGCGCGGCTACCACACGGTCTCGACCCCTCCTGGGTATGAGCTGTATTACCTGAACGTGATGGCCGGGCCCACCCGCCTGTGGGCCGTGGTCAACGACCCCGATCACGAATGGACGCTCGATGGCTCTAACCGCAATCCGACTTCTTGACAACTACATCGACGGCGAATGGACGCCGGCGCAAGCCGCGACCGACGTGCTCGACGTGACCAACCCCGCCACCGGCGAGGTGCTGGCGCGGGTGCCGCTGTCCGGCGCGTCGGATCTGGACGCGGCGGTGCGCGCGGCGCGTGAGGCGCTTCCCGAATGGCGCGCGGTGTCCGCGATCGCCCGCGCGCGCAAGCTGTTCGAGCTGCGCGAGCGCCTGGTGGCGCGCCAGGAGGACCTGGCCCGCTCGGTGACCACGGAGATGGGCAAGACGATCGCCGACGCGCGGGCCGAGGTGGCGCGGATGATCGAGATGGTCGAGGCGGCGTGTGCGATTCCGACCACGATGCAGGGGCGCGTGCTGGAGGACGTCTCGCGCAACATCGACGCCGAGACCGTGCGCCAGCCGGTCGGCGTGTGCGCGGCGATCGTGCCGTTCAACTTCCCGGCCATGGTGCCGTTCTGGTTTTTGCCGTTCGCGATCGCCTGCGGCAACACGTTCGTCTTGAAGCCGTCCGAGCAGGTGCCGCTGACGCAGCAGCTGGCGTTTGAGGAACTCGACTCGCTCGGTCTACCGCCGGGGGTGGTGAACCTGGTCAACGGCAGCCGCGAGGTCGTGGAGGGCATCCTCGATCATCCCGGCATCGACGCGGTGTCGTTCGTCGGCTCGGCCCCGGTGGCGCGGATCATCTACGAGCGCGCGGCCAAGGCGGGCAAGCGCGTGCAGGCCCTGGGCGGGGCCAAGAACCACATGGTCGTCATGCCCGACGCCGTGATCGACAAGACCGTTGAGGGGATCATCGGCTCGGCCTTCGGTGCCGCCGGCCAGCGCTGCATGGCCGGATCAGTCGTGGTGACGGTGGGCGACGCCCACGAGCAGTTGATCCCGCCGCTCCTCGACGCCTCCCGTGCCTTGCGGGTCGGCGACGGGCTGGAGGAGTCGAGCGACGTAGGCCCGGTGATCTCGTGTGGCGCGCGGGACCGTATCCGGGATTGGATCGAGCGGGGCGTGGCCGACGGGGCGAGGCTGGCGTTGGATGGTCGCGACGCTGCAGGGGATCCGAGTGGCTCCTACGTCGGGCCGACCATCCTCGACGAGGTCACCCCCGAGATGGACATCGCCAAGGAGGAGGTGTTCGGGCCCGTGCTGTGCGTGATCCGGGCGGCGACTTTGGACGAGGCGATCGGGGTCGTGAATGGGAGCCGGTTCGGCAACGGCACCTCGATCTTCACCGAGTCGGGCGCGTCGGTCAGGCGCTACCGACACGAGGTCCAAGCGGGCATGGTCGGCGTCAACATCGGCGTGGCGGCGCCCGTCGCGTTCTTCCCGTTCAGCGGCTGGAAGGACAGCTTCCTCGGCGACCTGCATGCGCACGGCACCGACGCCGTGGACTTCTACACGCGCAAGAAGACCGTCACGAGCCGGTGGTTCTCGAGCGGCCAGGGGAGCGGGGCGTACTTCGTGGAGCGGTAGCGGGGTCCGCCTTGCACACCGGGCGGCACTTGCTCCGTTGCTGCCCGGGCGGAAATGTCACGGCGAGCGCACGTGGGCGTCGCCGCGCGCGAGTGCCGCCCGGCGCGCACCGGCCTCCCCCCTTGGCCGCCGGGGTCGCCCCCGGGCCTGGGCGAGGACGGCGCCGACGATGATGATCGCGGCGCCGACCGGCTCATACCACCGCAGCGGCTCGCTGAGCGCCAGCACGCCGAGGACCGTGGAGACGATCGGCATCACGTAGGCGACCGTCGAGGTCACGGTGGCGCCGACGTCGCGGATCAGCGAGTAGTTGAGCACGAACGTGAGGCCGGTGCCGAGCACGCCCAGGGCGAGGAGGCTCAGCACGTGCTTGCCGGCGACGCCGTGGGGCGCCGCCGTGAACAGCGGGGTGAGCACCGCGAGGATCACCGTGCCGCAGATCAGCTGGGCGGTGGCGAGGGACAGGGGCCCTTCGGCGCGCCGAGCGAGGTACCTGCGGGCGTACGGGAAGCCGAGGCCGTAGGAGGCGGCCGCGCCGAGACACAGGAGGTTCCCGCTGAGCGACGTGGCCCCGACGCCGTTCCACACGCCGAGCACGATGAGCACCCCGGCGAAGCCGATCGCCAGTCCGGCCAGCCGCCGAGCGCCTGCGTGCTCGTCGGCCAGCACCAGGAGCGCGACCGGCAGCGTGAACAGCGGCACGGTGGCGTTCCAGATCCCGGCCAGCACGCTCGATACGTGGCGCTCGCCGTAGGCGAACAGCGTGAACGGCGCGACGTTCAGGAGGATCGCGGCAATCGCCAGCTGGGCCCATAGGCGCGCGCCGGACGGTAAGCGCTCGCGCCGAAAGCCCAGGATCGCCAGCAGCGTCGTCGTGCCGATGACCATGCGCCCGAGCGAGACCTGCAGGGGCGCGAACGCCTCGTCGGCGATCTTGATGAACAGGAACGTCGACCCCCAGGCGATGGCCAGGAGGACGTAGCGCAGCGGCCAGGGTGCTCTCACCCGAGGACGGGCAGCGACCGCTGGTTGGAAAGCCGGGCGAGCGTGCGCCTCAGGAACAGCGCGGTCTCCTGCTCGCGCGCCACGTTCGCCAGTGCTCCCGACATCTCTGCATCACTACCCGCGGGTCCGGAACGCCTAAGCCCGGATGGACAACAATGCTCGCAAAGCTCAGTCGCGCTACAGCGGCCGCCGCACCCCTACCTCGTCAAGGTGGGCGAGCAGGTCGTGCGGGTCCTCATAGACCCGGAACGCACCCGCGTAGATGAGCTCCTCGCGGCCGTAACCGCCCGACAGCACGCCGATGCCGAGCGCCCGGGCGCGCCGGGCGGCGAGCAGGTCCCACACGCTGTCACCGACCACGATGCTGTCGCGGATGTCCACGCCGATGCGCTCCGCGGCGGTGAGGAACAGGTCGGGGTCGGGCTTGGCGTACCTCACCTGGTCGCGGGTGATGAACGTCGTGTCGGCGGGAAGTTCGAGCATGTCGCGAGCGAGGCGGGCGTAGCGCTCGACGCCGCTCGTGGCGATCGCCCACGGCACCTCATGCTCGGTCAGCGCGGCGAGCAGCTCGCGTGCGCCGGGCAGCGGCTGGACGCTGTCGTAGTGGCCGAGGAAGGCGTCCTCGTGCAGCCTGGGCAGGGCGCGGAGCGTGTCCGCGTCGAGGTTGGTCTCGAGCTCGCGCGCCAGCGCGGTCACGAACAGCCCGCCGCTCATGCCGATCCGCCGGTGGATCTTCCACACCGAGAGGTTGATCCCCACGCCGGCCAGGGCCTCGCGCCAGGCCAGGACGTGCTGGTAGACGGAGTCGATCAGCGTCCCGTCCAGGTCGAACAGGAAGGCGGGCCGACTCCGGCTCTCGTTCGGCATGTCGGGCATGATGACGGCCATGATCACATCCGGCGCCCTCGCCGCACGGCTCGGCGGACTCGCGGACATCGGCGTCCGCGCCGACGGCGTGTGCCGGCTGGCGTGGAGCGACGAGGACGCCGCGACCCGCGCGTGGTTCGAGGAGCAAGCCGCCGGCGCCGGCCTGCGTGTGGCGCGCGATCCGGCCGGCAACCTGTGGGCGCGTCCGGAGGCGGAGGCGCCGTGGTGGGGAATCGGGTCCCACCTGGACAGCGTCCGCGGCGGTGGCCGGTTCGACGGGCCGCTCGGCGTGGCGTGCGGTTTCGCGATCGCCGGCGGGGCGCCGCGGCCCGTCGCGGTGCTGTCGTTTGCCGACGAGGAGGGCGCGCGCTTCAACACGCCGACGTTCGGGAGCAAGGCGCTGAGCGGGCGGCTGGACCTCCCGGCGGCGCTCGATCGGACCGACGACGCCGGGATCCGGCTGGGCGACGCCATGCGAGATGCCGGCGTGGATCCGGACGGCATCGGCGCGGCGCCGGCCTGGCTGGACAGACTGAGCGGATTCATCGAGATCCACATCGACCAGACGACCGAGCTGGCCGGCGCCGGCGAGCCGGTCGGGATCGTGACCTCGCTGGCATCGCGAACCCGGCTCGAGGCGCATCTGCGCGGCCGCGCCGACCACGCCGGCACAACGCCGCGCGCGGAGCGGCGCGACGCGCTGTCCGCGGCGGCGCGGCTGATCGTCGCGGCCGAAGATCTCGGGAGCGAACATTCGACTGTGACGGTCACGACGTCGCGGATCATCGCCAAGCCGAACGCGCCGACCACGATCGCGGCCGACGTGCGGCTGTGGATCGACGCCCGGGCGCCCAGCTTCGCGGCGATCGACGCCTGGCGATCGCGCCTGGACGAGCGCCGGCGCGAGCTCGAGGAGCGCTCGGGGGTCGAGATCGAGGTCTCGGTGGCCTCGCGCAGCGACGCGCGCGAATTCTCGCCCGAGCTTCGCAGGAAGCTGATGCGCGCCACCGAGGACGTCCTGGGTCACGCTGCGCCGGAGCTCGTGTGCTTTGCCGGGCACGACGCGGGCGTCCTGGCCGAGCGCATCCCGGCGGCGATGCTGCTGGTCCGCAACCCGACCGGGATCAGCCACTCGCCGGCCGAGACGGTCGAACTCGAGGACGCGGCGATCGCCGCCCGGGTCGTGGCGCGCGCGCTGGAAACGGCATGATGGCCACGAACGCGATCAGCGGCGCAGGCGCCCGAGCCGAGATCCCGGCGATGCCCAACGCGCACTCGCACGCCTTCCAGCGCGCGCTGCGCGGCCGCGCCGAACGACCCGGCCCCGAGGGCGACGACGACTTCTGGACGTGGCGGACCGAGATGTTCCGCTTGGCCGGAAGCCTCGATCCCACGAGCATGCGCCAGCTGGCGTTCGAGACGTATTCCGAGATGGTGGGCGCCGGCTACGGCGTGGTCGGCGAGTTCCACTACGTCCACCACCAGCCCGACGGCACCCCATACGCGGAGCCGAACGAGATGGCGCTCGCGGTGGCGGAGGCCGCGGCCGAGGCCGCCCTGCCGATCGTGCTCCTTCCGGCCGCATATCACCGCGGTGGGTGGGACGGTGAGGATCTGGCGCCCGCGCCAGGACAGCGCCGGTTCTGCGACCCCGACGTGGAGACCTTCCTGGCGCGGGTCGACGCCCTGCGCGAGTGGGCGGCGGCGGTGCCGGGGGTCGACGTGGGGATCGCCGCCCACAGCGTGCGCGCCGTCCCGCGCGGGTGGCTCGAGGCGATCGCCGAGTACGCGGAGCGCCACGGGCTCGCGCGCCACGTCCACGCCCACGAGCAGCGCCGAGAGCTCGAGCAATGCCAGGCCGAGCACGGCTGCTCGCCGGTCGAGCTGCTCGAGCGGACCGGCTTCCTCGGCCCGCGCAGCAGCGTGATCCACGGCATCCACGTCGCGCCGAGCGACGTCGCGATCCTCGCGCGGACCGCGGCCACGGTCGTCTCGTGCCCGACCACCGAGGGGAACCTCGGCGACGGCTATCTGCCGGCCATGGTCTACGCCGAGGCCGGCGTCCCGCTCGCCATCGGGAGCGACTCGCAGGTCCGCATCGACCCGTTCGAGGAGGCGCGGGAGCTCGAGACCGGCTCCCGCCGCGAGCGCCGGCTCCGCGCCGGCCTGCTCGCCTCGGTCGGCGACCTGTGGGCGGAGCTGTGCCGCAACGGCTACCGCAGCCTGGGCCTGGCCGCGGAGCTGGATCGGCAGGCCAGGATCGAGATCGACCTCGAGCATCCGGACCTGGCGGGCATCGACGCCGAGGATCTGCCGCTCGCGCTCGTGACCTGCGCCTCGGCCGGAGTGCTCAGCCGATGACGCGCGAGCAGCGTCTTGTCTTCGGCGAGGTCGCCGAGCTCTACGACCGCCACCGCCCGGCCTACCCCAACGCCGTGGTCGACGATCTCGTGGAGCTGGCCGGGCTCGAGCCGGGTGCCCTCGTACTCGAGGTGGGCGCCGGTACCGGCAAGGCGACCGCGATGTTCGCCGCGCGCCAGATACGGGTGCTGGCGGTGGAGCCGAGCGCGGAGATGGCCGCGGTGGCGCGTCGTGTGTGCGCCGCATTTCCCGAGGTGCAGATCGAGCAGTCCGACTTCGAGCGGTGGGATCCCGCGGGGAGAGATTTCCCGCTCGTGTTCGCGGCACAGGCGTGGCATTGGGTGGACCCGGCCGTCGGCTTCACCAAGGCGGCGGGTGTCCTCAGGCCCGGAGGGGTGCTCGCGGCATTCTGGAACCGCCCGGTGTGGGTCGGCGCGGAACTGCGCGACGTGGTGATTGACGCCTACCAGCGGACCGTGCCGGAGATCCTCGAGGAAAGCGACCCGGTGCACCCGACGAACTCGCCGCCCAGCGATGGACAAGACTGGCGGCGAGGAATTGCCGCGACCAGCGGTCTCGGGGCCCCGGATGTTCGCGACTACGAGTGGACCCAGACCTACTCGGCCGGCGACTACGCGGCGCTGCTCGAGACGCATTCCACCGTCCGAGTTCTCGATCCGAACCGACGCAGCGCGCTCGTCGACGCGGTGGCGCGGGCGATCGAGAGCCACGGCAACAAGCTCAGGCTGCCGTTCCTGACGCGGCTCTGTTTGGCGCGGCGCACCGAGTCGACGGTCGCTGGTCCTTAGAAGCGGCGCTTATGAATCGCCGGCGGGCGTGAACACGATCTTGCCCGACGTGTCGCCGCTGAGCATCGCCTCGAAGCCCTGGGCGGCCTCGCGCAGCGGGAGCGTCATCTGAATGGCGGGACGCACGCCACTGTCAACGCACATACGGATCAGCCGCCCGAGCTCCTCGCGGGTCCCCATCGTCGAACCGACCACCGACAGCTGGAGGAAGAAGACGCGCGTCAGCTCGGCCGGCGAGGCGTCACCGGTGGTGGCGCCCGAGATCACGATCGTCCCGCCGGGCCTGAGCGCCCGGACGGAGTGAGCCCAGGTGGCCCGGCCGGTGGTCTCCATCACCGCGTCCACGCGTTCGGGCAGCCGCGCTCCCGGCTCGAACGCCTGATCGGCGCCCAGCTCGAGCGCCCGAGCGCGCTTCTCCTCCGACCGTCCGGTCACCCACATCCGGATCCCCGCGGCGGTGCCGAGCACGGTGAGCGCGGTGGCCACGCCGCCCGTCGCGCCCTGCACGAGCACGGTCGAGCCGGGCGCCACGCGCCCGCGTGTGAACAGCATCCGGTAGGCGGTCAGCCATGCCGTGGGCAGGCAGGCCGCCTCCTCGAAAGAAAGCTCGTCGGGCTTGGGCAGCAGGTTGCCTCGCGGCACGGCCACCCTCGGGGCGAAGGTGCCCGGGTGGCGTTCGGAGAGGAGCGAGCGGCGCGGGTCGAGCGTCTCGTCGCCGCGCCAGTCCGGGTCGGTGATGACCGAGTGCACGACCACCGGCCGGCCGTCCTCGTCGACCCCGGCGGCGTCGCAGCCGAGGATCATGGGGAGCCGATCCTCGCTCAAGCCGACGCCGCGCAGCGACCACAGGTCGTGGTGGTTGAGCGAAGCGGCCTTGACCGTGACGATCGTCCAGCCCTCGCGCGCCTCGGGCTCGGGCTGATCGTCGAGGCGCAGGCCGCTGAGCGGATCGTCCCCATCCTGGCCGGCGGCGAATACGGCGAGCATCGGCGCGAATCATGCCCGATCGCGCACGGATGCGAGAATCCGGGCCATGGCCACCGTCACCGCCCGCGCCAGCCGCGTGCTCGACGCTCCGCCGGAACGCGTGCTCGAGTTCCTGCGCGACTACCGCGAGGGCCGGCCGAAGATCCTGACCGACAACTACGCCGCCTACCGGGTCGAGCAGGGCGGCCACGGCCAGGGCACGGTGATCGGCTACCACTTCGCCGCCGGCGGGCGCGAGCGGGATTACCGGGTCAGCGTGGAGGAGGACGGCGGCGGCCTGGTCGAGCGCGATCAGCTCTCCTCGTTCGTCAGCCACTGGAGGGTGGCGCCGAACGGCTCGGGCGCCGAGGTGACGCTCGAGTCCTCCTGGCAGGGAGCCGGCGGGATCGGCGGCATGTTCGAGCGGACCTTTGCCCCGATGGGTCTGCGCCGGATCTACGCGCAGGTGCTGGACAAGCTGGCGGCGGCCGTCTCAGGCTGACTCGATCTGCTTCTTCAACTCGCCGGCGCGGGCGCCGGCGAGCATCTGGCGCAGCATGTCGACCACCGGGCCCCGGACCAGCATCCCGAGCGTGCGGCCGAGATCGGCGTCGATCGAATACGTCGCGCGGATCCGGCCGCCGCCGAGGTCCTCGAGCCGCCAGCTCCCGTCCACCGACTTGAGGTCGCCCTTCTCCTGGGTCCAGCTCAGACGGCCGGGGCCGTCGTAGGTGAAGCGCACGACCGACTTGACGGTTCTGACCTTGGCGTCGCTCTCGACCTCGCACCGGACGGCGCGACCTTGGTCGTCGCGCTCCAGCGCGCGTATCGCCTTGAGGCCGCCCTGCCACTCGGGGGCGCGCTCGACATCGGCGACGAGCGCCCACACCTCCTCGAGCGGGGCGGAGATCTCGGCGGTCGAGCTTCCCCTCAGCGGCGCCATCGGCGGGGCACGTTACACCGGTGCCGATGAGCTCTCACACCCGGTCGTGGCGGGCAAGTTACGTGGACTCACGCGACGCTCAAGCCTGCCGGCGAGGAGCAATGTGCGATTTGCCGCCACTATCGCGGTATTTCGCACACATCATCCCAGCACCCGTGCGCGCTGCGCGCTGCGCGCTGGCAGACGGTGAGCTTGGGGTCAGTACGGTGGGGCGGAGATGACGCTTATCGACATCGAAACGCCGCACGGCCCGGCGCGCGCCCACGTGAACAAGGTCCGCGGCGCGCGCGGCGCGCTCGTCCTCGGCCACGGCGCCGGCGGTGGGGTCGGCGCGCGCGACCTGATTGCGGCAGCCGACGTGGCGGCGGCGGAAAGGCTGACCGTGGCGCTGGTCGAGCAGCCCTATCTGGTGGCCGGGCGGCGCTCGCCGGCCCCGGCCCGTCAGCTTGACGGCGCCTGGACCGCGGCCGTGGCGCGGCTGCGGAGCGGCGCGCTGCGCGGACTGCCCCTGATCACCGGCGGGCGCTCCTCGGGCGCCCGTGTCGCCTGCCGCACGGTCTCGGACACCGGCGGCAAAGCCGTGCTCTGCCTGGCCTTTCCGCTGCATCCCCCGGGCCGCCCCGAGGTGGCCAGGCTGGACGAGCTCGACGCCGTGCAGGTGCCGGTCCTGGTCGTGCAGGGCGAGAGCGACCCGTTCGGGATCCCGCCGGCCGGCGAGAACCGGACTGTGGTCACGGTCGCCGGCACCCACAGCCTCCGCACCGACCTCGACGCGGTGCGCACCGCGATAAGTCAGTGGCTACCCCAGGTACTCTGAGCCCCGTGTGCACGCGGATCGGCCACGGTGGCGCCAGCGCCCTGGCGCCCGCCAACACCCTCGCCTCGTTCGACGCCGCCCGCGAAGTGGGTGTCGACATGCTCGAGTTCGACGTGCGCGCGTGGAATGGCGAGCTGGTGCTCGCCCACACCATCCTCCACGCCCGCCGGGGCGGCAACGTCCGGCTCGCCGACGCGCTCGCGCACCTGTCCGGCCGGCGCTTCAAGGACGTCGAGCTGAACGTGGACGTCAAGCACGCAGGCTGCGAGAGCGCGCTGCTGGAGCGCCTGCGCGACGCGTCGCTGCTTCAGCGAACCCTGATCTCCTCCCAGGTGCCGCACGTCCTCGACCGCGTCCGGGAGCTCGACCCGCGGGCCAGGACCGGCGTCTCGGTCGGTGGGCGCCTGGCGCGGTTGAGCCGGCGCTGGCGCGACTGGCGCGACTGGCGCGCCGGCGCGCTGGCCGGCCTCCATGCCGGCCGCTGGGATGCCGTGATGGCGCAGCACCGGCTGGTCGACGACCTGCTGCTGCGCGACGTGGTCGACCGCGGCGGCCGGCTGTACGCCTGGACGGTGAACGAGCGCCGCGCGATCGCCTCGCTGCGCCAGCTCGGCGTCCACGGCATCACCACCGCCGACCCGCGACTGTTCGCCTAGTGCGCGTGCAAGACCTGGTTGCAGCACCCGAGCGGGGCCGCGTGTTCACCGAGCCGCCGGTGCGTCCGGGGCTGGCCGACTGCACCCCGACCGGGCGGGTTAGGCTCGACGCGCTGGCGCGCTTTGTCCAGGACATCGCCTACGCGGACGCCGACGACGTGGGGCTGTCGGGCACCACGGCGTGGGTCGTCCGCCGGACGCGCATGCGCGTCAACCGCTTCCCCCGGTTCGGCGAGCGCCTCGAGCTGGCCACGTTCTGCAGCGGGCTGGGGCGGATGTGGGCCGAGCGTCGAACGAGCATCTCCGGGGATGTGGCCGGCGAGGTTGAGGTCGCCTCGCTGTGGGTCCATCTCGACCCGGTAAGCGGTCGGCCCGTCCCCCTAACCGAGGAGGAGCTCTCGGTCTGGGGTGAGGCGGCCGGGGGCCGGAAGGTGACCGCGCGGCTCCGCCATCCGGCGCCCGAGGAGAACGTCGAGCGCTTCACCTGGCACTTTCGCGGCACCGAGTGCGACCTGGCCGGCCACATCAACAACGCCGCCTATCTCCAGCCGCTCGAGGAAGAGCTGCTGCGCGACGGCGAACTCCAGTCGATCGACGTGGAGATCGAGTATCGCTCCCCGTCGCAGCCCGGCGACAAGCTGGTGCTGCGTCACGGTACCCGCCGCTGGATCGTCAGCCCGGACGGCGAGACGCATGCTTCGCTGATCGTCGCCAACCGGGCGCCAACCCCGCCACAGGAGGTCTGAAAAGTTGCGTGCCGTCGTGATCAGCAAGCCGGGCGACCTCGACGTCCTCGAGGTCGCCGACCGCCCCGCCCGCGAGCCAGGTGAGGGCGAAGTTCGGATCGCGGTCAAGGCCGCGTCCGTCAACCCGACCGACATCGGCCTGCGCGAGCGCGGTGGCGCCGGCGAGCCGCCGTGGGTGCCGGGGATGGACGCAGCCGGCGTGATCGAGTCGGTGGGACCGGAGGTCGACCGCCTCGAGGTCGGCCAGGAGGTGATGGCCGCGGTCAGCCCGCGCCGCCCCGAGGGGGGCGCCCAGCAGGAGCTGCTGGTCGTGCCGGCCGCCTCGGTCGTGCCGATCCCCGACGGCGTGAGCCTGCCGGAGGCGGCCACGCTGCCGATGAACGGCCTCACCGCGCTGCGCGGTCTCGAGATGCTCGGCCTCGAGGAGGGCAAGACGCTGGCCGTCACCGGCGGCGCCGGCCTGCTCGGGTCCTACGTGATCCCGCTGGCCAAGGAGCAGGGCCTGCGGGTCATCGCCGACGCCAAGCCCGAGGACGAGGAGCTCGTGAAGAGCTTCGGCGCCGACGTGGTGGTCCCGCGTGGGGAGCAGTTCCCCGAGGCCGTCCGCGAGGCCGCCGCGGGCGGCGCCGACGCCGTCTACGACACCGCGCTGCTGCGCCGCGAGGCGTTCGGGGCGGTTCGCGACGGCGGCCAGATCGTGGTCGTGCGCGGCTGGGACGGAAACGAGGTGGAGGAGCGCGCGATTCGCGTCCACCCAGTGATGGTCGCCACCGCGCTCGAGCGCACCGAGTGGCTCGAGCAGCTGCGCGAGCTCGCCTCGGCCGGGAAGCTCAAGCTGCGCGTGGCCCACGAGTACCGGCCCGAGCAGGCGGCCGAGGCCCAGCGGGTGATGGATGCCGGCGGGCTGCGGGGCAGAAACGTGATCGTCTTCTGAACCGGGGTTTTGGGGCCTCGCTGCGCTCGGCGTCCCTGGGGCCGATTGCGCCCGGCATCCGTGCCGGGCGCCGGCGGTCCATCCGGCGCGCAGCAACGCCGCCGGGCATGGATGCCCGGCGGAACGCGGCCCCACGGACGCCGCCGTAGGCGGCCCATCAAAACGTCTCGAGCACCGCGCGGGCCGCGTTGTGACCGGGGATTCCGCTGACCCCGCCACCGCGCCGCGCGCCCGCGCCGCACAGCCACACGTTGGCGTGCTCGGTCTCGACGCCCCAGCGCCCGATCTCTTCCTCTGACTCGGCGAACGGCCAGGCCAGATCGCGGTGGAAGATGTGGCCGCCCGGCATGCCGAGCTCCGCCTCGAGCTCGCGTGGGGTGATCGCCTCGAGGCCCAGCAGGCAGTCCTCGATCGGCTCGGCCAGCGCGTCGTCCAGCGAGCGGAGCGTGGCGGCGACGGCCCGGTCCTTGGCCCCGGGGTCGGCGAACAGCCGCGCCGGCATGTGCAGCCCGAACAGCGTGAGCGTCTGCACGCCGCGGTCCCGCAGCTCGGCCGAGAGGATGCTCGGGTCGGTGAGCGAGTGGCAGTAGACCTCGCACGGGGGCCGCGACGGGATCTCGCCGGCGGAGGCCTGCCGGTAGGCCTCCGCCAGTTGCTCGTAGCCCTCGTCGACGTGGAAGGTGCCGGTGAAGGCATCCTCCGAGGAGACCCCGCGCAGGCGGGGCAGGCGCCTCAGCAGCATGTTGATCTTGAGCTGGGCGCCCTCGGGTTTGTCGGCCGGCGCGGGCTCACCGAGCAGTTGGGCCAGAACGTGCGGTGCCACGCCGACGAGCACGTGCCGGGCGGCGTAGCTCCGCCCGTCGGAGCAGGTCACCTCGGCGGTCCGCTCGTCGGTGGCGATCGCGACCACCTCAGCGCCGCTTCGGAGCTCGGCGCCGGCGCGCCGCGCCGCGCCGGCCAGCGCGCTCGACAGCGCGCCCATGCCACCGACCGGCACGTTCCAGGGGCCGCCGACGATGTGGTAGAGAAAGCACCGGTTCTGGCGCAGCAACGGGTCATCGGCCGGCGCGAAGGTGCCGATCAGCCCGTCGGTCAGGACCGTCCCCCGGGTCTTCTCGTCGGCGAACGTCCGCTCGAGCACGTCGCTGAGCGGCGTTTCGAACAGCGCGCTCCAGGCGGCGTCGTCGTCCAGCAAGCGGCGCGTGTCCTCGCGCGTGCGCAGCGGCTCGGTCAGCGTGGGGAACACCCGCTCGGTCACCCGCGCGAGCATGCTCGCCCACGCCGGGTCGTGCTCGACGGGCGGATACGCGGCGATCCTGCGGCGGCGCAGCTCGACCGACACCCCGAGGCTGCGCAACAGCGCCGGCGGGAACAGGCTGACCAGGTAGGAGTAGCGCGACAGGCGCGCGCCGAACCCGGGGAACACGGTGGCGGACACCGCCGCGCCCCCGACGTCGTCCCCGCGCTCGAGCACCAGCACGGATCGGCCGGCGCGCGCGAGCAGGGTGGCGGCGACCAGCGCGTTGTGCCCGCCGCCGACAACCACCACGTCGTAGCTACGCATGGGACCGATGATCTAAGACCAATTGCGTCTGGCGATCATGCCGCGCCGGGCCTACCCTGCGGTTCATGGGCAAGTCGACCGGAGAGCAGATCGCCGCCGCCGTGCGGTCGTGGCCGGGCGTGGAGGCCGCGCCGCATCGGTTCGGAGGCGTCGAGTTTCGCGTCGGCCGGCGTGAGCTTGGCCATCTCCACGGCGACCGCATCGCCGACCTGCCGTTTCCGCGCCGCGTCCGCGACGCATTGATCGCCGACGGCCGGGCCCGGCCGCACCACGTGCTGCCCGACTCCGGGTGGATCACGGTCTCGATCCGATCGGACGATGAAGCGGTGCGGGCCATCGAGCTGTTCCGGATGACCTACGAGCGGGCCCAGAAGGCGCGGAGGACGCCGAGGGATGCCTGAGCGCGCCCGCATCTTCGTGGTCACGGGCGACGAGGTCGTTCGCTTCACGCTGACCGGCTCCCGCGCGCATGATGTCCAGACGGTGCTCAGCGTCGGTGCACCGCGCTGCGTGGCCGTCGATCCGCGGGACCCGGAGCGCGTATACGTCGGGACGTTCGACGACGGGCTGTACGCCACGGGCGACGGCGGCGAAACCTGGCATGAAGCCTGGCTCGGCATCGACGACCGTCGGGTGCTGTCGGTGAGCGTGTCGCCGTCGCATGTCCAGGGCGGCCTGTCCGTGGTCTACGCGGGCACCGAGCCGAGCAACCTGTATCGCTCCGAGGACGGGGGAAGGACCTGGCAGCTGCTGCCCGAGCTGCGGCGGCTGCCGAGCGAGCCGCGCTGGTCCTATCCGCCCCGGCCGTGGACCCATCACGTGCGTACGATCGCGCTGCATCCGAGCGACCCGGACATCTTGTTCGTCGGCATCGAACTCGGCGGAGTGATGCGCTCGGTCGACGGTGGCCGCACCTGGATCGACCACAACCCACAGGCTCACAGCGACGCCCACCAGCTGCTCACGCATCCGCTCGCGCCGGAGCGCGTGTACGAGGTGGCGGGGCAGGGGATCGCGGCCTCGCGGGATCAAGGCGAGACCTGGCGTCGTATGGAGTCCGGACTCGACCGGCACTACGCGTGGGCGACCGCGGTTGATCCCGCCGACCCGGACCTGTGGTACGCGTCGGTAAGCCGCTCCCCGTTCGCCGCCCACGGTGGCGGCGACGGCCAGTCGGTGCTGGTGCGCTCGGGCGGCGACGGTTGGTCGCCGGTCGATCACTGGGGCGACGATCCGGGGCTGCGCCGGATGCCCTACGCGCTGGCGGCGCTGCCCGGCCAACCCGGTCGGCTGCTGGTCGGGCTGCGCGGCGGAGCCATGCTGGTCGGCGACGACGCCGGCGAGCGCTGGTCGGCGCTCGAGGCGCCGCTGCCCGACGTGATCGCGCTGGCGGCCGGCGGGCGCTGAGGCGCTGGTGGGGGAGGCCGGCTCCGGAGACGTGGCCGGCTCCGGAGACATGGCCGGCTCCGGAGGCGTGGCCGGCTCCGGAGGCGTGGCCGGCTCCGGAGGCGTCGCGGTTCCTACTCGGTGCTAGGTTTCCCGGGTCGCTTCGGCGGGGTCGAACAGAGACGTGCACAGCGAATTCAGCGTAGAGGAGCACAACCACGGTTCGGCGTGGGTCCTGACGGTCACCGGCGAGCTCGACCTGCGGACCAGCCCACAGCTCGAAGAGCGCCTCGACCGCGTGTGGGTATCGGGCGCCGACCTCGTGATCCTCGATCTCAGGCAGATCGAGTTCATGGACTCGACCGGGCTGCGCGTCCTGCTCGGCGCCCACCAGCGGGCGCAGGAGACCGGGCGGCGATTCGCCCTGGTGCGAGGAGCCGACCAGGTCGAGCGCGTGCTGACGCTGACCGGCGTGCGCGACCTGTTGACGGTCGTCGAGGCTCCCGAGGAGCTCCTCACCGCCGGCGGATCGTCCTCCGAGAGCGCGTAGGCCCCGCCCGTCATGAAGGAGCTCACCGGCAGCGCGTCGGACACGACGCCCGCGACCCCGGAGCGGGCGATGGCGCTGCTCGAGGACATCGACCGCTACCCGAGCTGGCACCCTGAGCTCATCAAAGAGGCCGAGGTGCTCGAGCGCGACGCGCAGGGTCACCCGATCAAGGCGCGGTGCAAGCTCCACGTCGAGCGCGGCCGGTTGACGCGCGACTTCAACCTGATCATGTCCGTGCACGTGGACCTCTCCGGCACGATCAGGCTGAGCCGGATCGCGCACGAGCCGGGCGACGCCGAGCGGTTCGAGGTGACGTGGCGGGTGGACGGCGCTCCGAGCACGCGGATCCGCCTCGACCTGAGCGCGAACCTGAACGTGCCGCGGCTCGTCCCGTTGGGGGGAGTCGGCGACGCGCTGGCGCAGGGTCTGGTCAGCGCGGCGACGCGAGAGCTGGCGTCGTCGTGACCGCGGCCGGCCGGGCGGGCAGGTCGAACGCCTCGGCCAGCAACTCGTAGGAGCGCCGGCGCGCCTGGTGATCGTGGGTGATCGTGACCACGATCACCTCCTCGGCGCCGTACTCGACCGCCACCGCCTCGAGCTCGGCCCGCACCCTCTCGGGCGAGCCGACCACCGAGCGCCGGCCGGGCCTGCCCCCGGTCAGCGGTTTGCCTTCGCGCTGAAGGAACTCGACCGCCTTCTCCGGGGGCGGCACCGGGATCAGCTCGCCGCGGCGCAGCAGGGTGAACGACATCCGGCTGCTCGTGGAGAGGAAGATCGCCTCCTCCTCGCTTGGCGCGGCCAGGGCCCACACGGCGACCGCGGTGTTCGGCGCCTGCAGGTGCGCGTTCGGTTCGAAGCGGTCGCGGTACAGCTTGGCGATCTCGGACCCCTCCGCGTTGATGAAGTCGGCGAAGGCGTAGGGCAAGGCGAGCTGCGCGGCCCAGATGGCGCTTTGCGGCGAGGAACCGAGTAGCCATGGGGTTGGCAGTTTCGGATGACCGGGAAGGCTCTTGGCGAGGCGCGCGAACGGATGATCGGCGGGGAGGGCGTCGTCGAAGTACGCGAGCAGCTCGGCCAGTTGCTGGGGGAAGTCGTCGGGGGCGGCCTGCCGGCGGTCGCGCTGGAGCGCGAACGTGGTCAGGGGATCGGTGCCCGCGGCGCGCCCGATCCCCAGATCGATCCGGCCCGGGTAGAGACCGGCCAGGATCGTGAACGTCTCGGCCACCTTGAACGGGCTGTAGTGCGGGAGCATCACGCCGCCGCTGCCCACGCGGATGTTCGTGGTCGCCGAGGCGATCGGGCCGATCAGGGCCTCGGGGCTGGCGCTGGCCAGCATCGGGCCGCCGTGGTGTTCGGCCACCCAGTAGCGGTGGTAGCCGAGTTCGTCGGCCAGGCGCGCGAGGTCGAGCGTGTTGTGCAGCGCATCGGCGCCGGTCGAGCCTTCCGGAATCGGCGACTGGTCGAGGACGGACAGACGCATGTCTTCGATGTTAGGCGGGGCCGCTCGTGCAGCCGGTGGCGACGCTCGATGTTAGGCGGGGCGGCGCGCGTCAGCCGGCGGCGACGCTCGATGTTAGGCGGGGCGGCGCGCGTCAGCCGGCGGCGACGCTCGCGCGCGGCGCCTCGGCGTGCGCCGGTCCCGGCGCGGCCTCAGACCCAGCGCCCTGACCGACGAAGTCGCGCTGGCGGATCAGCACGAAGGTCAGCGCGGCGGCGATGAACGCGACGATCGCGCCGATCAGCAGGACCTCGTTCAGCCCATCAATGTACCCGGCCTTGGCGGCGCCGGCGGCGAGACCCCGCAGCTGCTCCGGCACCGTCCGGATGGCCTGGGCGGCGCTGCCGTTGCCGACCGACGCGGCCAGCGCGTGGGCGTGGCCGGCCAGCGGCGTGCCCTGCAGATGTTGGACGGTTGCGCTGCTGGCCTGGCTGGCCAGGATGCTGCCGAGCGCGGCCACGCCGGTGGCGATCCCGACCTGGCGCAGGGTCGAGTTGATCCCCGAGGCCATCCCGGCGCGCACCGGTTCGACGACTCCCACCGCGGTTGAGGCGAGGGGCACGTTGACCAGGCCGGCGCCGATGCCGGCCACGATCATCCCGGGCAGCAGGTGGGTCCAGTCGTCGCTCGGGGCGATGCCCCGCATCAGCACCAGGCCGGCGCCGATCAGCGCGAATCCCGGAGCGATGAGGAACCGCGTCTGCACGTGCCCGGTGAGTCTTCCCGCCAGCCCGGCGGTCAGGAAGATCGCGCCGGTCATGGGGAGCAGGCGCAGGCCGGTGTCGATCGCCGAGGAGCCCAGGATGTTCTGGAGGTAGAGCACCATGTAGGTGAGCAGGGAGAACAAGGAGGCGGAGATGGCCCAGGCCGCGATCAGCCCGCCGTTGAAGGTGGGGACGCGGAGCAGGTGAAGGTCGAGCATCGGGGCGCGCGAGCGCAGCTCGATCAGAAGGAAGAGGGCGATCAGGAGCGCGGCCGCGGTCAGCGAGCCGGTCACCGTGGTCGAGCCCCAGCCGTCGGGATGGCTGCGGATCAGGCCGTAGACGAGCGCGGTCAGCCCGAGGGTGAAGGTGACGAAGCCGGGCCAGTCGGGCCGGCTGGCCACCGGTGCCTTGGACTCCGCCACCTCGCGCAGGGTGACCGCCAGCGCGATGACGCCGATCGGCAGGTTCACGAAGAAGATCCAGCGCCAGGACAGCCCGCTGGTCAGCGCGCCGCCGAGCACCGGGCCGATGGCCACGGCGATCCCGGTCACCCCGCCGAACACGCCGAACGCGACGCCGCGATCGCGCGGCTCGAACGCATCGGCCAGCAGGGCCAGCGAGGTGGCGAACATGATCGCGCCGCCGATTCCCTGGAACGCCCGCGACAGCGCGAGGAACGTCGCGTCCGCGGCGAAACCGCAGAGCGCCGATCCGATCGTGAAGATCACGATGCCGACCGAGAAGACCAGCCGGCGTCCCTTCAGGTCGGCGATCGAGCCCGCAGTGAGGAGGAACGCCGCCAGGGTCAGCGCGTACGCGTCGATCACCCACTGGAGGTCGGCCAACGACGCGTGGAAGTCCTGCTGGATGTAGGGCAGCGCGACGTTGACAATCGTGATGTCCAGCAACAGCATGAAAACGCCGGTGCAGACGGCGAGCAGGGTCCACCACTTGCGCTCCATTGAAGCCACCTCCTTTTTCTGAGTGAGGGCTCAGGATAACATATACTGAGTTCATGGTCAGAAATTCAACATCGGAGGCTCCTAAGCGTCGCGGGCGTCCGCCGGCAGGGGGGCGCGAGGCCATCCTGGCGGCCGCGCTCGAGCTGCTGCGGGAGCGCGGGATCGCGCGGGTCACCGCGCGCGAGGTGGCCGCGCTCGCCGGCGTGTCCGAGGCGAGCGTCTTCTACCACTACAAGGACCGCGCCGGCCTGCTTCAGGCCGTGTTCGAGCAGGGCCTGCAGCCGCTCAAGGAGCTCGCCGAGAGCGTCGGGCGGTCCGGGCCTGACCTGCACGAGGTTCTGGTCCGCTACGCCACCACCCTCGAGCAGTTCCTCGACCAGGCCTTGCCGGTGATGGCGGCGGCCCAGTCCGACGTCGCCCTGCGCGACGCGATGGCCGAGTACATGACCGAGCAGGACCTTGGTCCCCATCGCGGCGTCGGCGCCCTGGGCGACTTTCTCGCCGCCGAGCAGGCCGCCGGCCGGGTGCGCGCGGGGATCGACCCGTACGCCACCGCGATGCTGTTCGTCGGGGCGTGCTACACGCGCGCCGCGCAGCGCCAGATGCCCGCACACGTGGCCGAGCTGCCGGCGCTAGCGGACATCACTGGCGCGTTCGAGACTCTGGTCGCGTCGGCCTGAGGGCTGTCCGTCAGCGCTGGTCTTGCGTCAGCGCTGGTCTCGCGGGCGCGCTGGTCTCGCGGGAGCGGTGGTCTCGCGGGAGCGGTGGTCTCGCGGGAGCGCTGGTCTCGCGGGAGCGCTGGTCTCGCGGGAGCGCTGGTCTCGCGGGAGCGCTGGTCTCGCAGGCGCGCTGGTCTCGCGGGGCAGGGAGCGGCGAAAGCCCTCCACTCGGGAAGCTCCGGGCATGTTCCCGCACTTGCCGCGGCATTTATGATCCTGGTCGTGCCCGGTTGACGTTAGAACCAAGCGCACCGCCGAATCCGGGTCGCGTCGATGGGCCGGCTGGTGGCCGGCGCAGGCGCGCGTACGTCAATCACACCGCGTCTCAGCCCGGGCACACTGCGTCGCGCCCGCACCCCGGAGCAGCTCGGTGGCGGTGCGCGCGCGCCGCCTGGATCGTACGTGACGTGCCTTACCGTCCGAACGGCCGCTGCTGCGCGGACGTGGCAGATGAGCATCTAGCTGTGGCGTCGGTTCCAACGCGCGCGGTGGGCAGACCAATCCGGGGTTGTGCAGCGTGGAACCGGGCGCAAACGCCGCCCGGCGCGACCACCGGATGAGGGCTCCCCGGTCCCGCGGATGCCGCGAAGCGGCCCCTCGCTAATCCCGAGTTTTGCCGCACTCGCCATCGGCCGCGGGGCGAATCCATATTCACTCGGCTCTGGCACGAGTTTCGCCGCACTCGCGCCTGGCTCGACGACGAGTGCGGGGTTATTCGGGTTCGCCGGGATAAGCGGCATGGAGAAGGATCCGAGAAGCCTGCATCGAGGATCTAGCAAGGCACGGTGACCGTGTTCATGCCTCGGCCGTCCGCGAGTACCGCGGCGAAGCGTGATACGGATCGTGCGCGCGCTCAGGCGGGGACCACAGCCGGCCCGTCGGCTTCCGGGGGCCGGCGCGGCGAGGACGCCGGCGCCTGGCCGGCCTGCGTCCGCGGCGCCTCGTCGGGGTGCCCGTGCACGATCAGGACGGGAATCGGGCTGTGGTTGAGCGCGTAGTGGCTGACGCTGCCGAGCAGCGATGCACTGAGGGCGCGTCGGCCGCGCGAGCCCATCACCAGTAGGTCGTAGTCCCCGCAGCGTAGGGCCTTCATCAGGGCCGACCTGATCGGCCGGCGGCTGATCAGCGTGGTCACCGGCACGTCGTTGGGGACGCGATCGACGGCGCAGCGCATGACTTCGATGGCCTCGCGCTCGAGGTCGAGGGCGGAAAGGGCGGCGGCGCCGGCGGCGAGCGAGGAGGCGGCCCAGGCGGGCGGCTGGCTGACCGCCGTCAGGATCGTCAGCCGGCCGTTGCCGGCGCAGGCGATGTCGATGGCCTCGTCCAGAGCTCGCTGAGCCTGGGGCGAGCCGTCGACACTGACGAGGATGTTGCGGAACATGTCTTTGCTCCAGAAATGCTTGGCATGGCAAACATTAGCATGCCAGGCGTATAATGCAACCACCAATGGAACGTTCGGGGACCGAGGATTTCCTGGCTGGCTTCGATGCGCTGGCGCAGGCGGTGCGGCGGGCGCGCGGGGCGAGCGCGGCAGACGCCGGCTTGACGCTGTCGCAGTACGGCCTGCTCGAGGGGCTGACCGCGCGCCGCGCCGCGCGGGTCCAGGAGCTCGCCGCGGCGGCGGGCATCAGCGCGTCGACGGCCACGCGCATCCTGGACGCACTCGAGCGGCGCGGGATCGTGCGGCGGACCCGCTCACGCGAAGACCGGCGCGCGGTGGCGGTCAGCCTCACCCAGCTCGGGGACGAGCTTCTGCAGGCAGAACGGGATTGGCTCAGAGGCCGCCAGCGCGCGTTCTTTGCCTCGCTCCCGCCGACCGAGCAGGAACTGGCACCCGACCTGCTGGTCCGGCTGGCCGCGCTGATCGACGAGATCGCGGCCGGCCCCGATGACGTCTCGGCCGGCCCGGATGAGGTCGCGGCCGGACCCTATGATCTCGCCGCCGGCCGCCATGGGATTGCGCCCCGCCCCGAGCGGGTCGCGGCCGGAGACGCCACGTAGCGTCGCCCGATCAGCGCCCCGGCACCTGCCCGATCCGCTCGACGATTCCCTGACGTACGTGGCGCCGGACCGCACGGTCCCGGGCTTGACGTGATACGAGGGGGCGGCTTGACCACCAGCGGCCCGACGCGTTCATATCGGGATTGGTGTAAGCAGACGCACACATCGTGGTCACGGCTGGGCAACAACCAGCCCTGAGGACCTCGCATACAAGTGCCTCCACTCTTACGAGCGACGAGAAGGAGCCATAAGCATGCGTAGAGTCACGAGACTCGCCACCGTCGCCGCGGTCATCGCGGCGGCCGCGGTCGGAGGCTCGGCGGCCGCGTCTCCGCGCACGGCGACCACGGGCATCACCGCGAATCGATCCAGCACGTGCTGCTGATCTCGGTCGATGGCCTGCACCAGTCCGATCTCCAGTGGTGCATCGCCAACGGAGCTTGCCCTGAGCTCGCGAAGCTGACCGCCGGCGGCCTCGAGTTCTCGAACGCCCACACCGTGGTCCCGTCTGACTCGGACCCGGGCGGCACCGCGCTGATGACCGGCGGCGATCCCCGCGCCACCGGCGTGTACTACGACGTCGAGTACAACCACGCCACGTATGAGGCCGGCACGACCACTGCGCAGTGCCAAGCCAAATCGGTGCCGCTTGCGGGCGACGTCATCTACGACTCGCCCGACGACAAGAACGTGAATGCGCTCGACGCGGGCCAGGGGATCCCGGGTCTCGACAAGAACCCGGCCCTGATCCTGCAGATGACTCCGACGCCGCAGACGCTGCTCGTGCCGTCGACCTTCCCGGTGGATCCGAAGACCTGCCAGCCGATCTATCCCCACTCCTACCTGAAGGTCAACACGATGTACGAGGTGGCAAAGGCGGCTGGGCTGCGCACCGCGTGGTCGGACAAGCACCCGGTCTACGAGTCGTTCAACGGCCCGTCGGGTCAGGGCATCGACGACTTCTTCGCGCCCGAGATCGACTCCATCCCGATCGAGCCCAACGGGACTCCTTACCCGAGTGGCGGCACCTGGACCAGCGACAACGCCGCGACCAAGCAGTACGACGGCTACAAGGTGCAGGCGATCATCAACGAGATCAACGGCTTCGACCACAGCGGCACGAGCCAGGTGGGGACGCCGGCGATCTTCGGGATGAACTTCCAGGCCGTCTCCACCGCTCAGAAGCTGTTCATGTCGGAGGCGAACCTGATCGGTCCGGACGCGAAAGGCAACGACACGACCGGACCGCAGCTGCCCGGCGGCTACACGTCGCCCGGCGTTCCCGGTCCGCTGCTGACCAAGGCCCTGGAGTACGTCGACGCGCAGCTGACGGCGATGGACGCCGCGATCCAGGCCAACCCGCAGACCCGCGGCTCGACCGCGATCATCATCACGGCCAAGCACGGCCAGTCGCCGCTGGACCCGAACCAGATCAAGCGGATCAAGGACGGCCCGATCATCGACGCGATCAATGCCGCGTGGACGGCCGCTCATCCGGGCTCGGGCAACCTGATCGTCGCCGGCACCGACGACGACCTGTGGCAAAGCTACCTGTCGGTCAAGACCCAGCAGGCGGCCGACTTCGTCAAGGACTACCTGTGGAACCACACGGCGCAGGCTGTCGACGACGCTCACACCGGCGGTCCCGCCACAGTCACGGTGCAGCACTCCGGGCTGCGGAAGATCTACGCCGGTGAGGCGGCGGCGGACTACTTCGGCGTGCCGGTATCCGATCCCCGCCACCCGGACGTGTTCGGCGTGGCGCAGGTCGGAACGATCTACACCGGCGCGACGAAGATCGCCGAGCACGGCGGCTCCAATCCGGGCGACCGCGACGTGCCGATCCTCGTCTACGCCCCGGGCGCCGTGCGGTCAGGTGGCTCCGACGAGTACGTCAAGACGGGCCAGGTCGCGCCGACGATTCTGCGGCTGCTCGGGCTCGACCCGGACGCGCTGGAGGCGGTGCGGATCGAGGGCACGCAGGTCCTGCCCGGGATCGAAGGCCACGGCCACCACGGCGACTAACGTCGAGCTTTAAGCATTTGATGGGCGGGCATGTCGAAATGCGGCATGCTCGCCCGTCATGAGGTTGAAGCCGCGAAAACGAACCGCGGCCAACCGACTTCAAGGAGGCGTGATGCCGCAGTACATGCTGTTGATCTACCAGCCGGTGGACAACCCGCTCACCCCGGAGGAGCTCCAAGAGATGGGTCCCCGCTGGGACGCTTACACGAAGACGCTGCAGGATGGGGGCGCCCTCGTCGCCGGCGACGCGCTCGAGCGGCCCGCTGTCGCCACCACAGTGCGCGAGCGCGGCGGCCAGACGCAGTTCACCGATGGCCCGTTCGCTGAGACCAAGGAGTTCCTGGCCGGCTACTACCTGGTCGACTGCTCGGACCTCGACACCGCGCTCGAGCATGCCTCGCGCATGCCGAACATCGCCCACGGATCCGTTGAGGTGCGCCCGGTGTGGGATCGCACCCGTCCGATGGCGAGCAGCCGCGAGCAGATCGCCCAGGCACCGGCTTAACCCAACGCCCAGGCACGGGCTTAACCCAACCCCTCATAACGGGTCCGCGGGCTGGCCGAGGGCTGGCCACCCGACCCCCGCGTGTCGGTGGGCTGGCCGCAGGGCCGGCCCACCCGACCCCCGCGCGCCGGCGGGCTGGCCGCAGGGCCGCCCATCCGACCCCCCGCGTGTCGGGTTTGGGCGGCGTGGCCGTTGGCATCGGGTGCTTGTTTGGGGACTGTTCGCACAGTGACCGTTACCGTGCCCGAATGCCGCGATCCGGTCGCGGCAGTTCTGCCCCTAGGGACCGCGATCGCGTCAGTCGGCGTGAGCCTTCCGGAGACGGTGGTCCCCAATGCGGAGATTGCCCCGCGACTCGGCGTCACCGATGAGTGGATCGTGCGCCGCACGGGGATCCATTCCCGCCGCGTGGCCGGGCCGGAGGAACGGCTCGCCACTCACGCCACCAACGCCGCGGCCGCGGCGCTTAAGCGCGCGGGGGTGGCGGCCGATCAGGTCGACCTCGTGCTGGTGGCGACGAGCACGCCGGACGAGATAATGCCGAACGCGGCCCCGCGGGTGGCGCACGAGCTCGGCGCCACTCGCGCCGGCGCGTTCGACGTCGGCGCTGCGTGCAGCGGGTTTCTTTCGGCGCTGGCGGTCGGCGCCGGCCAGATCGAGGCCGGACGCGCTCAACGCGCGGTGGTCATCGGCGCGGACTTCATGTCGCGGATCACCGACCCGGCCGATCGCTCGACCGCCGCGGTGTTCGCTGACGGCGCCGGCGCAATCGTCCTCCAGGCCACCGCCCAGCAAAGCCGGGTCGGCCCGATCGTGCTCGGGGCCGATGGCGCCGGCGCCGAGCACATCATCGTTCCGCGGCCCGAGGGCGTCATCCGGATGCGCGGGCACGAGACATTCCGCGAGGCGGTGGCGCGGCTGTCGCTGGCCACCGTTCAGGCCGTGCGCGCGGCCGGTGCCCGGATCGAGGACATCGACCTGTTCGTCTACCACCAGGCCAACGGCCGGATCTTGAGCGCGGTCGGAGAGCGCCTGGGTCTTCCGGGCGACCGCGTGGTCGATTGCATCTCGGAGTACGGCAACACCTCGGCCGCCACGCTGCCCCTGGCTCTTGCCCACGTGGAGAACGAAGGTCGCCTCCAGCACGGTCATCGCGTGCTCCTCGGTGCGTTCGGCGCCGGCTTCACCTGGGGCGCGACAGTCGTGGAATGGGGCCCGCCCACCCCGGGGGCGCCGTGAGCGACCGCGTCCTGATCACCGGCATCGGCGCGGTGACCCCGCTGGGCACGTCCGCGCGCGGGCTGTACGAGGGCTGGCTTGCCGGCCGCTCGGGTATCGCCGACGGTCTCGCTGCCTGCACCGACTTCGATCCGACCGAGTTCATGACAGTCAAGGAGGCGCGGCGTTCGGACCGTTTCGCCCAGCTCGCCATCGCGGCCAGCCTGCAGGCAGTGGCCGACGCCGGATGGGCCTCCGAAGATCCGCCCGCCGATCCGGCTGAGGTCGGGTGCGTGATCGGGTCGGGCATTGGCGGGATGGCGTCGTTCGAGTCCTCCTGCGACGTGATGCGCGAGCGCGGGCCCGGCCGCGTCTCGCCGCTGGCCATCCCGCTGATCATGGGCAACGCCGCCGCCGGCCTGGTGGCGATGCGCCACAAGCTCCGCGGCCCGGTGTTCGGCGTCACGTCTGCCTGCGCATCGGGCGCCCATGCGATCGGCGAGGCCATGCGGATGCTGAGAGCTGGAGAGGCGAAGGCAGTCCTCGCGGGCGGAGCTGAGGCCACCCTCACTCCGCTCGCGAAGGCAGCCTTCGGCGCGATGGAGGCGACCTCGCCGACCGGCATCTCGCGGCCCTTCGACGCCCGGCGGGACGGGTTCGTGATGGGCGAGGGCGCCGGCGTGCTCGTGCTCGAGTCCGAGGAACTCGCGAAGGAGCGTGGTGCCCGCGTGCTGGGCGAGGTGATCGGCTACGCCGCCACCGCCGACGCCCATCACCTCACGGCCCCAGAGCCCACCGGACGGCCGGCGGCGACGGCGATCACGCGCGCGATGTCGGACGCCGGACTGACACCGGACGACATCGACTACGTCAACGCCCATGGCACGTCGACGCCACTGAACGACGCCTCGGAGACGGCGGCGATCAAGCTCGCGCTCGGCGAGCGGGCCTACGACGTCCCGGTCTCCTCGACCAAGTCAGCCATCGGGCACCTGCTCGGCGCGGCCGGTGCGGTGGAAGCGATCGCCACCGTGCTCGCGCTGAACGATGCCGTGGCCCCGCCGACGCTGAACTATGAGGAACCCGATCTGGACCTCGACCTCGACTACGTGCCGGACGGCCCCCGCCCCCTCGCCGCCAACGGCAACGGCAACGGCCATAAGCCGCGCATCGCGCTCTCGAACTCATTCGGGTTCGGCGGCCATAACGCCGTGCTGTGCCTGGCAGGTGCGGCGGCGTGAGTGTGGCCCTCGCCCCCAATCTGAGGACCACCGAGCCAGTCCTCGACGCGCTCGGCCGCCTGGAGACCCTGTGCGATCGCGGATCGCTCGAGCTGATCCGCTCCGACGTGGTGTCGGGCGCGATGGGCGAGAAGGCCCGCCCGGGCGACGGCGTCGTGGCCGGGGCCGGCGAGATCGACGGTCGACCGGTCTTCTGCTACGCGCAGGACGCCGGCTACGCCGGCGGGTCGCTCGGCGAACAGCACGCCAACACGATCGTGCGCGTGCTCGAATTGGCCGACAAGGCGCGCGTCCCGGTCGTCGCCTTCGTGTCCTCGGCCGGGGCGCGGATGCAGGAGGGCGTGGCGGCGCTCGGCGGGTACGGCCGCATCTTCCACCGGATCGTGAAGCTGTCCGGGCGGGTGCCCCAGGTGTCGGTGATCACCGGACCGTCGGCCGGTGGCGGGGCATATTCTCCCGCGCTGACCGACTGGGTGGTGATGACCGAGCAGTCGAGCATGTTCCTGACCGGGCCCGGCGTCGTGCGCGAGGCGCTCGGGGAGGACGTGACGGCGCAGGAGCTCGGCGGCACCCGCGTGCACGAGCGCAACGGGGTGTGCCACTTCGTCGCTCCGACTGACGTGAACGCCGCTTACCTGGTGCGCGAGCTGCTCGGCTACCTGCCCCGGCATCGGGACGCCCGTCCGCGCGTGCTGCCGGCGCGTCCGCCGCTCGGATACGACCCGAGCATGCCCGTTCCCGCCGACGCGCGGTGCGTCTACGACGTGCGCGAGGTGATCCGCGCGCTGGTCGACGGCGGCGAGCTTCTCGAGGCGTCCGCCGGCTGGGCGCGCAACCTGGTCACCGGCTTTGCCCGGATCAACGGCCGCAGCGTCGGCGTGGTGGCCAACCAGCCCCGCCACCTGGGTGGGATCATCGACGCCGACGCCTCGCAGAAGGGCGCTCGCTTCGTTACCAAGTGCAACGCGTTCGGCATCCCGCTGCTCGTGCTGGTCGACACGCCCGGGTACATGCCCGGGACCAGGCAGGAGTCGGCCGGCGTGATCCGATTCGGCGCGGGCTTCGTGCACGCATTCGCCGAGGCCGAGGTGCCGCGCGTCACGCTGATCCTGCGCAAGGCGTTCGGCGGGGCCTACATCACGATGAACTCGAAGGACCTCGGCGCTGACTACGTGTTCGCTTGGCCGAACGCCCAGATCGGCGTGATGGCGGCCAAGTCGGCGGTCGGCATCATTCACCGGCGCGACCTCGCGGCGGCCGACAACCCCCAGGCGGAGCGGGATGTGCTCGCGGAGCGCTATGCCGAGACGCAGCTCTGCCCGCGGGTGGCGGCCAGCACCGGTTACATCGATGAGCTGATCGCTCCGGCGCAGACCCGCTCGCGCCTGGCCTGGGCGCTCCGATCGCTCGAGGAGACCGAATGACGGTTCTCCTCACGGGCGCCACCGGGTTCGTCGGCATGGAGCTGATCGCGCGCTATCTGGAGCGCACCGACCGCGACGTCGTGGTGCTCATCCGCGCGCGCAGCGACGAGGCGGCGCGCGGTCGACTCGACGGGGTGCTGACCAACCTGTTCGGCTATCGCGCGGAGCGCTACGACGGCCGGGTGACCGCGGTGGCCGGCGAGCTCACCGCACCTCGCCTCGGCCTGTCGCATGCGCGCTGGGAGCGCCTCGCCGCCGAGGCCGACACGATCGTCCACGGCGCGGCGTCGGTGTCCTTCGACCTGCCGCTCGATCAGGCGCGCGCGATCAACCTCGACGGCACGCGGCGGATGCTCGAGCTCGCCGCGCGCGGCCGTGAGCTGGGCGTGCTCGAGCACTACGCCCACATCTCCACCGCGTATGTGGCTGGCACGCACGCCGGCCTGTTCTCGGAGCGCGATCTCGACGTGGGCCAGAGCTTTCACAACTCCTACGAGCAGTCGAAGTTCGAGGCCGAGCAGCTCGTGCGCTCATGGCCCGAGCTCCCGTTCACCATCGTGCGCCCGAGCATCGTGGTGGGGGACCGCAACAGCGGCTGGACGGCCGCCTTCAATGTTTTGTATTGGCCGCTTCGCGCCCTGGCGCGGGGGCTATTCCCGGCGGTTCCAGCCAGCCCGTCCTCGCCGGTCGACGTGGTCTCGATCGACTACGTAGCCGACGCGATCCACGAGCTCTGCGAGGACCCGGGCGACACCGGCCAGACCTACCACCTCACCGCAGGCGCGAACGCGAGCACCATGGGGGAGATCGTCAGCTTCGCCAGCGGCTACTTCCACCGGCCGGGGCCGAAGCTGGTGCCGCCGGCCGAGTTCGCCAGGGTGGCCGACGGGGTGACCAGGTCCGCGCTCGAGGAGGGCAGCGTGTATTTCCCCTACTTCTCGGTGGCGGCCAGGTTCGATGACGCATTCACGCGCGCCCGGCTCGAGCCGGCCGGGATCAGCGTCTCGCCCCTGCGCGACTACCTGGGTCGGCTGCTCGACTTCGCGACGCTCGCGCGGTGGGGGAAGCGCCCCATCGGCCGGGCCGAGGCGCTTACCGCTTTCTAGGGGCCTCGCTTCGCTCCGCGTCCTCCGGATGATGTCGCGGCCGGCGCATTCAAGCGAGGCAGGGATGCCGAGCGCGCGCAGCCGCGACGCCGTTCCGCCGGGCGTCCATGCCCGGGGCCGGCCATTCCCCCCACCCGGGGGGTTGTCCGGAGCACCGCGTTGAAGGCGCCCAGCGCGGCGAGCATCCTCGAGCCGTGGCCATGCTCGCCGACACGGCCAGGTTCCGGGCGGACGACCCGGACGCGCTGGTGCGCGCCTCGCTCGCCTGTCCGATCTGCTTGCGCAGCGACGATCTCGAGTGGCACGCGGCGCTCGACGGATACGATCCCTCGGTGGAATGCCGATGCCCACCGTGCGAGGAGTCCTGGCGCGTGTACCTGGAGCCGCAGCAGGCGCTGCGGCTCGCCTTGATGGGCCCAGCCTGAGCTGCCCTCCCATCCGGTCATGACCGTGGCCGCCCGCTCCGAAGTAGGAGTCGACGTCCTCGAGCTGTTCGTCGAGGTGCTCTCACAGGACGGCGGTTCGCCGACGGGAGACGTGTTCTACGACCGGCTGTGTCAGGCGGTGTGTCGGCTGGCGCACATGCGCCGCGCGCTGATCTTCCGCTATGACCCGGCGCGCAGGCGGGTGCGCGCGGCCGGGGCGCATGGGCTCAGCGTCGAGCCGTTCGCCGACGCGCACGTGACGGTGGAGTCGGCGCCGATCGCCACCCAGTCGCTGCGCGAGGACCGAGTGATCGAGATCACCGGCGAGATGAGCGACCAGGTCCCCGAGGAGTACGCCGGCCTGTTCCCGCAGCCGGTGCGGCTGGTGTGCGCGCCGATGGCCGCCGCCGGCCGGCCGCTGGGCGTGATCTTCGCCGACCGCCTGTTGACCGAACCTCCACTGGACGAGGCCGAGCGGCACCTGCTGTGGACGCTCGGCAAGGCGGCGGCGCTCGCCTCGGTGGCGCGGATGGTGGCCACCCAGGGTGAGAAGGCGCGCCAGCTCGAGCAACGAATCGACCTGGCCCGGGAGATCCACGAGGGCGTCATCCAGCGGCTGTTCGGGATCTCGATGGCGCTCGACGGGGAGGGCAATCTTCCCGCCGAAGCGCGGGCCCGCTGCGCCACGGAGATCCAGGAGGCGCTGTCGGACCTGCGCACGGCGCTGCAGCGGCCGCTCGGCCGGGCCCCCCGCGCCACCCAGACCACGTTCGTGGCCGAGGTGGAGCGGCTATCCCGGGTCCATCCCGAGCTGGGCGTGACGCTCGAGGCGGGCGACGAGGGCGACGTGCCGCCGGCGCTCCAGCCGCTGGCGCAGTCCGTCCTGGCCGAGGCGGTGCGCAACGCCCACAAGCACGCCAGCCCGGACCGGGTCAGCGTCCGGGTCGGGCGCAGCGACGGCGCCTTCGTGCTCGAGGTGGCCAACGACGGCGTGAGCGGCACACGTCATCGCACCGGCATGGGCCTGCGGCTGGCCACGCTGGAGGCGCTCCACTCAGGCGGGGTGGTCGAGTTCGGGGAGCGCGAGCCGGGAACCTGGCAAGTGAGGCTGGTGGTGCCGGTTGAACACTGAGGTGCGCAGCCCCGAGCGTCTCAGCGTGCTCGTGGTCGACGATCACGACGTCGTCCATTGGGGGATCCGGCTCATGCTCACGCAGCAGCCGTGGGTGGACCGCTGCCTGAGCGCCCACTCGGGCAACGAGGCGGTCGAGCTCGCGGTGCGCTACCGGCCCCACGTGGCGCTGGTCGACCTGTTCATCGGCGAGGAGTCGGGCGCGGACATCTGCGAGAAGCTGCGTGGGGCCGAACCGATGACGCGCGTGCTGTTGTTCTCGGGTGCCGGCGAGATCTCCCCGCCGGCCGCGCGCGCGGCGGGCGCGTCGGGCTTCGCCTACAAGGACTGGCCGGCGCGCAAGATCGCCGCCGCGGTGCGGCTGGTCGGCCTCGGCAAGACCGTGTTCGACCAGCAGGAGCAGCCATCCGCGCTCGGGCTCTCCGAGCGCGAGCGCGACGTCCTGAACCTGATGGCCTCGGGCGCCACCAACCCGGAGATCGCCGCGAAGCTCCACCTGTCCAAGCACACGGTCAAGGAGCACACGAGTGCGGTGTACCGCAAGCTCGGCGTGCGCAACCGGACCGAGGCGGTCCAGCGGGGGCAGCGCCTGGGCCTGCTGGCGTAGACGCCGTCGCCTGCAGGCGATGCTGAGGTCGAGCTCGCCGCCGGCGCCGGCGAGGCCAAGCGAGCGGTAGCGGCGCCCCGCCTTGCGCCGGGATGATGCAGTCTACGGGGGTCATGATCTTCTACGAACCCGGGCGCCGGGACCGCAGCGTCCTCCCGCATAACCCGTTCAAGTCGCTGATCGCACCGCGCCCAATCGGCTGGATCTCGACCATGGACTCGGCGGGACGGGTCAACCTCGCGCCGTACAGCTTCTTCAACGCCGTGGCCGAGGGGCCGGAGATGCTGGCCTTCTCGAGCACGGGCGCCAAGGACTCCGCGACGTTCGCCGGCGAGCTGCGGGAGTTCGTGTGGAACCTGGCGACGTGGGGGCTGCGCGAGCAGATGAACGAGACCTCGGCGCCTCTGGCGCGAGGTCTCAGTGAGTTCTCGCGGGCGCGGCTCGAGATGGCCCCTTCGCGCCTGGTGGCGCCACCGCGCGTGGCGGCCAGCCCGTGCTCGATGGAGTGCAAGGTCGTTCACCAGCTGGAGCTGCGCGATCTGGACGGTCACCCGTTCGACACGCACCTGGTGATCGGCCAGGTGGTTGGGGTTCACCTCGACGAGCGTGCGCTGTCGGGGTCCGGGATCGACACGGCGGGATTGCGGCCGATCGCGCGCTGCGGCGGGCCGGCGGACTACACGGTGGTCGAGCGCATCTTCCGGATGACACGGCCGACGCGTTAGGACGATCCAGCCGTTGCCGGCTGTGTTCGCAGGGGCTGAGGTCGAAGCTGTCGAACTCCAGGTGCTCCAGCTCGGCGATGAACATCGTCGGCACGCCGCAGAGCATGGTGCAGCCTTCGGCCTGGATCGTCTCGAGCGCGGCCTATTCAAGCCATTCGCCGACGATCGTCGGGCTGGCGTGGATGCAGACGATCTTTGATCGGCCTGGGCCGTCGTTGGTGAACTTGTGCGGTACGCCGGGCGGAATGATGGCGATGTCGCCCGGGCCGGCCGTGAGGCGCTTCTCTCCGACTTGGAAGCTGATGTTGCCTTCCTGGATCACCCATGTCTCGTCGTACGCGTGACGGTGTAGCCGAGGGCCTTGACCGGGCTCACTTTCGTCGAGGATCAGCGAGATGGACGCGCCGTGATCTTCGCCTCTGATGGTTGCGCCCTTGAGATCATGAGGGTGGATAATTGGCATGCGCTCCTCCTCGAGCGGTTTCAGTTAGAACGCGCGCCGAGACGGCGTGTTTCGCTCGTAAAACCGGACACCTCACCCAGACTCCCAGGTCGCTCGGCTAGGGCGATGTTCGGCGGAGCTCCTCCAGCCGCGCCGCGATCAGCTTCTTTATGAGCGGCTTCGGCGGCGGCCGGTCGATGGGGAAGTGGAGCGCGCTCTTGGTCATCGTGTATCCGTGAAGCTCATCGGCAAGCGCTCCGAGTACTGAGCCGCTGAACGGCAGATAGCTCAGGTGATCCTTGAACCCGGCGAAGCCGGCGATCGTCTTGCCGCGTACGCGGAAGGCAGGAACGCCATAGGAGATCACCTGTTCGGCCTCCGGGACGACGTCGAGAATGCTGCGGCGTAGTGCCTGGAGCGTGCTGCGCTTCGGCTCATCGACACCCCGAAGGTACTCATCAACGTCTTCGGCGGACATCACACAACCTGAGAAGGCTCTCCTGCCGACACCGGGCGAGCAGTCCGCTCGGGCAGTCTGTCGTGCCCAGCCACGAATTGGGCCAGCAAGGGCACGATCGCATTCGGGGACACGTTGTGGTTCTGGCCGGCAAGCTCCCGCAGGGACGCGTTCGGGAGCGCGTCGGCTAGGGCCTTGGAGGCGTGCTTGAGGACGGGGTAGGTCTTGGCGCCATATGCGACAACGGTCGGGCAGGTTATCGTCGCCCACTCCCGCGCCTCGAGCGGCCGGCCGTGCATATTGTGCTCGCCGAGCGCCGCGTGGTCGAACGTCAGCGTCAGGCCGTTGGCGGCGAACTTCCTGAACGTCGGCAGCAGGGTCATCACCGCCACGAGCGGAGCGGGCATGCCGATGCCATTGCGCATGAAGTGCTTGGCCGCGCGCAGCGGGTTTCCCTCGGCAACGATCTGCTCGAGGCGCGCGCCGTAGTCATCGGTCGGGTACTTGGCGTCAGGGTCGGTCTTGAACGGCGTCTCGTAGACCACGAGCTTCTCGACGCCGATGTCGGCGGCCGCCGCCCGCAGTGCCACCGCGCCGCCCGACGACCAGCCCCACAGCGAGGCGCGCCCGCCGACCGCATCGATCAGCGCGGCGATGTCATCGACCTCGTGCCGGACCGATACCGGGCCTGCCGGGCCGCTGTCGCCGCGACCGCGTCGGTCGTAGTTGATCACCGTGCAGTGCTCAGATAGCGAGGCTGCCATCTGCGCAAACTTCTTGAACTTGCGGTACCCCATCGCGCCGTTGACCAGGATCAGCGCCGGACCCTCGCCGTAGCGGTCGTAGGCAATCCGCGTACCGTCGGCTGAAGTGACTGTGTACATGGCGTCCTCCATCGAAGTCGTTCCGGCACCTAAGACCGCGACGCTCCGGAAAAGTCATCGATCAGAGCTGCGGTCTCGGCGACCCGCGCTAACTGCCCGAAGGCCGATGCAACGGCGCTCCTGCATTGGTCCCAGCGCGCGCATTTCGCTCTGGCTCGCGCGACCGGGGTCAAGCGATGCCTGTCTCTTCATAACTCACGACGCTCGAAGCTGGCAACTGCGGCGATCAGGACGATGAGGAACCAGCAGGCCACCCAAAGCAGGTACGGCCAGGACGGTGCTCCTTGGGAGTAGAAAGGATTCTGCCGTCCGCCTTCGGCGACTTGCTGCGCTATCAGCGAGGGTGGTTGGAGGTAGTAGATGGCGGCGTGCCACAACCCGTCGGTGGGCAGTAGGAATCGTCCTACCTGCCCCACGGTCCGCAGCGCAGCAATGTTGAGTGTGGTCCCCAGCGTGCCGACGACTCCGGCAAGCCACCCGGCGCCGAAGACTGCGACGCCGATGACGCCCGCGGCGATAACCGGCATCCGCGTGCTCAAGAGCAGAGATAGGGTCAGCAGGAGCGCTCCCTCAGCGAATAGGTAAACGCTCACGAGGAGCGGGTTTGGCGGGAGGAAACCGCTCGCCCAGTGAACGGCCACGAACTCGAGGGCGCAGACGCCGCCGGCATAACCGGCCAGCAACAGTGCGAGCCCGAGCCACTTACCGATTAGCACGTCGGCGCGCCGGACGGGACGCGTCACGATCGTCAACAGGACGCCGGACTCGGCCTCGGAAGAGATCGATGGAGAGGCGATCGCCGACGCGCTTAGGGCGAGAACGAAGCTGAACATGAACATGAACAGGATGAGCGCGTCCGGAACCGCGAGATTGCTCTCGCCCGAGGTGAGGCTGTGGGCGTGGCTCAAGCGATCGAATCCCCACGCGCTCAGTCCGACGATGACCACTGTGATCGTGACGAACGCGAGGAGCAGGCGTCGCCGCACTGCCTCTTTGATCGTCAGGGCGGCGATTGTCAGGGTCGGGCTCATCGCTCGTCCAGGAGCTCGAGGAAGCGGGCTTCCAGACTTTGGTGCTCGGGGATCACGGCCTCGACCCGTCCGCCGACGGCGACCAGCTCGCCGACCAGGTCGGCGATCCGAGACGGCTCGATGTCCTCGACCACGATCCACTCCTCCTGCTGGTGCCATCGGCCGAACTGGTCCAGAGCCGTTCTCCAATTCTCACCGGCCCCCCGCACCCTTAGGCGCACTCTGCGGTGGCGACCGAGCAGCTCGCCCAGGCTGCCGGTGGCGACGGCGCTTCCCTTATCGATGACCGCCACGCGATCGCACACGTGCTCGGCCTCTTCGAGCAGGTGCGTGTTCAGGAACACAGTCGACCCGCGATTGCGCAGCCCGCGAATGATCTCGCGCACGTCGTGGCGTCCGACTGGGTCAAGGGCGCTGGTGGGCTCGTCGAGAACGACCAGCCTGGGATCACCGAGCAGCGCCACGCCGATCCCGAGGCGTTGCTGCATTCCCTTGGAGAAGGTGCCGACCCGGTCGTCGCCTCGCTCTAGCAGTCCGACAGTCTCCAGGGCCGTGCGCGCCTCCTCCTCCCACACCGCCTTGGGCACCGCGAGGAGGCGGCAATGCAGCCGGAGCAGTTCCCGGGCGCTGAGCAGCGCTTGGAAGCGAAACAGCTCGGGGAGATACCCGATATGCCGCCTGGCCTCGCGGTCGCCCAACGGCGCGCCGAGCACGAGTGCCTCGCCGCCGGTGGGACGGGCCAGGCCGAGCAACAGCTTCACCACCGTGGTCTTTCCCGCTCCGTTTGGGCCGAGAAAGCCGAACACCTCTCCTCGCTCCACCGTCATCGACAGCGAGTTCACCGCGATCGTGTCGCCGAATCGCTTGGTCAACGCTACCGTGTGGATCGCTGGGGACGCCGTCGTCTCGGGGAAGCGGTTCCCGGAGGGGGAGCCCGGAGCCTCAGACAGACCGATCTCGGCGCGGCTCGCGGACTGATCGCCCTCGTCGACGGCGATCCTCTCAGCCGAGTTGCTTCGCGACATTCAGCACATCTTGCGAATTGAGAATTCCCGCGACGACATGAAGCATGCCTTTGCCGTCCTCCCAGATCACCCCGGCCGCCGCGTTGGAGGAGTCAGCGAGTAGTACGCCCGGCCAGCCGGCGACCCGTACCGAGCGAGCCGAGGCGCCGGCCGGGACTGGCACCGGGAGGATCGTTCTTAAGTCACCGAGCAGGCGAACCTCCTCAGCCAGTTCTGGCGGGATGCCGGGCTGGTCGAGCACGAAGGCTTCGATCCGGCTTATGCTCGCACCCTTGGAGAGCGCCGTCGGGCGGCGCATCGTCGCGACGCCAAGCGTGTGTAGCCCGGGCCCATTCGCCTGGGCGTACTCCGCAAGGACGGCCGGCCCGGCGTCAAGGCTGACCGAGCTTCCGCTGAGGCTCGCAGCGGTGGAATTAAAGCTCACCTCGGCGCTTACGCGCGGCTGAACTATGAACTGTTGGACAGCGCCGACTCCCGCGGGGAGGTGGGTGGGGAGTGACACGGGAAAGCCGGCCTCCGCGGTGGCCTCGGCAAGCGAGGCTACCGGGCGGGCCGGGCCTGAGGAGGCCCATTTGATCGTTCCGAACCGAACTGTGCTCGATCCATCCGGGTTGGGGAACCCGCCGAGCGTGCGGCTGTCGGCCAGCCCCATGAAGGCCGCGATCGCCCGCACATCGCTCTGGCTCACCGATACCGGGGCCACGTGGGTTGGCGCGAAGATGGTGGTGAGCGTGGCCGCCGCAGCCGTGCCCGCGACCACGATCCCAACCGCGCCGATGACCAGCCCCGCGCGCACCGACATTCGAGGGGACCGCGCCCGTCGCCAGCGAGCAGGCGTTGGTCGCCGGCGCCGGTCGGCTCCCTGCTCCGGACTGCGATGCCGGTCACGCTGGAACCGCGCCCATGCGGCGTCGATGTCGGGTACGACCTGCGCGGGCGACAACAGCCTGGCCGCGCGTTCCGTGTCGTGGGCGATCTGCGCTCGCCGGGCGCTGCAGCGCCCACAGTCCGCCACGTGCTCGGCGACTCGGTCCGGAATGGCCAGGGGCTCGTCGTCGAGCCGCCGAAGCACCCCGTCAGGAATATGTCTCACGGTCCATCTCCTTTCGAAGCGCGGACTCTGCCCTTCTCAGCAGCGTCCCGACGTGTCCAACCTTCACCCCGAGCGCGCCTGCGATCTCCGCATAGCTCATGCCACCGTGCCGCATCACCAGCGCCGCGGCCGAGCGGCGCGGCAGACGACGCAAGACGCGGCGAAACTCTGCTCGGGCTTCCCGTTCGATCACCGCGTCCTCGGCGCTGGGCAGGGAACCCACAGCCTGCAACAGGACCTCACGCTTGTCCCGACGCCGCTCGCCCCGAAGCGTGTTTAGCGCCGTGTGCACCGCGGCGACCCTGACCCATCCCTCCGCCTGCTCGTAATCGCCGGGGAAGCGACGGTAGGCGGCCAGGAAGACCTCCTGCGCCACATCCTGCGCGCCCTGAAAGTCGCCGAGCACACTCTGCGCCAGGCGCACGACGGCCCGGTAATGACCGCGAAAGAACGCCTCGAAACCAGCCAACCCAGATTCGCCTTCAAGACACTCCGATCGCTGGTGATGTCGCGCCTGCAACCCGATCACACCCACTTAGCACCGCGGCAGCCCAAAATGTGACACGTCGGCGGTCGGCAAACCTTCCTTTCGGCCCGCGCCGCGCATCTCGTCTGAATCCAGGAGAACTCTCCTCAGCGCGGAATTCGAGCACCCGCTGGGTCCAGGACGCTTACGGGTCGTTGCTAACCGTTCGACGGGAGCGGCGGCGCGGCCGGCCGGGGCTCGGGGGTCGTCCGCGCCCAGCCGGGGGTCATGCCGAGTGTGCGCTTGAGGAACTCCACCTGGAGCAGCATGAGATTCTCCGCGACCTCTTCCTGCCGGGCCATGTGGGTGACGCCGGACAGCGGGAGCACGGTGTGTGGCCGCCCGGCGGTCAGGAGCGCCGAGGACAGCCGCAGCGTGTGCGCCGCCACTACGTTGTCGTCGGCCAGTCCGTGAATGAGCATGAGCGGGCGCTCCAGGCTGGGCGCATCGTCGATCAGCGAGTTGTGGGCGTAGGCGTCAGGGTGGCGGTCTGGGTGACCGAGGTAACGTTCTGTGTAGAAGGTGTCATACAGCCGCTGGTCGGTGACTGGCGCGCCGGCCACGGCCGTGTGGAAGACGTCCGGGCGCCGCAGGACGGCCAGCGCGGCCAGGTAGCCGCCGTGGGACCAGCCGCGGATGCCGACCCGGGTTAGGTCCAGGTCGGGGTGCGCCGCGGCGGCGGCGTGTAGCGCCTCCACTTGGTCCTCCAGGTTGGGGGTGGCCTCGTCGTAGTGGATTAGCCGGTCCCAGTCGGGCCCGCGGCCGGGCGTGCCGCGGCCGTCGGCGATCAGCACGGCGAAGCCCTGGTCGGCGAACCATTGCGACGTCAGGTATGCGTTGCGCGCACGCACCACGCGCTGCGCGGCCGGGCCGCCGTAGGGGTCGCACAGCACCGGCAGCCGGTCCGAGCCGCGCTGGTGGCCGCGCGGGAACAGCAGCGCGCACCGCAGCTCATGCGCACCGACGGTCAGGAACGTCACCTCCGGGGTGAGCACCGGGGTCTGCGCGAGCGACGCGATCTCCCCTGTCTGCTCGCCGTCGCGCCAGGACTGCACCAGAGGGCCGAACCAGCCGAGCGACCGGGATGACGTGACCACGAGGTCCGCGCGCCGGGCCGCGTGGTGCACGCCGGGCTCGCGGGTGATTCGGACGGTGCCGTTCGGAGCGCCGGCGTAGACGTGCACCTCGGCCGGGTCCTCCCCGGTGGCGGTGAACAGCACGTCGTCACCGACGTCCAGGACGCTGGCGACATTCAGACCCACCGGCGTGACCGGGTCCTCGCCGATCATCAGCCGGTACGCGCCGTCTCTGGCCACCACCCGGACCAGCTCGCCGCCCGGCGTCCAGGCCGGAGTCCCGACGACCACGTCGACCCAATCCGGGTCGGTGTCTTCGCAGATCCGCTCCACGCTGCCGTCCTCGCGCACCGCCAACACGCGCATCGTCCGCTGATCGCGCGAGGCCACCTGCAGCAGCGCGGGGCCGCCGCGCGACCAGTGCGCCGAGGTCAGATAAGGCGCGTCGGAGGAGTCCCAGCCCACCGGCGTGAGGCTTCCGTCCAGCCCAGCGAGAACCACGCTGACTTCAGCGTTCGCGGTGCCCGCCGCTGGGTAGGCGACCTCGACGGGCGGGCGGTCCGGATGGGCCGGGTCCGACAGGTGCCAGCGAGCCACCGGCGTGGTGTCCACTCGGGCCACCAGCAACTGCCGTCCGTCGGGTGACCACCAGAAACCGCGGGTCCGGTACATCTCCTCGGCGGCCACGAACTCGGCGAGGCCGTAGCTCACGTTCTCGGCCTCCGGCACGGCCAGCGCCCGGTCACCGCTGCCGTCGGCGGCGACGACGCGAACCGCCCCGTCCGCCACATACCCGATGTGTGCTCCCGTCGGATCGGGACGCGGGTCGAGCACCGGCCCCGGCACCACCAGCTCGCGCACAGGGATGCCGTCCAGGTCGGCCAGATCGGCCACGAACAGCCGCCCGGACAGCGCGAACGCCGCGATCCGCACCGCCTCGTCGGCTGCGAAGGACACCACACCCGCCGCCGCCTGCCGGGTGCGCTCCCGGCGCGTCCGCTCTTCTCGAGGAAGGTTCTCCTCGCGGCCGGAGAGCAGGCCCTCCGGGTCGGCGACCAGGCGCTCCGCGCCGGTGGCGCTGTCACGCACCCACAGGCCGGTGCCGCGGTCGCTGCCCGAACGCGACCGCAGGAACGCGACCCGGTCGCCGTCCGGAGCGATCGCGAACGCGTGCGGGACGCCCAGGGAGAACCCAACGGTACGGGCGTACTGGCGCGGGAAGCTGATGCTGGCGTCCGTCACAGCCCGATCCTCTCAAAACCGCCACCCGAGGCAGGCATAGCCGGCGTTGCGGTGTCTACGCGGTACCCGACGCGGCGATGCTGGCAGCAAAACCGGGGGCCGTCGGCACTCGGCGCGACCCGAGCGCGCCGGTGGTCTTCGCTGGAAGCGGTCTTCTCGAGGCCCTCGACTGGGGGCGGAGATTGCCGTTGTTCGTGTTGCGGCAGTTTGGACGCGCGCTCCGGTACGTCGAGTTAGGTCGTCGTGTCCGACGGGTCCGCGCGCTCCGCGTCGAGGCGGCGAGTCGCATCCCGTAGCGTTTACCGTGTTGGCGGCATATGCTCGCGAGAGGAACGAAACCGTGACGAGGAGGAGCAGAGAGATGGCCGGAACCGAGAAGGCGATCCTGGCAGGCGGGTGCTTCTGGGGTGTCCAGGATCTGATCCGTAAGCTCGATGGTGTGGCCGGCACGCGTGTTGGCTACACCGGCGGCGAGACACCCAACGCGACCTACCGCAACCACGGCTCGCATGCGGAGGCGATCGAGATCCTGTTCGACCCTGACCGTATCTCCTACCGGGACCTCCTCGAGTTCTTCTTTCAGATTCACGACCCGACGACGAAGAACCGTCAGGGCAACGACGTCGGTGCGAGTTATCGCTCGGCGATCTACTACGTCGACGACGAGCAGCGCCGCGTCGCGGAGGACACGATCGCCGATGTCGACGCCTCCGGCTTGTGGCCGGGCAAGGTCGTCACCGAGGTGGAGCCCGCCGGACCGTTCTGGGAGGCAGAGCCCGAGCACCAGGACTACCTTGAGCGCTACCCCAACGGCTACACCTGCCATTTCGTCCGTCCGGGCTGGAAACTGCCGCGACGCGCTCAGGAAGCGGCGCACTGAGCCCGAGCGATCCACCAGGAGAGGAGCGGGCGACGACGCGAACGGCAGTACCGAGCGTTAGGAGGATTCCCCGACCGAGGACAAGAATCGCAAGCGGTTGATCCCGGGAGCGTCAAGCCCGTACCGGCGTACGGCGAGCGTGTTTACTGCACCGTCGGCCCAGGCGTCTGGCTAGTCACGTCACCCGGCCACCGACCTCGCTCGCCAGGATCACAGCTCTAATGGCCGAGCAGCAGCTCGACGACGAGCTGGTCGAGCCGCTCGTTGCCGTAGCCGTGCTTCGCGAGCGCGTCGAGGTCGTGGTCCTCGCCGAGCAGCGTGGCGGCGGTCTGCGGTGAATAGGGGCCGATCGTCTCTTGCGCCAGCTCGTCAACACGAGCTGCCTTGCGTGCCGCGCGAATCTCGTCCGCGGCCTCAAATTGCCGTGACTTGGCAGCCAGCGCGAGATACGTGCGCATGCAGCCTGAGGCGAAGTCCCACACGCCTTCGGAATCCTCGCTGCGGTAGGCGTGGGCATCGAAGTGCCGGACGCCCTCGTAGTCGGAGGTCTCTAGCAAGTGGACCAGCAGGAAGGACTCCTTCAGGTCCTCTGCGCCGAACCGGAAATCCTGGTCGTAGCGGCCGATCCGCTGGCTGTTGAGGTCGATGTGGAACAGCTTTCCGGCCCATAGCGCGTGTGAGACGGCATGCACGAAGCTGAGCCCGGCCATCGTCTCGTGGGCAAACTCGGGGTTGAGGCCGACCATCTCCGGTTGGTCAAGTGTGGTGATGAAGTGAAGCGCGTGGCCGACCGTGGGCAGGAAGATCTCCCCGCGAGGCTCGTTCGGCTTGGGCTCGATCGCGAAGCGCATCTCGTAACCCTGATCGCGCACATAGGCACAAAGGAAGTTGATCGCCTCCCGATAGCGCTTCAGGGCGTCCCCGACTCGCTTGGTGGCCGCGCTCTCTGCGCCCTCGCGCCCGCCCCAGAACACGTAGGTGGGGGCGCCGAGCTCGGCACCGAGGTCGATGCCTCGCATTGCCTTCGCGACGGCCGCTCGCCGCACCGTCCGATCGTTGGAGGTGAAGGCCCCGTCCTTGAAGGCGGGGTGAGTGAACAGATTGGTAGTCGCCATCGTGAGCCGCATGCCCGTTCGATCGAGCGCCTCGGCGAAGCGGGCGACGATTCGGTCGCGCTCGGCGCCCGAAGTTCCGTACGGCACCAGATCGTTGTCGTGCAGGCTCACGCCATAAGCTCCCAGCTCGGCCAGCCGCTCGACCGAGTAGACCGGGTCCAGCGGCGCGCGCGTCGCCTCACCAAACGGGTCACGGCCGGGGTTGCCGACCGTCCACAGTCCGAACGTGAAGCGATGGTCAGGCCGCGGGGTCAGGTCGGCTTCGTCGGCGATCGCGTCTGCGATTGTCATGGCTTGATTCCTCCATTGATGGTCGATGTGGCGGCGAGCACGCGCGGAATCGCTCGAGCGCCCGTTCGTCGCGTTGCTGTCGTTCGATTGGCGTCCCGGCACGCACGTTCCACTCCGCCGCGATCTCCGTGGGATGTTGCCGGCGAGCACAGCGGGCAGCCTGGACCGCGCCACAGCGCGACCGGCTGCCGGGCATCGGGGACCTCGACCCGCCTGCCCGAGATGCGCGCCACCGTCTCGCGCCACGCGGCGACTCGGGCCGCATCGCCGACCAGCCTGGTCGGGGCGGCCGCCGCGACCGTGCCGATCCCCTCCAGCGCCATCAGCAACGCGATCATCACCCCCACGTAGGCGGCGCGCAGGATCTGACCGGCCGTCGTGGGGTGCCGTAGCCCTGCGTGGCGAGGTCTACTCGCCCCTTGAAGTGCAAGTGCATGACAACAATGTATTCGTGGCTAGGCGCCGCGGCCCCTGACCATCGGCTCGTGGACGACCACTAACGGCAATGACGGCCTCCATGCTCGAGATTGTCTGTTCCGCGCCGCGGACGCGAAGAGCCGCTATGTCCCCAGCCTCGCCACCAGCGCGTGGGGGGTCTTGGCGAGGATCAAAGCCGCGGCGCCGAGGACTTCGGCCCGGGCGCCCAGCATGCCGGTGGTGACCCGAACCGCGGAACCCGCGGGCAGGACGCTGTGGCGCTCGATCTCGGCTCTGATCGGCGCCAGGAGCACCTCGCCCGTCTGGGCCAGGTCCCCGCCCACGACGAGGAGCTCGGGATTGAGAACGTTGACGAGCATCGACGCCGCCCGCCCCACCGCCTCGCCGGCTTCGGCTACCGCGCGCCGCGCCGCGCGATCGCCCTCGGCGACCAGCTCGAGCAGGCGCGCAACCGTGATGGGTTGCCCCAGGCTGCGCTCGAGCAGCGCGGCCACCGCGACCGGGCTGGCGACCGCCTCCAGGCAGCCTCGATTGCCGCAGCGACAGATCGGCCCGTGTGGATCGGACAGCACGTGACCGACCTCCCCCGCCACCCCGCCGAAGCCGCGATACGGCTGGCCCCTGAGGATGAGACCGGCGCCGATGCCCGCCGACAGGCGGATGTACACCAGATCGTTGACGTCGCGCGCGGCTCCGAATGCCTTCTCTCCCAGGGCCCCGAGGTTGGCGTCGTTCTCTAGCGCCACCGGGATCCCCAGCCTGGCCTCCATTTCGCTCGCCGGGCGGATCCCGCGCCAGCCGGGAAGGATGCCGTCCGCCTCGAGGTTCCCGGTCGCCTGGTTGATCGGAGCGGCGAGGCCCATCCCCACGCCAAGGAGGCGGTCGGGGGCCACCCGCGCGCTCTGCAGCGCCTCGCGCACGAGCTGGTGCGCGAGGTCGAGGCTCTCGATCGGCGCGTGGTCGACCTCGGCGGACGAGTAGTCGTCCACGACCGGCTCGCCCGACAGGTCGCACAGCGCCACGCGGATGTGCTGGTGGCCGAAGTCGAGCCCGACTGCGAACGCGGCGCCCGAAACGAGCGACAGCAGCAGGGGCGGTCGCCCGACCCCTGCTTCCGGGCCCGCTCCTGCGGTCGCGGCGCCGGCGTGCTCGTCGGCGAGGCCGGCGCGCACCAGCTCCTCGACGAGCGCCGAGACGGTCGCCCGGGAGAGCTGCGTGTGCCGCGCCAGGTCGGCGCGGCTCGACCGCGGGTGCCGGTACAGCGCCTCGATGATCCGCAGGCGGTTCATCTGGCGCGGACCGAGGCTCGGCTCGTCCGTCATTCCGCGCTCACGGCAACGGAATCTACCGTTGCCGGCGGATCCTTCCGGCTGATTTTGCCCGACCGTTGACATATCTGGCCGGACAGAAGGGGCACTACAGGCTTGACTTCTGCCAACCCCCGACGTAAAGTGCCCGCGCCATCGTCCAGGGAGTTGAGGTACATGATCGACGCCGACAGCGTTAGGGGCGCACCGGGGTCCGCATCAAGGATTGACGCACGGTGTCGGCCGACGGCGTTCGCGGAGGAATCTCTCCGCCTCCCTTGGACAGCGATCACGTCGAGTTCGAAAGGGAGTCCCCATGCGTCTGCGTCTGCTCCTGCCGGCGGCCATCCTCGGCATACTGACCGCGGTTCCGATCGCCGACTCCTCCGCCCGATCGCACCGTAGCTCAGATCCGACTCCGATCTACCTGAACCGCTCCTACTCGCCCGCCGAGCGCGCGGCCGACCTGGTGTCGCGGATGACGCTCACCCAGAAGGCGTCGCAGATGAACTCGAGCCAGGCGCCGGCCATCGCCGCCTCTCCGACGATCCCAAGCGGGGTGTCCGCCTACGGTTGGTGGAACGAGGCGCTGCACGGAGTGTCGAGGCTGCAGCTGGCCCCGTCGGGGAACTCGACGGTGCTCCAGAACACGACGTCCTATCCGATCAGCCTCGCGCTCGGTTCCTCGTGGGACCCCAACATTATGTACCGGGAAGCGTCCGCGATCTCCGACGAGGCGCGCGAGGTGGTGCCCAACAACTCGCTGGACCTCGACTTCTATTCGCCGACCGTCAACCTCGGCCGGGACCCGCGCTGGGGCCGCAACGATGAGGCGTTCTCGGAGGATCCGCTGTTGACGGGGGATATGGGCTCCCAGTTCGTCGACGGCCTCGAGGGAAAGGACCAGCAGGGCAACCTGCTGCCACAGGGCGGCGGCTACCTCAAGGCGATCGCGACGATCAAGCACTACGCGGCCAACAACACCGAGGGCGACCGGCTTGGCGGTCCCACCGATCGCCTCACCGGGACCTCGAACATGGACGAGCGGACGCTGCGCGAGTACTACACGGCGCAGTTCAAGCAGATCATCCAGCAGTCCCACCCCGGCTCGATCATGTCGGCCTACAACTCGGTCAACAACATCCCGTCGCCGGCCAACATCCACCTGATGGACACGCTGGCGCGGCAGACGTTCGGGTTCGGCGGCTACTTCACCTCCGACTGCGACGCGGTGTACGAGATCTATCACGGCCACCACTGGCAGCCGCCGGGCTACAGCCGCCCGCTCAATATCAACGAGGCGCGCGCGTTTGCGGATGCGGCCGGCGAGGATCTGAACTGCAACGCCGGCTACGCCGACAACTTCAGCTACGGCAACACCCTGCCCGCCGCGGCGGGTGAGGCGATTCCCACCCAGACGGACGTGTTCAACTCCAATGACATGGACACCTCGCTGGTCCGCCTGTTCACGGCGCGCATGCAGCTGGGCGAGTTCGACGATGTGGCCAACGAGCCGTGGGTGAAGGCGGCCCGCGCGCAGCTTCCGCCCGGCACCTGGACAAACTCCGACGCCAATAACGCCGTCACCGAGACACCCGCGCGTCTGCAGCTTGCGCGGCAGGTCGGCGACCGCGGATTCGTGCTGCTCAAGAACTCCAACACCACGCTCAAGAGCGGCGCCACTGGCACCGTGCTGCCGATCCACGTCCCGAGGAGCGGCCCGTTCAAGGTGGCGGTGATCGGCTATCTGGCCAATCCCTCCCCCACGGGGGAAGTCGGTTCCACCGGCGCCGCGGCGGGTGCGATGTACCTCGGCGGATATTCGAGCGACCAGGGGGCACCGGGGATGGCCAAGGAGGTGACTCCCTACCAGGGGCTCAAGCAGGCCATCCAGGCGCTCAACCCGAGCGCGACGGTTGACTTCTACAACGGCTTCACGGGGAGCCCGACGAATGCCTCGCAGCTGACCACGATCGACCAGAACGCGGTCAACGCGGCCGCCAACCACGACGACGTCATCGTGTACGCCGGCACGGACGACAGCACCGCGAACGAGTTCGTCGATCGCACGGACATGGCGCTCCCGGGCGCGCAGGCGCAGCTGATCAACGACGTCGCGGCCAAGAATCCCAATACCGCCGCGGTTGTCGAGGCGATCGGGCAGGTCGACGTGGACAGCTTCCGCGACGCCGTGCCGTCGCTGCTGTGGACCTCGTACTACGGCCAGCGCAAGGGCGACGCGCTCGCTGACGTGGTCCTCGGCAACTACGACCCCAGCGGCCACCTGCCATTCACCTGGTATCAGAACGCCAGCGACCTGCCGGCGCTCGAGGACTACAGCATCCGCCCGAGCCCTACCAGCATGGGCCGCACGTACATGTACTACCACGGCCCCGAGTCGTTCCCGTTCGGGTATGGGCTCAGCTACACGACGTTCAAAACGTCGAACCTGAGGATCGACCGAACGCGACTGAACGCCAACGACACCTTCCACGCGACGGTCGACGTGACCAACACCGGCCCGGTCGCCGGAAGCGACCTGGTGCAGCTGTACGTCAGCACTCCGGGCGCGCCGGCCTCGCTGCAGCTACCGATCAAGCGGCTGGAAGGGTTCCAGCAGATCCAGCTGAACTCGGGCCAGACGAAGTCGGTGACGTTGACCGTATCGGTGCCCAAGCTCGCGTTCTTCAACCAGGCGGCGAACCGCTACCAGGTCTACGACGGCCGGTACGGGATCGAGATCGCGAACTCGACCGCCGACAGTGACATCCTCGCCCAGCACGACGTCACTGTCAGCGGCAGCCTGACCCCACGTCCTTCCGTGCTCACGGCCAAGCCGATCATGCTCGGCGACGCGCAGCGAGGCGTCCAGTCGCGCGTGATGTATCCCGAGAACGCCACCGTGGTCCCCCATCTGACGCTGGCGATGAACGACGAGTCGCTCTACGGCTTCATCGACCCCGGCGACAGCAAGCCGTTCCCAACCGGAGTGCGCTTCAGGTTCTCCAGTGACCATCCCGGCGTGGTCTCAGCCGGTCCCGGCAACGCGATCCGGACGCACCGCAACGGCGTGGCCACGATCACGGCGACCGCGAGCTATCGCGGTGTCACCCGCACCACGCAGTTCGTGGTCAGGGTTCTGTCCGAGCTCGACCGGATACGCGTCGACGGCCGGAGCATCCCGGGGTTCCGTCCCGACACCTACAGCTACGACGTGATCGTGCCTGACAGCGCGCCCACCCCGCGAATCAGCGCGCATTCGCCCGACTCCTCGGCGGTCGTCAGCGTGAGCCAGGCAAGCGCGGTTCCGGGCAACGCCACCGTGACAGTGACGGGCCCGGACGGCATCACCCAGACCTATCGGGTGTACTTCGCGCATCGCGCTCGCAGCGACGAGTTCAGCGGCACGAGCGTCGGGCCGCAGTGGACGTGGGTCCGGCAGGATCCCGCGAACGAGCAGGTCTCAGGCGGCGCCCTGACGATCACGCCCGAGCAAGGTGATCTCGGGGGAACCAACCCGCCCGCCCGCAACATCCTCCTCCAGCCCGCGCTGGGCAACTGGGCGATGGTATCCAAGCTGATTTTCACCACGGCGCCGCATGTGGCCAACCAGCAGGGCGGGCTCATCGCCTACCAGGACGACGCGAACTGGCTGAAGCTCGACTGGGAGTACTCGGGAGGCGTGGCGCACCTGGCCGAGACGACCTCCGACAACCAGAACGTCTCCGGCCAGCAGGTGAGCCAGGTGCTCGCCACCGTCCCCACCGCCGGGCTGCTGACCAACAACACGGTGTGGCTCGCCATGAACAAGGTGGGGGCGCGCTACACCACCTTCTACTCCACCGACGGCGTTCACTTCACCCCGATCTACAACGTCGGGGCGAGCCTCAGCAACGTCAAGGTGGGACTGTTCGCCTGGAACGGCCCCGCCACCACGAGTGACCTCAAGGTCTCCTTCCAGCACTTTCACATCCTCAACAGGGCGTCGCCGTTCGGCCGCCGGTAGTCTCGACCCGATAACCCGTCGCATCCTGACGGCGAGGGACGCCTTTTGTCGCCGCCAGAGCAGAGCCGGGCGAAAGTGCTCCTTTAGGTCTCGGCCGATCCGAAGGAGAAGCGTGCGCAGGCCGTGAGGCCGCGGCTCACACGCGATGCTGGGACCCGGCCCATGGGATCGGGGCCGCGCCAGGTTGAGAGCTTCGCGGTAAGCGTCCGCGGCCTCGGCGTTTCGGACCAGCCGGCGCTTGGCGCCGCTGCGGGTCACGGCGCCCCGAGCTGCTCAGACCGGCTCGACCGTGAGGTCTCCCACGGCCTGCCCCGACTCCGCGAGCGCCAGCTCATCCGCGTCGTGATGCGCGTCGGCCCGCAGCACCGACAGGACCAGCACGGCGGCCACGAGGGCACAGACAGCACAGATCGCGAACACGAGCTGGTAGGCGCTGCCGAGCGCCTGGAAGGCGGTGTGATGCAACGGGTTGAGCGGCACCGTATGGCCGTTGACCTGTGCCGTCGGCGGTACGGCGACGGCACCGAGCGGTCCGGATTTGACGGCCCCCACGGCGGCTGCGGTCGCAGCCTTGGCGGCCGGCGGGGCAGTCGCGACCGACTGGTAGAACGTCGCCAGCTGATGCTGCAGCGGTTGGCTGCGGGCAATGGCATCGCTGATCTTGCCGGCGGCGTGGCTGGTACCGATGGCGATCACGACCGTAGGCCCCAACGCGAAGCCGAAGTCGCGCAACAGGCTGGTGGTGGCGCTGGCCATGCCGGCGAACTGAATCCGTACCGTGTTGACCGCCACGGCGGTCAAGGACGAGACCGAGAAGCCAAAGCCGATGCCAACCACCGCAAGCGGCGGTAGAATCGCCCCGACCGAAACGTGGTTGATCGAGACCGTGGCCGCCCAGGCGGCGCCCACGGCCTGCAGCAAGAAGCCGCCGCCGAGCATCCAGCGCGGGTTCACCCGAGGCATCATCCACGAGATCACCGGCAGCAGGAACAACGCGAATCCCTGCAGCGCGACGAACCCAAGCGATGCCTGCAGCGGGCTGAACCCCTGCACAGCGGTCAAACGGATGCTGGTGGCCGCCGCGCACCCGAGGAACGCGAACATGCCGAGCACGGTCACGATTGAGTTCAAGGAGAAGTTGCGGCTGGCGAACAGCTTCAACCTCAGCATCGGCTCGCGCGTTCGCAGTTCGATGCGCACGAACCAGGCCATGAACACGACGCAGACGATGTAGCCAATCACGCTCTGTGTGCCTGTCCAGCCGAACGAGGACGCCTGAACCACCGCGAACAGGAGGGCGAACAGACCGATCGCGAACGTGATCTGGCCTGGCCAGTCGAGCGTGCGACCCTCAGGCGATCTGGAATCGGTGGCCGCGAAGTACGAGACGACGGCGCTCAGCAGGGCGGTCGCCATGACGGCGAGCAATGCCCAGCGCCAGCTGGCTTTCGGATCCCCGCCCCACGTCAGTTTCGTCAACAGGCCGGCGAGCAGGGGCGCGAGGAACCCACCCGATGACAGCGCCGCGGCGTAAATGGGGATCATCCTTCCGCGCGCCTTGGCCGTCCTCGTCTTGGCGGCGATCATCGCCAGCGAGGTCGGGAACAGCGCGGCACCGCCAATGCCCGCGAATGCCATGCCGATCCACACCACCACGACGGCGTTATGCGTGCTCGCGCTCGGCGTGAGCACGGCGGCGATCAGCTCACCGATCATCATCAGCAGCGCCCCGCCGACGAGCAGCCGCTTGCGCCCGAACATGTCGCCAATGACGCCGAACGTCAGCTCGAACACCGTCAAGGGGATCACGATTGCCGCGGAGATCCAGTTGAGCTGCGAGGCGGTCGTCCCGAGGTCCTGCTGAAACAGGCCGTTCAGCACTGCCGGGGTGGCAAACCCGATCTGACCGACACACGCGGCCAAGCACGCAGCGACGATCGTGCCCCTGGTCAGATCCAATCCTGTGCGCTCAGACGTGCCCGCCCCTGACAATCCTGTGCGCTCAGACGTGCCCGCCACTGACATGACCCTCCTCCTCTTCCCGCCTTCGCCGTCACGAAACCGGCTCGGCACCCTCCTGGCCCACCTATCCGGCCTTCGCTGTGACGAGGTCGCCGTGCTGACCGGCGTCAGCGTCCCGACACGGCCACAACAAGGCCGTCAGCGCAGTTCTGCGGCGGGACGGTGGACAGGGGGGTCGGCTGCTGCCGTTTGGGCGACCGGCTCGCTCTCGACGGTGCTGATTCGGCGTCGAGAGTCAGGCTCACCAGAGCCTTACGGCGCCAACACCTCTAGCAACTCGGCGATGAAATCCGCAACCCGGCTGCCGAACGCTCCCACCCGCTGTCTCCACCTGGCCCGGTCCTCGCGACGCCCCCTCGAGCGAGCCTGCTTCTCCTGCGGCCGCCGCACATCACGCTGCCCACGGTTCATTTCTGCAGCCTAATGGCCCATGGCCCCACTGAACAGACCACGTGAATGCGCGCCTGCGCCCGCCGGCGCGGTGGCGACTCGCTCGCCGTTGCCCCGATGTCGGCCGGCCGGCTCTGCGTCATTGGGGGTGGGCCGGCTGGCCCACCCCCGTGGCTCAGGCGTTATTGCCTGCTGGTGCCGGCTGTCCGTGCCGTGGACCGTTCAGCGCCATGTCCCGGCGCCGACTCAAAGCCGTAGCCGCTCGCGCAGTGGGCGCCCGCCGGGCAGCTTCGGCTCGGCTGGTCTGGCGCTCTTGTTGGGAAGGATTGCGTGGTGGTTCGGTTCGCGCTCGCCACTCGGGCGGTCATAGCGTGCTCGGCGCCAGGCCACCAGGCCAGGTACCAGCCGTTCTTGACGGTCGCCTGGACCGAGCTTCCGTCGCTGCGGGTGATGGTCACGCCCGTCACGCCGGCACCGATCGGACCGTCGACCATCGTCAGCGCGTGCCCGTCGGAGTCCGACTGGCCGGTCCCGTTGAGCTCGATCGTTCCCGCCGGGACGCTGGATGTCCCGCCGCCAGCGCGGCTCGAGCTGATCGTGATCCCGTTGCCCTCAACGCAGGTGGAGCCGCCGGCATAGACCGAGGCGATGTACGGGCCGCGAGTATCGGTCAAAACCGGCGTGCCAGCACTCGTGCGACAGTCCTGTCCGGCAGCGACGAGCTGGCCGGGCAGCGGTGCCGTGGGGCTTGCAGTCCATCCGGCGAATGCCGGCGCGGCACTCGATCCGAGGAGGACGGCTGACGCGGCGGCAGCGGCGGCAGCGGTCAGCCCCAGCCCCCCCAGCGCGGGCCGGGACGGCAACCAGCGCGAGCGGGGGCGATACTCAACCGCCCGCAGCCGGGCACCCGCCTCCGGAGTGATGAGCGCCGCCCGGTCGGCGAGCGCTCCGCGCAGATCCTGTTCAAGTAGGTCACTCATGTTTCGGTGCTCCTGGGTTGAAGTGGAACTGGCGGCAGCGCCTCGCGCAGCCGCGCGAGTCCGCGTGAGGCGCTGCTCTTGACGGTCCCCGGCGAACAGCCGAGAACCTCGGCGACCTGCGCCTCTGTCAAGTCATTGAAGTAGCGCAGGACCAGCACCGCGCGCTGGCGCGCGGGCAACTGGCCGAGCGCCTGGAGCAGCTCCGCGCGGGTCTCGATCCCCGGTAGCGGGTCGACCGTGACCGGGCTTGCCGACGCCCTCGGCTCCAGTTCGCTGCGGCGCCGCGCCCGGCCGCGAGCCCCGTCGAGTGCCAGGTTGACCAGAATCCGCCGGGCGTAGGCCCGCGGCTGCTCCATGCGGCGGACACGCGGCCACCGGCGCGCGACCTTCAGCAGACACTCCTGAACGAGATCCTCCGCTTCAGCCTCGTCCCAGACGATCAAATATGCGGTGCGAACAAGGTCATCGACGTGCGCGGCGACGAACTGGTCAAAGTCGGTCATTACCTCCTTAACGGCCAGCGGCGGCCGGAAGGTTCCCTTAGCCCTGATCCGCCGCGCGACGAAACTCGATGGGACTGGCACAACAGCGACGGTGGGCTTATGTTGGCATCACCACGCGACCGTCGGCCCTGCCCTGCATCCGTTGCCGCGCGGCATCTTGTCCCACCCCCGCCAGCCCCGCATTGTCGCGGTCAGCTGGGTGACCTTTGTCTGCCCTGGCGGCCCGGCGCGGTTCGGCGACCCTCCCGGGGCGAGGAGCGCTCCTCGCGGCGATGTGGCGCTTGGTCGCTGCCTCGTCTGCTGCACTTCGGCCGATGAGTTTTTGTCGGCGGACCAGTCCTATCGTGTGGACCGGGCGGAACGACGCCTGCGAGATTGGAGGACGAGCACTTGGCAGAGCGGATGATCGAGGCGAACGGCGTAAAGCTGTGCGCGGACGCGATCGGACACCCCGGCAATCCTCCAGTTCTCCTCGTGATGGGGATGAGCGCGTCGATGGTGTGGTGGGAGGACGAGTTGTGCACAAGGCTGGCGGACGGGCGACGCTTCGTGATCCGCTACGACCACCGCGACACGGGCCGCTCGGTCACCTATCAGGTCGAACATCCCGGCTACACCGCGAGCGATCTCGTCGCGGACGCCGCCGGCCTGCTGGACGCCTACGAGCTCGACGCCGCCCATATCGTCGGCGTGTCCATGGGCGGTGCACTCGCGCAGCTGCTCGCGCTCGACTTTCCCGATCGCGTGCTCTCGCTCACGCTCATCAGCACCTCTCCGGCCACGCCTGGCGAGCGCGACCTTCCGCCCGGTCAGGATAGGCTTCGGCGCTTCCTGGCAACGGTGCAGGTCGATTGGTCAGACCCGACCTCGGTGGTTGATCACCTAGATCCGATGTTCCCGCTTGAGCACGGTACGGCGCTGGCCAACGAGATCCCGGGTGCGAAGCTGCTTCCGCTCCAGGCAGCGGGCCACGGTCTCGATCCGGGCGATTGGGAGACGGTAAACGATGCCATCCTCGATCACACCAGCCTTTGCGTCGCGGGGCGATGACTGCGGAGCGTAGGGTCTAAGGCTCAAATCGTCGACCCGCATGCTCCGATCGCATCCCGGCGGGCGGAGGTCCCAGATCCTTCTACGCGATCGCGCGGCTACTGGCGACTAGGGGTCATGCGCGTGCCCGCGCATGGAGGACAATGCGCAGATGCGTGACGAACGCCTACGTTCTGAGATCCGCGACGAACAAGAGCGGATCATCTCGGCTGGTAGCACGAAGACGACGTGACGATCTTCGCGGAGCACGAGTCCGAGCTGCTCTAGGTGGCCTTCTTCGCGAGTACGACGACATTCGAAGCGCCCCTGGCGGTGCCGGGGCGCAGGACCACTGCGTGACGCACTTCGAGCCGCCGGATCCGATGATCGCGCCGCGCTACACCGGCGTGCGGACGTTCGCGCGGTTACCGCACGTCGAGCTGCCGCGTGACGACGTCGACGCGGCGGTGATCGGCGTCCCGTTCGACACCGCGACCAGCTTCCGCAGCGGCGCGCGGTTCGGGCCCGAGGCGATCCGGGCCGGCTCGACGCTGCTGCGCCCCTACCACCCGGTCCTCGACGTTGACGTGTTCGGCACCCTCTCGGTGGTCGACGGTGGCGACCTGGCCGTCACCCCGGGCAACGCGCTGCGCACGACCGAGCAGATCGACGCCGCGCTCCGCCCGCTGCTGAGCGCTGGGATCGTGCCGCTCATCCTCGGCGGCGATCACTCGATCGTGCTGGGCGAACTGCGCGCCCAGCACGCCGCGCATGGCCCGGTGGGGCTCGTGCTGCTCGACGCACACGCCGACACTTGGGATCAGTACTACGGGGAGCGCTACTTCCACGGCACGCCGTTTCGCCGCGCCGTCGAGGAGGGCCTGATCGACCCGGCGCGCTCACTGCTGGCGGGCATGCGCGGCCCGCTGTACGGACGGGAAGACATGGACGTCCCGCGCGAGCTCGGGTTCGAGGTGATCCCCGGGCCGGAGTTGATCACGCTGACGCCCGAACAGTACGCGCAACGGGTGAAAGCCAAGGTGACCGAAGGACCGACGTACCTGTCATTCGATGTCGACGTGCTCGACCCGGCGGCCGCGCCTGGCACTGGCACGCCCGAGGTGGCCGGCCTCGAGCCCCGGGAGGCGCTGGCCTTCCTCCGCGCGCTGGCCGGCGTCGAGTTCACCGGCTTCGATGTTGTCGAGGTCGCGCCGGCCTACGACTCGCGCGGCCAGATCACCGCCCTGAACGCGGCCGCGGTGGCCTACGACCTGCTGGCGCTGCTCGCGGTGGCGCGGCGCGTTCAGGACCGTTCCTGACCTAGAGCGCCGTTAGCGTCCCGGCAACTGTCAGCTAACCAAAAGGAGCAGCAATGCCGGAGCGAGACGGTTACATCCCGGGCGTACCGTGCTGGGTCGACACCAATCAGCCGGACCCGGAGGCTGCCGCCGCCTTCTACAGCGGCCTGTTCGGCTGGGAGGTCGAGGACGTGATGCCGCCCGGATCCGAGGTCAAGTACTTCATCGCACGCATCCGCGGCGCTGACGTCGCCGGCATCGGCCCGATGCCGCAGGGGGATTCACCGGCAGCGGTGTGGAACACCTACATCTCGGTGGGTAGCGCCGATGACACCGCTGCGAAGGTCAAAGCAGCGGGTGGGAAGGTGCTCATCGAGCCGGGTGATGTAATGGAGGCGGGCCGCACGGCGGTGTTCAGCGACCCCGAAGGGGCGGTGTTCTCCGTCTGGCAGGCCAAGCAGCACAAGGGCTCGCGGATCGTCAACGAGGCCGGCTCGCCCAACTTCAACGGCCTGAACACGCGAAACCCCGACGCCGCGAAGACGTTTTATGGCGCGGTCTTCGGGTGGCGGACGCTGGCACTCGATGCCGGCGAGATGTGGACGCTTCCAGGCTACGGCGACCACCTCGAGCGCAACGATCCAGGCCTGCGCGAGCGAACCGCGGCCATGGGCGTGCCGGGCTTCGAGGACGTCGTGGCCAGCATCAATCCGATCGCCGCGGACCAGCCCGACGTCCCGGCGCACTGGAGCGTGACGTTCGCGACCGACGACGCCGACGACACCGCGCGGAAGGCGGCCGCGCTGGGCGGGGCGGTCGTGGCGCCGCCGTTCAATGCTCCCTGGGTCCGCATCACCCTGATCGCGGACCCGCAGGGCGCGAGGTTCATCGCGAACCAATTCGTCCCCGAGAACAGGGATCTCGCGAGTCCGGCGAACGCCTCGGCCAGCGCCGCCTAACGTCGTCGGCCACGGTGCGGGCGGCCGCTGGACGTTGATCAGCGGCCGCTTCCGTCTGCCCGCGGCGACAGGCCTAGCCGCCCGGGGTCGCGCGCGGGCGGGCTTGCTTGACTGCAGCACCAGCGGGCGGGTATGGTTGACCGGTAGATACCTACCTACCGAACTGCTCGTAGTCCGGCGATCGGCGCCACCCGTAACCCGGCGCATAGGGGCCGCGCGAATCCGGCGCACCGCGGCGACGGGTAAGCCGGCGCAACGGGGACCGCTGGTAGTCAGACGCAAGAGCTGCCGCCAACCGGCGGCGCAACCCGACGAGAGGGGGAGAGATGTCAGCGGGCAAATCTCGCCGAACCAGCGCACAGCGCATGTACGAAGTCCATCGTGCGGAGGGGGAGTCGCCCTTGCGTCCTGAGCGAGGCGCGGCGCGGATACGGCGGCGGGTCGCGCTCGTCGCGCTCGTCGTCTCATTGGCCGTCGCCGGATCGGCGCTGGCCTTCCAGCCCCTCCCACCGGGCGCGCAGGTAAACGACGATCTGGCGGCGGGGATCAACAAGAACATCAGCGTCTCGGGCGAGGACCCGACGAATGCCGACGTGGTCGGCGGCTCGCTCGTCGCCGGCAAGCCGGCCGTGCCGTGGGCAGGCTTCCGCCAGCGGGAGACGAATGGCTCACCTCCGCCGCACGACCAGATCTTCTCGCGCTCGTTCGCCAACGGCGTGTGGACGACGCGCGGCAATGGGACGGTCGGTGGGCGCTCCAGCGCCAGCCCGCAGTTCCCGGGCTCGCTGAACTTCGACCAGGGCGAGGATGGCGAGGCGCCGGAGATCGATTTCGCCGGCGCGGGACGCACCGTGCCCTGGGCAACCTGGTATGAGAACGCCACCGGGACGGGCTTCGGAAAGAACAACGCGTTCGCGAGCCGCTTCGACGCCACTCAGAACAAGTGGATCTTCGCCGGCCAGAATCGCGGCACGGGGGGCGGAAGCGTGATGGTCCCGTCGCTGAACATCCACACCGATCAGGACGCGGAGAACCCATCGGTGGCGGGCGGCTCGGCGGTGGATCCCACCAAGCCGGGACCGTGGTTCACCTGGCAGGAGACGACCACCGCACCCGCGAACGGCCGGGATCAGATCTTCGTCGAGCGCCCGATCGGGCCGGGCGCGGCGAACTGCGATGGCGTCCGGCCGGCGGGCGTCGCCGTGGCCGGCCACGTCCCGGCGATCGGCGGCTTCTGCTGGCAGCAGACCGGCATCCCGCGCGTGGGTCCCGGACGCACCGATCCGAGCCTCAATGTCGATCCCACGCGGAACGGAATTGAGCCGGACATCGCGTTTACCGGCGCCAATGACAGCGTCCCCTGGGTCGTCTGGTACGAGAAGAACAGCACGTCGATCAGCGGCCTGCAGAGCAACGAGATGGTGTTCGCGGCCAAGGGCATCAATGACGGCGTGGCGGCAAACGGGGGCTTTCACTGGGTGGTGGTCGGAAACCGGCTGAGCGGGACGCTCGATACGAGCGGGACGCACGGATTCGGCGCGTGCGCCGAATCCGCCGCCGGCGAGCAGCAATGCTCGCTGAACCGCGATCCGACCGCCGACGCCGAGGATCCGCGGGTAGCCTCAGGGACGATGACGCCGGGGACCCCCAGCGTCCCTTGGGTCGCGTGGGACGAGACCGTGTCCGGAACGCACCGCATCTTCGTCTCGCGGCTGGTGGGCAGCGGCGCCGCGGCCCAATTCGAGATCGTCAACCACGGCGCTCCGCTCGTGACATTCACCAACGGCGACACGCGGCCGGACATCACATTCTCGGCCAATACGCCATACGTGACGTGGCGAGCGGAATCCCTCGGCAGGACGCGAGGCTTCGTGGGGCACTTCGTCAATCCGAGCAACCCGATCTTCGTGTTCGACGAGGTGGGCGTGCCGCTCGCCCCGACTTCCCTCGCCGACGTCAGAGAGCCGATCTCCTCCAACTGCACGGCCAATCCGTTCAACGGGGATGGCAGCGCGTGTCAGGGCGGGCCCGTGCCGACGCCGTTCTTCCTGTTCACCCGGGGGACCAACATCCTTCGTCTGTTCGCCGGTGCGATCACCACCGGAGCATTCGATCGCACGGCCAAGCTGCTGGCCAACGGCCGGAAGGTACGCGCGAGCGGGCCGGGCGTCGTTTGCCGACGAGGCGAAAGGGTGCTTCTGACCGTTCGCGTCAAGCAAGGCCGGAGCGCCGCGACGGGTGTCTGGCGGAAGCACGGCTGCAACAACAATCCACCGCAATGGCACGTCGTCCTCACCACCATCGGTGGCAAGCGCCTTCACCCCGGACAGGCCACCGGCCAAGGCTCAGCCCGGATCACCCGGCGCGGGCACGTGGTGCGAATCGTGCGCTGGAGCAGGGGGGTGATGCTGGTCAGATAATCCGCGCCGCTTCGCCGGCCGCCGTGCCACCATGGCGGCGTGGACGTCGACGAGTTGTACGGCCTTCCGCTCGATGAGTTCGTGACGGCGCGCAACGCACTGGCACGCGAGCTGCGCGGTGCCGGCCGCCGCGAGGAAGCGGCCGAGGTGGCAGCGCTGCGCAAGCCGTCGGTGGCGGCCTGGGCGGTCAACCAGCTGGTGCGGACCCAGCGCCGCGCGGTGGCGGAGCTGTTCGAGGCCGGAGATGGGCTTCGTGAGGCGCACGATCATGTGATGACGGGTTCGGGTGACGGCGGTTCGCTCCGGGCCGCCGTCGAGCGCGAGCGCACCGCGGTGGAGTCCCTGGCCGGCGCGGCGCGCGGACTGCTCAGCTCGGACGGGCACGAGCTCAGCCAGACGATCATCGACCGGGTTGCGGACACGCTGCACGCGGCGGCGCTCGACGACGATGCGCGCGCTCAGGTCCAGAACGGCCGCCTGGAGCGTGAGCTGCGCCACGTCGGGTTGGGGATGACGGCGTCGCGGGCGCCGACCCACCGTGCGCCCGCGCCGACCGAGCGCACGTCCGCGCGCACGTCCGCGCGAGCGCGGGAGGCATCGTCCGCCTCCGCGGGGGAGGCGAAGCAGCGTGCCGGGGATCGCGCCGCAGCGGAGCGCGCCGCGCGCGAACGGGCCGAGGCCCGGGCCGCCGCCCGCGCCACCGAGCGCGAGGCCCGCCGCCGACTCGAGCGCGCGCAGCGCGCGGCCCGCGCGGCAGGCGAGCGCCGCGAACGGGCGGCGCAGGCGCTGGACGATGCGCAAGCCGAGCTGGCCGACGCGCAGAGCGAGGTCGACGCGGCGCAGGCGCAGCTGCAGGAAGCCGAGCGGGCCGTGCGCGAACTAGCGGGGTAGCCGGGTGGGCCGCCGCCTGCCCTGCGCGACCTGGCCGCTCATTCAGTGCAGCAGGGCGATGATCACGAGCACGATCACCACCACCAGGATGCCTGCCGCCGCCACGCTGACCGGGCGCTGTCGCCACCAGAACTCGGGTTTCGCCCGGTCGCGGGTGTAGCGTCCCTCCGGCGGGGTACCCACCCAATCATCGTCGTCATCCCAAGGGCTCACCCACTCAGCTTATGAGACAGACGCCCGACACGGCGCAGGTACCCCGCCGCTCGATCGGCATGCTGCTCCTCCGTTACGGCATCGGGGCGGTGATGGTGCTGGCGGGGATCGTGATGCTGATCGTCGATCCGTCCGGTCTCGGCGTGGACGGTTTCGCGATGGCGGTAGGTGGCGGCCTCTCTGTGCTGCTGATCAACTTCCTCTACCGGCTCGGGGTCAGCAGTGACACGGAGCGCGAAGAGGAGGAGCGTGCTCGCGCCTACTTCGACGAGCACGGCGAATGGCCGGAGGAGGAGGAGCGGGTGCGCGGCCGCAGGTGGGCGCTGGCCCCCGGCGTTCAGACGGCGGACGACGAAACGCGCGAGCGAGAACGTCGCGGGTGACCGGCCGCTAGGGTCCCGGCATGAACTATCGAACGCTGGGACGTACCGGAGTCCAGGTCAGCCCGCTCTGCCTCGGGGCGATGATGTTCGGGGCGTGGGGCAACCCGGACCATGACGAGAGCATCAGGATCATCCATCGCGCGCTCGACGCGGGGATCAACTTCATCGATACCGCCGACGTGTACTCGCGGGGCGAGTCGGAGGAGATCGTCGGCAAGGCGCTGGCGGGCGGACGGCGCGAGCACGTCATCCTTGCCACCAAGGTCCACGGGTCGATGGGAGACGACCCGAACCAGTTCGGTAACTCGCGCCGCTGGATCATCGCCGAGGTTGAAAACTCGCTCAAACGACTGAACACGGACTGGATCGACCTCTACCAGATCCACCGCCCGGAGCTCGAGACGACGGACATCGACGAGACGCTCGGCGCGCTGACCGACCTGGTGCGCGCCGGCAAGGTCCGCTACATCGGCTCCTCGACCTTCCCGCCGAGTCAGATCGTCGAGGCCCAGTGGGTGGCGGAGAAGCGCGGGCGCGAGCGGTTCGTGTGCGAGCAGCCGCCGTACTCGATCCTGGTGCGCGGGGTGGAGAACGACGTGCTTCCGACCTGCCGGCGCCACGGGATGGCGGTGATCCCCTGGAGCCCGCTGGCCGGAGGCTGGCTGACCGGCCGCTACCGCAAGGATGCCGAAATCCCGGAGTCCACCCGCGCGCAGCGGATCCCGGCGCGCTACGACATGTCGCTGCCCGGGAACCAGCGCAAGCTGGAGGCGGCCGACGCGCTGGCCAGGCTGGCCGAGGAGGCGGGCATGAGCCTGATCGAGATGGCGCTGGCCTTCGTGCTCTCACATCCGGCGGTGACGGCGCCGATCATCGGGCCGCGCACGATGGAGCAGCTCGAGTCCCAGCTCCCGGCCGCCGACCGGCAGTTGCCCGAGGATGTGCTCGACCGGATTGACGAGATCGTGCCGCCGGGCGTGACCGTGAACCCGGTCGACGGCGGCTGGGGGAACCCGGCGCTTGCTCCCGCAGCGCGCCGGCGACGCTGATCGCACAACCGTTCGCAACTCGGACCGTCGGCAGAAGGGTTACGTCCGAGCCACCGTTCATCTTTTGACGAGAGGATCAAACGGTGCTGGACGCGAACAAGATTGCGGTCACCGCCGGGGGCGATGTCACCGAGCTCGTCTACGAGCTGCTGGACGCTCACTTCGACACGATGAGGCTGGCCTGCGAGCTGGATACGGATCCGGCGTGGGCGGCCCACCTCGACTACCTGCGTGACCTGCAGCGGGTAGCCCGCGAGGCCCTGGCCCGGGCGGCGGCTTAGAGAACGGCCCGCACCGCGGTCTCCGAAACCGCCGGCACGCGGCTTGGGCAACGGCGGGCCCGGCGGCTTAAGGAACGGCCGGCACGACCACCAGCGGGCGCTCGTCTCCGGGCAGCGTCTCGGTATCGAAGCCGGGTTCGTCGAGCCGCTGGACGTGGGACATCCGCTCGAGGAAGGCGTCGGGCGGATCGAGGAAGCTGACGCGGTGGGTGCGGTAGTGCATCGGCACCACCCAGCGCGGGCTCAGGCGCTCGATGATCGCCGCCGCCTGCTCGGGTCCGATGGTCGGGCCGGCGCCGATCGGGAGGAACACCATGTCAACGTGCCCGAGCGCGGCGGCTTGCTCGTCGCGCAGGGAGCGCTGGCCGAAGTCGCCGAAGTGGGCGAGGCGTAGGTCCTCGAGCCCGAAGGCGAAGATCGTGTTGGGTCCCCGCTCGGTGCCCGCCGCCTCGTCGTGTTCGGAGGCAATCGCGATCACCTCCCCGATCGGAGAGTCGAGGCGCCCGGCGGTCGAGCGGAGCACGACCGGGTCGCCGCCCACCATCTCGACGCCATTGTGATCGGCGTGCTCGTGTGTGACCAGGACCAGGTCGGCGTTCACCCCGGCGAGCGGGGGATAGGCGAGGGTGATCCCGCGGTCCGCCAGCCCCGAGGTGTCGCCGATCGGGTCGATGAACACCGTTCCTTCGCGTCCACTCAGGCGGAACGCGGCCTGGCCGTACCAGTCAACGCGCATAGCGCGCGTAGCTTACGTGGTGCAGCGACACCGGATCATCAAGAATTACGCGGTGGAGCGACACCGGATCATCAGAACACGATCGACACGCGGCGCCGGCGCCGCCCGCTAAGGTGCCGCCGATGCCCGAACGTGCCGCGATCATCACCGGGGCCTCGCGGGGGATCGGATTCGCCCTGGCCCAGACGCTCGGTGAGGAGGGACACGCGCTGACGATCAGCGCCCGCAAGCCGGAGACGCTCGAGCGGGCGGCGGCTCAGCTGCGCGAGCGGGGCTTCGAGGTCGAGCACGTCGTGGCCAACCTGGCCGAGGAAGACGGGGTGCGCGAGGTCGTGGCCCGCCACCGCGAGCGATACGGCCGGCTCGATGTGCTGGTCAACAACGCCGGGGTGGGGATTGGGGCCCGGGCCGACGAGCACGTGACCAAGCTGATCGACCTCCAGCTCGACGTGAACCTGCGCTCGATCATCCTGTTCTACCGCGAGTGCGTCGAGCTGCTCCGCGCCGCCGGCGCCGAGCACGGCAACGCGCTCGTGGTCAACCTCGCCTCGATCGCCGGCAAGTCGCCCCAGCCGTGGCTGTCGGTGTACTCGGCGACCAAGGCTGCGGTCGCCGCCTATTCGGTGGCGATGAACAAGGAGTTCGCCAGGCACGGGGTCAAGTCTGTCGCGTTCGCCCCGGGCTTCGTCGACACCGACATGACCGACTACGTCAAGGAGAAGGTCCCGGCCGAGGAGATGCTCCGCCCGAGCGACATCAGCGAGGGGCTGCGGTTCCTCCTGCGCGTCTCGCCGATGTGCCTGGTGCCCGAGATCGTCTTCCAGCGCCCGCAGGAAATCGTGTGAGCGGGCAGCTAGCGGGTCGCCGGGTTCTCGTCACCGGGGCGGCGCGCGGGATCGGCGCCGCCACCGCGAAGCGGCTGCGCGCGCGTGGGGCCCAGGTCGTGCTGGCCGGGATCGAACCCGACGTGCTGGCCCGGACAGCCGCCGATTGCGGCGATGCGCTGGCGGTGGTGTGCGACGTGCGCGACCGCGAGCAGGTGGAGGCGGCGGTCGAGGCGGCGGCCGGGCATCTGGGCGGTCTCGACGTCGTGGTGGCCAACGCCGGGGTAGCCGCGCAGCTGCCGCTGGTGGGCGGCAATCCCGCGGTGTTCGAGCGCACCATCGAGGTCAACCTGCTCGGCGTCTACTACACGCTGAGTGCGGCGGGTCCCCACATCGCGCACGAGCGCGGCTACGCGCTGGCCATATCCTCGCTCGCGGCTGCCCTGCATCCGGCGCTCTTGGGCGCGTACTGCGCGTCGAAGGCCGGCGTCGAGGCGCTGGCCGACGTGCTGCGGATTGAGCTTCAGCCGAGTGGAGCGCGCGTCGGGGTGGCGTACTTCGCCGAACTCGACACCGACATGGTCCGCCGGGGCTTCGGAACCGCCGCGGCCGAGCGGCTGAGCGAGGCTCCCGGCGGCAGCCGGCGCGTGGCGCCGCTCGAGACGGGCATAGACGCGATCGAGCGCGGCATCGCGCGTCGCTCGCGTCATGTGGTCGCGCCCCGATGGGTGGGCGCCGTTCTGCCCATCCGGATGCTGGCCCAGCGCGTGATCGAGCGGGCCACCGGCTCGCAGATCCAGAGCGTGCTCGAGATCGCGCGCGCCGAGGATGCGCCGCTGACCACCCCGCAGCCGGTGATCTCGCCGGAGCACGGCGCGCGCCGGTAGTCGGATTTCGGACAACGGTCGGGTCGGTCCCCCCGCGTACATTAGATAGATGCCCTCCCTGCGGCGCGGGAACCACCGGTCCGATCCCCGCGGCGAGAATTACAAGTGGATCGCGCTGTCGAACTGCACGCTGGGCGTGCTGCTGGCCACGCTCGACGCTTCGATCACGCTGATCGCGATGCCCGCCATCTTCCGCGGCATCGGCCTCGACCCGCTCGTGCCGGGCAACAGCTTCTACCTGCTGTGGATGATCTTCGGGTTCCTGATCGTCACTAGCGTGCTGATCGTGAGCCTGGGCCGGCTCGGGGACATGTTCGGGCGGGTGAGGATCTACAACCTCGGGTTCGTGATCTACACGGCGGCCTCGCTGTTTCTCACGATCGCCTGGATGAACGGCCGGGCCGGGGCGACATACCTGATCGTGTGGCGGATCGTGCAGGGGATCGGAGCGGCCTGCCTGCTCGCGAACTCGGCCGCGATCATCACCGACGCATTCCCCGCCAACAAGCGAGGGATGGCGCTCGGGATCAACAACATCGTGGGCGTCAGCGGCATGTTCGTCGGGCTCGTGCTCGGCGGCATCCTCGCCCCGATCGACTGGCGGCTGGTGTTCCTGATCTCGGTCCCGGTCGGGCTGCTCGGAACCGTGTGGGCGTACCTGAAGCTGCAGGAGATCTCTACGCCGCGCCGGGCGCGGATCGACTGGGGCGGGAACCTCACCTTCGCGCTCGGCCTGATCCTGGTCATGATCTCGATCACGTACGGCATCCGCCCGTACGGCGCCTCGGCCACCGGGTGGGGGAGCCCTCGGGTGATTACGCTGCTGGCCTGCGGGTTCGCGTCCCTGGTCGCGTTCGCGGCCATCGAGCGGTGGGTGCCTGATCCGATGTTCCGCCTGCCGCTGTTCAAGATCCGCGCGTTCACGTTCGGGACGCTCTCGACGTTCCTGTCGGCGGTCGCGCGCGGCGGGCTGATGTTCATCCTGATCATCTGGCTACAGGGCATCTGGCTGCCTCAGCACGGCTACGACTTCACCCGAACGCCGTTGTGGGCGGGCATCTACATGCTGCCGCTGACGATCGGGATGCTTCTTGCGGGGCCGACCTCGGGATATCTGTCCGACCGCTTCGGTGCACGGCCGTTCGCCACCGGGGGGATGATCAGCGCGGCGGTCAGCTTCGTGTTGCTGGCGCTCCTGCCCACCGATTTCTCCTATCCCGTGTTCGCGGCGATCCTGTTCTTGAACGGCGTCTCGATGGGGATGTTCGCCTCGCCCAACCGCGCCGGCGTGATGAACAGCCTCCCGCCCGGCGACCGCGGCGCCGGCGGCGGCATGAACCAGACCTTCCAGAACTCCGCCCAGGTCCTGTCCGTCGGCGTGTTCTTCACCCTGATGATCCTCGGGCTGGCGGCCAACCTGCCGCACGCGATGGCGAGCGGACTCGAGGCCCACGGCGTTCCCGCGGGCGCGGCCCAGCACGCCGCCCATCTGCCCCCGGTGTCGATCCTGTTCGCCGCCTTCCTCGGTTACAACCCGATCCAGCACCTGCTGGGCCCTGCGGTTCTGACCCATCTGCCTGCGCACACCCAGGCGGTGTTGAGCGGACGCTCGTTCTTCCCCCACCTGATTTCTCCGCCGTTCCGGGTCGGGCTGCACGAAGCCTTCGCGTTCGCGATCGTCGCCTGTCTCGTGGCAGCGGTGGCGTCGTGGTCACGGGGCGAGCGCTACGTGGACGCAGGGCTGCCGGCGCCGAGCGCCGACGGCGTTCCGATCGGCGAGCGGGAGCCGGAGCGGGCGGTCACGTAGCGGCGTCCCGCCGGGCAGGGATGCCCGGCGGAACCGGCGTCGCGGCTGCGGCGCGCTCAGCATCCATGCCTCGCCTCTCACGCCGGCCGCGACATCGTCCGGAGGAAGCCGGCGAAGCCGGCCCAAGATTCCCCTTCCCAGCCGGTCGGCCAGCCATTAGGATCGGCCGGTCGTGACCTCGACACGCGACGAGTTGGACTACGTTCTCGTCTCAGAGCTCGAGCTCTGGCGCGAGGGAGCGCCCCACCAGCTGTTCCGCCGGCTGCGGTCGGACTGCCCGGTGCACTGGAGCGCGACCATCCCGGACTACCCGGGTGCGACGGGCTACTGGTCGGTGACCCGGCCCGAGGACATCCACGCGGTCAGCCGCGACTGGCGGACCTACTCCTCGGAGCTCGGAGGCGTCACCTCGGTCGGGGTGTTCCCGCTCAAGCTGATCCGCTCGATGTTCATCGGCATGGATCCGCCGAGGCACGACCGCCTGAAGATGCTCTTCCAGGCCGGCTTCACGCCGCGCCGCATCGCCGCCCACGAGCCCGCGATCCGGGCCATCGTGGTCGACGTGCTCGATCGTCTCGACGGGCGCGAGGAGTGCGACCTGGTCACGGAGGTGGCACAGCCGGTCGTCTCGCGGGTGATCGGCAGCTTCATGGGCGTACCGCCCGAGGACGACGCGGACTGGGCACGCCTGATGAACGCGGCGCTCGCCGTGGGCGATCCCGACATGAGCCCGCGCGGGGTCGACACGCTGCTCGAGGACTCCATCCCCGAGCTGTTCGAACGCTGCCGGCAATTGATCGCCGAGCGGCGCGAGCGGCCCACGGACGATCTGACCAGCGTGCTCGTCCACGCCGAGGTCGAGGAAGAGAAGCTCGACGAGCAGGAGATCGTGATGGGCTTCTTTCTGCTGATGGCCGCCGGCAACGACAGCACCAAGGCGACGTACTGCAGCGGCATGCGTGCGCTGATGGAACACCCGGAGCAGCGGCAGCTGCTGCTCGAGGATCCCTCCCTGATCCCGAGCGCCGTCGAGGAGTCGCTGCGGATGTTTCCCGCGTTCGCGCACTTCGCGCGTACCGCGACACACGACACCGAGCTCGCGGGACAGACGATTCGCCAGGGCGAGAAGGTGGTCATGTGGTACGCGTCGTCGGGCCGCGACGAGGGCCGCTACCGGGAGCCCGACCGCTTCGACGTGCGCCGGAATCCCGGGCACCAGGCGTTCGGAGCCGGGGGCCGGCACTTCTGCCTGGGCACCGCGCTGGCGCGGCTCGAGCTTCGGGTCCTGTTCGAGGAGTCGCTCGCCCGCTACCCGAGCATGGAGCTAGCCGGTGAGCCGAGCTGGGTGGTTTCGACGTTCGTCAACCAGCTGAAGTCGCTGCCGGTTCGGCTCGGGTCGGAGCGGCGCGCGGGCCGCTAGACGATCCCGACGAGGACCAGTGCCCCGATCACGACCAGCACGATCGCGGTAAACGCATTGCCCCACCGATCCAGCCACTCGCCGCGCACCTGGTAGCCGCCGGCTGCCGCGAACAGGGTCAGGCAGACGATCGTCGCGATCGTCACGGTCCCGAACACGACGACCGACCCGATCGCGGCGCCGGCGCCCGCGGTGGTGGCGGCGAGGAACACCGGGAGGATGGTTAGGTCGGGCGAGGCGGCAGCACCGAAGGGAACCATGATCGAGGCCAGCGAGTGGCGCTCGGGGCGGACGTGCGCGGGTGGGTCGTCGTTGTCGGGGCCGTGGGAGTCGCGGGTGTGCTGGTGGTTGTCGTCGTGGTCGCGGCTGTGGTGGTGCTCGTGGCTCTGGTGGTAGTCATCGCTTTGGTGGTCATCGTGATCGTGATCATGTGCGTGTCCATGGCCGGTCAGCTCGAGGACGAGGAAGGCGAGCCCGGTGGCGATCAGCAACGAGCCGACGACGGCGTCCTGGGCGTGCTGCACGGTTGAGCGCAGCTGGAGCCCGACCACCACGATGACCGCGCCCAGCCCCATCGAGACGAGCACGTGGGCCGTGCCCGCCAGCCCCGACAGGCGCGCGACTTTGGCCAATGGGTAGCGGCGGGTCCGGCCGATCACGGCCAGCGGAACCCAGTGATCGGGAAGGATGGCGTGGCCGAAGCCGACGCCGGCGGCGGCGAGAACCAGCGCGGGGGTGGTGCTCACGCGCAGGAGGCTAACCCCGTGGGCTCGGATGGCGGTGCATCCGCGGTGCGACTGATCCCGAGCACCACGATCCGCGCGGGGCACGCTCCTACGTTGGTTCCCAACCGTACCGGCGAAGCCGAGACTGGGTTCAGCTATACCGGGCCGGGTAGATCCGCAACGAGCGGAGTCTCAGGAGGGCACGACAGCATGAAGATCAGACGATTCCCACACCATGTCGCGCAGCTTCGTGCCCCCGAGCCAAAGGCGGTGGCGCCGGCGCCGCGCCGGACGGTCCCCGGACCTCCGCCGCGCGTGTGGTCGCTGCTGCTGCCGCCCGGCTTCACCAACGATCGCCGCTAGCGCCGGGATCGCCCGCCGTCAACGGACGGCGCGTCGCAGCGACAGCGCGAGCAGGGCCAGCACCGCCACCGGCATGACCCACCAGGCCGGTGCGCCGGCGCTCGCGATCGCCGCCGTCGCGCCGAGCGCGGCCACCACGCCCAGGGCGGTCATCGGGTCATCGCCCACGATGAACTCCCAGACCGCGCGGGCGGCCCGGACCAGCCAACTCATGCCGCACTCCTCCCGGCGGCCGGCGCCGCCGCCGCGCGTCGCAGCCACCGCACGAGCCCGAGCGACGCGAGCAGAACGCCGGGGACGATCACCAGCAGCGCGCCGTCGCCTCCGGGCCACGTCGCGCCGGCGCCCTCGGCGCCCCAGAAGATGCCGAACGAGGTGAGCATGACGCCGACGGCGAACTTCATCGCGTTCTCGGGGACGCGGGCCAGAGGAGCGCGCACGACGAAGCCCGTGACGACGACCACCAAGACGGCGACGGCGGCCGCCGCCGCGGCAAGTCCGACGTTGTGCTGGCTGGCGCCGAAGGTCACGACGATGAACGCCACCTCCAGACCCTCGAGCAGTACGCCCTTGAAAGCGATCGTGAAGGTGTAGGCGTCAAAGCCGCGGTCGGCCCCGGTGGCGGCGCGCGCGGCGTCGGTCTCGGCCGCGAACTCCTTCTCCTCGTCGCGCATCGCCTTCAGGCCCGCCGCCCGGAGCACGGCCTTGCGCAGCCACTGCAGGCCGAATACGAGCAGCAGCCCGCCAACGACAACGCGCAAGGCGTTGATCGGGATCGAGGCGAGCGCGGGTCCGAGCCCGGCGACGATCACCGCCAGCGCCACGCTGGCCGCCGCCACTCCGGTCAACGCCCACCGCCAGCTGCGCGTGACGCCGACCGCGAGCACGATCGTCAATGCCTCGACCGCCTCGACAGCGCAGGCGAGGAAGACGGAAAGGGCCAGGGCGAGATCCGGACCGGACATGCACCGAGTATGTCTCAGCGCGGATTGAGCTCTAACACCGAGTGTGTCTCAGCGCGGGCTGAGTTCTACCCCGAACTGCTCGCGAAGCCCTACGTACCCGGTGTCGCTCACGTGCAGGGCGCGGCTGCGCTGGGCCCGTCGCACCCACTCCAGCTCGATCATCCGCTCGGCGATGGCGGCGCCCAGCGAGCCGGCGAGGTGGTGACGCTGCTCGCTCCAGTCAACGCAATAGCGGACCAGCGGCCGCCGCGGGGGCAGCGAGTCGAAGTCGATGCCGAATGCCTTGAGCTCGCGCACGCCGGCCGGGGTGAGGCGGTAGTCGACGTCGTAGCCGGGCGCGGCCAGACGATCGGCGCCCGCGGAGTCCGGGTCGAACACACCGTCTCCGCCGCTCAGAACGTCCCGTTCGAGCAGCGCCTCCATCAGCTTCGTGCCGAGCATCCCCGCCAGGTGGTCGTAGCAGGTGCGGGCGAAGCGGACCGCGTGCGCCTTGCTGCCCTGCTTGAGCGAGCGCACCGGAGCGGGCGGCGAGATCCGGGCCAGCGACTCGATCAGCTCGCCCACCTCGGGCCCGGCCAGGCGGAAGTAACGGTGCCGACCGTGGCGCTCGACCCTGAGCAGGCCGCCCTTGACCAGGCGCGACAGGTGGGCGCTCGCGGTCGAGGCGGCGACGCCCGCCTCGTCGGCCAGCACAGTCGCGGGAAGCGCGCGGCCATCGCCCAGGGCGAGCAGGATGCGAGCCCGCCCGCGATCGGCCACGAGCGCTCCAATGGCGGCGATGTCGGCGTCGCCGTGCATGTGTCACACGGTAGCGCGGGGATATTTCGTTCGCGGTCGAAATGTGCGCCCCTGTCATCATGGAGGTGAATGAGCACTGGGCGACACGGACTCAAATGAGCACTGGGCGACACGGACTCGGTGCGTCGGCCGGGGTCGCCGGCTCCGGCGCGATGCGCGCGCTGCGCGGGGTGGGCGGGCCGGATAAGACGCCGCCGCCGCTGATGGACCCGACGCGCAAGCGCGACGGGCGGCGGATCCTCGCCCTGTTCAAGCCGTACCGGTTCCGGCTCGGCGCCGTGCTGGTGCTGATCGTGATCTCGTCCGGCGTGGCCATTCTCAGCCCCTTCCTGCTGAGGACCGCCCTCGACGTCGGGATCTTCCAGCACAACGGCACGGTGCTGACCCTCACCGTCCTCGGCATGCTCGGGATCGCGATCTTCACCAACGCCACCGGCGTATGGCAGACCTACATGTCCAACCAGGTCGGCCAGCGCGTGATGCACGACCTGCGCACGGCCGTGTACCGCCACCTGCAGAAGATGTCGCTGGCCTTCTTCACGCGCACGCGCACCGGCGAGGTGCAGTCGCGCATCGCCAACGACATCGGCGGCCTGGAGAGCGTGGTGACGACCACGGGCACGTCGATCGCCTCGAACGTCACCACTGTGACCGCCTCGCTCGTCGCGATGCTCCTGCTCGACTGGCGGCTGGCCCTGCTTTCGCTCGTGTTCGTGCCACCGTCGGTGTGGATGACCCGGCGGGTCGGCAAGATGCGCCGGCGGATCACCTCCGAGCAGCAGCGCCGGCTGGCCGACATGAGCGCGCTGGTGGCCGAGTCGCTGTCGGTGTCCGGGATCCTGCTCGGCAAGACGATGGGCCGAGGCGAGGATCTGGCCGAGCGATTCACGAGCGAGTCGAAGGACATCGCCGACCTCGAGGTCCGCTCGCGGATGGCCGGGCGCTGGATGATGGCCACGATCCAGTTCGCCTTCGCGGCCCAGCCGGCGATCATCTACTGGCTGGCCGGGCAGAGCTTCCTCTCGAACACGATCACGATCGGGACGGTGGTCGCGTTCACCACGCTCCAGACGCGGCTGCTGTTCCCGATCCAGTCGCTGCTCAGCGTGCAGACCGACGTGCAGTCCTCGCTGGCGCTGTTCGACCGGATCTTCGAGTACCTCGACCTGCCGATCGAGATCGTCGAGGCCGAGCGGCCGGTGGAGCTACGCCCGGCCGAGCTCCTCGGCGAGGTCAGGTTCGAAGACGTATGGTTCCGTTACGGCGCGAACGGCGACGAGGACGTCTGGACCCTCCGCGAGATCAACCTGGTGGTGCCCGCGGGCACGCGCACCGCGGTGGTCGGGGAGACGGGCGCCGGCAAGACCACGCTCGGCTACCTGGCGGCGCGCCTGTACGAGCCCCAGGAAGGACGCGTGACGATCGACGGCGTCGATGTCCGGGATGCCTCGCTGGCCTCGCTCGCGGCCACGGTCGGCGTGGTCTCGCAGGAGACCTACCTGTTCCACGCCAGCGTGCGCGAGAACCTGCGCTTCGCCTGCCCGGAGGCCACCGACGAGGAGATCGAGGAGGCGGCGCGCACGGCGCGCATCCACGACCTGATCGCGTCGCTGCCCGAGGGGTACGACACGATCGTCGGGGAGCGCGGCTATCGCTTCTCGGGCGGGGAGAAGCAGCGGATGGCGATCGCGCGGACGGCGTTGCGCAACCCGCCGGTGCTCGTGTTCGACGAGGCGACCAGTTCGCTCGACACCCAGACCGAAGCCGCCGTCCAGGCCGAGCTAGAGCGCCTGGCCGAGGGCCGCACCACGATCACCATCGCGCATCGGCTCTCGACCGTGCGCGACGCCGACCAGATCGTGGTCCTCGACGCGGGGCGCATCGTCGAGCGCGGCACCCACGAGGAGCTGCTGGAACGTGGCGGCACGTATGCTGCGCTCGTGGCGCGCGACGTGAGCGACGAGGTCGTGGGGGAGGCGCCCGCCTCATGAGCGGCCGAGCGTCGAGCGAGCTGCTGCTCGTGGGGAGCCTCCCCGCCGTTTCGACCGACGAGGCGCTACGAGCGGGCGCCGAGCTGTTCGGCGACATGGTGTTCGCGCTGCCGGATGGGGAGACCGGTCCGCGAGCGGCCTGGGTGGGCTACGAGCGCGAGCAGCTCGTGCGCCCCAATCCGGACGTCGAGGTCGTGCAGGAGACCGAGTCCCCGACCGGGATCCCCCGACACGCCTACGAGACGCCGGTGTTCGCGATCCGTCCCGGCGTGGCCGAGCTGCATTTCGGCTCGTGGCCGCGGATCGACGACGCGCTGGCCTCGTGGGAACGGTTCCGCGCCCTTCGCGACGAGGGCGTGATCCCGGGAGGGCTGCGCTTCCAGGTAGGCCTGCCGTTTCCCTCGAGCGCGTTGAGCGGCTTCAAGGCGGATTTCGCCGGCGACTATCCGGTGGCCGAGCTCGCCTACGAAGAGTTGGTGGGACGCGAGCTGGTGCGCTTGATGTCGGAGATTCCCCCGTCCGACCTGGCCATCCAATGGGACATGGCCTACGAGACGCAGGACATCGAGGGCGTGCTGGCCTGGACGGCCGAGGGCGCTTGGGAGCGCTTCGCCGGCCCCGTCGCTCGGCTGACCCCGCAGATCCCCGAGGAGGTGCTCGTCGGCTACCACTTCTGCTACGGCACGTTCCCCGAGTGGCCCATGTACGAGGCGCGCGACATGGGGCTGCTCGTGCGGATGGCCAACTATGCCGCGGCTCATTCCGGGCGCCCCGTGGACTGGGTGCACCTGGCCGGGCCGCGCTACCTGCGCAGCGAGGACCGCAGCTTCTTCCGGCCGCTCGTCGACCTCGAGGTGGGGGACACGCGGGTGTTCCTCGGCATCGTCCTGCCCGTCGACGGGGTGGCCGGGTTGCGGCGCCGGCACGCGACGGCGTCGCGGTATTTGCAGGACTTCGGTGTCGCGATGTACTGCGGCTTCGGCCGCCAGCCTGGCGCGGACGGGATGGAAACGATGCGCGAGCACCGGCGCGTCGTGCGCTCGCTTCGCGACGGCGAGTAGGTTCGGGGGTTGCGCGCCCGCGCCGGCGCGTGGCTTTTACGGTTGCGCGCCGGCGCGTGGCTTTTACGCTTGCGCGCCGGCGCGTGGCTTTTACGGTTGCGCGCCGGCGAGCCAGGTTGAGATCAGGAAGTTCCCGATCGTGCCCGGCGGGGGGAGGGCGATGCTGCCGTGTTGCAGTGCGCTCGCGAGTTCCGTCCGGCCAAACCAGCGCGCCTCGACGAGTTCCCCCGGCTCGGGCGTGGGAGCCGGTTCGCCATCGGCGGGAGCGACGAAGGCCCAGAAGCCGATCATCAGCGCGGACGGGAAGGGCCACGGCTGCGCGGTGACGTATTCGACGCCGGCGATTTCGATGCCCGTTTCCTCGCGGGCCTCGCGGACCACCGCCTCCTCGGGCGTCTCGCCCGGCTCGACGAAGCCCGCCAGCGCCGACCAGCGGTTTGCCGGCGCGCCCTGGCGGCGGCTGAGCAGGCAGCGCTCGCCGGTCTGGACGAGCATGGTGATGGCAGGGTCGGTGCGTGGGAAATGGCGCAGGCCGCAGTGCGGGCAGCGCCGGCGGTGGCCGGCCTCCTCGATCTCGGTGGCGTGGCCGCAGCGCCCGCAGTGGCCGTGGAGACGATGCCAGCCGACCATCCCCACCGCGTACGCGGCGAGCGCCGCCTCGGCGGGATCAAGCTCGGCCATCAGCTGGCGCAGAGCCGTGAAGGCGTCGCGCGAGTAGGTGCGCAGGTCGAGCGCGTCGCCGGCGAATACGGCGGCGCCCGCGGGGTCGAGCCCGAGGAAGGTCAGGCGGGCGCCGGCCGGAAGCTGGCTCGGGGGGACGAGGGCAAGCCTCCGCGGGCCGGCGAGGGCTGGCGTCCGCGGACCGGCGAGGGCGACCTGCTGATCGGGGCCGACGAGCACCGCGCGCGAGGTGCCTTCGTGCCTGAGCCGGGCGGCTCGGCCGTCGGCGCGCAGGTGAGCGGCGCGGTCGAGCGTGCCGCCGGCGAGGGCGATCGTGCGCGGCGCCGCCGCGGCCGGGTCTGTGCGGTGTGCGGCCATTCGTTCTCGATTGTGGGGCATAAGGGCAAACTCGAGGAGCGTTGCGGTGGCGGGCGGGGCCAGGCGGCGGTCATGGCGCCCCGGATACACGGGTTCGTCTCCACGCCGGCGGGTAGACGTCAGAGGGTCAGAAGACCCGGAGCAGGAGGACGCCGACATGGCAACGCTTTCAGGACGCCACGAGGAACTGGGGACGGTCGAGACCAACATCCCGGCTCGCCTGGATCGGTTGCCGTGGTCCCGGTGGCACTGGAGGATCCTGATCGGGCTCGGAACGGTGTGGATCCTCGACGGCCTCGAGGTGACGATCGTGGGCTCGATCGCGGGCGCCATTTCGGCCAAGGGCAGCGGCATCAACATCTCGTCGGCCGAGGTCGCGGGATGGGCAGCGTCCATGTACGTTGCCGGTGCGTGCTTCGGCGCGCTGCTGTTCGGCCGGCTGACCGACATCTTCGGCCGCAAGAAGCTGTTCATGATCACGCTCGGGGTGTACCTGGGCGCGACGATCGCCACGGCATTCGCCTGGACGCCGCTGTTCTTCTTCGCCTGCCGGTTCGTGACCGGGATGGGCATCGGCGGCGAATACAGCGCGATCAACTCGGCCATTGACGAGTTGATCCCCGCCGAGCACCGGGGTCGCATCGACATCATCATCAACGGCACCTACTGGGCCGGCGCCGCGGCCGGCGCGCTGCTCTCGGTGGCCGCGCTGCACATCCTCTCGCCGCTGCTCAGCTGGCGGGTGTGCTTCGGGCTCGGCTTCATCCTGGGCCTGGCCGTTCTCATCGTCCGTCGGCACGTGCCGGAGAGTCCGCGCTGGCTGTTCATCCACGGGCGCGAGGACGAGGCGGAAGAGGTCACGCGCGACATCGAACGCCAGGTGATCGAGTCGCACCGGCGCGGAGCTTGATGAGCCCGATGAGACGATCTGTATCCGTCAACGCCGGTCGATCGGCCTGTGGGAGATCACCTCGGCGATCGTGCGCAACTATCCCAAGCGGTTCGTGCTCGGCTTGGCGCTGTTCATCGGTCAGGCGTTCCTCTACAACTCGATCCTGTTCGGCTACGCCACGCTGCTCAGCACGTTCTTCCACGTGGCCACGGCCAACGCGCCGTATTACCTGGTCGCGTTCGCGATCGGGAACCTGGTCGGGCCGATCGTGCTGGGGCCGCTGTTCGACACCGTGGGACGCAAGCCGATGATCGCCGGCACCTACATCCTGTCCGGCGTTCTCCTGCTCGTGACCGGCTACCTGTTCAAGCAGCACCAGCTGAACGCGACGACGCTGACCATCGCGTGGTCGGTCGTCTTCTTCTTCGCCTCGGCCGGCGTGAGCGCCGCCTACCTGACCGTCAGCGAGATCTTCCCGATGGAAACGCGGGCGCTTGCCATTGCCGTGTTCTACGCGATCGGCACCGGGATCGGCGGGATCATCGGGCCTCAGCTGTTCGGCCGCCTGGTGCCGACCGGGAACGCATCGGACGTGTTCCTGGCGCTGGCCATCGGCGCGATCCTGATGATCATCGGCGGCATCGTCGAGATCTTCTTCGGCGTGAAGGCCGAGCGCCGTGGACTGGAGGGCATCGCCAAGCCGCTCACCGCGGTGGAGAGCACGGTACGCGGCGGCGCCTCGCGCGCCGGCGCCGCCGCCCGGCAGGCACGGCCTCGACAGGCACGGCCGCTCACCGACTAGGCGTTTTACGCCTCGCACCGCGCCGCCCCAGCCCGAAACCGGGCCGCGGCGACGCGCGGTGCGGGCTCTCGTCCGCGCTAGTGGGCCTCACCCACTAGGCCACCTGCAGATACGTCGCCACCACCGGCCCGATTCGGATGACATCACCGTCGGTGATGTTGGTGGCGAAGATCAGCCGGCCGTTTACGAACGTGCCGTTCGCGCTGCGGTTGTCCAGCAGGCGAGTGTGGTGACCGTGGCGAACCAGGATCGCGTGGGTGCGCGACACGCCCTGCTCCTCGATCCGCACGTCGGCCGTGAGGCCACGGCCGATGTGCGTGACCCTCCGCTCGATCGGCACGAGCCACTCGACGCCGTCGTCCGAGAACGCGAGGTAGTGGCCGAAGGGAGCCAGGCGCGGGGGGATTGCCTGGCTCCGCGTGCGGTGGTCGAGCAACGGGAAGGAATCCCGGATCGCGTCGGTGGCGGCCGCCTCGAGCGGCTCGGTCGCCCGTTCGTCCGGGGGAGCGACGGTCTTCTCTGAGGGCGCGTGCATCGTCATGCCGCGATCACACCAGGGCCGCGGCAGAGCAACGTCAAGCGCCCCTAAGAGGTATCGAAGACTGGGTTGACGCCGACGTGACGCCTGCGCAGCGGCGTCAGCCACATGCACCGCCGGCGTGGGCGCCCACGGCGGCCTGGTCGCAGACCGCGCGGCCGGCAGCGTCAGGCGAGCGCCACCGCGCCTTCGGGCATCTCGGCGCGTCGTCCTCGAGCGCGTCGTCCTCGAGCAGCCGCACCAGCTTCGCGCGGGTGTCGTGTTCGCACGCCGGCGAGTACAGGACCAGGCGCTGCTCGCCCGCGTCACCGTGGTTGAACACGGCGTGGTCGAAGGCGAGCGGCCCGACGATCGGGATGGTCGAGCTCCTTGCGTCCCAGACCACTGCCGGCCACCTCGTGGCGCTTCCAAAGCTTGCGGAACTCGGGACTCGACGAGTTCAGGGCCGAGATCAGCTCCTCGAAGGCCGGATCGCCGATGTTGCGAGCGCTGTCGGCGCGGAACTTGGCCACGAGCAGCCGCGCGCTGCTCGCCCAGTCGCCCGAGCACAGGGTTCGTCGCGCCGGGTCCATGAACCACAGCCAGACGTGATTGCGCGACAGCGGCTCCGGGCCGGGCTCCCAGCCGAAGACGCGCTCGAACGACGTGTTCCAGGCAAGGTAATCCCAGCGTCGCCCCAGCAGATAGGCGGGACCGGGACCGAGGTTCTCGACCAGGCGGCGCAAGGTGGGAGACACCTCCTCGGCTGGCGCCTTGCACGGCGGCGCCTGCTCACCGCGACCGAGGAGGATCACGTGCGCCCGCTCGGCCGGCGTCAGCCGCAGCGCGCGGGAGACCGCCTCGAGCACCTCGAGCGAGGCGCGCACGTCGCGGCCCTGCTCGAGCCACGTGTACCAGGTCGTCCCCACGCCGGCCAGGAGCGCGACCTCCTCGCGCCGCAGCCCGGGCGTGCGGCGACGGCCGCCGTCGGGCAATCCGACGTGCTCGGGCTGGAGGCTGCCCCGCTTGGTGCGTAGGAAGTCGGCCAGCTCGTGACGCCGACGCTCGCCGTTGCTGCCAGATCTCACAGCGATGGCCTCGCCGTCGTTCGACCCTGCATGAAATCCGTTGGGTGTGACGTCTGCTACCAGGATAAGCCCCTCTCTTGTACCTGGATAGGAAGTGTTGCACAGTGATCCACGTGAACGCAACCAAAGCCCCCGTAACCAAGTCCCGCTCAACGACGCCGCTGCTGATCGTCGTCTGCCTGGCTCAGTTCATGGTCATCCTCGACGTCGCGATCGTCAACGTCGCGCTGCCCTCGATGCGCGCCGGGCTCCACTTCTCCACCACCGGCCTGCAGTGGGTGGTGAACGCATACACGCTCACGTTCGCCGGCTTCCTGATGCTCGGGGGCCGCTCCGCCGACCTGCTCGGGCGCCGGCGGGTGTTCCTCACGGGCACGGCGCTGTTCGCGCTGTCCTCGCTCGCCTGCGCGCTCGCCGACTCGCGCGGGCTGCTGATCGGTGCCCGCGGCATGCAGGGCCTGGCCGGCGCCGTGCTGTCCCCCGCCACCCTGTCGATCATCACCTCCACGCTGCCCGAGGGTCCCGCGCGCAACCGCGGCCTGGCTGCCTGGGGCGCGGTGGGTGGCCTCGGCGCGTCCTCGGGCGCGCTGCTCGGCGGCGTCCTGACCCAGGCCTTCGGCTGGCCGGCCATTTTCGCGGTCAACGTGCCGCTCGGCCTGATCGTGGTGGTGCTCGGCTTGCGCGTGATCCCGGTCATCGCGCCGACCGAGGGGACTCGCCACTTCGACGTTACCGGCGCCCTCCTCGTCACTGCCGGCCTGATCAGCCTGACCTACGGCATCGTTCGCACCGACACCCTCGGCTGGGGCGCCTCCGGCGTGATCGTTCCGCTGATTGCCGGCGTGGGGCTCCTCGGCGCGTTCCTGCTCGTCGAGGCCCGGTTCGCGGCGCAGCCGCTGATGCCGCTCTCGATCTTCCGCATCGGCCATCTCCGAGCGGCCAATGCGATCGTCGTGCTCCTCTACGCGTGCCAGTTCCCGGGCTGGTTCTTCCTGACCCTGTACATGCAGCAGGTACTCCACTACGACGCGATCGAAGCGGGGCTCGGGTTCCTGCCCATGACGCTGTCGATCTTCGCGGCGTCCACGCTCGCCCCGCGGGTGGTCGCGCGGTTCGGGCCGCGCCCGGTCATCACGGCCGGGATGGCCTCCTCGGCGGTGGGCATGCTGCTGCTGAGCGGCATCGCGCCCGGCGGGACCTACGTGAACACCGTCCTGCTCGGGGCGCTCCTCTCGGCGCTCGGCATGGGCTTCACGCTCGTTCCCGCGACGATCGTGGCGATGCAGGGCGTCGCCGGCGCGCAGAGCGGGGTCGCCTCCGGACTGCTCAACACCTCGCGGCTCGTCGGCGGCGCGCTCGGTCTCGCCGTGCTCAGCACGATTGCCGCCGCGCACACCAAGGCGCTGATCGCCGCGGACGGAGCCGCGCACGCACTCACCAGCGGGTTCGGGCTCGCGTACACAGTCGGAGCGGTGCTCGCGCTGGCCGGCGCCGCCATCGCGGCCTTCCTGCTCCGTCAGCCGCCAAGCCATGAGGTGATCCCTCTCCGCAGCCTCGAGGAGGGTGAGCATGAGGCGCTGGCTGCTTGACGTCACGCGGCGGCCGGTGAGCGTCGAGGAGCTGCCGGCTTCGTTTCGCCGACAGGCGTCGGACGACTATCGAGCGCCAGTGAGCCCGTTTAGGATGGGCGGCGGGCCATGCTTCCCAACCGTCACCTCCTCGAGTTCCTGCTCACGATCTACGTCCTGATCCTGGTCCCGGGTCCGAGCGTGCTGTTCGTGGTGAGCCGTGGCGTCGCCCTCGGGCGGCGGGCGGCGCTGGCTACGGTGGTGGGCAACGCCGGCGGGCTGCTCCTCCAAGGGACGCTGGTGACGATCGGGATCGGGTCGATCGTGGCGCGCTCGGATGCGGTGTTCTCCGCGCTCAAGCTGATCGGCGCCGCGTACCTGGTGTTCCTCGGGGTCAAGCACATCCGGGAGCGCAAGGCGCTGGCCGCGCTGTTCGGGCCCGCGGCCGCGGCAGATCCGAAGCCGCTGCACCGGATCGTCCGCGAGGGCTTCTTCGTCGGCGCGACCAACCCCAAGGGCGTGCTGATCTTCACCGCGGTCCTGCCCCAGTTTATCGATCGCTCCCGCGGTCACGCCACGCTTCAGCTCGCCACCCTCGGCGCGATCTGCGTCCTAATCGCCCTGCTCTCCGACGGGGCGTGGGCGGTCGCGTCGGGCAGCGTGCGGGAGTGGCTCGGGCGCTCGGCGCGCCGGCTCGAGGTCATGACCGGCGCGGGCGGCGCGATGCTGATCGCGCTCGGCGTCGGGCTGGCGGTCACCGGCCGCAGGAACTGAGGAGGTCGTGAGCGCGCGGCGCAGCGCCGGCATCCTCCTGCATCGCGGCGACCCAGGTGGGCTCGAGGTGCTCCTCGTCCACCCGGGCGGACCGGCCTGGTCGGGTCGCGACCTCGGCGCCTGGTCGATCCCCAAGGGCGAGTACGTGGACGGTGAGGATCCGCTCGCCGCGGCCCGTCGCGAGTTCGAGGAGGAGCTCGGGACAGCGGCGCCGGACGGCGAGGCGGCCGACCTGGGGGAGATCCGCCAGAAGAGCGGAAAGCGCGTCCACGGTTGGGCAGTTCGAGGCGATCTCGATGTCAGGCACATCCAGAGCAACACGTTCGAGTTCGAGTGGCCGCCCCGGTCCGGCAAGCTGATCGAGATCCCGGAGGTCGACCGTGCCGAATGGTTCGAGCTGCCCGCCGCGCGCGAGAAGATCAATCCCGGCCAGGTGCCGCTGCTCGATCGCCTCGAGCAGCTCCGGAGGTAGCAGGACCGGGTGATCTGCTTGGACGCGGGTTAGTCCGGCGGCTGGCGTGGTAGGGAGGGGTCATGACACCCAGAGTGCGGTTAGCGCATATACTTGAGGCATCAACGAGATGATCTCGGTCACGCTGTACAGCGATCCCGCCTGTCCCTGGGCCTACTCGGAGAACCCGGCCCTGCGAGTCATAGAGTGGCGCTACGGCGAACAGCTCGACTGGCGCCTCGTCCTCGTCGGCCTGACCGAGCACGCCTCGCAGTACGAGCGGCGCGGTTACACGCCGCTGCGAGGGGCACTGGGACAGGCCCGCTTCCGGAGTCGCTATGGGATGCCCTTCTCTCCCGCACCCAAGCTGCGCCCAAGCGCCACCTCGCGTGCCTGCCGTGCGGTCGTGGCCACCCGCCTGCAGAATCCCGGCAGTGAGTGGCGGGTGTTCAGGGCCCTTCAGTTCGCCAACTTCAACTCGCCGATGCTGCTCGACGACGACTCGCAGATCGCCGACGCGCTCCGCATCGTGCCGGGGATCGATCCCGACCACATCGTCGCCCAGATCGACGCGCCCGAGGTCGTCGAGGCCTACCAGCGCGACCGCGACGAGACGCGCCACGCGGCCGGCTCGGCCGCCGAGCTGCAGGGCAAGACCGCCGCCACCGACGGCCCAGTCCGATTCACCGCCCCGTCGGTGGTGTTCGAGAAGAACGGCACCGGTCTGGTGGCCGGCGGCTTTCAGCCGGTCGAGGCCTACGACGTGCTGGTCGCCAACCTTGACCCCACGCTGCATCGCGAGCCGCCGCCGGATACGCCGGCCCCGCTGCTCGAGCGCTTCCCCGACGGGCTGACGACTCAGGAGGTGGCGGCGCTCCTGGCAGAGGGCAACGATCGTCCGGACCGGGCTGCGGCCGAGGCGGCGCTGCTCGAGTTGGTCGCCTCCGGCGCGGCCGTGCGCCATTCGCTCGGAGACGATGCGGTGTGGCAGTCCGCCACGGCTACCGAGCTGATGGACTTCGCCGCGCGCCAGGCGCTCGCCGTTAGCTGAGGCGTACGCGCCCTAGACTCGGACTCACGTTCGAGCTGAGCACACTGAAGCTGCCCATCGTTCAGGCCCCGATGGCGGGTGGCCCTTCGACGCCGGAGCTCGCCCTCGCTGTCGGCCAGGCCGGGGGTCTCGGCTTCCTGGCCGCCGGCTACAAGCGCGCGGACGCCGTCGGCAACGAGATCCGCGCCGTGCGCGAAGCCTCGCCGGCGCCGTTCGGGGTGAACGTGTTCGTGCCGACCCGCGAGCCCGCCGACCCGGGCGAACTTCGCGAGTACCTGCAACGGATCGCGGCCGAGGCCGAACGACAGGGCGCCGAGTTGGGTGAGCCGCGCTTCGACGACGACGACTGGGAGGCGAAGCTCGCGCTCGTCTGCGCGGAGCGGCCGCCGGTGGTGTCCTTCACGTTCGGATGCCCGGCCTGGGAGGTGGTCGACCGCCTGCATCGCGCCGATGTTGCGGTGTGGGTGACGGTCACGAACGTCGAGGAGGCGCGCGCGGCGCACGCCGCCGGCGCGGACGGGCTGGTCGTCCAGGGCGCGGAGGCGGGCGGACATCGCGGCGGCTGGCTTGACGACGGGTCGGACGAGGTCGGCGTCGGCCTGCTGGCGCTGCTGCGCACGGTCTCTCATGCGACGCCCCTGCCGCTGATCGCCACCGGCGGGATCATGGACGGGGCGGCGCTCGCGGCGGTGCTGTGCGCCGGCGCGAGCGCGGCCCAGCTGGGGACCGCGCTGATGCTCGCGCCCGAGGCGGCGACGGCTGAGGCCCAGCGCGCGCTCCTGGCTGAGCGACACCCCACGCGAGTGACGCGGGCATTCAGCGGGCGCCCGGCGCGCGGGATCGTCAACCGGTTCATGACCGAACACAGCGCCACCGCGCCGCTCGCCTATCCCGAGATCCATCACGCCACGAGCCCGCTGCGGGCCGCCGCCCGAGGGCGCGGCGACGCGGACGGGTTCAACTTATGGGCCGGCCAGGCGCACGAGCTGGTCGAGGCGGGGCCGGCGGGCGAGATCGTGCGCCGAATGGCGGACGAGGCGTCCGCCGTGCTCGAACAGGTGTCGGCGATCAGGCGCCGGTGAACGCCGGCGCGCGCTTCTCGACGAACGCCGCGGTGCCCTCGAAGAAGTCCTTGGTACGCCCGAGCGCATGTTGAAGCTCGGCCTCGAGGTCGAGCTGGGCGTCGAGGTCGCCGTAGATGAACCGATTGAGCGCGCGTTTGCTGGCCGCGTACGAGCGGGTGGGGCCGGCGGCCAGCCGCGCGGTCAAGGCTTCGGCTTCGTCCATCAGCCGGTCGTCCGGATACACCCAGTTGACCAGCCCCCACTCGAGCGCCTGCGGGGCGGGGATGCGCTCGCCGAGCAGCGCCATCTGAAACGCGCGGGCCCGCCCGACCGCCGGCGGGACGAACGCCGTCGAACCGCCGTCGGGCATCAGCCCGATGTTGACGAAGGCGAGCCCAAAGAAGGCCGACTCCGCGGCCATGATCAGGTCACAGGCCAGCGCCAGCGAGCACCCGATGCCCACGGCAGGGCCGTTGACGGCCGCGACCACGGGCTTTTCGAGCCGCCGCACGCCGGCGATCGCCGGGTGGTAGACGTCGTGCAGCTCCTTGTAGACGTCGGGCATGCCGTCCTCCGCGGCGTCGAAGCCGGCCTTCAGGTCCGCGCCCGAGGAGAACCCCCGGCCGGCGCCGGTGATCAGGACAGCCCTCACCGACTCGTCGGCGGCGTCGCGCTCGATGATCGTCCGCAGCTCGAGGCCGAGCTCCGGCGTCCACGCGTTGAGCGAGTCCGGACGGTTGAGAGTCAGTCGCCCGATGGCGCCGGACCGCTCCCAGATGATCGTCTCGTAGGGCACGTCACTTGCTCCTCTCAGTTTCAGAAGATGGGCAGTCCGAGCTCGGCGGCCAGCGGCACGCGCGAGCATAGTCGCGCCCCGAGCGTCTGGGCAGTCACAACCCGTTCACGGACCGCTCACAAGCCGACAACTCCGCGGTAGGGTCCGCCCGACACAGTCCTTCTGGCGGCGCACCGGGGGGTGGCGCCGGGTGAATTGCAACGGAAAGGAGACCCTTCATGGCGCGCAAGCGCGTGCTCTCGCTGCTGATGGCAGCGTTCCTCATCGCCGGGGCCAGCGTCGCGGTGGCGCAGGCCTCGACAGGCGGCCGGTCGGATCCGCACTCGACCGCCGGCCGGTCGGATCGGCACTCGACCAGCGGCCGGTCGCACCGGCACGACGGCGACCACGGCTCTCGCGGTGGCCCCGTCTCCGCGACACCGATCAAGCACCTGGTGGTGATCTTCCAGGAGAACGTGTCGTTCGACCACTACTTCGGCACCTATCCGCACGCGGCCAACACCGATGGCTCGCCCTTCTACGCCTCGCCCCGGACGCCCACCGTGAACGGGCTGTCGGGAGCGCTCCTGACCAACAACCCGAATGGCGCCAATCCTGCGCGGCTCAGCCCCTCCCAGGCGCTCACCTGCGACCAGAACCACGGCTATACGGCCGAGCAGAAGGCCTACGACATGGGGCTGATGGACAAGTTCATCCCGTTCACCGACGTCGAGAGCTGCTCGCCCCCGGACGTCAGCGCGCCGCACCTGGTTCTCGACTACTACGACGGCAACACGGTGACCGGGCTGTGGAACTACGCCCAGCACTTCGCGATGAGCGACAACTCCTACTCGGTGAACTTCGGTCCCTCCACGCCCGGCGCGATCAACGTCACCGGCACGAACACCTACGGCGTGATCTGCGGCCCGGCCAGCGCCGTGTACAGCACGCCGCCGGTTCCGTGCAGCGCGGCTCCCGGCTCCGCCCCGGCCACGCCGGGCTCGCCGCAGCCGCAGGGCACGGGAACGCTCTATAGCGACGCCGACCCGAACTACGACATCTGCTCGGCCACCCAGGACCACCACGTCGCGGCCGACACGGTCCAGTTCGGCGGCGCGAATGTCGGTGACCTCCTCGACAGGTCCGGGACCACCTGGGGCTGGTTCCAGGGCGGCTTCGCCAGCCCGAACTACGTCCCCGGGCAGCCGAGCACCGATGACCTGTCGAAGGTGTGCACCGGCGCCCACAACAACATCGGCGGGGCCTCGCAGACCGACTACAACCCGCACCACGAGCCGTTCCAGTACTACGCCTCGACGGCCAACCCCAAGCACCTGCCGCCGACCTCGATCGGGATGGTCGGCCATCAGGATCAGGCCAACCACCAGTACGACCTGAAGGATTTCTTCGCGGCGGCCGACCACAACAACCTGCCGGCGGTGTCGTACTTGAAGGCGGCGGATTACCAGGACGGTCACGCGGGGTACTCCGATCCGCTCGACGAGCAGACCTGGCTGGCCTCCACGGTCAACCACCTGGAGCGCCTGCCGTCGTGGCGGAGCACCGCGGTGATCATCGCCTACGACGACAGCGACGGCTGGTACGACCACCAGATGGGTCCGATTGTGACTCAGTCGCAGACGACGCTCGATGCGCTGACCGGCCCCGGCTTGTGCGGCAACAACCCGGCCCAGGTCCCGAGCGGCCAGCAGGCTCGGTGCGGTGTGGGACCGCGCCAGCCGCTGCTGATCGTCTCGCCGTTCGCCAAGCGCAACTACGTCGACAACACGTTCACCGACCAGGCCTCCGTCGTCCAGTTCATCGAAAACAACTGGCTCGGCGGCCAGCGGATCGGCGGCGGCGCGGCGGACGCCTCGGCGGGCACGCTGGACAACATGTTCACGTTCCGCCACGGCGAGAACCGGCCGCTGTTCCTCGACCCGACTACCGGCGAGCCTACGCGCCGGTAGGGGGCTGAACCTCACGAGCGGGGCGGCGCCGGGCCGGCCGCCCCGCTTCGTCGGCTGCGCCTCCTACACTCCGTAGGGATGAAAGTCAAACCGTTCAAAGCCGCCCGCGCGATACCCGTGGGGCGCGTGCTGGCGGCGGCTCAGATCGTGATGCTGGCCCGCCGGCACTGGCACCAGCTCGAGCCGATCGAGCGCCGGCGGGTGATCACGCTCGTGCGCATGGCCAAGGGGCGCAGGGGCAACCTCACTAAAAACGAATGGCTCGAGCTGGCGAACCTGGTGGCCAAGGCCGATCCGCGGGGCTTCGCCGGGCTTGCGGCCGAGCGCTTCTCGCCTCTGCCTCTCCCACGCCGGGTGGTGCGGGGGCGCAAGCACCCTTGATCAGTCGCTGATCGCGATGTGGCCGGGCTGCGCGGCAACCCGGTCCAGCCAGGCGCGAAGCGCGGGATATGGCTCGAGCTCGAACCCGCCCTCCGGGGCGACGTGCGTGTAGGCGTAGAGCGCGATGTCCGCGATCGTGTAGCGCCCGGCGACCAGGAACTCGCGCCCGGACAGATGTGCTTCCATCGCGCGTAGCGCAGAGGTGCCGCCGCGGCGCTTGGCCTCGGCCTCCGACTCCGGGGGCGTGATCCCGGCGAGGGCCCAGAATCGCGCCACCGCGATGTAAGGCTCGTGGCTGTACTGCTCGAAGAACAGCCACTGGAGAACCTGGGCGCGTTCGAAGCGGTCCTCGGGGAGGAACGGCGTGCCCTCGGCGAAGTAGAACATGATCGCGTCCGACTCGCCGAGCGACCGACCGTCGTCGAGCACCAGCGTGGGGACGCGCAGCGCCGGATTGAGCGCGCCGAGCAGCTCGTGGCGGCCCGAGCGGTCGATCACGCTGACCTCGCGGCGCTCGTACTCGATCCCGAGGTGAGCGAACAGCTGCCGGACCTTGTAACAGTTGCCGGACACCGCGGAGTCGTAGAGCAGCATCGCGGTAGCTTGACAGTGCATCGTCGCCATTACGCTTCGCTGTGCTGTGAGCGTGACGACGAAGATCCGGTCGACCGCCGCCCGGCTGCCCGACGGCCGCGGCGACCGAGCACCGGTCCCGGTTCCGTTCTGGCGCCTGCGCGCGATCGCCTTCTCGGTGGGGGCGGCCAGCCTCGGGGCCGAGATCGCCGCCGCGCGCCTGCTCGCCCCCTACTTCGGCGCCTCAACGATCATCTGGGCCAACACCATCGCCACCGTGCTGGTCGCCCTGTCGGTCGGCTACGCGGTCGGCGGCCGGCTCGCGGATCGCCGGGCCGACCTGCCCGGCCTGTGCGCGATCGTCCTGTGCGCGGCGATATTGCTGGCGATCGTGCCGTTCGTCTCCGACCCGTTCCTGCGCGCGGCGGTCAAGGCGCTGGGCTCCCTCTCGGTCGGTGGCTTCCTGGGCTCGCTGGCCGCGGTCCTGGTGCTGGTCGCGGTTCCGGTGCTGCTGCTCGGCATGGTGGCGCCGTACGCGAACCGCCTGGCGGTGGCGCGCGTGGCGGACACCGGCACGGTGACCGGGCGCCTGTACGCGATCTCCACCGCCGGGTCGCTCCTCGGCACGTTCCTGGCCGCGCTGCTGTTGATCCCGATGATCGGGACCCACCGCACGTTCCTGGTCTTTGCCGCCGCACTCGCGCTCACGGCGGCGCTCGGCGCCGGCTCCTGGCGGTTCCTGGTCGTGGCGGCGGCGATCGCCGCGCTGCTCGCCATGCTGCCGAGCGCGGTGGGAGCCGACGTGGCCGGGGCCCGGGTGATCTACTCGACCGAGACCGACTACCAGTATGCGCGCGTGCTCCAGTTCCCCAGCGGCGAGCGCTGGCTCCAGCTCAACGAGGGCGTGGCGATCCACTCGCTGTACCGGCCCTGGAGCTACCTGACCGGCGGGTACTGGGACGACTTCCTCGTGCTGCCGTTCGCGGCGCGGTCCGAGCCTCCGGCCCGGATCGCGATCCTCGGCGACGCGGCGGGCACGGTGGCGCGCGCGTACGGCCACTACTACCCGGGCACCCAGGTCGACGCGGTGGAGATCGACGGCAAACTGACCACGATCGGCAGGCGCTACTTCGGCCTGCGTGGGCCGAAGCTCCACCTCTACACCGCCGACGCCCGACCCTGGCTCGAGACGAGGCGGGCGCGCTATGACGCGATCTTCCTCGATGCCTACCGGCAGCCTTACATCCCGTTCTACCTGCTCACCCGCGAGTTCTTCGCGCTCATCCGATCGCACCTGAACGCCGGCGGGACCGTGATCGTCAACGTGGGGCACATCCCGGGATCCGATGCGCTCGAGCAGGTGGTCTCGGCGACTGCGCGAGCCGTCTTCCCGGTGGTCGTGCGCGACGTGGTCAGCGCGACGAACTCGCTCGTGGTGGGCAGCACGCGGCCGCTGTCGTTCGCGGCTCTGGCCGTGCCGCACGCTTTGCAGCCGTTGGCCGAGGCGGTGGACGCGCGGGTGGCGCCCGCCCTGCGCGGTGGCGCCGTCTACACCGACGACAAGGCTCCGGTCGAGTGGCTGACCGACCTGTCGATCCTGCGCTACGCGATCGGCAAGCGGTGACGCTGATCTCGGCGGAGGAGCTTCACCGGCGGGTCGAGCGGCCGACGTTGCTCGACGTGCGCTGGGAGCTGGGCGGCCCGCCGGGCCGGCCGCGCTACCTGGAGGGCCACATCCCGGGGGCGGCGTTCGTCGATCTGGAGAGGGTGCTGGCGGGGCCGCCGGGCGAGCGCGGGCGCCACCCGCTGCCCCCGGCCGAGTCGTTCGGCGAGGCCATGCGCGCGGCCGGCGTGTCGGCCGACCGGCCCGTCGTGGTCTACGACGCCGGGAACTCGATGGCGGCGGCGCGGGCGTGGTGGCTCCTACGGTATTTCGGCCACTCGCGGGTTTTTGTTTTGGATGAGGGTTTCAGTGGCTGGTTGGCCGCCGGTTACGCCATCGAGCGGGGGGTGAGCGCAGCCGACCGTGGGGACTTCGTCCCGCGCGCCGGTGGGATGCCGCTGCTCGACGCGGCCGCCGCGGCGGCGGTGGCGCACGGCGGCGTGCTCCTCGACGCCCGGGCACCCGAGCGCTTCAGCGGCGAGCGCGAACCGGTCGATCCGGTCGCCGGCCACATCCCGGGCGCGGTGAACCTGGCGAGCACCTCGCTGCTCGACCGCACGTCGGGGCGGTTCCTGGACGCCGGCGAGTTGCGCGCCCGGTTCGCCTCGGCCGGGGTCCGCGACGACATCGAGGTGGGCGCCTACTGCGGCTCCGGCGTCACCGCCGCGCATGAGGTGCTGGCGCTTGAGCTGGCAGGCTTTGCCGGCGCGCTGTACGTGGGGTCGTGGAGCGAGTGGATCCGCGATCCGGCACGGCCGGTGGCGACCGGCGCCGGAGACCCGGTAACGCAGTGAACGTCGACAAACCCGTCGGGTCGGTCGTGCCAGCTCGGCCGACCGCGCGTGGGCGTGGCGATCTAGGCTGCGCCCGGCGGGCGGTCCTGAACCACCCGCACCCCGTCGCGCGGCGCCAGCGTAATCGCCCGCAACTGGACCTCGGCCAGTTTCGGCTCGGCCGCGCGTAGCGCGGCGCGCTCGAGCACGCGGTCGAGCACGATTCGCATCTCCATCAGCGCGAACGACGCGCCGAGGCAGCGGCGGGTGCCGCCGCCGAACGGGATCCAGGTGTAGGTGTCGGGTGGGTCCTCGGCCAGGAAGCGCTCGGGCCGGAATGCGCCGGCGTCCGGATAGAAGTCCTCGCGCCGGTGGATGATGCGGATCGAAGGGTTGATCTCGACCCCGGGCGGGATCACGTAGTCGCCGAGCCGGAACGGCTCGCCGCGCACCACGCGGCCGACGCCGGGGATCACCGGCCGGATCCGCAGCGACTCCTTGACCACGGCGTCGAGGTAGCGCTCGTCGCGGCCGAGCGCTCGCGCGTGCACCGCCGGCGCGTGAAGCAGCAGATCGAAGCACCAGGCCAGCCCGGTGGCGGTGGTCTCGTGGCCGGCCAGGAGGAGCGTCATCAGCTCATCGCGCACCTCGCGGTCCGAAAGCCCCTGCCCTTCCTCGTCGCGGGCCAGCAGAAGCGACGAGAACACGTCGTCGCGCTCTTCGAGGGCGTCCAGGTCGCGTCGCCGGCGGGCGATCTCGGTGTAGAGCAACTCGTCGACGGCGCGGCGCGCGCCCGCGAAGCGATCGGGCAGCTGCCGGTTTCGCCGGGCGAGGAGGGGCAGGGCGGCCAGCACCATCATCCCCCGCGGCTGGGCCAGCGGCTCGACCATCGCCCGCAGCCGGCGGCGGAGCTCCTCCTCCTCGGGCCCGGGCTCGTACCCGAACACGGCCTGCATGATCACCCGCAGGGTCAGCGACTGCATGCTGGGCAGGAGGGCGAACGGTTCGCCCATCGGCCAGGCGTCGATCTCGAGGTCGGCTGATCGGCGCATCGCCTCGGCGAACGCCTGTATCCGCCGGCCGTGGAACGGCCCGAGCATCAACCGCCGGTGGCGCAGGTGCTCGCCGCCGTCGAGCAGCAACACCGAGCGCTCGCCCACCACCGGACCCAGCATCGCATTCGCCTCGCCGGCGCGCAGTTGCTCGCCGGGTCCCTGGAACAGCTCCTTGACCAGCGCGGGGTGGAACACCATGACAAACCGGTCGTCGAACAGGGTCCTGAACGTCACCGCGTCGCCGTACCGGCGCCGGCATGCGTCGATGAACCAGGGTGCCCCGACGATGAACCCGGCGGTCTGGACGATCCGCGGAAGCTGGGGTCCCGGGGGAAGACGCAGCCGCGGGGAGGCCTCAGAGGCGGCTGCGGTGCGCTCCAACGTGGCCATCTTCACATCCGATGGTCGCACAACGCTAACGCGGGCTATAACGGCGCTAACGACGCTAAGAGCAGACTTAGCTCCGGCATGAGGCCTACCATGCCGCCCGCGCCGCCTGCGCGGGGCCGGGGAGTCACCTACTTTGCGAGACAATTTCCTTGTCTTCGGCAGTCCGCTGATCGGCGAGGCTGAAATCGCCGAGGTTGTCGACTCACTGCGCTCAGGCTGGATCGGGACCGGACCCAAGGTTCACCGTTTCGAGCGGATGCTGGCCGAGTACGTGGGCGTGGCCGAATGCCGGTGTGTGTCCTCGTGCACCGCGGCCCTGACCCTCTCGATGCGCGTCCTGGGGATTGGCCCCGGCGACGAGGTCCTGGTTCCGGCCTTGACCTTCGTGGCCTCGGCCAACGCGGTCGAGCATGCCGGCGCGAGGCCGGTGCTGGTGGACTCCGAGCCGGGCAGCGGGTTGATCGACCTCGACCAGGCCGAGGCGACCATCACCCCGCAGACCAAGGCGATCATGCCGGTTCATCTGGCGGGCCGACCGGTCGACATGGACCGCCTGAGCCGCTTGCGCGACGAGCATGGTGTGCAGATCCTCGAGGACGCCGCGCACGCGCTCGGGGCGCAGTGGCGAGGCCGGATGATCGGCGCATTCGGGAACCTGACCGCGTTCTCGTTCTACGTGACCAAGAACGTCACGACGATCGAGGGCGGCGCGCTCGTCACGCAGGATCCGGAGGTGGCGGCCCGGGTGGAACGCCTGGCCCTGCACGGACTCAGCCTGGGCGCCTGGCAGCGCTTCTCTGACGCCGGCTTCAAGCATTACGAGGTGGTCGAGCCCGGCTTCAAATACAACATGACCGACGTCCAGGCCGCGCTCGGCCTGCATCAGTTGCCGCGGCTCGATGAGTGGATCGCTCGTCGGGCGCAGTTGTGGGCCCGGTACGATGACCTCCTGGCGGACCTGCCGGTCCACACGCCACCGCCTGCCGATCCGAACAGCATCCATGCGCGCCACCTGTACCAGGTGACCGTTGATCCTGACGCACCGCTTACCCGCGATCAGCTGCTGCATGGCCTGACCACCCACAACATCGGCACGGGCGTGCACTACCGCGGGGTACACCTGCATCCGTTCTACCGCGAGAAATACGGCCTCGAGCCGAGCCAGTTCCCGGTCGCCACCGCGATCTCCGAGCTGACCCTGAGCCTGCCGCTCAGCCCGAAGGTGACCGAGGCGGACCAGGACGACGTGGTCGAGGCCCTCACCGACCTGCTGGCATGAGGTCATCCCGGTGAGCACGTCCGACTACTCGGCTCGACGGCTCGGCGGCCCCGTGCCACCCTGGCTTCGAGACGCCGACCGGGCCCGATCGATTCCCGTCGAGGTCTGGATCACCGGAGCGCTGGTCGTGATCGCCGCGGCGATCCGCATCGTGGTCCTCACCAACCAGAGCTACTGGATGGACGAGGCGCTCACCGCATACGAGGCGCAGCTGCCGCTCGGGGCGATGATCAACACGGTGGTGCACGTCGAGACGACGCCACCGCTGTACTTCGTGCTGATCTGGGCCTGGGCGCACTTGTTCGGCACCGGCGAGGCGGCGATGCGCTCGGTCTCGATGCTGGCCGGGGTGGCGCTCGTCCCGATCGCCTTTCTCTGCGCGCGCGACCTGGTGAGTCCGCGTGCCGGCGTGCTCGCGGCCGCGCTGGTCACCGTCAATCCGTTCCTGATCTGGTACTCGCAGGAGGCGCGGGCCTACATGCTGCTCGCGGCGCTCTCCGGAGCGTCGTTCCTGTGGTTCATCCGCGCCCGGGCGCGGCCGAGCCGGCGAAACCTGGCCTGGTGGGCGATCTGGTCCTCGCTGGCCCTCATGACGCACTTCTTCGCGGGCTTCCTGGTCGCCCCCGAGGCGCTGTGGCTGCTGTGGAACGCGCGCTCCCGCCCGGCGGGCGCGGCGGTCGGCGTGGTGGCGGTCGTGCAGCTGGCGATGCTGCCGTTCGCGTTGATCGACACCGGCCACGGCGTCGGCTGGATCGCGCAGACCCCCCAGCACATCCGGCTCTCGCAAGCCGTCGCGGAGTGGGGGGTGAGCATCATGTACCGCCGGGCGACGGTCAACCAGGGCCTTCTCGGCGGAGCGCTCCTCCTGGTCCTGGCCGTCCTGCTGCTGGCCTTCGGCGGCGACCACCGGACGCGGCGGGGCGCGGCCGTGGCGGCGGCGATCGGCGGCTTCGTGTGGCTCGCCCCGCTCATTCTCGGAACCCTCAGCCGCGCTGACGACTACTTCCTCGCGCGCAACGTGATGCCGGCGGTCGTCCCGCTGGCCGTCCTGCTCGGGGCTGCCTGCGCCGCGCCGCGGCTTCGCCTGCTCGGCGGCCTGCTCGGGGTGGTCCTGGTGGCAATGTTCTCCTACGTCACGATCCAGGTCCAAACCCACGCCTACCTCCAGCGTCCTGACTGGCGAAGCGTCGCCCATGCGCTGGGACCCGCGAACGTCCCCCGGGCGATCATCGCGGCCAACGGGTTCACCGCCGACCCGCTGAAGATCTATCTCCCACTCGTGAAGTGGGCCCAGCCCCAGTCGCAGAAGGTCCTGGTCCAGGAAGTCGACGTGGTGGGCGACCGCAAGCAGGCCGCGCTGCGGCCTGTTCGCATCGTCCTGCCCAAGCAACCGCCCACCTGGCTCACGCCGGTCGGAGCACCGACCCCGGCTGTGACCGCGCCGCCCGGCGCCAGGCTGATCGATCGCTTCGTGGTTCGCAACTGGATCGTCGGGCGGTTCGCGCTGGAGCGCCCGACGCGGCTCACCGTCAAGCAGCTCATAGCGCTGGCCCCGAAGTATTTCCACCGCACGCCGAACGCCCTGCTCATCTTCTTCCAGAGGCCGGAGCGCTGAGATGCTGAGCGTCGTGGTGCCGGTGTACGGATGCGCGGACTGCCTGGTGGCGCTGCACGCCCGGCTGACCGACAGCGTGGCCCAGATCACCGACAGCTACGAGTTCGTGTTCGTCGACGATCGCAGCCTCGACGACGGCTGGTCGGTGCTCCAGCGACTCGCCCGCCAGGATGAGCACGTCCGAGCCTTCCGCCTGAGCCGCAACTTCGGCCAGGACGCCGCGATCACCGCCGGGCTCGGCCTCGCCAGCGGGGAGTGGGTGGTCGTGATGGACTGCGATCTGCAGGAGGCGCCCGAGGACATTCCGCGGATGTGGGCCGCGGCCGGCGAGGGGTACGACATCGTGCGCACGGTCCGCCGGGGGTGGCGGCATTCCGCCGTCCGGCGCTGGAGCAGCCGCGTCTACCGCCGCCTGACGCTGGAGACCGACGTGCGGCCCGACTACAGCAACCTGAGCCTGCTCTCGCGCCGCGTGGTCGACGCGTTCTTGCGGCTGCGCGACCGCGACCGCGAGTACATGATCGCGCTCGACTGGCTCGGCTTCGACTCCACGCAGATCGAGATCGAGCACCACGAGCGCCACGCCGGCGAGAGCGGCTACACGCTGCGGCGGCTCGTCCAGGTCGCGCTCGACGGGATGTTCTTCCGCAGCACGGTGCTGCTGCGGCTGGTCGTCCTGCTCGGCTTCGTCATCGCACTCGTCGGCGTGGTCATCGCGCTGTTCGAGGTCGTCGACTACTTCGTCGAGCCGCAGAAGACCGTGCCCGGCTACACCTCGCTCGCGGTGCTGCTGCTGGTGCTGGCCGGGTTCATCATCGTCAGCGTGGGCGTCGTCGGCCTGTACGTGGGGCGGATCTTCGAGCAGGTCAAGGACCGCCCCCTGTTTGTGATCGACCAGCAGACCGGAGGGCAGGCGCAGCCGGGAGGCGAGATGGCTACTGCGTCGCCGACAGCACGTACACCCGCTCGCGCCCGCCCGGACTCGGAAACGCCGCCAGGATCCGTTCCCGGTAGCGCCCCATCAGGTCCTCGAGCGTCTCCTCGGTGAAGCGCTGCGCGTGGCCGCCGGCGCCGGGATCGGCGGCGCGCCGGCCGAGTCGGGCGATCAGCGGCACCTGGCTCGAGGCCAGGTTGCGGACCGGCTCGGAAACGATGACCCTGGCGCGGGCGGCGTCCACCATCCGGTCGACGACGCGCTCAGCGTGCGGGAGGAAGTGGTAGAGGCTGGCTTGGAGGATGACCGCGTCGGCGCTGGGCAGCGGCTCCTCGTCGTGGGTTAGGTCGAGCCGGCGCGCGTCGACGCCCTGCCGGCGCAGCCTCTCGACGAATCCGGGGTTGACATCGATTCCCACGTAGCCGCCCACCCGGCCGCGGAGGTGGCGAAAATAGAGCGTTCCCGGTCCGCAGCACAGCTCGAGCACCGAGGCGCCGTCCGGCACCTGTTCGGCCACCGCCCGCATGCGATCGCCATAGTGGCGGCCGTAGAGCGCGCGCATCAGCAGCTCGTAGCCGGCCGCGCTGCGGTAGACGAGGCTGGTGCTCACGCGTGCTCGAGGCTGGTGCTCACGCGTGCTGCTGGGCGGGCGCCTGCGATGCCGCCGCCTTGCCGCCGAGGTCGGCCAGCGTCAACTGGTGCGCGGGCGGCCGGTCGAGCGCCCGCGTGATCGTCACGCGCAAATCGGCGCCCACGTGCAGCAGCTCGCCCGACTGGAGCTCCCGCCATCCCGGATCCTCGTCCATGCGCTCGCTGGCCACGATCACCGCGGGCTTCTGCGCCAGGTCCCCGGACCGGACGCGAACCGACCCACGCGCGCTGGCGTGATCAAGATGGCGGCCGCCGGTCGGACCGCCCGCGGCGCGCTCGAGCACGAACAACTCGTGCACGTCCGGATAGCGCAGCGCCCACAGCTCCTCGGCGCTGATCAGGACCAGGTTCAGCGCGAACACCGGCAGGTGCTCGGCGATCCATCCCGCCGCTCGGGCGATCGCCGCGCCGACGTCTGCGCCGCGCTCGATCTCGCGGGTGATCAGCGCGAAGTAGCGCTCGGAATCGGTCTCGCCCTGGACGAGCCTCGTCGCGTCGCCGAGCTCCTGGTCGAGGCGGCCGATGTCCTCGATCACGCCGTTGTGGGCGAACAGCCGCCCCTGCTGCTCGAACGGATGTGTGTTCTCCGGGCTGACCGCGCCGGTCGAGGCATAGCGGACATGGGCGACGAACGTGCGCGAGCGCACCTCGCGGGCCTCCTGGGCGAACTGCTGGTCCTCATAGGCGGCGAGCGGCTGCTTGGAGACGAGCGGATGTCCGTCCGGGTCGTAGGTCCCCAGGCCGGTTCCGTCGGGCTCGCGCCGGCTCTGCTCGGCCAGCGAGTCGGGCGCTTCGAGCAGCCAGAAGGTGGCGCGGACGGGCTCACGGCCCCCGCTCATGCCGAACAACCTGCACACGACCCGTGACGTTAGCGCGGCTGGCCTGGCCAGTGGCTCGATGGCGTTCCCGTCTGGCAGGCGGCCACTGTCAATGTAATTTCAAAATCGTGTCCTATCGTGGTCGCAGCCCACGAGAAAGGCATGTCGTCATGAGCTTCCTGCGCACAGTCTCCACGCAACGTCTGCTGGCCATCCTGGTCGGCCTGATCATCGCCGTCGCCGCCGGCACGGCAATCGCCGTCGCCGCGACGTCGGGCGGCCGCGTACCGCCGCGCGAGTCGCTCGCCCAGGCGCTGCATCAGGCGGCGAGCGCGCCCCAGGTCAGCGGCATCTCCGCGCGGATCAAGTTCACCAACAACCTGATCAGCTCCTCCGACCTCCAGGGCTCAGACCCGATCCTGAACGGCGCCTCGGGCCGCCTCTGGGCGTCGAACGACGGCCGGCTGCGGCTCGAGCTCCAGGGCCAGAACGGCGATGCCCAGGTGGCGCTCGACAACGGCAAGTTCTCGATCTACGACCCGATGTCGCGCACGGTCTACCAGGGCTCACTGCCGGCGCAGGGTTCGACGGCGAAGGACAAGACGGGTGCGAAGGACACGATCCCCTCGGTGGCGCAGATCCAGACCCAGCTGAACCAGCTACTCCAGCACGTCAATCTGGTCGGTCCCACGCCGCGCAACGTGGCCGGCCAGCCGGCGTACAAGATCGTGCTCTCGCCCAAGCACGACGGCGGGCTGCTCGGTGACGTGCAGCTGGCGTGGGACGCCGCGCACGGCGTGCCGCTCGGCATCGCGGTCTACTCGACCCAGAGCAACGTCCCGGTGCTCGAGCTCAAGGCCACGAACATCTCGTTCGGCCCCGTCTCGAGCGGCGACCTGTCGATCCAGACGCCGGCCGGGGCCAAGACCGTCCGGGTCTCGCCGACCGCCGCCGGCGCCGCGGCCAAGCACGGCGCGACGGCGCGCGGCAAGCACGCCGCGAAGAGCGGCAAGGGACAGGCCGACGTCACCGGAGTGGCCGCGGTCCAGGCTCACCTTCCGTTCACGCTGGCGGCGCCGGGTAGCCTGGTCGGCCTCCCCCGCCAGTCCGTGCAGCTGCTCGACTGGGGCGGCAGCCCGGCCGCGCTTGTCACCTATGGTCAGGGCCTCGGCGGGATCGCGGTGATCGCGCAGAGCGCGTCCACGCAGACTGCGACGGCCAAGAGCCCGTCCTTGCCAGGGGGCGGCGACCATCAGGGCCTGAGCCTCCCGACCGTCTCGATCAACGGCCACTCCGGCCAGGAGCTGGCCACCGCGCTCGGAACGGTGATCCGGTACACGAGCGGCGCCGGTCCAGTACACGGTGCTCGGCTCGGTGCCGGCCGCCGCCGCCGAGGCCGCCGCTAAGGCGCTGACACCCTAAAGTGGCCCCCCACATGACGGACGCTCCGCCGGACGCCGCGCTCGCCAGCCCCGGACCTCCTCCGGTCGAGGTCCGGGGCCTCGTCAAGCGCTACGGCGCGCTGGAAGCGGTTGCTGGCGTGGATCTGACGGTCCACGCCGGCGACGTGTACGGGTACCTCGGACCGAACGGCGCCGGCAAGACCACCTCGCTGCGGATGATGCTCGGGCTGATCCGTCCCACCGAGGGCACGGTCAGGCTGTTCGGCCGCGACCCGCTCGAGAGCGTCCAGGCGCTCGATGACGTCGCGGGCTTTGTCGAGGCGCCCACCTTCTACCCGTACCTGAACGGCCGGCGCAACCTCGAGTTGCTGGGTTCATTCGACGGCGGCGACGCGCGCGAGCGCGTCGAGCAGGCGCTCGAGACGGTCGAGCTCTCCGACCGGGCCAAGGACAAGGTGGGCGCTTACTCGCACGGGATGCGCCAGCGGCTCGGCATCGCCGCGGCGCTGCTCCGCAACCCCAAGCTGCTGCTGCTCGACGAGCCGGCTACCGGCCTTGACCCGGCCGGCATGCGCGACATGCGGCTGCTGATCCGCCGCCTGGCCGAGCAGGGGATGACCGTCATGCTCTCGAGCCACCTGCTGGCCGAGGTCGAGGAACTATGCGACCGCGTGGCCATCGTGCGCTCGGGGAAGATCGTCTACGAGGGCGCGATCGCGGACTTGAAGCGAGGCGCGGGCGCAACCTACTGGCTGTCGAGCACCAACGACGAACGGGCGCTCGCGGTGTGCCGGGCCCAGCCGGGGATCGAGGACGTGCGGACCGCGCACGGCCGGATCGCCTTCACGGGGGATGACGCCGCCGTCGCCGAGCTGTCCCAGGCGTTGATCGAGGCGGGCGCCCTCATCCAGATGCTGACGCCGCAGACGGTCACGCTCGAGGACCTGTTCTTCTCGCTCACCGAGGGCGACGGAGTCGTCAACGGGGGCCGGCCGGCCGGCGAGCCCGCGGCGGCGGAGGCGTCCCGATGAGCTCGGGCGTCGGCACTTTGCCCGCGCCGGCGGGGGCCGCTGTCCGATCACGCTCCCGACCCGGCGTCGCCACCGTGTACCGCTGGGAGCTGTTCAAGCTGCGCTTCCAGAAGCGCACGTACCTCGGTCTCGGCGCGGCGGCGCTCGTACCGATCCTGTTCGTCCTGGCGATTCACTTCCGCCACCATCGGGCCGACAACGGCAACGACTTCGCGTTCGCCTCCTACCTGACCAAGAGCGGGCTGGTCGTCCCGCTGGTTCTCCTGCTGTTCGGCGCGGTGTGGATGTTTCCGCTGATCACCGCGCTGGTGGCCGGCGACATCTTCGCGTCCGAGGACCACAACGGCACCCTCAAGACGGTTCTCACGCGGTCGCTCGAGCGCTGGCAGATCTTCGCCGGCAAGGCGCTCGCCGCCCTGACCTATGCGATCGTGGCGATCTTCATCAGCGGCACGGTGGCGGTGATCGCCGGCTGCCTGCAGTCGGGCTTCAACTCGGTGCAAACGCTGAGCGGGACGATCGTGTCCGCGCCCAAGGGGCTCGAGTTGGTGTACATGAGCCTGCTCATCTACCTGATCCCGATCGCCACGGTGGTGTCGATCGGCTTGCTGCTCTCGACGATCACCCGCAACAGCGCGGCCGCGGTGGTCGGCACGCTGATGATCTCGCTGCTGTTCCAGTTGATCGGCATCCTTCCGGGCCTGAGCGCGACCCAGCCCTACCTGCTGAGCACCCAGTTCAACGCCTGGCAGGGCCTGTTGCGCCAGCCGATCGACTGGGCGCCGGTCGTTCGGGCGGCGTGGGTGTGTGCGATGTACGGGATCCCGGCGCTGGTGGCGGCCTTCCTGGTCTTCCTGCGCCGCGACGTCGCCGGTGGTTGACCGCGTCCTGGTCGTCGACGACGACCCGCCGCTGCGCCGCATGCTGGACCGGACTTTGACTGCCGAGGGGTACGAGGTGTTCGTCGCTGCGGATGGCGGGGCGGCACTGGCCGAAGCCGAGCGCACCGCTCCCGACGTGATCGTCCTCGACGTGGCCATGCCGGGACTCGACGGGCTGACCGTCGCGCGCCGATTGCGCAGCAAGGGGCTGCCGACGCCGATCCTGATGCTCACGGCGCGCGACGCCGTGCCCGACCGCGTCGCCGGGCTCGAGGCGGGCGCCGATGACTACCTGGTCAAGCCGTTCGCGGTGCAGGAGCTGATCGCGAGACTGCGGGCGCTGACGCGGCGCGGGGGCGACGGCGCGGGCGGCGCCGGGCTCCGCTCGTACGGCGATCTGACGCTGGACGTGGCGGGTCGACGGGCGACGCGGCGCGGGCGGGCGATCGAGCTGACCGGGCGCGAGGCGGCGCTCCTCGAGCTGCTCCTGCGCGGGAGCGGCCGCGTGGTCACGCGCGAGCGCGCGCTTGAGGAGATCTGGGACGGTGCTGCCGAGCCAAACGTGGTCGATCGCTACGTGACCCGGCTGCGGCGCAAGCTCGGCTCGCCGCCGCTGATCAAGACGGTCAGGGGGAGCGGCTTCACGCTCCGAGCCTGAGCGGCCGGGAACGCGCGCCGGCCGGTCAGGCGGCGTGGGCCAGAAGCATGTCGTGGACCTGATCCTCGGTCATCGGAGGCGCCAGGGCGTAGCCTTGGACCGCATCGCAACTCAGCTCCCGGAGCTGCGCGAGGTGCGCCTCAGTCTCCACCCCTTTGGCCACGATCTCCAGCCCGAGCGCATGCCCGAGTTCCAGCAGCGCGGCCAGCACCGACGCGGCCCGCGGCGAACCGTCCAGGTCCGCGACGAAGCTGCTGTGGAGCTTGAGAGTGTCGATCGGCAATTCCCGCAGCTGCGCGAGCGGCAACGCGCCCGCGCCGAAGTCATCGATCGCGATCCTCACCCCAATGGCCTTCAGGCTCTCGAACGCGGTGATCGCCGGTCCTGGGTCCTCGGCCAGCTCGCGCTCGGCCACCTCGAGGCAAAGCGCCATGGGATCGAGCCCGCAGGCTTCGAGCGCGTCAGCGACCGCCGGGGGCAGGGCGGGGTCGCGCAGGTGAGCCGATGAGATGTTCAGCGAGAGCGTCACGTCGGGCTTTCGCGCTCGCCAGCGCACCAGCTGGGCCAGCGCATGCTCGAGGACGAACCGGCCGATCGGGATCACCAGCCCGACGTCGTTGGCCAGCGGCATGAACTCCTGCGCGACGATCAGACCGCGTCTCGGGTGCTGCCAGCGCACCAGCGCCTCCACCCCCACCACCTCGCTCAAATCGTGCAGGCGCAGGCTCGGCTGGTAGTGGACGCGCAGTTCGCATCGCTCGACGGCCTGCCTGATCGCCGCCTCGAACTCGATTCGGTCGCGCGCCCGCCGGCGCGAATCCTCGTCGAACAGCTCGTAGCGCGAACGTCCTCGTGCCTTGGCCCAGTACATGGCGGCGTCGGCCTCGCGAATGATGGTCTCGGGGGCAACGGTAGGGTCGGTGACGATCGCGATCCCGATGCTCGCGGTGACGCTTACTCCAACCCCGTCGAGGTCAACCGGGAACCGTGCCGCGTCGCAGATTCGATCAGCGATCAGCACCACCTCGCGCTCGGTGCTCAGCCCCTCGAACAGAAAGGCGAACTCGTCTCCGCCGAATCGCGCGACGGTGTCCATCGGGCGCAGCAGCGTGCTCAAGCGCCCGGCCAGCGTCGCGAGCAGCCGGTCTCCCGCGGCGTGACCACGGGAGTCGTTGACGTGCTTGAACTTGTCGAAGTCCAGGAACAGCATCGCCAGCGGAGCGCTCGAGCGGCGCGAGCGCTCGAGCGCGACGCCGAGCCGGTCCAGGAACAGGGCGCGGTTGGGCAGCCCTGTGAGCTGATCGTGCAGCGCCTGACGGACGAGCCGCGCCTCGACGCGTTTGCGTTCCCGCGCGTGTATGAGGGCGCGCCGGAGCAGCCCCGGCTCGAGCTCGGTGCTGACCAGGCAATCCTGGGCCCCCTGCGCCAGCGTGGTCAGCGCCAGTGGTTCGTCGTGGCGCGCGCAGAGCACGACGATCGGGGCCTCGGGAGCCGACATCCGGACGTACTCGAGCAGCGTGAGTCTGTCCCCACGATCGTCGGGCGGGGCATCGGGATCGAGCTCGAGCAGCACGCAGCAGCCGGAATCGCCCAGCACGGCCTCGGTACTGGCCGCATCCCAGGCGGCGTGGACGAGCATGTGAACGTGACGCCACGAGGCGTGGAGCAGCTCTTCGACCAGCCGCGCCGTGCGCTCATCGGTCGTCAGCAGCAGCACCCTGATCGGTCCCCGGTGGACCGAATCGACCCGCAAGGAACCCCCTTACGACGAGCCAAAAGCTCGACATCCATGTTGAAACCTGCTCACCAGAAATATGGGTCCTGCGCCAGGAAACTTGCGGACAATTGGAAAACTTCCCGGTTCGCTGCGCGAGCGCCGGCGTGCTTCGGGGGCGGGAGCGCACGACGATGGGCCTGACCATGCGCGCGCAGAGCCTCCGGGTCAGGTTGATCCTCGCCGCGGCCGGTGCCACGCTGGCCGCGCTCGCGCTGTTCGGCGTTGCCACCGTCGTGCTTGTCCGGCACGAGCTCCGCGGCTCGCTCGACGCCGCCCTGCGCCAGCGCGCCGAGCAGGTGGCCGAGCTCGCCGTCTCGGCCCCGGCGGTGCTGAATAGCCCGGGGGCACTCGAGAGCCCGGTGTCGGGGCGCCAGATCGTGGTCGAGGTGATCGACGCCCACGGCCGGATCGTGGCCCGCTCGCTGACGCTGGGCGCGCGCCTCTTGCCCCAGGATCGACTGGCCCGCGCCGCCATCGCCTCCGGGGCCACCGGGTTCGAGAACGTCGATCTCGACGACCGGCTGTTCCGGCTGTACGCCGCGCCGATCCCCCTGTCCGGGCCCGCCGGCGGCGGCGCCGTGCTTGTGGCCTCGGACACCACCGATATCGCGCGCACCACCGATCACCTCGCCTTCGTCGTGGTCCTGATCGGCGCGGGCGTGGCCATGCTCGCGGCGCTGCTGGCGGCGGTGCTGACGCGCCGCGGGCTGCTTCCCCTGCGACGATTGGCGGATGCGGCCGGCGAGATCGAGCGGACGGCCGATGTCTCGCGCCGACTTCCGCAGACAGGAGCCCCGGACGAGATCGGGCGATTGACCGGCGTGCTGAACCGCATGCTCGCCTCACTCGAGGCGGCTCGGGCGGGCGAACGGCGCTTCCTCGCCGATGCCTCTCACGAGCTGCGCACGCCGGTCACCACGCTGCTCGGCAACGTCGAATTCGCCGCCCGGCACGGCGCTGATCCCGAGGTGCTCGACGAGCTCCAGCGCGACGCCCGGCGCCTGGCCCGGCTGGTGGACGATCTGCTTGTTTTGGAACGAGCCGGTGAGTCGCCGGTCGCGGGTGCTGCCGTGGACGTCGCGGCCCTCGTGGACGAGGTCGTGCGGGCGCACACGAGCGACAACGGCCGGGTCGTCTGTGGACGCGTCGACGCATCTGTCGTCCGCGGTGACGTCCGCGAGCTCTCGCGCGCGGTCGAGAACCTGGTCGAGAACGCGCTTGCACACGGGCCGGCCGATGGTCGAGTGTTCTTGTCGGTGGCGCGCTCCGATGACAGGGTCCTGGTGACTGTCAGCGACGAGGGGCCGGGGCCATCTGCGAGTGACCGAGAGCGGCTGTTCGAGCGCTTCTGGCGCGGTCCCGGCGCCTCGGCCCGCCCCGGCTCGGGACTCGGGCTGTCGATCGTGGCGGCGATCGCGCAGCGGCACGGGGGCGCGGTGCGGGTCGACGGCTCGAGGTTCACGCTCGATCTGCCGGCAGTAGATCCACCAATCCGCCAGGATTCTCATACTGCTCTTACTGAGCGCTGATTGTCTCTTCTCACGATGGCACCCGAGCATCGAATGAGTGGCCGTCCTAATCAATCTCGAGCCGTGCTCGCCCGCGACGCCGCGCTGGCGCGTGTCAACCGCACGCGCCGGTGGGTGATCGCCGGAGCGGCGGCGCTCACCGCCGGCTTGGCTGCGCTCGTGTCCGCGGTGGCGCCCGGCAAGACGCTCGCCTCCAAATCCCCGGGGCGCGCCGAGGCGGCCACGGTGACGCGGCCGACCGCGAGCAGCAGCAGCTCCTCTGCCATCCCCCCGATGCCGCCGCCCGCCACAGCCGGCGACCTCGGTCTCCAGGCCCCCAACCAGGCACCTTCGCCGGCGCCGGACCAGTCGCAGCCCCAGAGCATCCCCTCGCAGCCGCCGCCGTCGTCGTCCTCCTCCGGGGGCGGTGGAGGCGTGGTCTCCGGGGGCTCATAGGCGAACCGCGGCGGGCCGGCGATGGCACCGGAGGTTCAGGACTCCAGACGCCTGGAGGCGTTCGGCACCGCCGCGGTCGTTGCCGTGGCCGATCCTGTCGGACGGGTCGGCTCTCCGCGCGCGGTCGCGGCGGTGGAGCGCACGGTGGCGGAGTTCGACCGCGCCTGCTCGCGGTTTCGCGACGACTCGGAGTTGTCTTCGCTGAACGCCTCGCGCGGGCGCGGCGGTGCAGGTCGGGCCGGTGTTGCTCGAGGCGGTGAGCGCGGCCTTGCGAGCCGCGCGGCTGACCGGCGGAGACGTCGATCCGACGGTGGGGGAGGCGCTGATCGCGCTCGGCTATGACCGCGACTTCGCTGTGGTGGAGCGATCCGCGCCGCGGTACTCGCGGCCCGTGGCGTCGATCCCCGGCTGGCGGACGGTTCAGCTGGACATTGGCCGGAGCACGGTCCGGACGGCTCCCGGCGTCATCCTCGACCTGGGCGCCACGGCCAAGGCGCTGGCCGCCGATCGCGCCGCCGCGCGCGCCTTCGATGCCGCCGGCTGCGGCGTGCTGGTGGCGTTCGGCGGAGATCTCGCGATGGCCGGCGACGCGCCTTCTGAGGGCTGGCGGGTGCGGGTGACCGACGACCACCGCGCGGGGCTGGATGCGCCCGGGCAGTGGATCGCGTTGCGCTCGGGTGGCCTCGCCACCTCGAGTGTTTCGGTCCGCCGGTGGCGCACGCGGTCCGGAGTTGCCCATCACCTCGTGGATCCTGCGACCGCGCTGCCCGCCGAGAGCGTGTGGCGGACCGCGAGCGTGGCCGCCGCGTCGTGCCTCGACGCCAACATTGCCAGCACCGCGGCGATCATCCGCGGCGCGCGCGCCGTGGGGTGGCTCGCGGAGCTCGGACTGCCGAGCCGGCTGGTCTCCGTCGACGGAACGGTCCGGCACCTCGCCGAATGGCCCGCAGAAGGCGATGATCTTCCGGCGGCTTCGGTATCGGCGGCCGGCGCTCATTCGGGTTCAATGTCGACCGCGGGTGCTCAGGAGGCGGGTTCAATGTCCGCCGGCGGTGCTCAGGAGGCTCCCGCGTGACTTTTGCCGCCGCCCTCGGTCCCAGCGCGTACTGGTATCTCGCACGCGGCACGGGCGCGGTCTCGCTGGTGCTGCTGACCGGGAGCGTGGTCCTGGGGATCGTGGGCTCGGTCCGATTCGCGGCGCCGCGCTGGCCCCGCTTCGCGATCGACAGTGTGCATCGCGACGTTTCGCTGCTGGTGCTGGTCGTACTGGCGATCCACGTCATCACCAGCGTTCTGGATGGATTCGCCCCGATAAGCCTTTTGGATGGGGTGGTTCCCTTTGTGACGCCGTATCGGCCGCTGTGGATGGGCCTCGGCACGCTGGCCTTCGATCTGCTGCTGGCCATCGCCGTCACCAGCCTGGTGCGCCGCCGGCTCGGTTACCGCGCCTGGCGCGCCATCCATTGGCTGGCCTACGCGAGCTGGCCGGTCGCCGTGCTGCATGGACTCGGCACCGGCAGCGACGTCAAGCAGTGGTGGATGCTCGGCCTGACGGCGGCGTGCATCGTGGCCGTGCTGCTGGCCGTGTGGACGCGCCTCGGTCATGTGTCGGGCGAACACGCCGGCATGCGCGCGCCGGCCACGGCGCTTGCGGTGATCACGCCGATCGGGCTGGCCATCTTCACCTTGGCCGGACCGCTCCAACAAGGCTGGGCACGCCGCGCCGGCACGCCGAAATCACTCCTCGGACGGCCGACGCCTGCGCCGTCGGCCGGCGCGGCGGTCTCGCCGCCGGCGGGATCCAATCCTCTGCCCGCGTCTTTCACCGCGAGGCTGGGCGGCACCGTGAGCGAGCCGCAGGCACCCAGCGGCGCGATCGTCAACCTGGCCATGCGGGTGAGCGGCCAGATCCGCGGCCGCCTGCGGGTGAGGATCGGCGGTGTCCCGGTCGGTGCCGGCGCCGGGCTGTCGATGACGGGCAGCCAGGTCGACCTGGCCTTGGCGGGCCACCCGTCAGTTCTCCAGGGCCAGATCGCCTCGCTTCAGGGCGAGCAGTTCGACGCGCAGCTGCGCGATGGCGCCGGGGCCAGGGTCGAGGTCCGCGTCCAGCTTCAGATCGACAACCAGACGAACACGGTGAGCGGAATCCTGTCCGGGTCGCGGGTGGGTTGATGAGCGCGGGCCACCACGGACTGCCCCGGTTGCTGGCCGGGCTGGAGCCGGGCGGCGAGCCGATGCCGCTCGCCGCGCATGTGCGGATCCACGGCTCGCTGCCGGACATCGCGCCCCACCAGCTGATCGAGGAGGTCGAGCGCAGCGGCTTGCGAGGTCGCGGCGGAGCGGACTTCCCGACCGCCCGCAAGCTGCGGGCGGTGGCGGCGCGCCGGCGCGTCGGCCCGGTGCTCGTCAACGGCTCGGAGACCGAGCCGGCCAGCGCGAAGGACCGGCTGCTGCTCGCGCGCCTGCCGCACCTGGTGCTCGACGGCGCGGTCCTCGCCGCCGGCGCGGTCGGCGCCTCCGAGGTGATCGTCAAGGTGGGGGAGGGCGCGGTCGACGCGATTGACGCGCTTCGTGGTGCGGTATCGGTGCGCGATGGCGATCGCGTCCGGATCTCGGTCGTGACCGGTCCCGAGGGCTACGTCACCGGCGAGGAGAGCGCGGTCGTCCAGTTTTTGAACGGCGGTCCGACGAAACCGACATTCGTGCCCCCGAGGCCGTTCGAGCGCGGCATCCGCGGTCGGCCCACGCTGATCCAGAACCCCGAGACGCTGGCTCAGCTCGCGCTGGTCGCGCGCTTCGGCTCGAGTTGGTATCGCGAGCTCGGCACGGTTGCCGATCCCGGCTCGGCCCTGGTCACGATCACCGGCGCGGTCAGGGCGCCGGGCGTGTACGAGCTCGCCTTCGGCACGCCGATGGGCGATCTGCTGGACGCCGCCGGCGGCCCGGTCGAGCCGCTGCAGGCGCTCCTGGTGGGCGGCTACTTCGGCACCTGGATTTCGGAGGCCTCGCAGGCCGTCGGGCTGCGGCTCGCGCGCGAGGACCTGCGCTCGGTCGGCTGCTCGCTCGGGTCGGGCGTGCTGATCGCCTTGGGCGAGAGCTCGTGCGGGCTGCACGAGAGCGCCCGCGTGATCTCGTATCTGGCCGGCCAGTCGGCCGGGCAGTGCGGGCCGTGCGTGTACGGGTTGCGGGCGATCGCGGATTCGTTTGGTGCTCTGGCCGACGGCGCTGCGGCGCCGCGCGAGCGCGACCGTGTGCTGCGCTGGTGCGCGGAGATTCGCGGTCGCGGCGCCTGTCATCACCCCGATGGCGCGGTGCGCTTCGTGGAAAGCGCGCTGCGGGTGTTCGAGCGCGATGTGGAGGGGCATCGGCGGGGCCGCTGCGACGCCCTGCCGGCGGGGCTGCCCCTCGGCGACAGCGCGCGTGCGGCCGCCGGGCTCTCGCATCCGGCGCACTCGCGAGCTCGCCCGATGACCGCCACCCTGCGCGTCAATCCGATCGCCTGCGAGGCCCACGGCCTGTGCGTGGAGCTCCTGCCCGAGCTGATCCGCCTCGACGACTGGGGCTACCCGATCATCGACGAGTCGGAAGTACCGCCCGATCTGCTCGGCCTGGCGCGGCGCGCCGTGGACGCCTGCCCGACGCTGGCGCTGCTGCTCGACGAAGACGGGCGAGTAGACGGCCGGGAAATCGCCGGCGCTGATCCTCGATAAGCAGTAGCGGTGGCGAGGTGCAGGCACCGGTGGAACGAGTCGTGCTCACACCACTGTTCTCTGAAATTGTCAATTCGTCACTGGACGTGCTCGCCGCCCCGGGTGTAGGTTTGCCCCCACCAAAGAGGAGGAGGGGTCGTGGGTCATTTCGTGTTTGTTCGCCGAGGGTGGCGCGTGCCCATTCTCCTGGGGCTCGCGGTGGGGGCCTTCCTGCTGCAAGCCGCTTCTGCCGGCGCGGTCGTTCGTCCCGGGGCACCTCCGTCGCGAGCGACGACACGGGGCAACACCGAGATGACGGTTAGCGACTGGTTCCCCGGCAAGGGGGTCAGCGGGTTCATCGCCGATCCCTCCAACGACTTCAACCCGGCCACCGACGCCTATCCCCCGAGCAATCCGACCACCGGTTGGAGCGCGAAGGACGAGGGGTTTGCCGGGGTCATCCATGGCGAACCAACCGGCGGCGGCACGCCCCTCAACCTCTACTGCATCGACATCAACACCGACACGTGGGGCGGCCTCGGGTATCACCTGGGCAGCTGGGACGCCGGCGGGGTGTCTCCCAGGGTGGGCTACGTAGCCCGGCTGCTCAACGACTACTACCCCCACACCGACGAACCCGCCACGCTGACCGATCTCAATCAGAAGGCCGCCGCCGTGCAGGCGGCCATCTGGTTCTTCAGCGACCGCTACGTGGTGAGCACGTCCGACGCCGCGCTGCACGACGCCGTGGTCGCCATCGTGAACGACGTCAAATCCAAGGGGCCGCTGATCCAGCCGCCACCGCCCAGCCTCACCATCACCCCCGGGAACGTGAGCGGCCCCCGGAGCGTGCTCGGACCGTTCGACGTCACCACCGACGCCCCGGAGGGAGCCACCGTCACCGCAATGGGCGGGACCATGTACTCGAACCGGGCAGGCACCTCTCTGCTCGGGGATGGAACCACCGCCACGGGGGTGCACTCCGGCCAGCAGATCTGGCTGCGCGCCGCGGGGGGTGCCTCCACCGCAGAGCTTCAGGCCACCTCAACGGCCACCGTCCCCAGCGGGAACGTCTATATCTACGACGGCAACACCTCGGGAGTCACCGACGCCCAGCGGCTCATCCTGGCCCAGCCGGCCACCCTGACCACCACCGTCAACGCCACCGCCGAGTTCAAGCCCTTCGGATCGCTGGTCGTGAAGAAGACGATCGCCGGCCCCGCTGCCGGAACGCAGGGACGCGTGGTCATCGACGTGAAATGCGATGACGGCGTGGCGAGGCGCCCGTTCGTCATCCGCGCCGGCACCCCGGCGGGTACGAGGTCGCGCACTTACCGTCACATCGTGGCGGGAACGATGTGCACGGTCACCGAGACATCCAACGGCGGCACTGCTACCACGACCGTGGTGGTAAGGGGAGACGGGCAGGACGTGGCTGTCCACGAAGGTGGACGAACCTTCGTAAGGATCAGGGATATCTACCGCTTCGTTCCGGGCTCGCTGATCGTGCGCAAGACGATCGCTGGTCCGGGCGCGGGTCAGCAGGGAGAGATCAGGATCCACACGGTGTGCAACGGCACGGCCTTGACCCCAGACTTCATGATCGCAGCGGGCGCTCCCGCGGGTGAGAAGACCATGCGATACGATCGCATCCGGGTTCCGGCCAAGTGCACGGTCACGGAGACCGCGGACGGGCACACCAGCGCCGTGTCGGTCGTGGTCGAGGGGAGCGGGCAAACGGTGCCGGTCGGACCCGGTGAGATCGCTACAGCGGACATCGGCGACACCTACGGCCTCGTCCCTGGCGAGCTGGAGGTGACGAAGACGATTGATGGTGCGGCTGCGGGGCTGCAGGGACCGATCACGATTCACACGGTCTGCAACGGCATTGCCCTCACTCCCGACCTCGCCATCGGCGGCGGCGCGCCGGCCGGCGTCTACTCACAACGCTACACGGGTATCCCCACGCCCGCCACCTGCACGGTCACGGAGACCGTGGACGGGCACACCAGCGCCGTCTCGGTGCTCGTCACCGGCAGCCCGCACAACGTCACCATCCCGGCCGGCGGGGCTGGGGCCGCGACAATAAATGACACATACGGCGCTATCCCCGGCTCCCTGCTCGTCACCAAGACCATCGCGGGCCCGAGCGCCGGCCACCAGGGACCGGTCACCATCCACGTGGTCTGCAATGGCACAGCCTTGGCGCCGGACTTCATAATTGCCTCGGGAACGCGGGCGGGAAGCGTGTCGCACAGCTTCGACGGAATCCCACCCGGCGCGGTGTGCACCATCACCGAGCCCACGGACGGCGCCACCGCAGCGATCACAGCGACCGTGTCGGGCGACGGCCAGAAGGTGACCGTCCCCGCGGGCAAGGTGACATCGGTGAGCCTGACGAACGTGTACGAGGGCGAGACCGGATCCCTGACCGTGACCAAGCACATCACTGGACCGGCCGCCCACCAACACGGCCGGATCTCCATCCTGGTGGCGTGTGGCGGTCCGCTCAGCGACTTCGCCTTCCTCATCCGGGCCCACACCGGACCCGGTTCTGAGTCGCGCCATTTCGACGGCATCCCGGCCGGATCCCGCTGCACCGTCACCGAGGTTAGGATCGGGGGCACCGGCAACGTGAGCGCGGCCGCGACCGGCAGGCGCCAGAAGGTGACGATAGGCGCCAATCGCAAGGCCACCGTTCATCTCACCGATCGCTTCACGGTCAGGACTCGACCGCCTACTCCGACCGTCACCGGCTGATCCCGAGCCTGGTCGGCCGAGCGCGCATTACAGGCGCGCTAGCGGCCCGGGCTCGGCGGGCGGATCGGCGCCCGCGCCGACCAGGTCCAGCTGCCACCAGCCGACGCCCCACCAGGCGCCGAGCTTGAAGCCGATCCGCCGGTAGATCCCCACGGGCACGAGGCCGAGTGACTCGTGCAACCCGACGCTCGCCTCGCTCGGCAGCGTGACCCCAGGCGACATGGAAGCCCTGTCGCGCGAGCAGCTCGAACAGCGACGTGTAAAGCGAGCGCCGATGCCGCGGTGATGGTAGGTGGGGTCGACGCCTTGAAGGACGAGATCCTGAGACGCGCTGGCCGACGTCAAGGAGCGCCCAGAAACCCTGGGACCGGCTTGCCGCGCACGATGGACTACGTGAGCGTGCTACGCGGGTCGCCGATCACGTTCACCCGATGAGCGCCACTCTGCGCGTCAACCCGATCGCGTGCGAGGCGCACGGCCTGTGCATGGAGCTCCTGCCCGAGCTGATCCGGCTCGACGACTGGGGCTATCCGATCCTCGACCAGGAGTAGCCGTTGCAAGGTGCAGGCTCCGCGGCACGGTTCGGGCTTACACCACCGTCGCCTGAAACTGCGATTTCGCCCCTGGACGCGCCAGGGTCTCAAGGTGTAGGTTACGCTGACGATGAGGAGGGTTGAGGTCATGGGTCTCTTGCTTCGCCGACGGTGGCGCGTGCCGATTCTGCTCGGTTTCGTGTTGGGGGTGCTCCTGCTGGAAGCCGCGTCTGCTGGCGCAGTCTTTCGTCCCGGGGCACCGCCAGGGCTACCACAGGCACGGGCCGAGACCGAGCTGGTGATGTCCGGCACCGGTAACGGCCAGGGGGTCAGGGGGTTCATCGCCAACACCGGCACCAACTTTGACCCAGTCCACACCCCCTATCCCACGGCCACGCCCGACGGCTTCAGGCCCCTGGACGAGGGCTTCGCCGGCATCATCTTCGCCCATCCGCCCGAGGGCGGCACGAACCTCAGCCTCTACTGCATCGACATCTTGACCGCTACGTACGGCGGAATCGGGTACAAGCTGGGCACCTGGGACACCGCCAACGTCCCCCACGTGGGCTACGTAACGCGGCTGCTCAACGAGTACTACCCCAACACTGCCGCACCGGCGACGCTGGCCAATGGCGTCCCGGCCTCGCCGAACCAGACGGCCGCCGCCGTGCAGGCGGCCATCTGGTACTTCACCGACAAGTACGTGCTGAACGCCGAAGACCCGCTGCACGCCACCGTGGCCGCCATCGTGGCCCACATCCAAGTCGCGGGGCCAGTGGGCGAGCAGCCGAAGCCCACCCTCACCATCACGCCGTCGCACCTGAGCGGCCCCGCACATAAGGTACTGGGACCGTTCAAGGTCGAAACGGACCATCCGCCTGTCACCGTCACCGCCACGGGCGGAACTATGTACTCGAACCCCGAAGGCACCAGCGTGCTCGGGGATGGAACCACAGCCACGGTGGACTCCCTCAGCCAGGAGATCTGGCTGCGCTCCACGGGTCCCACCGTTGCCGTACTCGAGGCCACCTCGAGGGCAACCGTTCCCCACGGCAACGTCTACCTCTACAACAGCAATATCGTGGGGCTGAGCGACGCCCAGCACCTGATCCTGGCCAAGACGGACACCTTGAAAACCACCGTCTCAGGCACCGCCGAGTTCCTGGCTCCCGGGAAGCTGATCGTGGAGAAGACGATCGCCGGTGACGCGGCCGGAAAGCAGGCGGAGGTGGTCATCCACGTGGACTGCGACGATGGCGTGACCAGGCCGGACTTCGTCATCCCGAAGGGCGCTACGGGCATGCACTCGAAGACCTACGAGCCCATCGCTGTCGGAACGAAGTGTACGGTCACCGAGACGAAAAACGGCACCACGGTGGGTGTCGAGGTGGTGGTGACCGGGGACGGGCAGGTGGCGACGATCCCATCTGGCAAGCACGAAACGGTCCACATCACCGATACCTATCACGAGGTCGGCTCGCTGCTCGTGCGAAAGACGATCGCCGGTCCGGGTGCGGGCCAGCAAGGGGAGATCAGGATCCACACCGAGTGCAATGACAAAGCCTTGACCCCAGACCTCGTGATCCCCGCCGGGACACCCGCGGGCGATCAGACCCAGCAATACGATGGCATCCGCGTTCCGGCCACGTGCAAGGTCACAGAGACCGCTGACGGGCACACCAGCACGGTGTCGGTGGTCGTCGAGGGAAGCGGGCAGACCGTGTCCGTCCCGGCCGGTGACATCGTCGAAGCGGACATCAGCGACACCTACGGGCTCGTCCCAGGCGACCTCGAGGTGACGAAGAGCATTGCCGGTCCGCTCGCCGGGCAGCAGGGGATGATCGTGATCCACACAGTCTGCAACGGCACCGCCCTCACACCTGACCTCGTCATCCCGGCAGGAGCTGTCGGCAACCACTCGCACGTCTATACTGATGTCCCTGCGGGGGCCAGCTGCGTGGTCACAGAGACTCAGGACGGGCACACCAGCGCCGTCTCGGTCGTCGTCACCGGCAGCCCGCACAACGTCACCATCCCGGCTGGCGGGGCTGCGGCCGCGACCATCACCGACACCTACGGCGCCACCCCCGGCTCCCTGCTCGTCACCAAGACCATCGCCGGACCGCGCGCGGGACTCCAGGGCCCGGTGACCATCCATGTTGTCTGCAACGGCATCGCCCTGGCGCCGGACTTCGTCATCCCCGCGGGGACCCCGGCGAGCAGCGTATCTCACAGCTTCGACGGTATCCCGGCTGGCTCGGTGTGCACCGTCACCGAGACGACGAACGGCGCCACCGCCCGGGTCATGGCGATCGTGTCGGACAACGGCCAGCAGGTGACCGTCCCGGGGGGCAAGGTGGTACCGGTGAACGTGATGGATGCTTACCTGGGCACGCCCGGCACCCTGAAAGTGACCAAGACCATCGGTGGACCGGCCGCCGGGCACCACGGTCGGATCGCCATCTTGGTGGCCTGTGGCGGTCCGCTCAACAACTTCACCTTTTTCATCCGGGCCCGCACCGGCGCCGGTTCCGCGTCGCGCTACTTCAGTCGCCTCCCCGCCGGGTCCCGCTGCACGGTCACCGAGACTGCGAACGGCCACACTGGCACAGTGGCCGTGGCCGCGACCGGGAGGCACAAGGTCACCATACGCGCCAATGGCGTAGTCAGAGTTCATCTCACCGACCGCTTCGCGGTCAGGCGTGCTCGACCGCCTACTCCGACCGTCACGGGCTGAGCCCGGCACACTGGGGCGCTAGCTCGAATCGATGCGCGCCGACGGTCGGGGCTCCGCGGGGGGTTCGGCGCCGGCGCCGGTCAGCCGCAGCTGCCACCAGCCGACGTCCCACCAGGCGCCGAACTTGAAGCCGATCCGCCGGTAGACGCCAACTGGGAGAAAGCCAAGCGACTCGTGCAGCCGGACGCTCGCCTCGTTCGGCAGGGTGACCCCGGCGCACGCCACATGGAAGCCCTGTCGTACGAGCAGCTCGAACAGCGACGTGTACAGCGATCGCCCGATGCCGCGGCGATGGTACGCAGGGTCGACATACACGGTCACGTCGGTGGCCCACCGGTACGCCGCCCGCTCGCGGTGCAAGGCGCCATAGGCAAATCCGGACACCTGACCGTCAAGTTCGGACACCAGCCACGGATGGCTGCGCGAGGTTCGCTCGATGCGCCGGGCCAGCTCGTCCGCGTCCGGAGGTTGTTCCTCGAACGAGATGACGGTGTCGCGCACGAACGGGGCGTATATCGCCGCGCAGCGGGCGGCGTCTCGATCCGGATCGGCGTGGCGGATCAGCACGGCCGAAATTTAGCCTTGGTAGTCCTCTTGGCAAACACGAGAGAGGACTACTTAGCCGCAGGTCACGCGGCCCGCCCGATCGCGCCGGCGTCGATCTCGGCGCTCCGCCACCGCAGGTGCTCCGGGCCGGTGACCTTCCAAGCCGCCGGCATCACCGGGCCGAGTCCCCGCGACACCATTCCCAGCATGCGGAGTTGCGCCGCGTCGATCGGCGTCCAGCGCAGCCCGAGGCGCCGGCGGAGCGCCGGCTCGAGCAACCCGACCCCGCCCAGCCACACAGCGCGGCGGATCGGAACCTTGAGCGCCGGCCACAGCCGCCCGGAGATCGGGGCCGGTGGGGCGCCGGCGTGGCCGATCGTGTCCAGCACGCGCTCGATGCTGGCGGTCCGCGTCAGGGTCGTGCGGGCGGTGCGGCGGAAATAGGCGCAGAACCCCGCCCAGGTCTCCGGCAGGTCCCGCTCGCGCACGCCGATCAGCCGCCCGAGGCCACGGTACTCACGGTAGAAGCGTTCGGTGTCGGCGGCGGACATCGGCGTGCCGAAGTGGGCGTGGCCGCGGACGTAGGTGTCGAGCAGGGTGGCGTGCACCCAGGCATAGGCCTCGGGCTCGAGCGCGCTATAGCGCGTGCCGTCCGCTCGTCTGCCCCGGAAGCGCTTGTGGAGCTCGCGCAGGCGCCGGCCGGCGCCGGCCGCGTCGCGTCCGCCGTAGACCAGCACGCTCACGTAGTCCATCGTGCGCAGCAGCCGGTCCCACGGTTTCTGGTCGAAGTCCGAGTAGTCACCGACGCCGGCGTCGACGGTGGGGTGCGCCACCTGGAGCAGCAGCGGATACAGGATCGCGAAGTTCAGCCGCATGTCGCTGGTGGCGCGCCACGCCACGGAGTCCGGCCCGAGCAGTAGCCGGTCGAGCTCTCGTTCTGTGGGGAAGATCCCGGCCGTCTTGAGAAATGTAGTCTCGGCGCGATGAGCATTCAGAACCTGAGCGACGAGCAGCGCGCGTTCGTGGAGGCGATCCGCGACTTCGCCCGGCGCGAGTGCGGCACGCGCGAGCAGCGCGACGCCCTGACCGATCACGGGCGCGAGCCGCACAATCAGCAGCTGTACGAGCGGATTGCTGATCTCGGCTGGCTGGGCGCGGCGATCCCGGAGGAGTACGGCGGCGCCGGCGGTAGCGCGGTCGACCTGTGCCTGCTGTGCGAGGAGTTCGCCCGGGGCCTGATCCCGATGGGCTTCTTCCCGGTGACGATGATGGCCGCCCGGCCGGTGGAGCTGTTCGGCTCAGGCGCGTTGAAGGACGAGATCCTGGGCGGGATGGTGGCGGGTCGCACGGGCGCGATTGCCATGTCCGAGCCCGAGGCCGGGTCGGATGTGGGCAATCTGTCGTGCCGGGCCGAGCGGTCGGATGGCGCGTTCGTGATCAACGGGCAGAAGACGTGGATCACCGGCGCGCACATGGCCGAGCAGATCGTGGTGGTCTGCCGAACCAAGCGCTCCGATGACAAGCACCACGGGTTGACGATGATCTCGGTGCCGCGCGAGGTCGAGGGCCTCGACATCCGCGGCATCGAGACGATGGGCGGGCGCGAGGTCAACGACATGTACTTCACAGATTGCGGCGTGCCTGAAGACCGGGTCGTCGGCACCGTGGACCAGGCGTGGATGCAGCTGATGGCCGGGCTCAACAACGAGCGTCTGATCATCGCGGCCCAGGCGTTGGGGATGGCTCAGCGCGCGTTTGACGACGTTTTGGCCTACGTCAAGGAGCGCCGGCAGTTCGGCCAGCCGATCGGCAGCTTCCAGACGATCAAGCACCGCCTGGCCGATCTGGCGTGCGAGCTTCAGGCCACGCGCGACCTGGTCTACGGGGTCGCATCGGCGGTGGAGGCCAATCCGGACCGGATGCTGGCGCGCGAGGCGTCGATGGCCAAGCTCAAGGCGACCGAATTGGCCAAGCGGACCGCTTTGGAAGGGATGCAGATGATGGGCGGCTACGGCTACGCCACCGAGTACGACATGGAGGCCCACGTCCGCCACGCCCTGGTCACCACCATCTACGGTGGCGCCAGCGAGATCCAGCGCGAGATCATCGCCCGGTCGCTGGGGCTTTAGTAGCGGCTTCGCCTCAGTCTGTAACGGCCCCGCTCCAAGCTCGAAACAACTCTGTCGAAATTGGCGGTCTGGGCGGCGGGGTGCGGCATGGTTTGGCCGATGCCCGGCCTGACTAGGGTGCACTTTCCGTCACTACCGATCGCTCAGCGGGCTCGTGGCGGATGCTGCACCGTAGAGGTGCCGGATCCGGCATTGGCGGAGTTGGCTGGCGTTAGTGGCGGATCTTGCCCCCAACGGAGGATCGGTGCGTCGCGGGGGTGAGGTCGATCGCGTGATCGGCGCGATCGCGGCGGCCAACAACCGGGTGATAACCGCGCGTGGGCTCAGGGCCGCCGGCGTTGGACGTCGCGCGGTTGCTCATCGCCTGGCTATCGGGCGGCTGTACCGGGTTTACCTGGGCGTTTACCTGCTCGATCCGCCACGAGCGGCGAGCCGGATCACCCTCCTGACCGCGGCGGTCGCGGCGTGCGGAGACAATGCGGTTCTGAGCCATCGTTCTGCCGCGGAGCTTTGGGGTCTCTTGCCGCCCCGCCCGGGTGATGTCGATGTCACGATCGTCGGAGGCAATACCGGCGTACGGCACGGCATCCGCAGGCATCGCGTGCCGGCGCTGGACGAATCCGACATCCGCATGAAGCGCGGGATCAGGATCACCTCGCCGGCGCGCACGGTGCTCGACGGCGCTTCGTACCTGTACGGCGCCGATCTGGAGGAGTTCGTGGCGGAGGCGTTGGCCAAAGGGCTCGTCGACCAGCACAAGCTCAAGGCCGCGATCGAGCGCTGCCCGACCCGACGAGGGATCGGGCGACTGCAGGCGCTGCTGAGCCAGGAGGGCGGCCCGCGGCGGACGCGCTCCTGGGCCGAGCGGCGCATCTTGAGCCTGGTCCGCCAAGCGGGTCTCCCGGTGCCGAGGACCAACGTCCAGCTCCACGGCTACCAGGTCGACGCGTTGTGGCCCGAGCACAGACTTGTGGTCGAGGTTGACAGCTGGGACTTTCACCGGGATCGCACCGCCTTCGAGACCGATCGGGCCCGCGACGCGATCCACGTGGCGAATGGCTATCGCGTCCTGCGCTTCACGGCGGCTCAGCTCCGCGACCAGCCGATGATCGTGATCGCGCAGCTGGCGGCGGCGTTGGCCCTGGCCGCATTCGAAGCCGGCATCACTTCACCGCCTCGGCCACGAACGCCTGTACCAGCGCCGAGTCATCGTCAGCACGCGTGATCGCCATCAGCTCCGACAACGGCGCGCCGGCGACCGGCCGGTAGGTGACGCCATCCAGCGCCAGCCGGTTGACCGAGGCGGGTACCAGGGACACGCCGGTGCCGGCGGCGACCAGGCCGATGATCGTCAGCATCTCAGGCGCGTATTGGATGACCTGAGGAGCGCCGCCCAGCGCGCCGATCAGCAGGTCGTGAAAGCCCGGCGCCTGCTCGCGCGGGAACAGGACGAGCGGTTCGGCGGCCAGCCGGCGCAGCGGCACCCGGCGCAGCGCGGCCAGGGGATGTCGGGTCGGCAAGGCGGCCACGGTTCGCTCGCGGAGCACGGTCTGCGCACGCAGCTCGCCGTCGTCGTCGATCGGGGGGCGGACCAGCCCGAGGTCGGCCGCGCCGGCGCGGATGGCGCGCAGCTGATCCACGGTGGCGCGCTCGCGCAGCTCGAGCTCCACGCCCGGCCTGGCCCTGCGGAACCGCTCGACGGTCCCGGGCACGATCGAGAGCAGGGCTGAGCCCACGAAGTTGATCCGCAGCCGTCCGGTCTGGCCGGCGTCGATCCGGCGCGCGGTGGCGACCGCGCCCTCAAGCTCGCTGAGAATTGCCCGGGCATCGCGCAGGAACGCCGAACCTGCCGGCGTAAGCTCCACCCGCCGGCGGCTACGCACGAGCAGCGGGAAGCCGAGCTCCTCTTCCAATCCGCGGATCTGCTGGCTCAGCGGCGGCTGGGAGATGTGCAGGCGCTCGGCGGCGCGGCGGAAGTGCAGTTCTTCCGCGACCGCGACGAAGTAACGCAGCTGGCGAAGCTCCACGAGACTGATTCGATCAGCGACTCAATCGAACTTAACAACATATTGGACACGATCACCGGAACCGGCGTAGCGTCCGCAGGCAAAGTGTCCTTCCTGCTCACTTGCCCCAACTGCGGGACCCGCGAGGTGACCGACTTCGGCTACGGCGGTGAGATCTCGCCGCGGCCGACCTCACGCCCCACCTTCCGTGAGCTCGGTGAGTACAACTACTTCCGCCGGAACCGGGCCGGCGTGCAGCGCGAGTGGTGGTTTCACCGCTCGGGCTGCCGGGCCTGGTTCATCGCCGAGCGGGACACCAGGACCAACGAGGTGCTGCTCACGGAGTTGCCCCGGGGCCCTGAGGGCGAAGGCGCCGCATGACCCGGCTGCCCGGGCCGTTGACGAGGGGGCGGGCATGACCCCGCTGTCTCGGGACCCTGACGGCGAAGGCGCGGCATGAGCCGGTTGCCGCCGCAGCCCGGCGAGCGGATCAACCGCCAGAACGTCCTGCGGTTCACGTTCGACGGCAAGTCGGTCGAGGCCTACGAGGGCGACACGATCGGCTCGGCACTGTTCGCCGCCGGCCGGCGCACGTTCTCGCGCAGCTTCAAATACCACCGCCGGCGGGGACTGTTGTGCTGCGCGGGACAGTGCCCGAACTGCATCGTCGCCGTCGACGGTGCCCCCGGCGTGCGGGCGTGCGTCGAACCGGTCAAAGAGGGCATGCGGGTCGAGCACCTGAACGCCCGGCCCGGGCTCGAGCTCGACGTGATGCGCGCCACCGACCTCGCCGGCAGCCGGCTCACGCCACCGGGCTTCTATTACAAGACGTTCATCCGGCCGCGCCGGCTGTGGCCGCTCTACGAGAAGGTGCTCCGGCATGCCGCGGGTCTCGGCGTGCTGCGAAAGGAGCAGCCCGAACGCGAGTGGCGCACCGAGTACCGGCGGCGCCACGCCGACGTGCTCGTCGTCGGCGGCGGTCCGGCCGGCATCACGGCCGCGAAGGCCGCGGCCAGCACCGGCGCGGACGTGGTGGTGGTCGACGAGGGAGACATCGACGCGGTCGAGGGCGTCGAGACGCTCAGCCGCGCGTCGGCGCTGGGCTACTTCGACGGCATGGTGCCGGTATGGCAGGGCGACACCCTGCACCAGATTCGCGCGCGGGCGCACGTGGTCGCCACCGGGACGATCGAGCAGCCGCTCGTGTTCGCCGGCAACGACCTGCCCGGCGTCATGCTCTCGGGCGGCGCGCTCCGCCTCATAAACCTCTACGCGGTCAGCCCCGGCACGCGCGCGGTGATCGCCACCACCTCGGATCGCGGGCTCGAGGCCGCGGCCAGGCTGCACGACGCGGGCATCGAGATCGCCGCCGTCGCCGACCTGCGTGCCGCCGCGAGCGCGGTGGCACCGGCGCTCCAGACGCGCGGCATCGACGTCCTACAGGGGCACACGATGGTCGAGGCCAAGGGCGGCAAGCAGGTCGATCAGGCGGTGTTGGCTGCGGTCGAGGGCGGTGCGGAGCTGAGCTTCGAGTGCGACCTCATCGTCGTCTCGGGCGGCTTCATGCCGGTCACCTCGTTGCTCTCCCAGGCTGGGGCACAGACCCGGTATGACCCCGCGCGCGGATGCTTTGTCCTGGGCGAGCTGCCGCCGGGCGTGTTCGCCGCCGGCGAGGTTGCCGGGTACGACGGTCCCGAGGCGGCCGCGCGCTCCGGGGAACGCGCCGGTCTCGCTGCCGTCGGCGAGCCGATGGAGGAGGTCGAACCGCGAGATGGTGCTTGCGGTCCGAGCGCCGTCCCGCCGGCCGTCGCCGGCGCCACCCGCGGCAAGTGCTTCGCCTGCCTGTGCGAGGACGTCACCGCCAGGGACATCCACGTGAGCGTGGAGGAGGGCTACGACTCGATCGAGCTGTCCAAGCGCTACACGACCGTGACCATGGGTCCGTGCCAGGGACGGATGTGCCAGCTCGCCTCTATCCGTCTCGTGGCGCAGGAGACGGGTCAGGACCTTGCCACCGTCGGCACCACGACCGCCCGCCCGCCGTACATCAGCGTGCCGATGGGCGTGCTGGCCGGCCGCCCGTTCGAGCCGGCCAAGCGCTCCTCGATCCACGGCCGTCACCGGGAGCTGAACGCCAACGTGAAGTGGGCGGGCGATTGGCGCCGTCCCTACGACTACGGGGATCCCGAGCAGGAGGCGCTTGCCGTGCATCAGGCAGCCGGCCTGATCGATGTCTCCACCCTCGGCAAGCTGCTCGTGCGCGGCCCCGATGCCGGCGACTTCCTCGACCGCCTGTATCCCAACCGATTCAGTGATCTGAAACCAGGCCGGATTCGCTACGGCGTGATCAGCTCTGACGCCGGGCGGATCGTCGATGACGGCACGATCTGCCGGATCGACGAGGACAGCTACTACGTCACGACCACTTCGAGCGGCGCGGGCGCGGTCGAGGAGTGGTTCTCGTGGTGGCTAGCCGACTGGAAGATGGACGTCCGCCTGACCGAGCTGACTCAGGGTCTGGCCGCGGTCAATCTCGCGGGGCCAAAAGCGCGCGAGATCCTCAAAACGCTCACCGACCTCGACTGCTCGCCCGAGGCGTTCAAGTATCTGGACGGCAAGCAGGCCAGCGTGGCCGGCGTCCCCTGCCTGATCCTGCGCATCGGCTTCGTCGGCGAGGTCGGATACGAGATCCACTTCGCCGCCGCCTACGGCGAGCACGTATGGGATGCGCTGATGGCGGCGGGGCGCGATCAGGGCATCCGGCCGTTCGGTCTCGAGCCCCAGCGGATCCTGCGCCTGCAGAAGCTGCACATCCTGGTCGGGCAGGACACCGACTCGGAGTCGACGCCGTTCGGCGCCGCCATGCCGTGGATCGTCAAGCTCGACAAGGACCAGGACTTCATCGGCAAGTGGGCGCTCGAGCACTACGCCCAGGAGGAGCCGGCCACCCGCCTCGTCGGCTTCACGCTCGGCAACGGCCACGTCCCGACGGAAGGCGCGGTGATCATCGACGCGCTGGGCGATCCGGCGGGGCAGGTGACGAGCGTGCGATTCTCACCGGTGCTCGACCAGGTGATCGGCATGGCCTGGGTGCCGAGCCCGCTGGCCCGCGACGGCGCCCAGGTGACGATCTCCGACCAGGGGCAGACGGTCTACGCCCACATCCGGACGCGACCTTTCTATGACCCGGACGGTGAGGTGCTGCGGTCATGAGCGCGCTCGACTTCCTAAGCCCGACCGCGGCGGTGGGAGGGGGTGGCTCGACTGCGGCGGTGGGAGGGGGTGGCCCGGATGGGCGCGGCCCGGTCTCGCCGATCGCGCGCAGCCCCATGGAGCGGCTCGCACGACGGGCGGGCGCGCGGTTCGAAGTCCGCGACGGCTGGAACGTGGCCGTCGATTACGACGGTCCGCGGAGCCACACGGTCAGTTGGGCCGATGTGTCGCACCTGCGAAAGTGGGAGGTACGGGGCGGCGGGGTCAGCGGCGAGCTCGGGACGGCCAGGCGCGAGGGCGAGGCATGGTGGTGCGGAATGACAAGGGAGCGGGTGTTGGTGCTGGGCAGTTCTGAGGCGCCGGCAGACGCACTCGACGTGACGTGCAACTACGCCGCGCTCAACGTCCTCGGCCCCCAGGCCCGCGAGACGATCGCCCGCTTCTGCGCGATCGACCTCCGCCCGCCGGTATCACCGCCGCACAGCTTCCGGCCCGGCTCGATCGCCCGGCAGCCGGGCATGATCCTGGTCGAGGCGCCGGACCGGTTCCTGCTCGTGTTCGGCTGGGCGACCGGCGAGTACGTGTGGTCAGTGGTGGCGGATGCGGCGACACATCTCGGAGGCGCCCCCATCGGCGTCGAACAGACTGAACGATGCTTGAGATCTTCCGACCTCGCCGCATGTGGCGCCGGCAAAACGAGCTCAAGCCGGCCTACGACGTGGTGATCGTCGGCGGCGGCTCGCACGGCCTGGCCGCCGCGTACTACCTGCAGAAGGACCACGGGATCCGCAGCGTGGCCGTGCTCGAGAAGCGCTACATCGGCTCGGGAGCGGCCGGCCGCAATACCACCATCCTGCGCTCGAACTACAAGACTCCCGAGGGCGCGAAGTTCTACGACGCCAGCGTCAAGCTCTACGAGGGACTCGGACAACAGCTCAACTTCAACCTGCTGTTCTCGCAGTGCGGCCACCTGACGTTGGCGCACTCCGACCGCGCGATGTTCGTCATGGCCAACCGGGCCGAGGTCAACCGTCTGAACGGGATCGACTCGCGCGTGATCTATCCCGAGGAGATCAAGCGCCTGGCGCCGGCCATGCGCGTCGAGAACCCGTACGCGACGTATCCGATCATCGGCGCGCTTTACCACCCACCGGGCGGGATCATCCGCCATGACGCGGTGGTATGGGGCTTGGCCCGGGGTGCCGACCGCGGCGGCGTGGAGATCCACCAGGACACGGAAGTCCAGAGCATGACGCGCTCCAACGGGCGAATCACAAAGGTCCACACCGACCGGGGCACGATCAGCGCGGGCCATGTACTGAACTGCACCGCTGGGTGGAGCACGCTGATCTGCGACATGGTCGGCGTGCCGCTGCCGATCACCACGCACATCCTTCAGGCGTGCGTCACCGAGCCGGTCAAGCCGCTGCTCGACGTGGTGATCGTCTCCTCGCAGATGCACGTGTACATCAGCCAGACCGACCGGGGCGAGTTCCTCATGGGGGCGGAGATAGAGCCGTGGACCACGTACCGGATGCAGGGCACGCTCAACTTCCTGCAGGAGGTGACCAGGCACACGCTCGAGCTGTTCCCCCAACTCGAGCGGGCACGGCTACTGCGCAGCTGGGCCGGGCTGTGCGACCTCAGCCCGGACTACAGCCCGATCCTCGGCAAGACCGAGGTCGAGAACTTCCACATCAGCGCCGGCTGGGGCACGTACGGCTTCAAGGCCGCCCCGATCGTCGGCAAGACGCTTGCGGAGTTGGTGGCGACCAGCCGGACCCCGGAGCTGATCGCGCCGTTCGCGCTCGAGCGCTTCTACGAGGACAAGCTGGTCTCAGAGCTTGCAGCCGCGGCCGTCAGCCATTAGAAGGTGCAAGGCAGCCGGATGGCATCGAGCATTGGAGAGGGAGCGCCCATGAAGACCAGCCTCGAGATCGCCCAGGAAGCCGTTCTCCAGCCGATCGAGCAGATCGCGGAACGGGCCGGGCTCGAGCCCGACGAGTTCGAGGCATACGGGCGCTACAAGGCCAAGGTGTCGCTGTCGGTGCTCGAGCGGCTCAAGGACGTCTCCGACGGCAGGCTGGTGGTGGTGACCGGAATGACCCCGACCAGGGCGGGCGAGGGCAAGACCACGACGTTGGTCGGGCTGACCCAGGGTCTCGGCGTGATCGGCAAAAACCCGGTGGCCTGTCTACGCGAGGCGTCGGTCGGTCCGGTGTTCGGGATCAAAGGCGGGGCGGCCGGCGGCGGCCTGACCCAGGTCGTCCCGATGGAGGACCTGAACCTGCACTTCACCGGCGACATCCATGCCATCGGCGCGGCGAACAACCTGCTGGCGGCGATGATCGACGCGTCGATCCTCCACGGCAACCCGCACAGGATCGACGCGCTGCGGATCGGCTGGCGGCGCGCGGTCGACATGAACGACCGGGCGCTGCGCGACATCACGATCGGCCTGGGCGGCCGCGCCAACGGTTATCCGCGCGAGACCGGCTTCGACATCACAGCAGCCTCCGAGGTGATGGCGATCATGGCCGTGGCCCGGGACCTCCAGGACCTCCGCCGGCGCCTCGGGCGCATCACCGCCGCCTATTCGTTCAACGGCGGCAAGTCGATCACCGCCGAGGACCTGCGCGCGGCCGGCGCGATGACCGTCCTGCTCAAGGACGCGCTCAAGCCCAACCTGGTCCAGACGCTCGAGGGCCAGCCGGTGATGATGCACTGCGGCCCGTTCGCCAATATCGCCCACGGCAACAACTCGCTGGTCGCCGACCTGATCGCGATGAAGCTCGGCGACTACGTGGTCACCGAGTCCGGCTTCGGCTCGGACATGGGCATGGAGAAGTTCTTCGACATCGTCTGCCGCTTCGGCAAGCTAACCCCGGCGGCGGCCGTACTGGTCACCACGGTGCGGGCGGTCAAGCACCACGGCGGCGTGGCCGACGACCCCCGCGTCGAGCGCTCGGCCAGCCTCCAGGCGATCGAGGTGGGTATGGCCAACGTGCGCCGTCACCTGCACATCATCCGGACCTTCGGCGTTCCGGCCGTGGTCGCGGTCAACCGCCGCCCCGGCGACACCAACGAGGAGGTCGAGCTGGTCAAGCGCCTGGCGCTACAGGCCGGCGCGTTCGCCGCGGAGGCCAACGAAGGCTTTACCAAGGGCGGCGCCGGTGCGGCCGACCTGGCCGAGGCCGTCGTCGCCGCCTGCGAGGAGCCGAACACGTTCCATCACCTGTACGAGGAGAACGCCCCGATCCAGGACAAGATCGAGGCGGTGGCCAAGCAGGTGTACGGGGCCAAGGAGGTCTACTACTACCCCGAGGCGGAGGCCAAGCTCGGCCAGTTCACCCGCGAGGGCCTCGACACCTTCCCCGTGTGCATGGCCAAGACCCACCTCTCGCTGTCGGCCGATGCGACGCTGCTGAACGCGCCCGAGAGCTTCACGCTGCCGGTCCGCGACATCCGCGCGTACACCGGCGCCGGGTGGCTCGTGCCACTGTGCGGTGACATCGTGCAGATGCCGGGGCTTGGCAAGGAGCCGGCCGCGGTGAACATCGACATCGACGCCGAGGGCCGGACCATCGGACTTTTCTGAGCGCTCATTCGAGGAGCTGTTGGACGCCGTCGCCGCGCGCGTGCCGGCGCCGGGCGGCGGGTCGAGCACGGCCTGGGCGACCGCCCTCGCCGCGTCGCTGGTCGAGATGGCGGCGAGGTTCGGTGGGGACTTGGGGCTGGCCCACCGGGTCCGCGAGCTGCGCGCGCGGGCGCTCGAGCTGGCCGAGGTCGAGCTGCACGCATACGAGCCGGTGCTGGAAGCGCTGCGGCTGCCGCGACACGACCCGGAGCGAGCCGCCCGCATCGATGCGGCGCGCACCGAAGCGTCGCAGTCTCCGCTCGAGATCGCCCAGGTCGCCGCCGAGGTGGCGGAGATGGCCGCCGACATCACCCGCGCCGGCAACCCCAACCTGGCCGGAGACGCGATCGCCGGCGCGCTCCTCGCGGAGGCGGCAGCGCAGGGCGCGGCTCGCCTGGTCGCGACCAACCTGACCGACGGCCCGATGGTCAGCCAGGCGAGCGAGTTCGCCGGCCGGGCTGGGGCCGCGCGGTCCCGAGCGCTCAGCTGAAGCCCGCGAACTCGCCACTCGTCGTTCTGCCACCCGAGGACCCGCCACTGCCCGGCGCCTGAATCCGAGCGCTCGTAGGCACACGCGAGGAAGCTGGCTTTCCGGCGATTCGCCGCTGAGACCCACCGAACCGGGAAGGAATCTCCTGGTCTGCTCCGCTGAACCCGTGCGGCAACATGGCGTGCAGAAGCTCGGCGTTGCGCCGATCCAGGAGCGCGGCGATGAACATCCCCTCGGCGTCGTCGATCGTCTCGTCGGTCTGGAGCGCGATCTGCCTGAGCTCGGCGAGGCCCCGGTCATCGAGCGCTCCGTCCGTGGTGCGACTCCAGGCCAGGGCGAGCCAGCGAGGAAGCGATCTCCACGCCGACGGTGAACCGGACCATCGGAATTCTTCGTTCGTCACGACCGCGTGCTGTTGGAGCGCGCGGGGCACGGTTGCCCGCCGTACGCTGGAGCAGCAGCGCATCGCGCGCGCGCGCCGGCTGAACGCGCGACCGTTCACCGCTGGTGCTACTTCGGTTTGTCGAGGTGGCTCGGCTCCAAGCCCGATCGAGTACACGTTGGCCTTTCGCTCAAGGCCTCAGACGCTGCCGGAGCACGAGTCCTCCCCGCGGATCCTCAGAAACTGACCACGTCTCCGGTCACGAGCGGCAGCTCGGGATCGGGGTCGACGCGGCGGCCGCCCAGCTTCGGCCGGCTCCCTTCCCGCAGGACATCGCCGAGCATCCAGGCCCGCACGAGCGCTCCCTCGACGCTGACCTCGGGCGCCGGCAGCGCGAGCGCGCGCTCGTAGTCGCCCGCCTCGTTGAGGTTGGTCAACGATTCGAGCGCCGGGAGCTTCGCGCCGCTGAGGCGCTGCACCGGGCAGCGATCGAGCAACGCGTTCATCGCCAGCACGTCGTGGGCCAGCAGTTCCTCGACCTTCGTGCGCACATCGACGCGGTAGGCCCCGGCCAGCGCGTGGCGGCGACCGCCCACGTCCGGGACGACGATGTCGGCGCTCTCGTTCAGCGCATCCACCACCGCCCGCACAAACGCCGGGTGCAGCAGCGGCACGTCCACGGACGACACGTAAGCGATCGAAGCCCGATCGCCAACTGCGGCCAGACCCGCAGCGAGACCCTGGAGCGGCCCGCGTCCTTCGTGGGCGTCGGCCACCACCTGGACCCAGCCCGGCAGCGCCGGCAGATCCTGTCCTACTGCGGCCACGACGACAACCGGCCCCGGGGCGATCGACCGCGCGACGATCCCGGTCACACGCCGCAGCAACGTGGATCCATGCCATTCGAGCGCGGCCTTCGGCACACCCATCCGCGCGGACTGACCGCCCGCTAAAACGATTGCACAAGCGTTCTGCACCACTTGGCACAATATGTTCAAAGTCTCGTGGGAGGAGGGCGCAAGGTGGCCCGCGAAGACGTCGCCCCCCGATGGCGACGCGCAGCGGTGAACAGCGACGACCGCGCGCCGGAGCGCCGCTCGGCGTACCCGGAACATCGGGGTGTGAGTGCTGCGATGGTCGGGTCGCTCGCCCGCGCGATCGCGTTGCTCGACGCGGTGGCCGAGAGCGACGGCGGCGCCCGCGTGGGCGAGCTCGCGCGGCGGATCGGGGCCAACCCGAATACCGCGTCGCGCCTGCTCGGCACGCTCGAGGCCGGCGGTCCCGTCGAGCGGGAGCCGGGCGCGCGGTACCGCCTCGGGCTGAAGCTGGTGTCACGAAACCCGGACTATTTCCGGGTTTCGTGACGTGGCGCTGTCGGGTCGCGCGCTCAGCCAGCTCGACGTGCGCGATCGGGCCGGGCCATGGCTGACCTGGCTGGTGCAGGAGACAGGGGAGACGGCGACGCTGTCAGTGTCCGGCGGCGGCGAGCCGATCACCGTCGACTTCGTGCCCGCGCCATCGAGCGTGCTCAGCCTGGCACGACTGAGCCGCCCCAGCGTCGCGCACGCCACCGCCCTGGGCAAGGTCATGCTGGCGTTCGGATTTGATGTTCTCCCGCTCGATCCGACGGCTGAGCTGGCCCGATTCACCGAGCGGACGATCACCGATCCCATCGCGCTGCACCAGGAGCTCGAGCGGGTGCGGAGGGCGGGGGGGCCGACGCGGTGGGCGAACGCGAGCCCGATCTGAACGCGCTGGCGGCGCCGGTGATGGCCGCGGAGGTGAGCTGATGGCGATCCTGGGGCTTCAGGGCCCCGCCGTACGGCCGCCGGCATCGACCCGCAAAGCGCTCCGGCACCGACTGCTCCGCGGGGCGCGCGAGCTGGGACAGGCGCTGGGTGGAGCGGGATAGGATGGGCCATGCCCTTGCGCCTGCGTCCCGTGAACATGCGCGGCCTGGCCGACGAGGAGCTGATGGAGCTCGTGGACGATGGCGAGGTGCGGGCCTTCGAGGTGATCTTCGACCGGCACGCGGGCGCGGGATATTCGCTTGCGCTGCGGATGTGCGGCCGCAGCGCCCTGGCCGAGGACATCGTCCAGGAGGCGTTCCTGTCGCTGTGGCGCAGCGGCACGAGCTACGACCGCGCCCGCGGCAGCGTCAGATCGTGGGTGTTGAGCGCGGTGCACAACCGCGCGGTCGACGCCCTTCGCCGGGCTGGTTCGAAGGCTGGGCGCGACGTGCACGACGCGGGGATTGCCGAGCGCCTGCCGGCGCCGGAAGCGACGGACGCCGAGGTCGAACGCCGGGACGCGGCGCGCCGCCTCCGCAGCGCGCTCGATGAACTGCCGCCCGATCAGCGCCAGGTGATCGAGCTGGCCTACTTCGGCGGGCTCACCCACAACCAGATCGCCCAGATGCTCGAGCTGCCGCCCGGTACCGTGAAGGGTCGGATGCGACTCGGGCTGACCAAGATGCGCTTCGCGCTCGGCGAGACGACGAGGGTGGCATTGTGAGCGGCAACGGTCGCGACTGCCCGGACGACGCCGCGGCGTACGTGCTCGGTGCGCTCGAGGCAGATGAGGCCGAGGCGTTTCGCCGGCATGTCGTTGACTGCGCCGCATGCCAGGAGGAGGTGGCGGCGTTCGAGCAGGTGACCGACGCGCTCCCGGGCGCCACCGCGCGCTACGAGGTGCCGCGCAAGCTGCGCCAGCGGGTCATGCGCGAGGTCCATGCCACACCTAAGTCCGTCCCACACCGCCGGCTACAGCCGGCGCGGCCCCCAAGGCGGCTCCCGCTCGTGTGGGCCGGAGGGCTGGCCGCGCTCGCGGTGGCGGTGATCGTGGCGGTCGCGCTCAGCTCCGGCGGCTCGAGCGGCACTCGCGTAGTCAACGCGAGCGTCACCGGCCTCCCCGGGACCGCCCAGCTGCGCATCACCGGAGACCGCGGCGAGCTGATCGCGCTGGGCCTGCCCCAGCCACCGTCAGGCCGGATCTACGAGATGTGGGTGCAGCGGGGGCGCAGCGCCCGGCCCGCCCCGACCGGGACGCTGTTCGGTGTCACGGCGCGGGGCTCGCTGGCGGTTGGCGTGCCGGGCAGCCTCCGCGGAGTGAGTGCGGTGTTGGTTACCCAGGAGCCCGCGGGGGGCTCGCTCGCGCCCACGAGCGCGCCGGTGATCGTCGCGCCCGTGAGCTGAAGCGGAGCCTCCTCGATACGGACGCGCGCGCCGCCGGGCATGGACGCCCGGCGGAACCGGCCCCATGGATGCCGCGCGCAGCGCGGCCCGAAGTCAACTCCAGGGGTAGGGGCTGTGCGACACCGGGTGCAGATCCCCGGTGGCGAAGCGCTCGAACCGGAACGGGTGCAGCAGCGAAGAATGCTCGCCGCCCAGCACGCGGGCGATCTCGCGGCCGACCGCGATCATCTTGTAGCCGTGGTTGGAGTCGGCGGCCACGAACACGTTGGGGCGCATGTAGTCGAACACCGGGAAGTTGTCGACGGTGAACGCGCCGGCGCCGCCGGAGCGGACCTGCCGGTATGTCGCCCGCGCGCCCTCGAACCGGCCGAGGCAGTGCGAGAGCGCGGCGCACCACATCTCGGGGAAGCGCGGCTCGACCGTCCCGGTCGGGTAGGGGTCCACGTCGATGGCGTGGCCGAGGCGGAGCGGCTGCGCCCCGCCCTGGACGCTGTGACGGTCGGGCTTGAAGTACACGCCCCACGGCTCGCCGGTGATCAGCCGCCCGTCGGCGTCGCGCAGGGTGTGATCGCTGTCCACGTGCAGGACGGCTGACGAGCGCCCGTCGTCGGTGACGAAGCGCGCCGGGTCGAATTCGATCTCCCCCTCCTGCAGGTACCAATACGTCCACATTGGCAGGTCGGGCTGGATCGTGCCGTCGGGTTGGCGGACATCGATCCTGTCCGGCAGGTCGAGCATCGCCCACAGGCTCGGGATCCACGGTCCAACCGCGATGACCACCTGCTCGGGAGCGATGTCACCGGCGCTCGTGTGCACTGTCGTGACGGCGCCCGAGGTGTCGAGCGCGAAACCGGTCACCTCCACGCCGGTCTCGATTCGGGCGCCGGCCTGACGTGCCTTGGCGGCGAGCCCGAGCATCGATTCCTTGTTGAACGCGTACCCGCCGGCGCGCTCGTGCAGGCAAACGGTCAGGCCGGTCGCGCGCCAGTCGCCGAACAGCGAGCGCATGTGCGCCGCGACCTCCTCCTCGCCGACGTAGAGCTCGGACGGGTAGCCAATCCGCTGCTGGCGCTCGTGCACCGCGATCAGGTCGCTCTCCTGCGCCGGCGGCCCGAGCGCGATATAGCCGCTGCCGTGATAGTGGAGCGCGACGGGATCGGACTCCCACACCTCGACGCAAGCCGCCATCAGCTCCGACATGGCCGGCTGGAAGTAGTTGTTGCGGATAACGCCGCAGGCGATCCCGGATGCGCCGGCGCCGATCCCGGTCTTATCGACGACCAGCGGTTCCTCGCCGGCGCGAGCGAGGTGCCATGCGGTGGATAGGCCGTGGACGCCGGCGCCGATCACGAGAACGGGGACAGAAGTTGGTAGGCGGTTCGGCATGGCGGCTCGTCCTAGGCGGTTCGGCATAGCGGCTCGTCCTCCGTCCTAGGCAGTTGCGTATAGCGCAATACCGTTGCGCAACTGCAGAGGAAGGATAGGTCGCCAGGGCAAGGTGACGGGCGCCCGCAGCGCCGGCAGGTCCCGCTCAGGCGAGCGCGGGCCGGCCGGCGCGGAGCGAACCAGCGCTATGCGGTGGTCACGACCAGCGTGTGCAGCCCGTTGCCTTGAACCGGGACGGTGACCTCGACGCCTCGGTTCGTCCTCCGAACCGCGGCCCCACGCACCGTCCGTCCATCGACGAGGACGGTCGCGGGCGTCGTCCCCGCCGGCAGCGTGTGCCCGATCTGGAGTGTGCGCAGACGCAGCCCGTGGACCAGCAGCCTGGTCTCGTACCGATTGCCGGCGTGGGCGGCGTACACGTCAACCGAGCCGTCGCCCAACCGGATGTTCTGGCCGGCCACGCTCGGCTGGTTCGGCGGCACCTGCGGCACGACCTGCAGCGTGCCATCGCCCAGGAACGGTCGAACGCCGAGTTGCTGGGCAACCACCGACCAGACCGTGCCGTAGTTGCCCCAGGCCTGCATGAACATCGAGCGGCAGGTCCAGCAGCGGTCGATGTTCGGCGGTATGCCCTTGCTTGGATCACCGCCCGGCGCCGACGGGAAGATCTCGGGCATCGCTCCCGGCTGCTCGTCGGGGGTGCCGCCGGTGGCGGGCTCGGAGAACATCGTCTCGGCGTTGGCGTCGGTGTAACGCTGCTGCTGTCCGGGGCCGAGGCGTCCGTAGTTTCCTTCACCGACGGCTTGGATCGAGGTCGTGAGCGAGAAGATCTCGAAGTCGCCGCCGGACGCCCCGCCCACGCCCGTGTGGAACAGCCCCAGGTTCCCCGGGCGCTGCCCGCTGAACTCCGGCGTCTCGCGTCCGGCCAGGGCGGCAACGCCATGGTCATAGGGCGCGATCCCTGGCGTGACCTGGTCGCCCTGGGTCAGCTGCGCCTCCATCGGGGTCACTCCGATCCAATACTTCTGATACAGCTGGGTGTCGCCCGGCTCGTTCAACGAGTCGGCGTATTGCTGGGCCGCCGAGTACCACCACGCGCTATCGAACCTGGCCAGGATCTTGTCGGCGAGGTTGTTGGCCCAGTCGAACGTCGCGGTGTCGTGCTTGGAGCGGGCCATGTCCGCGAGGTCATAAAGGGCCCGGATGTAATAGACGGCGTTGTCGAGCTTCTCTGGGCCCATCCCCGGCCGCTCGACATTGCCCGATCCCTCGGGCCACCCGTCGCGGTCGACGTCGAGCTTGTCATCGACGTAGTGCAAATTGCGCTTCGCGAAGTCGTACATCTCATCGCGGAAGCGGTTATCGCCCGTCCAGCGCCACACCAGCGCCACGGCGCTCGGGAACTTGATCGTTTCGTCGGTGTTGAAGTCGTTCGTGGTCGACCCGTCCGGGTTGACCGTCTGTGAGTCGTGCCCGAAGTACACCGAGCCGTCCGAGACGGTCTCGTGCACGACCACGCCCGAGTGGTTATTGAGGATGTCGGAGATGTCGCGCAGGGCGCGGAGGTGATCCTCGATCGTCGTGAACTGTCCCAGCGCCACGGCCGCGAAGGCCGTGTACTCGCCGTCGGTGGCGAAGATCCACGGGTAATCCGGGAAGCCCGCGCCGAACCAGCGCGCGTGAGCCACCGTCCCGAGCGGCGGCGGGAACTGCTTGCCCTGGTTGGTCCAACGGATCTGGAGGTTTGACGCGGTTTGTGTCAGATCGGCGAGGTTCTGCTTGCCCCACTCGATCGCGTGAGCGAGCAGGGGATCGCCCGGGAGCGAGACCTGCGTGTTCGCCGCCAGCGCCCGCCGAGACGCGATCTTCGCGGCGAGCTCGCCCGCGGGGTTACGCAACGCGCCCGCGAGCTCGGACCGGGCCGCGCCCATGCCCTGGTCGGAGCCGGCCACGGCGATCCACAGCGTCCTCGAGCCGTGGGCGGGGATCCTGATCCGGTAGCGCAGCTGACCGCCGGTTCCCTTGCCGTACGGGCCGTCGTCGCAGGCGCTGGGAAGCGAAGTACTGTCGTTAGCCGCGCATGCCGTCCCGGGCTGCGGCCCGCGGAAGTTGCCGCCCGTCGCGGCTGCCGTGCCGGACGCGGGTGTCCGGTTGGAAGCCACCAGCGCCGCGTAGTGATGCACCGGCGCGCCACCGCCGATGGAGCCGTCGTCGGTGAAGACGAGCGCCCGCCCGTCGAAGCGGCCATGATCGGGCAGATTGGCGCTCGCGTTAGGGGTCACTCCCGTAAAGCTCCACGGATAGGCGCCCATCAGCTCGGAATGCGCGTCGACCTTGACCGTGACCGTGCGGGTCGCGCCGGGATTGGTCATCTGCAGAGCGAACAGCACCGCACGATGAGCATCGGGTGCGAAGTCCGTCCGCGTGAGCCTCAGCCCGCCCGTGCCCGGCAACTGATAGCGGGTGTAGCCCCACCCGCTGAAGAACCTGGTTGCCGGGCCGATCCAGTTATTGCCGATCCCGAACCACACTCCGTCAACCAGCTTCAGCGGCGGCGCCCATACCCCGCCCATCTCGCCGGTGATGTGCCAGCCGTTGGCGTAGAAGCGCCCGTCGGCGAAGCCCTCCGCGTACGAGCGCTGTCCCGCCGCGACCTCGCGGCGGTCCTGAAGACGGTTAGTCGTCGATAGCTGAGGTGTGGCCGCCTGTGCCTGCGCACAGACCAGCAGCGCCACCGCGATCCCCAATGTCACGGCACGGTTCAAGCGCACGGCATCCTCCCTCCACTTGAGCGCTTCACTCGGTTTCTAGCCGGTTACCCGCGGCAGGTGCCGACAAATCGCGAAATGCCCGCGGCCTTGCTGGAGGCAAACGCGGATCGTGGCCGGGCTGACGGCCGGCGTCGTCAAGGGCTGAGACGTCCGTCCCAGCGCTGCTCGAGCGCGAACCGCGCTCCGACGGTCCATGCCTGCACCCGGTTGGCGATCGGGATCCGCTCGGGACCACCGGACGGCACCGCGTAGAGCTCGGGCGCGTCTCCCAGGCGCTCCAGCGCGGCCAACACACCGGCGCGCACGCGTTCGGCCTCGTCGGGGCGCCCGGCGGCGCGGAGACCACCCCAGCCGAGCCAGGAGTCAAACGGCCACACGGCGCCGCGGTGATACGCGTCGGGCGAGAACTGCGGGTGTTCGGCCGACAGGGTCCGCAGGCCAAAGTCGGTCAGAATGTCCGGCCGGCAGAGCCGCTCGGCGTAGCCGGCGCGTCCTGCCGGCGGCAGCGCGTCGGCCCACAGCAGCCAGCCGAGCTGCGACCCCGCCCCCGCGACGGGGCGCTCGGACCCGTCCACGGCCATCGTGTCGGGCGTGAATGCGCCGGCGATGCGCTCTGTGGTCCGCTCCGCCAGAGACAGCCAGCGCGGATCTCCGGACATCCGGGCGAGGGCCCGGAGCGCGGCGACGGTCACCGCTTGGGTATCCGCGTCGGCGAGCGGCGGCTCGGGCATGCGTCCGTCGGCGCCGAGGATCCCGCCGCCGTAGGCCTGTAGCGGATCGGAGGTGTCGCGCCAGCCCTGCTGGACGAGTCCGCCTCTGGCCTGCCGGGGACCATGGCGAACCAGGCCGCGACCGCGCTCGAGAGCCCCCTCGATCCAGGCGCTCGCCGCCCGCCAGCACGCGGCAAGCTCATCCTCGAGGGCGCTGTCGCCGAGTGCCGCCAGCACCACGAGGAACCAGGCGGTGCCGTCCGCCGAGCCGTAGTAGCGCAGTTGGCCGTCGCGCACCGGCCATCCCATCTCTTCGAACCTCCGTGCGGCTCGCGGCCGGTACTCGTGCACGATCTTCCCGGGCTCCTCGTCGGTCTCGGGGTCCTCGCGCTGACCCTGCAGCCCGGCCAGCACGCGAAGGGTCGCTCGGGCAACGTCCGGCCGGGCCGGGAGTACCTGGAGCGAGAAGATCAGCGAGTCGCGGCCGAACAGGGCGTGAAAGCGTCCCTGGTCCTGCGCGTCGACGGGCAGCGAGGAGGCATACGGCCACCCGTCGTCAGACAGGATGGCGGCGGTGAGCGCCTGGTCCAAAGTCACCCGTCGCATGGTGGCAGCCAGCGCGCCGCGCAAGCGTGCTGCACACCGCCGCGCGATGAATTCCCGCGCCGCCGGGCGTCTAACCTGGCGATGACCGTGGCCTCCGCCGAGACCAGCCAGGCAGTCGAGCTCGAGGTGGGCGGCCGGACGGTGCGGATCACCAGCCCCGATCGGGTCTATTTCCCCGCCCGCGGCGAGACCAAGCTCGACCTGGCCAGGTACTACATGAGCGTGGGCGACGGGATCGTCCGTGCGCTGCGCGAGCGCCCGTGCATGCTGCACCGGTTCCCGACCGGCGTGACGGGCGAGAAGGTGCACCAGAAGCGCTTGCCCAAGGGCGCCCCCGACTGGGTCCAGACGACCCAGATCTACTTTCCCCGCTTCGGCCGGACGGCCGACGAGCTGTGCGTCACCGAGCTGGCCAGCGTGATCTGGGCCGTGCAGATGTCGACCGTCGAGTTCCATCCCTGGAATTCGCGCTGCGCCGACGTGGAGCGGCCCGACGAGTGGAGGATCGACCTCGATCCGATGCCGAAGGCTTCGTTCGATGCTGTTCGTCGGGTGGCGCACGTGGCCCGCGAGGTGCTCGACGAGATTGGCGCGCTGGGGTGGCCCAAGACCTCAGGCGGCAACGGGCTGCACATCTACGTGCGGATCGAGCCGCGGTGGGGATTCGGGGAGGTGCGCGAGGCGGCGCTGGCCTTCGCGCGCGAGGTGGAGCGGCGGATCCCGGCCGATGCGACGACGACCTGGTGGCGCAAGGACCGCCCGCCCGACAAGGTGTTCGTCGACTACAACCAAAACGCTCGTGATCACACCATCGCGAGCGCATACTCGGTGCGGGGGAACGTGGAGGCGACCGTGTCGACGCCGATCAGCTGGGACGAGCTCGACGACGTCGAGCCACAGGAGTGCACGATCGCCACCGTGCCGGCGCGCTTCGCGCGGGTCGGCGACCCGCACGCGGGGATCGACGATGCCCCCTTCTCGCTCGCGCCGCTGCTCGAGTGGGCCGAGCGCGAGGCCTCCGGGTCGTAGCCCTCTGCACCTGACATATACGGGGGTAGATCGCCGAAGTTCGGGCGGCGCTACGAGGTCATGCCGCCGAACTGGCCGCCCGTGATGCTGAGCACCTGGCCGGTGATGAAGTTCGCCCACGGCGTGCACAGCAGGAACACCCCGCCGGCGGCCTCCTGTGGCGTGCCGGCGCGTCCGAGCGGGATGAGCGCCGGGCCTATGGCCCGCATCTGCTCGGGGATGCCGAGCTGCACCTTCTGGCCGCCGATGTCGACGACGTTCTCCTCGGTCTTGGGCGCGGTAAGGCGTGTCTCGATGAACCCGAACGCCACCGCGTTGACGTTGATCTTGAACTGACCCCACTCCTTGGCCAGGGTCTTGGTCAGGCCGACCACCGCCGATTTGCCGGAGGCATAGTTGGCCTGGCCAGCGTTGCCCATCGTGCCGGAGATCGAGGAGACGTTGACGATCTTGCGGAACACCTCGCGGCCCTCCTCGCGCTCCTTCTTGGCCGGCTCGCGCATGTGCGGCGCCACCGCCCGGCACATGCGGAAGGGCACGACCGAGTGGATGTCGATCATCTTCTGGAACCACTCGTCGCTCATCTTGTGGATGGGGGCATCGAGGGTGTAGCCGGCGTTGTTGATGAGGATGTCCACCTTCCCCCAGCGGTCGACGACGTCCTGCACCAGCTGGTCGCAGACGCCTTCCTTGGTGAGATCGCCGGCGAACACCGCGGTTTCGCCCGAGATCTCGGACGCCGCCTGCTCGGCGACGTCGCCGTCCAGGTCGTTGATCAGGATCTTGGCGCCTTGCTCGGCGAGCAGCTCCGCGGTGGCGCGCCCGATGCCGCGCGCCGAGCCGGTGACGATCGCCACCTTGTCGTCCAGGATTGCCATGTACGGGCCTCCGAGTTTCGCGTTGACGAGGCGGGATCATGCCAGCGTGCCTGCCTGATTGACTTGTCGATCAACCGCAAGCGCGGCCGCGCACGCCGGCGCACAGTTCCAGCGCCGCGGGCGACCGCGCCGGCCGGCGAGGTCCCGCCCGGCCGTGGCGAGACCCGAGCGGCGAGCACGAGCCGCCCTCGGTGTGCTCAGTGGATTCAGGCCAGTATCGGCCTCCGCGCCTTGGCCGGCAACAAGTGACTACAGTCCGGTCGCATGAACGCCCGCGACTGGCTGGCGGCCTACGCCGAAAAGCTCGGGACGACGCCGCCCTCGAACGAGGAATTCAAGGCGATACTCGACGTGGCGGCCGAAGCCGCTCACGCCTCCGAGCGCGTCGCCGCGCCGGCCGCGTGCTGGGTTGCCGCCCAGGCCGGGGTGGACCTAGACGAGGCGCTCCGAGCCGCCCGCGAGCTCGGCGAGCCGGGTGACTGAGCGCACGTACGACATCGTCGTATTCGGCGCCACCGGCTTCACCGGTGCGCTCACCGCCGAGTATCTGGCCGCTCATGCGCCGGAGGGCACGCACTGGGCGCTGGCGGGGCGTAACCAGCGCAAGCTCGAGGATGTCCGCCGGCGGCTGGCTTTGGTGAACCCGGGGTGCGCCGACGTGCCGCTGCTGCGGGCCGACGTCACCGACACGGGATCGGTGCGGGACGTGGCCGAAGCGACGCGGGTGGTGATCACCACGGTTGGCCCCTACATTCGCTACGGAGAGCCGCTCGTGGCGGCCTGTGCGTCGGCCGGAACCGACTACGTCGACCTGACTGGCGAGCCGGAGTTCGTCGACCGGATGTGGCTCGGGTATCACGAGGCGGCTATCGAGACCGGCGCGCGGATCGTTCACTCGTGTGGGTTCGACTCGATCCCGTACGACCTGGGCGCGCTGTTCACCGTCCAGCAACTGCCCGAGGGCGTGCCAATTGCCCTGGGCGGGTTCGTGCGGGTGGGCGGGAGCTTCTCCGGCGGCACCTACCAGTCGACGATCGAGATCCTCGGGCGCCTGCGCCAGGGCGCCTCGGTGGCGCGCGAGCGGCGCCGACGCGAGACGCGCCCATCGGATCGTCGGGTGAAGGGCATGCCCGGGGCGCCTCACCACGACGAATTCGGCGGGGGATGGGCGGTACCGTTCCCCACCATCGACGCACAGACGGTGCTGCGGTCGGCGCGCGCACTCAAGCGCTACGGCCCCGAGTTCACCTACAGCCATTACCTGGTGGTCAAGCGGCTGCCGGTGTTGATCGGGATGGTCGGGGGCGCGGCCGGGGTGGCGGCGCTGGCGCAGATTCCGCCCACGCGCAAGCTACTGCTCGAGCTCAAGAGCTCCGGATCCGGCCCGTCGCCCGAAGAGCGCGAGAGGTCGTGGTTCCGGGTCCGGTTCGCGGGTCGCTCGGGCGACCGGCAGGTGCGCACCGAGGTCTCGGGCGGCGATCCGGGCTACGGCGAGACCTCGAAGATGCTGGCCGAGTCGGCGCTCTGCCTGGCTCACGACGACCTGCCGCAGCGTGCGGGGCAGCTGACGCCGGCGGTCGCGATGGGCGACGCGCTGCGCCGGCGACTCGAGGCGGCCGGAATCAGATTCGAGGTGCTCGATGGCGGATAAGTGGGCGGCGGCCGACATCCTGGATCAAACCGGACGGACCGCCATCGTCACGGGCGCCAACAGCGGGCTGGGGCTGGCTACGGCGCGCGAGCTGGCGCGTGCCGGCGCCAGCGTGTGGCTGGCCAGTCGCAGCGAGGAGAAGGCGCGCGGCGCGATGCATTCGATTCGCAACCAGGTACCGGACGCGGACCTGACGATCGGCCTGCTCGACCTGGCTGACCTGAGTTCGGTGCGCGCATTCGCCGAGAGCTTCGCCGCCCCGGGGAGCTCGCTCGACCTGCTGATCAACAACGCCGGCGTCATGGCCGCCCCGCGCCGCCTGACTAAGGACGGGTTCGAGAGCCAGTTCGGCACCAACCACCTCGGGCACTTCGCGCTGACCGGGCAGCTCCTCCCGGCGCTGCTGAAGGCGCCGGCGCCGCGGGTGGTGACCGTGTCGAGCACCATGCACCGCGGCGGGAAGCTGAACTTTGACGATCTCCAGGGGGAGCGGAAATACAGCCGCTGGGGCGCCTACAGCCAGTCGAAGCTGGCCAACCTGATGTTCTGCTTCGAGCTCCAGCGGCGGGCCGCGCAGGCCGGGGCTGCGCTGCTCAGCCTGGCTGCGCATCCCGGCTACGCCGACACCAATCTCCAGTTCGCCGGGCCGGACCGGTTCTACGAGAAGGCGTACATGCGGATCGGCAACAAGCTGTTCGCCCAGAGCGCGGACATGGGCGCCTTGCCGACCCTGTATGCCGCCACGTTCCCGGGGCTGCCCGGCGGCACGTACGTCGGTCCGGGGGGACCGGGCGAGCAACGCGGCCACCCCAAGGTGGTAACGGCGGCGGGCAAGGCGTACGACGAGCAGGCGTGGCGGCGGCTGTGGGAGCTCTCCGAGCAGTTGACCGGCGTGCACTACGAGTTCCCCAAGGCAGCCGCGCCGGCATGAGCGACTTCCGGGGCAGCCGCGCCGACGTGAGCGACTTGCGGGGCAGCCGCGCCGACGTCAGCGACTTGCGGGGCAGCCGCGCCGGCATGAGCGACTTCCGCAGCGACGGACGCGCGGCGATCGATTGGGCCGCCGACTACCTCGAGCGCGTAGACCAGCTTCCCGTGCTGGCGCAGGTCGCGCCCGGCGACATTCGCGCGCGGCTGCCTGAACGTGCGCCCGACGATCCCGAGCCGTTCGCCAACGTGCTGCAGGATCTCGATGAGATCTTGCTTCCGGGCGTGACTCATTGGCAGCACCCGCGGTTCTTCGCCTATTTCGCCACCAGCGCTTCCGAGCCTGCGATTCTGGCCGAACTGCTGGCGGCGACGCTCAACTCGGTCGGGTTCCTGTGGCGGACGGCGCCGGCCGCGACCGAGCTCGAGGGCGTCGTACTCGGCTGGGTCGCCGATCTGCTCGGTCTGCCCGCAGGGTGGCACGGGCATATCGAGGACACTGCGTCAACCGCGACGCTGGCGGCATGCATCGCCGCGCGCGAGGCCACCGGGCGTGATCTGATCTTGTGCTCCGAGCAGGCGCACTCGGCGGCTGACAAGGCGGCGCGGATGCTCGGGATGCGGCTGGGCAAGGTGCCGGTCGATTCGGAGTTCCGCATGCGCGCCGACGCGCTCGGGGACCTGTCCGATGCCGCCGTCATCATCGCCACAGTCGGCACGACGGCGGCCACGGCCGTGGATCCGGTCCTGGCGGTGGCCGCCGCGTGTGAGGCGAGCGGGACGTGGCTGCACGTGGACGCCGCGTACGCCGGCGCGGCGATGGTGTGTCCCGAGTTCCGCTGGGCCTTCGAGGGTGTGGAGCGCGCCGACTCGCTGGTCGTTAACGCCCACAAGTGGATGCTCACGCCGATGGACTGCTCGCTCTTGTGGACCCGCCGGCCCGGGGACTTCCGCCGTGCGTTCAGCGTGGTTCCCGAGTTCCTCCGCACGCCGGACGCCGAGGATGCGCTCAGCCTGAGCGAATACGGCCCCGCCCTGGGCCGGCGCTTTCGAGCTCTCAAGCTGTGGGCGGTGCTGCGCTGCCACGGGCGCCGCGGGCTCCAGCGCCACATCCGCAGCGGCGTCGAGCTGGCGGCGATGTTCGAGCGCTGGGTGAGCGAGACCGACGGGTGGGAGGTGTGCGCTCCTCGCCGCTTCTCGGTGGTGTGCTTCCGCCGGCAAGGCGACGACGCGCGCAACCGCGAGCTGCTCGAGCGCGTCAACGCGACCGGCGAGATGTTCATCTCTCACGCAGCGCTGAACGGCCGCTACGTGCTGCGCCTCGCAATCGGGCAGATGAACACGAGCGAGGACGACGTCCGGCACGCGTGGGACGTGCTGGTTCGGGAGGCGGCGCGGGTATGAGCGAGAGCGGCAGGCAACCGCGCGTCGACTCGCGCTCGCACCCATCTCGCGGGCCGCGCTGGCCGCTGCGCTAGCCGTCGCCGAGCGCCACCGCAAACCGCCACCGCGGGACACGCTTGCTGCGGGGTAGCGCGGGACGCGGCGACAGCCCTCGGCATCCCGCGCCCCGGGTGCCGGGGACGGGATCTTGCCCCTTATGAGGTTCTTACGCTCGGATCGTCATGCTCAATCCGTATGCGCGTGTTGATCGCCGAGGACGAGCAGCGGCTGGCCGAGGCGATCGCGCGCGGGCTACGCCGGGAAGGGATGGCCGTCGACCTGGCTCCCGACGGGACCGACGCCCTCGTCAAGGCCACCGTGGTGCGCTACGACGTGCTCGTGCTCGACCGCGACCTGCCGGGGCTGCACGGCGACGACGTGTGCCGAGCGGTGAGGGGGGAGCGCCCCGAGACCGGGATCCTGATGTTGACCGCGGCCGGCACGCTCGAGGACCTGGTCGAGGGCTTGTCGCTCGGGGCAGATGACTACCTGCCCAAGCCGTTTCGCTTCGCCGAGCTGGTCGCGCGGATCCAGGCCCTGGCGCGGCGCTCGTCGCCCAGCCGGCCCCCAGTGCTCCGCCACGGCGACATCGAGCTCGATCCGGCCCGCCGCGTGGTGACCCGCGCGGGCCGTCCGGTCGAGCTGACGCGCAAGGAGTTCGGGGTGCTCGAGGTGCTGATGAGTGGCGAGGGCGCGACAATCTCGGCCGAGCAGCTGCTCGAGCGCGTGTGGGATGAGCACACCGATCCGTTCACCAACGTGGTGCGCATGACGATCATGACCTTGCGGCGCAAGCTGGGCGATCCGCCGGTCGTCGAGACGGTGATCGGGGTCGGCTACCGGATGACCTGATGCGCGTTCGGGGCATCTCGCTGCGCCTCCCAGCGCCGACGATCCGGCTGCGCATGACCCTGCTGTACGGGATCGTGTTCCTGGTTACCGGCGCGCTGCTGCTGACCATCGGCTACGAGCTCGTCTACCACAACCTGAACGCCGGCGGGACCTACCGTGACGAGCTGCGCAAGCTCGGGCTGGGCCCGCCCCGACTCCCACCGGCCTTCGGCCCCGGCTCGGCGGGCGAGCGCTTCGCCAACGCGATCAGGGCCCAGCTGCGCGCGGATGCCCTGCACCGCCTGCTGATCGAGTACGTGGTCGCACTTGGGGCGATGACGATGGTCTCGGTGGCAGCGGGATGGCTGCTGGCCGGCCGGGCCCTGCGCCCGCTGCGGCGGATCACGGCGACGGCGCAACGCGTCTCGGGAGAGAACCTGGGCGAGCGGATCGGGCTGGGGGGGCCGGCCGACGAGCTGAAGCAGCTCGCCGACACGTTCGACGGGATGCTCGCCAGGCTCGATGCGGCATTCGCCAGTCAGCGCCACTTCGTGGCCAACGCGTCGCACGAGCTGCGCACGCCGCTGGCCATCATGCGCACCGAGCTGGACGTCACGCTGGCGGATCCCGATGCCAGCGTCGAGGAGCTGCGGCGGATGGGCGAGGGCGTGCGGGACACGGTCGACCGGTGCGAGCGGCTGATCGAGGGCCTGCTGATGCTCGCGCGCAGCGAGGGCGCTCCCGGCCGCGACCAGGCCGCCGACCTGGCCGGGCTTGCGGCCGATTGCATCACCGACCTGCGGGCCCGGGCGGAGGAGGCGCACGTGGAGGTGCGGGACGATCTGCCGCCGGCCTGGGCCCGCGGCGAGCCCGCACTGCTCGAGCGGATGATCGCCAATCTGATCGACAACGGCATTCGCCACAACGAGCCGGGCGGCTGGTTGCGCGTCTCGACGCGATCGGAAGGCGGGCGGGCCCGCCTGACCGTGGACAACGGCGGCCCCCGCATCGATCCGGTCCTCGCGTCGACGCTGACCGAGCCGTTCCGCCGCCTTGACCGCGCGGCGGGCGGCTTAGGGCTGGGGCTTTCGATCGTGCGCTCGGTGGTCGAGGCGCACGGCGGACGGCTCGACGTGACGGCGCCGGAGGAGGGTGGTCTCGTGGTTAGGATCGAGCTCCCCGCGATGCCCGCGCCGGTCGCGGGGATCGTTCATAAGCGGGGGGCAAGAGCGCTTACGCAGAGCTGACACCCGCGGCGCTACAACCGCCGAGCGTGATCGCTGCGTCCGCATACTCTGTGCCGTGCCCGCCCTCCTCCCCGTCGGCAACGGATTGCCCGTGTCATGAGCGCTCGTCGGGATCGACCGTCTAGGCCCTGGTTCCTATACGCGTTGGCCGCGGTGGCGGTCGGCGTGATCGTCCTGGCGATCACCGAGATCGGGGCGCCGACGAGCTCGGCGCGCAGCTCTCGAGAGATCGTCACGGCGGGGCAGGGCGTGGTGCAGTCGACCGTCACCGGCAGCGGGAACATCGCCGCCGGTACCGACGTCAGCGTCAACTTCAACACCAGCGGGACGCTGCAGGACGTCTACGTGCACACCGGCCAGCACGTCAACGCCGGACAGCTGCTCGCCGACCTCGATCCGACCTCGGCGCAGCTGTCGCTCAATCAAGCGCAGTCGAGCCTAACCGCGGCGGAGGACAACCTGAGCTGCCTGCAGGGCGTGACCAGCGACTGCGGCTCGGGCAGCGGCTCCGGGGCCGGGTCGGGCAGCTCGGGGTCGGGCAGTTCGGGATCGGGCAGCTCGGGATCGGGCAGCTCGGCGTCGGGGTCGAGCGGGTCGGCATCCACCACGAGCTATTCCGCGCCCGCGAGCACCGCGGTGTACGCGGCCTTCCATCCCAGCACCAAACCGGGTACGTCCACCACGCAGTCCAAGCCGGGCTCCACGACCCCGACGCGCTCCAAGTCGGGCACCACGACGACGACCAAGACCACGCCGCGCGTGACGGTCACCGTGATCGTCCCCAGCACGACCCGGACCGGCTCGTCCTCGGGCTCGTCCTCTTCGCCCGCGAGCGGCGGGAACTCCACGGCGAAGACCGGCGGCAACTCGACGGCGAAGACGACCTCGACCACCACGACGACGACGACGACTCCCTCGCCCGGCAGTATCGCCTCGGCCCAGGCGGCCGTCTACTCCGCCCAGGCCGGCGTGCACAACGCCGAGCTGGCGCTGAACAACACCAAGCTGTACGCGCCGGTCAGCGGCACGATCGCCTCGCTGTCTAGCCTGACCCCCGGCGACTCGGTGTCCGGGGGAGGTTCCGGGGGCTCATCGTCCTCGGGCTCCTCCTCGTCGAGCAGCTCGTCTGGGGGCGGCTCGGGTACGACCGCCGGCAGCCTCGGGGGCTCTGGCTCCTCGGGCTCGGGCTCCTCGAGCTCGGGCTCCGGCTCCTCGAGCTCGGGCTCGGGCTCCTCTGGCTCAGGCTTCGCCGAGATCGTGAACACGAACACGCTGACCATGACGGTGGCGTTCAGCGAGTCGGACATCAGCAAGGTCCATCTCGGGCAGCCGGCCACGGTCACGCTCGACGCGCTCCCGGGTCTCGAGCTCGCCGCGCACGTGAGTCAGATCTCGCTGGTGGGGACCGCCAGCTCGAGCGTCGTCTCCTATGACGCCACGCTCACGCTCGACCAGAACGACGCGCGCGTCAAGCCCGGGATGAGCGCCTCGGCCGCAGTGGTCGTCGCTCAGGCGCAGGGGGTCACCGTCCCCAACCAGGCGGTCAGCGGCAGCGGCTCGCTGGCCACGGTCAACCTGCTGAAGGCCGGCAAGCTCGCCTCCCAGCAGATCGTCGTCGGACTGCGGGGCGACACGCGGACCCAGGTCATCAGCGGGCTGAACGCCGGCGATCAGGTAGTGATCACAGTCGCGCTCCCGTCGCTGAGCTCGACCTCGACGACCGGGTCCGGCGCCGGCGCGCTCGGCGGACGGCTGGGTGGCGCCGGCGGGTTAGGCGGTGCCGGCGGACTCGGCGGCGGCGGGCTCGGCGGCGGGGGCGCGTTCTTCAGGCGCGCCGCCGGAGGCGGCTGATGCCGCGCCGGTGGCGGTCCGTCGAGCGGCCGGCCGTGGCGCGGGCACAGCGCTTCCTCGAGGGACGCCGTGAGCGGTCTTCGCCAGCCGAGCGGCAGGCGCCCGTGTCGCGGCCGCGCCCGCGCTCGAGCCGCCCGGGCGTGCCGGTCATCGACCTCGATGATGTGCGGAAGACCTACAGCGTGGGGGAAATTGCCGTGCACGCGCTGCGCGGCGTCAGCCTACGGGTCGAGCGCGGCGAGTACGTCGCGATCGTAGGCGCTTCGGGCAGTGGCAAGACGACGCTGATGAACATCCTGGGCTGTCTCGACACGCCGACGAGCGGCACGTACCGGTTGAACGGCCTCGATGTCCGCGGGATCGACGAGGACGCGCTCGCGGACGTCCGAAACCGCGAGATCGGCTTCGTGTTCCAGAGCTTCAACCTGATCCCTCGCACGCGCGCCCACGCCAATGTCGAGCTCCCGCTGGCCTACGCAGGACTGCATCGCGCCGCTCGGGAGGAGCGGGCGATGGCCGCGCTGCGACAGGTAGGGCTGGCGGATCGCGTCCACCACCTCCCGTCCGAGCTCTCGGGCGGGCAGCAGCAGCGAGTGGCGATCGCTCGCGCGCTCGTCACCAACCCGGCGATGATCCTGGCCGACGAGCCCACCGGTGCGCTCGACACGGTGTCGTCGGGCGAGGTGCTCGGCATCTTCGGTCGCCTCAACGAGCAGGGGCGGACGATCATCCTGATCACCCACGAACAGTCGGTCGCCGTCCATGCCCATCGCGTGGTCAGGATCAGCGACGGGACGATCATCGCCGACGAGCGCGGCGAGCACGCGGGAGCGGTGGGATGATCGAAATCGTCCGCGTCGCGTTGGGCGGCCTGGCGGCCAACAAGCTGCGCTCCGGACTGACGATCCTCGGGCTGATGATCGGGGTTGGCTCGGTGATCGTGCTGATCGCGGTCGGCACCGGATCGTCGGCGGCGGTCACGAATCAGATCGACCAGCTCGGCAGCAACGTGCTGCTGGTCAGCGGGGCGCCCACGCTGGGTGGCCTGTTCCGCCGAGGGGGCGGCACCAGTCCAAGCGCCAGCACCGGCCTCACGGTCGCTGACGCCAACGCGCTCGTGAACCGGTTCGAGGCGCCCGACGTGGAGAGCTCGTCGCCGGTGGCCAACGCCAACGGAGTGACGCTGACTTCGGGGACGACCACGTATTCGCCGACGTCATTCATCGGCACCACGCCCTCCTACGAGGCGGCGCGCAGCTACACGATGGCCGAGGGGTCGTGGTTCACGAACGCCGACGTGCAGAAGCACAACCGCGTTCTCGTGGTCGGTCCGACCGTGGTCAGCGAGCTGTTCGGCGGGACGGATCCCGTCGGCCAGACGATCCAGGTCAACGGCACGAACTTCCAGATCATCGGCGTGACCACGGCGAAGGGATCGAACGGAACCTCGAACCAGGACGACGTCGCGATCGCGCCGCTGACCGCGGTACAGGACAGCCTGACCGGCTACGGAAACATCACCCAGATCGTCGTCCAGGCCAAGTCGCGCGGTCAGCTGGATGCTGCGCAGAGCGAGGTGACGAACATCCTCAACCGGCTCGATCCGCCCAGCCCGGGCTCGCTCGGGACGAGCAACTTCAACGTCATCAACCAGAGCTCGATCATCCAAACCTCGACTGCGAGCAGCAAGGTGTTCACCACCCTGCTCGGCGAGGTCGCGGCGATCTCCCTGCTCGTCGGCGGCATCGGCGTGATGAACATCATGCTGGTGTCGGTCACCGAGCGCACCCGCGAGATCGGCATCCGCAAGGCGGTGGGTGCCCGCCGCAGCGACATCCTCATCCAGTTTCTCGTCGAGGCGGTTCTGGTGTCGTTCTTCGGTGGCATCGCCGGGGTGATCGCAGGCGTCGTCGGTAGCCAGTTCAAGATCGCCGGCGTCCAGCCGGTGATCGCGCCTTACTCGATCGGGCTGGCGTTCGGCGCCGCGGTCCTGATCGGGCTCTTCTTCGGCACCTATCCCGCCGGCCGCGCCGCGGCGCTCCGGCCGATCGAGGCGCTGCGCTTTGAGTGAACAAGGGTTCGGAGATGAATAAGCGCGCAGTTGAGGGGTCCGAGGAGCGAGCGTGGCAAGGACGCAGGGGCGCAGGCGTAGCAGCGCTACGTCAAGCCCCGAGGACGCAGCCACGCGATGCTCATTCGGACGACTCAACAAGCGGTTATTCGTTGACGAGCCCGACCAACAACCCAGAGGAACCGAGATGAACGCCATCCCGTACGACAGGCCCGAGGAGGAGTGGGACAGCTATGAGGATGCACAGGACGTGGCGCTCCCTGGGCGACCGCGTCGCCAGTTCCTGAATCGCCGCAGCGCCGCCCTGTTCGCGCTGATCCTGGGCGCCATCGGCTTCTACGCCGGCGTGCGCGTCGAGAAGAGCCAGCTGGCGAGCTCGACCTCGACCACGGCGTTCTCCGGTGCCGGAACGGGCTCCGGCGCGGCCGGCGGGGCGAGTCGAACGGGCGCGGCGACCGGAACGGGCGCGGCGAGTCGGGCGGGCGCGGCCGGCTCGGGCGCGTCTGGCTCGGGCGCGCTCGCGCGCGGCGCCGGCAGTGGCGGCTTCCGCGGCCTGTTCGGCGGCGCCGGCGGCGCCGGTGGGAACGCCACGCTCGGAACGGTCAGCAACATCAGCGGCAATTCCCTCTACATCACGGAGACTTCCGGCAACACGGTCAAGGTCACGCTATCGAGCGCGACCAAGGTCACCAAGAGCGTCGACGTCGGCAAGAAGGCCGTGCGACCGGGCGATCTCGTGGTCGTCTCCGGGGCCAAGGGCTCAGGCGGCGCGGTCAGCGCGACCACCGTCAGCGACACCGGCGCCAGTCCGGCCGCCGCGGCGAGCGGCGCCTCGGGCAACTCGAGCGCCGGGAGCAGCGGATCTTCCGCAGTCGGCTCCCTGTTCGGCGGCGGATGAGCAGTATCTATTCAAGGAAAGGAACAGAAGGTTGAAATTCATCGATAAAGCATCTCGGGGGGCGCTTTGCCCGGTCGTCGTGCTCGCTCTAGGCTGCCTGATCGCCGCCTGTGGGAGCGCGAGCAGCTCGAGCGGCAGCGCGAGTCCGAGCAGCAGCACGACCACGACGGCGTCAGCCGCCGCCGGCGGCGCGGGCAGCGCCGGCAGCGCGGGCAGCACGCGGCGCGCGGCGCTCGTCGCCTGCCTGAAGCAGCACGGCGTCACGCTGCCGGCGCGTCCGCCGGGCGCTCCGGGCGGCGGCTCGAGCGGCGGCGGCACGGGAACCGGCACGACCGGGACCGGCACGACCCCCCGGCGCGGGTTCTTCGGGGGCGGCGGCTTCGCGGCCAACCCCAAGCTGCGCGCCGCCCTCCAGGCCTGCGGCGCGAGGTTCGGTTCCGGCGGCGGCGGACGTTTCCGTGGCCGGCTCTCGCATACGGCGATCACCAAGTACGTGACCTGCGTGCGCGAGCATGGCTACGACCTGCCCAACCCGAACTTCTCGGGCAAGGGGCCGGTTTTCCCGGCCAACATCCGCAACAACGCCAAGTTCCAGGCCGCCAGCCGGGCCTGCCAGAGCCTTCTGGTGCCGCCGCGACCAAGCGGGTCTGGTGGCGGAACGAGTACGACGGCGGGAGCGTGAGCATGAAGATCAGCCTCCCCTCGAGCCTGCGCGGGAATGCGGGCGAACTGGGCATTCCGCCGGCCGTGGCGGCGCCGGCGTCTGAGTCCGTGGCGCCGGCGTCCAATCCGCCGGGCTGCGAGCCGACTACGATCGTCCCGGCGCCCGCTGCGGCGGGCTCCGAGACGGCCACAACCCTCCCGGCGCCCGCTCCGGCGGGCACGGTGATCGGCCAGGTGCTGCCGATGTACTTCGTCGGGGATGAGTCGCACTCGATGGCGGGCGACCCGATCGCGGCCGTCAACCAGGGGCTGATCGACCTGCGCGACGAGGTGGCGAAGCACCCGCTGATCGGCAAGAAGGTCCGCCTCGGGATCATCACGTTCGCCGACACCGCCGAGACGCGCCTCCAGCTGTCGGAGCTGAGCGAGGACCTCGTGCTGCCGGCGTTGGCCCCGCGCGGGCGCGGCACGAGCTACGCGAGCGCGCTCGAGGCGCTGCGCCAGACGATCCCGGCCGATGTGGCGCTGCTGAAGAGCAGCGGCTATCAGGTCCACCGACCCTCGGTGTTCTTCCTGAGCGACGGCCAGCCCACCGACAGGGCGGACAAATGGCGGACACGCCTCGACGAGCTCAAGGATCCCGGCTTCAGGGAGCGGCCCAACGTGCTCGCCTTCGGCGTGGGCGACGCGGACCCGGACGTGATCCGCGAGCTGGCCAGCACGCCCCGCTACGGGTTCATGATGACCTCGGGCGCATCGACCGCCGGCGCGATCGCGGAATTCGCTGCCTCGATGCTGAACTCGATGGTCGCGTCGGCCGAGCGGCTGGACCGCGGCGAGCAGACAATCGAGTTCGAGAAGCCGGAGGGGTTCGTGCAGCTCGACGCACCGCTCGTGTAGCGGCTGCGCGGTGGCTTCGCCGGACCGCGCCAAAGTCGTTCCCCGGGCGCCGCGCCGGCGGGTCCGCCTGGCGCGCGGTCCGCTCACGATCGGCGAGCCCGCACCGGCCATCGAGCCCCAGCTGGCTGCCGGCGAGCCGTACCGTCCCGACACGATCGCCGACGGCGGCAGCGCCTTCGGCCTGACCGTCAGGGCGGCGTCCGTCCGAGGTCTGCACAAGCGGTTCGTCGGAGGGCCCCGGCAGGATGACCTATGCCTGCGGCTGCATCCTCGCACGGACTCGCTGATTGCCGCGGTGGCCGACGGCGTGTCGGGCGCGCCCCGCTCCGATCTGGGAGCGGCGCTGGCCGTGCGTTACGCCGCGGCTGCGGTCGCGCGCCAGCTCGACGCGAACGCCGCCGGCGCGCTCGACTGGGCGAACGTGTTCGACCAGGCCGCGTGGGCGCTCGTGGAGGAGCACCGGCGGTCCGTGGGCGACCCTGACGTGGGCGTGGAGGACGTCTCTCGCTCGCTCGCCACGACCCTGCTGATCGCGGTCGCTTCCGCGTCTGATCCCGATCGCATCGGGCTGTCGCTCGCCGCGGTGGGGGACTCACCCGCGTTCCTGCTGAATGGCCGGGATTACGATCCGATCGTGGGAGAATCCGGGCAAGACGACGAGCTGATCGGCGGCGGCGTGGCAGCGCTGCCGCACGATGCGCGGTCGGTCCACGCGCGCACGTGCGTGCTCGAGCCGGGCGCCGTGCTGCTGCTGTGTACCGACGGGGTGGCGCTGCCGCTGGCTGGCGGCACTGGAGAGCTCGGAGGCATGTTCGCTCGAGAGCTGGCCAAACCGCCCGACGTGGTCGATTTCGCGCGGCTGCTCGACTTCAGCCGTAGCACCTACGACGACGATCGCACCCTGATCGCGGTGTGGGCGCCGCGGGAACCATGACCGCGCTCGCCGTCCGCGCGCAGACCGGTGCGCGCCCGCGCGCGGTGCGCCTGGAGGACCTCGGCGAGCTCGTGCCGGTCTCACGGGTGGGCGGCCAGGGCCGCGTGTACCGGCCGGCGCTCGTGCCCGCATCGCTCGGCTCAGGTCCGATGGTCGTCAAGCTCTACCGCCGCGCGCCACCGCCGGCGGCGGCCCACGTGCTGGCCGAGATGGTCGCCTGGGGCCGGTCGCTTGTCCCCGACCAGCGGGCCTCGTTGCACGCGATCGCCGCATGGCCGCTGGCCGTGGTGCATTCCGGCCCGCGGGCGGCCGGCATCGTGATGCGCGACGTGACCGACCGGTTCGCGGTGCCGTTCGTGATGCCGAGCGGACGCCGGGAGCGCGTGCTGCTGACGCTCGAGCACCTGCTGGGCGCGGATGGATACCTCGAGCAGCGTGGGCTGGGGGTCCGGCTGGACACCACGCGGCGGGCGGAGGTGGCCGAGCGGGTGAGCGACGGGCTGGCCGTCCTGCACCGGCAAGGGATCGCAGCCAGCGACATCGCTCCCAACAACCTGCTGCTGGCCTTCGGAGGCGCAACCGAGGTCTGCTACATCGACTGCGACTCGATGGCCTTTCGCGGGCGCAGTGCCCTGCCCAGCGTCCAGACGGGCGACTGGGAGATACCCGCGGCGTTCGACGAGTCACCCGACACGCGCGCGGCCGACGCGTACAAGCTCGGGTTGGTCATCCTGCGTCTGTTCGCCCGCTCGCACGACGCGCGGGCGCCGGCGCCCCATCTCCGCTACGTACCGATCGAGTTGCGCGACCTCCTCTACCGGTCGCTCGGCGAGGCCACGGTCAATCGACCCGCGGCCGGAGAGTGGCAGCGTGCCCTGCGCGGGCTGCTCGCCGACGGGAGGCTGGACCAGCGTTACCCCGGCCCGGAGCCGGCGCCACGGCTTCAAGTCTCCGCCGGCGCCTCGCCATCGGTATCCGCGGCCGCTGTGGCGCGCCCCGCTCCGGTTCGCGCGGCTCCGGTTCGCGCTGCCCCGGTTCGCGCTGCCCCGGTTCGCGCTGCTCCGATGCGGCTCGCTCCGGGAGCCCCTGCTCGGACGCGGGCGGTGCCGAGCGCGACCTCGACCCCCGCCGGCTCGTGGCTGCGGCGGGCCGTGGTTGTGTTGTGGATCGTGGCCGGAACCGCCGTGCTCCTGGTCGTCCTTTCCCGGCTGTTCGCCGCCGCCGTGCCGGTGCCGGACTCCGGCAGCGGCGCGCAGGCTGGCCCCGGGACGCCGCCGTACTACTACCGGTACCACAACCCGAGTTACTACCTGGGCGGGCCCGGTGGGCAAGGCGGTCCAACCGGGATCATCCAGGTGCCCTGAGCGGCCTGGCTGCTCCAACCGGGGGCGCCCCGACCGCTCGCTTCGTTCGCCTGCATGCGCGCGCACAGCCGAGGTTGCCCGCGCTCGACAAGCGACGGCCGACTACGGGATCAACCTGCCGTGGCCTAACTGAGGCGAGCTGACCGCCCGGTCTCAGCTGCGCGCGCCATGAATCGTTCGCGCACGAACGGGTTCGCGCCAGCTTTATGGTGAGCTGACGGTCGGGGTCGTAGGCTCGATAGTCGCGACGAAACGTGCGCCTCGTCGCATGCGGACAGACTCCCCCAAATGCCGCAGCTGGGGACCGGCGGCGGTCTCGGGTCGTTGACTCCCCCCGGGGCCGTTTAGCCGGTCCTCACGCTTGTCAGCTCTGCCTGCCGCGGGCGAGGAGGGTGGCGGCGGCGTACGCCGCGCCGGCCAGCCCGATGACCGCGCTGCTCGGCGGCAGCGAACCGATCTGGTAGCTGAGGGCGAGGCCGCCCCACATCGCGGACACGGCCAGGAGCGCCGACAGCGCCAGGCCGCGGTAGGGGTTGGCGGTGAGCCGCTGAGCCGCGCCGGCGGGCGCCGCGAGCAGGCCGAGCAGCAGCAGCGCGCCGACCGCCTGGGTGGCCTCGGCCGTGACCACCGCCAGCAGGGCGAGAAACCCGATCCCGACTGCCCGGGCGGGGATGCCGCGAGCCGACGCCACATCGATGTCCAGGGTGACGAGCAGCAGCGGTCGCAAACCGATGAGCACGACGAGCGCGGCGGCGAGCGCGATCGCGGCGGCCAGACGCGAGCCGCCCGCGGTGAGGGAATAGATCGAGCCGAACAGTGCGTTGGCGGCGGTCACGCCGTTCCCGCCCGATGCGCTGGTCGCGAGTATGGCGAGCAGGAGCACGCCGACGCCGAGGATCCAGGCGAACACGATCCCGATCGCCGCGTCGTCCGCCTGGCCTCGCCGGCCGAGCGCGGCCATCCCGGCCGCGACCGCCAGCGTGAGCACGAACAGCCCCACGAGTTCGTCGACCCCGAGCACCGCGCCGCCGATCGCCCCGACGAACGCGACGTGCGTCAGTGCGTCGCCGGCGAACAGCTGCCCGCGCAGGACCACGAACCAGCCGACGACGCCGCAGGCCAGCGCGATGAGCGTTCCGGCCAGATAGGCGTTGCGGACGAAGTAATGGGCGAACATCAGCCGCGTCGCGCCGTGATGGCCCGGGCGAGCCGGGCGAGGAGGTACACGGCGAACGCGATGCTGGTCACGTAGAACCCAAGCGGATAGATCGAGAAGTAGGCGATCCCGAGCCCAAGCCAGACGATCGCCAGGGCGAAGGTGACGCTGAGGACCAGGCCTGCGCCTGGGCGCATCGTGAGCTGCTGAGCGGCGGCGGCCGGCGCGACGAGCAGCGCGAACACGAGCAGGGCGCCGGTGATCTGGCTGGTCGTCGCGACCGCGGCGGCGAGCACGAGCAGAAAGCCGGTGTCGAGCAGGGCCACCGGCAGCCCACGGGCCGTCGCCGCCTCCGGATCGATCGTCTCGAGCAGCAGCGGCCGGGACGCGGCAGCGATGAGCATCAGCGCGGCCGCAGCGATGATGAGCAGGATGAGGACCTGGCTTCGGCTCACGCCCAGGAACGTCCCGAACAGCAGCGTCTCGGTCCCGCCGAGCACCGCGTTGCCGAGCGACAGGAACAGATAGCCCGCGGCCAGCCCCACCGCCTGCACAGTGGCGATGGTCGCCGTCTCCGTGCCGTAGCCGCGGCGGATTGCCGAGCCGCGTGGTCGGCGCATGAACAACGCGGCGCCGGCGCATGCCACGTAATACCCGAGCGCGGTGGGGAGCCCGGCCAACGTGGCGCCGGCGGCACCCGGAAAAGCCATAACCGACAGCGTGTGGCCCGCGAAGGTCTGGCGGCGCAGCACCATGTACCACCCGACGACCGCCGAGAGCACGGCCACGATCGTTCCCGCTTCGAGCGCGTTGACCATGAAGGGGTAGGCGAAGAGCGCCCGGAGATCGGCGATCGGGTCCGGCGAGAGGGTCGTGGTCATGTCAGCCGACGAGTTCGTGCCGGTGCCCGTGATGGTGCGGGGCCTCGGGCTGGCCGACCACGACCAGCCGGCCGTCGGTCGTCTGGAGCACCTCGATCGCCGCGCCGTACAACTCGCTGAGCGTGGGCGAGGTGATCACCTCGTCGACCGTGCCGCTCCGTGCGCGGCCGCCGGCCAGGTAGATCACCTGGTCCAGGGACCCCAGCAGCGGGTTGACGTCGTGGGCGACCAGCAGCACCGAGACGCCTTCGCTGGTGCAGATCCGGCGAAGCAGCCCGGCCACGGCGGCCTGGTTGGGCAGGTCGAGGCTGTCGAGCGGCTCGTCGAGGATCAGGAGTTGAGGTTTTCGGATCAGCGCCTGCGCGATCAGCAGCCGCTGCTGCTCGCCGCCGGACAACTCGCCGATGGCGCGCCGCGCGTACGCGCTGGCGCCGACCCGTTCGATGACCTCGTTGACGCGGGTCGTTTCTGCGCGCCGGCGCAATCGGGCGTTGCTCGTGATCGGAATCGGGATCCCCCAGCGCGCCCCGTCGAGACCCAGGCGCACCAGGTCGACGCCGCGGATCCGCGTCGAGGAGTCGAAGCTCCGGCGCTGGGGCAGGTAGCCGATGGCGGGCCGCGCCTGCGCCGGCCGTCGGCCGAGCACGGTGACCGATCCGGCCTCGAGCGGGACGAGGCCGAGGATTACGCGCATCAGCGTCGTCTTGCCGGCTCCGTTCGGCCCGAGCACGGCGACCAGCTGCCCTGGGTCGACGGTGAGCTCGACCTCGCTGAACACTCGCCTGCCGCCGAGCCGGACCGTGACGCCGGCGAGCTTGATCATGGTCCGGGTGTCCAGCTCGATCATCGGCCGGTCGCCTCCTGCAGTGCGCGCTCGAGCGCCTCGAGCTGTGCCACCTGCCATTGCTCGAAGGTGGCGTTTTGCGGCGACAGCGTCTCGGTCACGGTGGCGATCGGTATGTGCTCGGCGCGGGCGAGCGCGTTCAGCCGCTGGATCTGGGGGGTGGCGTTCTGCGGGTTGTAGATCCACACCTTGATCTGGTGGCGGGTCAGCTGCTGCTGCGTGGTAATCGTGTCCTGCGCGCTGACCTCGGTGCCCTCGCTGATCGCCTTCATGAAGCTCGGCGGGGTCGCCAGGTCGAGTCGGAGCGCCGGCGTCAGCAGCGCGAAGATGCTCTCCGATGCGCCCACGCTGGTTCCCGCGTACCGGGTGCCGATCTGCGCGATCAGTTGGTGGTAGCGCGCCAGCCCGGTGGTCTCGAAGCTGCTGAGCTGCCTGGCGTAGTAGTCCGCGTTGGTCGGGTCGAGCTTGGAGAGGTCGGCGGCGATGTCTTTGGCCACCGCCTCCACCTCGGCCGGGTCGTACCAGCGGTGCGGGTTCTCGCCCACCTGGAGACCGAAGCGAACGCCGACGTCGAGGACGACCCGCTGAGAGTCCGGATTGGCGGCCAGCAGTCTCGGCGCCCACGGGTCGTAGCCGACGCCGTTGACGATCGCGAGCTGTGCGGTGGCCAGGACGCGCGCATCCTGCGCGGTCGGCTCGTAGGAATGGGGATCCTGCGCGGGATTGGTGATGATGCTTTGGACGTCGGCCTTGCTGCCGCCGATCTGCTTGGCGATCGAGCCCCAGAAGTTCTCGGCCGCGACGATGCGGACGCCCGTCGTGCTGGCGGCGCTGAGCGCGCCGCAGCCGGACAGGGCGGCGGCGAGCCCCAGCGCCACCGCGCCGGCGCAGACCGCTCTGAACCGCCGAGTCCTCACGCCAAAAACCTACCATAAATGAGACTGAGTCTCGGAGTTATTCTCGTCTTGCCGCCGCGAGGGGTAAGCTGTCAGGGATATGGCACGCTCTCTGGGTATGGCAGACGCTCCGGTCTGGAGCGACCACGTCAAGGCGGTGCTGGCTCGCGCAGGACTCAAGCGCGGGGGCGCTCGCCAGCGAATCATCGAACTGCTCGCCCGGGAGCCTTGCGCGCTGAGCGCGGTGGAGATCGAGGACGCTCTGCGGGCGGAGGGGAAGCCGACGGGGCGCGCGAGCATCTACCGCGTGCTCGATCTGCTCGTCGACCATGGCCTGGCCGAGCGGGTGGCGGCCGGGCCGGGCCAGGCGCGCTTCGAGCGAACGCATCCGAGCGGCGAGCACCACCACCACCTCGTGTGCGACCAGTGCGGGCGGCTGGTGGCGTTCGACGACCCCGCGCTGGAGCAGGCGATCGACGATTTGTCAGGCCGGCTCGGGGTCCGGGTCGAGCATCACGACGTGGTGCTGCGCGGCGCCTGCGAACGGTGCGAGTGAACGCACGGCGCGGCGCCTGCCGGCGGTGCGGGTGAAGGAGCGTGCCAGACGGCACCGACGTGCCGGCGAATGGGACCGTGACGGCCAGCGCTGCCACGGCGCGAAAGCTACGCGACGGCGGCGCGGATGGCGGCGAGGATCTCTTCCGGCGTGGCGTTGTCGCCAGCGTCGGTCGACATGTGCGACCAGGTGACTCTCCCGTCCGGGCGGATCACCATCGCGCCACCGAGCTGGTTCGCATCGCCGATCGTGCGGCCCTGGACGGTCTTCTCGCGCAGCCCGGTCACCGCGCCCTTCGCCACCACCTTCGGGTGCCACAGGTCGAGCACGCCGGCGAACTTGGTGCCGGCGGCCCTGTAGCTGATCCGCTCCTCGTCGGCGAGGATAGGCACCTGGATCCCCTGGCGCCGGCGGAAGTCGGCCGCGTGGCGGGGCGTGGCCTGGCCGATCAGGACCAGCCGGCCGTCGGCCTCCTCGAACTGCCCCCGGGCGCGATGCAACTGCATCGCGTTCGCCTTGCAATACAGTCAGCCGTAGTGCCGAAGCCAGACCAGCGCGGCGGGCTGGTCGCTCCAGAGATCGCCCAGCCGCACGTCATGGCACTCGTGATCGGGCAGGACGATCTCGGCGAGCCCGTCTGCGGTTGCGGGCGGGCTCGGGTGGCGGCCGGCGCGCATGCGCCGCGAACGCTACTACGGGATACTGATGGGGTGGCGGTAGCTGAGCCGAAGGTCCTGTGGACGCCGAGCGAGGAGCGGATCGAGCGCGCCACCGTGACGCGCTACCAGCGCTGGCTGGCGGAGACCCGCGGGCTCGAGTTCGAGGGCTACCACGACCTGTGGCGGTGGTCGGTGTTCGACCTCGGGGCGTTCTGGGGCTCGCTGGTCGAGTTCCTCGGGGTGCGGTTCTCCGAGGGCGGCGATCGGGTGCTCGGGAGCGAGGTGATGCCGGGCGCAGCCTGGTTTCCCGGTTCGCAGCTGTCCTACGCCGAGCACGTGTTCGCGGGCAAGGATGCTGATGCGCTGGCGATCCAGCACGCGTCGGAGTCGCGGGAGCTGGGATCTTGGACCTGGGGCGAGCTGCGAGCACAGACAGCGGCGATCGCGGCTGGGCTGCGCGAGTCTGGCGTCTGTGCCGGGGACCGGGTCGCGGCGTACATGCCAAATATCCCCGAGACGGTGGCGGCGTTCCTGGCCTGTGCCTCGATCGGTGCCGTGTGGTCCTCGGCGGCGCCGGAGTTCGGCGCCCGTAGCGTGATCGATCGGTTTTCGCAGATCGAGCCGAAGGTTTTGCTGGCCATCGACGGGTATCGCTACGGCGGCAAGGACTTCGACCGTTCGGGCTTGGTGGAGCGGATCGCCGCGGAGCTCCCGTCGCTCGAGCGCGTCGTTCGGCTGGGTTACCTGTCCGGGTCGGGATGGGAGGAAGGGTTCCTGGGCTCCTCCGAGGCGCTCGAGTTTGCCGCCGTGCCGTTCGACCACCCGCTCTGGGTGCTGTACAGCTCGGGCACCACGGGGCTGCCCAAGCCGATTGTCCACGGACATGGTGGGATCCTCCTCGAGCACCTGAAGAAGGCATACCTGCACCTGGACGCCCAGCCCGGTGACCGGCTGTTCTGGTTCACCACGACCGGCTGGATGATGTGGAACTTCATCGTCGGGATGCTGCTCAGCGAGGCGTCGATCGTGCTGTTCGACGGCAACCCGGGGTATCCGGACATGGCGCGGCTGTGGGACCTGGCCTCGGATACCCGGATGACCTGCTTCGGCACGAGCGCCGCGTTCATCGCCGGCTGCATGAAGGACGGACTCACCCTGCGCTCCGACGGACGTGACCTGGACGCTCTGAGCGCGGTCGGATCCACCGGCTCGCCGCTGTCGCCGGAGGGCTTTCAGTGGGTCTACGACCAGCTCGGCTCCGACACCTGGCTGTTCTCCACGTCGGGCGGTACGGATCTGTGCACCGCGTTCGTCGGCGGCGTGCCCACGCTGCCCGTGTACCTGGGCGAGCTGCAGGCCCGAGCGCTGGGCGCCTCGATCGAGGCGTGGGACCCCGAGGGCCGGCCGCTCATCGACGAGGTCGGCGAGCTCGTGATCACACGCCCCATGCCTTCGATGCCCTTGTACTTCTGGGGCGATTCCGACGGCTCACGCTACCGGGAGAGCTACTTCGAGATGTACCCGGGGATCTGGCGCCACGGCGACTGGATCGAGATCACCTCCCGCCAGACGGCGGTGATCTATGGTCGCTCCGATTCGACGATCAACCGTGGCGGAGTTCGGATGGGCACGTCTGAGATCTACCGCGCCGTCCTCGCCCTCGAGGACGTGGTGGATGCGCTCGTGGTCGACGTGCCGCGCGAGGGACGCGATTGGATGCCGCTGTTCGTGGTCCTGCGCGAGGGGGCGTCCCTCGATGACTCGCTCGTTTCGGAGATCCGCCGGCGGATCCGGGAGGACTGCTCGCCCCGCCACGTCCCGGACGACATCCGCCAGATCGACGAGGTGCCGCGGACGCTGTCCGGAAAGGTTCTGGAGGTCCCCGTAAAGCGGATCCTGATGGGGACACCCGCTGACCAAGCCGCCTCTCGCGAGTCCCTCGCCAACCCGGCCGCTCTGGATTACTTCATCGACCTGGGGGGTGAATCCTCTCGGCCCGCGGCTCCCTAGGGGTGTGTGCGATCTGCCGCCATATTGGCGGAAAATCGGTCACACCCTCGGGCGGTGGCGGACGCAATCGACAGACTGATCGGCGCGTTGGCGCGACGGCAGTGGGGCTACGTGACCCGGGTCCAGCTGCTGGCGGCCGGTCTTGGCCCCGATGCCATCGACTACCGCACCCGGACCGGCCGCCTGATCCGCGTCTACGCCGGTGTCTACGCCGTCGGACACGTCCCAGTCGCCCCAGTCGCCCGTGCCTTTGCGGCCGTCCTCGCGTGCGGCGACGGCGCGCTCCTCAGCCATGGCTCCGGAGCGACCCTATGGGGCTTCAACAAGTACTGGGACACGCCCTTCGAGGTGACGGTGACCAAGTCACACCACCGGCGCCGCGGCATAACCGTCCATCGGAGCCGCACCCTCACCGAGGCGGACATCGACTGCCAACTTGACGTCCCGGTCACCAGCCCCGCTCGCACGCTGCTCGACATCGCTCCCCGCCTGACCGAGAAGCGCCTCACGCGCACGATCAACGACGCTCGGCACGCCCGGTACGTCCATCTGGAGGACTTGGCCGACGTGCTGCAGCGCAACCCGACGCACCCCGCAACCAAGCGGCTGCTGCCGTTCGTGCAGAAGCCCCGCGGGATAACGCGTTCTGATCTCGAGGACCGATTCGTGGCCTTCGCGCAACGACATGGACTGCCCACACCCGAGACGAACGTCCCGCTCCACGGCTACGTCGTGGATGTGCTGTTCCGCGCAGAACGCGTCATCGTCGAGATCGACACCTGGGAATCCCATGGCTTGAGGACCAGCTTCGGCAGCGACCGCAAGCGCGACACCGAGATGCTGGCGTTCGGTTACGTGACCATCCGCACCACGGACGAGCGACTGGAGGACGACCCTGAGCATGAGGCCGGCCTAATCCTCAAGGTGCTCGCCGAGCGCAGGCAGGCAGCCTGAACTCTTATGGTTCTCTCAAACTGGCTTGCCAAGATCCCGGCCACGGGCGCGCCGACCGCGGAGCGCCCGGCCAGCTGAGGAGCTCAGAGTTGCATCGCAGTCTCAAGCGAAACCTGGTGATCGGCGGAGCCGCGCTGGCCGTAGCGGCGTTCGCCGGCGGCGCGTACGCCGCCACGCAGAATGCCGGTCCGGGTACGCGCCAGGCGTTCCTGAACGACGTCGCCAAGCGGCTGCACGTGACCCCGCAGCAACTGAGCTCCGCGCTCAAGGGCGCGTACCTCGACCAGCTGCAGGCGGCGGTCAAAGACGGACGGCTGACGCAGGCGCAGGCCAACGCGCTCCAGCAGCGCCTTACGCAGAAGGGAGCCGCGCCGGCGCTCCCGTTCGGCGCCTTCGGGTTCCGCCACAGGGCCTTCCCCGGCTCTGGCCGGTTGGGCGGGCGGATCGGCCTGATGGCCGGGCCGGGCTCGCTGAACGCGGCCGCGAACTACCTCGGCCTGACCGACGCCCAGCTGTTCCAGCAGCTTTCGAGCGGCAAGTCGCTGGCCCAGATCGCCACGGCAAAGGGCAAGTCGGTGAACGGCCTCGAGCAGGCGCTGAGCACCGCCGCCAAGTCCAGGCTGGACAAGCTCGTCGCGGCCAAGGCGATCACGGCCGCCCAGGAGCAGCGGATGCTCGCTCGCCTGAACAGCCGCCTGTCGGCGGCGGTCAACCAGAAGGGCCTGCCGTTCAAGCGGGCGTTCAGGCCGCGACTTCAGGGTCGCGGGGCAGGGGCACCGTACGGCGTTCCGCAGCCGCCGAAAGCCCCGGGCCCCGCGCCCGGCGCGCTTCCGCTCCCGTACGCGGCGCCCACACCCTCCGCCTGAGCGCGGACAGCGCTCTTACGGCCCTCTCATCAATTTCTAGCCGGTTTCTCACAGCTGCGTGCTGTACTGGGAATACCTAAACCATCGTCACGCCCGCTAGGAGAACCAAGAAGATATGAAACGCCTAAGCCGTCTGCTTCCCGTTATCGGCGGCGCGGTTGCCGGCGGCGCGATCGCACTTGCCGTGGCCAGTGGAAGCACGACCACGCACTCGGTCACCACGACGGTCGTAGCACCGTCGAGCGCGCCGACGCTGCCCACCAGCTTCAGCAACGGGAAGGCCCAGACCATCAACCAGCTTTACCGCCAGGTCGGGCCCGGCGTGGTCGACATCACCACGTCCTCGAGCCAGAACACCAGTGGGATCTTCGGCTTCGGCCAGTCCCAGCAGACTCAAGGCGAGGGCGCGGGCGTTGTGTTCGACAAGAAGGGCGACATCCTGACTGACCAGCACGTCGTCTCCGGCGCCTCGAAGATCACCGTCAAGTTCCCCGACGGCACCAAGGCATCCGCCACCGTCCTCGGCTCGGACTCGGGCGCTGACCTGGCCGTGATCCGGGTCCAGAACGTTCCGGATTCCCAGCTTCATCCGCTCCCGCTTGGCGACTCGAATGCCGCGCAGGTCGGCGACAGCGTGATCGCCATCGGCAGCCCCTTCGGCCTACCCAACACCGTGACGGCCGGCATCATCAGCGCGACCGGGCGCACGATCACCGCGCCCAACCAGTTCACGATCCCGAACGCGATCCAGACCGACGCACCGATCAACCCGGGTAACTCCGGCGGCCCCCTGATCAACGCAGCCGGCCAGGTGATCGGGCTCAACGACCAGATCGAGACCAACAACACCAACGGGCAGGGCGAGGGCTCGAGCTCGGGCGTCGGGTTCGCGACCCCATCGAACAGCGACGTCCGGATCGCCAACGAGATCATCGCCACCGGTCACGCGCACAACGCCTACGTCGGCGTGAGCCTCGACCCGACCGTCTCGGGCGGCGCGGCGATCGGCAGCAGCGCGAGCCAGAGCGGCGCGGCGCCGATCCAGCCCGGCTCGCCGGCGGCCAAGGCAGGGCTCCAGGGCGGCGACATCATCACCGCCGTCAACGGCACGCATATCGCCTCGGTGAACCAGTTCGTGGCCACGATCGCCAACTACGCCCCCGGCGACACAGTTACCCTGACCGTCAACCGCGGCGGGCAGACCAAGACCGTCAAGCTCACGCTGGGCGCCCAGCCCGCGAGCGCCGCCAGCCAGACCCAGCAGGGGCAGAGCATCCCGTAAGCCGGCAGTCCACGAAGCAGCGCCACGGCGCGTCGCGGAGCGGAAGCCCGCGGCGCGCGGTCGCGTTTAAGGACCCGCACAGGTCCTAAGTCGCGGGCGCAGGTCCTAAGTCGCGGCCGAGGACGCCTGCGCCAGCGTGCGCTCCATCAGCTCGCGGTGCACGCGGCGCGTGCGGCCCGTGCGCCGGGTCCAGCCGGCGTCCGAATCGAGCGTCCAGGCGAACGTGTCGTCGGCCAGGCAGCGCTCGAGCGTGTCCTCGAGCTCGGCCTGGAGCTCAGGATCCTCCACCGGTGCGAGCAGCTCCACCCGGGTGTCCAGGTTGCGCGGCATCAGGTCGGCTGAGCCGATGTAGTAGACGTGCTCATCGCCGCGGTGGAACGAGTAGATCCGCGAGTGCTCGAGGAACCGCCCGACCACCGACACCACCTCGATCGTCTCGCTGATCCCGGCCAATCCCGGAATCAGGCAGCAGATACCGCGCACGTTCAACTGAATCGGCACCCCGGCCTGGGAGGCCCGGTAGAGCGACTCGATGATCCGCTGATCCACCAGCGCGTTCATCTTCATGGCGATCCGCACCGGCTCGCCGGCCTCGTGCGCGGCCACCGTGCGTTCGATCTCCTCGATCAGCGGGCCGCGCATCGAGTGCGGCGCGACCAGGATCTTGCGCTCGCGCTCCGAGTGGCCGTACCCGGTCAGCGTATTGAACAGGTTGGCCACCTCCTGGCCCAGCTCGCGGTCGGTCGTGAACAGGCCGAAGTCCTCGTACAGGCGGGCGTTCTTGGCGTGGAAGTTGCCGGTTCCGATCATCACGTAGTGACGCACGCCACCGCGCTCGCGCCGCACCACCAGGATCGCCTTCGCGTGCGTCTTGAGTCCCGGGATGCCGTGCACCACGTGGGCGCCCACCTCCTCGAGCGCGCGCGCCCAGCCGATGTTCTGGCGCTCCTCGAAGCGCGCCTTGAGTTCCACCAGGCAGACCGCCTGCTTGCCCTTCTCGGCCGCCTCGATCAGCGAGGGGACGAGCGCCGAATCGTCGGAGGTCCGGTACACGGTCATCTTGATCGCCAGCACGTTCGGGTCGTCGACGGCCTGCTTGACGAACCGCTCGACGCTGGTGGCGAACGAGTGGTAGGGGTAATGGACGAGCACATCGCGAGTGCGCATGGGGGCAAACACGTCGGGCTGCTCGTCCGGGTCGCCGGGGCCGGGCTGGAAGGAGGGGTGTGTGAGCGGGGTCCACGGCTGCTGGCGGATCTCGGAATACCCCTCGAGCCCGGCGATCTGCCACAAGTCGCCGAGGTCGAGCATCCCCGCGACGTCGTAGACCTGCACCTCGTCGACTTCGAGCCACTCGATCAGCCGCGCGCGCAGCGCCGGATCCATGCCCGCGCCGACCTCGAGCCGGACGACCTCGCCGAAGCGCCGGCGCCTGAGTTCGGCCTCGACCGCCTGCAGAAGGTCGTCGGCCTCGTCAGAGACCTCGAAGTCGGCATCGCGGCTGACCCGGAACAGGTCGTAGCTGATGATCTCCATGCCCGGGAACAAAGCGTCGAGATGGCGGGCGATGATCTCCTCGAGGGGAATGAAGGTGTTTTGTGAGATCTCCACGAAGCGCGGCAGGACCTCCTTGGGCACCTTCACCCGCGCGAACACCTCGTGGTCGAGGTCCGGGTCGTGCAGCCGGACGATCAGGCTGAGCGACAGGTTCGAGATGTAGGGGAACGGGCGGCCCGGCCCGATCGCCAGCGGGGTCAGCACCGGGAAGATCTGCTCGCGGAAGTGGCGCTCCATCAGCTCGGCCGGGGCCGTCGACTGCTCGCAGTTGACGATCCGGATGCCGTGCTCGGCCAGCTCCGGCCGGACCACCTCGGTGAATTGGCGCGCCTGCCGGCGGTCGAGCTCGGTCACGCGTTCGGCGATCCCGGCCAGGACCTGGGCCGGAGAGAGGCCGTCCGGCCCGCGGGCGTCGATGCGCGCGTCGAGCTGATCGTGCACGCCGGCCACGCGCACCATGAAGAACTCGTCCAGGTTCGTCGTGAAGATGGCCAGGAACTTCACGCGCTCGATCAACGGCAACGACTCGTCCTCGGCCAGCTGGAGCACCCGATCGTTGAACTCGAGCCAGGACAGCTCGCGGTTTAGGTACAGGGAGGGGTCGGTCAGCTCGGCGAGGGCGGCGCGCCCGTCCGTCGCCGTGGCATGCTGGGTCTCCACCGTCGGGTCGCTCATGTCACCGGTACGTTCGCCTTCGCGATCGCGGCCAGCTCGGAGGGTCGCATCAGCGTGACCAGCTCGCCCTTCGAGATGGCGGCGAGCCCGCCTTTCTTCATCCGCGCCTGTGATCCGGTGAGGTCGTGAAGCAGCAGCGAGAACGAAGGATCGTGGCCAACGAGCAGGACGTCGCCTAACCCGGCGATCAGCTCCCGAACGTCGAACGGCTCGCCCGACAGGGCCTGCTCGATCGTGACTGGGACGCCGAGCGGCTCGCAGGCGCGCTCGGCGGTCTGAACCGCACGCAGCTTGGGACTGGACAGGGAAGCATCGAGGTGAACGCCGAGGACAGCCAGCGCGCGCCCGGCCGCGTCCGCCTGCATCGCGCCTCGTTCGGTCAGCGGCCGCTCATCGTCGGGCAGGCCATCCTCCGCCTCGGCATGTCGCATAAGCCAGAGCATGCCCAAACTCTAATGGCATCGGGCGGGCGGTTGCGCGGCGCGGTGACGGATTGCGGTTGGCGCCCGGTTATCCGATCAGCAGCCGCCGCCCGAATACGCGCTGGAATGCCTCGTCGTCGCCGTAGCGCTCGACGCTCCAGCGAGGCAGCGTGAGGTCGCCGGCGGCTTCCAGATGCAGGTCGACCCCGCGGCCGTTGGCACGCAGGCGTGCCTCCCGCACCGACTGGTCGCGGCCTCGCTCAAGGTGCTCGGCCAACCTCAGGATCACCGAGCAGCGATCGAGCAGCTGCGCGTCACCGGGGTCAGCGAGAGCAGTGAGCTCACCGAGCTTGGCGGCGCCCTTGCGGTGGTAGCGGCTGATCTGAGCGACGAGGGCGCGCTCGCGGGGGTTGAAGCCGGGGAGCCCGGCGCTGACGATCAGGTAGTAGGAGTGCTTGTGATGGTCGTCGTAGGAGATCGTCATGCCGACGTCGTGGAGCATCGCGGCGGCCCACAGCAGCTCGCGCTCGCCGGGCCGTGGCTGGAACAGGCCTGCGCCGGCGAGCGAGTCGAACATCTGCAGGGACAGCTGCGTGACGTGCTCGACGTGACGGAGGTCGGATTCGTATTGGGTGGCAAGGTTGAGCACGCCGGCCCGGCGCACATCGTCGAACAGGGGCTCCGGTTCATCCGCGAGGAACTCCCGGGCGAGGAACACCCCATCGCGCAGGCTCGCCTCGGTGACCTCGAGGCCGGCGAACTTCCCCAGGTCCACCACGGTCTCGATCACCAGCGCGGAGGCGAGGATGATGTCGCCGCGGCCAACCTTGATCCCGGGGACTTCGCCGCGCTCGGCGACCGGCAGCGCCGCCAGCGTCCGGACCAGCTCGGCCAGCATCTCGCGGGTGATGACGAGGCCCTGGACGCCGATGTCGGGCTGGTCGGCGATGCGCTGGGCGGCGGCGGCAAGGTTGCGGACGGCGCCGCCCATCCCGACGATCCGATTGCCGGCGCCGGCGAGCGATGGGTAGTCCGACAGGGCGTCGCGGACGTGTGCGCGCACCCGCTGGAGGTCCTTCTTCTTGGCCGGCCCGGACCCGGGGAGGAACTGGTCGGTGACCCGTACGGCGCCGAGCGGGAACGATCGCAGCGACTCCGCGCGGCGATCGACGACCTTGATGAGCTGGATGCTGCCGCCGCCGGTCTCCAGCACGATCCCGTCGGTCATCGTCGAGCTATTGATCGCAGCCACATAGCCGAAGCGGGCCTCGTCCCGGTCCGAGATGACCTCGATGTTCAGCCCGCTGGCCGCGCGGGCGGCCTTGAGGAACCGCTCGCCGTTGGTGGCGTCGCGGATCGCGCTGGTGGCCACCGCATGCACCGCGTCCGGACCGAGATTGTGCGCGGCGCAGAAGCGCTCGAACACCGCCAGCGTCTCGAGGCCGCGTCCCATGCCGGCGTCGCTCAACCGGCCGGTCTGGGCCACACCGGCGCCGATCCGCACGGTCTCGTAGATCTCGTCCGTCAGCTTCCACCAGTCGCCCGGCGCGAACATGTACACGACCAGGCGCCACGAGTTGGACCCGAGGTCGATTACGGCGACCCGGTGGACGTCGTGGCCCGTGCTCCCGGTCGCTCGAGTCGATCGCCAGCTCACCTGCCCTGAATGATCCGTTCTGGCCCGGACGAACAGCCCGCTCGATGGCGGATCGTGTGGGGCGACGGTCGCAGAGGAAAAGGCGGCGCCGGCCCCCGGGCAAGCGCCGCCCAACTAAAACGCCAACTACTCGACCGGGATCTCCCCGTAGACCATCCCCAAGTCCATGCCCTGCCGCCGGCGCACCAAACGCGAGATCCCATAGATCGCCAGCGCCAGCACGTACAGGCAACCCATATAGATCAGGGACGAGGCGTGGTTGACGCCATAGGCAGAGTCGCCGAGCCACTTCACGAGCGCGTAGATGAGCAGCGCGCCGAACAGCACCGCGGCGGCGGTGATGATCGGAATGCCGAGGATCTTGTACTTCGCGATCGGCGAGGCGTTGTAGATCTCGGGCTTGCGCCACGGGAGGATCGCCGCGGCCACCGTCGTGCCGAGGAAGGTGATCGCGATGACCAGCGTCGCGTCAAGGGTGTAACTCGCGAACTTCGGGCTGTAGGCGTAAAGCGCGCTGATCGGGATCGACGGCAGCAGCATCAGCCCGAGCGCCCAGTAGGGCACGCCGGTCCGGGACACGCTCGCCGCCCACTCCGGGAGCACCCGGTCGAACGCGGCCGCGAACACCACGCGCGTCGAGGAAAGGAACACCGAGCCGACCCACCCGATGAACCACAGCGTGAGCAGGCTGATGAAGATGAACTGGAGCACCGGGCTGCCGAGGATGAACGACGCATACGTCCCGGGATAGGGATAGACGCCCAACGGGCCCGTCGCCCCGGCATTGTTGGACGCCATGTAGAAGTTCCAGCCGAACGTCTTGTCGAACAGTAGGAAGAAGAGCACGGCCATCGCGGTGGTGAAGACCAACGCCCCGCCCATCGCATAAATGTTCTTGCGGAAGTCAGAGGCGCCGCGGACCTCGCCGTAAAGCGTCGCTCCCCAGTTCGACCACAGGTTGAAGAACAACAGCAGCGGAATCAGGGGCAGGACTGCGGTGAACGAGCCCGCGCTCGGCGGGACGTAGCCCTTGGTGCCCGCCTTCAGGGTCGACTGGTAGGCGTCGGTGCCGGCGCCCGGGTAGAGCTTGTGCGCCTGGGTGTTGAAGTGATGGATGAAGCCGGCTTTGCTGGTGAACAGCAGCAGGATCGCCATCACGAAGAGACCGCACATCCCGCCGTAGAAGCACCACTTCTGGATCCTGGCGTAGGTGCGAATTCCGAGGCCGATGAAGATCGATGCCAGCAGGGCGGTGATGAGCGACGCCACGAACGTCCCCGTGTGACTGACCCAGAACGTCAACCCGCCGTGCCAGCCGATGATCGCCGACAGCGGCTGCAGCACCTGGATCTGGAGGATGTTCGCGTAGATCGGGACCCAATGCCAGAGGATGAACCACCATCCGCACACGGCGAGGACGAAGCCGATGCCGCCCCCGAGCACGCGGCTCATCCACACGTAGTCACCGCCCGCGCGGGGCATGGCGGCGATCAAAGAGGCATATGTGATCGCCTGGAAGATGAGGTACGCGCCGCCGATGATCACGGCCCACACCAGTCCGCCGTTTGGAATCGTGGCCGGCGCGAAGGCGAAGATGTACCAGCCGAGCGTGACCAGGTTGATCGCGAAGGTCGCGTAGACGAACGCATCGCGGACCGCCCAGCCTCGCACCAGACCGGTGGCCTTGCGCACGAATACCACTCGTTCCTCGGAGGGTCCTCCTCCGGCGCCTCTCGCAACGGATGCCATGTTTGCCTCGAACCTCCTCCTAGGTTGTTAGACCGCCAGTTGCCCCGCGGCAGTTTTCACGGGCGCTTAGCCGCTCGTCAAGACGAACTTCTTGACCTGCTTTCCGCCCTCGACGTCGATCACCGCGCCGAGCAGCTGTCCCTGCTCGTACGAGCTCCCCGGGTTGACGCACAGCGTGCGGCCCAGGCGCTTGGTGGCGCGGCACTCGTGGATGTGGCCGTGGAGCGAGAGGGCCGGTTGGAAGCGCTCGATGGCATCGCGCACGGCGGTCGAGCCGACCGGCTTGACGGCGTGGCCGGCGTCCTTCAGGTCCATCTCCGCGGTCAGCTCGGGCGCGTCGTCCAGGCCGGTCCCGTAGGGCGGGCAGTGCAGGCTGAAGACGGTGCGCTCGGGCGAGGCCGTCACCTGGGAGACCATCTTGTCGATACGCTCGGCCAGCTGCGGCTCGTCCTCCTCGCGGTAGGTGTCCCATGGCGTGCGATTGGCCCAGCCGCTCGAGGCCATCTGGTAGCCGTCGATCTCGACCACGCGGCCCTCGCCCAGCTCGACGGTTTTGGCCTTGGCGATCACGGCGTCGACCTCGAGCTGATCATCGTTGCCGGGGCAGACGAAACAGCGGATGCCGGTGCCGGCCAGCTTCTCATCGGCCAACTGCATCCACTCGCGCACCGTGGCCAGCATGTGCTCCTCGAACAGGGCGTGCCAGCGCGGCTCGTCCTGGGCCAGCTCGTGCAGCTCGTCCGGGTCGACCCGGAACGGGTAGTAGCCACGGCGCTTGACCGCCTGCTCGAACGCCGCCACCTGCTCCTCGCCGACCAGCGTCTCGCGGTTCTCGAGCAGCGTGGCGTGCCAGCTCCCGCCGCCGTCGTTGACGATCGGCACGAGCGCCTTACCGGTCATGTCGCCGCCGAGGATGATCACGTCGGCCTTGTAGTGCTTGCCGCTGTTGAGGAACTTGCGCCAGCACACCTCGGAGCCGTGCACGTCGGTAGCAAAGAAGATCCTCACTGCTCCACCTCCTCGGGAAGGTCGTACCAGCGCTTGCGCTCGCCGATCTTGGCCCGCAGCCTCCAGCCGCGGCTCTTGGGCGCTTGCTCGATGCGTTCGAGCAGGGCGTCGAGCCGGCGCCCGATGCGGTCGCGGTCGGCGTCGGGCAGCGCGTAGTCGTTCACGTGCTCGCGGCAGCGCTCCAAGTTGCCGGTGATCGTTCGCCACAGGCCCCAGTCGCTCGCGCACAGCTCCGCGATCCGCGCGCCGTTCACCGCGTCCCCGTCGTGGTCGGCCACGTCGTGGCCATGGAACAGCAGCACGGTGTCGCGCACGTCCTTCTCGTTCAGTTCGATGATCTGGAGCTTGGTCAGCAGCAGCTCGGCCAGGGGGACGGTGCGCTCGCCCGCGACGAGCCGGTTGCCGAACGGAATCTCGTGGCACATGCGAAATGAGCCCACGAACACGTCGACCTGGCGGCCGTGCTGGTTGTCGTGGAACAGCATGCGCTCCTTGCCGTTCATCGCGTTGAAGACGATCTCCGGCTCGTAGCCGGCCCCCCGCAGCAGCTTGTCGGCGTCGCTTCCGCGGCCCTTGGGGACGGCGAAGTCGATGTCCTTGTACTGGCGGTCGAGCGAGGGCGGGATCTCCGGTGCATGCAGCCGGACCGCTACACCGCCGAGCAGCGCTAGCGTCGCTCCGTCGCGCTGCGCCTGGTCGAGGAGCCGCTCGGCCTCGTCCACCACGCCGGAGAGGATGGCCGTCATCTCAAGCGTGCCCTACTTGCCGGATCGCGCAGATGGCCCCGGGACGACGCGGGGTTCGCAATAGCTCCACTCTCCCTCTAGGATCACGCCGTGCTATCCAACTTATATATCAGAGGGGGACAGGGGAATCTAGGCGCACTCGCGGGCAATCCAGGCCCACTCCCGGGGAATCCGGGGGCGCTCGCGGCCCCCCGCGAGACCAAGCTTTTCATCGCCGGCGAATGGCGAGACGGCACCGGCGGCGAGACGACCCAGGCCACCAGCCCCGCCACCGGCGAGGAGCTCGGCCCGGTGGCGCAGGGGGCTCGCCAGGACGCCGCCAGGGCCGTCGCGGCGGCCGCGGACGCGTTCGCCGGGTGGTCGCGCGAGACCGCGTTCGCCCGCGCGAAGAAGCTGCATGCAATTGGCGAGGTTTGCCAGCGCCGGCGCGACGAGCTGGCCCACGCTCTCACCCAGGACCAGGGCAAGCCGCTGCATTGCGAGTCCTACGACGAGGTCGACGAGCTGATCGCCATGTGGCACGGTGCCGCCGAGGACGGCATCAGGCTCGAGGGATCGATCGCGCCGAGCAGCGCACCGGGCAAGCGGGTCCTCCTGATGCGCCGGCCGGTTGGACCGACCGCGGTGGTGACGCCCTGGAACTGGCCCTACACAATGCCGGCGGAGATCGTGGCGCCGGCATTGGCCGCCGGGAACACGGTGGTCTGGACCCCGGCCTCGAGCACGGCCTTGTGCTCGGGCCTGCTCGCCGAGTGTGTCGCCGAGGCGGACCTGCCGGCGGGCGCCTTCAACTTCGTGACTGGGCAGGGGTCGGTGGTCGGGGATGAGATCGTCGGCCATGCGCAGACCGCCGCCGTCGGGTTCATCGGGTCCACCGAGACCGGGCTGACCATCGCCCGCCGCGCCGCCGGCAAGCGGCTGCTGCTCGAGATGGGCGGCAACGGGCCGCTGGTGGTGCTGGACGACGCCGACCTGGACGCGGCTGCCGACGCCGCGGTCAGCGGGTGCTTCCTGTGCGCGGGGCAGAGCTGCACGGCGGGCGAGCGCTTGCTCGTGCATCGCGCGGTGCGCGAGGAACTCGTGGCCAAGATCGCCGAGCGCACCGCGGCGCAGGTGCGGCTGGGTGACCCGTTACAGTCCGAGACCACCCTGGGGCCGCTCAACAACGAAGGCGTGGCGGCCAAGATGGACGCGCACGTCGAGGACGCAGTCGCTCGGGGGGCGCGGGTCGTGGCCGGCGGAAGCCGTTCCAAGGGGCGACCGACGCCGCTCTACTGGCCGGCGACGATCCTTGACCAGGTTCCAGCGAGCGCGCTCGCCGCCACCGAGGAGACGTTCGGGCCGATCGCCCCGGTGATCGACATCGACTCGCTCGAGCAGGCGATCGAACTGACCAACGCCTCGCCATACGGGCTTCTGGCGGCGATCTTCACCCGCGACCTCGGCCGCGGGCTCCACTATGCCGATGAGGCCCGAACCGGGCTGGTCAACATCAATGAGACGACCAACTACTGGGAGAACCATCTCCCGTTCGGCGGTCGAGCCGGGACGGCAAGCGGTGTCGGGCGGGTGGGCGGCCGCTACGCGATGGAGACGCTGACCGAGCTACAGACCGTTGTGATGCCGGCGTGAGCGTTTTAGCCGACACCTGTTGATCGGCTTGTACACGTGTACCGAATGCGCAACGACGTCCTGTGTATGCCGTCGTGTGACTTCCTCGTGAGTGGATGGACATCGCTAATGTCTGGCCGGCGTTCGACATTTCAGCCTTCTGTCCAAGCCCAACGAAGGCGCAGCATTTGCCGTGATCGATTCCATGGTTGCCGCCCACCCGTGCGTGGCAGCAGTACCTGCAGGGGTAACTAGGCTGATCGTGCCCGGGTCCGGCACGATCGTCTGTGTCCTGGGGCTTCCCCATCCAGGCCGCCGGCGGACGCGATGAACGGATCGTGCAGCTCTCGAGACATCGAGCGTACCGTCCGACTGGCTTTTGCCAGGGAGCTCGCGAACGGCACGATCATGGAGCGTGAACTGACGGCGCGCAACGACGTCGTCGACGCGCTTCGTCCGCGACCGGTGCCACGGAGAGAAGTGAGGATCGCCCAGCGCGTCGCGATGAAGACGGGTTTGCTCGACTTCCAAACCCGGTTTCTCTCGAGAGTGGGGCGTGCCCGCGCGGATCTGCTCGGATCGGCGGGGGAGGGTCCGCCGAGATTTCTCCTCCGAGTCGACGAGTTCCCGGACTCGCGAGCACTCGACGACGGTCGCGAGCGCTGGCGGACGGCGACGAAGACGTTCCACGAGACGCTTGCCGCCGAGGGCGTCCCGTACTTGATGTCGATCGTCTCGCAGTACACCCACCTGCCGCTCGATCCGACAGCGTCCGGTGGACAGGCCCTCGCCGACGAGGATCGCACGCTGATCGAGCAGATGCGTCGTGATGGGGTCACGTTCGCGCAGCACGGCGCAAGTCACCGTACGCGCGCTGCCGATCCGCGGCATCGGTCGGAGCTCTGCGGTCTTGACGCGCAGCAGACCGAGGCCCTGATCATGGCGGGGCGACAGCGACTGGCTGAGGTTGGAATTGTTCCGCGTGTCTTCGTGCCTCCGTTCAATCGCTTCGACAGGCGGCAGTTCCCGATCCTTGCACGTCATTTCGACGTCATCGGAGGAGGACCGGAGAACGTGCCGATACTGGGACTCCATGGCGGTCCTGTGTGGTGGGACGACGCTGTTTTTCTGCCCTGCTACCCGCCGCTCTATGCCCGTGCCGGTGAGCTACCACCCGCAATCGACCGGGTCCTGACGCTGGCGCCCGGAGCCTGGGTGCCGATGGTGCTCCATGTCTCTTGGGAGTTGCACGGCTTTCGGGACCTTGCCGTGTTCGCGCGGAAAGTCGCACCGTATGCCGCCTCGTGGGACGAGCTGCTCGATGCCGTTGAGCTGAGCCGGAACCCAGTCGCGGCGCCCGCGACTTGATCGACGCGCTCTTACCCAGCTGCGTCTAGGCCGGCAGGCGTCCTAGCCTCGATTCGTCATTAACCGTCAGCGGACATTTCAGATCACCCGCGCCTCACCAACCCCAGCGCTACCGGCGAATCGAGGCTAGACGTCCCACCGACTCTGCTCGGCGCGATCGGCTGATCGGGAAACCTCTGCCATCGGGTACCATCACGCGAAGGAGATGGCTTCGTACTGTTCAGAGTGCTTTCGTCCCGAACGCACGCCGGACGAACGTATACGAGCCACCGGCCCTCGACGCATGCCGCTATCACCCGCCGCACCAGGACCGTTTTGAGCCAAGCCGGAGGCAGTGCTCTGGTTTCGCACCTGCGGCGGCGTGTGACGGCGGTGCTGAATCGCGTCCGCGCCAGCGTGTTATTGCGCCTCGAGCCATTGGCTCCTCGGGCGGACATCGATTTCCTCGGGACCCAGTACGGCGGTTGGCCTGTGGTTGTCCATCCAAGTGCTCAGGGCGGGCTGTGCTACTCGGCGGGCATCGGCGAGGACGCCTCGTTCGATCGAGACTTGATCAAGCGCACGGGATGCACGGTGCACGCATTCGATCCGGTTCCGCGCGCGGCCGAGTACGTAGCGCACGAGTTCGCCGATGAGCCCAAATTCGTGTTTCACCAGACAGGTCTCTGGTCCACCGACACCGAGCTGCCGTTTTTCGGGCCCGAACTTGACGGCTGGGTGTCACACTCAGCGGTGGACTTCCGTCACACGCCGGAAATGTTCAAGGCCGTCGTCCGCTCGGTCCCGTCCATGATGCGGGAGCTCGGTCACGATCACCTTAACATCCTCAAGCTGTCGGTCGAGGGCGCGCAGTTTGCCGTCCTCGAGCCTGTCCTCTCGGCAGGAATCCCGATCGACCAGATCCTCGTCGAGTTCACTCCGCCCGTTGCTCTGCGCAAGGTGCGCGACCAGTGCGCGAGACTGCGCGCCGCGGGCTACGATCTCGCCGCCGCTCCGCTCCAGGTCTGGAACTGGAAGTGCGCGTTCGTGCGCAGGGATCTTCCGGTCAGCGCGCCGCGGTGAAGTTCGAGTGGCTTTGCGCGCCCCAGTGTGAAGCTCGAGCGGACACACGCAGTGCGGGCACGATGGGTATCTCAAGCGACTGCACGAAGATCCATCGCAAAACGACGGCTCAGAGGGATGCAATTGCCAGGATGCCCCCGGTATAGAAATGGGCAACCGGCTGCTCGTTGTATGTCTCGAGCTTAGGCGTTGGCCAATTCAGTTCGTCCGCGAACCAACCCCAAGACGTCATCGCGACGATCTCCTCATCGCGATGGCGAAGCACTGCTTCAAGCTCTGCGGTGATGTGTTGGGCGGAGGGGAACGAATCACAAACGAAAAGACCGATCTGGCGGGCTCCGATTACTTGGTCAAGCAGTTCGGTCGCGTCGCCGTGGATGAGTAGCCAGTTGTCGCGCAGGCTGGCTGGCACCATCGCGCCGGCGCCCGGCATCGTGTCGAACGACACGAGTTCCCCGGTCGCCCCGTCGAGTGAGTTCCGGGCCAGGGCCGCGAGGATGACAGTCGAAGCCATTCCATCGAGGACGCCCGTTTCGACCACGCACGAAGGTCGAGTCGCGCGGACGAGCGCCCAACACGCCCGGTGATATGCGTTCGGTTCGGGCATGCGCTTCGCCCACGCGAGATGCCGAATCGGCTGTCGCAGCGACTGCCGTAGGATCACATCGTTGTGCGTCTCAGCAAGGAGTTCCGCGATCTCACCCGATGGCCGCGCCAAAACACGCGCGAGGGTGTCTGCAAGCGCTCGCTGGTTTCCGATCGAATACGTGAAGGAGTCGACCTCTGGATCGAAGAGCACATAGCTCAGCCATCTCAATGGCGAGTGACCGTGGCCGCGGACCAACTTTGCCTTCGTAAACCATCGGAATCGTCCGAGCCGGCGGACGCGTCGACGGGCCCCTGCGGGTAACATGCGTTTCAGCCACGGCGCGAACATCGCAGCACCTCAATTGGCGATATGTCCTGATCGGATTGTCATTGGCATGGACTGCGCGCAAGCCGGTGGTAACTGCGCCGCTTCACCGCCATCGATACGCCGGACGATGAGACTCCGCTCATCCCGAGCCGCGACGACGAACGCACGCTCGACTGTGTCGCCCTGCGCGCCACGGGCGTCCTCGAACTCAACCTGGCCTGCGACCTAGGCCACGGGCACGCCGAGCGTGCCGGTGTCAGTCGATCGCGATGCTGGCTACGTCAGAGCGCGTCCCGCGCCACGCGTCCGGTGGTCGACGCTAACCGCCTGATCGACCCCGCGGCAGATCACCCATCGCCAAGCGCGACTAAAGCTGCGCCACACTCCGCGCGCCGCCGACCGTGCTGCGGAATGTCTGGATTCCTCTGCTCCCGTTGCCGTCGACGACGATGAGCCGGATGGTCACGAACACACGGGGCCGGCGATGCCCCCGCGCGTAGGTGCGCAGCGACGCGGCAGTGCGCTGGTTCAGCACGAAGACGAACCGAGTGTTCCTACCGGCCTTTAGCTTCGCCGCAGGCTTATGGAGGGTGAAGACCTGCTTGACCTTGGCAGGCGCGATCACCAGCGTCGGAGTGATCCTGCATCCCGACGAGTGGGCCGGGCAGGAGACCAGCACGATCAGGCGCCCAGCGCCAACGCGCAGGCCAGGCCGCGCCGAGACGGTGACCCTGAGGGTTGATGATGCCGACGCTCCGAAGTGCGCGTCCCCTCCGTACGAGGCGCGGACTGCGTGGATGCCGGGTGTTCGGTAGGTGATCCTGCAGGTTGCGATCCCGCCGCGAGGCGTGTGAGAAGAGCAGCCGCGGATCGGCTTGCCGGCGTCGGTGAACGAGACACTGCCTCCGTCCGGAGCGGGGGTCACCTTCGCCGTGTACAACACCGGAGTACCGACCGCCGGTGTCGCGGTCGATGACGAGAGTGTCGTGCCTGGCGGCTGGATGATCTTCACGACCGCAGGCGGGTTGTTCTGAGAGCCGGCAAACGCGCCGTCCGGAGATCCCGTGTAGAGCGCGTCGGCCGAGTGCGTGCCGAACCCGGCGTAGGTCACGGTGCACCTGGCGTGTCCGCCGGCATCGACGGGCTGGGCCGCGCAGCCAGCGATCAGCCGGTCGCTTTCGAGGAACGCGACGGTGCCACCCGGAAGCCGCGGCGCTGGACTCACGGTCGCCGTGTAGGTCACGGGCTGGCCAACGGTGGCGCTCGTCCGCGAGGAGGCAATTGTGGTCGTGGTGCGCGTACTCGCCACGGGCGCGGATGAGATCCCACCGCCGAAGGCGCTGAAGCCGTAATCGCCACCCGGGAGGTCCTCGATGGCAATGCGACCGCTCGTGTAGGCGTCATCCGTGGTGCTGACGACCGCTCGCCAGGAACCCCCTGCCGGACGGTACCAAGCGATGAGCGCGCCGCCATTGTTCGAAAGCCCTATCTGGTCTCCGGGTTGCAGCTGGCCGTAGGGCGCGCTCGCGAAGGTCAGTGCTTTCTCGTCATTGACGCCATCGACCCGCCAGATCGTGACCTCCGAGCGCGAGCCTCCCGAGGCGGGGGCCCCGAAGTCGACGAAGTAGGCACTGTCCGGATGTACCGATCCGGACGTGCCGCCGGTCACGTCGATGTACAGGTTGGCGTCGCCCATGCCGCTGCGCGCGATCGTGGCCCAAGCCTCCACAGGATGGGTGTAGGTCGCGTTCCAGAGGGCGGCATTGAACTGGCCGTTTGTGCCCGTCAACTGGTGAGGCGTCTCGTTGACGTCGAGAACCATTGGGCCTTCGCCGAGCGCCGGCGTGATCCAGCTTGGATTCAGCAAGGAGTCGGCCGCGAAGTTGTCGAGCTCCGGAGAGCTCGGAAAGGAGGCGAATGCTGCGTTAGCCTGGATGGCCGTAAACGCGAACGCGATCAGCGCCAGGAGCGCGATCCGTACGCACCGGGGGTGGCGTGGCCGGAGATGCATATGGCGAGCAAACGCATCAGACGTACCGAAAGTTGCGCAAACAATTCGAATACCACCGAGCGGCTTGCGACTACATCCGGACCCGGCGGCGCAACGAATGCGACAGCTGCGTCCTTTCGTCGAGGGTGAGCGCGCCGGTCGCGAGCACGGCGACTGGGTAGACAGTCGCGCCGATGAGCCCGAGCAGGACGATGCCACAGCCCAACCGGCTGGCAACCCACACCGCGACGCCCATGCTCGCGGCGGCGACAGCCACCCGCGGCAGCCTCCGCAGATCCAGGGCCACGTGCATCGTGCGCAGGACCGTCGCCGCCGCCGGCCCGATCACCAGCACCTCCGTCGCCAACGTTATCCACGCGGCCGCTATGTATCCGTGCCGCGGGAGCAGCAGGACGTTCGCCACCGCGTTGAACACGAGGCCCGCGGCGGCGATGAGCACGAATCTTCGCTGACGATCAACCACGACAGCGAGAGAGCCCACGAGGTACCCGAAGCAGATCAGGATGAAAGCCGCCATCAGCACTTTGAGCGCGCCGGCGGCGGGCGCAAACTCCTGGCCGAACAGCAGAACCAGCAGTGGTCTCGCCGCGCTGATCGTGAACGCCAGCGCCGGGAAGGAGATGATCGCCATGTACCCGCCCACACGGTGGACAGCCTCCCGTGCACGCTCGGGATTCGTGGGCCAGGCGGCCGCGACGATTGGGAAGATGGTCGTCATCAGCACGCCCGGTAGGAACCCCACCCGGTCAAGCAGCGAATAGGCCGCGCCGTAAAGTCCGGCAGCGTCCGCGCCCTTGTAGTGGAGAACGAGGATCTGATCGATTTTTCCGTACATGATCGTCAAGACGCTTCCGAGCCCCACCACCAGCCCGATTCGCAGAAGCTGGAGTCCGTGGCGGCGCACTCCCTCTAGGAGCACCGGAGTGCGGCGCCACACGTACCGGGCCTGCACCGCCGCGCTAAATATCGAGGTCGCCGCGAAGGCGGCGGCAAATGCCACCAAACCCCCGCCGGACAGCGCCACCAGAACCGTTGCGGCGGTCCACACCAGCGAGTTGAGGGTTACGAACGCGATCGTCCGAGCGTTGCGTACCTCCAGCTGAAAGACGACCGCGAGCGCCTGCGCGGGCGACATCAACGCTGTCGCGGAGATGAACGCGCCGGCGATGACCATCGATGGTCCCGTGGCAACCGCAGCCGATACGCCGAAGCACAACAGGGCGGCGAGCACGCCGGTCACCACTCGCACGCTGACCAATGCGCCGAGCCAATGCGCCTGCTCGCGAGCGTCGGCGGCCGCCATGCGCACCGCCGTCGTCTGGAGGCCGGGATCGACGAGATAGCCGGTGATCATCGAGATCGTGATCAGCGTCGACCACTCGCCGTTGCCGCTGACGCCGAGCGTGCGGGTGATCGTGACGACTACGACCACCCCGAGGAGGAGATTTCCGATTCGCCCGACGATCTGCACCACGACGTCGCCAAGCGCGCGTGCACGCGTGATCGGCGGGAATTGCCCGCTGGGATCTAGAAGCGGCACCGAGGCCGCGGGACCAAGCGCGCTGTCAGCAGCGACGTGCCTCGCCCGTTCGCTGACCCGAAGCCGGGGTCTCACTGCGCGCCGGTGGCGGCGTCGTGCAGTACCTGCCACGCCGGCTTGTGCGAGAGGTCGGGTCGCAGCAGTCCGAACCACGCCTCGCGATTGGTCAGCGGGTTGGGTGCCTCATCGTGCAGCTGATAGACGAACACCGCCCGTACGTAGGACCGCCAGCGCGTACGGGCGAGCCTCAAGAACACCCGCAGGTAGGACGCCTGCTGCGCCTCGCTCACGCAATTCAGGATTCCCGCACAGGTCGACCAGCCGATCTCGGTCACCCACAACGGCTTGCCTGCATCGCCGTGCGCCTCCAGCTCCTGGTGGGACCACTCGAGCCGGGCGACTGGATCGTTCACGATGTCCTGGCCAGAGCCAGCCGCCGGCTCGCCACCGTAAGGGTGAACCGCCAAACCATCGAAGTACCGCCCCAAATCGGGCACTGCCGCATACATGCCCGCGATCCAGTCGGCGCGGTTCCCGGCGGAGGACTCATAGGAGGCATCACCCTCGATCAGGAAACGAGCCGCCGGGTTGGCCGCCCGCCCCGCGGTGACCGCCGCCCGCACAAGCCGCGCGTACACGCCAGGATCCCGGTTATGATCGGCGTAATAGGGCTCGTTCCACAGCTCGTACCACACCAGCGGACGCGCGGGCAGCCTCGGGTGGGCGCGCCAGAACGCTCCTCCCGGCCCGTACCGCGCCACCGCGGCCGCGGTGAATGCGGCATAGGAAGCCGGCGCGGACGGCACCGTGCTAGAAGTCTGCGCGGCCCACGCGGGCGCATCATCGAGGATCGGCAAGACCATCAACCCAGCCCTGCTCGCCGCCGTCACAACCCCGTCATAGATAGCCCAGTCATACCGACCCGGACGCGGCTCAGCCAGCGCCCAACTCAAATCCTCACGCACCGCCCCCACCCCCGTAGCACGCGCCAGACGCGCCTGCTCGCTCTGGGCCGGACCCGAAAGCAATCTCAGGCTGGCGCTGATCCCCAGCAGCAGCGCGGGGTGGGCGCCGCCAGTGCGTGTGGCCGCCACGCGACGACGCGTCGCCTCTCGATTGGCCAATGTGCTGCCGGCCACGCCAGCGCCAACGTCGACCGGGGCCTTGCGCCGAGAAGCTCCGCCTGTGAACGCTACGGCCGCGCCGACCACTGCCCCCACCAGGACCAGCGCCATAATCGCTCCGATCGCCCAGCGAAGCGGTCCCCCCGAGCGGAGAGAACGCGGAGGCGGGCTATCACCGCCAGATGATGCGGGATTACGAGAGACGACGCCGCCAATAATGGCAGCGTCCTCTCGGCCTATTTGCCGCTAATCGAACGGGACGGCGTCCGGCGGCAGCAAGCACCGCGGCCGCCGAACCCGGTGGATGGCCTTGACCGTGGGCTGAATCGATGGAGGGGCGTCTCAACCACGACGCGCTGCGGACGGCACGCTTGTTCTTCTGAGACGAACTGCGCAGGGCCGCGATCACCGACCGCGACCTCAAAGCCCAAAAGGCGCAGCCACGCGTTACCGCGGCCCCGCCGGCGTTCCGATAGATGCGCCGGCGACGGAGGCGCCTATCGCCGCCGGCCGCAGGCGACTGGCGGAGGTGGCGTCCCTCCGCGCGTCGACGTCCCTCCCTTCAATCGGTTCGATCGCGGGCAGTTCCCGCAACTCGCCCGCCACTTCGACGTGATCGGAGGCGGCCCCGAGACCGTGCCGCTGATGGGCTACCAGGGCGGTCCCGTCTGCAGGGCGATGGCGTCTTTCTCCCATGTTATGCGCCGTTCTACGCCAGCGCGGGCCAGTTGGCGCCGGCCGTCGATCGCGTCGTCGCGCTCGGCGTGGGGACGTGGGTGCCCCTGGTGATCCACATCTCGTGGGAGATCGGCGACCGCGTTCGCTCGCTTGGAGCTCTGGCGCGCAAGATCGCGCCGTATGCGGTCTCGTGGGATGCGTTCCTGCAAGTCATCGATCGCAGCCGGGCGACGAGCATCGCGCCGCCGACCGACGGGCGCTATGAAGCCATGGGGCGCAGCCGGCGCCGATCTTGCGCTGTCTGGAGATCGACGAGGAGCTGAATCCGAGCGGGCCGGGACCTACGAAGCACCGCTGGAGCGCACATGAGGAAAGTTCGCACCGGGTCCCAGAGTATCCCTACGCCGGAGCGGGTGGCCTCACAATGATGAGGTCGAGATCTTCGCGCACCAAGAGCTCATATCCACTGCGGGCTTCTGCCACCATCTCTCGGATTTGATCGACGGTCGGCCATTGCGCCTGGTCAAGCCACGATGGAACCGCGCGTGTGAAAAGGTGTGCATCATCGATCAGATACCAGTCGCCAAAGGTCCCCGGCGATGTGGCCGCGATCTCGGCGAGAAGCGGGCATTGACGGCGTTCCCCGGCTGTATCGCCACCACTCCAATGACCATCGAGCCAGTACAACGTCGGTTCGGCGGACGGTTTCAGCAGCTTCGTGGAATCGCCACATCGGAGGCGCACGTTCCGATAAGGGAGCAGACGTATCCAGCATTTCAGCGCGAGGTAGCGTGATAGCTCGATCGTCTCCACCCGCTCGAAAATGCGAGCGAGCTTCTTCGTGCTCTCACCCATAAATGTCCCGGTCTCCACGGCACGTCGAATCCCCGACGTTGCCGCCTCGCGCGCGAGCTGCTCGTTTATCTTCATCGCACTCCGAAGATTCCTAGGCGTGGTAGCAACGGTGATGGATACGCTGGCCGCGGTCCGTGAAGGCCCAAGCGACCATAGCGAAGCCTAAGCCCTACAAGTGTGACGCGGCGCGCCGGTCGTGGCGGCGCGGGCGCCCGTAACGCCGCCGAGCGCGCACATGCGAATGAAGTAGTCGTTGTTCGGAATCGACTCCCGCGGGCGCTAGCGGCGGAGCCGTGGATTGGATCTGAGCGAAGGCTACGGACAGCAGCCCGACAACGCACCCGATCAAAACTGTCATTCGCATGTCGCTTCCCAAGAACGTAGCGGTCGCTTCGACCACGGCCAGACCGACCAGGGCAGCTGCGGCTCCGGCGCCCGCAGCCCGTATTCGGGGATCGTGATGCCGCCAGAAGACCCGGATGCCCACCACGATTGCGGTAATCATGTATCCCAGATAGGCGACGACACCCAGCACGCCCAACTTGAGCCAGAAATACAGGACGGCCATGTGCACGTACAGCCGTCCACCCGGACTCTCGATACTGAGCGGAGAGGTTTCCTTCCACGGGATCGCAAGGCCTAGACCCACCAGCGGGCTGCCACGTATCTCCGCCAGGACGTTCTTTTGCTCGTCGAGGCGATAACTATCTTCGGGATTGGACTCGATGCGCGAGGGAGAGATCGACGCAAGACGCTGACCCAACGTGGATTGACTGTTAATGACGACCCCGTTGGAGAAGGTGATCCACAAAAGAACGGCCAATATCGCGGCACCAGGAAGCAAGAAGCGTCTGCCGACAGGAGCCGTGGCGATGATGATGGCCACCATGGCTGCTACGACGGTGCCGATCCAGAAGCTGCGGCGCAGCGACAATGCCAAGGACAGCAGGACCAGCGGTAATGCCCAGAGCGCGATGCGCTCCATTGGCAAGCGGGCGACCGCCGACGACAACATCACCAACAGGAAGACCATCGCGACCATGTTCGAGGTTGCTTCGTAATAGGTGATCGTGGTGCCGTTTACCGGGACCCCGACGTGGGTCAACACGCCGACCAATCCCAAGGCGGCTTTGACCGCGGTGAGAATCCCGATCAATCCGATCGCACGACGCAGGTCGGCGAGATCGCGGACCGCATTGACCGTCAGCCAGGGGACGATGATCAACGGAAGGATGGGCCGGAGTTGCTCCGTGATCGCATTGAAACCTGCGCCCGCGTAGTGACCGACGACTGACCCGACGAGCAGAGCGACCACCAACACGGCGAGCGCCGGCCCGAACGGAGCCGGGCGCAGCGGCACACGACGGCGCCGAGTGGCGTCGAGCAGCACGGAAACAACCGCGAGCGCCATCAGCAGCTCCAGCAACGAATAATGGCCTGGAAGGGGGTCGTGGATCTGGCTCTCCGTGAAATGCAGCACATTTGGGCTGCTGTCCTCGATCATGATCGCGGAGGCGACCAACAAGCCCAGCGCGATACGCGGATTAGCCAGCGGCACCAGGAGGGCCGCGAAGGCAAGCGGGGCCAAAAGCCCAATCGGCCCGACCTTGAGGGCAAGCCCTGCGGCTAGGAGCGCCCCCAGCGCTGCCACACCGAGCGGGCGAGTCGAGAGTGGCAACGTCACGCGCACGCCGGCGGATTCCTCAGGTGTTGATCCTCGGTGTTGAACAGATCGTCATCGCTTCCGTGCCCCGCCCTCGCTCCGCCGTCGCAATGATAGCCATCGCCAGGAGCCGCCAAATCGGGAGCCAAAGAGGCAGCCGGGTGTGGCATGAAGCGCCACCTCTGCTGTCATGATTAGCGCTATCACGCCGCTCCGTTTTTCCGCCTTCTCGAGCCGCGGTCTAGGTCCACGACTTCGCCTGCAGGGTTGGGCGATTCTGGCGACCGTACTGCTCGTCGTTGCGGGCGCGGCGGTCGCAGCCGCCGCCTTTCGCGGTAGCGGGGACGCCGTCGGGCCTCCTGTCGGTGCTCGATCTGCCGCCATCGGGATCGGTTTGTTCAACCGAGCGGCGGCGCGGTGCAGTCTGGCGGGAGCGCGGAGTCACGGCGCCAGCGCTCAGCGACGCGGCCTGATACTCGGACTGAGCGCGAGTCTTCGGCTGTTTTCCGGGCAGGGGCTTTGCGAGGAGGCGCGTCTGGCGCGTGCTACGGGGGTGGGGGCGGTGCGTGAGGATTTGAGTTGGGCGCTGGCTGAGCCGCGTCCGGGTCGGTATGACTGGGCTATCTATGACGGGGTTGTGACGGCGGCGAGCAGGGCTGGGTTGATGGTCTTGCCGATCCTCGATGATGCGCCCGCGTGGGCCGCGCAGACTTCTAGCACGGTGCCGTCCGCGCCGGCTTCCTATGCCGCATTCACCGCGGCCGCGGTGGCGCGGTACGGGCCGGGAGGAGCGTTCTGGCGCGCCCACCCGAGGCTGCCCGCGCGTCCGCTGGTGTGGTACGAGCTGTGGAACGAGCCCTATTACGCCGATCATAACCGGGATCCTGGCGTGTACGCGCGGCTTGTGCGGGCGGCGGTCACCGCGGGGCGGGCGGCCAACCCGGCGGCTCGTTTCCTGATCGAGGGTGATGCCTCCTATGAGTCCTCCGCCGGGAACCGCGCCGACTGGATCGCGGGCATGTATGCGGCAGTGCCCGATTTGGGGCGGTACTTCGATGGTTTGGCGGTTCACCCTTACGGTGGCGAGCCGGCGGCTGGCTCTGGCCAGGACATCGTGAACGATCCAGTCGCCCGGCTCGAGTGGTCCCACCAGGAGCTGGAGGCGCACGGCGATGCAGGCAAGCCGTTGTGGGTGACCGAGATCGGCTGGTCGACCTGTGCGGGAATCCTGAATTGCGTGAGCGAGGCGCAGCAGGCGTCCTACCTGCGGGTGTTCTTGAGGCTCGCCCGTACGCGCTGGCGGTCCTACGTACGGGCGGTGTTCGTCTATCAGCTGCACGATGAGGCACCCAACCCGCTGACCAATCGCGAGGCGTGGTTCGGACTGCTGCGACCCGACCTCTCGCACAAGCCGGCGTGGCAGGTACTGCACGACGCCGCCACCGGCGCGCAGTGACGATCGTGCCTGAGCCAGCCGCATCCGGCGTAGCGTCACGGACGCTTTTGGGAGAATCGCACGATGCGGCGCGATCAACTGCCGACCGTGGAGTACCTCCTCAATCATGCAGTCAACCGCGTCCCTTTCGTCGGCGCTCGAATGCGGCTGTATGCCGCCGCCGGGATGCGCATAGAGGATCCAGCGCGGTCGCTGATCATGCTCCACACGGAGGTGCACGATCCGCGCCAGATCGCCATCGGTAGTCGGACGTCCATCGGGCGCAACTGTCTACTGGATGGCCGCGGCGGCATCACACTGGGCCGCAACGTCAACATCTCGAGCTTCACGCTCCTCATCACAGGCACTCACGATGTCCACTCGCAAGACGTGTTCCTCGCCAGCTACCGGCCGATCGTGGTGGGCGACCGCGCCTGGATCGCCACCCGGGCGACCGTGCTCGGCGGCGTGACGATTGGCGAGGGGGCGGTCGTGGCGGCGGCCTCGCTGGTCAGCCGTGACGTCGAGCCCTTCACGATTGTTGCGGGCGTGCCGGCGCGACCGATAGGGAAGCGCAGTGCCGAACTCACCTACGAGCTGGGCTGGCGTGCGAGCTGGTGGTGAGCGGCGATGGTGGCGGCCTTTTCGTCGAGCCGGGATGGGCTCGCTAGAGGAATTCAGCGAGTCTGGAGCAGTCTATTCCCGGCGGCGCGAGGGCACGGATCAACCGCTCGGCCACGCGTCGCCACGTAAACAGGCGAGCATGTTCGCTGGCGTGAGCGCCCATTTCCGCCGCATGCGCCGGGTATGCGAGCCTTCGCATGGCTTCGACGAGCGCTCGGCGATCGTCTGGCGGTACGACATATCCGCCGGGCCCGATAACCGTTTCGGCTCCCCCGTTTGCAGATCCGATCGACGGGATGCCGGCTTGTCCGGCTTCTAGGTAGACGGCGCCCAGCGGTTCGTGAAGCGATGGCACCACCAATACAGTCGCGCGATCGTAGAGCGTGGCTAGCCGAGCCTGATCGTCGTCATCGCCCAGCGACAGCCGCCCGTGGCCGGTGACACCGTCGAGCTCGACGGGCGGATGCGCGCCGACGAGTTCGAGCGTCGCCTGCGGGTGTTCACGGCGAACCTGGGCGAAGGCGCCCAGCACTGCGTCACCGTTCTTTCGTGTCCATTCAACGCCGACAAAGAGATAGCGTGGCACTGACCAATCGCGCGTGGGAGCCGGACGGAAGGGTTGATTTGGTCCGAGCCCGACCACATGGACCTTGGTGGGATCGATCCCGTAATCCTCGACGATGCTCCGCGCCGCCCAGTGGGATGCGGCGGTACAAGCTATCGCGCGTAGGTACGCGGCTCGGTGTCGGCGTGTTGCCAGCTCGCGATCCCGCTCAGACCATCCATTGAGGTACGGCCACGGATACGAACGCGCCGCCTGCACGACCGTCGAGTCTTGAAACGTGACCGTCCGCACGGATGCCGGCAGCGAGAACTCGGGATGCAGCAACACGCAACCATCCAGGGGCCCGGCTCGGGCCAGGCGTAGGCGGAGTGCGGCCGAGCCCAAGGTCACCAGCACTCGCCCCCACACGGCCGCGTCACGATGGGCAGCGAGCGCGGCCCTGGGAGAAAGCAAATCTTGGGCGGAACTACGAGCCGCCACGCCCGCAAGGATGGCCAGGCGTTCGGCGTGGCGCGGAACATCCGCGCCGAGTGGGATCGCCTCGTCGACGGTTTCCTGTAGCGCGGCCATCAGCGAGGCTGGCATGCCGGAAAAGATCGCTCGCTGTGTGGGATCCCGGAGGCAAGCGAGCCCGATCCGGACGCCTACGGCAGGCATGCCTGCGTCCTACATCGACGGCACCCTCCGAGGCGACTGTCGCGACGTGCGATCTGACCCCCCATGTTCAGAGATCGTAAGGGTCGAGTTGCGCCGGCGCCCCGCTGCCGCTGGCCAGATGGTTCATCGTGGGTTCCTGCTCCCGGGATCTTCGCTCAGAGGCCCGAAGACATCTGTTGAGCGATGTCGATCAGGATCTTGCGCACACCATCAGCAAACAGTCGGGCGTTCCAATGCTCGCTGGCCCAACGATGTCCGGCTCGGCCCATCTCCGCCAAACGCTCCCGGTCGGAGAAAGCATCGGCAATCGCTGCGGCCCACCCGTCAACGTCACCAGGATCTACCCACCAGCCACATCCGATCGCCTCGACGTCGACGTCGAGGTACGGGGCGCGCGTGACGATCACAGGGCGGGCGCACGCGACGGCGTCCGCCAGCTCCGTCAGGCCATGAAGCGGATGCAGATCCTTGAGCGGTATGGCGATGACCGCGGCCGACCGTAGGTCCGCCAGCGTGTGCGCGTAGGTGTACGGCGCGCCCCGCGGCGGTTTAGGCGGAACCGGCGGAACGATCTCTACTGCATCGGGGATCGGACCATCCGCGGCCAGAGCTTGGCGATTGCCGTAGATCCGCGCCCCATTGCCCGTAAGCCTTAGTCCGGCGATCAGCGTCCCCAGATCCCTGCCTGTCTTTCCGGTGGCCACGAGGCAAGCGTCGGACGACGGCGCAGACGTCGACGAAAACGCCGGGAACTCGAGATCGGGGCCCCAGGTCAGCGACGAAACCCGATCTTTCGGCACACCGGCATCCGTCAGGGCGCGGCATGTCATCTGAGACAGCGCGATGGCATGGTCAATCCCGCCAAGGAGGAAGCGGCTCAGGTGCCCATCAGACCGCACTCCGTGAAACACCGCCACCAGAGGCGCCGGGACCACGCCGGCGCGCCGCAGCGCGGCGAGTGCGGTGAGCTCCTGAGCTTGGGCGGCGTAGAGGATCGTGCGGCGCCGCATCCGCGCCATCGCCCTCAGCTGCGTCCCCACGTCTCCCAGCGAGCCTCGCAGGCGCCGCGTCGCGCGGGCGGGAAGATCGTCGTCGCGGTAAGGGATGTCGACGACGTCGAAGGGCGGCCCGAGGTAGGCGGTGCCGAACAGGTGGTGCGCCGGATATGTCCCATGGCGCCAACCGGCGCGGGCGAGGCCCATGTCGTAGTTGTTCGCGAACAGCAGGCGGATCACGAGTTGCCGGCCCGGGACGAGAAACCGGCTAGCGCGCTGCGATACACCTCGCTGGTCTGGGCCGCGATCGCGTTCCACGCGTAGCGCTCCTCTGCCAGCCTATGGCCAGCCTCTCCGCGACGATGACACTCGGCACGCCCGGCGAGCACACTGCTGTCGAGCGCATCCACCAAGGCATCGACGTCGTCCCGCGCGCAGATCCAGCCGGTCTTGCCGTGCACGACTGCTTCGGGCAGACCGCCCACCGGGTAGACGATCACCGGGCGCCGAAAGCCATAGGCAAGCAGCAGCACTCCGCTTTGACTGGCCACCCGGTATGGCAGGACGACTGTGTCCGATGCGGCGAAGGCAAGCGCGGCCTGACGCATATCGACGAACCCGTCTCGCACCGTCACTCTTCCGGCGGCCTGCATTTTCTTCAGCTTGGCGTCGGCCGCGGCCAGTGCACCGGCCTCCTGGCCAACGATTAGCGCATGCAGTCGGGGGACGCGGATCAACGCCGTCAGCAGGTCATCGAGACCCTTGTCCGGCCGCAGTTGCCCGAAGAGCAGTGTCACCGGCGCTTGCGGATCGATCCCGAAGTGCGCGCGGGCGCGATCGGGATCAGGTGATCCCCCGTTGCGCGCCAGCGAGGAATACTCGCCGTGGGGGATCAGCGCCACGCGGCCGATGGCGGCTCGCGGGACGCGGACTAGGTCGGCCTGCGTGTGGACGATCGTCCGCGCCGCCAGCGCAGCGAGCGCGCGGTGAGTGCGGTCCAGGCTGCGCTCGCGTTCAAACGTGTTGTGCGATGTCTGTACGACGTGCGCGCCGACCAGGCGCATGCAGATGATCGCCACCAGGCCGAGCGGCGCGAATTCCCATCCCTGACAGTGAACGATGTCCGCTGTGCGCGCCAGTCGGACCAACCTGGGGATCGCCAGCAGGAAGCGCAGACTGTTCGCGATCGGCCCGAGCCCCCAGCGACGCGCCAACCTCGCCACCGCGCTCTCGCCGCGAATGTAGTGAAAGACGCCGGTGACGTGTACACCTGGCGTCGGACGGTAGAGATGGTCGTCGGCAGTGGCGAGCTCCACTTGCCACCCTTCCGCTCCCAAGGCGCGCGTGAGCTGAGCGGTGTAGTCGGCAACGCCACCGCGGCCGCCCTGCTCCACCATCAGCACGCGTCGGCGATCTTCCCCGGAAAGACCCCTCTGCGTTGCACCCACTGTGTTCACGCGCGGCGAGGGTACACCCCCCGCCGCCTTGGCGAGCCGATGGCGCTGCGTCGATGCGCAGTTTGTGGGGTTTGTTCCGCTCATCGTGTCCCAGTGCTCCGTTGCGGCGCATGATCGACGCAGGTTGAGGCGGCATGCGGCGGCCGCGCGGCGCGTCCCATCTGCGGGCTAGCCTTGCCGACGTGCGCGTCTTGGTGGTCTCGGCTCTCTACCCACCGCTGGCCTACGGCGGCTACGAGGTCGAGTGCTCGGCCGTTGCGGAGCGCCTGACGCGCCGGCACGACGTGCTCGTGCTCAGCGGCGAGGGTGCGGTGGCGCAGGAGGCGGAGGTGCCCGTGCGGCGCGAGCTGGCGCGCCTGCGCCAAGACTGGCGCGGGGCGCTGCGGGCGCCCTCGGCCTCGCTGCAGGCCGTGCGCTCGGCACGCGCGGCGCTCGCGTGGGGTCCGCAGCTCGTCTACGTCTGGAACGGCGCGACGATCCCACAGGCGTCGCTCCGGGTACTCGCCGACAGCGGCGTGCCGCTTGCCTTTCGCGTCTGCGAGCATTGGTTCGGCCGTCTGTTCACGGGCGACCAGTACCTGCGTGAGCTGCGGGGCGCAGGGTCTATCGCCCGCTCGCCGGGGCGCTTGGCCTGGTCGCTGGGCATGCGCGCGCTCAACCTGCTGCCCGCGCTGCGGCTGCGCCCAACCGCGCCGCTGCGCGCCGCCATCTCGTGGAACTCGGAAGCGATCAGGCGCATGGTGACCGTGCCGGAGTTCGTCGACGTCGCGCTGGAGCGCGTCGAACACTCCGTGCCGCGTCACGGCGACGTCTACGCGAGCGTGACGCGCGCACCGGCCGACACTCCTGAGATCGTCTTTCTCGGCCGCGTGACTCCGTACAAGGGCCTGGCCGTGGCGATTGAGGCGCTGGCGCTGCTGCGTTCCGAGCACGGCATGCCTGCGCGGCTCATCGTCATTGGCCCCGAGGACGCGGGTCATGGGGCGGAGATGCGGGAGCTCGCCGGCAGGCTCGGCGTGGGCGAGGACGTGTGCTGGCGCGGGCAGTTGCGTCCCGAGCAGGCGGCGCCGGAGCTCGCGCGCGCGCACGCGCTGATCGTGCCGTCGGTGTGGCAGGAGCCGTTCCCGCTCGTGACGATCGAGGGCGCGCTCGCGCGCGTCCCGCTTGTGGCCGCCGACGTCGGCGGGATCGCCGAGGGCATGCACGACGAAGAGCACGCTCTGTTGTTTCCCGGAGGTGACGCGCGCGCGGCGACGGCGGCGCTGGCGCGCACGCTGAGCGAGCCGGAGCTCACCGCGGCGCGCGTGGCGCGTGCGTACGAGCGAGCGCAGAGGTTCGGGCTCGAACCCTACCTGGAGGAGCAGGAGCGCTTCGTGAGCGATGCGGCGACGGTTGCGGGCGTCCTCGGGAGAGGGGGGACCACAGAGCCGAGCGTCCCGCAACGCCGTGCACGCCGCAATGGACTTTAGACCGGGCAGCCGAGCGGACGACGTCACGAACCATCAGGTCGCCATCCACCAATCGCCCTCCAATCGGGTGAGCAATGCCTGGCCGCCCGTCAGCACGGCCAGTAGCTCCGGGCTGGAGCTGTGAACGAGCGAGCGAGGGCTGTAGCGAAAGAGAGCGCCGCGATGGGCCAAGGACGCCAGCAGCGCGGGCTCGACGCGTCCCTGGGCTGCGGCCCCTCCACGCGCTGTGGCGTCAGCGAACAGGGAGTCGAGGACGTCGCCGGCATGCCGACCGGCCGCCGCGACGTGGACGACCTGACAGCCCTCGGCGGGCAACAGGAAATACATGTACCAGCCCAGCAGGCGGCCTGCCCGATCCCGTACCAGCCGCTGGACCGGTGTCCCCCACGTCCGGTTGTGGTGCAGTTCGGCAAACAGCCAGTTCAGGTACGGCTCGTCGTAGTCTGGGAAGAGGCGCAGTGACCGTGTCACGGTCGGCAGATGCTCGAGCATCAGGTCCGGCGTGAGTGGCTCGCTCGTCGTGGCCGTCCCCTCCGGTGAGTTGAAGTAGCGGATGCTCGCCGCGGTCGCCCGGTCAAGCCCCCCCCAAAGGCGGGTGCTCGCGGCCTTCGCGCGGGGATGGAAGTGCAGCAAGCGGTTGGCCATGAAGCTGAAGGGCGCGAAGACGCGAGCCCACGCCATGCTGCTTGGGTGCATCATCTGGCCGCCCATCAGCTCGAAGATCTGGCGCATCTCGTCGGAGGCGCCGTCCGTGATCGTGAGTTCCTGCGGTCCGTCGAGGTAGCGGCGCCACAGGCGCGGGCCAAGGGCGCGGTTGCGCGCGTCGGGATGAACGATTAGCGGCCCCCCCGCCGCCAGGCGGATGGTCCTGTCGTCGAACCGCATCCTGCGGACGTGCGAAACGATGAAGGCACTTATCTCTCCGCTGTCCTCGGCGTGTACCAACGTCGGAATCTCCGGATCTGCCCACGGATCGTCGAACAGCGTCCGGCGCAGCCAGACCGGAACCTCGCGCGGCGGTATGCGCCAGTCGGAGTTGTCGACGAACCGGTACAGCTCCGCGATCTCGTCGATCTCGTCCGCGGCCAACGCCCTGATCTCGCTCATCCCGAGCCATCCTGTCGCAGGGCGGCGAGTGTTCGCACCAGATTGCCGATCGTGCGAAAGTCCTCCACCTCCAGCGACTCGAGCGGCACCCTCACCCCAAACTCGCGCTCGAGCTCGAACAGCAGCGTCACGAGACCCAGCGAGTCGATCAGGCCGCTCTGGATGATGTCGACATCGGGCTCGGGCGCCGCGACGCTCAGCGCGTCCTCAAACACGCGCCGGATCCGATCGGTGTCGCTCTCCTCGATCACGCGCCCGGCCCGATCGGTGTCGCTCTCCTCGATCACGCTCCGGGACGCCGCCTCAGTCACGTGGCGACTGCGTCGCGAACCTGTCCCTGAGCGCAGGCCGATCGATCTTGCCGTTGGCGTTCTTCGGCAGCTCCGCCAGCTGCAGCCACCGCGACGGCAGCATGTACGCCGGCAGGGCCTGCGCGAGCGACGCGCGCAGTTGCATACGGTCCAGCTCGGCGCCCGCTCGCGACGCCCAGGCCGCACAGATTGACGTACCTTCAAAGCTTTCGCTCGCGACTCCGACGACAGCGCACTCGGCCACGCCTGGCACCGCGGTCAGCGCGGTCTCGATCTCGCCGAGCTCGATCCGGTAGCCGCGGCTCTTGATCTGAGAGTCGGCGCGGCCCACGAAGTGCAGCAGCCCATTCTCGTCGCGACGCCCGAGATCGCCCGTGCAGTAAAGGCGCCGGCCGGTGTTCGGATCGGTCACGAAGGCGACGCGCGTCTTCTCTCGGTCCTGCCAGTAACCAGGGCTGAGGCCGGCGCCGGCGATATAGAGCTCTCCTATCTCCCCGGACGGCACCGCTCGCAGCGCTTCGTCGAGCACATAAATCTCTTCGCCGGCACAGGGACTGCCGATCGGGATCGCCGCAGCCGCGTCCCCGGGGATCTCCGGCACAGTGAAGTAGCTTGACGCGATCGTGGTCTCCGTGGGGCCGTAGAGGTTGGTGTAGGTGCAGTGCGGCACGCGGCGCATCCAATGGGCGAGCACCGCTGCTGGCAACACTTCGCCGCACCAGATGATGCGCTTCAGGGTAGGGAAGTCACCCACCGCGATCGCGTCGGCTCGCATCATGTAGGCGAAAGTCGACGGCACCGAGAACCACTGCGTGAGCCGTGAGTCGCGAATGAACGATGCGATCTGGTGGGGCAGCAGAACGTCCCGGGGGACCAGGTGGAGCGCGGCCCCGGCGGAAAGCGAGCCGTAGATGTCAAAAGTGGAAAGGTCGAAATGCAGGGGCGGATGCCCGGAGATCCGATCACCCGGATCATGGCCGAAGTAAGGCAGCGCCCAAGCGAGGAACGCATCGACCATCTCATGGGTGATCACCACGCCCTTCGGCGTCCCGGTGGAGCCCGAGGTGAACAGGATGTGAGCCGGATCGGCGGGAGCGCTGACGCGCGGGAGCGGACCGCCGTCGTAGGTCTCGAGACCTACCCACCACGCTTGCCCTCCGTCCGGGACTGCGACCGACACCAAGCCGGCGCCGGTGCGCGCCTCGGCCAGCAAGGAACTTGCCTCAGCACCGGCGAGCAGCAGCTTCGGCGCGGCGGCCGCCAAGATCTTGTTCACGCGAGCCGGCGGGCTGGCGATGTCGAGCGGCACGTAGATGGCTCCTGCCTTGAGCGTCGCGAGCATGCTGACGATGGCGGCAGGCGTCTTGGCCTGCAGCAGGCACACCCGATCACCGCGCTGAACGCCGCGAGCCTGCAACAGCCGCGCGAGCTGGTTGCTTCGCGTCTCCAGCTCGCCATAGGTGAGCCGCTCGGAGCCCATCACCACGGCGGTGTGGCTGGCGCGCGACTGGACCGTCCGCGTGACTCGATCCTGTAGCAGGCGGCTCACCTGGCGACGGTGGCGCCCGCCCGCTCGAACACCGCGCCAATATGATCGAGCTCCGCCTCGGAGGGCGGTATATCCAGGATGAAGGTGAAAAAGCCGAGGTCGATGTAGCGCCGGACCTCCCGGGCGACGCGGTCATAGCTTCCGACCAGATACGGGCAGAAGGTGGCGTAGTTCTCGAATGGCCACAGCCAGTAAGGGTCGTCCTCGACGTGCTCCTCGGCGCTCATTTCCTTGAGCTGGCGATGCCAATGTGAGTCGGACACCTTCATCGCGAGCGCCTGTGTGAGCTGGCCCTTACGGTCCTCTGGGAAGCGGGCGTGCGCCACCCGCCAGGCCTCCTCAGCGCAGGGGCGAGCGACGATCCCGACGCGCACGCCGGAATCCTCGTCCTCCTGCGGGACCTCGTCGCCGGGCCGCTTCGGGTACTTGACGGCAACTGCGCCGATCGACCTCGCGGCGGCCAGACCGGCCGGCGACGAACCCGACATCAGGAGCCCGGGCTGCAGCTCAGCCGCGAGTCCGGCGGCCAGACGCAGGCCGGTGACGCTGTAGTAGCGGCCGCTGTGGGTGACCGTCTCCCCGGCCACCAGGCGCGTGACCAGCTGGGCGTACTCGCACGTGCGCTCATAGCGTTCGTCGTGTGGCGTGGTGTCGCCTAGCGCCAGCAGATCGTTGCGAAAGCCTCCGGCTACGAGGTTGAGAAACAGGCGCCGGCCGTATAGGTGGCCTAGGGTGGCGACCATGTTGGCGGCCGTGAACGGGTGCATGTAGGCGCCCTGTAATGCCACGAGCGGCGAGAGGTGCTCGGTGCTCTGAACGATGATCTGCGCCACCAGCCACGGATCGACCAACCCGTTGTCGGTGTAGATCAGAATCCCTTCGCAACCGGCGGCCTCGCTCCAACGCGAGACTTCGGCCACTCGCCGGACGTAGTCGGGCCCGAGTCCCTCCCTGGACTGCGGACACGTGGAAAAGACGTGTATCCGTCGCTTTGTGCTCATCCCACCAGAACCCCCTCCGCACCCGATGAGCCATCGTGGCGCGGGTTGGCTAGAGTTTAGCCGTTCCTCGCAAAGAAGCGAGCCAAGGGTAAAGATGTGCGGCGTGACAGGGGCGATCGAGCGAACGATGGGCGTTGATCAGCGCAGTCGGCCGAAGACGGCCTCGCCGTCGGCATCTCGGTGCCACGGCCGATGAAGATCATCGGCATCAGCGGCATCGACGGAACCGTCGATTTCAAGCGTCGGCAGTGGCCTGGCCTCCAGGAGCGCGAATACCGGATCTCGCAGGGCCACGACTCGGCCGCGGCGCTGGTGATCGACGGGGAGTTCGTGTTCGGTGTGGCCGAGGAGCGAATCAGACGGCGCAAGCACACCGGCGACTTTCCGATCGGCGCGATCGAAGCGTGCCTGAGTTGGGCGGGACTGGAGCCCGATCAGCTCGATCAGGTGGCTCATTCCTTTGACTATGAGCCGTACCGCGCTCTGTACGCGCTCGACCCGATCTCGGCGCAGCTGTACCGCGAGCTGCTGTGCCGCGAGGCCTTCGCCTCCAGGGTCGCGAGCGCGCTTCCCGGCCTCCCCGCCGACCGGGTGACGCATGTCGACCATCACCTGGCCCACGCCGCATCGGCCTACCTGACCTCGGGTTGGGACGAGTGCCTGGTGATCGTGATCGACGGGATGGGCGAGGCCCACGGGGCTACCGTCTACCGCGGGGACGCCGGGACGCTTGTGCCGCTGCACCGGATATCCGCGGCTGACTCGATCGGCATCTTGTATTCGATCGTGACCCTGCACCTAGGCTTCGACTTCAACTCCGACGAGTACAAGATCATGGGCCTCGCGCCCTATGGGGATCCGGAGCGATTTCGGTCGTTCTTCGAAGCGGCGGTTTTGCTTCGAGATGACGGGGGCTGGCACATCGGGCCTTTGAAGTTGGAGCAGACGCGAGACGAGCGCGAGAACCACCTCGCCACCCGACGCCTCCTGGCGCAGCGACTGGTCGAGCCGCGAGATCCTGACGAGGACATCACCGACGACCATCGCGACGTCGCGGCGGCGTTGCAGGCGTGCCTCGATCGCGCGATCCTCCACCTGGCAACCCACTTCGGGGAACTCACCGGGCTCCGGAGGCTCGCGCTGGCCGGCGGAGTCGCGCTCAACACGAGCGCGAACGGAAGGTTGCTGTCCTCTGGCGCGTTTGATGAGATCTACGTGCAACCCGCCGCGGCCGACGACGGCTCCGCGCTGGGGGCGGCGCTTGCGCGCGCCGCGCTCGCAGGCCAGGTTTCCAACCGGCGCTCTCCGACCCCCTTTTTCGGCCCCGCGCACTCAGGGGTGGCTGTGACGCAGGCCCTGCACGACTACGGCGACCGCATCGAGGTAACCGTTCTGGCCGACCTGGACGCGGCCTGTGCCGTCGCTTCGGAACTGATTGCGGCGGGCGAGGTGGTCGCCTGGTATCGCGGACGGATGGAATTTGGGCCGCGCGCGTTGGGCCACCGCAGCATCCTCGCCGACCCGAGCCGGCCCGAGATGCGCGACCGCGTCAACGCACTGGTCAAGATGCGCGAGGCATTTCGTCCTTTTGCTCCCGCGGTGTCACTCGAGCAGGTCGACAGGTGGTTCGAGGTGCCGTCGTTCACCGAGCTGCCGTACATGACCGTCAACGTCGCCGTCCGCCCCGAGTACCGAGGCGCCTTGCCCGCGGTCACGCATGTCGATGGCTCAGCTCGCGTACAGACCGTCTCCGCGAGCGACAACCGTGACTTTCACACCTTGCTCGCCGCAGTCGGCGCACGCACGGGCCGCGAGATGGTGTTGAACACGAGCTTCAACGTCAAGGGTCAGGCAATCGTCAACACCCCCGTCGAGGCGCTGGAGACTCTGTTGAACTGCGGGATCCAGGCGCTCCTGATCGAAAACGTGCTCGTCCGTAAACGCTGATGCGCGCCGTGTTGCTAGCCGGAGGTGAGGGACAACGATTGCGTCCATATACCGCGGTGCTGCCGAAGCCTCTGATGCCGCTCGGCGACCGCCCGATCATGGACTTGATCGTCCGCCAGCTACGGCACGCGGGCGTCAGCCGGATCACCGTGGCCACTGGGTACCTGGCGGAACTGGTCGAGGTGTTCTTCGGCGATGGCTCCAAGTACGGCGTGCCGATCGATTACTTCCGTGAGGACGAGCCGCTGGGCACGGCCGGTGCCCTCGCGCTGATCGGAGGCCTCCACGACGACTTCCTGGTCATGAACGGCGACGTTCTAACCGACCTGGACTATGCGCGGCTGTTCGAAGACCACCGCGCCAGCGATGCCGCGGCGACGATCGCCACGCAGAAGCGCGAGGTCGAGATCTCCCTCGGCGTGCTCCAGTGCGGGGATGACGCCGACGCCACGCGCCTGACGGATTACGTCGAGAAGCCGCGGATCGACTACCAGGCCAGCATGGGTGTGTATTGCTTTTCCCCCCAGGTGATCGAGCACATAGAGCCGGGACGGCGGCTCGACTTCCCCGACCTGATCCTCAGGCTGCTGGCGCGCGGGCTGACCGTCCGCGCGTGGCCCTCAGACGCCTACTGGCTGGACATCGGCCGTCACGACGACTACGAGCTCGCGCTGGACGAGTTTGACCGAATGCGCGCCCGCCTGCTGCCTTCACAGTGATGCCCGCCGTGCTGAACCAAGAGCAGGTGGTGGCCGGCCGCGACATCGTGTGCGTCGGCTTCAATGACTGGGAAGCCGAGGTCTGGACCAACCAGCATCATCTGATGGCGCGGTTTGCCGCGCGCAACCGGGTGCTGTTCGTCGAGTCGCTCGGTCTCAGGCGACCGACGCTCGCCCGTCGCGACGTTCGGCGCCTCGCGCGCCGCCTGCAACGCGGCCTGCGAGGCGCAGGGCGCCTCCGAGCGATCGGCGTTGACGGCGGTCTCCTCAATGTGGTCTCGCCGCTCGTCGTGCCGGCCCATGCGAGCCGGCTCGCCGGCCGGGTCAACGCGTTTGTGCTGCCGCGGCAGATCGGGCGGGCGGCCGTGGAGCTGGGCATCACCGAGCCGATCCTGTGGGCGTACGTGCCCCAAGCCGAGCTCTTGCTCGATCGGCTGACGCCGAGCCTCGTTGTCTATCACTGCGTGGATGACATAGCCGCCCATCCCCGGATCGACACGGCCGCCTTCCGGGCAGCCGAGCACCGCTTCGCGCGCCGGGCGGACATCGTGCTCGCCAGTTCACGCCCGCTTGCCGAGAGGCTGCGCCAGCTGAGCTCCAACGTCCACTACATGACCAATGTGGCCGACGTCGACCTGTTCGAAAAGGCCCGCCTCCCGGGACCGGTCGACCCGGCGGTGGCGGCGTTGCCGGACCCGCGGATCGTCTTCACGGGCGCGATCGCGGGGACCAAGGTCGACGTGCCGCTGCTGATCGAGCTGGCCACCCTGCACCCGGACTGGAGCATCGTGCTGGCGGGGCCGGTGGGGCTCGGAGACCCGCACACCGATGCCTCGGCGCTGGCGAGCATCGGCAACGTTCACCTGATTGGCTCGCGGCCGTACGCTCACCTGCCCGCGGTCCTGCGCGGCGCACAGGCGGCGATCATTCCCTACCTGATAAACGAGCTCACCGCCAGCATCTTCCCGATGAAGGTGTACGAGTACCTGGCCGCGGGCTTGCCCGTCGTCGCCACGGAGCTGCCCTCGTTGTACGGCGTCGACGGCATCTCGTTCGCCGCCGGCGCCGAGCCATTCGCCGCCGAGCTCGAGCGGCTCATGGCGCAGGATGGCCCCGACGCGCGCGCCGCTCGCTCTCGGCTGGCGGAGGGCCAAAGCTGGGACGTACGCATGCGCGAGATCGCGCAGCTGATCGAAGACCCCCAAGCTGGATGAGCAAAGCGCAGTCAGCCGGTACCGACGTGCTCGTGACCCCGTTCACGCCGACCACGGATCGGGGACGCGCGATGCGCACCTATGGAGTCGTGGCGGCCCTGGCGCGCCACCGCGCCGTCGAGATCCTGTTCAAGCGCTTTTGCGCCCCCCAACCTTCGGAGGAGTATCGCCGGCTCGCCCGCGTGCGGTTGCGAGACGTGGGCAGCGTGCGGGGTCCCGAGCTGGCGCTCCTCTACGCCCGGAAGAGGCTGGCGGGCGTGCCGCCCGCGATCGCCCGGGGGGTGTCGCCGCAGCTGGCGCGAGCCGCCTCCGCGGCTGTCTCGGATGCGGCGAACGGACGCGTGATCGCCGATGGCCCGACGGCGGCGGCGCTCTTGTCAGGAGGCTCGATCGCCTTCGTGTACCTGTCGCACAACCTCGAATCGGCTTTTCGACCCACCCTTCCGCAGTTCCGCCGCTCGTACCGCTCGATTCGGGCGCTGCGGAAGTTCGAGCGCCGGCTGCTGCTGGCGGCGACGGAGTGCTGGATGGCCAGCTGGCGAGACATCGCGCTGGCGCGGGAGCTTGCGCCGCAGGCCAACCTGCGCTACGTCCCCAACGTCGTCGATGTGGCGTCGATTCCGGCGCCGGCAGTGCCGGCGAGCGCCCCGCGAGCGCTGCTGGTGGGCGACTTCTCCTACCCGCCCAATCAGCGCGCGCTGCGCTTCATGGTCGATGACGTGATGCCGCGCGTGTGGCCGACGCTGCCGGAAGCGGAGCTGCTAGTGGCCGGCCACCATCTGACCCTCGATCGCTCCGATCCGCGCGTCCGAGCGCTTGGATTCGTGCCTCGTATCGATGACGCGTACGCTGAGGCGGCATGTGCGGTGGTCCCTCTGCTGGAGGGGGGAGGATCGCCGCTGAAGTTCGTCGAGGCCCTCGCCCACGGCCTGCCGGTGGTGGCGACAGGCCGGGCGGCAGCCGGCTTGGACGTCGCGGACGGCGTCCACTATCAGAGAGCGGAGGGACCGCAGGCGTTCGCGGATGCGCTCACGCGCGTGCTGCGTGACGGCGCCCTCGAGATGGCCAGGCGCGGACGACGACTGGCCGAGCGAGAGTATTCGATCGAGGCGCTCGCGGCTATCCTGAGACCCACCTCAGCAGGGGGCGAGCCGTGAAGATCGTGAGCGTGATGACTACTGACTCCCGCGGCGGGGCGGAATTCGCGGCCGTCGAGATGCTCGACGCGCTTCGCGCCCGGGGGCATCAGACCGTTATGCTCAGCGACCAACCCGGGATCGCGCGCGACACCGGGATCGACGTGCGGCCGATCGACATCGGGCCAAAGCTCTCCTCGAGGAGCTGGCGCTGGCTGCTGGCGCGGTGGCCGCGGCTGGTCCTGCGCCTGCGCGACGCCCTCGCCCGTGAGGCGCCGTACGACGTTCTGCTGCTGCATTACAAGAAGGAGCAGCTGGCCGCCCTGGCGCTTCCGCGCCGGTTGACGGCGACGCTCGCGTGGGCGGAATGGGGGCCAGTCCCCTTCCCTCTCCGGCGAGGCGTTCCCCGAGCGCTCTATCTGCTCGCCGCCCGCCGCGCGGCGCTGGTCATGGCGGTGTCCGCCGGCACCCGCGACTCGGTTTGTCAGGTTGGCATTCCGCCGGGCAAGGTGCACGTGGTTCCGAACGTGATGCGGACGGAGACGATTCGCTTCACCGCGGACGGCCGTGCGCGCGTGCGCGACGCCCTCGGCATACCCCAGGACGCATTCGTCGTGGGCTGCATCTCCCGCTTTCATCCCAAGAAGCGCAATGACGTGGTGGTCGACGCGGTCGCAGGAATGCCTGGGACGCCCCTCGTCCTTGCCGGCGACGGGGAGACTGAGTCGTCGCTTCGCGAGCGGGCCGCTCCCATGGGCGAACTCGCGCATTTCATCCCGACGCCCGGGCAGGACGTCGACGAGGTGCTTTCAGCGTTCGACGTGTCGGTTTTCTGCCCGAGTCCAACCGAGGGCGCACCCCGCGCCGTGATCCTCGGGATGCTGGCCGGGCGGCCGTGCGTGGCCACCGGGGCCGAGGGCGTGGCGGACATGATCACTCACGAGGTGGGCGATATCTGCTCCCCGGAGAACGATCCTACGGCCTTGGCGGCAATCCTCAGCAGGTATCGCGACGATGAGGAATTACGCGCGCGACACGGCGCGGCGGCGCGCTCGCTCGCGGAGCGCTCATACGCGCGAGGAGTGGTCGCCGAGCGGCTAGAGCGGCTTTTGCGGGCGGCGATCGCGGATGGTGCAGGTGGACATGCCCCGGCGATGTCGCGCCACCTCTCGGGAACTTGACCGTGGCTATCCTTAGCGACCTATGGTGAGCGATTACAGCGGCGGCTCGGGTCGCTCGGAAGCGCCGGCCCTTCCGTCGGCCATGCGCGTGGTCCGTGAGCGTTGGTGGATCATCGTGCTGGTCACCATCCTCGGCCTCGCTCTCGGCATCCTCTACGCGGCGTCGGCGAGCAAGACCTATAAGGCCACGGCGACCGTGCTGATCCAGCCGAGCTCTCCGATCAGCAGCGCGGTCGTCGAGTCGTCCTCCGCGGCCGCAGAGGACCCGACGCGCGTCGCCGCGACCGACCTGCTGCTGATGACATCCCCTGCCGTCGCCGACGCTGCTCGGCAGGCGCTCGGGCTCAACATCTCCGCATCCGATCTGCAGTCCCAGGTTACCGCCAGTGAAGAGCCAAACGCCGACCTGTTCGACATCACGGCGTCTGATAGCGATCCGGCCCGCGCGGCGAAGATCGCTAATGCCTTTGCCACCGAGTTCGTCGCGTTCCGCCAAGCCAACGCCCAGCAGAGCGCGGCCGCGGCCGCGACCGAGCTGCGCCAGCGGCTGGCGGCATTGCCGCCGTCGGACGCCACCGACGCTGCCGCGCTTCGGGCCGCGTTGGAGCGGGTCAGCGAGCTCGGGGCCGTCCAAACCGGCGATGCCTCGGTCGTGAGCGCGGCCTCGGCGCCTTCGACCCCATCGTCACCGAGGCCCAAGCTCGACGCTGCGCTGGGTTTGATCTTCGGGTTGGCGCTCGGACTCGGGCTCGCCTTCCTCGTCGACCTCACCGACCGTCGGATTAAGGACGGCGATGATTTCGAGGCGGCCTATGGACTGAGCACACTGGTGCACGTTCCTGCGCGCGCGCTGTCGGCGAGCGGCTCCGACCCGCACTCGGCCGCGTTTGAGCCCTATCGCATCCTCGGTGGGTCGCTGACGTTCTCCAAGCGGGCCACGGGAATGCGGTCGCTGCTGATAACCAGCGCGGTCTGGGGCGAGGGGAAGACGACTGTGGCGGTTGGCTTGGCCAAGGCGCTGGCCGACAGCGGGCACACGATCACCCTGGTGGAGCTAGATCAACGCGCCCCGAGCCTATCGAGATACTTCTCCCTGAAGGCCGACTCTGGGCTGACCGCGGCCTTGGTGGACGAGGAGCCGGTGATCGATCGCCTGCAGCAGCCGGTGGTCGGCCTGCCGTCTTTGAACGTCTTGCCGGCGGGGCGGCGAATCGCGGGCAACCCGCTGGAGATGCTGCGCAGTCCGGAGATGGACCGTGTGATGGAGCAGTTGCTGTCCGTGAGCGACATCGTGATCTACGACGCGCTGCCAATTCTCGGTGTGGCTGAGACCCAAGCCCTGCTCGACCATCCGAGGATCGACGGGTGCTTGATCGTCGCGCGCGCCAACCGCACCACCCGTGAAGAGGTGAGGCGGGCCCGGACGATCCTTAGTCAACGCCTCGTGCAGCCGCTGGGTCTGGTGCTCACCGGCATGGAGGAGCCGGGCGTAGCTTCCTCCGGCTACGACCATGGTGCGCGGCATTTTGCGTGGCCGCGGCCACAACGCGCCGCGCGCCCGTCACAGCCCGCGACGCGACGGTACGACAGCTCGGCCGTCGAGCGCTGAGGACGTTCGAAGAACGGAGTCTCGAGGCGTGGACGATCTCGTACTGGTCACGGGCGGTAGCGGCTACATCGGTGCGCCGCTGTGCGAGGAGCTGCTGGCCTCGGGACGGCGGGTGCGCGTCCTCGACGTGCTCCTGCACGGTCAGACCGCGGTCGCCGATCGGCTGAGGCGCGCCGGAGTGGAGCTGTTGAGAGGGGACATCCGTGACCCGGAAGCGAGACGTGTGGCGCTGTGCGGGGCAGATGCTGTCGTCCACCTGGCGGCAATCGTCGGCGACCCCGCGTGCGCGCGTGATCCGGCCCTGTCGCACGAGGTAAACGTGGAGGGGAGTATCGGGTTGTTGGCCGACGCCCGTCAAGCCGGGACAGCGCGGCTGATTTTCGCTTCGACCTGCTCGAACTACGGGCGCATGGCTGACCCCACCGTGCCGATCACCGAGGAGGGCGAGCTCGCGCCTGTCTCGCTTTACGCCGAGCAGAAGGTGCAGATCGAGAGGGCGCTGCTCGCGGGCGAGAACGGTGCCCTGAAACCCACCTGTCTGCGACTCGCCACGATCTACGGCACCGCGCCGCGAATGCGCTTCGATCTGACCGTCAACGAGTTCACGCGCGATCTGTGGGCTGATCGCGAACTGGAGGTGTTCGGCGAGCAATTCTGGCGTCCCTACGTCCACGTGCGCGACGCGGCGCGCGCGATCCGCGTGGTCCTCGATGCTTCGCCCGATCGGGTGGCCGGCGACGTGTTCAACGTCGGGCGTTCAGGCGAGAACTACCGCAAGCTCGATCTGGTGGAGGAGATCGGGCGCCAGATCCCAACCGGTCGCGTGGCCTACGTACACCGCGATGAAGATCCGCGCGATTACAAGGTCAGCTTCGACAAGATCCGAGACCGACTGGAGTTCGAAACGCTGAGGACCGTGCGCGACGGGATCGCCGAAGTGATCGACGGGCTCAACGCGGGCGAGTTCCCCAATCCCTTCGATGCCGTTTATCGCAATGCCGGGTGAGCCGCGGTCTGCAGCGCCTGCCGCTCCCACGCCAGCGCACCGCGAGTCGCCGCTCGAATCGCTGAAGCAGCTCGTGCCTCTGTTCGACCTCCGAATCGAGGAACCGGATCTGGCGGCCGTCGCCGACACGCTGCGCTCTGGCTGGCTGTCCATGGGGCCGCGTACGCAGGCATTCGAGGAGCTCTTCGCCGCGCGACTGGGAGCTAGGCACGCCGTCGCGGTGTCCAGCTGCACGGCCGCCCTTCACCTCGCGTACGCGGCGACCGGTGTGGGGCCCGGCGACGAGGTGATCGTGCCGTCTTACACGTTCACCGCCACAGCCAGTGCCGTGTTGTACTGCGGGGGAACGCCGGTGTTCGCCGACATCATCGGTCCTGACGACCTCTCGATCGATCCTGCCGAAGTAGAACGGCTCATCACCCCGCGCACAAAGGCGGTGGTTGCGGTGCACTTCGCCGGATACGCGGCGCCGGTGGATCGTCTCGCTGCTCTCTGCGCCGAACGCAAGTTGACGCTGATCGAGGACGCCGCGCACTCGCCCAGCGCGACGCTGCACGGTCGCAAGCTGGGCACCTTTGGCCTCGCGGGGGCCTTCAGCTTGTTTTCCAACAAGGTGCTTTCGGCTGGTGAGGGCGGCCTGCTCGTCACCGATGACGACCGCGTGGCGATGCTCGTCCGGCGGCTCCGAAACCACGCGATGACGCTTACGAGCTGGGAGAAGTACAGAGGAGCAGACTGCGCGTATGACGTTACGGCGCTCGGTTACAACTACCGGATCGACGATCCCCGCAGCGCGCTTGCGCTGTCACGGCTGCATCGTCTCGACGAGGAGATCGACCGCCGTCGTCAGCTGACGCGTCGCTACCGCCGCGAGTTGCACGCGCTCCCCGGCGTATCCGTGCCTTTTCGCGACGAGCAGGTGGACACCTCATCTTGCTATGTGATGCCGATCCTCCTCGCCGATCCCTCGCTTCGCGACGAGCTTCGCCGCCGTCTCCGACAGCACCACGGCATTCAGACCAGCATCCTGTATCCCCCGGTTCACCGTTTCAGCGTCTATCGCGAGCGCTTTCCCGGCGTCTCACTGCCGAGAACGGAAGCGGCCGCCTCTGGTGAAGTCACGATTCCGTTGTTCGCGCACATGACGACCGTCCAGCAGGACCGAGTGCTCGATGCGCTCGCCCGGGAGGTGTAACGGTGAACTGGTTGGTCCCGCTCACCGATGTCCTGATTACCGACGACGATGTCGAAGCGGTGCTGGCCTGCCTGCGCAGCGGCTGGTTGACAATGGGGCCCAACGTGCAGGCGTTCGAGCGCAGGTTCGCCGAGTACGTCGGCGCCGAGCACGCCGTCGCGGTATCGAGCGGGACTGCGGCGCTTCATCTGGCCGCCATTGCTGCGGGCGTGGCTCCGGGAGACGAGGTGATCGTGCCCAACCTCACCTTCGTCGCCGCCGCGGCGGCGGCGCGTTACTGCGGGGCGACGGTCGTCCTGTGCGACAGCCTAGGCCCGACAGATCTCAACCTTGATCCGGACGATGTTCGGGCGCTGATCACCGAGCGAACGCGGGCGGTGGTTGCGGTTCACTTCATGGGCTATGCCGCGGAGGTCGAGGCGCTGCGCGCGCTGTGCGACGAACACCAGATTCATCTGATCGAGGACACCGCCCAAGGCCTCGGCGCTCGGACGCGCTCGGGGGCCATGGCCGGCACCGTGGGCGCTCTCGGCTGTTACTCCTTCTTTTCCAAGAAGCAACTGTCAGTCGGAGAGGGCGGCATGGTGGTGACCGACGACGCCGATCTCGCGGCCAAGATCCGTCTCCTGCGCTCACACGGGATGACATCCGTAACCTGGGATCGCCACTTGGGCTACGCCGAGACCTATGACGTGGTGGACATCGGCTTCAACTTCAGGATGGATGAGCCTCACGCTGCGCTGGCGGTGAGCCGGATGGCCCGCCTCGACGAAGACACGGCGATCCGGCGGGCGCGGGTCCGTCAGTATCGGGCAGCGCTCGGGGCGCATCCGGCGATCACCATTCCGTGGAGCGATGGCGACGTGGCACGCTCCTCGCACTTTGCCTTTCCGATCCTGTTGCCTGACCGTCAGACGCGTGACCGGCTGCGTTCGAGAGTCGCCGCGGTCGGCATCCAGACGACCGCGTATCCGGCGATCTCCGAGCTGAGTGCCTACCAGATCGGCGACGGCGCCAGCGCCGCGCGCTCCAGGGACCTTGCCCAGCGCCATTGCGTATTACCGCTCTCTCCGGTGATGAGCGAAGCGGACGTGGAAACCGTAGTGAAAGCGGTATTCGGAGTGCTCGAAGCGGACGGCGTCGTGCAATCCAACCGCGCGGCCGCGATCAACTGAGCCGTTCGAGCACGGCGGCGAACTGGCGGGCGAAGTTCTCAGGGGCAAAGCGCGCGGCCTGCTCTCGCAGGTCGGAGTCGTTCAGGGTAAGCCCATCGAAACGCTCGATCGCCGAGCACACGCCCGCCACCGTCGGCTCCTCGTATAGCACTCCGGTGACTCCATCCGCGACCGAATCCCGGACACCGCCGAAACCGTACGCGATCACCGGCAGCCCCGCCGCCTGGGCCTCGACCGGGACGATTCCAAAGTCCTCCACCCCCGGGAAAAGCAGCGCCCGTGCGCCCGATAGCAGTTCTGGCAGCTTGTCGTCGGGGACGTGACCGAGGAACTCGGCGCCGGGTCCCGCGGCGGCTTGCACCGAGCGCATCGCCCGGCCGGTGCCGACCACCTTGACCGGGCGGTTTAGCTTCTTACAGGCCGCGACCGCGAGCTCCACCCGCTTGTAGGGCACCAGGCGACCGAGGACCAGGTAGTAGTCCTGTGGGTCGTGGACGACCCGTTGAAAGCGCACTGTGTTTACGGGCGGGTGGATCACCAATGCTTCACGGCCCCAGAAACGCCGGATTCGCTGCGCGACGAAGGTGGAGTTCGCGATCACGACATCGGGTCCGTTTCCTGGTTGTGCAGCCGCGCGATCACGGCGCCTGAGGTGAGGCGCAAGGGCCTCGAACGCGAGCCTGCCCGCGATGCCCAGCCTCTCGCCAGCCAGGTACTCCGGATCCCATGCATAGCGCATCGGCGTGTGGCAGTAGCACACGTGCGCGATTCCCGGCGGTTTGCGCACGTTCTTAGCGCAGGCATGGTTGCTGGAAATGATCAGGTCGAAGTCGCGCAGATCGAATGACCGCATGGCACGGTCCATCAGCGGCAACAGCTTTGGATACATCGTTCGTGCCATCGGGAGGCGATCAAGAAACGAACTCGTGACGCTTCGGTCGGTGATCGCAGATGGCCACGGGCCCGGGTCGAACACCGTCGTGAAGAGCTCGGCCCACGGAAACACCTCGAGCAGCGCCAGCAGTACCTTCTCGGAGCCGCCAGGGATGGTCAGCCACTCGTGAACGATCGCCACACGTCGGAAACGCTCCTGTAGACGAGGAGCAAGGTCACTCTGGACCGACGCGGAGATCACTATCCGCCGTGAAACACCGCAATAACCGTCAACGCGAGGATCTTGAGATCAAGTCCCAGTGACCAGTGCGTCACGTAGTAGTTGTCCCACTCGATGCGATCCCGAAGCGAAGTCGGCCCTCTGAGACCGTGCACCTGGGCCCAGCCGGTGATGCCCGACTTCACGCGATGGCGCTCGTGGTAGCGCGGGATCTCGCGTCCGAACAGCTCCACGAACTCCGGGCGCTCCGGACGCGGCCCGACGATGCTCATGTCGCCTTTGACCACGTTGATGAGTTGCGGTAGCTCGTCGAGCGACAGCTTGCGCAACAGCGCGCCGATGCTGGTCAAGCGGTTATGTCCATCCACCCCGCCCGGGCTGACGTCGCGCTCGACGAGCCGCGAGGCCACGAACTCCTCGCCGTGCGACATCGCCGGCCCCTGCCACTGCATCGAGCGGAACTTGTACAGGTCGAAAATCTTGCCGTCGCGCCCGACGCGTCGCTGGCGAAACAGGATCGGCCCGCGCGACGTCAAGCGCACCGCGACCGCGACCACCGCCATCAGGGGCGCCACCACGACGAGCAGCGATGCCGCGAACAGTCGATCGAGCGCATGCTTGACCCCGAATTGCCACGCCCGTAGATCGACGGCGCCAAACCCAAGGAGCGGAAGACCGCCGATGGCGTCGTAGTCGAGGCGGTTGTTGATCATCTCGAACATCCGCGGCACGACCGACACCTCGACACCACGCTCTTGGCAAACCCGTATGAGATGGCTGAGCCGCGCGTCGGGTGACCGGCAGAAGGTAACTATGACGCCCGATGCCGCCGTGCTCGAGAGAACGTCCTCGATCCTGTCGAGCGTGCCGAGCACCGGCACGTCGCCCTCGCTCACCACATCCGTCATCGGAGGGTCGTCGTCGATGAAGCCCACGGGAGACATGCCGTACTCCGGATAAGCCTTCAGACGCCGAGCCACGAGACGCCCGACCGCTCCGGCCCCCAAGATCAACACGGGTCGCGCCGCTAGACGCCGTGATCGTGCCCAGCGGTGGGCGAAGGCCAGCACGAATCGGCCGCTGAATACCAGCAATCCCGCCAGCAGCCAGATCCGCACCCACACGCCTGAGTCCATGACGCGCCCATGGATCAGCAGGTCGAGCATTGCGATGGCCATCGTGGCGATGGTGATCGCGCTCGCGATGCCCGGAAGCCAATCGACGGCCAGGATTCGCAGCCGCCTTCGATACGCGCCTCGCGCCGCCAGCAGCGCCACGGTCAACGCCGGGAGAGCCACCACCGCCGCCGGCGCGCTGATCGGCGCCAGATCGCCGCGGAAACCCCGCTGCGCCAGCAAGACGGCAAGTGAGGCCAGAGTGAAGTCAAGCGAGACGTAGAGAATCGTCCGGCCGGGTCCCTCTAGCAGGTAATCCAAGATCCGGCTGTTGGCCGGGAGCGGCTCGGGGAGAGGGGTGAGCGCGTCGCCAGGCAGCTCGGCCGCTTCGAGCGGCAAGGCGCCGCCGAGCCGGTTTCTGATGCGCTGGGGAACGCGGGCCGCCGTCATCCCGTGCCCGCTTTCGATTCGGTCGGGACCGTCGATCCGAGCGGCTGGGCATGGCGGACTCTCCCGCTCAGCGACCACCGCAGACCCTTCCCCAGCCCGACGGGCCTACTGCCGTCCGGGCAGACCAACGTATAGCTCATTCATGTCCCCCAACCGGATGGCCTCGACCCGTACGTCCGCGGCCCCCATCTGGACCATTTATAGCCCGGCCAGTCGCTAACTATAACAAATCGCGTTCAGCTTTTGGGAACGATGACGAGTTCTCAGGGACTCTTAATGGCCCGCGGATGAATGGCTACGTAGGTGGACCTCTCCGAGCACCGAGCATGGCCAACGGCAAAGACCCATAAATGCGCGAGCACGCCGGTAAGGGGCGTCATTTCGCGCGCTGGGTGGAGCAAGCGCGTCCTAGGCCGCGCGCTTGTTGGCACTAACCTCCGCCGCTGACGGTCCCAGTGCCGCTCGGCTGGCTTGCCGACGTGCTGCCGGATCCGCCGCCCGAAGACCCGGATCCGCCGCCCGAAGACCCGGATCCGCCGCCCGAGGACCCGGACCGGCCGCCCGACTCCCCGGATCCGCTGCCGGTGCCAGGCGATGCACTGCCACCGCGCTCGGAACTGCCGCCCCCGCCCTCGGATCCGCCCGTGCTGCCATTGTGCGTGCTGGGGTATACGCCGGCTCCGGCCGTGGGAGAGCCACCAGCGGGGGTGGAGACCCCAGCCGCAGGCAATCTCGGGGTCGACCTCGGTGTTGCATTACCTGACGTCACTCGCCGTGACGCATCGCGTGAGATCGTTGCTCCGGACCTAGGAGCAGAGTGAGGCGCGGCGTGTTGCGGTCGCGAAACTATCGCTGGCGCGGCAGCCCGTGGCCGGCCGACCGCGCTCGGCCGGCGGCTTGACGCGGCCCGCCGCACGAGCGGCGTGTCCGCGATCGCGCTGCGCGCTTCGGCAGCCACGCTTGGGGACGACGGCGCGATCTGCCGGTGCACCAAATGGCTCCGCGAGACCGAATCTCTACTGGTCGTCGTTTCGACGCCGATCGCCGTGCCAACCGCGAGGAGAAGTGCAAGCCCCCCTCCCAATAGCAGCCGTCGTCGCTTGGAGGCTGGCGCGGTGCGGGAAGCACCCGCAAGCTCCTCGCCTCCAACACCGGCGACCTCTTCGCCTCCGACGCCGGGGATCCTCCCGCCTCCAACGAGGACCGGAGCGACCTGCTTCTCGCGGTCGCGATCGTCTCGCCCCGGCACCCATTTTCGCTCGTGGCGAGCAGCCCCCCTGTTGCCAGCACGGAGATCGACCAGCGCGGCTCGCGCCTGGTTTGCCACCTCGACATCGCCACGATCCAGTGCTCGCGCATAGGCTTCCTCCGCACCGGCCCAATCGCCCTGCGCTTCGAGCAGCGCACCGAGATTGAACGCGCCGGTGGCGTCGCCGCGGGCATCCGCACGCCGATACGCCTCGGTCGCGCTGGTGCGATCACCGTCGCGTTCGAACAGAGTGCCGAGATTGCATGTAGCGGCGGCATGGCCGCGGCTATCAGCGCGACGGTAGGCGGCGGACGCGAGCGCCGGCTCGCCGCGCTCCTCAAACACGCAGCCGGCGTTGAACGCGCCGGCTGCGTCGCCCCGCGCATCGGCGCGACTATAGGCGGCGAGCGCGCCGGAGAGATCACCCTCGCGTTCGAGCAGAATTCCGAGATTGGACGCGGCGGCGGCGTCCCCACGAGCGTCCGCTCGCCGGTAAGCGGCTACAGCTCCGGCCCGATCGCCGTGGTCTTCAAGGACCAGGCCGAGGTTGAATGCAGCGACTGCGCCATCGCGGCCATTTGGCGCCCGGCGGTCGCCGCGCGCTTCGGCGCGCCGGTAGGCATCCATTGCACCGGCGCCGTCTCCGTCATGCTCGAGCAGCATGCCGAGATTGAAGGCGGCGGCCGCATGTCCGCGGGCATCCGCTCGCCGATACGCCGCCGCCGCGTCGGCGAGCTTGCCCTGCTTTTCCAGCAGGACGCCGAGGTTGAAGGCGGCCGCGGCGTGCCCGGCCTCGTCCGCTCGGCGGTAGGCCGCAGCCGCCTGAGCGAGCTCGCCCTGTTCCTGAAGCACGGTCCCGCGCGTGAACGCGACAGCGGCGCGACCGCGCCCATCCGTGCTGCGATCGTCTACGATCTCTCTTTCCGCGGCCGCGTTAAACGCAGGGCCGCCGCGGTGCCGTTTGAGATTGCCCGCACGGAAGCTCTCACCAACTGCTGAAGATGGCACCACGCTGTCCCCGCTTTTGGTCACGCTGGCCAGACCGCGGATCATAGCTCGAACGACCCTGGAGCTTGCGCTTTGCCGAGAATTGCGTAGGCTTTACTGCCTCGCGCCGGGGCGTAGCAAAGACCAAGACGCAAAGGGAAGGCCTTGCGAGGAATCACAGAGTGCGGGAGGCGAGGCATTTCGCGCTGCCTGATGCAAAGGTGCGGCCGGCTCTTCGCGGTTGCCGTGCTCGCCGCGGGCGGCTCGAACCTGTGGTTGCTGGCGGCAGCCTCCTCGCCGGCATCGGCAGCGACACCGGTCACGGTCAAGGTCACACTGTCGCCCGCGACGATCGTCGCCAACGGGATCCAGACGAGCACGGCGACCGCGAGGTTGACGGGGGGCAAAGCGGTGTCCGGGCAAAAGGTCGTGTTCGCGGCCAACGACCCCGGCATCAAGTTCGGGGCAACCAAGGAGACGGCGAAGGGCGTCTACGTCGCCACCCTGACCGCCTCGACGACGGCCGGTACCGCCACGATCACCGCAACCGACAGGTCGGTCTCCCCGGCGGTGTCCGGCCAAGCCACCCTGACCGAGACGCCGGGTCCGGCGGCGCACATCACACTCGCCCTCCAGCCCACGTCGATCCGTGCCGACGGCAATTCGTTTGCCGCCGCGACCGCCACCGTCACGGACGCACACGGCAACCGGGTTCCAGCCGACAACGTCAAGTTCTCCTCCTCGGATCCAGGCGAGCGCATCGAGCAACTAAGCATTCCGGGCAACGGCACGTACAGCGCGCTCATCAGAAGCTCGATCACGCCCGGCCAGGTCACGATCACGGCAACGGACACCAACGCCAAGATCAGCGCCCAAAGCGGGCTGACCCAGACGATCGGCGGCAGCAGCCTGTCGTTCGTGTCGTTTCCTGCCGCAGCAGTGACGAACGAGCCCGTGACGCTCATCGCGACGGTCTCCTCCATCCTCGGATCACCGTCTGGAACGATCACCTTCGCCGATGACGGAGTTCCGATCGCGGGCTGCGAACCCAAATCGGTGACGCCGACGGACGCGACAGCAATCTGTCAGACCACGTTCGCCGCATCGACATCGCCCGAGCAGCTCACGGCGACCTTCTCGCCCCATGCGGGCTCGATCTTTGCCGGCTCGGCCACCGGTGCCATTGTCACCTTAAGCCGCGATTCGACGTCCACCGCAGTTGGCGCGGCGAAAACAGTCGATACCGGTGCGCCGACAACGTATGTCGCGACCGTGGCGCCGCCGGCGGTCCGCCCGGGGCCGACTACGCCCTCCGGCTCGGTCGAGTTCCTCGATGGCGGTCACCCGATCGCCGCGTGCGCCGCGCAGACGCTGAGCAATGGCCAGGCCGCTTGCACGGTCACCTACCAGGCGGCCGGTACGCACAGCATCACCGCTCAGTACAGCGGCGACGGCAATTTCACCGGCTCTATGTCAGCCCCCGATCCGGTGAGCGTCGCCGTGAAGGTCTTGGGGACCATCGGCGCGACGATGCAGTGGACCTTCACCTTCGGCCCGACGTACACGAACGTCGCTCTGCTCGCCGTCAGCGGCGCGCCGCCGGGCGCGAGGGTGCTCGTCAGCTGCCACGGCGGCGGTTGTCCGTTCGGCCAACGACAGATACCGGTCACGAAGGTCGTGCGGTGCGGGCCTAAGGGGAGCCGTACCTGCCCCACGCATGGAAAGGTCAGCCTCACGGCGGCCCTCCGAAACCACCGCTTGCGCGTCGGCGCTCGGCTGGGCGTCCGGATCGTCCGAAGCGGCTGGATCGGCAAGTACTACATGTTCACGGTTCGATCACGCCGGGGGCCCCGGATCCAGATCGCCTGCGTGGCTCCCGGTGCGACCCGCCCGGGCGTGGGCTGCTGAGCCTCAGTGGGTGGTCATCGGCCGAAGCCGCTGTCTGAGACGTGATCGTCGGCTGGAGCCCGGTCTCAGCTGATCGCGGCCGGCTGGTGCCGGTAGAACGGGGCCGCGCTCGGCTCCAGGGGCGTCCGTCCCGCGATCAGGTCCGCCGCCTTCTCGGCCAGCATGATCACCGGCGCGTAGATGTTGCCGTTAGTGACGTAGGGCATCGCGGAGGCGTCGACCACGCGGAGGCGCTCGAGGCCGTGCACGGCCATCGTGCCCGGGTCGACGACGTCGCTGTCGCGCGTGCCCATCCGGCACGTGCACGACGGATGCAGCGCGGTCTCGGCGTCGCGCGCCACCCAGTCAAGGATCTGCGCGTCGCTCTGCACGTCCGCCCCGGGGGAGAGCTCGCCGGCATCGAACGAATCGAACGCGGGCTGGGCGAGGATGCGGCGCGCGCACTGGATGGCCTCGACCCACTCCCACCGGTCCTGATCGGTGGACAGGTAGTTGAAGCGGAGCGCCGGGTGCCGGCGCGGGTCGCCCGAGACGATCTTGACCGAGCCGCGGGCGTCCGAGTACATCGGGCCGACGTGGACCTGGTAGCCGTGGCCCTGCGGCGCGGTTCCGTCGTAGCGGATGGCCAGGGGCAGGAAGTGGAACATCAGGTTGGGGTAGGCCACCTGGTCGTTGGAGCGGACGAAGCCGCCGGCCTCGAAGTGGTTGGTGGCGCCCGGTCCGGTGCGGCGCAGCAGCCACTCGAGACCCACCTTGGGACGGTTTCGCCACCGGATGGCCGGCGCCACCGAGACCGGCTGCTTGCAGGCGTGCTGGACGTAGACCTCGAGGTGGTCCTGGAGGTACTCGCCCACGCCCGGGAGGTCGTGCACAACGGTTATGCCCAGCCCCTCGAGCTCGCGGGCATTGCCGACGCCGGAGAGCTGGAGGAGCTGCGGGTTGTTGATCGCGCCGCCGCACAGGATGACCTCAGCGGCCTCGATCGACTGGGTCTGCCGGTTGTGGACGACGTCGACGCCGCGCGCCCGCGTTCCGTCGAAGTTGATCCGGGTGACAAACGCGCGCGTGCGCACCTCGAGGTTGGGGCGGTGCATAACCGGGTGCAGGTACGCGCGGGCGGCGCTCAGCCGCCGGCCGCCGTAGATGGTGCGGTCGAAGGCGGCAAAGCCCTCCTGTCGATACCCGTTCACGTCGTCCGTGAGCGGATAGCCCGCCTGCTGGACCGCCTCGAAGAACGCTTGGAAGAGCGGACCCGTCGCCGGGCCGCGCTCGAGCTTGAGCGGCCCGGCGCTGCCCCGCCACTCATCGCCCCCGGCCAGGCAGGTCTCCATCCGCTTGAAGTACGGCAGGCAGTGGGCGTAGTCCCAGGCGTCCATGCCCGGATCGGCCGCCCAGCGCTCGTAGTCGAGGGGGTTGCCGCGCTGGAAGATCATCCCGTTGATGCTGCTCGAGCCGCCCAGGACCTTCCCGCGCGCGTGGTAGACCCGCCGGCCGTGCATGTCGGGCTCGGGTTCCGAGCGGTAGCGCCAGTCGTAGAGGCGATTGCCGATCGGGAACGACAGCGCCGCCGGCATGTGGATGTAGACGTCCCACGGGTAGTCCGAGCGGCCCGCCTCGAGGACCAGCACCCGCGTAGTCGGGTCCTCGCTCAGTCGGCTGGCCAGCACGCAGCCGGCCGAGCCCCCGCCGACGATGACCACGTCGTAGCCGCTCCTCACAGCACCGCGCGGATCTCGCGCTCGAAGGTCCCGATGTGCCGGGTCAGGATCTCTCGGGCGCGAGGCGCGTCGCCAGCGTCGATGGCGCGCAGCACGTGCTCGTGCTCGTGCACGCGGGCGAACAGGTGGGGCAGCCGATCGATCACCAGGTACCAGATCCGGAGCGAGAGGTTGAGATACCGCCCGAGGGTCTCCTCCAAGAACGGATTGCCGGCGCAGCGGTAGATGAAGCGATGCACGGTGGCGTCGAGGTCCATCAGCGCCTCGATCTCGTCATTTCCGTGGCTGAGCTCGATCTCCTCCAGCAGGCCGACCAGCTCCGCGCGCTGTGCTTCAGTGATCCGCTCGGCGGCGCGATAGGCGGCGTGGCCCTCGAGCTGGGCGCGCACGTCGGAGATGTCGGCCAGGTCGGTGATGTTGATCTCGGAGGCGAATGTCCCGCGGCGCGGGAAGACGGTGATTAGGTTCTCGAGCGCGAGGCGCTTGATCGCCTCCCGGACCGGCGTTCGCCCCATCTGGAGCTCACGGCCGATCGCGTCCTCGTCGATCGGCGCCCCCGGCGGGATGCGCAAGGTAACCAGCCGGTCGCGTAGGGCCCGGTACGCGCGGTCGGCGAGCAGACCGCGCTGGTTGCCCTGACCCTCAGAGACGACTGATATATCAGTCATCGATTAGAAGTGTACCCCCGCGACGCGATCGTGCGCCACCGGCCGGAGGGTCACCCGCGCGATGCGATCGTGCGCCACCGCCCGCAGGGTCACCCCGGGAGCGCGCGCCGGACCGGGCGGATGAGGATCAGCCCGAGCGTGGCCGCGCACAGCGCCGCCGTCAGCGCGAAGGGGACAGCGTCGCCGCTCGCCTTGGCCAGCGCGCCGCCGCCGGCGGCGCCGGCGATCTGGCCGCTCGCCCAGGCCAGGTTGATCAGCGCGAGCGCATAGGCCTGGCTCATGCCGTGCGCGTCGGCCGCGCCGGAGAGCATCGCCATGGCGGGCGCCCAGAACGAGCCGAGCGCGAGCGTCTCGAGGAGGATCACGACGGCCAGCGCCACCGCGGTGCCCGGAACGGTGAAGCAGAGCAGCGTGATCACGGCGGCGGCCAGCCCGATCCGGAGCGGAAATATCGGCCCGCGCCGATCGGACAGGTGACCGACCGCGGGGCTCATGGCCGCCTCGACCGCGGCGGCGACCAGGAACACCGCGCCGATGCCCGCCGCGTCGGCACCGAGGTGGGCCAGCCGTAGCGCACCGAGCACGTTCATCGCGCCCGAGGCCGCGGCCGGAATCGCCACCAGCCACATCCCGAGCACGATGGCCGGCTGGCGGAGCTGGCGGCTGAGGGCCGGGCGGTCGGGCCGCCGCTCGGGGCGGGCGGGTGCAGGGAGCAGGTAGACCGCGACGGCGAGCCCCGCCGCAATCAACACCACCGCCGAGAACACCGGCTCCCGTCCCAGCGCGTGCGCCAGGGTGCCCACCACCGGTCCGAACAGCGCGCCGCCGATGCCGGCGGCCAACGCGCCGCCGATCGCGCTCCCGCGCCGCTCCGGCGAGACCTCGACGATCAGCCAGGCCAAGCTGCCCGACCAGGTGCAGGCACCGCCGAACCCCTGGATGAAGCGCGCGGCGTCGAGCAGCACGACGTTGTCGAGCAGCCCGAAGGCCAGGCTCGAGCCGGCCATCAGCGCCAGACCGGTGTACAGGGTGACGCGGGGACCGGCGCGCTCGGCCAGGATCCCGCCGGGGATCGATCCGACCAGCGTGCCGATCGCGTAGGCCGCGGTGAGCACGCCGGCGGACGCCTTGGACAGGTGGAGCTCCCGCGTCAGCGTGGGGAGCAGCGGCACCACGGCGGCGTAGAACACGGTGTCGAAGAACACGATCGCGCCGGCGACGATGAACAGCAGCCGCAGCTCGCGCTGGGCCATGCGGGTGCTAGTCACCGAGCTCGGCCCGCCGGCGCGTCACGAACTCCTCGAGCTCGGCGCGGATCGCGTCGTCGAGGGCAGGCTGCTCGTAGCGCTCGAGCGTCTCCCGCCAGATTTCGGCCGCGCGGGCGGTGGTGTCCCTGGCGCCGCGCTTGGACCAGCGGTCGAAGTTCTCGGTCGAGGACAGCAGGGGGCGGTAGAAGCACTCGCGGAACCGCTCGAGCGTGTGGGCGGCGCCGAGGAAGTGCCCGCCGGGGCCTACCTCGACGTGGGCGTCGTAGGCGAGCGAGGCCTCATCGATCTCGAGCGGAGTGAACTCGTGGCGGAGCTCGCGCAAAAGCTCGATGTCGACGATGAACTTCTCGTAGCAGGAGACCAGGCCGCCCTCGAGCCAGCCGGCGGAGTGCATGACGAAGTTGGTCCCGGCCAGGAAGGTCGGCAGCATCGTCATCAGCGACTCATACGCCGCCTGGGCGTCGACGGTTTGCGAGGCGTTGAGGCCGCCGCCGCCCCGCCAGGGGAGCCCGAACCGCCGCGCGATCTGGCCCGTGCACAGCACGCCGACGCCCGATTCCGGCGTGCCGAACGAAGGGGAGCCGGACTGCATGTCGGTGTTGGAGAGAAAGCTCCCGAACACGACCGGGGCGCCGGGTCGGATGGTCTGGGCCAGCGCGATCCCGGCGAGCGCCTCGGCCACCTGCTGGACGAGCGTGGCCGGCAACGAGACGGGCGACATCGCGCCCATGAGCAGGAACGGGGTGATGACCACGGCCTGGCCCGCCTTCACGTACTCGAGCATCGCGGCGAGCATGCGGTCGTCGTATCGGAGCGGCGAGTTGACGTTGATGAGGGAGATCGAGACAGGGGCGCGCTCGATCGCCTCGCGGCCGCCGAACAGGATCTCGCCCATCCGGATCGTGTCCGCCGCGTTGGGGCCGCTCGTCACCGAGCCCATGTAGGGCTTGTCGGACAGGGTCTGGAGGGCGAACACCATGTCCAGGTGGCGCGAGTCGAGCGGCCGGTCCTCGGGTTCGCAGATCGTCCCGCCCGGCGAGTCGAGCTCGGCAAAGGCCTGGGCGAGCTTCACCAGGTTCTCGAAGTCCGCCATCTTGGCGTCGCGCCTCGTATCGCCTTCACGGATGAACGGGCAGCCGTAAACCGGCGCGAACACCATGTGGTCGCCGCCGATGTGCGCGGTGTTCGCTGGGTTGCGGGCCTGCAGGTCGAACTCCTTTGGCGCCTTGGCGATCTGCTCGAGGATGAACTCGGGGTCGAACCGGACGCGATTCTCGTCCTCGACGGTCTGGCCGGCGTCTCGCAGGGTTTCGACCGCCTCGGGCAGGAGGAACTCGATCCCGATTTCGGTGACCAGTCGTCGCCAGCCGCGGTCGATCACGTCCATTGCCTCTTCGCTGAGGATCTCGTAGCGCGGCATCGAGTTGACGAACAAGGCGGGCTCCTCGTCTCGGGTTGACCTGGCGACTTCTAGCCGTAATCTATATCGCGTGGAACAACAGTTCCAAGCTTCTGATGGCAGAGCCGCAGCGCGCGCGAATAGCGGGACCCCCGCCCATGAAACGGCCGCAGCGCGCGCGAATAGCGGGACCCCCGCCCATGGCACGGCCGCGATCGATCGCGGCGCCGATCTGCTCGTGCGCGTGCTCGAGTCAGAGCAGCCGGTGGCGCTGACGGACCTGGCCAGCGCAGCTGGGTTGCCCAAGAGCACGGCGTCGCGCCTGGTCAGCGCGCTCGAGCGCCGCGGGCTGATCGAGCAGGACGGGGAGCGGGGGCGGCTGCGGCCGGGACCGGCCATCCTGCGCGTGGCGGAACGGAGCATGGTCGAGCGCAACATCGTCGAGTTGTCCCGGCCGGCGCTCGATGTGCTAGCCGAAGCCACGGGTGAGACGATCAACCTGGCCGTGCCCGGGCCGGAGGGGGTCGAGCACATCGCCCAGGTAGACAGCCGGCACTTCCTCGGCGCCGGTCAGTGGCTCGGGCGCGCGGTGGGCTACGAGCACTCCGCCAACGGCAAGGTGTTCGCCGCCTTCGGTCGCGCGCCGGCGCCGGCGGGCGGGGCGACGCCGGCCCGCGAGCTTCGGGACATTCGGCGGGGCGGCTTTGCCACGTCAATCGACGAGCTCGAGGTCGGCCTCTCGGCGATGGCGGCGCCGGTCAGGGGCGCGCGCGGGGAGGTGATCGCGGCACTCAGCATCTCCGGCCCGACGCTACGCATGCTCCCGGCGCGGATTGAGGAGCTACAGCCGATTCTCACCCGCGAGGCAGCGACTTTGAGCCGACGCCTCGGCCACCGCGACGAGCACGGAGAAAGGGCGGCGTGACCGACGAGGAAATCCTCCAGCTTTTGTACGACGAGACGCTGGTCGGCAATGCGCCGGTCGTGCGGCAAGGCGTCGAGGACGGCCTGGAGCAGGGCCTTGAGCCAGAGCGGATGCTCTACGACGCGTTGATCCCGTCCCTGGAGGAGGTTGGCGCGCGCTTCGAGCGCGGCGACTTCTTCGTGCCCGAGATGTTGATCGCCGCCCGCGCGATGCAGGGCGCGCTCGACATCCTGCGCCCGCTTCTGGCCGAGACGGGGATCGCGCAGGTCGGCACGTTCCTGATGGGCACGGTGAAGGGGGACGTGCACGACATCGGCAAGAACCTGTGCAACATCATGCTCGAAGGCGCCGGGTTCCACGTCATCGACCTGGGGGTGAACGTGGCGCCGGAGAAGTTCATCGAGCAGATCGAGGAGCACAACCCGGACATCGTCGGGTTCTCGGCTTTCCTCACCACCACCATGCCGATGTTCAAGGCGAACATCAACGCGCTCGAGAAGGCGGGCCTGCGCGACAAGGTGATCGTGATGGTCGGTGGCGCGCCGGTGACGCAGGAGTACGCCGACGCGGTGGGAGCCGACGGCTACTCGGCCGACGCATCGTCGGCGGTGAAGAAGGCCAAGGAGCTCATCGAGCTACGGCGCGAGAAGGTGCTCGCGTGAGTGCTGCGGTTCCGGCGCCCGCGGAGACGGTGCTGCGCTCGCGCAGCAGGACGGTCACGATGGGCGCTGGGCGGCCCTTCTGCATCATCGGCGAGCGGATCAACCCGACCGGGCGCAAGAAGTTCGCCGAGGACCTGCGCGCGGGCGAGCTCTCGACGGTCACCCATGACGCGGTGGCGCAAGTCGAGGCCGGCGCCGACATGCTCGACGTGAACGCCGGCATCCCGCTGGTCGACGAGGCGGAGCTGCTGGCCACGATGCTGAAGACGGTCCAGGCGGCAGTCGACGTGCCGATCTGCATTGACTCCTCGGTGGTCGAGGCTTTGCAGGCGGGGTTGGCCGTGTACGAAGGTCGGGCGCTGGTCAACTCGGTGACCGCCGAGGACGATCGACTCGAGGAGATCCTGCCGCTGGTGGCGCGGCATGGCGCGGCGGTGATCGGCTTGGCCAACGACGAGACCGGGATCCCCGAGACGCCGGCCAAGCGCCTTGAGTGCGCGCGCAAGATCGTCTCCGCGGCGGCGGATCATGGGATCGCTGCTGACGGCGTGGTGATCGATCCTCTGGCCATGACGGTCGGTGCCGATCCCGAGGCAGTCCGAACCACTCTGACCACGATCAGCCTGATCCGCGACGAGCTCGGCGTCAACATGTGCCTGGGCGCGTCCAACGTGTCGTTCGGGCTCCCGGACCGGCACGCGCTGAACGCGGCGTTCCTGCCCATGGCGATGGCGGCCGGGCTGACCAGCGCGATCATGTCTACCGCGCGGCCGGTCGTGGATGCCGTGCGGGGGAGCGATCTATTGCTGGGCCACGACGAGTGGGGCGCGAACTGGATCGCCGCCCACCGGGCGCGCCGGTCGACTGTGGCGCAGGGAGTCGCCGTACCGTGAGCGGTGTATCGCCGCAGCGCCGCAGGCTGTCGCTCGCCGGCGATGGCGCGGACCCGGCGATGCCGGCGCCCGACGACGGCGCGAGCCGCGTCCGGCTGCGGTTCCTCCCCGACGGCGCCGAGGTCCGCGTCCCCAGCGGCACCCCGGTGTTCGATGCCGCCAGCTGGAACGGGATCGCGATCGACTCCACCTGCGGTGGGCATGGGACGTGCAAGAAGTGTCGGGTGCGGATCGTGTCCGGCGATGTCCCGGTCGGGCCGTTGGATCCGCGGGCGTTCACCACGGATGAGCTGCGGGAGGGCTGGCGACTGGCGTGTCGCGCTTCGGCTCGCGGCGATCTCGTGGTCGAGGTGCCGCCGCTTCAGACGCGGCCCAAGGCCGCGCTGGCCGGCGTCGGTCGTCACGTCATCCTGCGCCCGGCCGTGCAGAAGCGCCACCTGGTCCTTGAGGAGCCGTCGATGGACGACCAGCGCTCGGACCTCCAGCGCGTGCTCGACGCGCTGGATGACCTCGAGCCGCACGCCTCGATCGAGGTGCTGCGGTCTCTGGGCGGGGTCCTGCGCAGCTCGGGGTTCGATGTCACGGCGGTGGTGGCCGACCAGGAACTGATCGATGTCGAGCCGGGCGACACCACGGCCCGGCGGTTTGCCATCGCCTTCGACCTCGGCACCACGACGGTGGTGGCGACGCTGCTCGACCTGGAGAGCGGGCAGCCCGTAGCCGTGCGCTCGCTGCTGAACCGCCAGCAGCCGTTCGGCGCCGACGTGATCACGCGGATCTCGGCCACGATGATGGATTCGGAGGCGCTTGGCGCGCTGCGGGAACGGGTGCACGAGACGCTCTCGGAACTGGTTGGCGAGGTGTGCGCGGAGGGGGCGGTCGACCCGCGCGAGGTGTACGAGATCACCCTGTGCGGCAACGTGACGATGATGCACCTCGCGCTGGGGATCGACCCGGAGCCGCTGTCGATGGCGCCGTTCGTGGTCTCCACGCATTCGTTTGGCGAGGTGCGCGCGCGGGACTTCGGGGTCTCCGTGCATCCGCGAGCGCCCGCGTTCGTGTTCCCGTCGCTCGGCGCCTACGTCGGTGGCGACATCGTGGCGGGGATGCTGGCCACCGGGCTGACCCGCGACCGGCGGCTGCGCCTGTTCATCGACGTCGGGACGAACAGCGAAATCGCGCTCGGCTCGCATGAGCGCGTGCTGGCCACCGCCGCGCCGGCGGGCCCCGCGTTCGAGGCGGCGCAGATCAGATGCGGGATGCGGGCGGCGCCGGGGGCGATCGAGGGGGTCAAGGTGTCGGTTTCCGAGGGCACAGTCGATTTGGACGTGATTGGGGATGAGGCGCCGGCCGGCATCTGCGGGTCGGGGTTGGTCGACACGGTGGCGGAGCTCGTCCACTGCGGTCTGCTCGACCACTCGGGGCGGTTCATCCCCGACGACGATGCCCATGGGTTGTTCCCGGGCCTTGCCGATCGACTGACCAAGATCGGGGAGGAGCGCGTGTTCGTGTTGCACTGGCGGGACGCGGGCCGACCCGAGCGCTCGGTGTTCCTGTCCCAGCGCGACGTGCGCGAGCTCCAGTTCGCCAAGGCCTCGATCGCCACCGGGTGGAGCATCCTGATGCGCTCGCTCGCCGTCGCGCCCGAAGACGTGAGCCAGGTTCTGCTCGCCGGCAGCTTCGGTGCGTACCTGACGCCGCTGAGCGCTGTGCGGATCGGGCTGGTTCCCCGGATCGCGCTGCCGCGGATCGTGTCCGCCGGCAACGTTGCCGGCGAGGGGGCGAAGATCGCCGCGTTGTCAGTGCGCGAGCGGGCCGAGGCGCATTCGATCCTGCGCGAGGTCGAGTACGTCGAGCTGTCAGGGCGGGCCGACTTCAACGACATGTTCGTCGACCAGCTGGCGTTCCCGGGATGAAAACGGTGGTCGCCTGCGGGGCGCTCGCGCTCGATGTACGCCGGATCGCTGAGCGCCGCGGCTGGGACCTGAAGGTGATCCCGGTGTCGGCGCTGCTGCACAACCGTCCCGAACGCATCGACGCCGCGGTTGCCGCGTTATCCGCCGACCACGATGTGGTGGCCGTCGCGTACGGGGACTGCGGGACGCGCGGCGCGCTCGATGGGTTCCCGCGCCTCGAGGGCGAGCACTGCTACGACGTGTTCGCGAGAGCTGAGGTGCGCGCTGCGCTCGAGGAGGAGCCGGGCACGTACTTTCTCACCGACTTCCTCGCCCGGACGTTCGAGCACACGGTGTGGCGGGAGCTCGGGCTGGATCGCCACCCGGAGCTGCGCGACGACTACTTCCGCCACTACACGCGCGCGATGTGGCTGGCTCAGCGTCCGGCGCCGGCGACGCGTCGCGCCGCCGCGCGTGCCGCCGCGCGGCTGGGGCTGCCGCTGGTCGTTCGCGAGGTGGGCGTGGACGGGCTTGAGCGCCAGCTGGAACGCCTGCTTACTGCCGCGAATTCCTTGGATCAGCCGTTATCGTCGATCGCCTCAGACAGCAACGTAGCCACGTCCGCCACGCGCAGCTGCGCGCCGGCCCCCTGCACGCCGTCGTCGAGCATCACCGTGCAGAACGGGCAGGCCACAGCGAGCGTCCCGGCGCCCGTGGCGGCGGCCTCGCGTACCCGCTCCTCGTTGATCGGCTTGGCCCGCTCCTCCATCCACATGTGCGCGCCCCCCGCGCCGCAGCAGAACGTCTGCTTGCCTGAGCGGCGCATCTCCACGGCTTCGCCGACCGCGGACACGATCTGACGCGGCGCCTCGAGCACGTCGTTGTGGCGGGCCAGGTAGCAGGAATCGTGGTAGGTGATCGGCTCGGTGGTTGCCCGGCCGGGCTTGATGCGCCCGTCCCGGACGAGGGTCGAGAGCAGCTCGGAATGGTGGATGACCTCGTAGTTGCCGCCGAAGTCCGGGTACTCGTTGGCCAGCGTGTTGAAGCAGTGGGGGCAGCCCGTGACGATCTTGGTGATCCCGGCGTCGTTGAGGGTCTCGACGTTCTGCTCGGCGAAAGCCTGGAACACGTACTCGTTGCCGATGCGTCGTGCGGGATCGCCGGTGCAGCTCTCGCGCGGACCGAGGATGGCGAAGTCGACGCCGGCGCTGCGCAGCAGCTTTGCGGTCGCCTGCGCGGTGCGCTGGGCACGTTCGTCGAACGAGGACGCGCAGCCGACCCAGTACAGGTACTCGGGCGCGGCATCGCCCGGCTCGAGCACCTTGACGGCGAGGCTCGCCGCCCACTCAGCGCGCTCGGCCTGGGGCCTGCCCCACGGGTTGGACGCGCGCTCGACGTCGCGGAGCATCGGCTCTGCCTCGGCCGGGAAGCTCGCGTCGACCATGACCAGGTGCCGGCGCAGGTCGACGATGTGATCGACGTGCTCGATCGATACCGGGCACGCCTGCACGCACGCGCCGCAGGTCACGCAGTCCCACACCATCTCGGCCGGAACCGCCTCAGGGACGAGCGGCGCATCGCGGTCCTGAGCGAGCACCAGGTCGCGCAGGCCCATGATCACGAGCTTTGGGGAGAGGACCTTGCCGGTGGCGAAGGCCGGGCAGGCGTCCTGGCAGCGCCCGCACTCGGTGCACGAGAACGTGTCGAGGACCTGTTTCCATGTCAGGTCGGGTGCCTTGCCGGCGCCGAAGCGCAGGTCCTCCTCGGGGATGTCGGGGTCGTCGAACTTGAGCGGTTCGAGTCGCCCACCGGCGCGGGTGCGCCCGAACCACACGTTGATCGCGGCCACGAAGATGTGCAGGTGCTTGGAGTGGGGGAGGTAGGCGAGGAAACTGAGGATCGTCAGTACGTGGACCCATACGAACACCCGCTCGAGCACGCGTGTGGCCTGGTTATCGCCGAACAGGTTCGACAGCGCGTTGGAAACGGGCGCCCACGCCGCCGGCCACTCGTTGAGATGAAGCGCAATTCGGGTCGCGTGCCAGAGCAGGAGGCTGAGCACGATCGTCGCGATCAGGGCCAGGATCACGTCGGCCTCGCCGAGATGACTCCCCTCGAAGCGACGCGGGCGCTGCACCTTGCGGATGTAGAGGGCCGCGAGCACGCCCGCGAGCACGAGCACGCAGAAGACATCGACGAGCAGGGCGTACCCGCCCTGGTGGCCGAGCCAGGGCAGCGTCGAGTGCTTGTCGAGCACGCCGATCAGCGCGATCACGATCGTCGGCACGAGCACCAGGAAGCCCCAGAAGATGAAGGCGTGCATCAGCCCCGGGGCGAGTCGCTGAAGCAGCTTGCGCTGGCCAAGCACGATTGTCGCCTCGTTTCGGGCCCGGCGAGCGACGTCCCCGGAGCGCTGCGCGCGTTGTGCGGGTGCCGCCCCGCGCACCAGCTCGGCCAGCAGGCGCACCCGGGTGGCGAACAGGGTGCCGCTGACGGCGACCGCGGCGGCAAGCGCTAACGCCGAGACGAGCGCGGCTATCCGCCCCTCGTTCGGCGGATCTCGGCCGAAATGGCCGGCACCACCTCGTGCAGGTCGCCGATCACCGCGTAGTCGGCGTTGGCGAAGATCGATGCCTCGCGGTCGGGGTTGATGGCCAGCAACTTCTTGGCGCCCCTGCACCCCGCCATGTGCTGTGTCGCGCCGCTGATCCCGCAGGCGATGTACAGCGACGGCGAGATCTTCGTCCCGGTCTGGCCGACCTGGTCGGTGTGCGGGCGCCACCCGGCGCTGGTCACGGCCCGCGAGCAGCCCACCGCGCCACCCAGCAGCGCTGCCAGTTCCTCGATGATCGCGAAGCCCTCGGTCGACCCGACGCCGCGGCCCCCCGACACCACCACGTCGGCGTCCGCCAGCGAGACGCCGGCGCTGAGCGCCTCCACGCGCTCGGACACTCTCGTGTTCGCTTCCGGAGCAGGGCGTACGAATTCGACCTCCGCCCCTGCGGTGTCCGCGGCGACGACGTGGGGAGCGACCGTGAGCAGGGCCGGCGAGCCATGCAGCCGCGCCTCCTCGAGCAGGCTGCCGCCCCACCGGACGCGGGTCAGCGTGAGCGGGTCGCCCGGGACGACCGAGACGCAGTTCGCCGCGAACGGCAGATCGAGCTGGGCCGCAACGTGGGCAAGCACTTCGTTGCCGCGCTCCGAGCCCGGCGCCACCACCGTGCTCGGAGCGCGTTCGCGCACGTGCTCGGCCAGGGCGCTGGCCGACCCATCCGGCGAGTAGCCGTCCGCGTCATCGATCCCGACCGCGTGCAGCTGGCCGTCGTCGAGCCCGCGCGCGAAGGTGAGTGCTTGGCGAAACAGCTCGTCGTCGGAGCGCTCGGCGAAGACCAGGACCATCGCGCTACACCAGCCCCAATTTGTCGGAGCGCTCGGCGAAGACCAGGACCATCGCGCTACACCAGCCCCAATTCGTGGAGAACTCCGACCACTGCGGGCGCCGCGTCGGCTCCACCGCCGAGGACCTCGGCCTGCTTGCCCGAGCCCGGGGGCAGGGTGAGGCGGACCATCTCCAGGCGGGATTGCGGCCGCGACGGTGTTGAGCTCTCCACCGGCTTTCGCTTGGCCCGCAACCGCCCCGGTACCGACGGATAGCGCGGCAGGTTGATCCCCTCCTTGACCGTCACGACAGCCGGCATGGGCACCTCGAATACGTCGCGGCCCCCCGGGACCTCCTGCTCGCAGCGCACCTGCCCGTCCTGCACGGTTATCGCTTTGATCCCGGTCACGCATGGGAGCCCGAGTTTGTACGCCACGCGGATCGCCACCTGATAGTTGCCCGCGTCGGCCGATTCGTTGCCGAACAGGAGCAGGTCGTAGGCCTCCGGCTCGGCTTCGATGGCCGCCGCGATCGCCGAGGCGGTCGCCTGTGGGTCCCACTCCTCGCCGTCGGTGAGGAGATGCACGGCCCGATCGATCCCAATCGCCATCATGTCCCGCAGCTGCTCCTCGGCCTCCGGCGGACCCAGGGTGAGTACGGTGGAGGAGCCGCCGTGCTGCTCGATTAGACGAACCGCCTGCTCGCAGCCGCATTCCTCGTGCGGGCTGATCGTGAAGCCGAGGTGGCGGGTGGAGATCGCCCGCTCGTCTTCGGTGAGCACGATCTTGCCGCCGGTGAGCGGGACGCGTTTGACGCAGACGAGGATGTTCATGGGGTGGTGCAACGGTCGTTCACGAGCGGATGCGACGGTTGTCCGGGTCGAACAAAGGTGTGGAATCGTTGGTGGCGACGGTAACCGGATACTGCTCGCCCATGTACTCGACGGCCAGTTCCTCGCCGACCACGGCGTGCTCGAACGGCAGGTAGCCCATCAGGATGTGCTTGCCGACGGAGGGGCCGGCGCCGGCGCTGGTCACGTACGAGCGGCGGCCTTTGCCGTCCGTGAGCGGTTCGCCGGCGCGCGTGAGGATCGGCTCGTGCCCGAGCATGTAGCGCTTGACGCCGGATCGCGACGTGTGGTCATCGACCGTGAGGGTGCACAGGACGGCGGTTGGCTCCTCCTCGCGGTGGCGGCCGTGCGCTTCCTTGCCGATGAAGTCCTCATCCTTGATCTTGCCCCAGGCCATCCCGGCCTCGACCACGTTGTAGTCGCCCTCGAGCTCGGCGCCGTAGGCCCGGTAGCACTTCTCCAGGCGGCCGGTGGTCCCGTAGACGCCGATCCCGGCCGCAATGATCCCGTGCGGCTCCCCGGCCTCGGCGATCAGGTCCCACAGGCGCGCGCCCTGCTCAAACGGGACGTACAGCTCCCAGCCCAAGTCACCCACGTAGGAGATGCGCGAGGCGAGGACATTCAGCGGCCCGACCTCGATCTGCTTGCAGCGGGCGAACGGGAGGCCTTCGTGGGAGACAGCATCTTCCGTGACGCTGGCCAGGATATCTCGGGCTTTTGGCCCCCAGAGGCCGAGCGTGGTCCAAGCGGCCGTTTGGTCGTGAACCTGCGCCGAGCCGTTTGACGGGACGTGGTCGGCGAACCATTTGAGGTCCGACATCCCGTACGCGCCGCCGGTGACCACGCGGAAGGTGTCGTCGGCCAGGCGCATGATCGTCAGGTCCTGCTTGAAGCCGCCGCTCGGGGTGAGCAGCGGCGTGTACACGACCCGGCCGTTGTCGACGTTCATCTGCCGCATGGCGACGCCTTGCACGGTTTCCAGGGCGGCCGGACCGGTCACGTCGAAGATCGCGAATGAGCTGAGGTCGATCATCGCCGCCCGGTCGCGCATGGCCAGGTGCTCGGCGTTGATGATGGGAGACCACCAGCGGGAGTCCCACTCGGCCTCGCGCTTCGTGATCCGCTCGCCGTACTCCTCGAGCAATCCCGCGTTGGACTCATACCAATGGGGCCGCTCCCAGCCGGCGCCTTCGTAGAAGACGGCTCGGAGTTGTTTTTCCCGTTCGTAGAACGGCGAGAGCCGCACGTTCCGATCCGACGCCCACTGCTCGCCGGGATGGACGATGCCGTACATCTTGTTGAAGCCCTCGCTCGCGCGCGCGTTGACGTGGGTCCTCGTCCGCTGGCACGGGTACGCGCGCGCGACGTTCGACTCGTACACGTCGATCTCGGACTCGCCGTGGACGATCAGCTCGGCCACGGTCTTGCCGGCCCCGGGTCCTTCCTTGATCCAGATGGCCGCGGCCGACCACAGCCCTTTGACCTCAGCGGTCTCCCCGAGCAGCGGCATCCCGTCGTAGGTGACCGACAGCACACCGTTGATCGCGTACTTCATGCCCACCGACTCGTCGCCCACGATCTCGGGCATAAGCTCGAGGGCCTGCTCCATCTGGGGGTCGAAATCCTGCTGGGTGAACGGCAGCTCGGTGGGGGTGAGCGCCGCCTCTTCGATGCTCGGGATGTCGTCCGCGTCGAGCGTGATCGGGCGGTGGGCGTAGGAGCCGATCTCGAGCCCGGTGCCCTCCTGGCGCTCGTACATGTTGGTGTCCATGTCGCGGACGATCGGATACTCGATCAGCTTCGTCGTGTTGGCGAACCGGGGCGCCGGGCCGATGTCGATCATCTGGTGCACCATCGGGGTGAGGGGGATCGAAGCGCCGGCCATCCGCGCGATTCGCGGGCTCCACGCGCCGCAGGCGATCACGACCAGGTTGGTGCCGATGTCGCCTTTCGTGGTGCGCAGGCGCCTGACTCGCCCGCCCTCGACGTCAATTCCCAGCACCTCGGTGTTCGCCATGACGGTGATTCCCGCCGTCTGAGCGCGTTCACGCATGATCGTCCCAGCGCGGAGCGAGTCGACCACCCCGGCGCCGGGCGTGAAGAACCCACCCAGGATGAGCTCCTCGTTGATGTACGGGACCAGCTCCTTGACCTGCTCGGGAGTCAGCAGCTCGACCGGCTCGATCCCCCACGCCTTGGCCGAGGCCACTCGGCGGGTGAACTCCTGCATCCGCTCCTCGGTGCGCGCGATCTCGATCCCGCCGCTCTCGATGAACACGTCGAGGTCCTTGTACTGGCGCATGCTGTCGAGCGTGAGCGACGTCATCTCCTTGGAGTGGTCGACCGGGAAGATGAAGTTCGAGGCGTGCCCGGTGGAGCCGCCGGGATTCGGCAGCGGCCCCTTGTCGATCAGCGTGATGTCAGTGACCCCCAGCCGGGACAGGTGGTAGGCGAGGCTGTTGCCGACGATGCCGGCGCCGATCACCACGACTCGTTGGTTCCGCGCTTCGTTGGCGGTCACCCTCCGTGATATATCAGATGCATGTCAGGGACGGCAACCCCACCCCACCGCCGCGGTGAGGCCGGGTCGCCTGGGGCGGCGGCGAGGGGGTTGCCGTCAACTCCGCATTCGTCCTGGCGCCCAGGGAGACGCCTGAGGCCTGTCGCGAGCTGCTGCTCGGCCTCCTGGCGCGCTAGCGCCGGGCGGCCTGCCGGCGCTCGATCCGCCGCCGTTCGGCCCGCGGGACGGACTTCGGCGCCGCCGTCGTGGGCTCCACCCGCAGGACCCGGATAGCGGTAAGGATCGCCAGCAGCGTCATCAGCACGGCGCTGCCCACGCACCACTGGCAGATGGCCTTGATCGTGAAGACCTCGCGGTAGGTGAGGTACAGGCTGAACAGGAAGCCGACCAGCGCGAGCCCGAACCCGGCCGCGCGCCCGAGGTCGCCCCGGATGAACAGGGTGATCAGGACTCCGACGTAGCCGGCGAGGCCGAGCACCGCTACCGGTACGCCGTCGAGCTTCGAGTAGACAGAGCTCTGGACGGTCTCGCATCCGCCGCTGGACAGGCACACGACCTTGATTCCGGCGTAGTGGACGTAGGTCAGGTAAGCCCCGATCCCAATCCCGATCAGGCACAGCACGCCGATGACGATCCGGAGCCTGCGGTCTCCGGCGGCATACCGGGAGCGGCCGTCGTCGGCAGCACCCCCGTTGCCGACCGCCCGGGTCATGAGACCTGCTCGACCCGCTGTTCGAGCTGGGCGTAGGTGGGGACGGCCTCGCTCGCCACCGCCTGGCCCTTCGGCCCTTTGAAGACCAGCGTCGGCGTGCCGCTGACCCCGAGCGTCCGTCCCTGGTTCTGCTCGGAGGTGACCTGGCTGGTCAGGTTGGCATCGTTGCGCGCCGTCTTCCATTGGTTGAAGTTCAGCCCTGTGACCTGTCTGGCCAGCCGGTCCAGGAAGGCCTCGGTCACGTACGCATCGGTCTCGGACCCCTGCTGGCGGTAGAAAAGCTCGGTGAAATGCCAGAACCTGTTCTGCTTGCCCGCGGCCAGCGCCGCCACCTGCTGGGTGGGGAACTCGCTCGGATCGGGCCCGCTGCACGTGGCCGTGCAGAAGGCGGAGTAGACCACCTTCACCTTCCCGGAGCGGACGTCGTTGGACACGAGCTGCTGGAATCCACCCTGCAGGGTGAAGGCCTGGCAGACCGGGCACTTGAGGTCGCCGTAATACGTCATGGTCACCGGCGCCTTGGGATTGCCCAGCGTGGCGCCGGTTTGCGGGATGCCGCTAAGAAGCTGATTGACGGCCGTGACCGTGGCGTTGGCCTGGGTACCAGTCTGGATGCCGCCCTTGTTGCTGCCGCTGTTGATCAGGACCAGCGCGACGACCACCACGACCGCCGCCAGCACGGTCCCCCCGACCATGCGCAGCCGGCGCTGGCGGCGCGTGCGCTCGGCCCGCGCTCGTTCCTCGGCCAGGCGCCGGGCGCGCGCCTCTTCCTTCTGCTTGGTTCGGGAGGCCATCGGGCCGAATTGAGGATAGCGGCCGGGACGCCACCCTCGCTGCCCTCCTGGCCGGTCTTAGCCAGCTCTTCGCTTTCGGCACGAGCCGCGCCGTAGGGCATGTGAGCGTGCCCACATCCTCGCTAATTGCGTGTAAACATCCTGTGATCGGGAGGCGTCCCGGGGTGTTGGCGGCGCCTGGGTTGACTACAGTCCTCCGAAATGTCGCGTGAACCCAGTGACGCCCAACCGGGGGCGGCGACCCCGCAGCGCTCCCAGGCGAGGCTCCGGGTGGCGGTGATCGACCGCGATTCCGGGTTCACGCAGGTGCTGGCCAATCGACTGGGCGCCCTCGGCTGCGAGCACCGAAGCCTGTCCACACCGGCGACGGTCGAGACGCTGGTGGCGATGAGGCTGAACGCGCTCGTGCTCGACCTGGCGGTTGTCGGTCCGGAGAGCTGGCACTACCTCGAGCGGGTGTGTGGACGCCTGCCCGGTCTGGCCGTGATCGTCTGCACGGGGCCGTCGTCGGTGGCGCAGCGCGTGCGCGGGCTGCGGCTGGGCGCCGACGCTTGGATCACCAAGCCGTGCCACCCCGAGGAGCTGATCTCCGTGATCGAGGCGGCGGTTCGTCGCCATCGGCGCCACGAGTTGCCCCAGATCGATCTCGCATCGGCCGTCGGCGAGATCACCATCCGCCCCGACCTCTACCAGGCCTACGTCGGAGAGCAGAGCCTCGAGCTCACCGCCCGGGAGTTCGAGATCCTGCAGCTGCTGGCGCAGTCCGACCGGGTTCTCAGGCGCGAGGAGATCTACGAGCGAGTGTGGGGCTACGCGATGGCGCACGGCGACCGTTCAGTCGACGTGTTCGTCCGCAAGCTGCGGCACAAGCTGCGCGCGATATCCCCGGCCTGGAGCTACATCCACACCCACTTCGGCGTGGGATACCGGTTCGCGCCCGAGCCCGACCTGGACGCGGCAGACCAGCGAGGGCTGGCCGAGGAGCTCGCGCCCGAGCTTCCGGTCGCCTGACCCGCTGAGCAGCGCCGTCTGAGGCCGCATGCGCGTCGCGGTCACAGCTTCTTCACAACCTCGTTACGCCTCGATAACTTCTAGGAGGAGCGGGGTCGCCAGCATCGTGTCGCATGTCGGCAATCGCCAGGCCGAGCAGCGAGGTGATCGAGGTTGGCCCGCTGCAGATCCTCCCGGATGAACATCTCGCCCGGGCCCACGGGCATGTACTCGCGCTCTCGCTCAGAGAGTTGCGCCTGCTGACCGAACTCGGCCGGCGCGTGGATCGGATCATGCCGCGCGAGGAGCTGTTCCGGCTCGTCTGGGGCCGTGAGATGCGCGCGGGCGACAGGTCGGTCGACGTATACGTGCGCAAGCTGCGCGTGAAGCTCGAACAGGCGCTTCCCGGGTGGCGGTTCATCCACACGCACTTCGGCTTCGGCTACCGCCTGGCGGCCGAACCGACACAGAGCGTGAACGAACGGTTCACAAGTGGATAACACCGTGGCGCTCTGCGCCGCCGAGACTCTGGCTCATACCTAGCGAAGGAGATGACTGTGAGACACCGTCGTATTTCCGCGATCGCGCTGGCGATCGGCGCAATGCTGCTCACCGCGGCGTGCGGGTCCTCCTCCAAGAGCCCGACGACCTCCAAGAGCCCGGCCACCGCTGGCTCCGGCTCGAGCGGTTCGAGCTCCGGCGGCAAGTCGACCCTCAACGGCGCCGGCTCCACGCTGGCCGCACCGATCTATGAGCAGTGGGCGTCGACCCTTTCGGGGCAGGGCGTCACGCTGAACTACAACCCGGTCGGCTCGGGCACCGGCATCGCCGACCTACAGACCGCCACCGTCGACTTCGCCGGCAGCGACCCCGCGCTGAAGTCGAGTGACAAGGCGAAGATGAAGGGGTCGGCCCTCCAGTTTCCGGTCGCGTTCGGCGCCATCACCGTCTCGTACAACCTGTCCGGGATCAAGAGCGGGATCAAGCTGGACGGCCCGACCATCGCCAAGATCTACATGGGTCAGATCAAGACGTGGAGCGACCCGGCCATCAAGGCGCTCAACCCGGGCATGAGCCTGCCCAGCACGAGCATCACGGTGGTGCATCGCTCCGACTCGTCGGGCACCACCGCCGGCTTCACCAAGTTCCTGTCCGCGACCGACCCGGCCTGGAAGTCGTCCGTCGGCTCGGACAAGGAGGTCAAGTGGCCGACCGGTACCGGCGCGGCCAAGAACTCCGGCGTCGCCGCGGCGGTCAAGCAGACCGCTGGGGCGATCGGCTACGTCGAGCAGGCCTATGCGATCGAGAACAACTTCACCTATGCAGCGGTGAAGAACTCCTCCGGCCAGTACGTCCTCCCCACGATCCAGAACACCTCGGCGGCCGCGCAGGGGATCCCCGTGCCCGCCGGCCTGGGGATCTCGACGATCAACTCGCCGGCCTCGGGTGCCTACCCGATCGTCTCGCAGACGTTCCTGGTCGCGTACAAGGATCCGTGCAAGTCGGGCGGCGCCAGCGCCGCAGTGGCCAGCGGCCTGAAGAAGTTCCTCACCTACGCCTTCGGCCCCGGGCAGCAGACGCTGGGTGCCGGATCCAACCAGCTGCCCTACGCGCCGCTTCCGTCCTCCCTGGCGGACAAGAACAACACACAGCTGGGGACGATGACCTGCAATGGATCGGCGATCTCCTAAGGACACGGTCTAGGTGGAGGCCAGCGTCAGCACCGCCACCGCCGGCCGCTCGGCTCTTGAGCGGTCGGCGGCGAGCCGGCTTCCCGATCGGCTCCTGAAGTGGGGCCTGACCGTGCTTGCGGGCGCGATCCTCGCGCTGATCGCGTATTTCTTCATCCGGCTTATCGGTGAATCAGGAGACACGTTCAGCCGGTTCGGTCTCAGTTTCATCTTCGGCAATGACTGGGACCCGGCCCACGGCATCTTCCACGGCTTTCCGCTGGTCGCGGGCACGCTGATTACCTCGGCGATCGCACTCATTCTCGGGGTCCCCGTGGCGGTGGCGGCGGCGCTGTTCCTCAACGAGCTCTGCCCCCGCCGGTTCCGCACGCCGTTGGCGATCCTGGTCGATCTGCTGGCCGCGGTTCCCTCGGTGGTGTATGGCCTGTGGGGCATTCTCGTGCTGGCGCCCAAGCTCCTGCCGGCCGAGAAGTGGTTCGCCAGCACGTTCTCGTTCATCCCGTTCATCGGGGGCGGCACGCCCACCACCCCCAACTACTTCCTGGCCGGGCTCATCCTGGCGATCATGATCCTGCCGATCGTCTCGGCGATCTCGCGCGAGGTGATCGCGACCGTGCCCTCCGAGCACAAGGAGGCGGCGCTTGCCCTCGGCGCGACGCGCTGGGAGATGATCCGGATGGCCGTCCTGCCTTACGCCCGTCCCGGCATCATCGGTGGGGCGATGCTCGGCCTGGGCCGGGCCATCGGTGAGACGATCGCGGTCGTGCTGGTGATCGGCAATGCGCCCGTGATCGGCTCGCACCTGTTCAACCAGGGCTACACCCTGGCCGCGGTGATCGCCGCCGAGTTCGGGGAGGCGGCCAACACGCCCGCGCACAGCTCGGCGCTGTTCGCGGCCGGCGTGGTCCTGTTCGTGCTGACTCTGGCGATCAACATCGTCGCCCGCTGGTTCGTGGTACGCGGCCATCGGGGCCGCCGCCGCGGGGCCGGAGCAATGGTCGAGGCGCAGACCGCGTCCGTGGGAGAGGTCGGATGAACGCCGTCACGACGACGTTCCCCGAGGTCAGCGCGCGCCGGCGCCGGACCGATAAGTTCATGCGCGCAACGCTCTTGGTCGGGACGTTGATCGCGTTGGTCCCACTCGTGCTCGTCATCTACTTCCTGCTCAAGCAGGGGCTGGGAGCATGGAGCGGGAGCTTCTTCTCGTCGGACCCGAACGGGAACTTCTTCGGCAACCCGGGGGGCATCCGCAGCGCGATCTTCGGCACGCTCGAGATGATCGCCCTGGCCACCCTGATCGCGGTGCCGATCGGGATCGGCGTCGCACTCTACCTCGTGGAGTATGGCAAGCAGTCGGCCTTCGCCAACATCGTGCGCTACTTCATCGACGTGATGACCGGCGTCCCCTCGATCGTGTTCGGCCTGTTCATCTACATCTCGCTGGTGACCAACCACGTCGGCAATGCGTCGTTCGCAGGCTGGAAGGGGTCAGTGGCGGTGGCGCTGCTCATGCTGCCGGTGGTCGCCCGCTCGGCCGAGGTGGTGCTCCTGCTCGTACCGGACAGTCTGCGCGAGGCCGCGCTCGCGCTCGGCGCGCCACGGTGGCGGGTGGTGTCGCGAGTCGTGCTGCCCACCGCCCTTCCGGGACTGGTGACCGGGTCGCTCCTGGCCGTGGCCCGCGGGATGGGGGAGACCGCGCCGCTGCTATTCACTGTCGGCGCCACGTTCATCGCCTCAGCCAACCTGAATCAGCAGATGAACTCGCTGCCCGTCCAGATCTTCAACGACATCACCTCCCCGCGCCAGGCGGTGATCGATCGCGCCTGGGGGGCCGCACTCGCGCTCGTCACGATCATCCTGCTCCTGAACTTGATTGCCCGATTCGTCTCTCGAAGGAGCCGCATGGCATGATCCCGCCTGAAGCCACGAGTAAGGAACAGACTGATATGTCTACCGCTGGGGGCCCGTCGGAACGGTCGAGCGCGGCGCCGCAGCCGTCAGCCTCCGCTCCGCCGACAACGAGGACAGGTCACGGCGTGACGGTGAAGAGCCTGAACGCCTACTACGGCTCCCAGCATTCGCTCAAGGACGTGACCATCGAGTGCGCCGCCAACGAGGTCACCGCGATCATCGGACCTTCGGGCTCGGGCAAGTCAACCGTGGTTCGATGCATCAATCGCATGCACGAGGAGATTCCCGGGGCGCGCGCCGAGGGGTGCGTCATGCTGGATCAGCTCGACGTGTACAGCCCGAGCGTGGACGTCACCGCCGTCCGCCGGATGATCGGAATGGTGTTCCAGAAGCCGAATCCGTTCCCGACGATGTCGATCTTCGACAACGTGGCGGCCGGACTCCGGCTGACCGGAACCAAAAGCCGCGATCTGCGCCACCTGGTCGAGCACTCGCTGCAATCCGTCGGACTGTGGGAGGAGGTCAAGGACCGTCTGAGCGAGCCCGGCATCGGGCTCTCGGGCGGCCAGCAGCAGCGTTTGTGCATCGCACGCACAGTCGCCATCGAGCCTGAGGTGATCCTCATGGACGAGCCCGCTTCAGCACTCGATCCGATCTCGACGCTGAAGATCGAGGAGCTGATCGACGAGCTGAAGGAGCGTTACACGATCGTGATCGTCACCCACAACATGCAGCAGGCCGCACGCGTGGCTAACAGCACCGTGTTCATGCTCGACGGCGAGGTCATCGAGCACGACGAAACGAGCAAGATCTTCACGAATCCCAACGACGAGCGCACCGAGCGCTACGTGACCGGAAAGTTCGGCTAGCGGGCGCCCGATGCAGGAAACTCGCCACCAGTTCCACGAGCAGCTGCGTGCGCTCGAGACCCAGGCACTTGACGGCCTCGACCTGGTCATCCAGCAACTCGATCGCTCGCTCGAGTCGATCTCCTACCAGGACGTCGAGCTGGCCGGGATGGTCGTGGCCGACGACGACCGGATAGACGGGCGCTACCTCGAGGTGCACCAGGGCATCCTGTCGCTGCTGGCCCGCCAGGCGCCGGTGGCGGGTGACCTTCGCATCGTCGCTGCACTGCTCCACGTGATCCGGTGCGTGGAGCGGATGGGCGACCAGTGCGTCAACATCGCCAAGCTCGTGCCGCTGTCGGGCTACGAAGCGCCGAAGGACAAGGACATCCTGGACGCGATCGAGCGGATGGGCCGCCTGGCTCGCTCCCAGGTCTCGCAGGCCAAGCAGGCGTTCGCCGGGCGCAACACCGAGCTTGCTCAGGACCTGGTGCGCCAGGACATCGAGATCAACCGGCTCAACCGGGAGATCTTCCGCCGCGCGGTCGAAGTGGGAGACAACCTCGATCTGCGCGAGTGGGCGATGTTCATGATCCTCGTGGCCCGCTGTCTGGAGCGGGTCGGCGACAACACCGTCGACATCGCCGAACAGACCGTGTTCGTGGTCACAGGGCTGTTCCGTGAGCTCGCCGACGCGTCGAACGCACCTGAGGCGACCCGCGCGCCGTAGTCGTATCCTGACCCGGCAGTGGCCGCCCAGAAGTCCAAGCCGCGCTCGCGCAAACGGCGGCGCCACGGTCGGGCGCCGACGTCCGCCGCGCCGCGAACCGCGCCGGGCGAGGCAGGTGGCGGAGTGGCGGGTGAGGCACGGCGCGGAGTGGCGGGTGAGGCAGGTGGCGGAGTGGCGGGTGAGGGTCCCGGACGGCCCCGCTCGATGCCGCGCCGAGCCGGCCCGCTCGGCGCCTACGGGGAGCGTCCGGGAAGCCCGTTCGGCGGCTTGCCGGTGTCCGAGATCGCGATTGCCGCCGGCCTCGTCGCGCTGGTCTTCGGGGTGATCCGCCACGGCGGACCCGCTCTGATCGGCGGCGTGGTCCTGTGCCTCCTCGGCGTGACGGAGGTGACCGCCCGGGAGCACTTCTCGGGCTACCGCTCGCACACCGTCCTGCTCGCCGGGATCCCGGCCGTGGTGGCCGAGTTCGTGATCGTGCTCACGGTCGGGCCGCCGGCGATTCGCGTCCTGCTGCTGGTCCCGGTGGCCGCCGTGTTCGGCGCGTGCGTCTGGTTCCTGCGCCGGCGCTTCCTGGTCGCCCGCCAGGCACGGCTCGCGCGGCCGCCCAAGCGGTAGCCGCTTCGGCCGGGCGGACCATCCCAAGTGGTGTCAGCTGACCTCGACCGGGATCGTGCAGCGGTTGACCCGTGTGCGTGCGACCCTGCCGAGACCGTCGCGGTCACTGCGACGCCAGCCCCCGAGCCCGAGCCGGGGCCGAACGTCCCGCCGCCGCCGAAGCCCAAGCCGAAACCGAAGCCCAAGCCGAAGCCGCCGGTGAAGCCGATCGTTACCGGATGATCGCCTGCGGATATGGCGCGTCCGAGAGAGCTAGCGGATCCGCGGCCGCCGCCGGCAACCGGAGCGTGAATATCGCACCGCCGTCGGGCGCGTTAGCCGCCTCGACCGACCCGCCGTGCTGGACCGCGACCTGGCGGACGATGGCCAGCCCCAGCCCGCTGCCCTGGCGGTGGCGCGAGTTGGCCCCCCGGAAGAACCGATCGAATACGTAGGGGACGTCTGCCTCGTCGATCCCGGTCCCGTGGTCGCGCACGCGCACGCCGCTCGAGTCGACCACGACCTCCACGAGCCCACCGGACGCGGAGTGGTGGGCGGCGTTGTCGAGCAGGTTGTTGACCGCGCGGGCGAGGCGTTCCGGCACCCCCTCGACAATCACCGGCGCAAGCCTGGCCTCGAAGTTCACATGCGGGAAGTCCCGCCTGGCGCGGGCCACCGATTCGGCCACGATCCGGTCCAACTGGATGTCCTCGGCGGTGGTGATCGGCAGATCGCCCCGAGCCAACTCGATCACGTCGCTGATTAGTGCGCTCAGCTCCTCGCTCTGCTCGAGCACGTCGGCCAGCAGCCGCCGGCGATCCTCATCGGTCAATGCGTCGCCCTGCTCCAGCAGCACCTCGATGTTGGTGCGCAGGCTGGTGATCGGGGTGCGCAGCTCGTGCGAGGCGTCGGCCACGAGCTGGCGCTGGGCGCGCACCGACTCGTCGAGCGCCTCACGCGAGTGCTGGAGTCGCTCGATCATCGCGTTGAACCGGGTGGCGAGCTGGCCGACTTCGTCGTCGGCGTGCACGCGAATGCGGCTCGACAGGTCCTCGGTCTCCTCGATGTGGTGCGCGGTCTGCGCGACCTCGGCCAACGGCGCGAGCACCCGCCGGGCGCCCAGACGGCCGAGCACCGCGGCGAGAGCAATCCCGCCGGCGCACAGGAGCAGCAACACGAGGCGCAGGGTCCGGAGGATGTGCTGGACCGGGGCGAGCGGACGCAACAGCGTCACTGCGCCGTTTTCCGGGGCAAAATTGACGTCCACCGTGGCGGGGAACGTCAGCCCGCGGAACTGATTCCCGTCGATCTGGACGTTCGAGAAGAACGGGGGCGCCTGGCCAATCGCCACTGAGGCCGCCCCCGCGGGCGGCGGCAGCCTGATATCGCCGCCGGTCGACCCGTCTGCGGCCACGACCTGGTAGTACTGCGCCGGGCCGCCGCCGCTCGCGGGCGGGCCGACGGGCTGTTGATTGAGCGCACCTTGACCCTGGCTCCGGACCGACGCGGCCTGCGCCCGCAGCGCGTCGTCCACCTGTCCCAGTAGCTGGCTGCGCACCACCATGTAGCAGACGATCGACACGAGGATGACCGCGAGCGCGACGGCCGACGCGGCGACCCAGGCGATTCTCTTGCGCAGGGACATGCGCCCTCCCCCGGCTCAGTCCCGCAGGACGTAACCGACGCCCCTGACCGTGTGCAGGAGGCGCGGCTCACCGCCGGCTTCGGTCTTGCGCCGCAGGTAGCCCATGTACACACCAAGGGCGTTGGACGTCGGTCCGAAGTCGTATCCCCACACGTTCTCGAAGATCGTAGAACGGGTGAGCACCTGCCGAGGGTGGCGCATGAACAGCTCGAGCAGCAGGAACTCGGTCTTGGACAGCTCGATCACGCGGTCGCCCCGCCGTACCTCGTGCGCGATCGGGTCGAGCACCATGTCGGCGTAGTGCAGCACCTCCCCCTCGGTCCCGTCGCCCGAGCGGCGCAGCAGCGCCCGCAGCCGCGCCTGCAGCTCGCGGAGCGCGAAGGGCTTGACCAGGTAGTCGTCGGCGCCCACGTCGAGCCCCTCCACGCGGTCGTCGATCGCGTCGCGGGCGGTCAGCATCAGGATCGGAGTCCGGTCGCCGGCCTGGCGCATCCGTCGGCACACCTCGAGCCCATCCAGCCGCGGCATCCCGATGTCGAGGATCACCGCGTCGGGCGGCGACTTGGCGAGCATGTCGAGCGCCTCCTCGCCGTCGCCGGCCAGATCGACGTCGTAGCGGTCGAGCCTCAGGGCACGCTCGAGCGCGCGTCGGACGGCGGGTTCGTCGTCCACTACCAATACGCGCGCCACGCAGGCAATTGTGGCGCGCACGGGTAAAGGTTTGTGAAGACTAGGCGTGCGGCGCCGCAGCAGCCGCGGATTCGCCGCCGCGGCCGGAGGTGTTCGTGGTCTGGAACCCGACGGTCTGTCCGCCATCATCACTACCGGTGCCCAGAACCAAGGACATACGCAAGCTCAGCGAGTACCGCGCCAAGCGCGACTTCGCCGCCACCTCCGAGCCCGCCGGCGCCGAGGCCCGCGAGGACGGATATCGGTTCGTGGTGCAGGAGCACCATGCCACCCGCCTGCACTGGGACCTCCGCCTCGAGCACGATGGCGCGCTCGCCTCGTGGGCGGTTCCCAACGGCATCCCGCAGGACCCGGCCGATAACCGTCTGGCCGTGCGCACCGAGGACCACCCCCTCGAGTACCTCGAGTTCCACGGGGAAATTCCCAAGGGTCAGTACGGCGCCGGCACGATGACGATCTGGGACCGGGGCACGTACGACCTGCACAAGTGGGAGGAGCGCAAGGTCGAGGTCACCTTCCACGGAGAGCGGTTGAGCGGGCGCTACGGGATGTTCCCGATCGGAAAGCCGGGTGACTCGGCGAACGACTGGATGATCCACCGGATGGATCCGCCGGCGGACCCGGACCGCGAGCCGATGCCGGAGCGGATCGTCCCGATGATGGCGAGGCCGTCGAGCACGCTGCCCGACGATGAGCAGAACTGGTCCTTCGAGGTGAAGTGGGATGGGGTACGGGCGATCGCCTATGTGCAGCCCGGGCGCCTGCGCCTGGAAAGCCGCAACCTCAACGACGTCACCGAGGCCTATCCAGAGGTGCGCGGGCTCCTCAGCGCGCTCGGCATGCACGAGGCGGTTCTCGACGGGGAGATCGTCGCCTTCGACGAGAACGGACGCCCGAGCTTCGAACGGCTCCAGCGCCGCATGCACGTGCGGGGAACCTCGGCCATCCGGCGCCTGCAGAGCACTATGCCGGTCATGTACGCCATCTTCGACCTGCTCTACCTCGACGGCCACGGGTTGCTCGAGCTGCCCTACCGCGAACGGCGGGCAAAGCTCGAGTCGCTCGAGCTGAGCGGCCCGGCGTGGCGAGTCCCGGCGGTCCACCCGGGCGAGGGCAAGCTGCTGCTCGAGGCGACCGCCAAGCAGGGCCTCGAGGGGGTCGTGGCCAAGCGGCTGGAGTGTCGCTACGAGCCGGGCCGGCGCAGCGGCAACTGGCTGAAGATCAAGCACACCATGCGCCAGGAGCTGGTGATCGGCGGCTGGGTCCCCGGCGAGGGTCGGCGCGCCAGCCGGATCGGCGCGCTGCTCATGGGCTATTACGAGAACGGCGCGCTCCGTTACGCCGGACGTGTGGGCACCGGGTTCACCGAGAAGACGCTCGACGACCTCTACAGGCGACTCGTCCCATACCGCCGCGACACCAACCCGTTCGACAAGGCGCCGAAGCTTCCCCGCGGGACGGTGTTCGTCGAGCCGTGCCTGGTGGCCGAGATCGAGCTGCGCGATTGGACCGCGGAGCGAATCATGCGCGCGCCCTCGTTCAAGGGGCTGCGCGAGGACAAGTCGCCTCGGGAAGTGCGAATCGAAGTAATCGGCGAGGAGGCGTCCGAAGTGCCGGAGGTCGATCCGCGCTCACCCGAGGCGCTGTTCGACGACATCGAGCAAGGTCCCGAGGGCACGCTGCTCGTAACCACCGAGGGACGCGAGCTCAAGCTCACCAACTGGGACAAGGTCCTCTACCCGCACACCGGCTTCACCAAGGGCGACCTGATCGCCTATTACGCCCGCGTCGCGCCGGTCGGACTCCCGCACCTGCACGATCGCCCGCTGACGCTCAAGCGCTACCCGAACGGCGTGGATCAGCCTTATTTCTACGAGAAGCAGTCGCCCTCGCACCGCCCCGAGTGGGTCCAGACGGTGCGGATCGGCGACATCAACTACACGCTGGCGCAGGACCGGCCGACGTTGATCTGGCTGGCCAACCTGGCCGACGTCGAGCTCCACACGTCCTTGTCTCTGGCGCAGCGCGCCGACCGCCCGACGATGATGGTGTTCGATCTCGACCCGGGCGCGCCGGCCGGGATCGTCGAGTGCTGTGAGGTGGGACTGGTGCTGCGCGGCCTGTTCGAACAGCTCGGCCTCGAATGCGTGGCCAAAAGCTCCGGCTCCAAGGGGCTCCAGGTGTATGTGCCGCTCAACACCGCGATCGACTACCGCGCCACCAAGTCGTTCGCGCGGCGCGTTGCGGAAGTACTCGAGCAGCGCATGCCCGAGCTCGTGGTCTCACGGATGACCAAGAAGCTCAGGCCGGGGAAGGTGCTCGTCGACTGGAGCCAGAACGACGAGCACAAGACCACCGCCACCGTGTACTCGTTACGCGCGCGCGAGCGGCCCACCGTCTCAACCCCCCTCACCTGGGAGGAGGTTGCCGCGTGCCGCGAGCGCCGCGACGATGGGCTGCTCACCTTCGAGGCGCAGGAACTGATGGTCCGCGCCGAGGAGCAGGGTGATCTATTCGCGCCGGTTCTGAGCGTCAAACAGCAACTTCCAGCGCTGCGCTGAGAGCCGCCGGACGGATCAGTTAGGCTGGCGCGGATGTCGCCGATCGATCAGATCACGCTGCGTAACCGGCTCCTGGTCGCGACCGCGATGTGGAAGGAGACGATCGCCGAGCCGCTCCCGCGCATGCCTCCCGGCGACCCCGCCGATCAGATCCAGAGCTTCGAGCTCACGCTGGTCGATCGCCTCTGGCAGAGCGCGACGGCCGACTCGGCGCGGGAGGTGGCCGACCGGACGTGGGACCTCGTGCACGACCGCCCCGATGACGATCCGGTGAAGCGGCGGGTGGTCGAGTGCCACGAGGCGCTGGCGCGCATGACGCGCCTGGGTGACTGATCAGCTCGGCGCCCCGCCGTCGAGCATGATGTGCGGCTCGGCCTCGGCGACCGGGTTGCGCGAAAGCCGGGCGGCGGCGTAGGCGTCGGCCTCGTCGAGCGTCTCGTGGTCGAGCAGGGCGCAGACGAGCGCGTCGAGGTTCACGCGGTGCTCGCGCAGCAGCGTCGCGACCTCGGCTTGGGCGGACTCGACGATTCGCCTGACCTCCTCGTCGACCAGCCGCTGGGTCGCCTCGGAGGTCTCGGCGGCGCCCGGAAGGAGCGGGCTCATGCCGTCCTGCGGGATCACCGCGATCGGACCGATGGCCCGGCTCATCCCCCAGCGCCCCACCATGCCGCGGGCGATCCGGGTCAGGTGTTGGATGTCGGATTCGGCGCCCGTGGTGATGTCGCCGAACACCATCTCCTCGGCGCTGCGCCCACCCAGCGCGACCTTGATCTGCGCCACCAGGTGCTGCTGCTCGAAGTTGAACCGGTCGGCGTCCGGCGCAGAGAACGTGACCCCGAGCGACTGCCCGCGCGGGATGATCGAGACCTTGCGCACCGGATCGGCCCCCGGCGTGAGCATCCCCACGATGGCGTGCCCGGCCTCGTGGTAGGCGGTGCGCCGGCGGTCCTCTTCGGAGATCATCACCTTGCGCTCGGCGCCGAGCACGATCCGCTCGAGGGCGTCGGTGAAGTCTTCGCGGTTGACTTTTGCGTGGTTGCGCCGGGCCGCCAGCAGCGCGGCCTCGTTGACCAGGTTCTCGAGGTCGGCGCCGACCATGCCCGGGGTAGCGGACGCGATACTGCCGAGGTTCGCGTCCTCGGCGAGTGGAACTCCGCGCGTGTGGACGTGGAGGATGGCCTCACGGCCGGCCCGGTCCGGTGGCGAGACGAACACGCGCCGGTCGAACCGCCCGGGCCGCAGCAGCGCCGGGTCGAGGATCTCGGGCCGGTTGGTCGCACCGAGCACGATCACCCCGCTGCGCGGGTCGAATCCGTCCATCTCGGTCAGGATCTGGTTGAGCGTCTGCTCGCGCTCGTCGTGGCCGCCCGAGATGTTGGGACCGCCGGAGGCGCGCGAGCGGCCGATCGCGTCGAGCTCGTCGATGAAGATGATCGCGGGCGCGGCCGCCTTGGCCTGCTGGAACAGGTCGCGCACGCGCGAGGCGCCGACGCCGACGATCATCTCGACGAACTCCGAAGCCGACATCTGGAAGAACGGGACGCCCGCCTCGCCGGCCACCGCGCGCGCGAGCAGCGTCTTGCCGGTGCCGGGCTGGCCGCTCAGCAGCACCCCGCGCGGGATCCGGCCGCCCAGCTTGACGTACTTGTCGGGGTTCTTCAGGAAGTCGACGATCTCCGAGAGCTCGGCCTTGGCCTCGTCGATCCCGGCCACGTCGTTGAACGTGACGTGCTGCTCGGCGCCCTCGACCCGCCGGGCGCGCGAGCGGCCGAACGACATCAGGCCGCCGGCGCCGCCGCCCTGTGCCGCGCGCCGGAAAACCCACACCAGCAGCAGCAGGAAGAGCAGCGTGGGCCCGAAGCCGACGATCAGGCTGGTAAGGAACGAGGGTCCGGGGTTGGGCGGGTGGGCAGTGGTCGTGACCTTGTGCTGCTGAACCAGCGCGAACAGATCCGACTGTGGCGCGAACGACGGGATCTGGGTCGAGAAGTAGATGGTGGTCGGCGCGCTCTTGCTGTCCGCCGGGTACTTGACCGCCTTGTTGAACGTGCCCTGGATCGAGTTGCCGGTCGAGGAGATCGAGCTGACGTTGTTGTCCTTGAGCTGGGTCAGGAACGTCGGGTAGTAGGGGATGTCGACGCGGGGGTTCGGGCCCAGTACCTTCGAGGAGACCCAGAAGTTGAGCGCGAGCAGCGCGAGGATCAAGAACACCGCGAGCCAACGCGGGTTTGGCCCCGACGGCCGCTTGGACGGTTGCCGACCGCGGCCGTCCGGCGCCGGCGTGATCTTCCAGCCCGGCTGCTGCGGTGGCGTCGTACCGGGCCGCAAACGTGGGCTCGTTTCACGCAGGCGTGGTTGCTCGGCCATGAATTGATTCTGGCAGGGGTCCGCGCCGTGCGATGAACCCCGGCTGAAGGCTTGCTAAGAGTTGTCTAGGCGATTACGGAACGAGTCGGCGCCCTCCACGCTGGCGCCGAGCGCCCACGCGCGGTCGGCCAGCCAGCGGTCCGAGGTGACCACCCGCACGGCGGCCGGATCGAGCTCGGCGCGCAGGCGCCGGACGATCTCGTCGTCGGCGGCGTTCGGCTTGGGCCTGGGGGCGTGAGCGACCTCGATCACGGTCGAGCGGATCGGCGGCCGCGGCGGCCGCTCGAACACCACCACGACGTCCTCGCCGCTGTCCGCCGCCCAGCGCTCGAGCATGTCGACGAGCCGCAGCATCGCGGCGTCGCGGTCCTTCCACCACGCGTCGGGCCGGGTCCCGATCACGTTCATGCCGTCGACGAGCCAGCGCATGTGCGTGAGGCTAATCCTCGGTGGGCGGGGGCTGGCGCTCGCGCTTGCGGGCGGACTGTCGGCGCTTGACATCCAGCCGGCGCTCCACCGAGCCGGCCGATGGGCGCGTGGCGTTACGCCGGCGCTGCACGGCGAGGGCGCCGGTCAGACGCCGGCGCAGGCGCTCGAGCGCGAGCTCGCGGTTGCGCGCCTGGCTGCGGGCGTCCTGGGCCACCGCGGTCACGCGCGGCCCGAACCGGGCCATCACGCGGTGCTTCTGCTCATCGGTCAGCGTCTCCGAGGCCTCGACGTCGAAGATCGCCTCGACCCGAGAGGCCGTGACGTTGGCGTGCTGGCCGCCCGGTCCAGAGGAGCGGGAGGTCCTGACCGTGATCTCGCGCAGGGGCAGCTCGACGTCACGCCCGAGCGACATGGGATCGTCCATGTCCTGTACCTTTTCAGCTCGTAAGGCCGCCCGGCTTGCCGGCGGCGTCAAGTAGGTGCAGGCTCCGGGCGGCACATCCTCCGCGGTAGCAGCACTTCAAAGCCACGGAGGATCTCTCCACATGCCAAACGGCACGGTCAAATGGTTCAGCGACGAGAAGGGCTTCGGCTTCATCACCCCCGATGACGGCGGCCGGGACCTGTTCGTCCATCACACGAGCATCACCGGCGACGGCTACCGGTCCCTGTCGGAGGGGAGCAAGGTCTCCTACGAGGAGGAGCCCTCGCCGAAGGGCCCGAAGGCGGTCAACGTCATCAAGATCTAGCGCTTCGGCGGCCCGCCCGTCCAGCGGCACCGCGTCGCCGAGGTAGCCGCACTTCCGGCCGTCCCGAACGCGAGTGCCGCTGGCCGGTCGTCGCCGCCTCGCTTACAGCCGCGTCGATGAGCCACGGTTCCTGTCTGGACGGGGAATTGGCCTCGCGGCTGCGGCGCGCTCGGCATCCGTGCCTCGCCCGGTGCGCCGGCCGCGAGATCATCCGGAGGACGCCGCCGAAGGCGGCCCCATACCCCCAGTCGGGGGGGCGGGTCGGGCCACAGGTGAAACTTTCATCCGGGGGCGCGCGTACTATCAGTAAGGCGATTTGTCGTGGCGCACGTAAATGACTAAGACGGTGGAGGAACGCGAGCGGGTCGTAGTTCGCTTCGCGGGCGACTCTGGGGATGGGATGCAGTTGGCGGGCAGCCGGTTCACGGATGCCACCGCGCTGGTGGGCAACGACTTGGCCACGCTGCCGAACTTCCCGGCGGAGATCCGTGCGCCGGCGGGCACGCTGGCCGGGGTGTCGGCGTTCCAGATCCACTTCGCCTCGCGCGACATCCTCACGCCGGGCGACAAGCCGAATGTGCTGGTGGCGATGAACCCGGCCGCGTTGAAGACGAATCTGGCCGAGGTCGACCGCGGCGAGACGGTGATCGTCAACGAGGACGCGTTCACCAAACGCAACCTGGAGAAGGCGGGCTACGCCTCGAACCCGCTCGAGGATGGGTCCTTGGGCGCGTATCGGGTGCACCGGATTCCGATGACGTCGTTGACCGTCCGCGCAGTTGAGGGGATCGAGGACGCCTCGTCGCGCGACGCCGGTCGCGCCAAGAACCTGTTCGCCCTGGGTGTGATCTCATGGCTGTACGGCCGTCCGACCGACCCGACCAAGCGCTGGATCGAGCAGAAGTTCGCCAAGCTCCCGGCCGTGCTGCAGGCGAATCTGGCCGCGTTCAACGCGGGCTGGTCGTTCGGCGAGACGACCGAGCTGCTCGACGTCCAGTACCGGGTCAAGCCGGCCACCGACGTTCCGCCCGGCACCTATCGCAATGTCAACGGGACGACGGCGCTGTCGCTCGGGCTGATCGCGGCGAGCGTTCGCAGTGGTCTGCCGCTGCTTTTGGCGAGCTATCCGATCACCCCAGCCTCCGAGCTGTTGCACGAGCTCTCGAAGCACGCCAGCCTGGGCGTCACCACGATCCAGGCCGAGGACGAGATCGCGGCGGTCGGCATGGCGCTCGGCGCGGCGTTCGGCGGCCGGCTGGGTGTCACCGCCACGAGCGGGCCGGGCATGGACTTGAAGGCCGAGACGATCGGCCTGGGTGCGGCGCTCGAGCTGCCGATGATCGTGATCGACGTGCAGCGGGCCGGTCCCTCCACCGGGATGCCGACCAAGACCGAGCAGTCGGATCTGCTGATGGCCATTCACGGCCGGCATGGCGAGTCGCCGCTGCCGGTGATCGCGCCGAGCACCTCGGGCGGTTGCTTCGACGCGGCGTTCGAGGCGGCGCGGATCGCGGTCCGCTACCGCACGCCGGTCATCCTCCTGTCGGACACCTTCCTGGCTTCGTCCTCTGAGCCCTGGCGGATCCCCGTGGTCTTCGACCTTCCCCCGATCGATCCGGCGTTCTCGACCGAGGCCGATGCCGAGGGCTTCCAGCCCTACGCGCGCGATGAGCGCGGCGCTCGTCCGTGGGCGGTGCCGGGCACGCCCGGGCTGGCCCACCGGATCGGCGGCCTGGAGAAGGCCGACGTCACCGGGAACATCTCCTACGACGGGGCAAACCACGAGCGGATGACCGAGCTGCGGGCCAAGAAGATCGACGGCATCGCGCGCGACATCCCGCCGCTGCGGGTTGACATTGACCGGGATCCCATCCGCCCGACGCGGTTGCTCGTGCTCGGCTGGGGCTCGAGCGAGGGCTCGATTCGCGCCGGCGTGCGCCGCGCGCGCGAGGCGGGTCATACGGTGGCCTGCGCGCACCTGCATCACCTGAACCCGTTCCCGGCGAACACCGGCGACGTGCTGCGCTCGTTCGACCGGGTGCTGGTGCCCGAGATGAACACCGGTCAGTTGGCGCAGCTTTTGCGCGCCAAGTACCTGGTCGATGTCGAGTCGTTCTGCAAGGTGCAGGGCCAGCCGCTGTTCGCGTCGGAGATCGAAGAGCAGATCGCGGAGCGGCAATGAACGCGGTGGCGGGGAACGGAGGACGGCGATGAGCGTGACGGTGGCGAACGGCAACGGCGGCGAGCCGCACGTCCTGAGCAAGGCCGATTTCCAGTCAGACCAGGAGACGCGATGGTGCCCGGGGTGCGGCGACTACGCCGTGCTGGCGGCGGTCCAGCAGTTCATGCCCGAGCTGGGGATCCCGCCCGAGAAGATCGTGTTCATCACCGGGATCGGGTGCGCCGGCCGGTTCGCCTACTACATGAACACCTACGGGATGCACGGCATCCACGGCCGCGCGCCGGCGCTGGCCACCGGGCTGGCCTCGACCCGGGAGGACCTCTCGATCTGGATCGTGACCGGCGACGGCGACTCGCTGTCGATCGGCGGCAACCACCTGATCCACGCCCTGCGTCGCAACGTCCCGATCAAGATCCTGCTCTTCAACAACCAGATCTACGGGCTGACCAAGGGCCAGGCCTCGCCCACCTCGGAGCTGGGCAAGATCACCAAGTCGACCCCGTTCGGCGTGGCCGATCACCCGTTCAACCCGGTCTCGTTGGCGCTCGGCGCCGAGGCCACGTTCGTCGCCCGGACGATTGACCGCGACAAGCGGCACCTGACCGAGGTGCTGCGCGCCGCCGCCACCCACGAAGGGGCGGCGCTGGTTGAGATCTACCAGAACTGCCCGGTGTTCAACGACGGTGCGTTCTCGGCGCTGACCGACAAGGAGACCAAGGACGCCAACCAGATCCGGCTGGTGGCCGGCCGGCCGATCCGCTTCGGGGTGGAGAACGAGCGCGGCGTGGCTCGCGTGGCCGACGGGGGACTCTCGATCGTCGACGTGGCCGACGTGGGCGAGGACGCGCTGATCGTGCACGACCCGGCCCGTCCCGATCCCGGCCTGGCCTTCTCGCTGGCCCGGCTGGCCGACAACCCGACCGTCCCGACACCGATCGGGATCTTCCGCGACGTGCACCGGCCGGTGTACGGGCGCGGCGGCAAGGTACGCGCGACGCCGGCCACCGACGTCGAGCTCGCGGATCTGCTGCTCGGCTCGGACAGCTGGACCATCGGCTGAGGACCCGCGGTCCTGACCCGCGCGGGTCCTGACCCCCGCGGGTCCCGAGCGCCGAGACCCAGTCGCTACCCTGATCGGGTGCGCGAGCCTGATGTCGAACTGCTGTGGTGGGAGGGCTGCCCGTCGACTGAGCGGGCCGCGGCCGCGGTGCGCGAGGCGCTCGGGGAGCTGGGCCTGTCGGATGCGGGCGTGCGGATGCGCGAGATCGTCACCGACGAGGACGCGCGCGAGGCCGACTTCGTCGGCTCGCCCACGATTCTGATCGACGGCGAGGACCTCGTGCCGGCCGCCACCGGGGAACAGATCGGCCTGAGCTGCCGGGTCTACCGCCGGCGTGACGGGCGGGTGAGCCCGCTTCCCGACCCCGATGACCTGCGCGAGGCCCTGGGACGCGCGGCTGAGTGCACGGAGGTAACTCGATGACTGTTGCCATCGGGGATGTTGCGCCGGACTTCTCCCTGCCCGACACCCAGGGGCGGAGGTGGTCGGTGGCCGACTACGACGGCGCGCCAGCCACCGTGGTGGTGTTCACGTGCAACCACTGCCCGTATGCGCTCGCCTGGCACGACCGGATCACGCAGGTGGCGCGCGACTACGGCGCGCGCGGAGTACGCGTGGTGGCCGTCAACTCGAACGATGCCGATCGCTACCCGACGGACTCGCTTGAAGCGATGCGCGAGCGCGTCGCGCGCGAGGACTGGCCGATGCCCTACCTGCACGACGCCACGCAGGAGGTCGCGCGGGAGTACGGGGCCAAGGTGACGCCGGACGTGTTCGTGCTCGACGGCGAGGGTCGGCTGCGCTATCGCGGGGCACCCGACGGCGACTACGACAACCCCCGGCAGCGGGCCGAGTGGCTGCGCGACGCCCTCGACGCGGTGCTGGCCAGCACGATCCTGGAGCGGCCCGAAACCAAGCCGGTCGGCTGCTCAATCAAATGGAAGCAGTGAGCGACTACACACCGCACCAGGTCTTCGAGCTGCTGCAGGACAGTGAGGACATCCAGCTCATCGACGTCCGTCAGCCCGAGGAGCACGAGGCCGGGCGGATCGCCGGCGACCGGCTGGTGGAGCTCTCGCAGCTCGCGCTCGCGGTCGACACGATCGACCGCAACAGGCCGGTCGTCTTCTACTGCCGCAGCGGCAGCCGCTCGGCCATGGCCACCGAGGCCTTCCGCGGGGCCGGCTTCGATGCCCACAACATGGCCGGCGGGCTGCTCGAGTGGGCGTCGGCGGGCCTGGCGCTCGAGCCAGCCGACGGCTACGTGGCCTGACGAGTAAGTGACGTTCGTCGCGCGGGTCGTGTAGGCTGCCGCGCCACAGAAAACCCAGCCGAATCCCCGTCGCCCAGCGTGCCGGGGAGCGGGGAACCCATTGGAGCCGCGAAGGCTCCGGGGGGCGAATCGCCGGATCGCCGGCGTAGCGCACTCTTTCAGCGCGAGCCCGACAGCTAACCCCGTAGGCGCAAGAAAGAGAAGGGGTTGCAGTTGTCGAACCTGGCCACCATGCGCATCGCCCGTAGGGTTGGCGCGTCTGCACTGATGGCGGCGGCGGTTCTCGCCGGCGCGACTGGGGCCACCGCGGCCACCAAGAACCAGCCGGCGTCCGGTGGGGCGTCGATGGCGGCGACGATCAAGACGGCGGGCACGCTGACCAGGGCGAGCACGGCGAGCAAGGTCGGCCGGCGCGTGCTCCGGCAGGGTCTGAACGGCAACGACGTGACGATTCTCCAGGGCTACCTGACGATCGCCGGCTTCCCGACATCGGTCGACGGGGCCTTCGGGCCGGCCACGGCGGCCAGCGTGGCCGCGTTCAAGCAGGCCCACAGCATGTCGCCCGTCAACGGGGTGGCCGGGCCCGCCTTCATCCGCGCCCTGCGGACCGCGATCAACGCGTACACGGCCGACGTGCCGACCGGGAAGGTCCGGATCAACCCGGACGGCACCGCGACCGCCCCCGCCGGCGCCCCGGCGGCTGTCCAGGCCATGGTGACGGCGGGCAACCAGATCATCGACACTTCGTATTGCGTCGGGGGAGGCCACGGCCAGTGGCAGTCGAGCTGCTATGACTGCTCCGGGTCGGTCAGCTACGTCCTGCACGCCGCCGGCCTGTTGAGCTCCTCAGAGGACTCCTCGGGCCTCGAGTCCTACGGCGTGGCGGGCCCCGGGCGCTGGGTCACGATCTACGCCGACCCGGGCCACGCGTTCATCGTGATCGCGGGGCGGGCATTCGACACCGCGAACTACGGCGGTCCGAACATCCCCTCCGGGTCCGGGCCGCGGTGGCGCTCGAATCCGCTCGGCAACCTCGCCGACGGCGGCAACTACATCGTCCGCCATCCTCCCGGGATGTAAGGCCTGACGGCATCGAGGCGCCCGCCGGCCGCGGGCGCCTCCGTTGAGGCGCGGGCGGCGTCGGGCGCCGCCGTTGAGGCACCCCCCGGCGGCCGTCGGGCGCCGCTGTTGAGACACCCCCGGGCGGCCCTCGGGCGCCTCTCGCTCTGCCGTAGCATCCAGCGCATGTCCGCGCTGGCCGAGCTCTACACGATCCCGCGCGATCACCTCGACTTCCGCGACACCATCCGCCAGATCGCGCGCGAGCGGATCGCGCCACGGGCGGCCGAGATCGACGAGAAGGCGGAGTATCCGCACGACCTGCGCCGGCTCCTGGCCGAGCAGGACATCCTCGCGCTTGCCTTCGAGCCCGAGCACGGCGGCACCGGCACCGGCACGCTGATGCTGAACATGGCGGTCGAGGAGATCGCCAAGGCGTGCGCCTCGACCGCGCTCATCCTGATGATCCAGGAGCTGGGGACGCTCCCGATCAAGCTGTTCGGCACCGACGAGCAGAAGGACCGCCTGCTCCCGCGCTGCGCGAGCGGCGAGTGGTCGCCGGCCTTCGCGCTGTCCGAGCCCGAGGCGGGGTCGGATCCTGGCGGAATGATCACCCGCGCGGTGCGGGACGGCGAGGAGTGGGTGATCACCGGCACCAAGAACTGGATCACCAACCTCGGCGTGGCCGATTTCTACGTGGTCTTCGCCGTCACCGATCCGCAGGCAGGCCACTCGCGCGGGGTCAGCGCCTTCGTGGTCGAGGCCGACCGCCCCGGGTTCAGCGTGGGCAAGCTCGAGCACAAGCTGGGGATCCGCGGCTCGCCCACCGGGCAGCCGATCTTCGACGACGTGCGAGTGCCCGACGAGAACCTGATCGGGGAGGTGAACCAGGGCTTCAAGGTCGCGATGGCGACCCTCGACCGCTCGCGCCTCGGCGTGGCGGCGCAGGCTCTCGGGATCGCCCAGGGCGCCACCGACTACGCGGCCGACTACGCCCGCGAGCGCCGGCAGTTCGGCCAGCCGATCAACGCCTTCCAGGGGATCCAGTTCAAGCTGGCCGACATGGAGACGCAGTGCGCGGCGGCGCGCGAGTTGTTGTACCAGGCGTGTGCGAAGGTCGATCGGGGCGACCCCGACCTGGGCAAGTACTCGGCGATGGCCAAGCTGTTCTGCTCCGACGTGGCGATGAAGGTGACGGTCGAGGCGGTGCAGGTCCTCGGCGGCTACGGCTACGTCAAGGAGTACCCGGTCGAGCGCATGCTCCGCGACGCGAAGATCACCCAGATCTACGAGGGCACGAACGAGATCCAGCGCCTGGTGATCGCTCGCACCCTACGCTAGTGATGATGCAGTCCGATCCGCCCACTCTCCGCCGCGTCCTGCTCTCGGCCCTGGCCGCGCTGACCATCGGCCTCGGCGCGGTGAGCCTGATCGCCGGCTTCAGCGAGTCGCCCCCGGTGCGCCTGCTCCAAGGTATCGCGGTGTTCGCGGCCGGCGCGGTGATCGTCGGCGGGGCGGTCGTGCTGGTCATGATCCGCCTGGCCGGCTGGCGCGATCCCGAGTCCGAAATCGATTTCGAGGCGCTCGTGGAGCGCACCGAGCGCTTGGCCGCCGAGGGGTCCGGGGAGTCGTGGGAGGACGATGACGACTCCGACGAGGACGAGGATCTGTTCGATCCGCACAACGAAGAGGACTTCAAGGCCCTCGTGCGCCGCGCGGTCGACGATCTTCCGCTCGAGTTCCATCGCGCGCTCGAGCACGTGGCCGTGGTCGTCTCCGACAGCGGGCGCCGCTCTCGCGCCTATGGTCTCTACCAAGGCGACACCGCGGCGCAGGACTACTTCCACGACCGCATCGTGATCTTCCGCGACACCCTGGTACGCGACTTCGGCCATGATCCGGACCTGCTGCGCGCGCAGGTGACCCGCACGCTCCGCCACGAGCTTGCCCACCACCTCGGGTGGGACGAGAAGGGCGTGCGCGGTCTGGGCCTCTGAACCACTCCACCCCGAACAGGAGCGATACCGAATGCCGGAAGCCGTCATCGTCGATGCCATCAGAACCCCCATTGGCCGAGCGGGCAGGGGCTCGCTCAAGACCGTGCGCGCCGACGATCTGGCGGCGATCCCGCTGCGCGCGCTGATCGAGCGCAATCCAGCGGTCGACTTCGCGCAGACCAACGATGTGATGATGGGCGCGGCGTCGTCGGTCGGCGAGCAGGGCTACAACGTCGCCCGCAACTCGGCGCTGCTGGCCGGCATCGACCACCACGTCCCCGCCTGCACGGTGAACCGGTTCTGCGCCTCTTCGTTGCAGACGATCCGGATGGCCTTCCACGCGATCAAGTGCGGCGAGGGCGACCAGTACATCGCGGCCGGCGTGGAGGCGGTCTCACGCGCCGGCGTGGGGGCCGGGATGATGGATGAGGCCAAGCACCCCCAGTTGAGCGGGTCGAACAGCGCCGCCTACGACGTCTACATCCCGATGGGATTGACCGCCGAGAACGTGGCCGAGCGCTGCCACGTCACCCGCGAGCGCCAGGACGAGTGGGCGGTGATCTCCCAGAACCGCGCGGTCGACGCGCGGGACTCGGGGCACTTCGATCCCGAGGTCGTGCCGGTCCCGGTTCCCGCGCACACCGACACGGACAGGGAGGGCAACGAGGTCGAGGTGCCGGACACGGTCGTGAGCAAGGACGACGGGCCGCGCCCCGGCACCACCCTGGAGGCGCTGGCCCAGCTGGGGCCGGCGTTCAAGCCGGACGGCACGGTCACCGCCGGCAACGCCTGCCCGCTCAATGACGGCGCCGCGGCGGTCCTGATCATGTCCGACGAGAAGGCCGAGCGCCTGGGGCTCCAGCCCAAGGCACGGATCCTCGCCTCCACCGTCGCCGCGATCCGGCCCGAGATCATGGGCCTCGGACCGATCCCCGCGATCCAGGCGCTGCTCAAGGCGAGCGGCGTCAAGATCGACGACGTCGACATCGTGGAAATCAACGAGGCATTCGCGGCCCAGATCGTGCCCTGCAAGGACGAGCTCGGTATCCCCGATGAGAAGCTCAACCCGTTCGGTGGCGCGATCGCGCTCGGCCACCCGTTCGGGATGACCGGGGCGCGCATCATGACCACGCTGATCAACGGCCTGCGCGCGATGGACGGCACGCTGGGGATCGAGTCGATGTGCGTCGCCGGCGGGATGGGCCAGGCCATGCTGATCGAACGGCTCAGCTAGGACCGGCGCTGCTGAGGACCCGCGCGACGCGCGGGTCCTAACGCGGAGGCATGCGCAGCGCGCCGTCGAGCCGGATCACCTCACCGTTGAGCATCTCGTTCTCGACGATGTGGGCGACGAGCGCGGCGAACTCGTCCGCGCGGCCGAAGCGGGCCGGAAACTGCGCCATCGTCCCGAGCGCCTCGATCGCATCCTGAGGCAGGTTCCCGAGGAGCGGGGTGTCGAACACTCCGGGCGCGATCGCGCACACACGGATGCCGAGGGGCGCCAGATCGCGCGCCGCCGGAAGGGTCATGCTGACGATCGCGCCCTTCGACGCCGAGTAGGCGACCTGTCCGATCTGTCCGTCGAAGGCGGCGATCGACGCGGTGTTCACGCACACGCCTCGCTCGCCTCTGTCGGTCGGCTCGTTCTCGGCTATCGCTGCGGCGGCCAGTCGCAGGACGTTGAAGGTGCCGATCAGGTTCACCCGGATCACGGTCTCGAACCGCTCCAGCGAGTGCGGACCCTTGCCGCCTACGACCCGGCCCGCGCCCCCGATGCCGGCGCACGAGACGGCGATCCGCAGGGGCACGGGCGAATCCCTGGCTTGGTCCACCGCCGCCTGCACCGCCTCCGGGTCGGTGACGTCGGCGGGCACGAACCCGGCCCGCTCGCCCAACCCCATGGCCAGGGCCCGGCCGCGCGCCTCGTCGCGGTCGGCGATCACAACGTGCGCGCCATCGGCGTGCAGCCGTCGCGCCGTGGCCTCACCCAGGCCCGACGCACCGCCGGTCACGAGTGCCCCAGTCCCTCCGATGTGCATGACCTCGGAACCCTATCGGCGCCGGGCCAGCGACAAGGCAAAAAGGCCATCGCGGTCCGTAGACCAACGCTCCAGGGCCAGCCCCGCGGCCTGGAAGTCGGCTTCTACGCGCGGGCGGGTGAACTTGGCGCTGATCTCGGTCCGCAGCTCCTCGCCGGCCGCGAACTCCACCCGCAGCCCGAGTCCCGCCACCAGCACGCTGCACGGCCGGCGGGCGCGCAGCCGCATCTCGATCCACTCGTGCCGACGGTCGAAGAAAGCGATGTGGTCGAAGGCCTCTGGGACGAAGTCGGCGTCCAGCTCGCGGTTGATGACGTGCAGCACGTTGCGGTTGAACTCGGCGGTGACTCCGTCAGCGTCGTCGTAGGCGGCCTCGAGCACCGCGGGGTCCTTGACCAGGTCGGTACCGAGCAGCAGCCGGTCGTGCGGCCCGAGCAGCCGGCCGATCTCGCGCAGGAGCCGCCGGCGCGTACCGGGCAGGAAGTTGCCGATAGTGCCCCCGAGCAGCGCGACGATCCGCGGTGAGCCGCCGATCGCGGACGGAGGGACGCGGTCCAGATGGCGCTCGAAGTCACCGATCACGCCGTGGACCGAGAGCTCTTCGAACTCGTCCACGAGCTCGAGCGCGGACGCCTCGAGCGCGCTCTCCGACACGTCAACCGGGACGTAGCGCCGGAGGGTCTCGGCCCTCGACATCGCGTGGAGCAGGATCCGCGCCTTCTCGGGCGACCCCGAGCCGAGCTCGACCAGCTCGCCGGCGCCGGTCGCAGACACGATCTGATGGGCGCAGGCGAGCAGGATCTCCCGCTCGGCGCGAGTGGGGTAGTACTCGGGCAGGGCGCAGATCCGCTCGAACAGCTCCGAGCCGCGCGCGTCGTAGAAATGCTTGGGCGCGATCTCCTTGAACGGCCGGGTCAGTCCGTCGAGCACGTCGTTGGCCAGCGAGCGCTCGTCGACCTCGGACAGGAACGAGTCGATCCGGACTTCCGGGGAATCCGCGGTGGTCCTCATGCGTCGCGGGCGATCCGGAGGCCGGCGAAGATCTGGCGCCGCTGCGGGTAGTCCCAGTTGCGCAAGGTGGGCGTCGCGACGCGCGTACGGGTGGCCCAGGAGCCGCCGCGGAGAACCCGGTGCTCGGAGCCGAAGAAGACTTCGGAGTACTCGCGGTAGGGGTGGGCCACGAAGCCGGGGTAGCCGTCGAACCGCGTCGAGGTCCACTCCCACACGTCGCCGATCATGCCCAGGCAGCCGGAGGGAGACGCACCGGCCGGGTAGGCGCCGGCGGGTGCGGTGCCGCCGCCTCCGTGGTCGAGGTTGGCGTGCAGGCCCGGCACGGGACGCCGAGCGCCCCACGGATACCGGCGGGCCTTGCCGTCCGCCTGGTTCCAGGTCGCCGCCTTCTCCCACTCCACCTCGGTGGGAAGCCGGGCCCCGTGCGCGCGGGCGAAGGCGTCGGCCTCGAACCAGGACACGTGGACGACGGGCCGGTCGGGGTGGAGTGGCTCGAGCCTGCCGAGCCTCCACTCGGCGGTGAGGTCCGCCGTCCAGTCGGCGGGTCTCGTGATGTCGTACTCCTCCTTCCAGGCCCAGCCCTCGTCCGACCACCACTCCCGCCGCTCATAGCCGCCGCCCTCGACGAAAGTCAGGTAGGTGGCATTGGTGATCGGGGTCCGCCCGATCAGGTACCAGCGCACATCGGTGGCGTGACGCGGACGCTCGTTGTCATACGCGAAGCCATCGTCGCCTGCACCGATGGCGCACGGGCCGGCAGGGATCTCGACCATCTCGAGCCCGGTGAAGGAAGGACGGGGAGGGGGTGGATCGGGGCGGCCACCCATCAGTTCGTATTGCTCGAGTCGGGCGAGCTGCAGCGTCTGGAGCATCGTCTCGTCGTGCTGGTGCTCGTGGCGCAGGACCATCTCGTGCAGCGTTCCGTCGCCCACGCCGCGCTCGTCGATCACCTCGAGCGTGCGCGCACGGACCTCGCTCAGGTAGTCGCGCGCCTGACCGGGATCGAGCAGGTCGATGTCGCCCCGCACGGCGCGCGGCGTCTCGAACGCGTCGTAGGTGGCGGCAAAGTCCTCGCGCAGCAGCGGGCGTTGCCCGTAACGGTGAACCAGCCACAGGTCCTCGTAGGCGGCAATATGGGCGAGATCCCACACCAGCGGGCTCATCAGCGGCGAGTGGACGCGTTCAAGGTCGGCATCGGCAATGGGTGCCACCAACGCGAGCGTGCGCCGGCGGGCCTCCTCCAGAGCCGACACGGTTCGAGCGGCAGGTCGCGGTGCGCTGGCTGCGATCGGGCTACTCACCGACGTCATTGTGCCAGGCCCAGTATTAACTTCTGAAGAAATTATGTAAGTGACTCTAGGTTAACCGGTTCACCATTTCGTGAAACGGTTAACCTGTCGAGGTGAAACGGTTCAGGGTGTGGTTGAGTACCGGAGGTACAGCGCTCCGTTCAGCTCAAGCGCCCACACCAGCGACAGAATGCGAAGCTCCGGGAGTTCGGGCCCGGCGGTGACGGCGGGGGCGCTGCCCCCGCCGCTCAGCTTCGGCGCGATCGAGAGGAAAAGCTCGTCGACGAGCTCCTCCCGGAGGAGTGCGCCGAACAGGATCGGTCCGCCCTCGCAGAGCAGCGTGCGCACCTCGAAGTCGGAGCGCAGGCGGCGCATCATCGTGGTCAGTGTCAGCTCGCCGGGATCGAGGCGCACGACATCCACCTGCGCGGCGAGTCCGGACGTTTCTAGCTCGCCCGGCGCGAACACGACGACGTGGGAGTCGGGGTCGGCGAACAGTGGGATGTCGGTGGGGACATCGCCGCTGCGGCTGATGATGCACGCCACCGGATCGGGATCGAGGCCCGAGTCGGCACGCCGCTGCCGACGTTCGGGGTCGCGTACGAGCCGCCCGTAGCGCTCGGTGCGCAGCGTCCCCGTCCCGGCCATCACCGCGTCGACGTGCTCCCGCAAGCCGTGGAACAGCTCCCGGTCGGCCTCGTCGCTCAACCACCTCGACCGGCCCTGGAACGCGGCATGGCCGTCGGCGCTGGCCACGAAGTTGACGATCGTGTAGGGCCGGTCGGCGGGCGCGCGCGTCGCCAGGTCCAGACCGGCCAGCAACTCGCCCACGCGGACGGTTCGCGCCTCGGGGAGGAGCTGACGGAGCGCCGGGATCGGGTCGGGCGAGGGAGGGCCGGGGGCCACGGCGTGATAAATACCCGGTTCTTGCGCGAACTGCGCTTCCGAGGGAGGGAGACCATGCTCGACTGCACCTATCGTCTCGAGATCCCGCACCATGCCGGCCAGCTGGCGCGAGTGGCCCAATCGATCGCCGACGGAGAGGGGATCATCGGGGACGTGGTGACCGTGTCGCTCGGCCGTGAGTGTTCTGTGAGGGAGATCACGGTCGAGGTGGCGGACACCGATCAGGCCGAGCGAATCGCCGAGCGGATCGAGGCGCTCGACGGCGTCAGCGTGCTCTGGCACCAGGATCGCGCGCTCCTTCGCCACATCGGCGGCAAGCTGCGCATCGACGCCTGCTGGCCCGTGCGGACCGTCCAGGAGATGCGCGACGTATATACCCCCGGTGTGGCGCGGGTGTGTTCCGCGATCGCCGCCCAGCCTGAGCTGGCCGCGCGGTACACGATGATCTCCCGCAGCGTCGCCATCTGCACCAACGGCACGCGCGTGCTCGGGCTGGGCAACATCGGCCCAGTCGCCTCGATGCCGGTGATGGAGGGCAAGGCGGTCTTCTATGACCAGTTCGCCGGTATCTCGGCCATGCCCGTCCTGATCGACACCGCGGACGTGGACACGTTCGTGGACACCGTGGTGCGGATCGCGCCGACGTTCGGCGGCATCCACCTCGAGGACATCTCCGCGCCGGAGTGCTTCGAGATCGAGCGCCGGCTGATCCAGGCGCTGCCCCAACCGGTCATGCACGACGACGTACACGGGACCGCGGTCGTGACGCTGGCGGCGTTGATCGTGGCCTGCCGGTACGCGGGGGTCGAACTGCAGGCGGCGACCGTAGGCCAGCTCGGGCTGGGCGCCGCCGGGTACGGAATCGCCTCACTGATGATCGATGGCGGCGTCAAGCGCGTGATCGCCTTCGACCCGCTCGAGGCCTCGCACGCCCGGGCCCGGGCGCACGGGATCGAGATCTCGAGCATGGAGCGGGTGCTCGCCGAGGCCAGCGTGGTGGTGGCCACCACGGGCCGGCCGGGCCTGATCGAGCCCGCCATGATCAGGCCGGGGCAGGTCATCCTGGCCCTCACCAACCCCAATCCCGAGATCGAGCCCGAGTTGGCCGAGGCGGCCGGCGCGGCGTTCGCGGCCGACGGACGCAGCGTCAACAACGTCATCGGCTATCCGGGGATCTTCCGTGGTGCGCTCCAGGCCGGCGCCGCCGGGATCAACGTCGAGATGAAGCTGGCGGCCGCGCAGGCGATCGCGGACCTGGCGCGCGACCGAGAGCTGGTGCCCAACGCGCTCGATCAGAGCGTCCACGACGCGGTGGCGAACGCGGTCAAGGAGGCGGCGATCAGCAGCGGGATCGCCCGGCCCGAGCACGCCACGAGCGAGCTTTGAAGTGGCGATGTCATGAGCCTCGGCCACGAACAAGCCCGCGTCGATCGCAACCTGGCCCTCGAGCTGGTTCGGGTGACCGAGGCGGCGGCGCTGGCCGCGGCGCGCATGGTGGGCCGTGGTGATAAGGAGGGCGCCGACCAGGCTGCGGTCGACGCGATGCGCCACATGCTCGACTCGGTTTCGATGGACGGGGTGGTGGTCATCGGTGAGGGCGAGAAGGACAAGGCCCCCATGCTCTACAACGGCGAGCACATCGGCGACGGCTCGCCGCCCCAGGTCGACATCGCGGTCGATCCGCTCGAGGGAACCCGGCTGACCGCGCTCGGGATGCCGAGCGCGATCTCGGTGATCGCCCTGGCCGAGCGCGGGACGATGTTCAATCCCGGCCCGATCGTCTACATGGAGAAGATCGCCGGCGGGCCGGAGATCGCCGACCTGCTCGACCTCGACCGCCCGCTCCCCGAGACGCTGGGGCTGATCGCCGAGCGCAAGAAGATCGACATGCGCGACGTGATGGTGGTGATGCTCGACCGCGAGCGCCACCACGAGGCGATGGCCGAGGTCCGCGACGCCGGCGCCCGGGTGCGCCTGATCCTGGACGGCGACGTCTCGGCGGCGCTCCAGGCGGTAAGCGATGACACCCCGGTCGATCTGCTGTGGGGCATCGGCGGCACCCCGGAAGGCGTCATCACCGCCGCGGCGATCAAGTGCATCGGCGGCGAGATGAAGGGCCGGCTCTGGCCGCGGGGCGACGAGGAACGGCAGGCGGCGATCGATGCCGGCTACGACCTCTCGCGCGTGGTCGGGTGCGATGACCTGGTCTCCGGCGAGGACGTGTTCTTCTCCGCCACCGGCGTGACCGACGGCGACGTGCTCCAGGGCGTGCGCTACCAGGGGCAGCGCGGCGCCACCACCGAGTCGCTGTCGATGCGCTCGCGGTCGGGCACGGTCCGCCGTGTGTCGGCCCGCCACGACCGGACGAAACTGCGGGCGCTGACCGGCGTTCGTTACGGCTGAGCCTACTGTGCGACGCGGCCGCGGGCCGACCGGGCGCGCGCGACGGCGGCGCGGCCGGCGGCGCGTAGATCCGATCGGCGGGCGGCGAAGCGGCCTACCTTCGACTTGGCCAGATCGAGGCGGGCCAGGGAGCGCAGGAACGCGTGGGTGACCAGAACGTGAATGGCCGACTGCGTGACCTCGTACACCGGCACGCTGAATCCGGCCGCGATAGCCGGATAGAAGTTGGCCACCTCGACCTCGATGAGAACCCTCTCCCTGCCGTTGTCCTCGCTCGCCAGGTGGGTGACCACAAGCGCCAGGAACCCGCAGCCCCGACCGGCGCGAGCCACCAGGAGGCCGTCGCGGATCCGCCAGCGAACGCTGCCGTGGTCGCGCTCGAGCACGTAATTTGGCGCATCGAAACGCAGGAGCGTGAGCGGCCGCGCCAGCAGCACAACCGAGCGCTCGTTCTCGCCGTAGACGACGCGGATGAGCCCCAGTGTCACGCGCGAGAGGAACCGCCAATAGGTGCGGGCCAGGTTCTCGAGGTTGGTGGCATTCCACATCCGCCGATAGTCCTCCGCGGCCAGCGTCAGCTCGGCCAGCTGCAGCGAGCGGACCGCGCCGTCGCGCGCGACGACGGTCGCCTTCGGCGGCGAGATGATCACCGCCTGGGCCGGGGTGGGGCCGCGCCGCCGGCGCCGGGATGCCACCAGCGCGCTCAGGCCGGCCATCAGTAGGACGAACACCGCCACGGGCGGATTGTCTCAGCGCGGGAGGGTTTCGAGCATCACCGTCGCGCCCGCCTCGAGCTCGCCCTCGCCGGCCGGAACCAGGGCGAGCGCGTCGGCGCCGAGCAGCGAGCTCACGATGTGGGAGCCCTGGGGTCCGTTGGGAGTCGCCACGAGCTGTCCGTTCCGGCGTTCGAGGCGCACGCGGAGTGCCTGCTCACGGTCGCGGTTGCGCCGCACGGGCGTGGCGAGCACCGCGTCGAGGTCGAGCGGGCGCTCCTCGGCGCGGCCCTGCAGGGCGGCCAGCGCCGGGCGCACGAACAGCGAGAAGGTCACCACCGCCGACACGGGGTTGCCCGGCAGGCCGAACACCAGGGTGGCTCCGCGACGGCCGAACCAGGTGGGCTTGCCGGGCTGCAGCGCGACGCGCCAGAACACCTGCTCGACTCCGAGGTCGGCGAGCGCCGGCTTGACGTGGTCGTGCGGCCCGACCGATACGCCGCCGGAGATGACCACCACGTCGGCGTTCCGGAGGGCTTTGGCGAGGCCTTGTTCGGTAGCCGCCCGGTCGTCGGGGAGACGGCCTGGCGGCGCGGTGATCGCCCCCTGGTGTGCGGCGAGAGCGACGAGCATGGGCCCGTTGGAGTTATGGATCTCGCCCGGGCCGAGCGGCTCGCCGGGGGCGCGCAGCTCGTCGCCGGTGGACAGCACCTGCACCTTGGGGCGCCGCGCCACCTTGAGCGCGCCCACGCCGGCGGCCACCGCGGCGCCGAGTTCGGCGGCGCCCAGCACGCGGCCGGCGCGAAGCACCGTGGTGCCGGCGCGCATGTCCTCGCCTTTATCGCGGATATGGTCGCCCTCGTGGACGACGGTGCGGGTGACGATCGAGTCGCCCTCGACCGCGACGTTCTCCTGGGGGATAACGGCGGTGGCGCCCGCGGGGATTGCGCCGCCGGTGGAGATCCGCATCGCCTCCCGCTCGCCCAGGGGGTGGGTCGAGGGGGCGCCCGCGCGCGACTCGCCGACCACCGCCAGGGTGCGGTTGGCTTCGCCGGGCGCGAGCGCATAGCCGTCCATGGCCGAACACGGGAAGGGCGGTACATCGCCGGCTGCCGCGACGTCGGCGGCGAGCACCCGGTCGCGGCCATCGGCGATCGCCACCGTCTCGTCGCCGAGTGGTGCGGTGGCGTCCAGCACGAGCCGGCGGGCCTCGGCGATCGTGATCAGCGGAGTGGGCATCGCGACATTGTCGCGCGACGGAGGCGCAACGGGCGCGGCGCGATGCATCGTGGATCGGCGTACTCCGGGAAGAGGTCGTGCGGGCGCGGCGAGGCCGCCGCGGCTACCGAGCCGAGAGCGAGCCGCCGCCGTTGGCGGCGGCGGACGTCGACGGCGTCGAGGTAGCCGGACTGGAGGTGGAGGGCGGTGCGGTCGACGGCGTCGACGCAGCGCCGATCACGGCCGTGCCGAGCATCCCGAGGGCGCGTCCGGTGGCCATGGTCAGGTCCCAGTTCGCGTTGTTGGCGTAGGGACCGCGGTCGATGACCGGGACCGTGACCACGTTCCCCCTGTAGTAGATCTGGACTTCGGTCCCGCAGGGGAGCGTGCGATTCGCCACCCCGACGGTGCGCCGGCGCAGGACCACCCCGCAGGCGGTGCGGTGGCCGTAGAACCCGGGACCGTAGAGGGTGGCGACCGAGCGCCGGTAGACCGTGACCGACACCGCCGGCGGCGCGGCGGCGGCACTCGACCCCTGGTTGCGCGAGAGGACGGCGCGGATCGTCAACTGGCCGGGGCGTCCGGTATGCCAGGCGGCCGCGAACGAGCCGTTCGAGGAGGCGTGCACGACCGCCGCGGGGACCCAGCTCGCGCCCGGAGCGGTGCCGAGCTGATCGATCTCGATCGCGTCGCCCGCCTCGGCGGCGGGCACGCTGCCGCTGATCGACACGCCGGTGCGAACGAAGGCGGAGGCGTTCGCTTCGAGCGTGATGCCATTGCTGGTGGCCGTGACCGGGACGTTGCCCGGGCGGACGAACACGTTCGTAGTGCTCATGCCGGCGCCGCCCGAGCCGGCGAGCGCGAGGCCGGGGACGGCCAGCACGCCCGCCGCGACGGCGAGCGACGATGCTACGTAGCAGTTGGCGCGAACTCGGGCGAGCAGCTGGTCGGTCCTCTTGGGGGTTTGCGCCTACGGGGTGAGCTGACGGGCTCGCGCTTTTTTCTGAGCGCTACGGCCCCCGGGCGGGACCGATTCGCCCCTGCGAATCCGTGGATCCGCAAGTGGTTCCCCCGCCGACCGCCCGCGGACGGACGATCGCTCGGCGTGAACGGCTGCGCATTCTAACCATGCGGAGCGTCGGCGTGAGGCAGCGCGCGCCGGCGCACTGGGCCGCAGGGCGTGCATGTGGCCACACTCGGGCGGAGCGGCGAGGCGTCCGAGCGAGCTACGGCCGCGGCAGCCGGGCGAGCGCGTTGCGCACGGCGCGGGCCCCCACGGTCAAACCGATATCGGCCAGCTCAGCTGCGGCTTGCGCGGCCGTCCCGAGAATGTCACGGCCGCTTGACTGGATCGGGCGGCGGCCGCGAGGGGTGGTTGGGATGCCGGGAGGCGGGGCTGGCTGGCGCAGAAGTTCGGGCCGGGCCCGCCGCGTGGCCGGGGCGCCGTCCGGCGTGGCCGGCCGGGCACGCTTGTCGCTGCGGCGCTGCGGGCGCCGGTGGGGCAGCGCGCCCAGGACCTCTGAGGGCGGTTGATCGCTCACCGGCTCACATCATGCGCACGGTAGGGGCGTCGATCGGTGCGCCTGAAGCCGCCGGTGCGGTGCCGGTGCGGTCGGGAAAATGCGGGTAGCGCTTGAAACATCGCGCGCGCCTGAACGTATACCTATTACGGTGGCCGGCGGTGCGGGTTGCCCTGATCCGGCTGCCCGCCGTCCGGCCGGACGGCGAATCTTTGACTTCAAAAAGTATAGCGGCTAGACTTCACTTGCATGTTTAGATAGCGGGCGTGCGCCCTGGGGGCTCGCGCCCGTTTGCCATCTCTCTCATTCTCAGGCCGGCCGTGTCCAGGCGCCGGCGGGTACGACGGGAAACGGAATCAGATGTCAGTAGCAGATCTGCAGGAACTGGAAGAGATCAAGGGCCTCGTCACCCGCGGCCAGCAGCTCGGCGTGCTGACCTATGCCGAGATCACCGGCGCCGTCTCGGAGCTGGATCTCGACGAGGCGGATGTCGAGGAGCTCCACGGCTTCCTCGAGCGCGCCGAGATCGAGCTCGTAGAGGAGCTCGACCCGGCGCTTGCGACCGCCGAGCTCGAGCGTGCCCCCGACAAGCGCGGCCGGCGCAAGCCGAAGACGGCGCTGGATCTCAAGCCGGACATGACCACCGATTCTCTTCAGCTGTTCCTGAAGGACATCGGCAAGGTGCGGCTGCTCACCGCCCAGGAGGAAGTCGATCTCGCCAAGCGGATCGAGCGCGGCGACCTCGACGCCAAGCAGAAGATGGTCGAGTCGAACCTCCGGCTCGTGGTCTCCATCGCCAAGAACTACCGCAACCAGGGCCTGCCTTTCCTGGACCTGATCCAGGAGGGGACGCTGGGGCTGGTGCGCGCGGCCGAGAAGTTCGACTACCGCAAGGGCTTCAAGTTCTCCACATACGCCACCTGGTGGATCCGCCAGGCGATCGCCCGCGCGCTCGCCGACAAGGCGCGCACGATCCGCATCCCGGTGCACGTGGTCGAGAAGCTCAACAAGATCGGACGGGCCGAGCGCAAGCTGGTGACCGAGCTCGGGCGCGAACCGACCGCCGAGGAGATCGCCGAGGTCACGGGGATCGAGCCCGACGAGGTCGAGTCGATCAAGCGCTCCGCGCAGGCCCCGGTGTCGCTCGAGAAGCCGGTGGGCGACGAGGAGGAATCCGAGTTCGGCCAGTTCATCGCCGACGAGCGGGCCGAGTCGCCGTACGAGCGGGCAGCCGAGATCCTCACCAAAGAGGCGCTCCGCGAGGCGCTCGAGAACCTCAGCTATCGCGAGCGTCGTGTGCTCGAGCTCCGCTACGGGCTCGGTGGCGAGCATCCGCGCACGCTCGACGAGGTCGGTCGCACGTTCAACGTGACGCGCGAACGGATCCGGCAGATCGAGAACCAGTCGCTCAAGAAGCTTCAGTCGCTCGCTGAGGCGCAGAAGCTGCGCGACGTAGCCTGAGGCTGTCGCCGGGCCGGCAGGGCGCGGACCGTGGCGTCCAGGGCCCCGGGCGGGCATCGAGGCTCCTTTCGACTTCGTCGAGCGCGTCGAGACCGCGTCGATCCCGGTGGCTGCATAGTGATGACCGCCACCCGCCCAGCCAGTCACTACGCTGACATACATCGGCGCCGGACCCGTTATAGGCTTCGCGCCCGCTGCAACCGGTGTCGTGAAAGGGAAGGGAGCAGGTCATGTCGAATCCCCGCAAGCTGCTGTCGGCGTGCGGCGTCCTCGCTGCCTGTATGGCGTGCGTCCAGCTCGCAGGTTCGGCGGCGGCGACGGCGGCAGGCCAGGCGGCGACGCAGCGCGTGATCGTCGTGCTCAAGGACCAGGCGACGAACCTGCCGGCGACGCGAGCCGACATCGGAGCACGCAGGCACACGATCCAGGCGATTCAGGCGCCCATAACCAGGCAGCTGAACGCCTCAGGAGCACGCGGCGTGCACGGCTATACGGTGCTGAACGCCGTGGCGGCAACGGTGTCGCCGAGCGAGACGGCGCAGTTGAAGTCCAACCGCGCGGTCAGCAAGGTCATCCCCGATCGGGTCATCCGTCTCGCGCCCGCGCCGGTGGGCGGAGCCGCCGGGTCGCAGGGCGGCACACCCGCGAACACCGTGTGCGCGCCCAACGGCCAGGTGCAGCTCAACCCGCAGGCACTCGAGACGATCCACGCCGACTCCGACTCGCCCGGCACGCAGACGGCGCGCTCCCTCGGCTTCACCGGTGACGGCGTCACCGTCGCGTTCATCGCCGACGGGCTCGACATCAACAACCCCGACTTCATCCGGCCGAATGGCCAACACGTGTTCATCGACTACAAGGACTTCAGCGGCGAGGGCACCAACGTTCCCACCGGCGGCGAGGAGGCCTTCGGCGATGCCGGCTCGATCGCCGCGCAGGGCCGCGAAGTCTACGACGTGGCCAACTACGGCCCCCACGCCGTGAGCAGCCCGTGCAAGATCCGAGTCGAGGGCGTGGCGCCGGGGGCCAGCCTGGTCGGGCTGGACATCTTCGGCTCAGAGGACGCGGGCTTCAACTCGTCGTTCCTCCAGGCGATCGACTATGCGGTCGCGGTCGACCACGTCAACGTCCTGAACGAGTCGCTGGGCAGCAACTTCTATCCCGACGACCAGGCCAGCCTCGACGTGATCAAGCAGGCCAACGACAACGCTGTGGCCGCCGGGACCACCGTGACCGTGTCCAGCGGCGACGCCGGCGTGACCAGCACGATCGGCACACCATCGACCGATCCCAACGTACTGTCGATGGGCGCTACCACGACCTACCGCGTGGACCTTCAGGACGGGTACGGCGGCGCGCAGTTCCCGGGCATCAAGGGCTACCTGAACAACGACATCAGCTCGTTCAGCTCCGGTGGGTTCGAGCAGGATGGACGCACGATCGACGCCGTCGCGCCGGGCGAGCTCAACTGGTCGCTGTGCTCGACCGACACCGCGATGTACTTCGACTGCGTCAGCTACGGCGGCAAGCCCACGCCGGTGATCCCGTTCGGGGGCACCAGCGAGTCCGCGCCGCTGACCGCGGGCGAGGCGGCACTGGTGATCCAGGCCTATCGCCAGGGTCACGGCGGGGCCACCCCGACACCCGCGGTGGTCAAGCAGATCATCGACAGCACCACCGACGACATCGGCGCGCCGGCCGAACAACAGGGCGCCGGGCTGATCGACGCCTATAAGGCCGTGCTGGCGGCGGAGTCCTATCGGACGACCACCATGTCGACCAACCCGTCGGGTCAGACGCTGCTCGAGAGCCCCAACCAGCTGAACGCCGTGGACAATCCGGGCAGCCTCGAGAGGCTGACTGACACGATCACCAACAACGGCAAGAGCAAGCGGACGGTCGCGCTGTCGACGCGCAAGCTCGGGGCATACACCACGATCAAGACGGCCAAGGTGACGCTCAGCGACGGCAGCAGCCCGAAGACCACGAACTGGGCGGGGACGTCCCGCGAACTACGAGCCGATCACCTTTACGGTTCCGGCGGGCCAGGACCGCCTGAACGCGTCGATCGCATTCCAGAACGCGTTGACCGACTTCGACGCCGGCTATCTGAACGCCCGCGTGCGTCTCACGCTGGTCGACCCGAGCGGCAACCTTGCGGCCTACTCGGTACCCCAGGGCGACGGCAATTACGGCAACGTCCAGATCACCAACCCCAAGCCGGGCACCTGGACCGGCTACATCTGGAGCAACACGTCGGCCGCTGGCGGGACGACCGGTCCGGTGCTGTTCGGCGCCGAGGTGGCGAACTACACGACGTTCGGCCACGTCAGCCCGCGTAGCGTCACGCTGGCGCCGGGTCAGTCCCAGCAGGTTACGTTGACCGTGGCGACGCCGTCGACGCCGGGCGACGTGGCGGGTGCGATCGTGCTCAACAGCAATGGCGGGCCCGCGTTCGGGCGCCAGAGCACGATTCCGGTGACGCTGCGCAGCCTGATCCCGAACGGGTCGCGCTCGTTCACCCAGACGCTGACCGGCGGCAACGGCCGTGCCGCGTTCATCGGGCAGGAGTTCTACTACCAGCTCCGGGCTCCCGCGGGACTGCCCGAGCTGAACGCGTCGATCGCAGCTGGCCAACAACCCGGACAACCCGTTCACCGCGTTCCTGGTCGACCCGAGCGGCGAGGCGCAGGCGGAGGTGGCCAACGAGCTGCCGCCGACGCCCACCGGTCTCACCAACACGATGGGCGCCCAGTTGCATGCGCTCTCGCCGGCGCAGGGAACGTGGACGCTGATCGTCGCGTTCGCGCCGCAGGTGTCGGGTACCGCGCTGACCGAGCCGTTCACGGTGAGGACCAACGAGAACGCGGTGCCAGCGTCGCGGGGCGCGCTGCCCAACTCGACTGGGACGCAGCTGGCGAAGGGCCAGGCCCAGACGTACAACGTCAAGATCACCAACAACGGGCCGTCGCCGGAAGCGTACTTCGTCGACGCCCGACTCCCGGGCAGCACGCCATTGAGCCTCACCTCGCTGTCCGGCCCCGACACGACGGTGCCGCTCACCGTGGCTCAAAACGTCCCGCAGTACCTGATCCCGACCCACAGCACCGCGTTCACCGGTGTGGCCAGCACCACCGGGACAACCCCGATCCAATTCGACTCCAGTTGGAATTTCGGTGACCCAGACGTCATCTCGAACGTCGGAACAACCGTCAGCACCACGTTCAGCGCCAACCTGCTGGCGCACGGGCTGTGGTCGATCGCTCCCACCGTGGTGGGCCCGTTCGGCGCCACCGGCGCCCCCAGCGAACCCGTCCACACGACCATGAACGTGGCCACCGCACCGTTCGATCCGGCGGTCGACTCGCAGACGGGCGACCTGTGGTCGGTCAGCACCGATCCATCCCAGCTCACCGGGTTCTCCCCGGTGATCGTGGGGCCTGGCCAGGTCGGCACGATCCCGGTAACGATCACGCCGACAGGAGCGTCCGGGGCGCACGTGTCCGCAACGCTGTACATCGACGACACGAACGAGGTCGGGTTCCAGGGCTACCTCGCCCTGAACGGCAACGACGTGGCGGCGATCCCTTACAGCTACACCGTGAAGTAGAGGCTGGGGCTGCCGCGGCGCCGGCGCGGCAGCCCGGTCGGCCGTGGCAACGGAGGGCCGTGCCCCGGCACTCGCACATCCGCTTTACTTCAGTTCGTGAAGCATTGCGCTAGAATCGGACGCAGATGGCTACGAATGACACGTGCCCGGTGTGTCGCACGGCCGCGATTGTATGCGGGAAGTGGACCCTCCTGGTGATCCGGGATCTGGCCGAAGGCCGCTCGCGCTTCTGCGAGCTAGAGCGCTCGCTGCACGGCATCAGCCCGCGGACGCTGTCTCTCCGCCTTCGCGCGCTCGAGGAGGAGGGAGTCGTCGAGCGCCAGACGTTCCCCGAGGTGCCTCCGCGAGTCGAGTACGCCCTGACCGACAAGGGCCGCGCGCTCGTGCCGCTGATCGAGGACATGCGTGCGTACGGCATCGAGTGGCTGGGCGTCGACTGCGTCGATGAAGACCAGGCCGACGAGCCGATGAACGCCGGCGACGGCGATCCGGTCGCCGCGCGCGAGCCGGCGATCGCGGCGGTCTGACCGCCGCCGATGCGGATCGCGCTGGCCGCCGACGAGCTGACCGGCGTCGCCGAGACGCTGCCCGAGGAGCTTCGCCGCCGCGGGCACGATCCCGTCATGCACGGCGCGTACTCGGACATCGAACGTCCCGACTGGGCCTGGGCCAGCGAGACAGCTGCCCGCGATGTGGTCGACGGCCGCGCCGAGCAGGCGATCGTGGCCTGCTGGACCGGGACCGGCGCCTCGATCGCGGCCAACAAGGTTCCCGGCGTCCGTGCCGCGCTGTGCGGCGACGCCCAGACCGCGCAGGGAGCGCGGCGCTGGAACGACGCCAACGTGCTTGCGCTCAGCCTGCGCGCCACCTCACAGGCCCAGCTCGAGGAGATCCTCGACGCCTGGTTCGGGGGCAGCCCGAGCGGCGACGAGAGCGACGTCGAGAACATCGCCCACCTGGGCGAGATCGAGCGCTCCGCCTGATCAGCGCACGACGATGAACGTGCCCCGGCCGATCGTCCGGCCGTAGCGCCCAGCGCTGCGTTGCCCGAAGCCGGGCCACACGAACCAGCGATACCGGCCCGGCTTGAGGTGGTACCGGCGGCCGTCGAACTTCCAGGTGCGGCGAAGTTGGAGGCTGGCTTGCTTGGGCCACCGACTCAGCACCTTGCGGCCGCCGCGGTACAACTGGACGTTGTAGTAGGTGGCGTGGCGCACGCTCGTCCAGGTCAGCATCGGCGGCGCGGCGAGATGGGCGCCGGCGCTCGGACCGAGCAGCCGAGGACCCGGAATGACCACCACCGCCCGCGAGGACGCGTTGCCCGCCTGGTCCCAGGCGGTGATCGTGTACGTGTAGCGAACGCCGTTGCGGACGTGGGTGTCGAAGTAGCCGCCACCGTTGCCGCTGTAGACGGTGGCCGTCGCACTGTGGGCGCCGGCCGCGCTGCGCGTGACCCTCACTGCTGCGGTCGGGGCAAGGTCGCCGCCGGTCTGCCAGCTCAGTGCCACGCTCCGGTCGCCCGGGTTTGCGGCGGCGCTCAGCGACGGTGGCGTGACGTCGTAGGCGAATGGGGCGCTGGTGGCCGCCACTCGCTTGCCGGCGTTGTCGACGCAAATCACCGAGAGCGTTGCCGCGCCACTGTTCGGCCCGGCATAGGTCGGCAACGTACATGAGGCAATGCCCGAGAACGCGGTGGCGTTGACCGTGCCGCTGACGGGATGGTTGTACCAGCCGCCAGAGTCGGGGGCGCGGGATGGGGCGACGGTGGCGGTGGGGGAGGAGGTCTCGACGTGGAGGGTGTAGGACTCGGTAGTGCCGACTGCCAGCTCGTTGGACCGGGCCATGTGGCCGAGCAAGCGACACGGAGGCTGATCTGGTCGCTGTTGTAGTGGTAGTTGACGTCGCAGCCCGCAACCCGAGGTGCTGCCGGGCGTCGCCGACCCATGCCGACACGATAGTCACGGGCGCCGGGATACCACACCGCTGAGTCGCATGTCTGCACCTGGCCGCCCCATGTGCAGGACACGCTGACCGTGTTCGAACGCCACCGCCGGCGGCACCGCCACCATACGCTACCGACCACCGACGCACCACGATCAACCGCGAGGCGCTTCATCCCGCCTCGGCTCTCGAGCCGCTTCAACCTCCGCAGCAGCGTGAAACTCGACACCGCGACCACTCCCATGGCCAGCGCGCTGAGCAACAGCAGGACGCCGTCATGATGGTCGGCCTCACCGGCGTGCAGCGCGGCGCGCGGAAGCCCGAACAGCTCGCCGGTCAGCGATGCAAGCGGGAGCGACATCACGATACGTTGCGGCTTGCTCGCCCGCGCCGGCGCCACGTGTCGCGGCGGCGCCGGCCGATGGGAGGCCCGCGCGGGCCGGTGCGGTGCCGGCGCCGTCACATTGACCCGGTGACGGGGCACCGTCGCGAGGTGCGCCGACCTCGAGCTCGGCTGCGACTCCGACCGCGTCGTTGGGCGAACGACGCGAGAGGCCCTCCGGTGTGACGCCGGTGGGAACGGTTCTCGGGATTACGGACGTCGGCGCCGACTGCGTCGCGGGCGGCGCAGAGTACGACGGTTGGGACTTGACCGTCGCCTGCGGCGTGGGATCGGGCGCTGGCGTGGTCGACGAGGGGGCCGGCGGTGCTTTTTGTGGCGAAGGATCGGGCGAGGAGCCGTGGGTGCTCGCGCTCGCTCCGCTGGGTGCGAAGGCAGTCAGGAGTAGCAGCGCAAGCATCAGCATTCCCCCGAAACGGGCGAGCGTGCTAGCGGCCCAAGAATCAGCGTGCCCCCGGTACCGCTGCCGGAGACCTCGTGGTCCAGTATGCAACGGCCCTACCTGCTTTCTGCGCATTGCTCGGCGAACGGGACGATACGCCTCTTGCGACGACGATGCTTCAACGCCACCCATGCCTCAATGAACGTCGGCGGGCAATCGCGGCGAGCGACAGGATGCCCGCCGTGGCCAGCATGAGCGGGAGGAGGGGGTCACTTCCGCCGTTCGGTCCGGGCGCGATCGCCGGTGCCGTGCCGATCACGAGAGGACGTCGAGGAGATGCGGCGTCGACGACGTGGCGGGGCGGGACGGACAGCCGATGCGCCATCGACGCGGTCCCGGGGCGTTTGACCGTCTCATCGTGGAGGATGGTAGATGACGCAGTCGCGGGCGCCGGCCGGCGCGGCGGCGTGCTCACCGGAGGCGCCGACAGGACCGCCAGCATCGCGAATCCGGTTCGACCGGGCGACCGGAGGACGTGGACCGGGGCGTGGCGACGGGTGTGCTTTGCCGTCGGACCTGCCGGCATCTGCCTTGAGGCGCCCGTGATCGTCGGCGGGGGATTGGAGGATGCGGAGGCCGGCTCCGGCAGACTCGTCGTCCCGCCGGCCGCGAGGCCAGGTTCCGGCGCCCCGGGCCCGGATTCGGGTGCCGGCGGCGCTCCAGGGCCGGGTGCCGACGGCGCTCCAGGTCCCGGTGCCGACGGCGCTCCAGGTCCCGGTGCCGGCGGCGCGGGTCCCGGTGCCGGTCCGGGTCCGTCCGTCGGCGGCGGCACCGTGAGCGCCGCGATCGTGCTCTGGGTGTTCGCCTCCTGGACCTGTGTCGAGTCCCAGCACCAGGCGAGACAGCCGACCTGCACCTGCCAGATCGTCTGCTGGACGACGGCCACGGTGGTAACGGACCCCGGGGGTCCCTCGACGATCTGGATAGTCGTGGTCGATTGCTGCGCCTGCTGCACCTGCTGAGAGTCGACGCAGTAGAACAGGCAGCCGATCTGAAGCTGCCACGTCTGCTGCTGCGTCTGGTCCACGGCCTGGGGCAGCGGCAGCTGCGGGACGGCCGGCGCCGACCCCAGATATGCCGGCCAGCGCGCGACGATCTCCGTGATCTGGACGGTGGCGTTGGTCTGGGAGGCGCTCTGAAGCTGCGAGTCAGGGCTCCCGTCCTGTACCTGCCAGGCGACCTGCTCGACGCCGTTCTGCTGGACCCCGGGCGCGGGTTGCACGCGGCTCGACCCAGAGGGCGGCAGGAATGCGCTCAGCTGAGACAGCAGCAGCTGAATGAGCGCCGCGCTCGAGGGGTCGGTCGGTGTCGTGCCGAAGCATTGGAACAGGCAGCCCAGCTGGATCTGAATGATCGTGCTCGTGAGCTGAGACGTCGTGCCCGAAGCGGGCTGCGACGTGAGCGTGCCGACGATCTGGCCGGCGCCAGCGATCTGCTGGATCGTCGAGTTGCTCTGAGTCGCCTGCTGGATCTGTGTGACGCCTTGACACCGCGACGTACAGCTCGAGATCTGTAGTTGCACGATCGTCTGAGTGGTCGTGTTCGCCGCTAGCGTGCTCGGGGGCGGTGCTACTGCGGTGGGCGGTGCCGGCGCGCCGCTGATATCACCGTGGGAAGGGGATTGCCCTGGCTTCGGCGGGGGTGTTGGTAGCACCGGATCCACCGGCGTTGGCCCGCTCGGCGGCGTCGGCGGCGTCACGCTGGGGGGCGTCGGCGCCGTCGGGAGGGTGGCCGCACTCGGCGGCGTCACGCTGGGGGGCGTCGGCGCCGTCACGCTTGGGGGCGTCGGCGCAGTCGGCGGCGTCGGCTTGCTCGCCGCACTCGGCTCCGTGGGTTGGGTCGGCGGCGGCCCCGTGACCGGTGGCGACGGTGCCCCCTTGACCGGCGGCGACGGTGGCGTAGGCGGCGGTGGCACCGAGGGAACCGAAGGCGATCCCGGCGCTGCCGGCGACCGATCCGTGTCCGACCCTGGCGCCGTGACCGAGCCGGGAGATGTGCTCGACGCCGCCGTAGTTGGGGAGGTCGTCGAACCAGCCGGATTCGAGGGCGTCGTCGAACCTGCCGGATTCGAGGGCGTCGTCGAACCAGCCGGACTCGACGGCGTCGTCGAACCAGCCGGATTCGAGGGCGTCGTCGAACCAGTCGGAGTTGAGGCCACGCTCGCCCCGGCCGGCTGGTCGGCCGGTGTCGCCTGGTCGGCCCGAGCCTGCCCCACGGACACGAGCGCCACCACGATCGTGACGAGGACCAGCCCGAGCTTTGCGCGATAGAGGAATCCCATGGTCCGCCCTATCCGGCGGCCCGGCCGGCACCGCTGGTGCCGGCCGGGTACCGGGCCGTTCGGCTCCCGACCATTCCGCGCGAGGCGTGGATGGGCCGGAGCGTGCTAGCTGCTAGCTCTGGCTCTGACCTCCCGTCTGGGTCGTGCCGGCGTTGTTGCCGGCGCCGCTCAGCGCGCCGTTGGCGGCGAACTGGTTGGCGCTGTTGTTGCCAGCCGACACGTTGCCGGCGCCGATGGTGACCGGAACGTTGGCGTTGACCACAGTCTGGTTGGCGTCCGCACTCGACGCCGCGAGCTGACCGGTCAAGGCCTGCTGCCCGCTCAATTGGGCTTGCCCGGAGCCACCGCTTCCGATGGACGGACCGCCACTCGACGCGTTCTGCCTCTGCGTGCTGGTCTGAGTCGTATTGGCGTTGTTGCCCGCGAAGCTGGCTGCTCCGTTGAGGGCACCCTGATTGGCGCTGTTATTGCCGCTCGAGACGTTGCCGGCGCCGATCGTGACCGGGACGTTGGCGTTAACCGCGGTCTGGTTCGCGTTCGCGCTTGACAGCGCTGCTTGGAGCGTTGCCGCGCTTTGGCCGGATGCCTGGAACTGGCCGGCGCCGCCGCATCCAATGGCGCAGGCGGACCCGGCGTTCTGGGTCTGGGTGTTGGTCTGGGTTGTGTTGGCGTTGTTGCCGGCGCCGCTCAGCGCGCCGTTGGCGGCGAACTGGTTGGCGCTGTTGTTGCCACCCGACACGTTGCCGGCCCCGATGGTGACCGGAACGTTGGCATTGACCACGTTCTGGTAGGCGTTCGCACTCGACGCCGCCAGCTGACCGGTCAAGGCCTGCTGTCCGCTCAGTTGGGCTTGGCCGGCGCCGCCGCATCCGACGGCGCAGCTGGACCCGGCGTTCTGGGTCTGGGTGTTGGTCTGGGTCGTTCCGGCGTTGTTGCCCGCGAAGCTAGCCGCTCCGTTGAGGACAGCCTGATTGGCACTGTTGTTGCCGCTCGAGAGGCCACCGCCCGGCGTCTGGCCGCAGCCACAACTGCTCGACGGCGGACTGCTCGGCGGCTGGCTGCACCCGCAGCTGCCCGACGGCGGACCCGACGGCTTGCCGCTCGGCGTCTGGCTGCAGCCACAGTTGCCGCCTGACGGCTGGCCGCCACCAATCGTCACCGGGACGTTGGCGTTGACCGCGGTCTGGTTGGCGTTCGCGCTTGACAGCGCTGCTTGGAGCGTTGTCGCGCTTTGGCCGGATGCCTGGAACTGGCCGGCGCCGCCGCATCCAATGGCGCAGCTGGACCCGGCGTTCTGGGTCTGGGTGTTGGTCTGGGTTGTGTTGGCGTTGTTGCCGGCGCCGCTCAGCGCGCCGTTGGCGGCGAACTGGTTGGCGCTGTTGTTGCCACCCGACACGTTGCCGGCCCCGATGGTGACCGGAACGTTGGCATTGACCACGTTCTGGTAGGCGTTCGCGCTCGACGCCGCCAGCTGACCGGTCAACGCCTGCTGTCCGCTCAGTTGGGCCTGGCCGGCGCCGCCGCATCCGACGGCGCAGCTGGACCCGGCGTTCTGGGTCTGGGTGTTGGTCTGGGTCGTTCCGGCGTTGTTGCCCGCGAAGCTAGCCGCTCCGTTGAGGACAGCCTGATTGGCACTGTTCGAGCCGCTCGACGGCACGCTCGGCGTGTCGGACTGACCGCATCCACACCCGCTCGATGGCGGGGTTGGGGAGTTGCCGCAGCCGCACCCGCCCGAGGGCGGACCCGACGGCTTGCCGCTCGGCGTCTGGCTGCAGCCACAGTTGCCGCCTGACGGCTGACCGCCACCAATCGTGACCGGGGTGTTGGTGTTCACCGCGGTCTGATCGGCCTTCGCGGCCGACAGCGCCGCCTGGAGCGTGACCGCACTCTGACCCGACGCCTGGAACTGTCCGGCGCCGCCGCAGCCGAGCTTGCAGCTCGAGCCGGCGTTCTGGGTCTGCGTGTTGGTCTGGGTCGTGCCTGCGTTGTTGGCGGCGCCACTGAGCGCGACATTCGCCGCACCCTGATTGGCGCTATTCGAACCGCCCGAGGGCGAGCTCGGCGAGGTTGACGGCTTACTGCTCGGGCCTTGGTCACAGCCACACCCGCTCGAGCTGCCACCGCTGCTCCCCGGCGAGTTGCCGTTGGTGGTGTTCTGCTTGGCCTTCGCCGAGGAGACGGCCAGCTGGCCGGTCAGGGCCTTCTGTCCGCTCAGCTGTGCCTGGCCGGCGCCGCCGCTGCCGACCGAAGCGCCGCTGCTCCCGGCGTTCTGCGTCTGTGTGTTCGTCTGGGTCGTCCTGGCGTTGTTGACGGCGCCGCTCGCCGCCCCGTTAAGGGCGAGCTGATTAGCGCTGTTCGAGCCGCCCGACGTCGGGGTGCTCGGCGCCTGGGCGCAGCCACATCCGCCCGACGGCTTGCTGCCGCCAGTCGTCACCGGGCTGTTGGCATTCACGGCGGTCTGATCGGCCTTCGCCGACGAGAGCGCCTTCTGGAGCGTGATCGCGGTTTGACCCGCGAGCTGCGCCTGCCCGGCACCACCACCTCCAGCGCTGCCTCCTGGGCTGCCGTCCGCCAACGCTGTCGCCGGAACGGCGAGCGCAGCGATGCTGACGGCAGCAGCAATCAATTTCGATTTCATACTGCTCGTTTCTCCTTGTTAGCTGGTATGCCGCGCGGTTTGCGCGGCAGTGGTCGGATTCAGTCCGGCCGCAGCTAACCGGGGCGTTCGAGCCGGAAAGCCAGGAGCGCTGACCGCCAGGGCACGACGTCCAGGGCCAGCAGTCCGGGCAGGAATCCGCGAACTAGGGCGAGAGCGGCGAGCACCAGGATCGCGGCGGCGATCCCACCCGCTGCTCCGCCCGAGCCGCCGGCGGATGGTCCTCCGGCTCCGCCTGGGGGGAGAGAAGCTGTTGTTGGCACAGTCGGCAACGCGGTCGCGCTGGCCTCCGTGATGCCGATGTCGCGCACGGGTGCGCGGCGGGTCACGAGCGGCCGCCGTCGCTCGGCGCTGCGAGCGGCGCGGACCGGCGGCGACGGTCCAGCGCGCTTGGCCGAGGCGACGGAAGCGCCGGCGGCGATCGGGGGCCAGGCAATCCGCGGGGCGACGCGACGGGAGGCTTGATGAGCAACTGGGCCTGTCCGCGGCCGGGCCGGCCGGTGTCCAGACGGCTTCGCGATCTCGTGCCGGCCGCCCGAGCGGCTCTGCGCAGCCGCTAGCTGGGCACCGACCGACCCGGCCTGCCGCGCGGCACCGGCCGCGGCACTCGCGGCAGGGTGTGGGGTTCGCGACGTTGCCGGTTGCGGACTCGGCATGGGGAAGCTGGGAACGGTTACGTGGGGCACGTTCACACGAGGCACGGTCGGCGCGACCGACGGCGTCGGCACCGACGGCATGGAGACATGGGGCACCGATGGCGCTGCCTGCGGCGCTGGCGCCGACACGGCGGCCGCGGCGGCATGCACCGGGGCCGCCACGGCGTCAGCGGCAGCGCGCACCGTCGCCGGCACGGCGGCCGCGGCAGCGACGGGCACCGGCGCCGCACTGGCTTGGGCGACAGCGGCGCCGACGGCGGCCCGCGCGCCGGCGGGCACCACCGCGGAGAGCTGGGCCACGCTGCCTGGGACGGGGCTGACCGCGTGCGCGCAAACGGGTGCGATGAGCAGGTACGCGAGCACCACCGCGGTTAATGCCAATGAGCCCCGCGGCCCCCACAACTTGCCAAGTTGACGATCAGCCATGATCAACTGTCCATTGGTTAATGTGTGTCGAAAGCCGTGATTCGATACATAAAGCTTCGGCTGGCTTGGTATCTCTGCTACGTTCGCGGTGATATCGGTCGCAGGGGGGACAAGGCGACATCAAGGGCAAAGCTCATCTCCGATCGGCGGTAGCGCCGGCAGCCGGTCCGAACGGCTCCGGGTCTCCTGAGGCCGTGAGGCAGGAGCTCGTGCGCTCGCATCTGCCGCTGGTGCGGGCGATGGCGCGCCGCTACGCGCGCCGCCGCGAGGAGTTCGACGACCTGGTCCAGGCCGGCTCCGTCGGGCTGGTCAAGGCGTCGAGTCGCTTCGATCCGGACCGAGGCGTGGCCTTCGCGACGTTCGTCGCGCCCGCCGTAGAGGGCGAGATCCGGCGCCAGCTGCGCGATCGAAGCAGCGGCGTGCGGCTGCCCCGCGAGAAGCACAAGATGACCAGTGAGCTGGGGCGGATCCGCGGTGAGCTTGCCGCATCCCTGGGGCGTCCGCCGGACGCCCGGGAGCTCGCCGCTGCGCTCGATGCGGACCTGCCGGAGGTGGAGCAGCTGATCGCGGCCGACCTGGCTCGTCACCCGGTCGCCCTCGGTGCCGACGATTCGGCGGTCGAACACGAGGTCCACGGTGAGCCGCAGGCCGAGAGCGAATATCGCGTGCTCCTGGCCGCGGGCTTACGCATCCTGGACACCCGTGAGCGTCGGGTCGTGTTTCTCCGATTTCACGCGGACATGACCGAGCGCCAGATCGCTCGGACGGTCGGCATCTCGCAGGCCCACGTGTCCCGCCTGCTCGAGGGCGCCCTGACGAAGCTGAGGGCCGAGCTGACGCGGTCGGCCGGGCCACCCACCCCTCGTGATAGCACAGAAAGCACGGTGATATCACCGGATACGGGCTCTAAGATCGACCGCGTGGGCGCGCAGAGCAAAGGCAACGGGGGACAGAACACTCCGACCGCAGCGCCGGCGGAGTCCAGCGGCGAGAATGCGTCGGCGGGCCGGCGGACCTCCCGGGCGCGGACGGCGACCGGCTACAGCGGTCGCATCCTCGTGCGCATGCCGAGCGAGCTTCACGAGCAGCTCGCGCTCGCCGCCGAGCGCGAGGACGTCAGCCTGAACCGGTACGTCAACGACGCCCTGTCCAGTTCGATCGAGTCGCCCTCGTCGCCCGCCGCGGCAAGTCCCGATGCCGCGGGAGCCGCCGCGGCAAGTCCCGATGCCGCGGGAGCCGGCGCGGCGAGCACCGATATCGCGGGAGCCGGCGCCGCGAGCACCGATGCCGCGGGAGCCGGCGCCGCGAGCACCGAGACCGCGGGACCGGGGGTCGACGATCAAGGGTCCCGCTCCAGACGGCTGTCCGCCAGCGGGCTGCGCTTGGCGCTCGTGACGAACCTCGCCGTGGTCGTGGTCGCCGCCGTCGTCGCAATCGTGCTGCTCGTGCTCGCCCTCCAGCGCGGTATCTAGTAGCTCCCGAGCCTGATAGCTCCCGAGCCTGCAACCGGACGTTCGCGATAGAGGATCACCGCGTAGGGGCGCGAACCGGCGGACGTGCGCAACAGCAGCCTGCATGGCGTGATCGAGGCGTTTGTCGACGAGGCGGCCGCTCAGCTCGCGGCCGAGACCGCGTCCGGCGCCGAGATCCCGTTCGAGCTCGTCGAGACCACGGGCGGTCCCCGTGGCCGGGTCCCGCTCTATTGCTACCGGCCGCTCACCGGGTCATTCATCCGCGAGCGCCTGGGCCTGCTCTCAGCGCTCCCTTCCTACGCGCCGGCCCTACGCGCGCTCAGCGGCCTCGAGGGCCTCGACACCTATCTCAGGCAGAGCGGGGAGCCGCGGATACCGGTTGAGCGTCGGGAGTGCGCCGACGCCGCGTTGCGCACGTTCCTCTCCGCGGTGTTCGCCGAGCGCAGCGAGTTCGGGTTCGACCGCGCCCGCTTCGAGGCGGCCTACGACCAACTCGAGCGCGCGCTCTACGAGGGGCGGGCTTTGACAACGGTGGTGGCGCCGCTGCTCGGGATCGCGCTGGATCCCGGGACCACGGAGCTGGCGCTGAGCGACGGCCTGTCGCTCATCCGCGGCGACGCGCTCGAGAACGCGCCGTCCGACGCGGTGTGGGGCGAGAGTGAGGAGCCCCAGGTGCTGATCGTGCTGAGCGCCCCCCAGGACCGCGCGGCGCCCGCTCCGGTGTCCATCGCGCGCGCCCGCTTTCGCCGCACGCTGACCGCGCTCAGGCTGTTTGAACGCGGCGGGTATGCACTGGGGCCGGTCGCCTGGACGAGGATCGACGACGGTGCCTGGCGCGCGGTCGCGCTCGGCGGAAGCGGCCGGCCGCGTCTGCCCCGGCGGATCACGGCGACGCAGGAGGACGAGCTGCGGGCGTTCGGCAACCTGGTGGCGCGTCGTACGCCCCGCAGCGGGGAGATCGCCTGGGCCCTGGCTCGGTTCGAGATGGGCTGCGAGCGCCTGGCCCCGTTCGAGGCGCTGACCGACTACCTGCTGGCGCTGCGGGCGCTGTTGGAGCCTGAAGGGCCGTCGAGTGGACGCCTGTCCGGCCGGCTGGCCGTGATCTGCGCCAAACCGGAGGATCGCGCTGCGGTGGCCGAGCGCGTTGCCCACTCGGTCTCGCTCGAGCGCGCGGTGATCGGCGGTCTGGCCCCGGCCCAGCCGGGGGTCGACGCGCTCGTGGACGAGCTTGCCGAACACCTGCGGGCCCTGCTGCGTGACGTGCTCTGCGGGCACCTCGACTCGGACCTGTGCGCGGTTGCCGACGAGCTGCTCGCCCAAACCGCGCAGAGCAGCCGCTAGGCTTCAGGGCGAGGCCGCTCCCCACTCGGTCCCGCTCGGGGCCGGGAGTGTCTTGCCAGCCAGGCCTGACATGTAAGTCCTGGGGCTCCTATGAAGGAAAGGGGAGCGCGACCTGCAGTCTCGAGCGGGCGTCACGCCCGCTCGTGCTGTTAACGGCTCAGAAGCACGGGTATGAGATCCGCGATGGGTCTCGGACCGACGGAATTCGACGACCTCGACGCCGAAGTGACCATGGCCCGGGCCGTGATCCTCTACCTCGCCCATCGTCGGGACGAGCTCGACGCGGACCGGATCGAGCTACTGCGCCTGGCCGCCCGGGCGGAGTTCTCCGGAAACCCGCCGGCCCCCGTCGAAGCCTGGCTGAACGAGCAGGGTGTCTCGGCTTAAGCCGCCGGTCGCGGCGAGTTATGCTGCGGCCGTGCCGCCGCGTCCCGCTGTCGCTCCCAACGTCCACCCGGATTGCCGGAACATGCCGCGGAGGAACGACGACGGGTTTGAGGAGCTGTGCCACCTGGTCACCGAACAGGATCCCGACACTGCTCTGTGCGGCAAGGACGTCACCGGCTATCCCTGGGATCCGCCCTGGCCGCGGTGCGAGGCGTGCCTGGCGGTAGCGCGCGGGGAGATGAACTGACGCCGGCGAGCAGCGGAGCCCTGGTGTGAGCGACTACGAGCTGACCTGCATCGTCGAGATCCCCAAGGGCAGCCGCAACAAGTACGAATATGACCCGGAACTGGGCGCGATCAAGCTCGACCGGTTCATCTCGGCCTCGGTCGTGTACCCCACCGACTACGGCTACGTGCCCGAGACGCTGGCGCCCGACGGCGATCCGCTCGACGTCCTGGTGTGCGTGTCCGAGCCGACCTTCCCCGGATGTGTCGTCGTCACGAAAGCGGTCGGCCTGTTCAAGATGTCCGACGAGAAAGGGCCGGACGACCACGTGGTGTGCGTTCCCTGCGATGACCCGGGCTGGAACTGGATCGACGAGGTGGATGACCTCCCGGAGCTGCTCCGCGCCGAGATCGGCCACTTCTTCGCCGTCTACAAGGACCTCGACAAGGGCCGGTACTCCGAGGTCGGGGGATGGGCAGCCCGGGACGCGGCACTCGAGACGATCGAGAAGTCCCGCCGGGCGTTCCGCGAGACGTCGTAGTTCATTCGCGGGAGCGGGCCTCCCGCTCGCGTTTCTGTTTTCGCCGCCGCCACAGATGCCGGCCGATGAAGGCAAGGATCACGAGCCCGACGGCGATCGCGAAGTACGTCTGGTAGCGCGTGACCGTGTGGTAGATGCTGTTGATGTGGCTGCCGGAGAAGTAGCCGACCGACACCCACAGGGCCACCCACAGCGCCGCGCCGAGCAGGTTGAACGGCAGGAACTTCGTCCAGTGCATTCCGGTGATGCCCGCGATGATCCCGTTGGCCTGCCGCAGCCCCTCGACGAAGCGCGCGATCACGATCACCTTCCCGCCGTGGCGGTCGAAGAAGCTCGCCGTGTTCTCGAGGCGCTCGGGCGTGAGGAAGATGTATTTGCCGTAGCGCTCGGCCAGCGGCCGGCCGCCGAAGTGACCGATCCCAAACCCCACGTTGTCGCCCAGTACCGCGGCCACGAAGCCGATCAGGGCAACGAGCCAGATGCTCAGCCGTCCCGTGCCGGCGTATATGGCGGCGATGATCAGCACGGTCTCGCCGGGCACCGGAACGCCGAAGTCCTCGAGGAAGATCAATCCGAGGGCGAGATAGCCGAACTTGTTGAGCGTCGGCTCGAGGTCGTGGAGGACCCCCGGTAAGTGAGCGGGCGCAGCCGCCGCCAGCAGAGAGGGGTCGAGCACGTGAGAGGACCCTACCCTGCGTGCTCTGCCATGATCGCGGCATGAGCGCGGTGAAGCTCACGTCCCTCTCGCACGGGGCCGGCTGTGCCTGCAAGGTTCCCGCGTCGCTCCTCGGGCCGCTCGTGCGGGGCTTGCCCCAGCCGGACGATCCCAATCTGTTGGTGGGCGTCTCGACCAGCGACGACGCCGGGGTCTATCGCCTGCGCGACGACCTGGCGCTCGTGCAGACGGCTGATTTCTTCACCCCGATCGTCGACGATCCCTACGACTTCGGCCGGATCGCAGCCACCAACGCCCTGTCCGACGTGTACGCGATGGGGGGTCGCCCCGTGAGCGCGCTGAACCTGGTGGCGTGGTCGGTCGAGAACCTCGGGTCAGAGATGCTGGGCGAGGTGCTCCGGGGCGGGCACGACGCGGTCAGCTCGGCCGGGGCGCTGATCATCGGCGGGCACACGATCGACGACCCGGAGCCCAAATACGGGCTGGCCGTGACCGGCCTGGTCGAGCCGGCCGAGCTGATCACCAACGCGGGCGGCCGCGCCGGCGACGCGCTCGTGCTGACCAAGCCGGTGGGGGCGGGCGCCGTCACGACCTCGTTGAAGAAGGGACTCGCTCCCGAGGCGGTGCTCGAGGCGGCCGTCGAGGTGATGACCGAACTGAACGACGAGGCGGCCGGCGCCGCCCGGGCAGCGGGCGCGCACGCGATGACCGACGTGACCGGCTTCGGCCTGCTCGGCCACCTGCACGAACTGACGCTGGCCGGCGGCCTGGCCGCGGTCGTGGAGGCGGACGCCGTTCCCGCGATCGCGGGCGCGCTCGAGCTCCTGGCCGACGATCGCGCGATCGCCGGCGGGAGTCGCAACAACCGGCGCTACGCGGAGGAGTTCGCCACGTTCGAGCCGCACGTGGACGAGGTGCGCCACCGGCTCCTGACCGACGCGATGACCTCGGGCGGGCTGCTCGTGGCGCTCGATCCGGCCCGCGCCGGCGAGCTGCCCGGCGCGGTCATCGGCCGGCTCGTCGAGGGCGAGCCGGGCACGATCCGCGTGGTGTGATCTTTGGGGCTGCGCTTCGCGCAGCGTCCGTGGGACCCGTCCCGCCCGGCGTCCGTGCCGGGCGGCGGCGATCCCGACCGCCCGCCGGGCATGGACGCCCGGCGGCCCGGCCCCATGGACGCCGAGCGCAGCGAGGCCCAGTCCTAGCAGTCGGCGGCCTCGAGTTCCTCGCGCCACGCCACCCCCAGCAGCCGCCCCTCGGGAGAGGTGACGATCGCCCACTTCAGATCCTTCTCGGCCAGCTGCTGAGCCAGGCCGCCGGCGGAGCGGTGCGGGCGGACCGTCGAGGGGTCGAGCTCCATGACCTCGCCGACCAGAGCCTGACCGTCGCCATCGTGGGTCGCGCGCAGGCGACCGAGCAGCGTCCCAGCGCCGTCGGTGACGAGCGCGAAGCTATAGGGGGAGCGACTGACGGCCTCGAGCACATCGACCACGCGGTCGCGCGCCGCGCAGCGGACGACGTCGTTTCGCATCAGCCGCCCCGCCGTGGGCGGGTCGGCGCGCTCACCCTCGACCGGGAGGTTGTGGGCCAGCCAGTCGACCTTGCCGAAGGCGTAGTCGTACACCTCGGTGAAGCCAAGTGCTTCGAGCCGCGACGCGGCTCGCGGGCTCAGGTCTCAGAGCGAGTCCCAGCAGTAGACGATCACCGGCCGGTCGCGGTCGAGCACCGAGACGTTCGGCTCGTGCAGGCTGCCGAGAGGTAGGTTGAGCGCGCCCGGGAGATGGGCCTGCGCGTATTCCTTTGGCGGCAGCACCTCGACCAGTTGCGCGCCGGCGGCGAGCCGGTCCCGGAGCCTCTCGAGCCCGATGTCGTTGGCCATGCTGTCCGCTGCCTACCCGCCACCGACGCCGGCCAACGCCTCGAGCAGAACCGTGCGCGTGGCCTCAAGGGCCTGCGGGATCACGTTGGTCTCGGCCAGCACCGGCATGAAGTTGGTATCGCCGCTCCACCGGGGGACCACATGCAGGTGCAGGTGGTCGACGATTCCCGCACCCGCGACCCCGCCGAGATTGAAGCCGACGTTGAACCCGTCGGGGGTCATGGCGGTGCGGATAGCCAGGATCGAGCGGCGGGCGAGGCGCATCGTGTCAAGCATCTCCTCACTGGTCAGGTCCTCCAGGGCGCCGGTGTGCCGGAGGGGCGCGACCATCACGTGCCCCGGCGCGTAGGGGTAGGCGTTGAGGATCGTCAGACACTGCTCGCCACGGTCGATCGGGGTGTGCGCCGGATCGGTGTTGTTCGACGACGCCGCGGCGCAGAAGATGCACTCGCCGTCCTTCGGGCCGGTGATGTACTCGATCCGCCACGGCGCCCAGATGGGCCGCTCGCTCATGGGCATGCGACTCTACCCGCGTGTTCCACGTCGAGCTGCGCCAGTTCCCTCATCAGGCGCGGGCCTTCAACCTCACCCGCGAGGAGCTGAACGCGCGCATCGTCGGCCCGTGGGTATCCGGTCGCCCGCTCGAGCTCGACGAGCGGCACTGGTCACCCGAGCGGGCCCGCTTGACGATCTACGAGGGACCGCGGCTGGCCGCCGACCAACTCGGGATGGGACGCGGGTGGGGCAACGTCACCCGCGCGGGCGAGGACGTGACCGCCCGACTGCTGGCCGAGGCGAGCGCGGCGCCGGCGCACCCGGCGCCGGTGGTCGGCCTGAAATACGACATCGTCGCGCGCTGCGCCGGACGAGCCTTACCGGTGGGCGACGTGGTCGAGCTTGTCGGGGAGCGCTACCCGCAGTCACGGGTCAGCGAGCGGCTTGCCCTGGCCGAGCAAGCGGTCTGGGAGCTGCTGCACGAGGACGCCGTCCAGCTCGTCTGCGCCGGCCGGCCGGTAGCCAGGGAGCGGTGGCAGGCGACACTGTTCGACTGGGCAGCGTGGAGCGGTGATGCCGTAACGCTGCTCCGCGGTTAGGCGACGAGGTCGCCGATCAGCCGCTCCCGCTCGGCCTGCGAGCCGAACAGGTAGCGGTGGATGCGCAGCAGGCCCTCGACGTCATGCACGTCGTCGTCGAGCTGGGGCACGAGCAGCAGCCGCCGCTCGTCAAGCTCGCCGGAGAGCCGCGCGAGGTTGTGGTCGTCGCGGCGGGCCAGGACGTGGTAGTCGCGGAAGTTCTCCGCCACCCGGCTGGCCAGGCCGGGGGCCAGGACACGGGACAGTGACCGCCTGACCTCGCGCGGCTCGCGACCGCCGAGCAGGTCGTGGTGGACGCGGTTGACAACCACCCCGGCGAAGGGCAGCCCATCGTCCTGGAGCCGCTGCCCGAACCAGATCGCCTCGTCGATCGGCTCGCGCGCGGCCGAGGTGACGAGCACGAACGCGGTACTCGGCGCCCGCAGGAGCTCTGCGACCTGGCCGGCGCGCTGGCTGAAGTCGTTGGTCATGTCGCCCAAGAGCTGGAAGAACACCGACAGATCGCTGATCAGATCGATACCGGTGATCCGCCGCAGCCCGCCCAGGAGCGGCAGCGCGCCGCGGCCAAGGGCGCGGATGCCCGCGCCCATCGGGCGCGTGAACGCCTTGAGCGCGCGGCCCTCGAGGAATGCGTTGAGCCGCCCCGGCGCATCCAGGAACTCGAGCGCGCTGCGCGAGGGCGGCGTGTCGAGCACCAGCAGATCGAAGCGGTGCTCCTGATCGAGCTCGTAGAGCTTGGCGATGGCGGTGAGCTCCTGGGAGCCGGACACCGCGGTAGACAGTTCCCGGTACACGCGGTTGTCCTTGATCTCCTGGGCTCGGGCGGGATCGGCCGCGATCCGGTCGATCAGTTCGTCGAACGTTCGTTTGGGGTCGAGCATCATCGCCCACAGCTCGCCGTGGATTTCCAGGTCGCCCGTGGCCAGCCGCTCCGCCTCCACTCGGCGTGGCTCGTTCTCGAGCTGCTCCAGCCCCAGCGCGTTGGCGAGACGCTTCGCCGGGTCGATGGTCACCACCGCGACCTTGGCGCCGGCGGCGGCCATCCCGAGCGCGATCGCGGCTGACGTGGTCGTCTTGCCCACCCCGCCCGAGCCGGCACACACGCACACGCGCTTGCCCTCGAGCATCTCGGCCACGTTCACAGGGCCGCCTCAAGAGAATCGGCGAGCTGGCGCAGCTGTGGCAGGCCGAGGTGATTGGCGAACACGTAGGGAAGCTCGACCAGCCGCCCGTTGACGCGGCGGCCCAGGCGGTCGCGCTGCTCGCGCTGGGTGGCGGCCCGGGCGTGCTCGGACAGCGCCGCGCGCAGCGCCGAGCGCGCCAGCGCGGAGCGCGTCCGGGTCAGCGCGCTGGCCAGCTCGGCGATCTCCGCCGCCTCGAACCGAGCCGGGTAGAGCGCGTTGACGATCACCAGGTCGAGCGCCAGACGGTCTTTGGCCAGCTCCTCGAAGAGCGTCAGCGTCTCGTTGATCGGCATCTCCTCCGGCGTGGCCACGGCGATCACGCCGGTGAAGTCCTGGTCGGCGATCGTGTCGGCGATAGTCTGCCCCTGATGGGCGATGGGCCCGACCCGGGCGATGTCGGCAAACGTTCGCGGCGTGCGCAGCAGGCCGACGCCGTGCCCGGTGGCCGGCGCGTCGACGATGACCAGGTCGTATGGGGCGGCTCCGCTGGTGCGCCGGTTGAGCTGCGCCAGCTCCCAGACCTTGCCGATGCTGACCAGCTCGCGCATCCCTGGTGTGGCCATGGCGAAGGCCTGGAACAGCCGGCTCGAGCTGAGGGCCTGCCCCATCGTTCCGGCCTTGACGCGCAGGTACTCCTCCATCGCCTGCTGGGGGTCGATCGAGATAGTGAACAAGCGGGGCGC